>JAXLXO010000009.1:77500-176695 GCA_046327915.1 Binatia bacterium | reverse complement strand
GGACGAGTTTCCGGCCCCCGAGACGCACAAGCTCGAGCCGGTGAGCCCGTACGGCGTCAGCAAGCGAGCCAGCGAGCTCTACCTGAGCTGCTACCGCTCGATGTACGGCCTCGAGTACGTCGCGATGCGCTACGCGAACGTCTACGGCCCGCGCCAGGACCCGCACGGCGAGGCCGGTGTGGTGGCGATCTTCACGCTGAAGCTGCTGAGCGGCGAGCAGCCGACGATCAACGGCGACGGCAAGCAGACGCGCGACTACGTCTTCGTGGGCGACCTCGTGCGCGCCAACGTGGCGCTGGCCGGCCACGACTACGTCGGCCCGATGAACTTCGGCACGGGCATCGAGACCGACGTGAACGAGCTCTTCGGCCACATCCGCGCCGCCTGCGGCGTGGACGCGCCCGAGCAGCACGGTCCGGGCAAGCCCGGCGAGCAGCGCCGGAGCGTGATCTCGCCGGCGCTCGCCGGCCGGGTCATCGGCTGGAAGCCCGAGGTCGCGCTGGGGGATGGCATCGGCCGCACGGTGGCGTTCTTCCGCGACCGCGCGGCCCGGGGCGCCTGACGGCGCCGTTCCGGGCCCGGCTGGCCTCGGCCCGGCGAGGACGGGCACGGGCCCGTGCCGGGTCGCCGAAACCGGCCCCTCCGGCCGCAATCCCCGTGGGCACGTGGTCGCGGGTCTGCTACGACTGAGCTTTTCCGATGGACAGCGCCCGCATCCGTAACTTCTCCATCATCGCCCACATCGACCACGGCAAATCGACTCTGGCGGACCGCCTGCTCGAGCGAACCGGCCTGCTGACGTCGCGGGAGATGCAGGACCAGGTGCTCGACGACATGGAGCTCGAGCGCGAGCGCGGCATCACGATCAAGGCGCGCGCGGTCCGGCTCGCCTATCGCGCGAAGGACGGCAACGACTACGTCCTGAACCTGATCGACACGCCGGGCCACGTCGACTTCTCCTACGAGGTGTCGCGCAGCCTCGCCGCCTGCGAGGGCGCGATCCTGGTGGTCGACGCGGCGCAGGGCGTCGAGGCGCAGACGCTCGCCAACGTCTACCTGGCACTCGACAACAACCTCGAGATCGTCCCCGTCCTGAACAAGATCGATCTTCCGGCCGCCGAGCCCGAGCGCGTGTGCCAGCAGATCGAGGACGTGATCGGCCTCGACGCTTCGAACGCGGTGCTCGCGAGCGCGAAGCAGGGCGTCGGCATCGACGAGATCCTCGAGCGCATCGTCACCGACATCCCGCCGCCGAAGGGCGATGCGGCGGCACCCCTGCAGGCGCTGATCTTCGACTCGTGGTTCGATCCGTACCACGGCGCGGTGGTGCTGGTGCGCGTCATGAACGGCGTCGTCAAGAAGGGCGAGCGCGTGCGGCTCATGGCGGCCGAGCGCGACTACGACATCACGCGCATCGCGGTGCTCGCGCCGGGGCCGCGCGACGTGAACGAGCTCGGCCCGGGCGAGGTCGGCGTGCTGATGGCGTCGATCAAGGAGATCGCCGACGCGAAGATCGGCGACACGGTGACGCACACGCAGCGCCGCGCCGCCGAGCCGCTGCCGGGCTTCAAGGCCGTGAAGCCGATGGTGTTCAGCGGGCTCTATCCGTCCGACACCGGACAGTACGAAGCGCTGCGCACCGCGGTCGAGAAGCTCAAGCTCAACGACTCGTCGTTCAGCTACGAGCCCGAGAGCTCGATCGCGCTCGGCTTCGGCTTCCGCTGCGGCTTCCTCGGCCTGCTGCACATGGAGATCGTGCGCGAGCGGCTCGAGCGCGAGTTCGGCCTCACGCTGATCACCACCGCGCCCACCGTCGCGTACCGCGTGCTGACGACGGCGGGCACGACGCTGATGGTCGACAGCCCCGCGAAGCTGCCGCCGGTGCAGACCGTCGAGCGCATCGAGGAGCCCATCATCCGCGCGACGATCCACCTGCCGTCGGAGTACCTCGGCGCGATCCTCAAGCTGTGCGAGGACAAGCGCGGCAAGCAGCGCGACATCAGGTACATCGGCGAGAACCGCGTCATGCTGGTGTACGAGCTGCCGCTGAACGAGATCGTCATCGACTTCTACGACCGCCTGAAGTCGATTTCGAAGGGCTACGCGTCGCTCGACTACGAGCTCGAGGATTTCGCCGCGAGCGACCTCGTCAAGCTCGACATCCGCATCAACGGCGACGTCGTCGACGCGCTGTCGATGATCGTGCACCGCGACCGCGCGTACATGCGCGGCCGCGACCTCGCCTCGAAGATGCGCGAGCTGATCCCGCGGCAGATGTTCGAGATCGTCATCCAGGCGTCGATCGGAACGAAGGTCATCGCGCGCGAGACCATCAAGGCCGTCCGCAAGAACGTCACCGCGAAGTGCTACGGCGGCGACATCTCGCGCAAGCGCAAGCTCCTCGAGGCGCAGAAGGAAGGCAAGAAGCGCATGAAGCAGGTGGGTCGCGTCGAGATCCCGCAGGAAGCGTTCCTGGCCGCGCTCAAGGTGGAGCAGTGAGCACGCCGCAGACGCAGGGCGTGAAGCCCGAACGGGCGGAGCGGGCCGACGCGCTGGCGAAGCAGAAGTCCACCGTCCGCGAGTACGCGGAAGCATTGGTGGTCGCTCTCGCGCTCGCCTTGTTCATTCGCACTTTCTTCGTGCAGGCCTTCAAGATCCCGTCCGGATCGATGCTCGAGACGCTGCAGATCGGCGATCATCTGCTGGTGAACAAACTTCTGTATGGCCTTCGCATCCCCGTCTATGGCACACGTTTGTTCAGCTACTTCCATCCCGAGCACAACGACATCGTCGTGTTCGTCTACCCGGAAGATCGCGACAAGGACTTCATCAAGAGAGTGATCGGGATCCCCGGAGACGAGATCGAGATCCGCAACAAGAAGCTGTTCCGCAACGGGCAGCCGGTCGGCGAAGAGCCCTGGGCACGCTACACCGAGCCGGCCGAGCCCGGGCCGCGCGACAACTTCGGTCCGGTGACGGTTCCGGAAGGCCATGTGTTCGTCATGGGCGACAACCGGGATCACAGCTTCGACTCACGTTTCTGGGGCTTCGTGCCGTATGAAGACATCAAAGGAAAAGCGTTCATCATCTACTGGTCGTGGGATGGCGACGACAGCTGGGTACGCTGGTCCAGGATCGGCAAGCTCGTCCACTGAGCACCGGGGTGGGAGCGCCGACGTGATCGCATCAATTCTTCGTTCTCGTGGAGGTCGTCATGCAGTTGGGTGAGAAGCTCGCGTCGCGACAGGCGCGTCTCGGCGTCATCGGCCTGGGCTACGTCGGACTGCCGTTGTGCATGGAGATGGCGGAGGCCGGGTTCTCGGTCGTCGGCATCGACGCGGACCCGCGCAAGATCGTCGAGATCAAGGCGAAGCGGTCGTACATCGGCGACGTCCCGACCGCCGTGCTCGACAAGATCGTCACCTCCGGCAAGTTCGACGCGACGACCGACCCGGCGGCCCTCGCGACCTGCGACGCGGTCAGCATCTGCGTGCCGACCCCGCTGTCGAAGACCAAGGACCCCGACGTCAGCTACATCCTCGACGCCGTCAAGGGCATCAAGCAGCACCTGCGCCGCGGCCAGCTGATCGTCCTCGAGAGCACGACCTATCCCGGCACGACCGACGAGCTGATCCGCGCGGAGCTCGAGTCCGACGACATGCGCGTCGGCCGCGACTTCTTCCTCGCGTTCTCGCCCGAGCGCATCGATCCGGGCAATCGCACGCACGGCACGCGCAACACGCCGAAGGTCGTGGGCGGCATCACGCCGCGCTGCACCGAGCTCGCGGTGCTGCTGTACTCGCAGTTCATCGAGCGCGTCGTGCCGGTCTCGTCGGCGCGCACCGCGGAGATGGTCAAGCTGCTCGAGAACACGTTCCGCAGCGTGAACATCGCGCTGGTCAACGAGCTGGCGTCGATGTGCGACGTGCTCGGCATCGACGCCTACGAGGTCATCGACGCGGCGGCGACCAAGCCGTTCGGCTTCCTGCCGTTCTACCCGGGTCCGGGCCTCGGCGGACACTGCATTCCGATCGACCCGCACTACCTCGCGTGGAAGCTCAAGGCGCACGACTTCACGGCGCGCTTCATCGGCCTCGCCGCCGAGGTGAACCAGCGCATGCCGGAGCTCGTGGTCGAGAAGGTCTCGGCCGGCCTCAACCACCAGGGCAAGCCGGTCAAGGGCTCGCGCATCATCGCGCTCGGCGTCGCCTACAAGCGCGACGTCAGCGACATGCGCGAGTCGCCCGCACTGAGCGTGATCAAGCTGCTGCAGGACCGCGGCGGACGCGTGACGTACCACGACCCGTACGTTCCCGAGATGACGATGGAGCACGGCTCGATGGCGAGCGTTCCGCTCACCGACGAGACGCTGCGCCTCGCCGACTGCGTGGTGGTGCTCACCGACCACACGTCCTTCGACATCCCGCACATCGTCGCGAACTCGCGCCTCGTCGTCGACACGCGCAACGTGACGCGCGGGCTCGAGGGCAAGTTCGGCGAGCGCATCTGGAAGCTCGGCGCACCCGCGCCTTCGGCGCAGGGCTACGCTCTCGCCGAGTCCGCCTGACGCCATGGCGGAGGGGGGCAGCGAGGAGAGCGGGCCGAGCTTCGCCGAGCTGCTGGCGCAGCAGGGAACTCCGAAGGCCTTCGAGGTCGGACAGGTCGTCTCGGGCCAGGTCCTGCAGATCGGGCACGACGACGTCTTCGTCGACGTCAGCGGCAAGGGCGAGGGACACATCGCCCGCAGCGAGCTGCTCGACGACGCCGGCGAGCTGACCGTCAAGGTCGGCGACACCATCGAGGCCACCGTGATCGAGGTGCAGCGCGAGCTGCGCCTGTCGCGCAAGCTCCTCGCCGGCGCACACGCGCGCGAGTCGCTGCGCGCCGCGGCCGAGAGCGGCATCCCCGTGCAGGGCAAGGTCGCGGGTGTCATCAAGGGCGGCTTCGAGGTCACGGTCGCCGGGCTGCGCGCGTTCTGTCCGCTGTCGCAGATGGACGCGCATCGCATCGAGGACCAGTCGGCGTACCTGAACCAGGTCTACGACTTCCGCGTCACCGAGCTCAGCGAGGACGGACGCCGCATCGTCGTCTCGCGCCGCAAGCTGCTCGAGGCGGAGCTGCGCGCGCGCGCCGACGAGCTGCGTGCGAAGATCGTTCCCGGCGCGGTGCTGCCCGGACACGTCGCCTCGCTCACCGACTTCGGCGCCTTCGTCGACCTCGGCGGCGTGAGCGGCCTGGTCCACGTCTCGGAGATCTCGCACCAGCGCGTCACGCGTCCCGCCGACGTCCTGCAGCAGGGCCAGGCGGTGACCGTCAAGGTCATCAAGGTCGATCCGAAGACCGCCAAGATCGCGCTCAGCATGAAGGAGCTCGAGGGCGATCCGTGGGCGACGGTCGCGGACCAGCTGAAGCCGCGCCAGGTCGTCGACGGGCGCATCGCGCGCGTCGCCGACTTCGGCGTCTTCGTGGAGCTGCTGCCCGGCATCGACGGCCTCGTGCACGTGAGCGAGCTGCCGCACGGCGCGCTGTCGGCGATGAAGGAGGCGGCGAAGAACCGCGCCGAGGTCTCGGTGATCGTGCTCGAGATCGACCCGAAGAAGCGCCGCATCGGACTGTCGCTGGCGCCGAAGGGCGTGTCGGCGGGCGACGTCGTCGAGGGCACGCAGATCGCGGTCGGCAACGTCGTCACCGGCAAGGTCGAGAGCATCCAGCCGTTCGGTGTGACGCTGCGCCTCGGACCCGGACAGACCGGCCTCGTCCCGAACAGCGAGATGGGCACGCCGCGCGGAACCGACCACGCGAAGGAGTTCCCGCCGGGCACGGAGATCGTCGCAGAGGTGATCTCGGTGGAGCAGGGCGGACGCCGCATCCGGCTGTCGCGCCAGCGCGCGATCGTGCGCGAGGAGCGCGCCGAGGTGGAGCGTCACGGCCGCAGCATGCAGTCGGCGAGCCTCTCGACCTTCGGCGATCTGCTGGCCAAGGCGCAGCGCGACAAGCGCCGCTGACGCGACCACGCGCGACGGGGCGCAACGCTCGGACGCGTGCGCGGTCCGGCGCGAGGTCCGCGGGCGAGCAGGCGCTCAGTCGAGCAGCCCGAGCCGCGCCTTGAGCTCGAGCACGCGGCGCACCGATGCGTCGACGCGCCCGCGGTCGAGCTCGCCATCGGCCACCGCGCGCTCGAGCCGGTCGAGGATCGCGGCCACGTCCTGCGGGGAGGCCGGTCCCAGCAGCAGGTCCGCGCCCGCGAGGATCGATGCCAGCGCCACGTCGCCGAGCGGCGCGTCGCTCGCGACGCCCTTCATGGTCAGCGCGTCCGCGAGCACGACGCCGTCGAAGCCGAGCTCGCCACGCAGCACCCCGCCGATCAGCGCCGGCGACAGCGAGGCCGGGTGCCGCGGGTCGACCGCGCCGACGAAGGCGTGCGTGACCATGACGGCGCGCACGTCGCCGCGCGCGATCAACGTGCGGAACGGCTGCCAGTCGAACGACGCGAGGCGTGCGCGGTCCGCGTCGATGCGCGGGATCTCGACGTGCGGGTCCTCGCGAACGCCGCCGAGCCCGGGGAAGTGCTTGAGCGCTCCGACGACGTGGCCGTCGCGCTGCAGCGCCGCCAGATAGGCTCCCGCGAGCGTCGTGACGTCGGCGGGCGTGCGTCCGAAGGTCCGCTCGGCGAGCTGCCGGTTCTCGACCTGCTCGACGTCGACGACGGGGGCGAGGTTCAGCCCGATGCCGAGCCGCGCGAGGTCGCGTGCGTCCTCCGTGCCGGCGGTCGCGATCGCGTCGATGCCGCGCGCCGCGAGCGCGGTCACGGCCGGGCGCTTGCCGCGCACGGCGACCAGGCGGTCGACGCGTCCGCCCTCCTGGTCGATCGCGATCAGCGGGTGCAGCGGGTTCGCGTCGTGGATGGCGGTGGTCAGCGCGCGCAGCTGCGCCTCGCCCGCGACGTTGCCCCACTTCGCGTACAGCACGACGCCGCCGGCCTTCTGCTCGGCGACCATGGTGCGAGCGTCCGGCGAGAGGCCGGGGCCGTCGAAGCGCACGACGAGCAGCTGTGCGAGGCGTTCCCGCAGCGGCAGCGTCGCGAGCGCGTGGCCGACGCGGCCGCAGCCGGCGAAGCGCGCGATCGCGAGGCCGCTCGCGGCGAGCACGAGCAGGCCGACGATCACCCGCGTCGCGGACGCGCGGGAGGCGCGCCGCAGCGACTCCGTCACCCCGGCGTCGCCGTCGCCGTCGGCAGCGCCATCACGCGGACCGTCTGCTGCTTCTGCATGAACGACAGCGCGACGCGGAACGCCCGGTCGCCGACGTTCAGCTCGCCCGAGAACGGTGTCTGCGCCTCGCGCACGAGAATCAGCGTCCACGCGATGGTTCCGGCGAGAACGATCGTGATGACCACCTGGGGCAGGAGCCGCTTCATGCCGAACATCCACGTGAAGCCGACCGTGATCAGGCCGAAGACGCCGAGGAACGTCCAGATCATCCCGGGCAGCCCGGACTCGAGATAGAACATCCGGTTGCGGCGCCCGTCCGCGAGGTCGTCGAGGCGGTCGAGGCTCGACTGGTAGAGCGCGACCTCCCACGACTCCTCCGGGTGCATCGACAGCACGGCGTCCCAGACGGCGAAGTAGCGCTCCTGGGTGGGTGGCGAGCTCTCGCCCGCCGTGATCGCGGGGAACTCCTCGTTCACGACGCTCTCGACGTAGGCGAGTACCGCGTTGCCGATGCGCGTGCGCGCCGGCTCGCCGAACCCGGCGGAGTGGCGGTAGAGGTCGGCCGCAGCACTGGCCTCGGTCTCCGTGTCCTGGCGCGCCGTCTCGTAGCGCTCCCACGACGACACCATGACGAACGCGAGGATGATGCCGTACAGCCCGCCGACCACCGCGAAGCAGATACCGGCGACCTCGTGGTGCTCCTCGAGCAGGGCCAGCGGCACCCGCCCGCGGACGATCAGCAGGCCCGCCACGGAAAGCCCGACGAACAGCAGTGCGGCCAGAATGTCCATCCCCATCGCCATCCTCCCCTCGGCGCAGGCCGGTCGACGTTCATCGGACGGGATCAGCCTCCCGTCAAGCGCCGCGCGTCGGCCGGTGTCGCGATCGGGCGCCCCAGGCGGCGGGCCAGAGCGGCGATCTCGCGCACGCGCTCGACGTTGCCGCGCGCCGGGTCGCTGGCGTCGTCCTCGAGCCCGACGCGGACGTGTCCGCCGCGCCGGATCGCGTGCTCGGCGATGGGCAGGACGTCGCCGCCGTAGCAGGTGACCATCCACGGCAGCCCGGAGTCGCCGAGCAGGCGGACGTAGGCGTCGACGTAGGCCGGTTCGGCGGGGAAGCCGAAGGGCAGGCGGTCGCCGCCGAACATGAAGCGCACCACCGCCGGCCGGATGCCCGGGTACTCCGGCAGCAGGAGCAGCAACTGGCGGATGAAGTGCGGCTCGTAGGCCGCGACGCTCGGCGCGAGCCGGTGCTTCAGGCAGAGCGACAGCGCGTGCCGGTTGTCGGCGACGGGATTCTCGTAGGTGAAGCCGCGTGCGGCGAGGCGTCCGCCCGTGCACGGCACGAGGTACGTGGTGCCGGTGTCGACCGGCGCCCAGTCGAGCAATCCCTCGGCGCCGAGCTGGTCGACGTGGCGGAATCGGGCCTCGGGGTCGTCGCGGCTGAACATCATCGACGGGTAGACGACCAGCCCTTCGCCGCGCAGCGTGCGGAAGGCCTCGCGGTGCGCCTCGGCGTCGTCGAACGCCCACGCGCCATCGGGCTTGCGTCCGTGGACGTGGATCACCGACGCGCCCTCCGCGGCGCAGGCGCGACCGTCCGCGACGATCTCGTCCGGCGTGATCGGCACGCGCGGGTGCTCGCGGCGCTGCGTGCCGCCGTTGACCGCGACCTCGATGATCAACGGCGTCTGCGTGTAGTCCTCGGCGGCTCGTGTCGTCGTTCCCATGGCGTCCTCCCGATTGACTTCCCGGCATCGCGGCTGTACCCAACCGATGCACCTTTTAAGTCGAATCCTGCGAGGTTCGGAAAGGTCATGAATGAGAGTTCTGCAAAACGATCCCCCTAGCCGCGTCGTGCTCGACGCCGCAGGAGTCGGACGTGCTCTCGCCCGCATCGCGCACGAGGTCGTCGAGCGCAACAAGGGCATCGCCGACCTCGGCATCATCGGCATCCGCTCGCGCGGCGATCGTCTCGCGCTGCGCCTGCAGAGCGAGATCCGCAAGCTCGAGGGCGAGGACGTGCCCTTCGGCGCGATGGACATCACGCTCTATCGCGACGACATCACGCGCGGCGCCGACCACGCGGTGATCAAGAGCACCGAGATCCCGTGGGAGGTCGACGGCAAGACCATCCTGCTGGTCGACGACGTGCTCTTCACCGGACGCACCATCCGCGCGGCGCTCGACGCGCTGATGGACTTCGGGCGCCCGCGCGCCATCCAGCTCGCGGTGCTGGTCGACCGCGGCCATCGCGAGCTGCCGATCCGCGCCGACTACGTCGGCAAGAATCTCCCGACCCAGCATTCCGAGAAGGTGCAGGTCCGCCTGCGCGAGGACGACGGCATCGACGAGGTGGCGATCCTGCCGCCGCCGGCCGCGTCCCCGGCCGGTGATGCGCGGGCGGCGAGCCGTCCCGCGCGGAGGGCGTGAGCCATGTTCGAGCGACGACATCTGCTCGGCCTCGAGGGTCTCTCCGCGGAGGAGATCACGTTCCTGCTCGACACCGCGGAATCGTTCAAGGAAGTCTCCGAGCGCGAGATCAAGAAGGTCCCGACCCTGCGCGGACGCACCGTGGTGAACCTGTTCTACGAGAACAGCACGCGCACCCGGACGTCGTTCGAGATCGCCGCCAAGCGGCTGTCGGCCGACACGATCAACCTGTCGGCCTCGTCCTCGTCGGCGCAGAAGGGTGAGACGCTCACCGACACGGCGCGCAACCTCGCCGCGATGCGCCCGGACGCGATCATCGTGCGCCACCCGTCGTCGGGCGCGCCGCACCTGCTCGCGCGCCACGTCGACTGCCCGATCATCAACGGCGGCGACGGCGCGCACGAGCACCCGACGCAGGCGCTGCTCGACCTGCTGACGATCCGCTCGCACAAGGGACAGATCGAGGGCTTGACGGTCGCGATCGTCGGCGACCTGCTGCACAGCCGCGTCGCGCGCTCGAACCTGTTCGGGCTGCGCACGATGGGCGCGCGCGTGCGCTTCGTCGGACCGACGACGCTGGTGCCGTCGCAGTTCGCCGAGCTCGGCGCCGAGCTGGTGAACGATCTGCACGAGGGACTGCGCGACGCCGACGTCATCATGATGCTGCGCATCCAGCGCGAGCGCATGAACGGCCGCTACTTCTCGTCGCTCGACGAGTACTCGCGCATGTACTGCCTGTCGGCCGACGCGGTCGCCAAGGCGCGCAAGGACGTCATCATCCTGCACCCCGGGCCGATGAACCGCGGCGTCGAGATCTCGAGCACGGTCGCCGACGGGCCGTACTCGGTGATCATGGACCAGGTGACCAACGGCGTCGCGGTGCGCATGGCGGCGCTCTACGTCCTGGTCGGACGGAGGCGCGGAATCGAGTCCTCGGGCGAGGACACGGCGAACGAGCCGGTGCCGCTGCGGCGCGTGGCCGCGGCCGAATGAGCCCGAATCGGAACACGGGAACGGGAGAGGAATGAGCCTGACAGCGCAGGACGCGCAGCTGCTGATCACCGGCGGCCTGATCATCGACCCGGTGCAGCGCACGCAGCGCATCGCGGACATCCTGATCCGCGACGGCAAGATCGTCGCGATCGACGAGAACATCCCGGCGCAGGCGAAGCTGCGGGGGAAGATTCCGACGATCGACGCGACCGGCCTCGTCGTCGCGCCGGGGCTCGTCGACATGCACGTGCACCTGCGCGAGCCGGGCTTCGAGTACAAGGAGACCATCGCGACCGGCACGCGCGCCGCGGTCGCGGGCGGCGTGACCAGCGTCGCCTGCATGGCGAACACCAAGCCGGTCAACGACTGCCCGTCGGTGACGCGCTACATTCTCGAGCAGGCGAAGGCCGCGCAGCTCGCGCGCGTGCACCCGATCGGCGCGGTGTCGGTCTCGCTCGCCGGCGAGCAGCTCGCGGAGTTCGCCGGCATGCACGAGGCCGGCATCGTCGCGGTGTCCGACGACGGCATGCCGGTCATGGACGCCGAGCTGATGCGGCGCGCGATCGAGTGCGCGCAGATGTTCGACATCCCGGTCATCGACCACGCCGAGGACAAGACGCTCGCCGCGGGCGGCGTCATGCACGAGGGCGCGATGTCGCTGCGGCTCGGGCTGCGCGGCGTTCCGTCGGCTGCCGAGGACGTCATGGTGGCGCGCGACGTGGCGCTCGCCGGCCTCGCGAAGGGACACCTGCACATCGCGCACATCTCGAGCGCGGGCGCGCTCGAGACGGTGCGCCAGGCGCGCGCATCGGGCATCCACGTCACGGCGGAAGTGTCGCCGCACCACCTCTGGCTCACCGACGAGGCGGTCGAGGGCTACAACACCAACGCCAAGATGAACCCGCCGCTGCGGACCGAAGAGGACCGCCAGGCGCTGCGCGCAGCACTCGCCGACGGCACGATCGACGTCGTCGCGACCGACCACGCGCCGCACCACAAGGACGAGAAGGACGTCGAGTTCGACCAGGCCGCGCACGGCGTCGTCGGGCTCGAGACGCTGCTTCCGCTGACGCTGCAGCTGGTCCACGACGGCCTTCTCGACTTGCCGACGGCAATCGCGAAGATTACCTCCGAGCCGGCACGGATCCTCCGGCTTTCGGCGGGCCGTCTCGAGGTCGGAGTTCCCGCCGATCTCGTCGTCATCGATCCCGATCACGAGTGGGTGGTGAGCAGCGAGTCGCTGCTCTCCAAGAGCAAGAACACCGCCTTCGACGGGTGGAAGATGCGCGGTCGCGCGCTCGTCACCCTGGTCGACGGCCGCATCGTGCACGACCTGCGCTCGAACGGCGCGGCGGCCGCGGGCTGAAGGGAAGCCGACCTTGACGGACAGCAACGAGCGGACGACGGGCAGCCGCAAGCCGGCGCTGCTGGCGCTCGCCGACGGCACGACGTTCCGCGGGCTCGCGTTCGGCGCCGAGGGCGAGGCGAACGGCGAGGTGGTGTTCAACACCTCGATGTCGGGCTACCAGGAGATCCTCACCGACCCGTCGTACGAGGGGCAGATGGTCGCGATGACCTACCCCGAGATCGGCAACGTCGGCGTCAACGCCGAGGACGTCGAGTCGGGCAAGCCGTACGTCCGTGGCTTCATCGTCCGCGAGTACTGGCCCGAGCCGTCGAACTGGCGCGCGCAGCAGACGCTCGCCGACTACATGGCGCAGCACGGCATCGTCGGCATCGAGTGCATCGACACCCGTGCGCTGGTCCGCCACCTGCGCACGGCCGGCGCGCAGCAGGCGATCATCTCGACCATCGAGCTCGACGAGGCAAAGCTGGTGGCGCGCGCGAAGCAGCTGCCGTCGCTCGAGGGACAGGACCTCGCGAGCCTCGTCACCTGCCGCGACGCCTACGACTGGAGCGAGGGCGGCTGGGAGCTCGGCAAGGGCTACGTCACGCGCGGGGACGCCAAGCACTTCGTGGTCGCGTACGACTTCGGTCTCAAGCGCAACATCCTGCGCAACCTCGTCGACGCCGGCTGCCGCGTGCGCGTCGTGCCCGCGCAGACGCCCGCGAAGGACGTGCTCGCGATGAAGCCCGACGGCGTGTTTCTGTCGAACGGCCCGGGCGACCCGGACGCGGTCGCGTACGCGAAGACCGAGGTCGCGAACCTGATCGGCGAGGTGCCGCTGTTCGGCATCTGCCTCGGCCACCAGATCCTCGGCCTCGCGCTCGGCGGCAGGACGTACAAGCTCAAGTTCGGCCACCACGGCGCGAACCAGCCCGTCAAGGACCTCGCGACGGGGAAGGTGGAGATCACGTCGCAGAACCACGGCTTCGCGGTCGATACGAACTCGCTGCGCGGCACCGCGGTTCTCACGCACGTCAATCTCAACGACGACACCGTCGAGGGCCTCCGCCACGAGCGTCTGCCGCTGTTCTCGGTGCAGTACCATCCCGAGGCGTCGCCCGGTCCACGCGAGTCCGCCTACCTGTTCAGGCGCTTCGTCGACATGATCGAGCGCGAGCGAAAGTAGCGAGCGCGCGCGCCCGCGAGCGAAAGAACCCCACGATGCCCCGTCGCACCGACATCAAGACCGTCCTCCTCATCGGCTCCGGCCCGATCGTCATCGGCCAGGCGTGCGAGTTCGACTACTCGGGCGCCCAGGCGTGCAAGGCGCTGCGCGAGGAGGGCTACCGCGTCGTCCTCGTGAACTCGAACCCGGCGACGATCATGACCGACCCGGAGTTCGCCGACGCGACCTACGTCGAGCCGATGACGCCCGAGATCCTCGAGCTCATCATCGAGAAGGAGCGCCCGGACGTTCTGCTGCCGACGATCGGCGGCCAGACGGGCCTCAACCTGTCGCTCGAGCTCGCCGAGCGCGGCATCCTCGCGAAGTACGGCGTCGAGATGATCGGCGCCAACGTCGACGCGATCAAGAAGGCCGAGGACCGCGACCTGTTCAAGGACGCGATGCTCAAGATCGGCCTCGACGTGCCGCGCTCCGGCTACGCGCGCTCGATGGACGACGCGCGCAGGATCCGCGACGAGATCGGCTACCCGATGATCCTGCGGCCGTCGCGCACCCTCGGCGGCATGGGCGGCGGCTTCTCGTATGGCGACGACGACTTCGAGGACGCCGTCAAGTGGGCGCTCGAGGCGTCGCCGCACCACGAGGTCCTGCTCGAGGAGTCGGTCGAGGGCTGGAAGGAGTTCGAGCTCGAGGTCATGCGCGACCGGCTCGACAACTGCGTGGTCGTCTGCACGATCGAGAACCTCGATCCGATGGGCGTGCACACCGGCGACTCGATCACCGTCGCGCCGATCCAGACGCTGACCGACAAAGAGTACCAGATCATGCGCGACGCCGCGTTCGCGATCATGCGCGAGATCGGCGTCGAGACCGGCGGCTCCAACGTCCAGTTCGGAACCGATCCGAAGACCGGGCGCATGGTCGTGATCGAGATGAACCCGCGCGTGTCGCGCAGCTCGGCGCTGGCGTCGAAGGCGACCGGCTTCCCGATCGCGAAGATCGCCGCCAAGCTCGCCATCGGCTACACGCTCGACGAGATCCGCAACGACATCACGCGCGAGACGCCGGCCTGCTTCGAGCCGACGATCGACTACGTCGTCACCAAGATCCCGCGCTTCACCTTCGAGAAGTTCCCGCAGGCCGAAGACCGTCTCTCGTCGCAGATGAAGTCGGTCGGCGAGGTGATGGCGATCGGCCGCACCTTCAAGGAGAGCCTGCAGAAGGCGCTGCGCGGCCTCGAGATCGGCATCTCGGGCTTCGACCCGACGGCGGGCGCGATGTCCGACGAGCGGCTCGCGGAGCGTCTGCGGACGCCGAACGCACAACGCCTGCTGCTGGTCGGCGACGCGTTCCGCCGCGGCTGGTCCATCGGACGAATCCACGATCTGACGAAGATCGACCGCTGGTTCCTGCGCAACATCGAGGAGATCCTGCGCGCCGAGGACCGCATCGTCGAAGCGGGACGCGCGGCGACGTCGCGCGGCGGCATCAACGAGGTCAGCGGCGAGGACCTGCAGGCGTGGAAGCGCCTCGGCTTCGCCGACCGCCGGCTCGCGGCGCTTCTCGACGCGCACGAGGACGAGATCCGCGCGCTGCGCCTCCGCCACGGCGTGACGCCGGTCTACAAGACCGTCGACACCTGCGGCGCCGAGTTCGCGGCCTACACGCCGTACCTCTACTCGACCTACGAGGAGGACGAGTGCGAGGCGGCGCCGACCGGCAAGCGCAAGATCGTGATCCTCGGCGGCGGACCGAACCGGATCGGGCAGGGCATCGAGTTCGACTACTGCTGCGTGCACGCGGCCTACGCGCTGAAGGACGACGGGTTCGAGACCATCATGGTCAACTGCAACCCGGAGACGGTCTCGACCGACTACGACACGTCCGACAAGCTCTACTTCGAGCCGCTGACCCTCGAGGACGTGCTGGCGATCGTCGCGCGCGAGGAGCCACAGGGCGTGATCGTGCAGTTCGGCGGCCAGACGCCGCTGAAGCTCGCGGTGGCGCTCGAGAAGGCCGGCGTGCCGATCATCGGAACGCCGCCCGACGCGATCGATCGCGCCGAGGACCGCGAGCGCTTCAAGGATCTGCTCGACGATCTCAAGCTCGAGCAGCCGCCGAACGGCACCGCACGCTCGGTGGACGAGGCGGCGCGGATCGCGGAGCGCCTCACCTACCCGGTTCTGCTGCGTCCGAGCTACGTGCTCGGCGGACGCGCGATGGAGATCGTCAACGACGAGGCCGGGCTGCGCGACTACATGCAGCGCGCGGTGATGGCCTCGCCCGACCATCCGGTGCTGGTCGACAAGTTCCTCGACGACGCGATCGAGATCGACGTCGACTGCATCGGCGACGGACACGACGTCGTGATCGGCGGCGTGATGGAGCACATCGAGCCTGCGGGCGTGCACTCCGGAGACTCCGCGTGCGCGCTGCCGCCGCGGCTCCTGCCGCAGGACGTGCAGACCGAGATCCGCCGGCAGGCGATCGCGCTCGCCAGGGAGCTCGGCGTCGTCGGGCTGATGAACATCCAGTTCGCCGTCAAGGACGGCAAGGTCTACGTGCTCGAGGTGAACCCGCGCGCGTCGCGGACGGTGCCGTTCGTCTCGAAGTCGATCGGCCGCCCGCTCGCGAAGATCGCGGCGCGGGTCATGGCGGGCAAGACGCTCAGGAAGCTCGGCGTCACGCACGAGATCGTGCCGACGCATCAGAGCGTCAAGGAGTCGGTCTTCCCGTTCATCAAGTTCCCGGGTGTCGACACGATCCTCGGGCCCGAGATGAAGTCGACCGGCGAGGTCATGGGCATCGACGTCGACTTCCCGCGCGCCTTCCTCAAGGCCGAGGATGGCGCCAGCACGGTGCTGCCGGCGAGCGGCGTGGTCTTCGTCAGCGTCCGTCCCGAGGACAAGGAGCCCGTCAAGACCATCGCGGCGCTGCTCGCGGGCGCGGGCTTCGAGCTCATCGGCACGCGCGGCACCGCCGAGTACCTGGGCGAAGCCGGCATCCCGTGCCGCACGATCAACAAGGTGCGCGAGGGCTCGCCGCACATCGTCGATGCGCTGAAGGGCGGCGAGGTCGGCGTCGTCCTCAACACCACATCGAGTCCCGAGTCGATCGTCGACTCGTTCTCGATCCGGCGCACGGCGCTGGAGACGCGCACGCCGTACTTCACGACCATCGCCGGCGCCGGCGCGGCGGCGGTCGCGATGGTCGAGCGCGCGCAAGGCCGGCTGACGGTGCGCAGCCTGCAGGAGTTCCACGGCGCGCTCGCTGACGGGCGCTAGAGCGGCGGGAGCTTGGCGGACGGTCCGCTCGAGCAGCTGATCGCGAGCGCGGGTCCGCCGCTGCGCTTCCTGCGCGACGGCGACGCGACGCAGCGGGCGCGCACGCGCGTCCCGGTGCGGGTCTGGAACGAGCGCCTCGCCGGGGTCCGTGCGGCGCTCGCGCGTGCCACGGACGACACGGCGCACGCGGCGGCAGCGCGTCTCGCCGCGATCTTCGAGCGACTCGGCGCGGCCGACGTGCCGCCCGACGAGCGCGGCACGCTCGCGGCCGAGGCGCTCGCGCTGCTCGAGACGCTGCAGGCGCGCGTCCCGGCGGAAGCGGCCGCGACCGTCGAGCCGGACGCGGCGTCGCCGCGGGCGGAGGCGGAGCCGCACACGGAAGCGGCGCGTCCGGGCACGGCGCGGCCGCGACCGCTGGCGGGGGCGCGGCGCGCCGTCGCGAGTCCTTCCGTCCGTTCCGCGGGGAAGCCGAACGAGGCGGACGTGCCGGACGACGAGCCCGCACCACCGGTCCGCGCCGACGTCCCGGTGCCGCCCGACGCGACGCTCGAGCAGGTCGAGCGCTGGCTCCGCGCCGCGGGATCGCCGACGTCGAGCCTGACCGGCATCGGGCCGCAGCGCGCGACGGAGCTGGCGAAGTTCGGGCTCGAGACGGTCGACGACCTGCTGTACCACGTGCCGTTCCGCTACGACGATCGCCGCCAGATGCGGCGCGCGGGCGAGCTGCAGGCCGGCGACACCGCGTCCGCCGTGCTCGAGATCCGCCGCGTCGACCAGCGCAACGTCGGCAAGGGCGGCAAGCGCGCGATCCTGTCGGCCGTCGCGGGCGACGAGACCGGGAGCGTCGAGCTGCTCTGGTACCACCAGATCCGCTGGTTCCGCTCGCGCCTCAAGACGGGACAGCGCTGGCTGGTGCACGGCCGCGTCGAGCGCGGCTACGATTTCGCACTGCGCATCGTGCACCCGGAGCTCGAGGCGATGGACGAGGGCGAGGGCGGCGCCGGCCCGCCGCGCATCGTGCCGGTGTACGAGAAGCCCACCGCGATGCCGGTCTCGACCATGCGCCGCATCGTGCACGCGGCGGTCGACGCGGCGGCGCGGCTGGTGCCGGACGTCGTGCCGGAGTCGGCCCGCCGCCGCTACGGCCTGCCGCCGCTCGCGGACGCGCTGCGCGGCGTCCACAAGCCCGGTCCCGACGCGGACGCGCGCGCGCTCGGCACGGCGCGATCGCTCGAGCACCGCAGCATCGTCTTCGACGAGCTCTTCCTCGTGCAGCTCGGGCTGCTGCTGCGGAAGGCGCAGGTCGCGCGCGAGCCGGGGATCTCGTTCGACGGACCGGGCGAGCTCGCGGCGCGCCTGATCGCGAAGCTGCCGTTCCCGCTGACCGGAGCGCAGGCGCGCGTGATCGACGAGATTGCGAGCGACCAGCGCGCGGCGCACCCGATGCACCGCCTGCTGCAGGGCGACGTCGGCAGCGGCAAGACGGTGGTCGCGGTCGCGGCGGCGTTGCGTGCGATCGAGTGCGGCTGGCAGGCGGCGATCATGGCGCCGACCGAGCTGCTCGCGGAGCAGCACTGGAGCACGGTGCGCCGCGTCGCCGACGGCCTCGGCGTGAACCTCTGGTACTTGACCGGCGAGGCGACGACCGCCGACCGGCGCGCCATCCTGCCGCGGCTCGCGGCCGGCGAGCCCGGCCTCGTCGTCGGCACGCACGCGCTGATCCAGGAGGACGTGCGTTTCGCGAAGCTCGGGCTCGCGGTGATCGACGAGCAGCACCGCTTCGGCGTGATGCAGCGCGCGGAGCTGTCGAAGCGCGGCGAAGGGCAGGGCGTACCCGACGTGCTGCTGATGACCGCGACGCCGATCCCGCGCACGCTCGCGCTGAGCGTCTACGGCGACCTCGACCTGTCGTACATCGACGAGCTGCCGCCGGGTCGGAAGCCGGTCTCGACGCAGGTCTACGGGATGGCGCAGCGCAAGCGCGCCTACGAGCTGGTGCGCAAGGAGGTCGCGGCGGGTCGGCAGGCGTACATCGTCTACCCGCTGATCGAGGAGTCCGAGGCGAGCGACCTGCGCGATGCGACGTCGGCAGCGGCGGAGCTGGCGAACGAGGTCTTCCCCGACCTGCGGATCGCGCTCGTGCACGGCCGTATCCCGTCCGCCGAGCGCGAGCAGCTGATGCGTGCGTTCAAGGCCGGCGAGTACGACATCCTGGTGGCGACCACCGTGATCGAGGTCGGCATCGACGTGCCGAACGCGAGCGTGATCGTCATCGAGCACGCGGAGCGCTTCGGGCTCGCCCAGCTGCATCAGCTGCGCGGGCGCGTCGGGCGTGGCAGCGACGCGGCGTACTGTCTGCTGGTCGCGGACTGGGCGCAGTCGGCGGAGGCGAAGGAGCGCCTGCGTGTCATGACCGAGACGCGCGACGGCCTGCGCATCGCGGAGGCCGACCTCGCCATCCGCGGACCGGGCGCGCTGCTCGGCACGCGCCAGGCGGGCGTGCCGGACTTCCGGGTCGCGAATCTGCTGCGCGACACCGCGATCCTGAAGGACGCGCGCGCGGCCGCGGAGGACGTTCTGCGCGCGGATCCGGACCTGTCGCGTCCGGGGAGCGCCGCACTCGCGCGCATGCTGCACGCGCGCTGGGCGGGACGCCTCGGCCTCGCGCGCGTGGGCTGAGAGCCGCGTCGGTCGTCACCGGCCCGGCCGGTGGCTGCCTCGGTGGGTGCCTCGTCACACTGCACCGCGCAGTGCCCACCCGCCGCGATCATGCAATTCGCAGGACGTTCGCGGCGAGAAGTCCGATTCTGCGGGGCTCTTCCTTCGGCACTCCACGTGCGTGTCGCGTTCCGGTCCGGCGGCCGTGGCCGGAGAAGGAGGACGCGTGGAAGCCTGGATGTGGATTGCCCTGGGATCGTTGGTGATCGCGATCGCGGTGCCGTTGCTGATGCGCTCGATGCGCGAGCGCAACCCGGAGAAGGTTGCGGAGGAGCAGCGTGAGCAGCAGGCCGTCTTCGAGAAGGCGACCGAGGTGCTCGAAGGCATGCTTCGCGCGCTGCGCGACGGTGGCACGGTTCACACCGGGCCGGGCACGCCGGTTTACGACGCGATCGCGCAGCTCCGGCCGCGGATCCGGAAGTCGTTCACGCTCTCGGCCGCGAGCGAGTTCGACCGGGAGATCGGGTTCGAGTTGAACCGGCCGGGTGCGCTCGCGCTCGGGGTGCCCGCGGTCGAGGGCCGTGTCGAGCGTGCGCTGCGGGCGCTGCGCAACGCGATGGCGGCTTAGGAGACTCCTCGTGCCCGCTACGCTTCCGCGGGTGGCCCGGCGGCCAGGGGGCACCCGGCACGGAGACGGCCACGGAGGAGGGTGGAGGATCGCCGCGTCCCCTGCGACGATGTCGCCGTGAGCGTCCGCGCGAAGCTCCTGTCGGCGATTCTGCCGCTCGTCCTCGTGGTCGTCGCGATCGGCAGCATGACCGTCGTGACCGCGATGCGGCTCGGCGAGAAGCCCGAGGCGATGCTGCGGCAGAACTACCAGAGCGTTCTCGCCGCGCAGCGCATGCGCGAGGCGCTCGAGCAGCTGGATACGGCGGCGTCTCTGGCGCTCACGGGGCGCACGGACCTCCTGCAGTCGGAGGCGGCCTACCGGCAGCGCTTCGCGGACGCACTGCTCCTCCAGGAGGCGAGCGTGTTCGAGCACGCCGAGCGGCCGCCGACCGAGAAGATCCGCGGCGAGTGGCCCGGGTACGAGCAGGCGTTTGCGGCGTTCGCCCGGCTCGCCGGTGATCGCCCCGCGGCCGCGAGGATCTATGCCGACGAGCTCAGTCCCCGCTTCGAGCAGTTGAAGCAGATCCTCGACGCCGTGCTGACCGTGAATCAGGGGGCGATGTTCGAGAAGAGCACGTGGGCCCGCGAGACTGCACAGCGCACGGTCCGCGACGTGATCATGACCGCGGTTCTCGCCCTCGCGGTAGCGCTGCCGATCTCCGTGGGGCTCGTGCGGCGCGTCCTCGCGCGCCTCGAACGTGTGACACGCGCGGCGGAGAGGCTCGGTGCGGGCGACTTCGATGCACGCGCCGTGGTCTCCGGACGCGACGAGATCGCTCTGCTCGGTCGCACCTTCGATACGATGGCCGCGAGCATCGCGGACTAT
The DNA here is from genome assembly GCA_046327915.1 of Binatia bacterium. Lineage (GTDB taxonomy): Bacteria > Desulfobacterota > Binatia > UBA12015 > UBA12015 > VGTK01. The sequence goes on along the minus strand of JAXLXO010000009.1, from coordinate 156,088 downwards.
CGTGCGAGCTCCCTCGGCAAGCTGATCGACGCGCAGCGCACGTCGCAGGCGGCGATCGACAGCATTCCCGATCCCGTCCTCGTGTTCGACGCCACGGGCGCGCTCGTCGGCGTCAACGCCGCGGCAGGCCGCCTGACGGGGCTCGCAGCCACGGCCGTGACCGCGGGCGGGCGCGATGCTCTGGCTGCGTTGCCGTCGGACGTCCGGTCGGCAGTGGTACGGGCGCGCGACCACGTTCTGAGGACCGGGGTGCCCTACGTCCCTGGTGGGATCGACGAGGCCGTCGTCGTGCGGAAGGAGGCCGGCGAGCAGTACCTGCTCGCGCGAGGGACGGCGGTCGAACGGGCCGACCTGCGCGCGGCCGGTGCGACCGTCGTGCTGCAGGAAGTCACGCGGCTGCGACGGCTCGACGAGCTGCGCAACGACATGGTCGCGACCGTCGCGCACGAGCTGCGCACGCCGCTGACGTCGCTCCGCATGGCGATCCTGCTCTGCCTCGAGCAGCCAGACGGACAGACCGGCATGCATACCGGGGCGACACTGTTGCGCACCGCGCGCGACGACTGCGAACGGCTGCAGGCCACGGTCGACGAGTTGCTCGATCTCGCACGCATCCAGAGCGGCGAGGTCGTGCTGATCCGGACCCGTGTCCCTGTCGCGCGCCTGCTCGGTGACGCGATCGCGCACGCCGATCCTCGTGCGCGCGAGCGCGGCGTGACGCTGGTCGTGCCGCCGGTGGACGACGCCCTGCAGGTACTGGCCGACGCGGACCGGCTGCAGCTCGTGTTCGCAAACCTGCTGGGCAACGCGATCCGTCACTCGCCCGCCGGCGGCACGGTGCTGCTGGGGGCGACAGCCGACGGCGGCTTCGCGCGCTTCGAGGTTGCCGACCAGGGCGAGGGCATCGCGCCTGAGCACGCGGCGCTGGTGTTCGACCGGTTCTACCGCGTTCCCGGTGCGTCAGCCGGCGGCGTCGGTCTCGGGCTCGCGATCGCACGCGAGCTCGTCGTTGCGCACGGCGGCCGGATCGGCGTCGACAGCGCTCCTCGGACCGGCAGCCGGTTCTGGTTCACCGTGCCTCGGGCCGCGAAGCCAGCGGATCAGAGCCCGTAGCGCTTGCGCTTCCGCCACAAGGTCGACGGCTCGATGCCCAGCACCTGAGCGGCTTCGTCGAGCGTCTCGCAGGCGGCGACGACCGCACGGATGTGCTCGCGCTCGAGGTCGTCGATCGAGAAGCGGCCGCCGACGAAGACGCCGCCTCCGGATGCCTCCGCGATGCGCCCCGAGAACGCCTCCGGCTCGATCACGTCCGACGGCCAGAGGATCGTCGCGCGTTCGATGGCGTTGCGCAACTCGCGCACATTGCCCGGCCAACGATGATCGAGGAGCGCGCGCTCCGCGGCCTGCGACAGCGTCGGCACGCCGCGGCCGCTCGCTCCGGCGAAGAAGCTGATGAAGCGACGCGCGAGGCGGAGGATGTCCTCGGGCCGCTCGCGTAGCGGCGGAATCGTCATCTCGAGCACGTTCACGCGATAGAGCAGGTCTTCGCGGAAGCGCCCCGCGCGGACCTCCTCCTCGAGGTCGCGGTTCGAGGCAGCGACGACGCGCACGTCGGCGTGCCGCGTTCGGTTCTCGCCGACCCGCTCGAAGGCGCGGTCCTGCACGAAGCGCAGGAGCTTGGATTGAACACCGGGCTCGATCTCGCTGATCTCGTCGAGGAACAGCGTGCCGCCGTGCGCGGACTCGACGCGCCCTGCGTGCTCGCGAACGGCTCCCGTGAAGGCACCACGGGCGTGTCCGAAGAGCTCGCTCGTCAGCAGGTCCGCGGACAGGGTGGGGCAGTTGACGACGACGAACGGCCCGGCGGCGCGCCGACTGCGTGCGTGCAGCGCACGCGCGAGCATGGTTTTCCCGGTGCCGCTCTCGCCGCGGAGCAGCACGCCTGCATCCGATGCGGCGGCACGCCCCAGCATCTCGAGGACCGCGCGCATGCGCGGCGAGGCGGTGTCGAGCTCGAGCTCGGGAACCGTCCGGCGAAGCTCTTCCTCGACTTCGCCGAGGCGGCGCGCCAGCGCGCGCCGTTGCACGAGCTGCTCGACGCGCAGTCGAATCTGGTCCGGCGTGAAGGGCTTGGGGACGTAGTCGGTGGCTCCGCGGCGGATCGCCTCGACGGCCGTGTCGAACGAGGCGTACGCGGTGATGACCACGACGGCGACGCCGGGGCACTCCGCGAGCAGGCGCGGCAGCAGGTCGAGGCCGTTCTCGGCGCCCAGGCGAAGGTCGAGGAAGGCGAGGTCGAACGAGCTGGCCTGGCAGGCGGCGAGCGCCGCGTCGCCGGAGGCCACGGCGGTGACCGCGCAGCCCATCTGCTCGAGGCAGATGCCGAGCGTCGCGCGGATGTTCTCGACGTCGTCGATGACGAGAACGCGCGTCGGCGTGTCGCTCAGGCCTGGCGAATCCAAGCGAAAACGAGAAGGGGCGCCGGTCGGTCGACCGGCGCCCCTCGTTCGAGCGTCGGCTCTCAGGCCGCGCGCTTGGTGGTCGACTCGCTGCCGCCGGTCTCGCTCTCGATGCGCATGCCGTAGAACGAGCGGTGCGCGAAGAACATCGACACGACGAAGAAGCCCGCCGCCAGGATGTGGCTGATCATCTGGCCCGACGGCGTGGAGCTCATCTCGAGCGCGAGCTGCACGGCGAGCAGGCCGAACAGCGTCGTGAACTTGATGACCGGGTTCATCGCGACCGAGGACGTGTCCTTGAACGGATCGCCGACGGTGTCGCCGACGACGGTCGCGTTGTGCAGCTCGGTGCCCTTCTCCTTGAGCTCCACCTCGACCAGCTTCTTCGCGTTGTCCCAGGCGCCGCCGGCGTTGGCCATGAAGATCGCCTGGTACAGACCGAAGATCGCGATCGAGATCAGGTAGCCGACGAAGAAGAACGGATCGAGGCAGGCGAACGCGAGGGTCGAGAAGAACACCGTGAGGAAGATGTTCAGCATGCCCTTCTGCGCGTACTGCGTGCAGATCTCGACGACCTTTTTCGAGTCGGAGATCGAGGCCTTCTCCGCACCGTCGAGCTTGATGTTCGCCTTGATGAACTCGACCGCGCGATAGGCTCCGGTGACGACCGCCTGGATGGTGGCGCCCGTGAACCAGTAGATCACCGCGCCGCCGACGATCATGCCGAGCAGGAACGGAGCGTTCAGGATCGACAGGTTCGCGACCTTTGCCGTGTCCTGCAGGCCGTTGGTGAGAACCATGATGATCGAGAAGATCATCGTCGTCGCGCCGACGACGGCGGTGCCGATGAGCACCGGCTTGGCGGTCGCCTTGAACGTGTTGCCGGCGCCGTCGTTCTCCTCGAGGTAGTGCTTGGCCTTGTCGAAGTTGAGGTCGAAGCCGAAGTCGCGCTTCACCTCCGCCTTGATGTTCGGCAGGGTCTCGATGACGCTCAGCTCGTACACCGACTGGGCGTTGTCGGTGACCGGGCCGTAGGAATCGACCGCGATCGTGACCGGTCCCATGCCGAGGAAGCCGAACGCGACCAGACCGAACGCGAACACCGGCGCCGCCACGTGGGCCGCCTGCTCCAGGAAGAGCGGGGCGAGGCCGTTGTAGGCGATCAGGTACGCGATGCCCATCAGGCCCGCGATCACGAGGCCCATCCAGTAGGCGCTCATGTTGCCGGCGACGAGACCGGACAGCACGTTCAGCGACGCGCCGCCCTCGCGCGACGACACGACCACTTCCTTCACGTGCGCCGACTCGGTCGAGGTGAAGATCTTGATCGCCTCGGGGATGATCGCGCCGGCGAGGGTGCCGCAGGTGATGATCATCGACAGGATCCACCACAGCGACGTGTTGCCGTTGATCTCCGGGATCAGGATCGCGGACACGATGAAGGTCAGCACGACGCTGATGACCGAGGTGAGCCACACGAGGAACGTGAGCGGCGCCTCGAAGTTCATCTTGTCGGCGTTCGCGTAGCGCGACGACGCGATGGACTCGTTGATCAGGTACGAGATGGCGCTGGCGAGCACCATCACGATGCGCATGACGAAGATCCAGACCAGCAGCTGGACCTGCACGACCGGCTCGTGCGCCATGGCGAGCACGATGAACGTGATCAGCGCGACGCCGGTGACGCCGTAGGTCTCGAAGCCGTCGGCCGACGGACCGACCGAGTCGCCCGCGTTGTCGCCCGTGCAGTCGGCGATGACGCCCGGGTTGCGCGCGTCGTCTTCCTTGACGTTGAAGACGATCTTCATGAGGTCGGCGCCGATGTCGGCGATCTTGGTGAAGATGCCGCCCGCGATGCGCAGCGCCGACGCGCCGAGCGACTCGCCGATCGCGAAGCCGATGAAGCACGGGCCCGCGCTGTTCGCCGGGACGAAGAGCAGGATGACGAGCATGATCAGCAGCTCGGTGCTGATGAGCACCATGCCGATCGACATGCCGGCCTTCAGCGGGATCGCGTAGGTCGGGAAGGGCTTGCCCTTGAGGCTCGCGAACGCGGTGCGCGAGTTCGCGAAGGTGTTGATGCGGATGCCGAACCAGGCGACGCCGCAGCTGCCCGCGATGCCGATCAGGCTGAACAGCAGGATCATCATGACCTTCATGAACTCGAGGTCACGCAGGAAGTAGAAGTACACGAAGATCGTTCCGCCGATGAAGATCTCGAGGAACATGATGAACTTGATCTGCGTGACCAGGTACGTCTTGCAGGTCTCGTAGATCAGCTCGGAGATCTCGCGCATCGAGCTGTGCACGGGCAGGCGCTCGATCTGGCCGTACATGACGACGCCGAACACGAAGCCGACCAGGCTGATGAACATGCCGACGAGCAGCACGTTGTGGCCGTTGGCGCCGAGGAACGTCACCGAAGAGAAGTCCGGCAGGACGATCTTCGACTCGTCCGCGTGCGCGACTCCGGCGCCGGCGAGAACGAGCAGGGTGGTCCAGAGGAGCGCTACGGCCCGGCGGGACGCTTCTTTCGTCCGCGACACGAGACTGCGCTGGGCAGATTGATCCGAGAACACGACGGTTCGCCTCCTTCCAAAATCGCCGGCAGGCGGCCCCGACCTTCGGTCCCGCATGCCGATACAGGATTTCGAGGGGTTGGCCGCCCGCCGGGAGGACCCGGGACGCCCCGTGCGTTACGGGGTTCCGAGCTCCGGCGAACGCTTCAGCGCAGCCTCGCGCTCGAGCGGACGAGTCCGCTCGCGGCGCAACGGAACTAACATGAAACTCCACGGCCGTCGAGGCCGTTTCTGCTGCGAATCCGGCGTATGACGCAGTGCGCAACGGACGCCCGGGAGGCCGTCGGCGGCGAAAGCGGATGCGCAATCCGCGCCGGCACGGTATTCCGGGAGGATCGCGTCCGCCGCGCGGGTGGACCACCGGAAAGGATCCTGACGCGCACATGGAAGCCCTGATCCACACGTTCCTCCACCTCGACGCGAGCCTGAACCAGCTGGCGGCGTCGATGGGCCCGTGGCTCTACGCCCTGCTGTTCCTGATCGTCTTCTGCGAGACCGGCCTGGTCGTGACCCCGTTTCTCCCGGGCGACTCGCTGCTGTTCGCCGTCGGCGCGCTGGCCGCGGTGCCGGACGCGGTGATCGACCCGTGGGCCGCGATCGTGCTGCTGATCATCGCCGCGGTCGCCGGCGACGCCGCGAACTACGCGATCGGCAGGAAGGTCGGACCGGCGATCTTCACCGCCAGCGAATCGCGCTTCCTGAACCGGCGGCACCTGTTCCACACGCAGCACTTCTACGAGAAGCACGGCGGCAAGACGATCGTGCTGGCGCGCTTCATCCCGATCGTGCGCACGTTCGCGCCCTTCGTCGCCGGCATCGGGCAGATGGGCTACTCGCGCTTCGCGATGTTCAACGTGGCGGGCGGCATCGCGTGGGTCGTGCTCTTCGTCGGCGGTGGTTACCTGTTCGGCAACATCCCGACCGTGAAGAGCAACTTTCACATCGTGATCGTGGCGATCATCGTGATCTCGATCCTGCCCGCGGTGATCGAGTTCCTGCGCGCACGCGCCGCGGCGCGCGCCACCGAGCAGGCGTAGCGGGGCCGGGTCGCGCCGCCGCGCGCGGCCGCCACGCCCGTGCAGCCGCCGGCATTCCTGCCCGCAAAACCTTGTGCTAACCAGTCGGGCCCAGCAACGTGGACACGGGGGAGGAGCACACGACGTGAAGGGCAGGAGCGGCGCGTTGCCGCGTGGGAACGTTCGCAGCGCGGCCTCGGCCGCGGTCGACGCGCCGGCGAAGCGCGACCACATCGGCGTCGCGCTGATCGGCTGGGGCACGATCGGCTCGGGCGTGATCAAGCTGCTGCGCGACCGCGGCGCCGAGATCGGCGCGCGGCTCGGTGCGCCGCTGCGGCTGGTCGGCGTCGCCGACATCGACCTGAAGCGCAAGCGCGAGGTCGCGGTGCCGCGCGCGCTGCTGACCAATCGCACGCAGGAGCTCATCCGCGATCCGAAGGTCGACGTCGTGATCGAGCTCATGGGCGGGCTCGAGCCGGCGCGCACGTTCGTCCTCGACGCGATTGCGCACGGCAAGGCCGTCGTCACGGCGAACAAGGCGCTGCTCGCGCACCACGGTGCGGAGATCCTCGCCGCGGCGGAGGCGCGCGGCGTCGGCTTCCAGTTCGAGGCCAGCGTCGGCGGCGGCATCCCGATCATCCGCACGCTGCGCGAGGCGCTCGCGGCCGATCGCCAGACGGCCGTGTTCGGCATCGTCAACGGAACGTCGAACTACATCCTGAGCACGATGGCGGCGGAGGGTCGCAGTTTCGACGACGTCCTGAAGGACGCGCAGAAGGCCGGCCTGGCCGAGGCGAACCCGACCTACGACGTCGACGGCATCGACGCCGCGCACAAGCTCACGCTGCTGATCCAGCTCGCCTTCGGCGCGCGCGTCCCGCTCGACGCCGTTCACACCGAGGGCATTCGCGACGTCGACGCGAGCGACATGGAGTACGCACGCGAGCTCGGCTACGCGATCAAGCTGCTCGCGATCGCCAAGGATCACGGCAGCACGATCGAGGCGCGCGTCCACCCGACGATGATCCCCGCGAACGACCCGCTTGCGGCGGTGGGCGGCGCGTTCAACGCGGTGTGCGTGCACGGCGACGCGCTCGGACGCTCGATGTACTACGGGCAGGGCGCCGGCATGATGCCGACCGCGACCGCGGTGGTCGCCGACGTGATCGACGTCGCGCGCGACCTGCGCGAGCTCGGACGCCCGCGTCTCGCGCCGCTGGGCTATCCGATCGCGCGCCAGCGTGTCGCGAAGGTGCGGCCGATCGGCGACGTGACCAGCGAGTTCTACCTGCGCGTGCACGCGCAGGACGAGCCCGGCGTGCTGGGGCGCATCGCGAGCCTGCTCGGCCAGCAGAAGATCTCGATCGCGTCCGTGGTGCAGCGCGAGCGCTCGACGGGCGGCGCGGTGCCGATCGTCATCCGCACGCACGGGACGCGCGAGCGCGACCTGCGCCGCGCGCTCGACCGCGTCGCGAAGATGCCGAGCGTCAGCGGCAAGCCGGTCGCGATCCGGATCGAGGAGAACCCCGGCTGACGGGGACAGGAGCGGACGCAACATGGATCGCAATCTCGCCCTCGAGGTGGTCCGGGTGACGGAGGCCGCGGCGCTCGAGTCCGCGCGCCTCATGGGACGTGGCGACGCGAGCGCGGTGGACCGTGCGGCGAGCGCCGCGATGCGGCGTGCGTTCCACGCCATGGACGTCGACGCGACGGTGGTCGTCGGCGAGGGCCGCGAGGGCGAGGTCGAGGGTCTCTTCGTCGGCGAGCGCATCGGCGCCGGCGGCGCGCCGATCGACGTGGCGCTCGACGCGCTCGAGGGCGCGACCGTGTGCGCGACCGGCGGCACCAACGCGTTGTCGATCATCCTGATCTCGGAGCGCGGCAGGATCCTGTCGTGCCCCGAGACGTACATGGACAAGCTCGCCGTCGGACCCGAGGGCAAGGGCGTCGTGAGCCTCGAGAAGACGCCGCAGGAGAACCTGCGCGCCCTCGCCGACGCGAAGGGCGTCTACGTCGAGGATCTCACGGTGGTCGTGCTCGACCGCCCGCGCCACGACGGCCTCATCGACCAGGTGCGCAAGGCCGGCGCGCGCGTGCAGATCCTCGCCGACGGCGACCTCGCCGCGGGCATCGCGGCGTCGCGCCCGGGCAGCGGCATCGACATCCTGCTCGGCGTCGGCGGTGCGCAGCAGGGCGTGCTCGCGGCGGGAGCGATCATGGCGCTCGGCGGCGAGTTCCAGGGACGCTTCCGGCCGCGCAACGACGACGAGCGCAACCGGCTGCGCGAGGCCGGCATCGGCGACCTGTCGCGCATCTACGGGCCGGCGGATCTGGTCGGCGACAACGTCATGTTCGCCGCGACCGGCGTCACCAACGGGCATCTGCTGTCCGGCGTGCGCTACTTCCGCGGCGGCGCCACGACCAACTCGGTGGTGATGCGCTCGCGCACGCGCACCGTGCGCTGGATCGAGGCGCACCACCGCTTCGACTTCAAGCCTGAATACTGAAAACGTACTTGACGCGCGACGCGCAGCGGCGCGCGCGCACGGACCACGGGAGCACCGACGATGGCCTCTGTTTCGTTGAAGCGCGACGGCGCGATCGCCGAGCTGACGATCGAGCGCGCGGACAAGCTGAACGCGCTCGACCGCGACACGCTGCTCGAGCTGCGCGCCGCGATCGGCGAGCTGCAGCGCGACCCCGCGCACGTCGTGCTGCTCGCGAGCGCGGGCGACCGCGTGTTCGTCTCGGGCGCCGACATCGCCGCGATGTCGGCGATGTCGGTCGAGGAGGCGCGCGCGTTCTCGCAGCTCGGCCACGAGACCTTCGACGCGCTCGAGGCGCTGCCGAGCGTCGTGCTGGCGTCCGTGCAGGGCGCGGCTCTGGGCGGCGGCTGCGAGCTGCTGCTGTCGTGCGATCTCGCGATCGCCGGTGAGAAGGCGCGCTTCGGACAGCCGGAGACGAACCTCGGACTGATCCCGGGCTTCGGCGGCTGCTCGCGGCTGCTGCGCCGGGTCGGCGTCGGGCTGGCGCGCGAGCTCGTCTATGGCGGACGCCTCATTGCCGCGGACGAGGCGCTGCGTGTCGGGCTCGTGCAGCGTGTGGTGCCGCAGGCCGAGATCCGCACGGCTGCGCGCGCGTGGGCCGAGGAGCTCGCGAAGCGGCCGCCGCTGGCGCTCGCCCGCGCGAAGGCCGCCATGCAGGCGGCGGAGACCAGCGACGCGCGCAGTGCCGCGCGCGTCGAGATCGAGGCCTTCGCGAGCCTGTTCGCCGCCGCGGACACCCGCGAGGGGCTCACGGCGTTTCTCGAGAAGCGCACGCCCGCGTTCCGTGGCGCGTGACCTCGACGGACGGTCGCGCCGTGGCGCGTGACCTTGCCGCGCCGGGGCGACTTGCCGAGTCGCCGCCCGCGTCGTTATAGGAGGCGGGTCGCATGGATCGCCCGGTACGCATCCTCGTCGCCAAGCCCGGTCTGGACGGTCACGACCGTGGCGCAAAGATCATCGCTCGCGCTCTGCGCGACGCCGGATTCGAGGTCATCTACACGGGTCTGCACCAGACCCCGGAGATGATCGTCGAGGCGGCGCTGCAGGAGGACGTCGACGGCATCGGCCTGTCGATCCTCTCCGGCGCCCATCTGGTGCAGTTCCCCGCCGTGATCGACCTGCTGCGCGAGCGCAACGCGAGCGACATCAAGGTCTTCGGCGGCGGCATCATTCCGGAGGACGACATCGCGACGCTCGGCAAGCAGGGCGTGGCGAAGGTCTTCACGCCGGGCGCGACGACCCAGGAGATCATCGACTGGGTGAAGCAGAACATCCCGCCGCGCGCGGTCGACTGAGCGAACCCCCGAGGCCCGTTCCGGGCACCGACGTGCGCTCCGCGCACGGACGGTCCCGCGCCGCACGGAGGCGCGAGAATCCATGGCAGAATCCAGGGAGTTGGTGATCGTCGGCGGTGGCCCGGCGGGCGCTGCGACCGCGATCGCCCTGGCGCGCGAGAATCCCGCGCTGGCATCCCGTGCGCTCATCCTCGACCGCGCCGCCTTCCCGCGCGACAAGACCTGCGCCGGCGGCCTGATCCCGCACACCATGTCGATCCTCGGCGAGCTCGGGCTCGGGCTGGACGTCCCGTTCGTGCGCGTGGACCACGCGCGCGTCGACGTCGCGGGCGAGCGCATCGACATCGCGAGCCCCGACTGCTGCCGCGTGATCCGCCGCCGCGAGTTCGACGCCATGCTGCTCGACGCCGCGCGCAAGCACGGCGTCGAGGTGCGCGAGTCGGTGCGGCTGCTCGGCGCGCGGCGCGAGGGCGCGCAGATCGTGCTGACGACCGATCAGGGCGAGATCCGCACCCGGGTGGTGGTCGGCGCCGACGGCTCGGGCAGCCTGGTGCGCCGTACGCTGATCAGCGACGAAGAGGGCTGGGTCGCGCGCGCCGTGATGTGCGACGTGCCGATCGACGCGGCCGAGGCCCCGCCGCGCTTCGAGTTCGACTTCCGCGCCGTCCTCGACGGCCTGTCCGGCTACGCGTGGTCCTTCCCCTGCCTGATCGAGGGGCGGCCGCACTGGAACGTCGGCGTGTACTCGCTGGCGCGGCGCGGCGAGGGCGGACGCCTCGCCCGGCTGCTCGACGACCGGGCCGGTGCCGACGACGCCCCGCGCAAGGCGCATCCCATCCGGCTCTACCGGGGCGGCGAGGCGATCTCGGCGCCGGGCGTCCTGCTGGTCGGGGACGCGGCCGGGGTCGACCCGCTGCTCGGCGAGGGCATCTCGTTCGCGCTGCAGTTCGGACAGCTCGCGGCGAGAACGCTCGGGCAGGCCTTCGCCACTGGCGATCTGGGCTTTCGTGGCTATGACCGTACGGTGCGCCGCTCGCCCATGGGCCGGAAGCTGCACCGACTGGGCTTCGCGGCGCGCATGATGTACGGCCCGGCAGGGCCGCTGTGCTTCCGGATCGCGCGTCTCAGCCGCCGCGCGCAGATCGTCGGAATGAACTGGTACAACGGGGTGGCACACTGAGCGGGCTCCCGCCCGCCGTTACTCGAGCCCGCCAGCCGGGCCGCATCGGCACAAACCCGATCAACGGAGGAAGAAATGGCAGAAGCAGTCATCGTTTCGGCGACGCGTACCGCGATCGGGTCGATGGGCGGCGCGCTCGCGGGACAGCCCGCGACGGCGCTCGGCGCGATCGCGATCCGCGAGGCGCTCAAGCGCGCCGGTGTCGAGGGCAAGGACGTCGGTGAGGTGATCCTCGGCAACGTGCTCGCGGCGGGCCTCGGCCTCAACGCGGCGCGCGTCGCCTACCTCGAGGCGGGCATCCCGAAGGAAGTTCCCGGCTACGGCATCAACAAGGCGTGCGGCTCGGGCCTCAAGGCGGTCGCGAACGCGGCTTCCGGCGTCCTCCTGGGCGAGTACGACGTCGCGGTGGCGGGCGGCATGGAGAGCATGTCGAACGCGCCGTACCTGCTGCAGAAGGCGCGCTACGGCTACCGTCTCGGCCACGGCGAGCTGCTCGACTCGATGATCAACGACGGCCTGTCGTGCCCGATCACGCACGTGCACATGGGCATCACGGCGGAGAACGTCGCCGCGAAGTACGAGATCAGCCGCGCCGAGCAGGACGAGTTCTCGGCGCAGAGCCAGGCGAAGGCGGCGGCGGCGCAGCAGAACGGGAAGTTCCGCGCCGAGATCGTGCCGGTCGACGTTCCGGGCAAGAAGAAGGGCGAGACCGTGCAGTTCGCGGTCGACGAGTTCCCGCGCGCCGACACGACCGCCGAGAAGCTCGCCGGTCTGCGTGCGGCGTTCAAGAAGGACGGCAGCGTCACCGCCGGCAACGCGTCGGGCATCAACGACGGCGCAGCCGCGCTGGTGGTCATGAGCGAGAAGGCCGCGAAGGACCGCGGCCTGAAGCCGCTCGCGCGCATCCGCGGCTGGGCCGCGGCCGGCGTCGATCCGTCGATCATGGGCATGGGCCCGTGGCCCGCGGTCGAGAAGGTGCTCGCGCGGACCGGCGTCAAGAAGGAGCAGGTCGGCCTCTGGGAGCTCAACGAGGCCTTCGCCGCGCAGTCGCTCGGCGTGCTGCGCGAGCTCAAGCTCGACGCGAGCAAGGTCAACGTGAACGGCGGCGCGATCGCGCTCGGACACCCGATCGGTGCCAGCGGCGCGCGCGTCCTCGTGACCCTGCTGCACGCGATGCAGGACCGCGACGTGAACCTCGGCGTCGCGTCGCTGTGCATCGGCGGTGGCCAGGGCATCGCGATGCTCGTCGAGCGCTGAGCGCCGGACCGACGACACCGGAGCGGGGACGGTGCTTGACGCGCCGTCCCCGCTTCTTCATTTCCGCGGGGCCGCCCTTCGGCAGCCCGAAGCCGGGGCAGGAGATGTGCCGTTGAGAGTCGCCGCGTTCTTCGACATCGACGGGACGCTGGTCTCGGTGAACACCGCGCCGCTCTACGCGCGTTACATGCGGCGCCACGGGCGTGCGCGCCGGCGCGACCTCGTCCGCACCGCGTACTACCTGCTGCAGTACCGGCTGAACATGCTCGACATCGAGCGCGCGTTCGAGCGCGCCAGCGATCTGATCCGCGGCCAGGACGAGGCCGAGATCAAGGGCTTCTGCGACCAGTGGTACCGCGAGGTGGTACGCGACTACCTGGTCCCGCAGATGCTCGAGCGCGTCGAGGAGCACCGCCGTGCCGGCCACGAGCTGGCGCTGCTGTCGAGCAGCACCAACTACCTCGCGGAGCCGCTGGCGCGCGATCTCGGCGTCGAGCACCTGCTGGTCACGCGCCTCGAGGTCGTCGACGGACGCTTCACCGGGCGCGCGATCGTGCCGGTCTGCTACGGGCGCGGCAAGGTCCACTGGGCGCGCGCGTTCGCCAGCGAGCGCGACGTCGACCTCGCGCAGAGCTTCTTCTACACCGACTCGGTGACCGACCTCCCGGTGCTCGAGCTGGTGGGAAATCCGCGCGTGGTCAATCCGGACCGCCTGCTTCGGCGCGAGGCACGGCGGCGCGGGTGGGAGATCGTCGGACCCGGAGAGCGCAGTGCCGCGCGCTGAGCGGCGCAGGCCGGCCCGCAGCGAGGCGCGCTGGAGCGCGTGGTGGCTCGCGGTGCCGGTGCTCGGCATCGCCGCGTACGCCGCATTCTCCGCGACGCTGGCGCTGCTGGGCGAGGATCCGTCGCGAGCGCCGGTGGGCGCCGTGCGTGAGGAAGCACCGGTGCGTGCGCCGCTCGCGGGTGCACCGGTCGCAGCACCGGCCGCGGTCGACGTCGAGGACGCCGCGGCGGTGCCCGCGGAAGCTCCGTCAGCGGCGGCTCCTGCCCCGGCGGCCGTCGACGCGGCACCGCCGTCGGAACCGACCGACGCGCCGTCCGTCACCGCGACGCCGGCCACCCGGCGGGCCGCCGCGGACAAGGTGCGCAAGGTCAAGCCAAAGCCGGTGCCCCGCGAGCACCTGACCGAGCAGGACCATCGCGCGCTCGACGCGATCATCGAGCAGGCCGGGAAGAACGCACGCTGAGGACGAGCGCCGCTCGCGCCGCCCGCGGACGCGGGCCACTTGCCGTCCGGACCCGTCGGGTCTAGAAGGCGATCCCTTCCCGCAGTTCGCAGTCTCGAGTTCGTTCGTCGGTCGGTCGCGCACGGCGCGCAGCAGCACCCGGAGGTTGGCGGTGAGTGAGGAATCGTTCGGTCCGGGCCGCGTTCCCCCGCAGAGCATCGAGGCGGAGGAGGCGGTCCTGGGCGCGATCCTGCTGGACAATCGTGCGCTCGACCGCGCCAACGAGATCGTGCAGGCGGACGACTTCTACCGCGAGTCGCACCGGCGCATCTTCCGCGCGCTGAACGACCTCGACGACCGCCGCGAGCGCGCCGACGTGATCACGCTCGCCGAGTGCCTGAAGCGGCGCGGCGACCTCGAGGCCGTCGGCGGCGCGGCGGCGCTCGCCGAGCTCGTCGAGCGCACGGCGACCGCCGCGAACGTCGACCTCTACGCGCAGATCGTCAAGGACAAGGCGGTGCTGCGCGCGCTGATGGAGGCGTCCACCGACATCGCGCAGCGCGCCGCCGACGGCGCCGGCGACGTGTCGGAATTTCTCGACGACGCCGAGCGCATGATCTTCGAGATCAGCCAGCGCAAGATCCGGCAGCCGTACGCGAAGATCGAGTCGATCATCGTGCACTCGATCAAGCAGATCGAGACGCTCTACGAGAAGAAGGAGGCCGTCACCGGCGTGCCGACCGGCTTCTACGAGCTCGACCGCATGACGTCCGGGCTGCAGCCGTCCGACCTGATCATCGTCGCGGGACGTCCGTCGATGGGCAAGAGCGCGTTCGCGACCAACCTCGCGCAGTACGCCGCGGCGAACTCCGGCGGCAAGGCCGTCGTGATCTTCTCGCTCGAAATGTCGAAGGAGTCGCTGGTCCTGCGCATGCTGTGCGGCGAGGCGCGCGTCGACGGCGGCAAGGTCCGCACGGGATATCTGGGCGACCGCGACTTCCCGCGGCTGGCGATGGCTGCCGGGCGGCTCGCCGACCTGCCGTTCTACATCGACGACACCCCGGCGCTGTCGATCCTCGAGATGCGCGCCAAGTCGCGCCGTCTGCAGCGCGAGCGCGAGAGGGATGGCGGACTCGGCCTGATCGTCGTCGACTACCTGCAGCTGATGCGTGCTCACAGCAAGACCGACAACCGCGAGCAGGAGATCTCGCTGATCTCGCGCTCGCTGAAGGCGCTGGCGAAGGAGCTGTCGGTGCCGGTGATCGCGCTTTCGCAGCTCAATCGCGCCGTCGAGTCGCGCGCCGACAAGCGTCCCATGATGTCCGACCTGCGCGAGTCGGGCGCCATCGAGCAGGACGCCGACGTGATCGCGTTCGTCTACCGCGACGACTTCTACAACAAGGCGTCACCCGACGAGGGGACGGCCGAGATCATCATCGCCAAGCAGCGCAACGGGCCGCAGGGCACCGTCAAGCTCGCGTTCCGCAAGGAGTTCACCACCTTCGAGAACCTGAGCTCGCGCGAGGACGACGAGCAGCCGCCGCAGTTCGACGAGGCAGAGCTGTAAGGCTTCGTGGCGGGGCGCTACGCGCGGCGGACCATGAGCCGCGCGCAGAGCTCCGCCGGGTCGGGGGCGTTGGCGATCGCGCTGATCATGGCGACGGCGTCGGCGCCGGCGTCGAGGATCGCGGGAGCCGCGTCGGGGCCGATGCCGCCGATGGCGACGATCGGGATGCGAATCGCGGCGCGAACCGTCTGCAGGCCTTCGAGCGTGCGCGGCGTGAGCGCGTCGGCCTTGCTCGTCGTCGTGAACATGGGGCCGAAGCCGACGTAATCGGCGCCGCCGTCCGCGGCGGCGCGCGCCTCCGCCACGTCGTGCGTCGAGACGCCGAGCACGAGGCGATCGCCCGCCAAGCGGCGCGCGGCCGCGAGTGGCAGGTCGTCCTGTCCGAGGTGGACACCTGCTGCGCCGCTCGCGAGGGCGACGTCGAGGCGGTCGTTCACGATGACGTTGCAGCCCACCGCGGCGGCGCGCTCCACGACCTCGCGCGCCAGCGCGAGCAGCGGGCCGCCGGGTGCGTCCTTCCAGCGAAGCTGGAGCCACGGTGGCCGCGCGCGGAGCACGGCGTCGAGCAGGACGCGCAGTGCCGCGAGGTCGCCGGTCGTGTCGAGGATCGGGTAGAGCGGCGCGCAAACGAAAGCGGGCCGCCGCTCGCGCGACGGCCCGCCTTCACGGTTGGACGTTCCGCTCAATGCGTCCGCTTGAGCGGCATCTTCATGCTCGGGTAGCCGCGTCCGCCGCGCGACAGGTCCGCGTTCGGCAGGAACGGGAACATGCGGCCCCAGGGCTTCTTGCGCCAGCCGGCGACCGACGAGGTCGGGGTCGGCGGCACGAACGGCAAGGTCGGGGTCGGCGTCGCGAGCGCGGTGGGCGTCGGCGTTCCCGTGACCTTCGGCGTGGCCGTGGTCTTCGGCGTCGGCGTGGGAGGCACGAACGGCAGCGTCGGCGTCGGCGTGGCGAGCGCGGTGCTCGTCGGGGTCGGCGTCGGCGTGCGGACCGGCGTCGCGGTCGGCGTGTTGACCGGCGTCGGCGTCACGGTGAGCGTCGGCGTGCGCGTCGGCGTCGGCGTCACGACCGGGGTGGCCGTGGGCGTCGGAGTCGGCGTCGGCGTGTGCACCGGAGTGGCCGTCGGCGTCGGGGTCGGCGTCGGCGTGAACTTCGGCGTTGCGGTCGGGGTCGGAGTCGGCGTCGGCGTCGCGGTCGGGATGAACGGCTTGGTCGGCGTCGGCGTCGGCGTCTTCGTGGGCGTTGCGGTGGGCGTCGCGGTGGGCGTCGGCGTCGGGGTCCTGGTCGGCGTCGGGCTCGGGGTGCGCGGCAGGTGGACGCCGAAGATGAACAACTCGGCCGCGTACGCGTTGCCGACGAACACCGAGCGGACGCCGAACTGCAGGTTGTTGTCGTTCGGTGCGACGATGCGGCCGATGAACAGCGAGTTCGGGTTGGTGAGGGCGCCGTTGCCGATCTGGTTGTTGACGCCCTTCACGTTGACCAGCAGGTCGGCGGGATCCGAGCTGTCGGGGAAGACGTCCGCGTTGATCTCGGTGAGGAAGGTGCCCTGCACGTTGATGACGGTGGCGCCGGTGGCGACCAGCGAGCCGCCACCGCTCGACGTGCTACCCTCGATGAGGACGTTGCGGAAGATGTAGGTGCCGTTCAGTTCCACGACCGCGCCGTCCTTGACGTCGAGGTCCTTGTAGCAGCCCGGTGCGAGCGTCTTGGGGGATTGCGCCACGGTCACGGTCACGTCCGAGGCCGACGCGGTGCAGCCGTCGTTCACCGCGGCCGGGAGCGTCGGCACGTTGATGTTGATCGGCAGCGGCGAGAGCGGGCTGGTCGTGCCGCGAACCTCGGCGGTTCCGTCGAGCTGGAGGTCGTTGGTGAACACGTTGTTCACCGACGCGCCGTTCTCGCAGACGATGCTGTCCGCCGCGAGGAAGCTGTCGGCCGGCACGGAGTTGTGGAACAGGTTGGTGCCGCAGTTGAGCAGTCCGCCGGGCTGACGGACGGCGTAGTTGCCGCTCACCTCGATGTTCGAGCCGATGTCCATCTGGGTCTCGGCGATCGCGGTGTACGCGGTCCAGTCCGTCGGCAGGGCGGCGACCGCCTGTCCGTTGCGGGGACCGAGCTCCAGCTTCGTGAGCGGCGCCTTGCGGCCGAAGCTCTGCGCGCCGGCGAGGGCGGCGGTGACCAGGAGGGCCACGCCCGACGTCGCGGCGATGGTCCTGCCGAGACGCGCGCGTCTGCCGTTGGAGGGCCGGCGGTGGAGGCGGGTTCGAGATCCAGGACGACGCAGGCTCATGACGGCATACCCCTCGGACGACGACCCGAGCTCCTGCGCCTTGCTGGAGCTGGCGTCGATCGGCGCCCGGTTCCTCTCGCGCGAAAGAAAGGCGATTGCAAGTCGCAAGGCGCTCTCTTTCGCACTTTTCCGAGGCATTGCGTGGACTTCCACTACGGGGCTTGCGCGGCCGCAAGATCCTGGAAGCGCTCGAAAAGGAAATGCGTCAGATCGCGGGCGGGGACGCCGCGTCGCCGGGCGGCGGCCGCAGCCCGAGCCGGACGGGGACGACGTAGCGCACGAGATACAGGCCGAGCTTCAGGGCCTCGTTCGTGACCTGGACCAGCGGCCGCTCGTCGAGCCACCACAGCGATCCCGGCGAGAGGGGCTCGCCGCAGGTCACCACCGCGATAGGGATGCCGGTCGCGCGGGTGACCAGATCGAGGGTCATGCGGGCGCGCCGCGAGTGCAGCGGGGACGTCACCGCGACGACCGACTGCGCGTCCTCCTTCTCGGCCCAGCGGCGCAGCACCCCGGCGTCCTCCCACGTGCTCGTGCCCTCGGGCAGCACCACGGTGGCGTCGATGGGCACGCCGGCCTGCATCGCGATGGTGGCGTCGACCGCCGCGTCGGTCATCGGTCGCTCGACGGCCTCGAGCTCGGGGGCGATCCGGCCGCCGCCGAAGACCACGCGCGGCGCCACGCCCTTCGCATACAGCTCCGCCGCACAGCGCGGCCGCGCCGGAACGTCGCCGGCGAACACGAACAGCGCGTCGGCGCGGGCGGGGAGGGGATCGGTCGCGTTCAGCAGGAGCGGCAGCCATGGCAGCACCGCGGCCAGCAGCAGGAACGGAACGATCGCCCGGAGGAGTCGGCGCACCGTCAGGACACGAGGTCAGGAATCGGCTGCATGCTCGTCGCGCACCTTCTCGATCACCGCCGCGTGTCGTGCAACCACCGTCTCGAGGTTCCGCAGCCGGTTGTCCGTGTCGCTCTCGCCGGCGAGCGCCCGGCGTCCGCCCTCGAGGAAGGTGTTGCGGATGTTGTACGCCGTCGTGTGGCTCACCTGGTAGTAGGCGCAGATCTCGTGCAGCGGCCGCGCGCGCTTCAGCACGTCGAGCGCGAGCGCGACCTTCTCCTCGTTGGTGAGCTTCTCTCTGGCTCTCATGCGGCGTTCCTTGCGAAGGCCGGGGGCCGGAACGGGCGGCGCGTGCAGGTCGTCCTTCACGAACGGCTCGCGTCGTGGCCGCGCAGGACCAGCGGTCGGAGATACTTGACGGCGACGGCGCTCCTCGGGACGCGGCGCTCCAGGGATACGAGCGCCGAGGCGACGTCCTTCGGGTCGAAGAGCCCGGCGGACAGCAGCGCCACCGGGAAGAGCATCACGAGCGGGATCTTGAGCAGGATCGAGGTCACCACGGACTGCGTCTCGACCATCGTCGAGGCGAAGTAGACGCCGAGCGCGGCGGCGAGCATCCCTGCCATGCGGCGGTAGTTGTACGGCACGGGGTACACGCCGAGCGACAGGATGAGCGTGGTCGACATCTGCGCCAGGAAGCCGAAGAACGTGGCCCACGCGGCGCCCATCATGCCGTACTTCGGGATGAGCCAGAAGTTCAGGCTGAGATTGACGACCGCGCCGAGCGTCACGCTCGCCGTGCGCAGCAGCGTCTTCTTGGAGAACAGCGCGCCGATGTTGAACATCCAGCCCATGCCGTCGAGCACGAGCGCGAACGAGACCACCGGCACGAGCGCCGCCGCGGGATAGAACTTCGGCGTCGCCATGATGCGCAGCAGCTCCGGCGCGAATACCGCGAGGCCGAGCCAGATGAGCAGCATCAGCGCGAGGTAGTAGTTCGTCATGTCGGCATAGAGCTGCGGCGCGTTGGGCTCCTTCCGGTTGCGGAACAGGAACTGCGGCCACGACAGCTGGAACGCGGTCACGACGAAGGTCAGGATCTCGCCGAAGCGGTAGCCCAGCGAGTAGATGCCGACCTCGGCGGTCGAGTAGTAGTGCTTTAGGAACCAGCGGTCGGTCAGGTCGAGGACGAACGACGCGACGCCGATCGGCACGAAGGGCAGGCCGAAGAGGAGCTGGTCCTTGACGTCCTGCCAGTGGAAGCCCGCGCGCAGCGACTGGAACGTCATGCCGGTGAGCAGGAAGCAGAACACCAGCTCGGCGAGGAACTGGCTCAGCACGACGCCGGTCGCGCCCTGGTGGAATCCCGCGACCAGCACGATCGCGAGCACCAGTCCGAGAAAGTTGCGCGCCAGCGACCACGACGCGTAGCGCTTCGACTCGTCGTGCGCGCGCATGATCGCGAACGGCATGCGCAGCAGGACCTTGCAGAGCACCGTCGCGGTGCCGATGCACATCATGAACCAGAGCGCGGAGTCGCCGAGGATCAGGTGCGCGAGCGGCTGGTTGAACAGGAACGGGATCGCCGCCATCGGCAGCGCGAACAGCAGCACGATCCACAGCGATGCGGCGACCACGCGGTCGCGCCCCTCCTGCGTGTCGTGCTCGTAGTAGAAGCGGAACAGGGACGTGCTCTGCCCGAGGTTCATGAGCACGAACATGACCTGCGTGTACATGGACACGAGCGCCATGACGCCGTAGTCCGACGGCGCCAGATAACGCGTGTAGAGCGGGATCAGCAGGAAGCCGAGGACCTTGATGCCGTAGTTGCCGAGCCCGTAGATCAGGGTGTGGCCGAGAAGGCCGCGAAACTTGTTCAGCATGGCAGAGTGGGCTCGGTGGGAACGGAAGCGTCGTGCATGGACGATCGGCTAGCAGCGGGTGATTCGGCGTGCGACGCCGCGACGGGTGTGACCGCGCGTGCGCACGGGATGGCAGCGGCCGCGGCGCGCCGCGTCCTGGCCGCAGGAGTCGCGATGCTCGTCGTCGCGGGCGCCGCGGTCGCCGCGGACTGCGGCGGCGGACGGACCTGCCGCTGCGGCGACCGCGTCGTCGCCGACTACACGCTGCCCGCGGACCTCGGTCCGTGCGAGGGCGACGGCCTGCGCGTGCGGCGTCCGATCGTGCTCGACGGCAACGGACATCTGGTGCGCGGCCGCGGCACGCGCGGCAGCGTCGGCGTGCAGGTCGACGGCACGGCGAGCGGCGCGCGCGTCGTGAACCTCGGCATCACCGGCTTCGAGCGTGGACTCCGTCTCTCGAAGGCGGAGCGCGTGCGCGTCGAGGCGGTCGCGGCGCACGACAACGGCGACTTCCAGGCACGCGTCGGCTACGGCATCGACCTCGCCGGGGGGTCGAGCCGAAACGTGCTCGAGCGCGTGCAGGTCTTCCGCAACGCGGACGAGGGAATTCACGTCGGCAGCGCCGCGCACGAGAACCGCATCGTCGACGCGGAGGTCCACGACAACGGCCGCGAGAACGTCTACTTCCTGCGCAATCACGGCAACGTCCTCGCGCGCAGCCGGCTCTGGGGCGCGGCGACCGCGGTGTACGTCAAGCATGCGGCGCGGACCGTGCTCGAGGGCAACCGCATCGCGGGCGGCAGCATCCACGTGCGCGGCGACTCGCGCGACACGCTGCTCGCCGACGACGTGCTCGAGAGCGGCTCGGTCGTCCTGCAGCGGTATCTCGACAAGGACGCGAAGATCGGGCTGCGCGCCCCGACCGGAACCGTGATCCGTGGCGGACGCATCGCGGCCGAGCGCGTCTGCGTCCGTGCGGAGGGGGCGACCGACACCACGCTCGACGACGTGACGCTCGAGTGTCCGCAGCCGCTCGCGCTCGACGCAGCGAGCGTCGCGGTGATCGGCGAGCGGCTCGCGTCGGTCCGCTGCGCCGGCGACGGACGCGTCGAGCGTGCACGGCGCACCGAGGTCCGTCTGGTCGACGAGGCCGGAACGCCGCTGCCGGGCGTCGAGGTGCGACGTGGCGACGGGACGCCGGTCGGCGTCACGAACGGGCGTGGCGTTCATGCGGCCTTGATGGTGGAGTCGGTCTTCACGTGTCCGGGCGGTCGGACGGACGAGAGAGAGGTCGTCCTGCAGCGCGACGGCCGCACGCGGAAGCTCCCGGTGCGGGAGCTGCGCGGCGACGTCCGCTGGTGATGCGTCGTGCGCGAACGGGTTCACTGCGGCTGCTGCGTGCGCGGACGGGTCCGCTCGTGCTGCTTCGTGCGCGGCAACGTCGGGTGGTGAGCGGTCGAAGCGGCCGTCAGTGTCCGAGCTTCAGTGCGATGCGGTAGTCGCTCGGACGCTCGCCGAGCCGGACGACGGTTCCGATGCCGATGCCGAGCAGGCCCCAGAAGAGGATCTGGATCGCGATGTTGTCGAACGGATCGAAGCTCTGCATGGCGACGCCGAAGCCGACCACGGCGGCCATCACCGCCCAGAGCACGGCGCGGAGCCCGGTGTCCGTGGTGCGGCGCTGCGCGGCGTACAGCGAGGTGAGCGCGGTGAGCAGGATCCACACCATCGCAGCCCAGCCGAGGACGCCGTTCTCCACGACGAGCCGCACGTTGCCGTTGAGGTGCAGCGATCCGTCGGTGAGCGTCACGCCCGCCGGCACGAGCTCGCCGAGGGTGCGCGGTCCCATGCCGAGCAGCAGCGTGCGCGTCGGCAGGTCGGCGAGGTTCTGGCAGACGCCGGTCGCGTCGCCGCAGAGGATCTGCGACCAGGTGAAGCCGCCGTCCGCGATGCCGTGCGTGATCGAGAGGTAGGCGAACGGCGTCAGCACGCCGAGGAAGACCGCCGCCCACATCGTGCTGAAGTGCACCCACAGGTACGCGGTCGCGATCAGCGCGAGTGCCACGAGCCCCGCGGGGTGGCGCGTGAGCAGGATGCCGACGAGGCAGAGCGTCGTCGCCGCGACCCAGAAGTCGCGTGCCTCGCGCGTCTGCGCGCGCGTCAAGCTGCAGAGCACGCACGGCACGCCGATCAGCAGATAGGTCGCGAGCGCGATCGGGCTGCCGAGCGTGGACGAGATGCCGACGCCGTTCATGCCGAGCCCGGTGCGCACCGGTCCGTGCACGGGGAGATAGTCGGCGAGGATCAGCTCGAGGATGCCGACCGCGCACAGCGCGACCGACGTGAGCGCGACGGCGCTCACGGCGCTGCGCACGAAGCTCCTCGTGAACGTTCCGTTGATGATCGCGAGCAGCACGATGAAGCCCGTGATCAGGTGGTACGCGGCACCGCGCACCGCCTGCACCGGTGCCGCGGACTGGAACGCCGACACCAGCGCGAGCAGCAGGAAGCACGCGATCGGCAGGTTCAGCGGGCTGCGGTAGAAGCTGATGCGGTCGCTCGGCGCGCGCCGCAGGATCATCCACAGCGCACCGAACGCGATCACGCCGTGCAGCGGATTGACGCGCGCACCGGAGAAGTTGATGTACAGCCGCTCCATCGAGCCGGCCGGAATGAACGACACGAAGAGCAGCAGGACGAGCAGGAACGCGCCCAGCGTGATCCAGCGGTTCAGAACCTTGAGCGCGGTCAGCGCGACGAGCTGCGCGTCGAGTCCGATGCTGCGGTGCTCGATGTACAGCCGGTCGTAGCGCAGCTTGTTGCGCGCCGACGTGAAGTAGCCGCCGCGCACCTGCGCGAGTCCGGTCATGCCGGGACGCACGCGGAAGCGGTCCGCGTAGTGCGGGATCTCGTTCAGGTAGCGCTCGAGGAAGATCGGACGCAGCGGACGCGGCCCGACGAAGTTCATCTCGCCGCGCAGCACGTTCCACAGCTGCGGGATCTCGTCGAGCTTGGAGCGCTTCAGGAACTTTCCGATCGGCGTGTAGAAGTCGTCCTGCGGGCTCAGCAGGCGTCCGCCGATCTGCCGCTCGGATCCCTCGCGCAGCGTGCGGAACTTGTACATCGTGTACAGCTTCTGGTTCACGCCGGTGCGCACGCCGCCGTAGAAGAGCGGGCCGGGGCTCGTCAGCTTGATCGCGATCGCGACCAGCACGAGGACCGGCGACAGCAGGACGAGCGCCGTGATCGCCAGCATGGCCTGCAGGACGTACCGGATGCGCGATTCCGGGGCCTCGGGCGGGAGCGGAATGTGCGATGCTTGCGACGCGAGGTTCGCGTCCTCGACGGCCGGCGCGGCGTTCGACACGACCGCGCGGAGGGCAGAGTTCCTAGGCACGTGGTTGCTCCAGTTTCCGTTGACGGGAGTAGAAGACTGCCTGACGCGTTCGATTCCGGTCAACCCGTAGTTCAGCCGACGAGCCGATGCGGCTCGGCTCCCTGCGCACCCTGGCCGATGCGGTCGTACCAGGACTGGAACATGAGCAGGGTCCAGATGTCGCGGCTGTGGTCGCGCTCGAGGCTCTCGTGCGCGCGGATGAGCTCCTGGATCGGCTCGGGCCGGAAGATGCCGGTGGCGGCGATGCGCGACGGCGACAGCGTGTCGTGCACCAGCTCGCGCAGCGGTCCGGTGAGCCAGCTCGGGATCGGGACGTTGAAGCCCTGCTTGGGCCCCTGCGTCGTGGTCTGCGGCAGCACGTCGGCCATCGCGGCGCGCAGCAGCACCTTGGTCTTCATGCCCTTCATCTTGAAGCGGCTGGGAATCGCGGCGACCATCTCCACGAGTGGGTGATCCAGAAGCGGAACGCGCCCTTCGAGTGAGGTAGCCATGCTCATGCGATCCGCCTTGACGAGCATGTCGCCCTCGAGGCCGAGCTTCGTGTCGATCATCAGCAGACGCGCCAGCAGATCCTGCGGATCGATGCCGGCGACTGCCTCGTGGTACAGGCGGACGGTCGGTCCGACCGCGCGCGGCTCGCGGTAGAGCGCCTGCTTCCCGGCCTCGTCGAAGATCGCCTTCCAGGAGAAGTGCGCGTCGACCGCGTCGTTCGACGCTCCCGCGACGAAGCGCTTCGCCATGTAGTCGAAGCTGACCTTGCCGTGCGACACCGGCAGGCGATTGACGCCCCACGAGACGAGGCTGCGCAGCGGCGACGGCACGGCGCGGCGATAGAGACCCGCGAGCCGCGTCGCGGCGTAGGTCTTGTAGCCGGCGAACACCTCGTCACCACCTTCGCCGGTGAGCGCGACGGTGACCGACTGTCGCGCGAGGCGCGCGACGCACAGCACCGGGATCGCCGACGAGTCCGCGTAGGGCTCGTCGAACGCGCTGACGAGGTCGGGCACCATCGAGACGGTGTCCGGCGTGACGATCAGCTCGTGGTGCTCGGTGCCGAAGTGCTTGGCGGCCTCGCGTGCGCGGTCGAGCTCGCTGAAGCTCTTCTCGGCGAAGCCGATCGAGAACGTCTTCAGCGCTCCGGTGTGGAACTTCCGCATGCACGCGACGAGCGTCTGCGAGTCGACGCCTCCCGAGAGGAACACGCCGAGCGGCACGTCCGACACGAGGTGGCTGCGCACCGCGTCCTCGACGCGCTCGCGCACGGCCTCGACGATCTCGGGCTCGCTGTGGAAGCGCTTCTCGTCGGGCTCGAAGCTGAGGTTCCACCAGCGCTCGATGCGGACGTTGCCGCGCTCGACGATCAGCATGCTGCCGGGCATCAGCTTGCGCGCGGCCTTGAAGATCGTCGCCGGCGCCGGAACGTACGTCAAGCTCAGGTAGTCGTGCAGCGCCTGCTGGTCGATCTCGCGGTCGAGGCCGACGGCGAGCAGGCTCTTCAGCTCGGACCCGAACAGCAGGCGTCCGTTGCCGACGCTGTAGTAGAGCGGCTTGATGCCGAGCCGGTCACGCGCGACGATCAGCCGTCGGCGCGGCGCGTCCCAGATCGCGAGCGCGAACATGCCGCGCAGGTGCTCGACGCAGCGCGTGCCGTACTCCTCGTAGAGGTGGACGATCGCCTCGGTGTCGCTGTTGGTCTTGAAGCGGTGGCCGCGCTGCTCGAGGTCCTTGCGGATCTCCTGGAAGTTGTAGATCTCGCCGTTCTGGATGACCGAGATCGTGCCGTCCTCGTTGGAGATCGGCTGCTGGCCGCCGGCGAGGTCGATGATCGACAGGCGGCGCATGCCCATCGCGAGCGGGCCGTCGACGAGCAGGCCCTGGCCGTCGGGGCCGCGGTGCACGATGACGTCGCACATCGCCTGGGCGATCGTCTTCGTCGCGAAGACGCCCTGCTCGAGCGAGAGGAATCCGGCGATTCCGCACATGATGGTGTTCTCCGGTGGGGGTCAGCCGTAGGACGGCGCGGGGGCGCCGCCGAGGCGCTGGCGGGCGGCGTGCAGCAGGTCGAAGCTGCCGTCGAGCTTGCGTGCGAAGTCGTGCAGGGTGTCGTCGCGCGCGACGAAGGTCCTGCGCAGAAGGTAGGGGTCGGTGTCCGCGGGCACGGAGCCCGGGAGCGTGGTGCAGGCGATCGCGAAGCCGGCGTCGCGCGTGGCCTGTGCGACGCGCTCGTCGACGTGGCCGCGCGGGTAGCAGAAGGTGTCGGCGGGAGCGCCGACGCGCTCGGCGACGACGTCGCGCGACTGCTCGATCTCCTGCCGCAGCTCGTCGGGCGGCAGCCCGGTGAGCGAGCGGTGGCTCATGGTGTGCGCGCCGAACGCGACGCCGCCGCGTGCCATCTCGTGCACCTGATCCCAGGTGAGCGGGCGGATGCCGCTGCGGTCGCGGAGCACGGGCAGGTCGTCGCCGCCGATGAAGCCCGCGGCGAGGAAGATCGTCGCCGGCAGCGCGTGCTTCGCGAGCACGGGGAACGCGGCCGTGTAGTTGTCGGCGAAGCCGTCGTCGAAGGTGACGGCCACGGTGCGCGCGGGGAACGGCGCCCGCGCATCGAGGTGCGTGCGCATCGCCGCGAGCGGCACGACGTTGAAGCCCTCGCTCCGCAGATGCGCCATCTGCTCCGCGAACGCGCGCGGCGTGACGCAGGAACGGTGCTGCTCGTCGTCGATGCGGTGGTAGTAGATCACGCGCGCGCTGCCGGGATCCTCGGGCATCACGCGGCGAAGGAGGTGCATCGCCTCGCTCGCGAGGACGCGCGCGCCCCGGCCGAGCAGCGACCGCATGCTCAGGCGGCCCTCGCCGCGACGGCGTTCTTCAGCGTCTGCGCGAGCTCCGCGACGGTCTGCTTCATGTCGAAGCTCTGCGCCACGCGCCGCCGGCCTTCCTCCGCCATGCGCGCCGCGGCCGGCGGATCGGCGAGCAGCCGCTGCAGGGCGTCGGCGAGTGCGGCCGGATCGCGCTCGGGCACGAAGAGTCCGCTGGTGCCGTGCTCGATGAGCTCGTGCAGCGACGGCAGCTCGGTGCAGACCACCGGCGTACCCGCGGCGAGACCTTCGATCAGGATGTTCGGGATGCCGAAGTGGTCCTCGTGGTGCGCGGGCAGGGCGACCACCGCGGCGCGGTGGTACGCGGGAATCACTTCCTCCTGCGGCAGGTAGCCCGCCATGATCACCTTGCCCTCGAGCTTCAGCGAGCGCACCAGCGCCTCGAGGGCCGCGCGCTCCTCGCCGTCGCCGACGATCTCGAGCTCCGCCTCGACGCCGCGCTCGCGCAGGATCGCGATCGCGCGGATCAGGTCGTCGATGCCCTTGCAGGCGCGCAGCGTGCCCACGGTGAGGATGCGGTTCGGTACGCGCGGTGTGCCGTTCTGCGCGAAGCGCGGCAGGTCGACGCCGTGGTAGACGGTCCGGATCCGGTCGGCGCGCTCGGGCGCGATGTCGGCGAGGTAGCCGCGGTTGAATCGCGTGCAGGTGACGACGAAGCGCGCCGACTCGATCTTCTCGCGCAGCATCGCGTGGTGCACGAAGATGTCGGTCGCGTGGCCGGAGAAGCTGTACGGGATGCCGGTCAGCTCGGAGATCAGCATCGCCGCGGTGGCGGGATAGGTCGCCCAGTTGGCGTGCATGTGGTGCACGCCGCGCGCCTGCATGTCGCGCGCGAAGGCGAGGCTCTGCGGCACGATCGCGAGCGACTTCGCGAGCGCGTTGGGCATCGAGCGGTGGCCCCACGCGATGCGCGCCAGCATCTTCGTGACCTTCGCCGGGTGCATCGCCGACGAGCCCAGCGCGTGCCGCGCGAGATCGCCGGGCGCGGGCGGATAGACCACGCGCTCGAGGAGCGGCTTCGCGTCCGCATGGACCTTCCAGCCCTTCGGCGGCGACAGCAGCGAGTAGATCTGGAAGTCGAGGCCGCTGTCGAGGAGCCCGAGCAGCTCGCGCAGGAAGTACGCGTCGACCTGGCGCGGGAACTGATTGACGATGAAGGCGAGCATGGGATGTGGGCTCAGGCGGCGGCGAGCGTTCCGGAGGCGACCAGGTCGAGGTAGAGGCGCTCGGTGTGCTTGACCATCGAGTCGACGGCGAACAGGTCATCGGCGCGCCGTCGTCCGGCGGCGCCGAACGACGCCATCATCTCCGGTGACGACGCGACGCGGGCGAGCGCCGCACCGAGCTCGGTGGGTGCGCGCGACGGCACCAGGAAGCCGGTCTCGCCCTCGACGATCACCTCGGCGTTGCCGCCGACGTCCGTCGCGACCACGGGCTTGCCCGCGGCCATCGACTCGAGGACGGTGTTCGAGAGCCCTTCCTTCACCGACGAGAGCACCGACAGGTCGACGCTCTGCAGCCACTCGGCGGCGTCGGTGCGGAAGCCGGTGAAGTGCACGCGCTCGCCGATGCCGAGCTCGTGCGCCATGCGCTTCATGCGCTCTTCCTCGCTGCCGCCGCCGATCAGCACGAGGTGCAGCTTCGGGACGCGGTTCGAGATCAGCGCCATCGCCTGCAGCAGCGTGCCGTGGTCCTTCGCGGGCTCGACGCGCGCGAGGCAGCCGGCGAGCACCACGTCGTCCGCGATGCCGAGCTCGCGGCGGCGCTCGCTCGCGTCGCAGCGGGTGCGGAAGCGGTCGAAGTTGACGCCGTTGTAGATCGTCACGACCTTGTCGGGCGACAGACCGCCGCGCGTCAGCAGGTACTGACGGACGGCCTCGGAGTTCGCGATGATGCGGTCGGTGGAGCGCGCGAGGAAGCGTCCGATGACGCGCTTGTAGGTCTCCTCCCAGATGTCGACGTTGCGCTCGGACGCGAGCACCCAGCGGATGCCGGCGAGCCGCGCCGCGACGCGCGCCCAGGTGTTCGCCGTCCACAGATAGGTCTGCACGATGTCGAAGCGCTCGCGCTTCATCATCGCCGACAGCCGCAGCACGAGACCGGGATCGGCCTTCAGACGCTTCGGCTCGTGGATCACCGGCACGCCGAGCTCCTCGATCTCGCGCGCCTTCGCGCCGTGGCGGAAGCAGCAGACGTAGGGCTCGAAGCGGTTGCGATCGATGCGCCGGACGGTCTCGAGGATCTGCTGCTCGGTGCCGCCGATGTCGAGCTCGTCGATGACGAAGAGGGTCCGGAGTCGGCTCATGCGGGAAGCCCTGACAGGCGCGCTCGCAGCCGCCCCGTCGCGCGGTCGCAGCGGCACGACCTTGGCGGAGCCGCCGGTGCGGCGCGGAAGTTCTCGGGGGTGATCCATGTGGCTCTCGAGCTCGTCGTTGCGGCGCGGAGCGCCGACCTCAGCGGACGGTCGGCCCGTCGGCCGCCATGCCGCGCACGCCCGACGCGAGGTCGACCCGCGGCGTCCAGCCGAGCGCGTCGCGTGCGGCGGTCGTGTCGTAGGTGAGGCTCTCGGTGGCGCGCTTCAGGCGGTAGCGGGTCAGCGGCAGGTTGCGCTTCGCGAGGCGTCCGAGCACCTCGCAGCCGAACGCCACCGGCCAGAGCAGGAACGGCGGCACGAAGGTCGGACGCACGTTGGACACGCCGTGCGCGGACAGCAGGTCGAGGTACTCGCCCTGGCGCGCCGGCCCGTCGATCACGTTGTACGAGCTGCCCGACACGCCGCGCTCCGCCGCGAGCGCGATCGCGTCGCAGGCGTTGTCGACGTGCGTGAGCGGCAGCAGCGCCGCGCGCGATCCGACCACGATGCGGCGGCCCTTGCCGCGCGGGACGGGGAACTGGAGGCGCGCGAGAAACGGCTGTGCGTCGCCGCCGTAGAGGATGCCCGGACGCACGACCACGGTCTCGAGCTTCGACTGTGCCGCGAACGCGCGCACCAGCGTGTCCGACTCCGCCTTCGACCACGCGTAGAAGCCGCGGCTCTCGATCTGCGGATCGAGCGGCGTGCTTTCGTCGATCGCCGCACCCTTCTGTCCGGCGCCGAAGATGCCGGCCGAGCTCACGTGCACGAAGCGCCGCACGCCCGCCGCTTCCGCCGCGCGCAGCAGCGTCTCGACCGCCTCGACGTTGTCGCGCCGGAAGGCGTCGCGGCTGCCGCCGCCGCTCACGCGCGCCGCGGTGTGGAACACGACGTCGATGCCGGCCATCGCCTTCTGCAGCGTCTCGGGCTCGGAGATGTCGCCCCACACGACATCGGTGATCTCGGGCGGGATCCGCTTGAGATCCGTTCCGGGACGCACGATCGCGCGCAGCTTGCGGCCGTCGCGGCCGAGGCGCGCGGCCAGGTGGTGGCCGAGGAAGCCGGTCGATCCGGTCAGGAGATCCACGATGCACCTCCCTCCGTGCCGGTCGCGCGCGGACGGGGCGCTTCGGCGCTCTCCATCAGGCGGTCCTGGATCGCGTTCAGCAGTGCCACGTTGTCGCGTCCCTGCTCACCGGTCACCGGCGGCAGCGCCCCCTCGTCGAGGCTCTTGTAGAAGCGCCGGATCGTTTCGCGGATGCCGGGGTAGGTCTTCATCCGGCGCGTCGCGACGGCGATCGCGTTGCCGACCGCGGACGACACCAGCTGTGCCGCCGGCTCGAAGTTCGCCATCAGCTTGCCGACCATCTTGGGCAGCTTGCGGTTCTGCTCGGTGATCACGGTCATGGTGTTGAGATTGACGCGCAGCGTGGCCTTCGTCCCGAACACGTTCAGGTGGTTCAGGTACGGCTGGCTGCGCATCGAGAAGGCGACGAAGCCGAAGCGGTCGTCGCCCTCGAGCATGACGCGGATCTCGGGGATCAGCGCCTGGCCCTCGTCGGGTGCCAGGCCCGCGACCTGGATCGACTTCACCGGGCCGATCAGCTCGCTGACCAGGTAGAGCGGGTGCGGACCGAGGTTGTAGAGCGGCGCGAAGGCGTCCTCGATGCTCCAGTGCGGCTTGCCGTTGCCGCCGCCCGCGCCGCCGTCCTCGACGGGGTTCACGCCCTGGTGCGCCTCGACCGACACGACGTCGCCGAGGCGTCCGCTCTCGACGAAGGCGCGCACCTTGTTGATCACGGGATCGAACAGACGGTTGTGGTCGACGCAGATGCGGCGGCCGTTCTCGCGCGCCACCGCGATCATGCGGTCGCAGTCCGCGACGCGCATCGCCATCGGCTTCTCGACCAGCACGTTGGCACCGCCCTGCATCGCGGCGATCGCGAGCTTCGCGTGCGTCGCCGGCGGCGTCACCACGTGCACGACGCTCGGCTCGACCGCGCGCATCATCTCGTTCACGTCGGTGAAGAAGGCCGGCACCTTGCGCTCGGCCGCGAAGGCCTCGGCGCGTGCCGGGTCCGCGTCGCAGACGCCGACGATGGTCGCGTTCTTCACGCCGCGGGCGAATCCGAGGTGGACCGCCGCGATCCGTCCCGCGCCGATCAGGGCGACGCGATGCTGCTTCCTGAATGTGCTCATGTGTGTGGGATGCGGTTCTTCAGCCGATGGTGGGAAGGTACTTCCAGAACTCGTTGTTGAGCGCGCAGCACTTGGCGCACTTGGGGAACAGGCGGCGCTTCTTCAGCGCGCGGCGGAAGGTCTGGTAGGCGTCGTTGTTCCAGATGTCGATCACGCTCTGGTCGCGCACGTTGCCGAACGCGACGTCGATCGAGCACGAGTAGACGTCGCCGTACGGGCTGATGCGGAACGTCTTCCAGGGGTAGAAGCACTTCTCGACGAAGGCGTACTCGTCGTCGAGGAAGCGGCGCTCCATCTGCTCGGGCGTCTTGAGCGGCGGTCCGAAGCCGACCGAGATGTCGTACTGCTCGCCCTTCGCGATGGCCTTCTGCGACTCCTCGTAGAGGGTCTGGCCGTTCACCTGCCGCAGGTACATCGGCAGGTCCTGGTCCTCCTCCTTGTGGTGCACGGGCAGCGGGACCAGCGCCTCGGTCTCCCGGTTGTGCTCCGGGGTGGTGTAGAACATGTAGTCGAAGTCGACGGTGTCGACGCCGGTGTCCTTCAGCCAGTCCAGCACCTCGCTGTAGCGGTGCTGGTTCAGCGCGGAGACGGTCACCGTGATGCCGATCTTCGGACGCTTGACGCCGAGCTCCTTCTTCGCCGCCTGGATGTTGCGGATGCCTTCGAGGAGGCGGCGGAAGCTGCCCTTGCCGCGGCGGATCTCGTCGTGCAGGTCGTCCGGTCCGTCGATCGAGATCGACAGCGCGTGCGGCTTGAGAGCGACCAGACGGCGCGCCTCGTCGGGGCGCAGGAACCAGCCGTTGGTATTGACGCACAGGTGGATCGGCGTCTTCGTGATGTGCTCGATGATCTCGAAGGCGTCCTTGCGGAGGAAGACCTCGCCGCCGGTGATCGTCATGTCGGCGACGCCCATCTTCGCGATGTCGTCGATGACGCGCTTCACCTCGTCGGTCGAGAGCTCGGCGTTCTGGCGCTCCTTGATGTGATCGTGGTGCGTCTTGTCGTGCATCATCCGCGGGATGTCGAGCGGGCACATCTGGCACGACAGATTGCAGCGCAGCGTGAGCTCGAAGGTCACCGACTGCGGCGTCCAGGCCTTGCCGCCGCCGATCGTGTACGGGACCCAGTACTTGTAGGACTTGAGGTTGCTCTTCGTGAGTCCGCGATCACGAAGCCAGCCCTTGACGTCGTCGAGGACGCTGTTCTCGTCGTTGGTCATCGATGGTGCTCCAGATTCCGTGGGGTTCGGTCGGTCGTCCTGCCTATGCCGTGAGTCGTCCGCCTACAAGAAGCGTCGTCCCTGCTGGCGCAGGCGCAGCCCGTCCTCGCGGGTCGGGAAGGAGAAATAGGTCGCCTGGGAGCGGTCGTTCGGCTGCGTCGCCGTGGAGCCCTGCTCGAGACGGTCGATCGCCTCGACCATCAGACGAGCGCCGAGCGCCTTGGTCTTGCGGATGATCGTGTCCTGCGTGTCGTCGGGCTCGATCACGACCTTCTCCTGCAGCAGGATCGGCCCGTCGTCGAGCTCCTCGTTCATGAAGTGGACCGTGGTGCCGGTCTCGCGCTCGCCATTGGCGAGCACCCAGAAGCTGGGCAGGCGGCCCCGATACCGCGGCAGCAGCGCGCCGTGGACGTTGATGCAGCCCAGCCGCGGCAGCGCCAGCAGCTCGCTCTTGAACTTCTGGCTCGCGTTGATCGAGATCACGAGGTCGATGTTCAGGCGGCGCAGCTGCTCGAGGTACTCCTTCGAGTTGACGCTGGTCGCGGGGATGAACGTGAGGCCGTGATGCTTCGCGACGGCCTCGACGGAGTAGAAGGCGGGCAGCGGAAGCTTGCTGCCGAGGATGCCGAGTCCGCGCCGCGTCGCGTAGCGGATCGACTGGCGCAGGAACTGCGTCGGGCCGTAGAGCGCCAGGTGGTCGCGCAGGGTCGTGGTCCACGTCTGCTTCGGCATCAGCGCGGGAAGGATCGTGATGCCGACGACGTTGTCGCGCCTGTGGCGCAGGACGTAGTGCAGGAACTGCGGCAGGTACAGGCAGTCTTCCTGGGTGATGATGACGGCTCGCAGGGGCATCGTTCGAGTCCTGTCGTTCGGTTGGGTTGGCTCGTGCGCTCAGGAGGCGAGGAAGCCGCGCTGCTTCAGGACCTCGCTCACCGGAGCGAAGCGGAAGTCCGACAGCAGGCGTCGCAGCTTGTCCTCCATGGCGCGGAGATTGATGTAGTGCGACGACACGCCGCGCTTGCCGCGCGAGTGCAGTCGCGGGTGCTCGGGATCGATCTCCCACGGATGCAGGTAGACGACCGCCGACTGTCCCTCCTTGTTCACGCGCCGCATGCCCCAGCGCATGTACGGGTACGGCAGGACGCGCAGGTACGCGCCGCCGCCGAGCGGAAGGTTGCGCTTGCCGACGCGCGCGGTGGTCATCGGGAACTCGACGAGCTGGCGCTCGCCGACCGAGTGGATCACGAAGGGGAAGCGCAGCGCGCCGGGCACGCCGTAGAGCGAGTCCTGCACCGGGAAGATGCTCGAGTCGTACTCGATGCCGCACTCGAGCATCACGTCGAGCGCCCACATGGACTTCGCCGTGACCGAGAAGGACGGCGCGCGATAGCCGCGCGCGCGCTTGCCGGTGAGGCGCTCGAGGATCTGCTGCGAGCGCTCGAGGTCCTGCCGATAGAGGTCGCGGCCCTGCTCGTAGACGAGGCGGTGCGCGTAGCCGTGCGTCGCGACCTCGTGCCCGCGCGACGCGATGTCCTCGACCAGCTCGGGGTGGCGCTCCGCGTTCCAGGTGAGGATGAAGAACGTGCCCTTGACGCCGAACTCGTCGAGCAGCGACAGCACGCGGCGCGTGTTGGCGACGACGCGGCTCTCGTAGCGGTCCCACTCGTCGAAGCGCACCTGCGCCTCGAAGTCGGACACCTGGTACCAGTCCTCGACGTCGACCGAGAACGCGTTCAGGACGCGACTGTCGCCGTTGCCGTTGGCGGAGCTCATTCGCGCGCGCCCTCGGCGGTCGCGGCCTGCGGGCCGCTGCTCTCGAACGGACGCTCGGCGGTCTGCCAGCGTCCGAGCTCCGAGCCGGTCAGTACCTTCCACCAGCCGAGGATCGCGGCGAGGTTGCCGATGCCGAAGTACACGGCCGGCGAGGCAAGGCGCTTGACGGGGCCCTCGGGCAGGACGAAGCCGGCCGGGATCGCCGCGTACGCGAGCAGCTGCAGAACGAAGAGTGCGGTGTAGAACGGACCGCCCGCGAGTCCCGAGCCGACCAGCAGCATCGCGAACCAGAGCGGCGTCAGATAGCGCAGGCCCTTGCGGGACAGCAGCTCGAGGCCGATCAGCCAGGCGCGCTGGCGTGCGATGTCGGGCCACACCGCGGCGATGCCGCGGATGCCGCGCCCGATGATGCGTGAGCGGCGCTTGAGCTCGTCGTTCAGGTTGCGCGACCCGGCCTCGAAGGAGAGCGCGCGCGGCTCGTAGAGGCACAGGTGTCCGGCGGCGGCGACCCAGATCGGCTGCACCATGTCGTTGCAGACGTCGTTGGGGATCGGCCGGCAGAGCGACTTGCGCAGCGCGAAGATCGAGCCGTTGGCGCCGAGCAGGCAGCCCAGCTGGCTCTCCAGACGCTTCTGCATCTGGTCGAGCTCCCAGTAGCGGTTGTAGCCCTCGGCGATCGGGTTGTCGTTGAAGTTCTTGTAGATCAGCTCGCCGCAGACGCTGCCGACGCGCGGGTCGGCGAAGCCCTGCACCAGCGTGCGGATCGCCTCCTTCTGGTACATGCCGTTCGCGTCGGTGAACACGATGACGTCACCGCGCGCGCGCGGCAGCGTGTCGTTGAGCGTGAGGTTCTTTCCGCGATTGACGGCGTACTCGTGCAGCACGACGCCGTCGGCCGCGTACGACCGCGCGATCTCGTTGGTCGCGTCGCTCGAGCCGTCGGACGCGACGACGATCTCGAAGCGGTCCTTCGGGTAGTCCTGCGCGAGCGCGTTGCGGATCTTGCCGTCGAGCACCTCGGCCTCGTTGTAGGCGGAGATCACCAGCGTCACCGAGGGCAGATCCTCGTCGCGTGCGTACGACGCGGTGGTGCTCCGTCCGCGCACGGCAGCGAGCGCCGCCAGCAGCAGCGGATAGCCCACGTACTGGTAGGCGAGGACGGCGAAGGCGAGCCAGAACAGGAATGCACCGAGCATGGGTTCGTCTTTTTCCGGGTTCAGGCGTGGGTGACGCGGTCGTGCGCCGCAGGCGGCGCGTGCTCGTCTCGAGCGTGCGTCGCCGATCGAACTTCGGCGATCGGCGCGGAGATCTGGAGGCCCGCGCGAGCGAGCTCGCCGCGGTAGAGACCGTCGAACGCATGCAGCATGGCGTCGAGGCTGAAGTTGTCGCGCACGCGGCGCTCGCCGGCGGCCGCGATGCGACGCGCGAAGTCCGCATCGCGCAGCACGCGCTCCACGGCGTTCGCCAGCGCGTCGGGATCGCCCGGCGGAACGACGAGTCCGGACTCGCCGTCGACCACGACCTCGGCGCTGCCGCCCGCGGACGTCGTCACGACGGGACGCCCGAGCGCCATCGCCTCGAGCAGGGCGTTCGGCATGCCCTCGATGACGGACGACAGCACGTAGCAGTCGAAGGTGCGCATCAGCTCGGGAACGTCGCGCCGCTGTCCGAGAAAGCGCACGGTCCCTTCGAGTCCGAGGCGCCGCGCGGTCTCCTCGAGCTCGGCGCGCTGCTCGCCGTCGCCGACGACGTCGAAGCGCAGGCCGGGAATCCGATCCTTCAGCTTGACGGCGGCCGCGAGCGCGAACTCGTAGCCCTTCTTCCAGCTGAGCCGTCCGACCATGCCGACCAGCGGGCCGTTGCCGCGCGGATCGTCGGCGGCGTGCGCCGCCGTGGTGCTACCGGCGACGCTGGACGGAAGCGCCACGCCGTTCGGGATCATGACGATGCGCTCGGGGGCGCAGCGCTCGTGCTCGATGGTGATCGCGCGCACGGCCTCGGCGTTCACCGTGACGCGGCTCGCGAGAAGGTTCGAGAGCCAGGCGGCGGCGCGGCGGTCGAAGCGTCCGTAGCGGTCGAGGCTGCGCTTGCTGACCAGCGTCACCGGCGTTCCTGCCAGGCGCCCGACGAGGGCCGCGAGGAAGTTGCCCTCGAAGAGGTAGCCGTGCACGACGTGCACCCCGCGCGCGCGGAAGTCCGCGGCGACGCGGCGCACGGCGGACAGCGTCCGCGGGCTCATCATCGTCCCGGAGATGCCGAACGAGCGCACCGGCACGCCCTCGCGCTCGAACACGGCGGCGAGATCGCCCGGGTCCTTCGCGGCGCTCCACATCTCGGGGGCGTACGCGCGGCGGTCGAGGCCGCGCACGACCTCGAGCAGGTGCCGCTGTGCGCCGCCGACCCGGAGGTGGTCGATGACGTAGGCGACGCGGATCACGCGGGCTCCGGCTCGGGACGCGGGCGGTACATCTGCCGGACGGCTGCGCGGCGTGCGCCCGGCGTGCCGGCGATCGCACCGGGCAGGCCGCGTCCGCGCAGCTCCTCGTCGAGCGCCCAGCGGCTCAGGACGATGGAGAAGGCGATGATGAAGTAGATGTGAACCTCGAGCCAGACGTCGGCGAAGATCGAGAAGAAGAAGAACAGGATGAGATAGGTGTTCAGCCAGTTCGGGAAGTGCGGCAGCACCGGATGGTTCTTGTACTTCGGCCGCAGCTTCTGGATGCGGCGGAAGAGGTACCCGAACAGCACCAGGTAGAGCAGGGTGGTGAAGATGCCGCCCTCGGCCGCGGACCACACGTACGAGTTGTGCGGCGGCTTGTACGACCCGTTGAGGTACGCATTGACCCAGCGGAAGTTGCCGAGTCCGACCCCCGTCAGCGGGTGCGCGGCGATGATCTGGAACGCCTCGCCGAGCGTCACGACGCGCGTCTCGGTCGAGCGCGAGCCCTCGACGCGCTCCGCGACCGCCTGCTCCGTGTTGAACGGATTCAGGTTCATCAGTCGCTCGCGGTGCGCGTCGCTGAGCACGAAGAAGAAGATCAGGATCGCGAACACGAAGCCGCCGGCGGCGGCGCTCGCCTTCGCTCTTCGTGGCAGCTCGTCGCCGATGAAGAGCAGCAGTCCGACGAGGCAGAGTCCGAGGAAGCCGCTGCGCGACGCCGTGAGCAACACGAGCGGCAGCGAGCCGACCGCGCACAGCAGCCAGAGCATCTTTCCGAGCAGCTGCTTCGTGGTGATCGCGAGGTAGAGGAAGAGCGCGATGCCGACGTTCATCATGAACGCGAAGCGGTTGATGTTCTCGGCCCAGCCGACCAGCTTCGAGGTGATGCGGTACTCGGCGGTGCCCTTCACCATGTCCGGACCGAGCGTCGGGATCACGGCGAGGATGCAGAACGCCATCACGTAGAGCACCCACTTCAGCTGCCGCGGGGTGCGGATCCAGTTCACGAAGAAGATCGTGAACGCGATGCGCGACAGCAGCTCGAAGATCCAGCGTCCGCTGACGTTGACCTCACCGTAGTACGCCTGGATGCCGCTCTTCTGGACCTTCGGCAGCAGGTACTTGATGTCCGGCCAGATCAGCTTGTTGAGCTGCTGCATCGTGATCAGCACGAGCGCGATCGCGATCAGCAGCCGGATCTCGGGCTCCTTCAGGAACCAGTAGTCGTGGCCGCGATAGAGCTGGAACGCGAGCAGCAGGACCAGCGAGATGCCGAGCAGGTTGTTGATCGTGAACGGCCCGATGCCGCGCAGCGCGGCCGGGTACGACATCAGCATCGTCGACATGATGACGATCACGCCGATGTGCGGCCGGTAGAGGACGAGCAGCGCGGCGAACACGATGCCGACCAGGGCCGTGCCGATGCCGACGCTCGCGTCGCTGAACATCGCCGCGACGCCGAGGCCGAGGCCGGCGACGACGGTGAGCAGGATCGCCCAGCCGGGGAACTTCTCGACTCCCCGGGTCGTCCGCCGCGTCGCTCCGCCGAATGGGATCGACGAGGCGGTCACGCGCCGATCTTCCCCCGCTCGATGTCGAGTGTGAACTCGGGCATCGCGCCGTGCCGGTTGTAGATGCCGATGCGCTTGAGCGCGAAGGCGTCGTCACCCGCCATGACGCTTCCGGTCACCGACGTGGTCGCCGACACGAAGTCCGCGCGCCGGACGATGTTCTTGACGGACTCGGTGAGGTGCGCGCTGCCGCGTCCGTTCGGATACGAGAAGTGCAGCACACGCGCGCCGATCTGCTCGGCCAGCGCGTCGCGCGAGCCGACGATCTCGCGCTCGGCCTCCTCGGGCGTCGCGTTGGGCAGGTTCGGGTGCGTGAGCGTGTGGGCGCCGAAGATCATGCCCGCCCGGTGCATCTCGCGGACCTGGTCCCACGACATCATGATCGACTTGAGCGGCGACACGTCGTCGATGCCGGCGCCCTGGCGCACGGCCTCGAGGAGGGCCAGGCGGCGCTCGGTCGGGATGTTCTTCATCGTGACGATGAGCTTCGTGAACGCCTCGC
This sequence comes from Binatia bacterium, assembly GCA_046327915.1. Classification (GTDB taxonomy): domain Bacteria; phylum Desulfobacterota; class Binatia; order UBA12015; family UBA12015; genus VGTK01. The sequence goes on along the minus strand of JAXLXO010000009.1, from coordinate 117,640 downwards.
GGCGCTCCATCGGCGTGCGCAGCGGCAGGCGGAACGCCATCGGCTCGCGCGTCTCGAGCACAGGCACCGTCGTGGTGAACACGCAGAACCGAAGCAGGCCGGTCCACAGGATCTCGCGATTGTCGATGCAGTTGGTCGTCACGTAGAACGTCGCGTTCAGTCCGTGACGCTGCAGGATCGGAAACGCCTGCGTGTAGTTGTCGAGGTAGCCGTCGTCGAAGGTCAGCGCGACCGACTTCGGCGGCAGTGCCGTTCCGGTCGCCAGGCGCTCGACCATCTCGTCGAGCGACAGCACGTTGTAGTGCTGCTTCAGGTAGGCGCACTGCTGATCGAAGTGGTCCGGTGCGACAGCGAGTCCGGGGTCGAGGCACAGGTGCGTGCCGTCGGCTGCGGTGCTCACCGAGTGGTAGCGGAGGATCACCGCGCGGCCGGCGAGAACGGCTCGCGCCAGGCTCGAGATGCCGCCGTGGTGGATCGCCAGCTTCGCGAAGTTGGTGAGATAGCGACGGATGGCCATGATGTCGTCGACTCCGAGGCGGACCGCGGGTGCGGTCAGCCGATGCGATAGTCGGTGATCAGACCGAGGACGGGAAGCTCCAGCTCGCGCTCGATGTCTGAGCTGAAGTGGTAGGTCTGGTAGAGGAACTCGAGGCCGAAGGCGCCCGCGATGCCGATGCCGGCGCCCGCGATCAGCGCGATGATGATCGTCAGGACCGTCTGGTCGTTGTCGGGCTTCTGCGGCGGATCCGCGCGGTCGACGATACGGATCGTGTCGAGCTTGTCCTCGCTCATGTCGAGCGAGAGGCGGGCTTCCTGGCTGCGCTGCACCGACGCCTGCAGGGCGGCGCGCGCCTGCTGGACGTCGTCGTCGAGCTGCTGCAGCTTGTAGCCCTTCTGCGTCATGTCGGAGAGGCGCTGGTTGAAGTCGGCGAGGTGGCCGGTGACGGACCCGCGCTTCGCCTCGAGGGCGCCGCGGTTGGCGCGCGCGCGCAGCAGCTCCTCGACGAGGTTCTGGCGCACCTGGTTGAGCTGGTAACGCTCCGTGCCGACGATGCGCGGCGGCTGCTCCTTGACCTTGGCGCGCAGCTCGGTGATCTGCGCCTTCTTGTCCTGAACGCGACGGTCCTCGTCGGTGTACTTCTGCTGCAGGTCGGACAGCTCGACGGTGAGGATGCCGATGCGCTCCTCGAGCGCGCGCGCGACCGGGTTGTCGATCATGTCGACGTCGCTCGCGACCTTCTCGGGCTCGTCCTTCATCGCCTCTTCGAGCTTCGCGATCAGCTGATCGGTCTGCTGGACCTGCGCCTCGGTCTCCTTCAGCACGAGGTCGCTGGCCATCATCTGGCGGACGGTCTCGTCCTTCTGCTGCTGCAGGGCGACGATGCCGGTGTGCCGCTGGTAGCGGTCGAGCCGGCGCTCCTTCTTTCTCAGGTCCTGCTCGAGACGGTCGCTGCGCTTCTCGAAGAACTGCGCGACGTCCGGCGACTCGTAGAGGCTCGGATGATACTCCAGGTAGGTATCGACCAGGGTGTTCACCACCGCGGCCGCCTTGTTCTTGTCGGTGTGCTTGAACGCGACCTCGATCATCGGCGACTGTGGGAACGGCGTGATGCGCAGGCCGTTGTACATCGCACGCGCGGTAGCGCGGTTGCGCTGCTCGCGGTCGTCGGGAACCGGGTCGACGATGTCGATCTGCAGGCGCTCGGCCGCCGCGAGGAGGAACGAGCGGTTCTTGAGGTTCTCGACCTCGGCGTTCAGGACCTGGGCCTCGGGAAGCTGCGTGGTCCGCTTCGAGTCCTGCGGCGAGAGGTGCAGGTAGCTGCGGTTTCCGATGACGAGCAGCTTCGCGCGCGCGAGGTAGTCGGGCGTGCGCAGCAGCGCGAAGGCGATGATGGGCAACGAGATCATCGCGAACGCGATCACGAAGAACCGCTTCCGCTTGAAGAGGATGTGCAGGAACTCGCGTACGGACTCGTTCATCGATTGCCCTCTTGCGGAATCACGGCGATCTCGACGACGTCCTGCGGGTTCGTGAGGCGGGTCAGGAATTCGGGGATGAACGTCTGGGTGCGGTTGAGAACGGCGCCGAGCACGTGCGCGCCCACGCGCTCGAGCTCACGCAGCGAGATGGCGGGCGCGCCGAGCGGCGTGCTCTCCGCGCGGACGACGAGGATGACGCCGTCGGTGCGCGGGGCGAGGAACGAGCTGTCGGCGTACATCTCCATCGGCGCGCCGTCGATCAGGATGGAGTCGAAGTCCTTGCGCAGGAACGCCAGCATCTCGTCGAAGGCGCGTCCCTCGAACATGTACGGCACGCGCGCGGGCCCGCGCCCGGTCGGCATGAAGTACAGGTTCGGGATCTCGGTCGGGTGATAGTAGATCGGGCCCGGCGTGGTCGGGTCGGCGAGCGCTTCGCAGAAGCCGGGGGCGTCGGCGCCGCCGAACACGCGCGAGATGCCGGGCGTGCGGAAGTTCGCGTCGATCAGCAGGCAGCGTCCGGCCTGCGCCATTGTCGAGCCGAGCAGCAGCGTCGTGGTGGTGTTGCCCTCGCCGTGACGCGAGGACACCAGCAGCATCAGCTGCAGCGAGCGCGCCGCGCGCGAGGCGAGGATGTTCTTCCTCAGCTGCTGGAATTCCTCGACGGTGGTCGGCGGCACGTCGAACGAGAACTTGTGATTGCCGTTCCCGTTCCCGTTGCCATTGCCGTTGCGATGACGGTGGCCGTTGCCGTTGCCATTCCCGTTGCCATGGCCGTTTCCGTGGCCATTGCCGTTGCCGCCGTTGCGGCCGCGGCTCCAGCCGCCGAAGCGGAACCAGCTGCGCTCGACCGGCGTCGGGAGTCCCGTCTGGGCCTGGCTCGGCGAGGTCTCCGTCGGCGTGGCGGTCGTCTCGACCGTCTCGACCACGGGCGACTCGGCGGTCTTCGCTGCCTTCGCAGCGCGTTCCGCCTCCGCTCGCTTCAGTGCCTCGTATGTCTTGCCCACCCGAGGGTCTCCTAGAAAGCCAGAGTGTTGAGGTCGAGGCCGGGCCGGGGCACGGTGGGCAGCAAGCCCCGGATCCACTGGTCGACCCAAACGTCGGCTTCACCAATGAACGTCCGCGGCACGATGATGATGTCGTCCGGGGACATGACGATTTGTTCGGTGGAATCTCCGTCCATGACAGCTTCCAAGTCAAGCCTCTGAGATTGCACCGCGGTGCCGATACGGCTGATGTACAGGACCTGGTCGGTGTTGGCGTCGTCGACGAATCCGCCGCGCTCGACGATTGCCTGAAGCGGCGTCATTCCCTCGCGGTAGACCACGAATCCGGGCTTGGCGACCTGGCCTCCCACATAGACCTTGTGCTCCGCGAGCTGGGCGATGACGATGCTGACGACGGGGTCGCGCAGCGTCTTCGACGACTTCTCCGTGACCGTGTTCTCGAGCTCCTTGACGGTGAGGCCCGCCGCCATCACGTCGCCGATCACCTGCAGGCCGATCCGGCCGTCGGGGCGAACCGGGACGCGCTCGTTCTCTTCGGGATGGTAGGGGAACTTGACATCGATGAGGTCGCCCGGCGCGAGCCGGTACGTATTCTCGTCGACCAGCTTGTCCGGATCCTGAAGGGCACTGCCGCCGCCCACGGTTCCGGGCTTGCCGCCCGCGGCCGACTGCGCGGTCATCATCATCGCTCCGGAGTCGCTGCTGCTCCGATGCGAGCTGCACGCCGTCGTGAGCGCCATGACGGCCGCCAGCGCAACGGCGCCGAGCAGGACGCCGGGGCGCCCGCGTCGTGCCGGTTCGGCAGCGGCCGGATCGCGTCTTTCAGTGCACATAGCTCCGCCCATCTCTCAAAGGTGTCGTTTCCGTTCGGGGCGGTGCCCCTTTTCATGAGTCACGAGCGGGTGCTCGTGCGTGGTCGCCCTAGGCAGGCGCGACGGCCGAGACGGGCAGGTCCACCCGCGTCTGCCGCCGAAGGATGTCGAGCAGGATCTGGACGCGTCCCGCAGCCGTGCACGGCCGGTCGATGACCGCGAGCAGGCCCGCGAACGGGCCGCTGCGGACCTCGACGGCGTCGCCGGTGCGAAACGCCGGTCCGGGGGCGAGGACGTCACCGCCGTCGGCGCGGTCGCGCAGGGATGCGACGACCGCATCGTCGAGCCGGGCCGGTGCGCCGTCGGCACCGGACAGCAGGTGCGCGACGCCCGGAGTCCACGAGGCGACGTGAAACTGGGTGTCGAGAGAGAGGTGGGCGAACAGGTAGCCGGGAAAGAGGGGCTCGATGGCGCGGGCCGCGTCGCGCGCGAAGCGCCGGGCGAGACGAGGAAAGAACACCTCGACCGCTCTCGTGCGCAGATTCGCCGCAGCGAATGCCTCGGCGCGTGGCTTCGTCCGCACCACGTACCAGGCTGAATTTCGGTCCGCCCCCATCGCGGGCGTGCCAGCAGCAAAAGCAACGCCACGGGTGTGTCGGCGACCGTCTCCGACGGGCAGCCAAAAGCTTTCAATTTCCTACACTTCCTCAACCACCCCGGCGGGACGTCGAAGTGCAGAGCTGCAGACTCCGTCCAGAATCGTGCAGCGCCACCAGAGCTGTGCCGTTGCTGCGACATCAGCTCGGGTCCTTGAGGATCGTGCCCAGAGACTCGGCGATCTGCCGGGCCTGCGACGAATCCGGGATGTTGCGCAGCGACACGCGGTAGAGATTGCGTCCCTCGCCCAGCGGAATCGGCTCGAGATCGGCCGCCATGCGGTAGCGCGCCCCGACCATGCGCTGCAGCTCCTGCGCCTGCGCGAGCGCCGGGGTCGTGCCGACGAGCACCGTCAGCTCGTCGCCGTTGCCGGTCACGCGGGAAACCGGCCCGGGATCGGGCATGACGATCTCCGATCCGGCGATGATCCGGTCGACGTCCTGGATCCCGGGATTCGCCGAGCGCACGACGTCCAGCAGGGTGTAGGTGGCGGTGCCGTACTCACGGGCGGTGAGGTTCATCAGCGTGTCGCCGCGCTGGACCAGGACGCGCTTTCCGCCCCGGAGCGCGCGTCGCGCAGGTTGAAGATCTTGAGACCCGGATCGCGCGGCAGGGGGCAGCGCCGCGATCTGGACGGGCCCGGCGGCGGCGGGACGCGCGACCTCGGCGGGCGGCTCGACCGGCGGCGCGGGGACGGCGGCGTGGGGCTCCCCCGCGGCCTGGACCGCGGCCGCAGCGGCCGTCGCTGCGGCCGACGCCGGCGAGTGCTCCTGCGTCGCCGTGACCGGCTGCACTCCGGTGACCGGCGCCGCAGCTTGCGGGGCCGCAGCCGGTGCGACGGCCGGGGAGACCGCGGCGGCTCCGGCCGCCGCTGCCGGGTCAGGCTCCTGCGCAACGGGTGCCGGGGCGGCCGGCTGCGCCGCGGCGGGCGCCGGCGGCGGGATGTCGTGCGGCTGCGGAATTGCCGGACGAGCGGGCGGAGCCGTCGCGACGCGGTCGGCCACCTCGTCGCCCGGCTCGGTGAGCAGCGCGCGAACGCGCGGCCGGATCTCGTCCCACCGTGATGCCGCGAAGGCCCCGACCGCCGCCAGGACGAGCAGGATTCCGGCGGCGACGACGAAGCCGGCGGCGGGGCGGCGGGTGCCGCGGCCCGGCGCGTGGACCGAGCCGGACGCCGCTCCGGGGAGATCCGGTGCCGCAGCGCCCGCGGTGGGCGCCTTCGCGAGGGGCGCGGCGGGCGGAACCTGCGCGGTCGCAGCCGGCTCCGGACGACGCGGCGTCTCCACGGGCGCCGCCGGAGGGACCTCCACCGGACGCGGCGCCTGTGCAGCGGCCGCGGCCGGGATCGGTGCCGCGGCGGGCACCGGCGGCAGCTCGAGCGGAGCGTCGATCTTGGTCAGATCGGCGACGACCTCGCCGATCACCTCGGCGTCGATCGTCTGCCGTCCGAGCGCGTATCCGACCAGAAGAGCGTTGTCGCAGACCGCGTTCACGAGGCGCGGGATGCCGCGCGCGAACTCCCAGATCGGGTCGAGGGTCGCGGGCGCGAACAGGTCGGGGCGTCCGCCGGCGACCGCGAGGCGGGCCGCGATGTAGTCGGGCAGCTCCTTGCGGGCGAGCGGCTCGAGGCGGCAGCGCACCGCGATGCGCTGCTTCAGCTGGCGGAGATTCGGCTGCGCGAGCCGGGTCGCCAGCTCGGGCTGACCCGACAGGACGATCTGGAGGATCTTCTCCTTCGACGTCTCCAGGTTCGACAGGAGGCGCAGCGACTCGAGCACCTCGGTCTCGAGGTCCTGCGCCTCGTCGATCAGCAGGATGGTGTTCTTGCCCTCCTGGAAGGCCGCGAGCAGGAACTCGTTCAGCCGCTGCAGCATCGCGAGCTTGCGGCCCGCCGGCGCCGGGATGCCGAGCTCACCCAGCGTGTACTCGAGGATCTCTTCGAAGGTCGCGTTGGGGTTGAAGAGGAAGACCGAGACGACGTCGGGGCCGAGGTCGTCGAGCAGCTTGCGGAGCAGGGTGGTCTTGCCCGTCCCCGCCTCGCCGATCATCGTGATGAAGCCTTTGCGCTCCTGGATGCCGTAGCGCAGGCTCGCAATGGTCTCGCGGTAGGCGTCGTTCCAGTAGAGGAACTTCGGATCCGGCGTTTGTCCGAAGGGCTTCTCGCTCAGCCCGTAGAAGCTCAGATACATTCGTCTCTCGCCGCCTCGTGACGCTTCTCAAAATTCCGCAGGGCTTTTCTCCGCACCGCGGCAGGTGGCCGTCGCCGGCCGGGAACCCGTGGCTTCAGGAAGCTGTCCGACGTCGAGAGCGAGGATCGCCGCGAGCAAGACCGCGACGGCGGGGAGCAATTTGAGCGCCAGAAGTTCCGTAGAGCAGCCGGAGGGTTACCGACCACCGGGATGCAACTTCGTGCACGAGTGCACGATCAGGGGCGGCGACACCATATCAAAAGAGACACCGCCGCTGCCACACACAGCCATCCGAACGTGTCCCCGAACCGCTGGTAGGGGCTGGTGATTTCGAGCAGGTGGACCCCGACCGCCGCAGCCGTCGCCTCGTGCTTCGGCAAGGTGGCGCTGGTGCGCCCGAGCGGGTCCGTGACCGACGACAATCCGGTGTTGGTTGCACGAATCAGATATCGGCGGTTTTCAACCGCTCTCCAGAGGGCGAGCGAATCGTGCTCGTGCAGCGCCGCGCTGTCGCCGAACCAGGCGTCGTTGGTCATGGCGGCGATCAGGTTCGCGCCCATCGCGACGGTTCGCCGGACGTGGCCGGCGAGCAGGTCCTCGTAGCAGATCAGCGCGCCGATCCGGGCGCGATCGTCGACCTGCAGGACACCCGGTCCGTCGCCGGCGTGGAAGTCGCCGGTGTTGGGGCTCAGCGCCTTGAGCGCGGGAAACATGCCCGAGAACGGAATGAACTCGCCGAAGGGCATCAGCACGATCTTGTCGTAGCGCCCGCCGATCGAGCCGTCGGCGCGACGCAGGAACGCGCTGTTGAACCACTCCATCTGGCGACCGTAGTCGCGGTAGGCGACGGCACCGAAGAGCAGTGGTGCGGGCGCGTTCGGGAACGGGTCGAGGCCGCGCAGCGTCGGCGTCTCGAGCGGGATGCCCCACTCGACGACCGTCTCCGGCCAGATGAAGACGTCCGGGGGCGGGGTGAGGCCGGACGACAGCCGGCGGTAGCGCGCGACGTTCGAGTCGAAGAGCTCGCGCTGCCGCTTCTCGTCGAGCAGCAGATTTCCCTGCACGACCCCGACGCGGAACGCGGGCGCGTCCGCGATGGCGCGTTCGATCTGCGGCATGCGCCACGCGCCGTAGAGCAGGACCGCGAGCACCGCGACCGCCGGCGCGATCAGCGCGCGTCCGCGCGGCAGCCGCGCGACGCCGGCCGCCACGTACGCCATCACGAACGACAGCACGAACGGTCCGCCGAAGTCTCCGGTCTGCAGCAGGGTCGTCACCTCGCGCTGCGAGTGCGCGATCCGCCACGGGAACAGCGCGGGGAACAGGAACTCGATCGACGCCCAGAGAACGGGCGCGAGCAGGACCGGCGCCGGCCCGATCCAGCGCAGGACGCCGGCCGCGATCGCGAACGGGAGCGCGCTGTAGAGCGCGAGCGCCGAGAAGAAGAACAGCGCGATGGGCAGCGGGAAGCCGCCGAAGCGCGTGATGGTCGTGACGATCCAGTGGAAGCCGATGATCTGGATCACGAAGCCCATCAGCAGGCCGAGCAGCGCCGCGCGACGTGGCGTGCGCGCGCGCGCGGCGACGCCGAACAGCGGCACCAGCCCGAGCCAGGCGAGCGGCCACAGGCGCGTGTCGAGGAACGGCGTCGCGGTGAAGGCGGCGCCGACGCACATGGCGAGCGCGGCGGCGAGCGGGCGCGCGCCGATGGCGGACCAGAAGCCGGCGTCGATCGCGGCGTCGTCCGGGAGCGTGTCGGCGACCGTCGCCATGGCGAGCGTGTCGTCGCCGGGCGCGCGTGCTTCGCTGCCGCTGCGGCTCATCGCGCTACGAGGTACCGATGGCCGCGAGGAGAGTAAACTCGTGTCCGATGCAGAGCCGCGCGATCCCTCGTCGCTGAACCTCGCCGTGCGCGACGCGCTCGTCGACCGCCTGCTCGCGGATCTCGCCGCCCCGGGCGGCGCCGCGGCGGTGGGCGCGGCGCTCCGGGACGTCGCGGCGCTCGACGGCGACGGCGACGTCGCAGCTCCGCCCGACCTCACGGTGCTCGCCGGCGACCCCGCGCAACGACGGCGCGCGCGCGAGGTCCTCCTGAGCTATCGCGCGGCGCTCGCGCGCGTGCCGCGCGGCGAGGATCTCGCGACGCGTCTCGCCCAGGCGCGGGTGCTCTTCGCGGCGGCGCTGTACTTCGAGGTGCACGAGGTCCTCGAGCCGCCGTGGCGTGAGGCGACCGGTGAGCCCCGGCGCATCCTGCAGGGCATCATCCAGGCCGCGGTCGCGTGGCATCACGGTGCCCGCGGTCGCGGGGCCCCGGCGCTGCGCAAGGCCGAGGCGGCGTCGGCGAAACTCACCGACGCGCCGGACGCGTGGAACGGCTTCCCGATCGCAGCGTTGCGCGCGCTGCTCGACGAGTACCGGCGCGCCGTCGAGCGGGGCGCTCTGCCGACGCCGCCCCCCGGATTCTGAGGCCGGGCGCCGCACGTCAAGCGCGGATTCGCGCCGGGCGTGTCGCTCCGCGGCGGATGGGGTACAGAGGGACCCGGGATGGCGATCGTTCGCATGCTGCACGTGGCGCTCGGCGTGAGCGACCTCGAGCGCGCGCTCGGGTTCTATCGCGACGCTCTCGGCTTCGCGGTCGTGGACGAGGAGGCGTTGGACGCCGCGCGCGTCGGCATGGTCCTCGGAGCGGGCGAGCACGACGTCGACGCGGTGCTGCTGCGCCGCGAGGGCTTCCTGCTGCAGCTGCTGCACCGGCGCGGCGTCGCCCCGTCGGCCTCGCCGCTGGTCGCGCATCTGGCGCTTGCGGTCGACGACCTTTCGTCCACGCTGCACTCGCTGCGCGACCGCGGCGTCACCATCGAGGACCGCACGCTCACCGACCACGCGCCGGGCGTGCGCTCGTGCGTCGTGCGCGATCCCGACGGGCTCGCGATCGTGCTCTGTCAGGCTCCGGCGGGTGCCGCGTCCGCGTGGGACGACGCGCTCGACGAGTAGCTCGTCGCGCGGTGCGCCGGCGTTTGCGATCGCGGGCGGTCTGGTATTGATGCCGCGGCACGCCGGTCGCGAGGCGGCCTGCGTCGTGCACGGCATCGGCCGGAGAGGGGAGCGATTCACGCAATGGCGAAGTCGAACTCGGTGGGAACGCGGGTGGTGCGCTCGTGAAGCGTGACGTCGTCGAGCGCGAGATCCTCGTTCCCGGCTTCCGCTTCGGCGGCGTGGTTGCGGGCGTCAAGAAGAGCGGACTTCCCGATTGCGGCATCGTGGTCGCGGATCGCCCGGCCGCGGCCGGAGCGGTGTTCACGCGCAACACGTTCTGCGCGGCGCCGGTCACCGTCGGGCGGGAGCGCGTGAAGGACGGCAAGCTGCAGGCGGTGATCGTCAACAGCGGCAACGCCAACGCCTGCACCGGCAGGCAGGGGCTCGCCGACGCGCGCGGCATGTGCGCGACGGCGGCGAAGGCGCTCGGCATCGCGCCGACGATGGTCGCCCCGTCGTCGACCGGCATGATCGGCGTCGAGCTGCCGATGGATCGGCTGGGTCCGGGGATCGAGCGCGCCGTCGCCGACGCGACGCCGGACGGGCTGTGGCGTTTCGCACGCGCGATCATGACCACCGACGCCTTTCCCAAGGTTGCGACGGCGAAGGCACGGGTCGGGGGCAAGACGGTGACCGTCGCCGGCATCGGCAAGGGCGCCGGGATGATCTCGCCGAACATGGCGACGCTGCTGGTCTACGTCGTCACCGACGCCGCGGTCGACCGGCGCACGGCGGCGTGGCTCGCTCGCGAGGTGGCGGCGCGTCCGTTCAACGAGCTCACCGTGGACGGCGACTCGAGCACCAACGACACGCTCTTCCTGCTCGCGAGCGGCGCAGCGGGCAACGCGACGATCACCGGCGACGGTGCTGCGCGCAAGGCGCTCGCGCGCGCGGTCGCCGAGGTCGCCGGCGAGATCGCGCGTCTCGTCGCGCTCGACGGCGAAGGCGCGACAAAGGCCGTGCAGATCCTCGTGCGCGGTGCCGCGAGCGATCGCGACGCCGAGCGCATCGTGCGTGCGGTCGGAAGCTCGCAGCTCGTCAAGACGGCGTTCTTCGGCTGTGATCCGAACTGGGGTCGGATCGCGTGCGCCGTCGGCTACAGCGGCGTCGCGGTCGACCCGGCGAAGGTCTCGATCCGCATCGGCGGCGTCGAGGTGTTCCGGCGCGGCGCCGGTGTCGCGCCGGCGCGCGAGAAGGCGCGCGCGGTGATGGCCGATCCGGAGTTCGACGTGACCATCGTCGTCGGCCGGGGCAAGGGCACGGCGCGTCTGCTCAGCAGCGACCTGTCGAAGGACTACGTCGACCTGAACTCGGCGTACTCGACCTGAGACGCGCGCGCGGTCCGGATCAGGCTTCGCGCAGCTGCGGGTCGTCGTCGGCGGCGGCGCTCGACCGCGCGAGCGCGATGACCTCGCCCAGGCGCTCGAGGTCCGGGGAGCGCAGGCACTGGGTGGCGTCGAGAAGGCTCGCCGCCTCGCGGACGCGCGGCGTCTCGGCCTCGACCAGCAGGATCGCCGGCGTCGCGACACCCGCCTCGCGCATCCGGTTCACCAGGGTGGCGCCGCAGCAGTCCGGCAGGTGCATGTCGGTGACCACCGCCTTGTACTCGGAGCTGCGGGCGGCCTCGAGCGCGGCCTCGGCGGAGTCGACCTCGTCGGTGGTGTAACCGCTTCGTTGCAGCATCCGGCAGATGAGCTTCTGCAGGTTGCTGCTGGCGGTCGCGACGAGGACCTTCATGCAGGTGGTCATCGGGTCTGAAGGTTCCGCAGTTTTCGTGCCACGTGGATCGCGCTCTCGAGGAGGTCTTTGCACTGCCCGTGCGGCACTCTCAGTGCCAATTCACCGCTTCGCACGCACGCACGGCTGTCGCAAGTTACCGGCGGGTTACGACAAACGATACTTCTCCATCTTCCGGTACAGCCGTTGCCGGTCGATGTGGAGGATGCGGGCCGCCTCGTTCTTGTTGCCGCGGGACTGGAGCAGCGCCGCCGCGATCGCGCGCCGTTCGGCCTCCTCGAGCGAGATCACCGGCAGCTCGGCGACCGGTGGCGACGTGCTCGACTCTGGCGAGGGCGAGGCGGGCGCCTGCTCGCCGCCGAGCGAAGTCTCGTCGTCGTCGGACCAGCCGGCGCCATCTCCATCGACGGTTTCGAGGGCCGGCTTCGGGAGCGGTCGCGGTGGAACCGCGCCGACGGGCGGCAGGCCCGCGGCGATGTCCTCGAGCTCGATCGTGTCTCCCGTGGTGATCGCGAACGCCCGCTCGATGGTGTTCTGCAGCTCCCGGATGTTGCCCGGCCAGTCGTGCGCGATCAGGCGATCGCGCGCATCGGGGGAGATGTGCTTCGGCGGCACGCCGTACTGCCGCGAGAAGAACCGGACGAAGTGGTCGATCAGCGCCGGGATGTCGCCGCGGCGCTCCGCGAGCGGCGGCAGATGGAGGTTGACGACGTTCAGCCGGTAGAAGAGGTCCTCGCGGAACAGGCCGAGACGCACCTGCTCGCGCAGGTCCTTGTTGCTCGCGGCGATCAGGCGAACGTCGACCTTGACGGGGCGGGTCATGCCGAGCGGCACGATCTCGCGCTCCTGGATCGCGCGCAGGAACTTGCCCTGCAGCGCGAGCGGGATCTCGGACACCTCGTCGAGGAACAGCGTGCCGCCGGTCGCCGCCTGGAAGACGCCCTCCTGGTCGGTGAGCGCACCGGTGAACGAGCCGCGCCGGTGCCCGAAGAGCTGGCTGTCGAGCAGCGACTCGCTGAACGCGCCGCAGTTCACCGCGACGAACGGGCCCTTGGACCACGGCGAGCGGTCGTGCAGCGTGCGCGCGACGAGCTCCTTGCCGGTGCCGCTCGCGCCGGTGATGAGCACGGTGCTCTTGTTCCGGCTGACGGTCTCGATCGTGCCGTAGATCTTCTGCATCGCCGGATCGTCGCCGATCATCTCGCCGTAGCGCTGGTACCGCTGTACTTCGCGCTTGAGGTTGGTGACCTCGCGGCGCAGCGAGCGCAGCTCGAGCTGGCGCTCGATGACGATCTTCAGCTCGTCGGGGTTGCACGGCTTGATGAGGTAGTCCGACGCCCCGAGCTTCATCGCGTCGACGGCGCTCTGGATCGTCCCGTACCCGGTCAGCACCACCGTCGCCGGGCGCGACACCAGCTCCTGCATCGCGCGCAACAGCGCCATGCCGTCCATCACCGGCATGTTGAGGTCGGTGATCAGGACGTCGATCACGTCGCGGTCGAGGATGGCGAGGGCCTCTTTCCCGTTGGCGGCGGTCGCGACGACGTAGCCCGCGCGCTCGAGGATGCGGCTCAGCGTCCGCACCATGTTGGCCTCGTCCTCGACCAGCAGGATGTGCGCGCTCACGGCTCGTCTCCGTTCAGCGCGCCGCGCGATGCGGCTTCGTCGATGTCCAGCATCAGGCTCGGCTGGTGCACGGGCAGGTCGATGATGAACGTCGTGCCGCTCTCCGGCGAGCTCACGACCTCGATGTCCCCCCCGGCGTTGTTCACCACGCGATGGACCATCGACAGCCCGAGCCCGGTGCCCTCGCCGGGAGCCTTGGTGGTGAAGAACGGATCGAAGATCCGGCCGAGACGCTCCGCGGGGATGCCGACCCCGGTGTCGGAGATCTCGAGGCGGACGCGTCCGTCCAGCCGCGACGACGTCTCGATCCGCAGCTCGCCGCCGCTCGGCATCGCCTGCACGGCGTTGGTGATCAGGTTGAGCAGCACCTGGCGCATCCCGTTCTCGTTGACGTCGACGGCCTCGACCGCACCCTGCACCTGGTTCGCGCGTACGCCGTTGTTCTGGAGGTACTTGTTCATCAGCTTGAGCGTGCGCTCGACGAGAGCGTTCAGATCGACCGCCTGGACCTCGGTCTTGTTGTCGCGCGAGAACTCGAGCAGGTTGCTGATGATCTCCTGCGCGCGCGCCATCTCGGCGTTGGCGATCTGCAGGTCCTCGCGCACCTCGGCGCACGGGCTCTCGAGCAGCGCGCCGAGGTCGTAGAGCGCGTTGGTGATGATCGCGAGCGGGTTGCGGATCTCGTGCGCGATGCCGGCCGCGAGCTGGCCGATCGCGGCCATCTTCTCCGATTGGATCAGCTGGAACTCCAGCTGCCGGCGCTCCGACAGATCGATGTAGATGACCTGCAGCGAGTGGTGGTAACCGAACTCGATCAGCGCCGCGCGCACGTCGACGGGCAGCAGCGTGCGTCCGGCGCGCTCGAGGTGCAGGTTGCGGCGCCCGGCCTGGGCGTTGCGCAGCGTCTCGGCGACCAGCTCGCGCACCGTCGCGCGCTCCGACTCGGGGTGCAGATCCCACAGCGCGCGTCCGCGCACGTCGCTGCCGAACTCGCGCTCCGCGACCTGGTTCGCGCTGTAAACCTCGCCGGTGTCGGCACGTACCCCGAGCATCGGCGTCGGCGCGGAGTCGACCGAGCGCCGGTAGCTCTCCGCCTGGTCCTCGATCTCGCGGTTGCGCTCCGCGACCTCGCGCTGCCGTCCCTCGACGAAGAAGTCGGTGATGTGCAGCACGCGCTCCCAGAACTCCTGGTCGAGCAGGGCGATCAGCTCGGGAAGGTCGGTGTTGCCGCGCAGCTCGCGGCGCAGCAGGTCGACGATGATCTGCCGCATCTTGAGCTGGCTCGCGAGAAAGCGCGACGGCATGTGCTTCGAGATGAAGCCGCCGCGCGCGTGCTCGCGCAGCACGACGTAGGTCTCGATGTCCTCCGGATCGCGGATGTGCGCGCTCCAGCGCTTCTGGGCGACCGCGATGTCCTTCGCGAGGTCGTCCCGGCGTCCGGACTCGATGTGCAATCCCTGCGCGATGGTCGTGGTCCAGGTCTCGACGATCTCGGCGTCGTGCGCCTCGAGGAAGTCGGCGAGCTGGCGGCGCAGCGGCGACTCGTTGCCCGGAAACGCGAGCAGCCCGCAGCCGCGCAGATAGTCCTGGATGCGCTGCAGGTGCTCGGGCAACGTCGGCAGGGCCGCGGCATCGCCGTCGCGCGACGCATCGTTGCCGCGTTTGCGCATGGCTCGCCAATATACATCCGAGTGGGGCAAACTGAACCCATGGCACCCGAACCGCCGTACCGGCGCGCGACCTCCGGGCCGCTGGCGGGTTATCAGGATTACCCAACTTGGATCCGAGCGCAGATCCCGACACGGCGCTGATGCTTCGCGTGCAGGAAGGCGACCGCGAGGCCTTCCGGCAGCTGTTCGAGAAGCACGCGGGCGCGGTGGCGCGCTTCGCGGCGGGCTTCGTGGGCTCGTCCGCGCGCGCGGACGAGCTGACGCAGGACGTGTTCCTGCAGGTCTACCGGACGCGCGAGCGCTACGAGCCGCGGGCGAAGTTCTCGACCTGGCTCTACACGATCGCCCACAATCTTTGCCTGAACGAGGTCCGGCGGCACGACTACCGGTCGCGCGTCGACCCCGACGCCGATCGGGACGGCGACGAGCCGGGGTGGGATCCCAGCGACCCGCTGCCGCGCGAGGGCGAGTCCTACAGCGCGCAGCGCGAGCTCGAGGAGCGCGTCGCCGAGCTGATCCGGGAGCTTCCCGAGGCGCAGCGCACGGCGCTCGTCTTGAGCCGCGTGGAGGAGCTCCGCTATCAGCAGATCGGCGAGATCCTCTCGTGCTCGGAGCAGGCGGTGAAGAGCCTGATTTTCCGCGCAACTCAACGCCTCAAGGCGGGTTTGAAGGGGTATCTCGAGGACGATCATCGATGAGCTGCGAGACGGTGACCGGGTCGATCGTGGCCCTGCTCGACGGAGAGCTGGCGGAAGCCGAGCGGCGGGAGGTGGAGCATCACCTCGCGTCCTGCGCGGCGTGCACGCTGGAGCTGTCGGAGCTCGAGGCGACCCGGCGCATCGTCGCGCGGCATTTCGCGGTGGCCGGAGTCGAGGCCGGGGCGGCGCGATTCGACGACCTGTGGAATCGCGTCGTCGCAGATGTTCCGGAGACGCCGCACACGGGGAGAGTGCGCAGCGGCGCGACGCGTCCGGGCTCGGTGTCGCGGCGGCCACGCGCTCCCCGGCGCTGGCTGTGGGCGGGCGCGTCGGCCGGGCTCGCGCTCGCCGCCGGACTCGCCCTCCTGGTCTTCGCGCCGCGTCCGCCGGTGGGTACGCCCGGAGCGCGCGATGCCCGAACCGCGAAGGCGCCAGCGGGCGCGTCCGCACCCGCAGCGAAGGACGTGGTCGCGAAGCAGGCGCAGCACCCGGCGACGCGCGTCGCGAAGAGCGGATCCGACGACGCCGCCGCGAAGGAGCAGGTGGCGCGGCGCGCCGATCAGAAGGCCGCTCCGGACGCCGCGACGCCGCAGGAGGAGCAGCCGGCGGAGGCCGTCGCGGTGAACGAGCTCGACCCGCCGCGCGAGCTGCTCGAGCGTCCGGACATGTTCCTGAATTACCCGATCTTCCGGAAGCTCGAGGAGCTGCGCCATCTCGACGCCGTGCTCGCCGACCACGGCGCGGACGACCAGCCGGACGACGGCGGCGCGGGCTGAGGGGCGCGGTCCGATGACGGAGCTCGCGACCCGTCGAATCGTGGCGGCGATGCTCGGCGCGACGATCGTCGTCGCGACGCTGCACGCGACGCCGGCGTGGTCCCGCCCGATGCGCGGCGCGCGTCCGGTGCAGAGCTGGCAGGATCTGAGCCCCAACGACCGGCAGCGCGCACTCGAGAATCTGCAGCGGTATCAGCGCTTGCCAGAGTCGGGCCGGCAGCGCATGGATCGGAGCTACGAGAGCTGGCGGGGAATGGACCCGGGTGAGCGCGCCCGCGTCCAGCAGAACTACGAGAAGTATCGCCAGATGTCTCCGGACCAGCGGCGCGACTTCGAGGACAAGTACCGGCGCTGGAAGAGCGGGAAGGGCCAATGACGACCACTGGATTCACGTTCAGACGAACGGTGCGGGTGCTGGCCTCGGCAGCACTCGTCGTTCTCGTCGCCGCGTCGCAGGCGGCGGCGACACAGCCGGGTCGCGACGGACGTCCGCAGATCGGCGGCCACTCCGTCGGCGTGCGTCCGCAGCCGCCGCTGTACGGCCCGGCAGGCCCGACGCCGCTCAACCCCGCTGGCCCCACGCCGCTCAACCCGGCCGGCTCGCTCGGAGGCGGCATCATGAACCCGCGGCGCGTCGTGCCGTCGTACCAGCCGGCACCGGGCATGTACGTCGGCGTCGTCGGTGGCGGCTACGGATACGGGCAGGGCGGCAGCTTCTACTGCCAGGTCCACAATCGGGGCTACGGGAGCCAGACGCTGTTCCTGAACCATCTCGCCGACGCGGACGGCATGTACGGCGAGGACGCGCTGTCGTTCCTGGTCGAGGACGGCGGCGTATGGGTCTTCCCGGCGGAGTGAGCACGATCGGCAGACCGCGGAGCCGGGTTCGTTGAGCGACGCGGGTTCGGACGAGCGTCCGGGGACGTTCCGTCTGCAGGCCCCCTTCGAGCCGCGCGGCGACCAGCCGCGCGCGATCGAGGAGCTGACGCACGGCCTCGACGCCGGCGTCAAGTACCAGACGCTGCTCGGCGTCACCGGCTCGGGCAAGACGCTCACGATGGCGAACGTCATCGCGCGCGTGAACCGTCCGGCGCTGGTGATCGCGCCCAACAAGACTCTCGCGGCGCAGCTCTACGGGGAGTTCAAGGAGTTCTTCCCCGACAACGGCGTACGCTACTTCGTCAGCTACTACGACTACTACCAGCCCGAGGCGTACGTCCCGTCGACCGACACCTTCATCGAGAAGGACTCGTCGATCAACGACGAGATCGACAAGATGCGCCACTCGGCGACCAAGGCGCTGCTCGAGCGCAACGACGTGCTGATCGTCGCCAGCGTGTCGTGCATCTACGGCCTCGGCTCGCCCGAGAAGTACTTCGAGATGCTGGTCTTTCTCGAGCGCGGCGCGCGCCTCGACCGCGACAAGCTGCTGCGCAAGCTGATCGACATCCAGTACCAGCGCAACGACGTCGACTTCCACCGCGGGACGTTTCGCGTGCGCGGCGACGTGGTCGAGATCTTTCCTGCGTACGAGGACGCGTCCGCGCTGCGCGTCGAGTTCTTCGGCGACGAGATCGAGTCGATCGCCGAGTTCGACCCGCTGCGCGGCAAGACGCTGAAGGGGTTGTCACGCGTCGCGATCTATCCCGCGAGCCACTACGTCACGACGCGCGACCGCCTCGACGACGCGGTCGGCGCGATCCGGCAGGAGCTCGCGGAGCGTCTCGCCGAGCTGCGCGCCGAGGGCAAGCTGCTCGAGGCGCAGCGCATCGAGCAGCGCACCAACTTCGACCTCGAGATGCTCGCCGAGATGGGCTTCTGCAACGGCATCGAGAACTACTCGCGGCACCTCGACGGACGCGAGCCCGGCTCTCCGCCGTCGACCTTGCTGCACTACTTCCCGAAGGACTTCGTGCTCTTCGTCGACGAGAGCCACGTGACGATCCCGCAGGTCGGCGGCATGTACCGCGGCGACCGCTCGCGCAAGTCGACGCTGGTCGAGTACGGGTTCCGGCTGCCGTCGGCGCTCGACAACCGTCCGCTGAACTTCCAGGAGTTCGAGGGCCTCGTCGGTCAGGCGGTGTACGTGTCGGCCACGCCGGGCGACTACGAGCTGCAGAAGAGCGGCGGCGTCGTGGTCGAGCAGGTGATCCGGCCGACGGGACTCATGGACCCGCAGATCGAGGTGCGCGGCGCGCGCGAGCAGGTCGACGACCTGCTCGAGGAGATCCGCAAGCGCGTCGAGCTCAGCGAGCGCGTGCTGGTCACGACGCTCACCAAGAAGATGGCCGAGGATCTCACCGACTACCTGCAGGACGTCGGGGTGCGCGTGCGCTACATCCACGCCGACGTCGACACCATCGAGCGCGTCGAGATCATCCGTGCGCTGCGCCGCGGCGAGTTCGACGTGCTGGTCGGCATCAATTTGCTGCGCGAGGGGCTCGACATCCCCGAGGTCTCGCTGGTCGCGATCCTCGACGCCGACAAGGAAGGCTATCTGCGCTCGACGCGCTCGCTGATCCAGACCATCGGCCGCGCGGCGCGCAACCTGAACGGCCTCGTCATCATGTACGCCGACCACGTCACCGACTCGATGCGCAACGCGATCGACGAGACCAACCGCCGGCGCGAGATCCAGCGCGCGTACAACGAGGAGAACGGGATCACGCCGGAGTCGATCGTGAAGGCGGTCGGATCGCCGCTGGTCGAGATCTACGAGGCCGACTACTCGACCGTGCCGGCGCTGAGTCCCGAGGAGCTCGCCGCGCGCGACGCGAAGGGCCGCGACCTGCCGCGCCTCGCGGCGGAGATCCGGCAAGCGATGCACGAAGCGGCGGAGGCGCTCGACTTCGAGCGCGCGGCCGAGCTGCGCGACCGGCTGCACGCGCTCGAGAGCGGTGCCGATCCCGGAGGCGCGACGCCGGGGCGAGGTGGCAAGCCCGCGGCGGCCGTCGCAAGCGCCGGCGCTCGACGCGGTCGCGGTGGCTCCGCACGCGGCGCGGGCCGGCGTCGCGCACCCGGCTGACGGAGCGCTCCTCTGCACGACGCCGCCCGACGGCGCGGTTGCCTGCACGTCGCCGCGGCGACGGTTAACCTCGGCGGCGGGTGACGACCGATCCACAGGACGAGCGCGCCGAGGCGCGCGACGACGAGCAGGACGACGAGCCCGGCGAGCGACTCGCGGCGAAGATCGCCACGGTGCCGACCGAGCCCGGCGTCTACCTGCTCAAGGACCGCGCCGGGAAGGTCATCTACGTCGGCAAGGCGAAGAGTCTTCGTCCGCGCGTGCAGAGCTACTTCCGCGGCGGCGACGAGCGCCACCAGGTGCAGTTCCTGGTGCGTCGGGTCGGCGATCTCGAGTGTCTGGTCACGCGCAACGAGAAGGAAGCGCTGATCCTCGAGAACAACCTGATCAAGCAGTACAAGCCGCGCTACAACATCCGTCTCAAGGACGACAAGTCCTACGTCAGCGTCAAGATCACGAGCAGCGACCCGTGGCCGCGGGTGCTGGTGACGCGCAAGATCGCGCGCGACGGCAGCCGCTACTTCGGGCCGTTCCACTCGGCGTCGGCGGTGCGCGACACGCTCGACGTGATCCGCAAGGTGTTTCCGCTGCGCACCTGCAGCGATCCCGTGTTCCGCAACCGCACGCGCCCGTGTCTCGAGCACCAGATCAAGCGCTGCCTCGGCCCGTGCGTGCTCCCCGTGGATCGTGCGGAGTACGAGCAGCATCTGCGTGCGGTCACGCTGCTGCTCGAAGGCAAGGATTCGCAGCTGCGCACGCTCCTCCAGAAGCGCATGCGCGATGCGTCCGACGCGATGCGCTTCGAGGACGCGGCGCGCTTCCGCGACCAGCTGCGCGCGATCGAGAAGACCGCGGAGCGTCAGGGCGCGGTACGCCACGGCGGCGGTGACTGCGACGTCTTCGGGCTCTACCGCGAAGGCGGCTCCATCGAGGCGCAGGTGCTGATGATCCGCTCGGGCAAGTTGACCGCGAACCAGTCGTTCGGCTTCGCGGACTGGGAGCTGCCCGACGAGGAGGTGCTGTCGTCGCTGCTCACGCAGTTCTATCAGGGCGAGCGCTTCGTGCCGGACGAGATCCTGCTGCCGCTCGGCATCGACGACGCGGAGCCGCGCGCAGAGCTGCTGCGCGAGCGCAAGGGCCGCATCGTCGCGATCCTCGTTCCGCGGCGCGGCGAGAAGGTCCGGCTGGTCGAGCTCGCGCAGGCCAACGCGCGCCAGGCCTTCCTGGAGCGACGCGACGACGAGGAGCGCTCCGAGAAGACCGCGCGCGAGCTGCAGGAGCGTCTGCAGCTCCGCAATCCGCCGAAGCGTATCGAGTGCGTGGACATCTCCACGTTCCAGGGCGGCGAGACCGTGGGATCCGTCGTGTCGTTCGACGAGGGTCGTTCCGACCCCGGACGCTACCGGCGTTTCCGCATCCGGACGGTCGTCGGAACGGACGACTTCGCGAGCATGCGCGAGGTGCTCGAGCGCCGTCTGCGCGCAGGGCTCGAGAAGAACGACCTGCCGGACCTGCTGGTGATCGACGGTGGCCGCGGTCAGCTCGGCGTCGCGACGGCGGTGTGCACGGATCTCGGCATCACCGGCCTCGAGGTCGTGGGCCTGGCGAAGATGCGCGTCGAGCGCAGCCCCACGTCGCCCGAGATCGAGCGTCTCGAGGAGCGCGTGTTCCTGCCGGGCCGCGTGAACCCGGTGATCCTCGCGCGAAACTCGAGCGCGCTCTTCCTGCTCCAGCGCGTACGGGACGAGGCGCACCGTTTTGCCATCACGTACCACCAGAAGCTGCGCGACCGCGCCCGGCTGCAGGCGTCGCCGCTGCAGGCGATCGCCGGCATCGGTGACGAGCGGCGCCGCGCGCTGCTGCGGCACTTCGGCAGCCTGACCCGCGTCCGTGCGGCGGCGATCGAGGAGATCGAGGCGCTGCCGGGATTCGGCCGCGCGCTCGCCGAGCGCATCAAGAGCGCCCTGGAGCCCGACGCCGCGACCTGATGCGCGCCCGATCGCTACGCGTGCCCTGTCGCCGGAGGGGACGGCGCGCGAGTGCCCGGAGGTGCGAGGGATCCGCTGAGCGTGTCGCGGCCGCTGTCGGCGCGTCGTCCACTGCCGTGGCCGTGGTGGCTGCCGCTGCTCGCGGTCGGACTCGTCGTCGGTCAGACGGCGGCGGGGTGGCACGCGGCGGCGACCGCTGCGATCTGCGCCGGCGTCGCGCTCTCGTGTCCGGCTCTCTGGCTCCGCCATCGCCGTGCGGGAACTGCGCTGGCGCTCGTCGCCGTCGCGGCGGGAATGGGGACGGCGCAGGTGGCGCGATCGGACGCGGCGCGCGAGGCGTACGCGGCGGCATTCGCGTCCGGCCCGGTGCAGCTCGTCGGGCGCATCGCCGCGGTGCGCCCGCAGCGCGCGCGTGACGGCACCGGGGCGGTCGCCCTCGATCTGGTCTTGACGACAGATGCATCTCCGGTGCGGCGCGGCCGGCGCGTGCGGGTCACGCTGTGGAGCACCGGACGCGAGTGGCGGGTAGGCGAATCCGTCCGCGGACGGCTCGCGACCCTGCGCGTGCCGCGCGGCTTCTGCAACACCGGAGCGGACGGCTATGCGCGCGCGATGTGGCGGCAGGGCGTGGTCGCCACCGGATCGGCAGGCAGCGACCGCGGCTGGGAGGTCGTCGATGCGGCGCGGCCGTGGCTCGATCTCGAGGCCGCGCTCGCGACGGCAAGGCGTCGCATCGCGGCAGCGCTCGAGCATGCGGTGTCCGACCGTGCCTCGCGCGCGGTGCTCGCCGCGTTGATCTACGGCGATCAGGGCGAGATTCCCCAGGCCCTGCGTCGTGCGTATGCGCGCACCGGCACGGCACACGTGCTGTCCGTGTCGGGACTGCACATCGCGGTGGTCGCGACGGCGTGCTTCGCCGTCGCGCGACGTCTGCTCGCGCGGTGGCCGTGGCTCGCCGCGCGGATTCTCGTCGTGCGGCCGGCGGCGCTGGCGGCCCTGCTGCCCGCGTCACTCTACGCGCTGCTGAGCGGCGGCGCCGTCGCGACGCTGCGCTCTCTCGTGATGGCGGCGTTGTCGCTGGGCGGCGTGGTCCTGCTGCGGCGCGCCGAGCTGTGGACGGCGCTCGCGGCGGCCGCGATCGTTCTGTGCGTGCTCGATCCCGGCGTCGCCGCGGACCCGTCGTTCCAGCTGTCGTTCGTCGCGGTCGCGGGTCTGGTCGCTGTCGGTCGTCGCTGGGACGCGTGGCGCGCGGCGTCGGGTGGCCGCTGGCTCGATCCTTCGACGACGCGGGGACGCGTCGTCGGCGCCGTCGCCGGCGGAGTGGTCGCAGCGCTCGCGGCGGGCATCGCCACGGGGCCGATCACGGCGTACCACTTCGGAACGATCGCGACGCTCGGCGTGCTCGCGAACCTCGTCGTCGTGCCCCTGGTCGGGACCCTGGGGCTGCTCACGGCGCTCGCCGGGACGGTGCTGCTGCCGTTCTCCGGTGCGGCGGCCGGAGCGCTCTTCGTCGCCGCATCGTGGTGCGTGGGGCCCGCCGACGTCTTCGTCGAGTGGCTCGCGCCGAGCCGCTGGTGCGCGCTCGACGTCGCGCTCGCGTCGCCGCTCGACGTCGCGTGCTTGACGGTGCCGCTCGCGGCGCTGGCGGCGTCACGCGGGCCGCTGCGGCGTGGTCTCGTCGCGCTGGCGTGCGCGGTGCTCCTTCTGCGCGCGGGACAGGCGTTGGTCGTCGCGCTCGAGCCGGTCCTCGAGGTCCGGTTTCTCGACGTGGGGCAGGGGGACGCGATCGTGGTGCGCCTTCCCGGCGACGGAGCGACCGTCCTCGTCGACGGTGGCGGGCTCGCTGGAGCACTGGATCCGGGCGAGCGCGTCGTCGTTCCCGTGCTGCGACGCGCCGGAATCGCGGCGCTCGACGCGATTGCGCTGACGCATCCGCACTTCGATCACTACGGCGGGCTCGCGTCGGTCATCGAGGCCCTGCCGGTGCGCGAGTTCTGGTCGAGCGGACGGCGCGCCGACAACGCGACGTTTCGCGCGCTCTCCGACACCCTCGATGCGCACGCGATCCTGCGAAGGACCCTGCGTGCATCGGATCGTCCGCTCGGCGCCGCGGCGTCGGCCCTGCGCGTCGTCCATCCCGGAGAGTCGCTTCACGACACCAGCGACAACGACGCCTCGCTGGCGCTGCTGGTCACGCACGGCGCGTCGCGCGTGCTGCTGACGGGCGATCTGCAGGCGCCGGGCGAGTCCGCGCTGCTGCGCGCGTCGCCGGGCGTCGCCGCGACGACCGTCAAGGTGCCGCACCACGGCAGCCGCACGTCGAGCACGCGCGCGCTGGTCGCGCGCGTCCAGCCGGGGCTGGCCGTCGCGTCGCTGGGGCGGAGCAACCGCTTCCACTTCCCGGCGAGCGAGGTGCGCGAGCGCTGGCGGCGCGGCGGTGCACGCTGGCTCGAGACGGGCGAGGCGGGCGAGGTGGTGCTGCGATCGGACGGTCAGCTGGAGACCGTCACGACCTGCGATCAGGATCCGGCCGTCCCCGAGCCTTCGGCGGAACGCGCGCTCCTCGCGGACCCCGAGGTGGACGAGCCGGTGCCGTCCGCCTTGGCGGCGGCTTCGCGAGCCTCCTGGCGCCGCGCCTTGTCGATCTGGCTGAAGCGGAACGCGAGCTCGTAGTTCCCGTCGACGAGGCGGCTCGTCATCGGAGAGCACGACTTCGCGAACACGCGCATCATCCGGACGTTTCGCGCGAGCACCTGGGCGGTGAAGCCGTCGATCTGGCGCGAGCGCGCATAGCGCATCAGCTTGAGCAGGAGCTGGGTGCCGAGTCCCTGGCCCTGGAAGTCGTCGTGGATGACGAACGCGCACTCGGCGAGGTTGGTGCTCGGATCGAGGTCGTAGCGGGCGATGCCGATCAGGCGATCGAGGTCGCTGCCGCGGGCGTCGCTCGGCGCGACGAAGGCGCCGAGCGCCATGCGCTGGTCGTAGTCCAGCGTGACGAAGTGCTGCACCTGCTTGGGCGCGAGCCGCTTCAGCGGCGTGCCGTAGCGGAGATACACCGTTTCGTCCGAGTGCGAGTGGAAGAAGTCGCGCAGGGCACGCTCGTCGTCCGGACGCAGCGGCCGGAAGAGCACGCGACGGCCGTCCTTGAGCGCGCCCTCCATCACCGTCTCGACGGGATACGGCCGTCCCGTCGCCGGCATCGGAAGCTGCGACGGCATCACGTAGTGCCGGGCCTTGGCGGCGTCGAGCAGCTCCTGGCGAAAGCTCGGATGCGCGATCGAGATCAGGGCGAGGGTGCGCTCGCGGACGGTGCGTCCGTAGAGGTTCGCGACGCCGTACTCCGTCACGACGTAGTGCACGTCGCCGCGCGACGTCACGATGCCGGCGCCCTCGCTCAGCACCGGGACGATGCGCGACACGGTGTCGTCCTCCGCCGTCGAGCGGATCGCGATGATCGGCTTGCCGCCGCGCGAGCGGCTCGCGCCGCGGATGAAGTCCGCCTGTCCTCCGATGCCGCTGAAGAACTTGTGTCCGATCGAGTCGGCGCACACCTGCCCCGTGAGGTCGACCTGGATCGCCGAGTTGATCGCGACCATGTCGTCGTGACGCGAGATGACGAACGGGTCGTTGACCCAGTCGACGCCGAGGAACTCGAAGATCGGGTTGTCGTCGACGTAGTCGTAGAGCCGACGGCTTCCCATGCAGAAGGACGTGACGACCTTGCCGCGATGGATGCTCTTGCGGAGCCCGGTGACCACCCCCGCCTCGATGAGGTCCACGACCCCGTCCGACAGCATCTCGGTGTGGATGCCGAGGTCGTGCTTGTCGGCGAGGAACGGCGTCAGGGCGTGCGGGATCTCGCCGATGCCGGTCTGGAGCGTCGCGCCGTCCGGGATCAGGCTCGCGACGTTGCGCGCGATCTCCCGGGCGACGGGGTCCGGCTCGACCACGGGCAGCTCGAGAAGCGCTGCGTCGGACTCGACGAATGCGTCGATCTCGGAGACGTGCACGAAGCTGTCGCCGTGCGTCCGCGGCATCGCCGCGTTCACCTCGGCGAGCACCACGTCGGCCGACTCGATGGCGCTCTTCACGACGTCCACCGAGATGCCGAGGCTCACGTAGCCCGCGCGGTCCGGCGGGGACACCGTGATCAGCGCGACGTCGACGCCGAGACGTCCGCTGCGGAACAGCCCCGGGATCTCCGACAGGAACACGGGGGTGTAGTCCGCGAGCCCCGCGTAGACGGCGTCGCGGACGTTGGCCCCGATGAACAGCGCGTTGTGGCGGAAGCGTCCCGGAAACCGCGGGTCGGCGTAGGGCGCGACGCCGAGGGTCAGGATGTGCAGGATCTCGCCCTCGACGACGTCCTCGTTCTCGGCCAGGGCGCGGACGAGATTCTGCGGCTCCGCGCAGCCCGACCCGATGAAGATGTGATCCCCGGACCGGACACGCTTCACCGCCTGGGCGGCGCACATGATGCGGTCCGGAGGGATCTTTCTCCGGGTCTTCCGCGCCGTCGAGGATCGGGACGCGGGCCGCATCGGCGGACGATCGGTCACGCGCTCACACGGCTGGCAGAGCAGGGCGCCGGCCAGCGCGTTCGCGAAGGTGGCTCGGTCGGGGCGCCCATCGGTCCGGTGTCTCGAAACGCTTCGTCGGCCTCCTGTGCCGGCCGGGTCTCGTCAGTGCTTGTGCTCGATCCGGCGGCCGAAGGTCACTTCACCCTTGTCGATACGCAGCGAGAAACCGCAATCCGGATTGGTGCAGACCCACGCCTTGAACATCACCGTTGCGCCCTCCTGCCCATAGTCCGAGAGTGGAATCAGCAACCCGTTGTTGCATTTCTGGCACTTGGGCAACTCCATCTCACCACCTCCTCTGGGCAAGCACCGGCAGGGCACTGTATAGGCTGACGAAATGTCACAAAGCAAGGAGATCACGCGGGAATCGCGGCACGACGGCGGGCTCCGCGGCAGCGTCTCGGGGACCTCTCGGCACGATGCTCTATCGGCAAAACTGCGAGTTCTCCTAGACGAGCGCGCAAGACTCATGGAACAGCTCGCTCTGATCGACCTCGACGTCGACCAGGTGCGTGCGGAAGCCGCGCAAGGTGCGGGACGTCCGGGCGCGGTCGCTCCCGGGCCCGTGGACGAGGCGTCGTTCGAGGTCACGGCGCGGGAATTCGTGCGCGGCGCCGTCGAGCCGCCCGACGAGGTCGACCGCGACGACGTCGAGCAGTGCGTCGGCAAGGTCATCGTGGCGTTGCGGCGCAACGGCGACCGGCTCGCCGGAGCGACCTTGCAGGTGCGCTATCACGTCGGCACGGGCCGCGTGCTGTCGATCGTGCTGCGCCGTGACGACGATGCGTCGGCGGAGCGCGAGGTCTATCGCCGAGCGGACCGCGAGCTGTCGGCAGCCGGCTGAGCCGGCTCAGGACTCGCTGGCCGCGGTCTCGGGCGACGCCGCGGCGAGCGGCGGGGCCTCCTCGGCGTGCGCGTGCTTGCTGGCCGGCGCCGAGGTGATCTGCAGCTCGGAACGGTCGCGCGGCAGCTTCGCGTCGATGCGCACGTTCATCCGGATGCCGAGCTTCGCGATCAGCTCGTCCACGCCCGAGCGGAGCGGCCCGTTCAGGGCGGCGCCGATCTCCTGCGAAACGGTGAGCGAGATCCGCTCGACGTCCGCCGCCGTCGCCACCTGACGACGCACCATCCGCAGCACCTCGGCGGCGAGTGCCCCCACGGACTTCAGTCGGCCGTCGCCGCCGCACGTGGTGCACGGCGTCGTGACGAGCTGGCGCAGATTGTCGCGTGTCCGCTTGCGGGTCATCTGTACGAGCCCGAGCTCGGAGATGCGCAGGATGTTGGTCCGGGCCTTGTCGCGCTTCACCGCCTCGGCGAGGGCCTCGCTGACCTTCTTCCGGTTCGCGGCCTTCTCCATGTCGATGAAGTCGATGATGATGATGCCGCCGATGTTGCGCAGCCGGAGCTGGTCGATCGCGACGCGAGCGGCCTCGAGGTTCGTCTTGAGGACGGTCTCCTCGTGGGTCTTCTTTCCGACGAAGCGCCCCGTGTTGACGTCGATCGTGGTCAGGGCCTCGGTCTGGTCGAAGACCAGGTAGCCGCCCGACTTGAGCCAGACGCGCCGTTCGAGAGCGCGGTTCACCTGGTTCTCGATGCCGAAGTGATCGAAGATCGGCTCGATCCCCTCGTACATCTCGACGCGCGACTTGAGCTTCGGCTGCAGCACGCTGTCGACGAATTCGATGACGCGCCGGTGGTCGTCGGGCTGGTCGACGACGACCTGCTTCACGTCGCTGGTGAAGAGGTCGCGGACCGCGCGCAGCACGATGTCGAGATCTGCGTGCAGCAGGGCTGGGGCGCTGGCCGCGTTGCTCTTCTTGACGATGCTCGTCCAGAGGCGGGCGAGAAACCGCATGTCGGCCACGATCTCGCGCTTGCTGACGCCTTCGCACGCGGTGCGCACGATGAAGCCGCCCGCACCCTTCGGACGCCCGGTCGCGACGATGTCGCGGAGCCGCTGGCGCTCCTTGTCCTCCTCGATGCGCCGCGAGACGCCGATGTGATCGGTCGTCGGCATGTAGACGACGTAACGGCCCGGGAGCGAGATGTGCGACGTGATGCGCGCGCCCTTCGACCCGATCGGCTCTTTCGAGACCTGGACGAGGATCTCCTGGCCCTTGGTCAGGACCTCCTCGATCGAGGGCATCGACTCTTCGCGCGTGCGCTGCGCGCGCGGCTTGCCCTCGGCCGCTTCTCCTTCGGCGGACTCGTCCGCAGGCGCGACGTCGACCGGCGCTTCGTCGGCCGCGTCCGCAACCGATTCGTCCGCCGGTGCGCTCACCGCCTTCGCGTGCGCGGCGCTGCCGTTCGCTTCTGCGGGCGGCGGCGCATCCTCGGCGGCCGTGGGTGCGGCCGGAGCCTCGGTGTCGACGTCCTCCGCATAGGCGGCGAGCGAAGGCTCGAGGTCGAGCTCACCGCCTTCGCCGGCGCCTCCCTCCACGCCGTCGGCGCCGGGTGCGCGCCAGAAGTCCGAGACGTGCATGAACGCGGCCTTGTCGAGTCCGATCTCGACGAAGGCGGCCTGCATGCCGGGCAGGACGCGCAGGACCTTGCCCTTGTAGATGTTGCCGACGATCGAGTGCTCCTCGCCGCTCTCGACGTGCAGCTCGGCGAGGGCGTTGGCCTCGCACAGTGCGATCCGGGTCTCGATCGCCGACGCGTTGATGATGATGCGCTTCTGCACGTCAGCAGGCCGTCGACGGTAGAGCCCGGGCGTCACCGCGAGGTGCGGGCGTGAGCCTGCCGCGAGCGTCGACCGCGGATGTCGCGAATCCGGGGAGCAGCGCGGCGCGGCGTGGAGGCATCATCTGCGGAGCCCACGCGCGTGGCGCGGTCGTCATGCTGGCGGACGCTATCCAATGGTCGGTGAAAGAGCAAGACCTTTGGCGGTGTCTTGACTTCTCCGGGCAGCCGCGGGTAGGTCCGCTGCGGGAACGGAACGCGTGCACGCAGCGGCACAGAGCGGCCATGAGCGCGACGGTCGCGGTCGGGCCTGAGCCAGCCGATGACGCGGGTCGCCATGCGCGCCCGACGGACGTCCTTCGCTCGAAGACGCTGGTCCTGAACCGCTCGTTCCTGCCGGTCCACATCACCACCGTCCGGCGCGCCTGCATCCTTCTCTACCAGGGCGTCGCCCGGGCCGTCGACGCGGAGTACCAGACGTTCGACTTCCGGGACTGGGGGCAGCGCCGGGAGTCGGAGGAGACGCTCGGTCTCGTCGCCGGCGCGATGCCGGTGCCGCGAGTGATCGTCCTGACCACGTACGACCGCGTGCCGCGGCGACACGTCCGGTTCAGCCGCCACAACGTCTACGCGCGCGACCATGACACGTGCCAATATTGTGGTCGACGGCTGCCGCGCAGCGAGCTCAACCTCGACCACGTGGTGCCGCGCTCGCAGGGCGGGCTGTCGACCTGGGACAACGTCGTCTGCTCGTGCCACACGTGCAACCGGCGAAAGGGCGGCAACACGCCGCAGCAGGCCGGGATCCGGCTGTTGCGGCGTCCGGCGCGTCCGGCGTGGACCCCGTTCCTCGGCGAGACGTTCGGCCAGGCGCGGTACCGCGAATGGCGCCCGTTCCTGTCCTTTCTCGACGGCGCGCACGGCGACGGCGTGGCGTAAACGGACCGCAACGGCTAGTGGTGCGCCTTGACTCGCACCACTAATTGATGGGATAGGCCACGCGCACGCGGCACTGGTGCGCGAGGGGCCGTGACGAGGAGGTGGGTGTGCGCATCCGGCAGATCGAGCTGTTCGGCTTCAAATCGTTCCGCGACCACACGCGGCTGAGCCTCACCGAGGGGCTGAACGCCGTCGTGGGCCCGAACGGCTGCGGCAAGTCGAACGTCGCCGATGCGATCCGCTGGGCCCTGGGCGAGCAGAGCGTCAAGCACCTCCGCGCCAAGGAGATGGAGGACGTCATCTTCGTCGGCAACGCGAAGAGCCCGCCGCTGAACCTCGCCGAGGTCGTTCTCACCTTCGAGCAGACCGACGCCTCGCTTCCCGTCGCGAGCGAGGAGGAGGGCCTCGCCGCGCACGTCGCGCGCATGTCCGAGTTCACCGTGAAGCGGCAGATCTTCCGCTCGGGCGAGTCGCACTACTTCATCAACGACGCGCCGGCCCGCCTGCGCGACGTGACGGAGCTGTTCCTCGGCAGCGGCGTGGGCCCGAAGGCCTACGCGATGATCGAGCAGGGCCGCGTGACGCAGATCGTCAACGCGAAGCCCGAGGAGCTGCGTCTGTTCATCGAGGAGGCGGCGGGAACGACTCTCTTCCGCAGCCGGAAGATCGCCTGCGAGCGCAAGCTCGAGCGCACGATGGAGAACCTGTCGCGCGTCAAGGACGTGATGCGCGAGATCGAGCGCCAGCTCGGAGCGCTGCGCCGCCAGGCGAAGCGTGCCGAGGAATTCCGTGCTCTGGAGAAGGAGCTGCGCGAGACCGAGCTCGCGCTCGCCGCCGTCCGCTGGGCCGGCCTCACGGGCGAGATCGGCGAGCTCGAGGCGGCTCTGGCGCGCGCGCTCGGCGCGGCGCACGAGGCGCAGGAGGCGGTCGGCGTCCAGGAAGGCCTGCGCGCGGAGGCCGGTGCTGCCGAGCGTGCGGTCAGCGAGCGCATCGAGCGCGCCTTCGCGGCGGTCGGCGACGCGAGCCAGACGGTGGTGCGCATCACCGAGCGTCAGACGGCCTTGCACGAGGCGATCCGGACCATCGATCTGCGCGTCGGGCGTGGCGCGGAGGAGCTTTCGGGCCTGCGGGATCGACACGCGAACGTCGCGGAGGCGGCGGTCGGTGCGCAGCAGACGGTGGAGCAGGCGCGCGAGGAAGCACGGCACGCCGCGGAGGCACTCGCGGTCGTCGAGCGCGAGCTCGAGGAGCTGCGTCCGATCCACGCACAGTGCGAGCAGGAGTACGCGCAGGCGCTTGCCGCCCTGAACGAGGAGCGCGGGCGGCTGCGCAGCGCGGGTGAGCGCCGCGCCGAGTGCGTCGCTCGCCTCTCCGGCGTCCGCGAGCGGCACGACCGGGCGCTCGAGCGGCTGCAGAGCCGGCGCGGCGAGTTCGAAGCGATTCTGGCGCTTGCCGCCGAGCGAGCCTCCGCCCTGGATGCCGCACGCGCGGCGCATGCGCGACTGTCCGCGGATCAGGTCGCGGCCGCGGCCGCACTCCGTGCGGGCGAGGAAGAGATGCATCGCCTCGAGGAGGGGCACGCTGCCCTGCGCGAGGCGATGGTGCACGTGCGCGGCCGCCTCGACGGCCTGCGCAGCCGCGAGCAGGCGTTCGATGGTTATGCGGAAGGCATCACCACGGTGATGGGCCTCGAGCCGCGCCCGCGTGGTCTCGTCGTCGACGCGCTCGACATTCCGACCGAGCTCGAGCCCGCGGTGGCAGCCGTGCTCGGCGACCTGCTTCGCGGTGCGATCGTCGAGCGTCCCGAGGACGCGGCGATTCTCGCCGACGGCCTGCGCGCGGTGGGCGAGGGGCGCGTGTCGCTCGTGCCGGTCGATCCTCGTCACGAGCGGGTCGCGCGCCCCGATCTTCCGGCGGGTGTCGAGCTGCTCGGCGAGCGAATCGGTGTGCGCGGCGGCCACGAGGATCTGCGCGCCGCGCTGTTCGGCTCGGTGGCACTCGCCGACGACCTCGACAGCGCCGTCCGGGCATGGCGCGAGCATGAAGAGGGGCTCAGCTGGGTGACGCGGGCCGGCGACGTGATCGACCGCCGCGGAATCGTCACCGGCGGCAAGGGGCTGCGCGGTACCGAGCTGCTCGCGCGGCGCCGCGAGCTCGGGGAGCTCACCGCGCAGCTCGCCGACGACGAGGTGCGGCTCGCGAGCGTCGAGCTGAGGCTCGGCGAGGCGCGCGACGAGTGCGCGACGATGGCGGCGCGCCTGCGCGAGCTGGATGCGCAGGCACACTCGGCGACCCTCGCTCTGGTGTCCGCGGAGCACGCGTCCGAAGCGTCGGAGCGCGAGAAGCAGGCCGGTCAGACGCGTCTGTCGGAGGCGGAGACCGAGGTCGCGACGGCCGAGGCCGCCGTCACCCGCGCGACCGAGGCCCTGTCGTCCGCCGACGAGGACGCGCAGCAGCGCGAGCGCGCGGTCGCCTCGGGCGAGTCGCGCGTCGCGGCCGCGGAGCAGGAGCTCGAGGCGCGGCGCGGCATCCTCGACGCCTGCCGCGTGCGACGCGACGGTTGCCGCGACACGCAGTCGCAGCTCGGGCAGGCGCTGGGACGCGCGGAGGCCGAGCTGCATCGTCTGGTGCACGAGCGCGACCTGGTCGCGGCGCGCCTGTCGGCGCTCGAGCAGGAGATGGGCGACCTCGAGCGGCAGCGCGAGACCAGCGCCGCGACGCTCGCGCAGCTCGACGCCGATCTGGTCACCGCCCGCGAGCTGCTCGCCGAGGGGGAGCGCGAGATGGAGGAGGCGCGGACCGCGGCGCGTGCCACCCAGGAGCAGCTCCGTGCCGCGGAAGAGGAGCTGACGCGGGTCCGGCGTACGATGGAGGCGGAGCGCGAGAGCTGCCGCGGCTTCGAGATCAAGCTCGCCGAGCGGCGTGCCCAGCTCGAGGCGCTCGCGAACTACACGCGCGAGCGGCACGAGGTCGAAGCCAGCACGCTGCAGGCCCCCGAGGAGTTCGATGCCGACGGGGCGGCGCAGCGCGTGACCGAGCTCAAGGACCGCATCCAGCGTCTCGGCGAGGTGAACGTCACGGCGATCACCGACGCGCGCGAGCTCGAAGAGCGCTTCGGCTTCCTCGAGACGCAGCGCAACGATCTCGAGACGTCGATGGAGGATCTGAACAGGACGATCGCGGAGCTGAGCCGCACGACGCGGAGCCGCTTCCGCGAGACCTTCGACAAGGCGAACGAGAAGTTCAGCGAGCTCTTCGTGGAGCTCTTCCGCGGCGGGTCGGCTTCGTTGAAGCTGACCAACCCGAGCAACCTTCTCGAGACCGGCGTCGAGATCGAGGCGCAGCCTCCCGGCAAGCGCGTCGGCAACAGCATGCTCTCGGGTGGCGAGCGCGCGCTCACGGCGGTCAGCCTCATCATGGCGCTGTTCAGCCTCCGCGCGACGCCGTTCTGCCTGCTCGACGAGGTGGACGCGCCGCTCGACGACGCGAACGTGAGCCGCTTCAACGCGCTCCTGCAGCGGATGAGCGAGCGCACGCAGTTCATCGTCATCACGCACAACCAGACGACGATGGAGGCCTGTCACTCGCTCTACGGCGTGACCATGCCGGAGCCCGGCGTTTCGCAGGTGGTGTCCGTGTCGCTCGCCAACCGTCCGACCGGCATGGCGGCGAGCGCGTGAGCGCGATCGCGCGGAGCTGAGCCTTGCCGCACGAGCTCGGTTCGACGCTCGTCCTCTGGGCGGGCGCGTGGGGCGTCGCGATTCTCGTGGCGCTGGTCGGGTCGCTGCTGCGTGGTCGGAAGCCCGGCGAGGTCGAACCGGCGGACGCCGAGTCGGCGGTCCGCGAGCCGCGGCGTCCGGCGACGGCTGGTGCGCCGGAAACCCCGGCGTCCTATCGCGATCGGTTGCGGGCCGGACTCTCGAAGAGCCGCAGCGCCTTCGCGGAGCGTCTCGGCGCCGCCTTCGGAAGAGGCTCGGCGCGTGATGCCGACCTCGAGGCGCTCGAGGAAGTTCTGATCGAGGGCGATGTCGGCGTCCGTGCGAGCCAGGACCTGCTCGCAGGGCTGCGCGCACTGCCGGCCGAGCAGCGCAATCCGGCCGGGATGACGCGGGCGTTGCGCACCCGCATGCGCGCACTGCTCGCCGACGTTCCGGAAGAGCCGGTGCAGCTTCCCAGGAAGCCCTGGGTCGTTCTCGTGGTCGGCGTGAACGGAGTCGGCAAGACGACGACCATCGGCAAGCTCGCGGCACGGCACCGCGCCGCCGGTCGGTCGGTACTGCTGGTTGCGGGGGATACCTTCCGTGCCGCGGCCATCGATCAGCTCGCCGTCTGGGCGGAGCGATCCGGGTGCCAGATCGTGAAGCAGGAGCCGGGGAGCGATCCCGCGTCGGTGGTCTTCGACGGCATGTCGGCCGCCGTCGCACGCGACGTGGACGTCGTGGTGATCGACACCGCCGGACGTCTCCACACCAAGGTCAACCTCATGGAGGAGCTCAAGAAGGTCCGCCGGGTGATCGATCGCGTGCTGCCGGGCGCGCCCCACGAGGTGCTCCTCGTCGTGGACGCGACTACCGGTCAGAATGCGGTGTCGCAGGCGCGTACCTTCGGCGGAGCGGTCGACGTGACCGGTGTGGTCCTGACCAAGCTCGATGGCTCGGCGCGGGGCGGGGTCGTGGTCGCGATCAGCCACGAGCTGGGCCTGCCGGTCCGGTACGTCGGGGTGGGCGAATCGATCGCCGACCTGCAGCCGTTCGACCCCGATGGCTACGTCGACGGGCTGCTGGCGCCCGATTGACGTGCCGGGGGCAAAGCCCTTGACAGCCCGTGGACACGGTTCCTAGGGTCGCGCACCAACGAGCAAATCCGACGTGACTTGCATTCGACATGACCATATCGATCGTTGCCGCCCGACGGCCATGAAGTGCGGGTCAGTCTCGCGGTCGCGATCCTGGAGATTCATCCGTGACCAATTGGCAAGCCGGCCTGGTCGGCTTCGTGATCGCGGCGCTGCTGGCGGCCATCGTCCACTGGCAGCGTCGTGCGCGCCTCGATCGCATGGCACGCGAGGCCGACGAGTCTCGCGAGCGCATCGTCGCGGAGGCGAAGCGCGAGGCTGAGACCGTCCAACGAGAGGCCCGGGCGCAGGCGCGCGACGAAAGCCTGAAGACCCGTGCCGACATCGAAGCGAGCACCCGCGACCAACGGATTCGGCTCGAGGAGAGCGAGAAGCGTCTGGCGGCGCAGCTTCTCGAGGCGGACCGCCAGACCGCGAAGCTCGAGACCCGCGGCGTCGAGATCGAGCGTCGCGAGCTCGGGCTGAAGGAGAAGGAGCGCAGCGTCGAGGGCGACCGCGCGGCCGTGCAGGCTGCCCTCGAGGAGGCGCGTCGTGCGCTCGACCGCGCGGCCGGGATGAACCGCGAGGAGGCGCGGAAGGCGCTGCTCGAGGAGATCACGGCGGAGGCGCGCCACGAGGCCGCGAAGCGCATCCGGCAGATCGAGGAGGAGGCGCACGCCGACGCCGACCGCCGGGCGAAGAAAGTCGTCGCGGTCGCGATCGAGCGCCTCGCCGGCGAGTTCGTCGCCGAGCGCACGATCTCGCTGGTGCACCTGCCGACGGACGACATGAAGGGCAGGTTGATCGGTCGCGAGGGGCGCAACATCCGCGCGATCGAGGCGGCGACCGGCGTCGATCTGATCATCGACGACACTCCGGAGACGGTCGTGATCTCCTGCCACAACCCGGTCCGCCGCGAGATCGCGCGGATCGCGGTCGAGAAGCTGGTCTCCGACGGCCGGATTCATCCGGGACGCATCGAGGAGGTGGTCCGGAAGGCCGAGCACGAGGTCGAGGAGACCGTCAAGGAGGCCGGCCAGAAGGCGCTCTTCGAGGTCGGCGTGCACGGTGTGCACGCCGAGATCGTGAAGCTCCTGGGGATGCTTCGCTACCGCTACAGCTACGGGCAGAACGTGCTGGCGCACTCGATCGAGGCGGCGTTCATCTGCGGCGTGATGGCGAGCGAGCTGGGGCTCAACCCGAAGCTCGCGCGCCGCGCAGCCCTGCTGCACGACATCGGCAAGTCGTTGACCCATGAGGTCGAAGGCTCGCACGCCCTGATCGGAGCGGACATCGCGCGCAAATACGGCGAGTCGGCGAAGATCTGCAACGCGATCGCTGCGCACCACGAGGAAGTCAAGGCGGACACCCTGCTGGCGCCCCTCGTCGATGCGGCGGACGCGCTGTCCGGGGCCCGACCCGGCGCACGTCGCGAGGTGCTCGAGAGCTACGTTCGACGTCTCGATGACCTCGAGCGCATCTCGAATTCGTTCCACGGGGTAGAGAAGTCGTTTGCGGTGCAGGCTGGCCGAGAGATCCGCATCTTCGTCGAGCCGGCGCGGGTCAGCGACGACGAGGCGGTCGTGCTGGCCCGCGACGTCGCGCGCAAGATCGAGAACGAGATGACCTATCCCGGGCAGATCAAGGTCACGGTGATCCGCGAGATGCGCGCGAGCGAGCTCGCCAAGTAGGTCGCATTCGTGGCGCGGTGTCGGGCTGGAG
The DNA here is from genome assembly GCA_046327915.1 of Binatia bacterium. Classification (GTDB taxonomy): domain Bacteria; phylum Desulfobacterota; class Binatia; order UBA12015; family UBA12015; genus VGTK01. Next base: position 81,685 of record JAXLXO010000009.1, on the reverse strand, counting down.
ACGGCGCGGTTGCCAGCTATCCTGCCGTGGATGCGACTGCTTTTTCTCGGAGACGTCGTCGGAAAGAGCGCCCGCCAGGCGCTGCGTCGGCGGTTGCGTGCGCTGCGTCGTGAGCGCGATGTGGCGTTCGTCGTCGCCAATGGCGAGAACGCGGCCGGAGGCAAGGGCCTCGACCCGGATTCCGCCGACGAGCTGTTCGACGCCGGGGTCGACGTCATCACGACCGGAAATCACGTCTGGCAGCACAGCCGGCTGCTGCCGGTTCTCGAACACGAGACGCGGATCATCCGGCCGGCCAACTTTCCCGAAGGCAACCCGGGCCGGGGATTCACGGTCCAGCGCGCGGCCAATGGGGTGTCGGTCGCCGTCGTGAACCTGATCGGCCGGGTATTCATGGGCAGCTTCGACTGTCCCTTCCGTGCGGTGGATCGAATCCTCGCGCAGGTCGCGGGGGAGGCGGACGTCGTGCTCGTCGACATGCACGCCGAGACGACGTCGGAGAAGGTCGCGATGGGCTGGCACCTCGCCGGACGTGTCGCCGGCGTGGTCGGCTCGCACACGCACGTGCAGACCGCCGACGACCGCGTTCTGCCCGGCGGAACCGCCTACCTCACGGACGCCGGCATGTGTGGTCCCATCGACTCCGTGATCGGGATGCGGCGCGAGGAGGTTCTGCGGCGCTTTCTGACCCAGATGCCGGTACGCTTCGAGGTGGCAAAGGGGCCCGTTGTCGTGCAGGGAGCGCTGCTGGACGTCGATCCCGCGAACGGGCGTGCGACCGCCATCGAGCGGGTGCAGGAGGCGCAGGAGCCGTGTTGAGCGTGAAGGAGCAGTTGGAGCGGTTGCAGGCCGGGACGGTCGACGTCCTGCCGGCCGGAGAGCTCGAGAGGAAGCTCGAGGCGAGCGCGAAGAAGCAGCGTCCGCTGCGCATCAAGCTGGGCGCGGACCCGTCGGCGCCCGACCTGCATCTCGGGCATGTCGTCGTCCTCCGGAAGCTCGCCGAGTTCCAGGCCTGTGGGCACGAGGTCGTCTTCCTGATCGGCGACTTCACGGGCATGATCGGCGATCCAACGGGCAAGTCCGAGACGCGGAAGCCTCTGACGCGCGAGCAGGTCCAGGCGAACGCACTGACCTATCAGGAGCAGGTGTTCAAGATCCTCGACCCGCAACGCACCACCATCCGCTTCAACTCGGAATGGATGGACCAGATGAAGCCCGCCGACATGGTCAAGCTCTGCGCCCAGTACACGGTGGCGCGCATCCTCGAGAGGGACGACTTTGCCAAGCGCATGCGTGAATCACGCCCGATCGGGATCCACGAGTTCCTCTATCCACTGGTGCAGGGGTACGACTCGGTGGCGCTGCAGGCGGACGTCGAAGTGGGCGGTACCGACCAGAGCTTCAATCTCCTCGTCGGGCGGGAGCTCCAGAAGGCCTATGGGCAGGAGCCGCAGTGCATCCTGACCATGCCGCTGCTCGAGGGCACGGACGGTCAGCAGAAGATGAGCAAGTCGCTCGGAAACGCGATCGGGATCGCAGACCCGCCTGCGGACATGTTCGGGCGCCTGATGTCGATCTCCGACGAGCTGATGGTCCGCTATGCGACTCTCCTCAGCGTCGGAACGCGTGATCTTGGCCAGCGGATCGCCAGCGGGACCGTCCATCCCATGGATGCGAAGAAGGCGTTGTCCCGCGAGCTGGTCGCCTGCTTTCACGGCGAAGCCGAGGCGGAGCAAGCGCAGCGATTTTTCGAACAGCGTTTTCAGGAGCGCACCTCGTACGAACCCGAGGTTCTCGATGTCGCCACAGGGCCCGATGGCGTGCAACTGTTCGCGCTCATCGTTCGGGCGGGATTCGCGGCATCCAACAGCGAGGCCCGGCGACTCGTGGCGCAGCGCGCCGTACGGATCGACGAGAAGGTGGCGGAAGATCCCAACGTGCGGCTCCTTCCCGGCGATCTGCTGCTGTCGGTCGGCCGACGTCGCATGGCCAAAATCCGTCTGTCTTCCAAGGGGTTAGCGGGTTGAGCGAGACCCGTGGCGGCTTTTCCCCGAGGCTTTCGAGATCAGCCCCTTGACGACCTGGAAAGCCTCCGTTATCTACCGGGACTCGCTGGCAATGGCGGCCCGCTCGAGAGATCGAACAGGGACAACATCCAGCGCGCGTTCCGCAAGACCAGTTCCCGACAGCAAACACGTTGACAGGAAGCGGGCCGCGAGTTAAACGTGGTCTCTTGCCCGGCGGGCAAGTTCGGTCTTTGAAAACTGAATAGTAGCGCACTGATCTCGATGCGAGATCGGTAAACCAGTGAGAGATTCGGGCGAAGGATCCCGTTAGTTTGTCGTCGAGCTTCGGCAAGACGACGCCAGTTTAACTGGAGAGTTTGATCCTGGCTCAGAGCGAACGCTGGCGGCGTGCTTAACACATGCAAGTCGAGGGAGAACGGAGGGCTTCGGCCTTCTTAGTAAACCGGCGCACGGGTGAGTAACACGTAGGTAACCTACCTCCGAGTTCGGGATAACCTGTCGAAAGATAGGCTAATACCGGATAAGACCACGATGGCTTCGGCCACTGCGGTCAAAGATGGCCTCTATTTATATGCTATCGCTTGGGGATGGGCCTGCGCACCATTAGCTAGTTGGTGAGGTAACGGCTCACCAAGGCTACGATGGTTAGTTGGTCTGAGAGGATGACCAGCCACACTGGGACTGAGACACGGCCCAGACTCCTACGGGAGGCAGCAGTGGGGAATATTGCGCAATGGGGGAAACCCTGACGCAGCGACGCCGCGTGGGTGATGAAGGCCTTCGGGTCGTAAAGCCCTGTCGGAGGGGAAGAAGGACTCTCGTGCAAATAGTTCGAGGGTTTGACGGTACCCTTAGAGGAAGCACCGGCTAACTCCGTGCCAGCAGCCGCGGTAATACGGAGGGTGCAAGCGTTGCTCGGAATTACTGGGCGTAAAGGGCGTGTAGGCGGTTTCGTATGTCTGGCGTGAAAGCCCCGGGCTCACCTCGGGAAGTGCGTCCGGAAACTGCGAGACTAGAGTCCCGGAGAGGAGTGGAATTCAGGTGTGGCGGTGAAATGCGTAGATATCTGGAAGAACACCGGTGGCGAAAGCGGCCTCCTGGACGGTGACTGACGCTGAGACGCGAAAGCGTGGGAGCAAACAGGATTAGATACCCTGGTAGTCCACGCCATAAACGATGAGCACTAGGTGTCGCGGGTATTGACCCCTGCGGTGCCGCCGCTAACACGGTAAGTGCTCCGCCTGGGGACTACGGCCGCAAGGTTAAAACTCAAAGGAATTGACGGGGGTCGCACAAGTGGTGGAGCATGGTTCACCTGACGCACGCAGAACCTTACCTGGGCTAGACAACATCGGACAGTCCTGAGACAGGATCTTCCCCTTCGGGGACCGGTGGTTCAGGTGCTGCATGGCTGTCGTCAGCTGTGTCGTGAGATGTTGGGTTGGTCCGCAACGAGCGCAACCCTTGCCCTTAGTTGCCATCAGGTAAAGCTGGGCACTCTAAGGGGACTGCCGGCGTTAAGCAGGAGGAAGGTGGGGATGACGTCAAGTCCTCATGGCCCTTATGTCCAGGGCTACACACGTGCTACAATGGACGGTACAAAGGGCAGCAAACCCGCGAGGGGGAGCCAATCCCAAAAAGCCGTTCTCAGTTCGGATTGGAGTCTGCAACTCGACTCCATGAAGTCGGAATCGCTAGTAATCGCGGATCAGCACGCCGCGGTGAATACGTTCCCGGGCCTTGTACACACCGCCCGTCACACCATGGGAGTCAGCTGTACCGGAAGTCGGTGAGCCAACCCGCAAGGGAGGCAGCCGCCTATGGTATGGCTGGTAACTGGGGTGAAGTCGTAACAAGGTAGCCGTAGGGGAACCTGCGGCTGGATCACCTCCTTTCTAAGGAGTCTCTCGGCTCGCAAGAGTTCGAGGACGACTAGGTCAATCCCGACCAGCAGCATCGGTCGTGGAAATCGCATCATGTTCGTTTGGTCCGAGTCCGGACCTCTCACGCGCTACTATTCAGTTTTGAGAGACCGAGGTCTCCGATTTGGTACGAGGCGGTAGCAAAGGGGCCTATAGCTCAGGTGGCTAGAGCGCACCCCTGATAAGGGTGAGGTCGGTAGTTCGAATCTACCTAGGCCCACCATCGTCGGAAGCGT
>JAXLXO010000009.1:0-72500 GCA_046327915.1 Binatia bacterium | reverse complement strand
CAGGTCGCGGTGTTTCTCGTCCGGCACGATGCCGGATTGGCGCTGATCGACGCAGGCTTTCCGGGATGGCACTACGCGATCCTGACGGCTGCAGAGTCGCTGCCGAAGCCGAACCACATCACCCACATCGTGCTGACGCACGCGCACGCCGATCACATCGGTGGCGCCGCGTTCCTGGCACGGTACTGCGGAGCCGAGGTTCTTTCGTCGGCGACCGAGAAGCCCTTCATCGAGGGCCGTTCGCTGGCGCATGCGGCACACGGTATTCTTCCTCGATTGGTGCTCGCGCTGAATCACTGGACGCAGGCGCGACGAGTCGAGGCGGTGCGCGTCGATCGAACGATCGCGGACGGTGACCTGCTCTTCGGATTGCGCGTCGTGGACGTGCCCGGTCACACCCCCGGACAGATCGCCCTCTGGCACGAGGCCGACGCGGTTCTGCTGTGTGCGGATGCTCTGTTCAACGTCGACGGCTCGCTCGGTTACGATCCCGTGCCGGGTATGACGTCGGATCGGGCCGGAGCCGCCGCGTCGCTTGCTCGGCTGGCCGCGCTCGGATGCAAGGACTTCGCTCCGAGTCACGGTCCTGCGATCCTCGGTGACGCGCCCGATCGGATTCAGCGCTTTCTCGGAGACGACGCCGCGCGAAAAGACGTCGGAGTGCAGGAGACCTCGTGATGATGACTGGGTTGCACGCGAACGCATGGAGGCGCTTCGGGTCGCGGTGTGCGGCTCCGTCGCGCGTGTTGGTGCTCGTACTGCTCGCTCTCGCGCTTCTCGCGCGAGACGCTCGAGCGGACGATCACGAGGCGAAGCCGGGACCTGATGGCAGGCCCCGTGTTCCGATGGCGTCCACGGACGGCCCGGCGAAGCGCATCGAGGGAAAAATCATGCGCTCGTCGCGCGGCAAGAAGGGCCCCGTGCGGCTGCTGGTCGAGAGAAAGGAGGGTGACCCGGTCACCGTCCTGGTTGCCCCCGAGGAGGTGTGTGATCGCCTCGGGCTCTCGCTGAAGGCCGACGAGCAGGTCGTCGTCGAAGGGTCGATGCTCAAGAGCGACCGCCCCATCCTGATCGCGACGGCGTTCGTCGTCGACGGAAAGACGATCCGCGTGCGTGATGCCGAGGGCAAGCTCCTGGACCCGGCCGCCACCACGGAGGCGCCTGCCGGAGCCGCCGTCGTCGGCGGCAAGAAGCCCGAGGCTTCGCCGAAGCCCTGAAGTCGTCACGGCGACGGGGCGCGCCGCGACGAACGATCACGCGGGCACGAGCTCGTCGAGTCCGGTCGGCCAGCGCGCACCGCCGGGCCACAGCGCCTCCTCGAGAGCGTGTCCGATCCGCAGCACGAGGGCGTCGCATCCGACCGGGCCCATGATCTGTACCGAGGCCGGAAGCCCGTCGTCGGCGAGACCCGTCGGAATGGCAATGGCGGGCATTCGCGTGAGATCCGCGAGCAGCGTGAACGACGCCATCACGGGGGCGACCGGAAGGACGACGTCGTCCACGGCAACCGTGTCCGCGGCGATCGGCGGAGCGGTCACTGCCATTGTGGGCAGCAGGACCGCGTCGATCGCCGATCCGAACAGGCGCTCGACCTCACGCGTCAAGCGCTCCCGTGCGTGGAATGCGTGCACGAGGGTTCCGGTGTCGACGGCGGCGCTCGCGTCGAGCTGCTCCCGCACGTCGGCGCCATATTGTCCGCGACGTCGTTCGAACTGCTCCCGGTGCTGCGCATGGGACTCGGCGAGGAGAATCATGCTGGCCGCGAGCGTGACCGCGGTCGCATCGGGGAGCGACACCTCCACGACCTCGGCACCGAGCGCGCGCGCGGCGTCGAGTGCATGATCGAGCGCGGCGAGGACCGTGTGCGACACGGGTATCGGGCGATGCTGCCGGTCGACTCCGAGACGAACGCCGCGCAGCGGAGCATCGAGTGCCGCGACGAAGTCCTCGTCGGGAAATCGTCGTGACCACGGATCCGCGACGTCGAAGGCGGCGAGGACCTGAAGAGCCGTCGCGCAATCCGCGGCACTGCGGGCGAGAGGACCGACGTGGTCCAGGCTCGGTGCCAGAGGGTACGTTCCGCGCAGGCTGACGCGACCATGCGTCGGCTTGATGCCGACGCAGCCGCACGCCGCCGCCGGGATGCGGATCGACCCGCCGGTATCCGAGCCGGTCGACAGAGGTACGAGGCCGGCTGCGACGGCAGCACCCGCGCCCCCGCTCGATCCCCCCGGAACGCGGTCGAGGTTCCAGGGATTGCGAGTCGGACCGAAGTGCGGGTTGTTGGTCGTCGCGCCGAACGCGAACTCGTGCGTCGCCGTCTTGCCGACGACGATCGCACCGGCGGCGCGCAGCCGTGCGACCGGCTCCGCATCGTTCGCCGGAACATGGTCGGCGAACAGACACGAGCCGTAGGTGGTGCGAATTCCCGCGGTGTCCGTGAGGTCCTTGATGGCGACCGGAATCCCGTGGAGCGGCCCGCGCGGGCGTCCGCGGACGATCTCGTCGTCGAGGCGGCGCGCCTCGGCGAGAGCCTGCTCCGCGGCGACGGTGGTGAACGCGTTGAGCCGCGGGTTGAGCCGGTCGATGCGCCGGAGGAAGTGCTCCGTGAGCTCGGTGGCGGAAACCTGCCGGGCGGATACGAGCCGGGAGAGATCGGCGATCGTCATGCGGTGAAGCTGCGACATGAAGCGAGCTAAGTCGGATCGCTCTCTCGAGTGCAAGGCCGGGTTGCCTCGATGCGAACAAAAGGCGAAGCTCGACCTTCCGTGCCCGTTCGCGTTCCGTATGTCGAGCTTCGCTCGCGAAGCGCCTTCTCCTTCCTCGAGGGAGCATCCACCCCCGAGGACCTCGTCGAGAACGCGGCGCGTCTGGGGCACGAGGCGCTGGCGCTCGCCGACCGCGACGGCGTCTACGGAGCCCCGCGATTCTGGAAGGCGGGCAAGTCGGCCGGCTTGCGCACGATCGTCGGAGCGGAGGTCACCGTCGCACGCAAGGGCGGCACGGTGCCGATGGGGCGCGTGCTGCTTCTCGTCGCGTCGCGAACGGGCTACCGGAACCTCTGCAAGCTGATCACGCGCGGGCGCGCACGGGCCCCGAAGGGACAATGTCTGACGCTGCTCGAGGAACTCGAGGAGCACGCGCGCGGACTGCTCTGCCTCGCCGGCGGGGAGACGAGCCTGCTGCTGGCGGCATTGCGCTCCGGCGACGAGCTCTCGGTGCTGCGAACGGGACGCCGGCTGTACGGCATCTTCGGGTGCGATCTCTGGATCGACGTGCAGCGCAGCCTCGATCCGCGTGTCGAGCGGCGCACGCGGGTGCTGTCCGACGTCGCCGCGCGATTGCGCCTGCCCGTCGTCGCGACGGGCGACGTTCGCATGGCGCGCATCTGCGAGCAGCCGGTGCTCGACGTGCTCGGCTGTCTCGGGCGGCATACCAGGCTCGACATCTCGGGCCGATCGCTGCCGGGCAATGCGGAGCGCCATCTGGTCGCGCCGCACGAGATGGCGCTCCGGTTTCGCGACCTGCCGCGAGCGATCTCGGCGACGCTCGACATCGCCGAGCGCTGCGAGTTTTCACTTGATGATCTGGGCTACCGGTTTCCGGAGGTGCCGCTTCCCCCGGGGGACAGCCCGATGGGCCGTCTGCGAGCGCTCACGTTCGAAGGGGCGCGTGAGCGTTATGGGGCGACGCTCTCGCCGCGCGTTTCGGGACAGCTCGAGCACGAGCTCGGGATCATCGAGAGGCTCGACCTCGCGGGATACTTCCTGATCGTCTGGGACATCGTCCGCTTCTGCCGCGAGCGCAGGATTCTCGTGCAGGGCAGGGGGTCCGCTGCCAACAGCGCCGTCTGCTACGCGCTCGGCATCACCGCGGTGGATGCCGTCGGGATGGAGCTGCTGTTCGAGCGCTTCCTTTCCGAAGAGCGTGGCGAATGGCCGGACATCGACCTCGACCTGCCGTCCGGAGCGCACCGCGAGGAAGTGATCCAGTACGTCTACCGACGCTACGGCCCGCGCGGATCGGCGCCGGCCGAATCCGGGCGCACCATCGGCTCCGGCGTCGCGATGACGGCGAACGTCATCACGTACCGGGTCCGGAGTGCGTTGCGCGAAGCCGGCAAGGTGCTCGGCTTCGCCGAGCCGGAGATCGAGAGACTCAGCAAGCTGCTCGCGCACCACGGGTTCCACGATCAGCGCGACGCGCTCGACGCCCAGCTCGCATCCGCCGGGATCGACGTGACTTCGGAGCGTGTGCGACTCCTGCTCGACTGCGTCGAGCGGATGCAGGGTCTGCCGCGCCACCTCGGCCAGCACTCGGGAGGAATGATCGTGGCCGCGGGACGTCTCGACGAGATCGTGCCGCTCGAGCCGGCGGCCATGCCGGGACGGTCCGTCGTCCAATGGGACAAGGACGATTGCGCCGACCTGGGACTCATCAAGATCGATCTGCTCGGTCTCGGCATGATGGCGGTGCTCGAGGAGGCGATCCCGCTCGCGCGCGTCGCCGACGGCGTCGAGCTCGATCTCGCGAAGCTGCCGCAGGACGACCCTCGGACCTACGCCATGATTCGCCGAGCCGACACGATGGGCGTCTTCCAGATCGAGTCGCGTGCGCAGATGGCGACGCTACCGAGGCTGAAGCCCGAGACGTTCTACGACCTCGTCGTGGAGGTCGCGATCATCCGTCCCGGTCCGATCGTCGGACAGATGGTTCATCCCTATCTCAACCGGCGCGCCGGCCGGGAGCCGATCTGCTACCCGCACCCGCTTCTCGAGCCGATTCTTCGTCGCACGCTCGGCGTCCCGCTCTTCCAGGAGCAGTTGCTGCGCGTCGCGATGACGGTCGCGGGCTTCACCGGAGGAGAGGCCGAGGAGCTGCGACGCGCGATGGGCTTCAAGCGCTCGGTGCAGCGCATGCGCGCGATCGAGCAGAAGCTGCGCGACGGGCTCGCCACACACGGGATCGCAGGGGACGCGGCCGACGAGATCGTACGCAGCATCACGTCGTTCGCGTTGTACGGCTTCCCCGAATCGCATGCCGCGAGCTTCGCTCTGATCGCGTACGCGTCGGCGTACCTGAAGGCGCACCATCCCGAGGCGTTTCTCTGCGCGCTGCTCAACGCATGGCCGATGGGATTCTATCATCCGGCGACGCTGGTGAAGGACGCCGAGCGCCACGGTGTCGAGGTGCTGCCGATCGACGTGACGCGATCGGACTGGCGCTGCACCATCGAGCGGCGCGAACCCGCGCCCGGCGCTCGACGACGTCTGCGGGTCTCCGTGCGGCTCGGCCTGCGTTTCGTGCGCGGTCTGCGCGAGGAGGCCGGACGAAGGATCGTGACTGCACGCGCGGAGCGGTCATTTCTGGGGCCCGGCGATCTGGCTGCGCGAGCTTCGCTTCTCGAGCGGGAGCTGTCCTCTCTCGCCGAGCTCGGTGCTCTCGGAAGGATCGCCGGATCGAGGCGTGCCGCATCGTGGCAGGTTCGTGGCCTGGCCACGTCCCGCGAGCCGCTGTTTTCCGGGATGGAAGCACCTAACGGCGTGCCGCCTGGCCGGACGATGTCGGCGCTGGAAGAGACGCTGGCTGACTATCGTACGAGCGGGATGACGACGGGGCCGCACGTGATGGCGCACTTTCGCAGCGTCCTGGGGCGTCGGGGGGTCGTCTCGCTGGCGCGACTGGGGCAGGCGGCGAATGGTGCCCGGCTGCGTACCGCGGGGCTCGTCATCGTCCGGCAGCGTCCGGGAACCGCGAAGGGGCTCTGCTTTCTGACTCTCGAAGACGAGACCGGAACGGGGAACGCCGTCGTCATGCCCGACCGATTCGCGGAGTTCCGCCTCCTGCTGCACACGGCCGCGCTTCTCGTCGTGGAGGGGATCGTGCAGCGTCACGATGGCGTGGTCCACCTCAACATCGCGAAAGTCTGGGGCTTTTCTCCCGGTCCGACGCCGGCCTCACATGATTTTCACTGACCGCGCGAATCTCTCTTGAAATTGACTTTCATTTCCGACATTGCTGGACCCATGGTCGTTTGCTTGTGCCAGGGAGTCTCCGACAAGAAGGTCCGGGCGAGCATCGAGGCCGGTGCCCGCACCCGCCAGCAGGTCACCGATGCCTGCGGCGCCGGTGATGGCTGCGGGACCTGCCATCGCACCATCAAGTCGCTGATCGTCGAATGCCGGGGCTCGAACGCCACGGCTTCCCGGCCCGCGGTTCCCGTGGGCTTCGGCGACACCGCGGCGGCCGCCGCAATCTGACCGTCCGCGTCCGCCCCGGCGGACACCCCCCGCTGATCCCTCGTGGGTCGGCGCTGTGTATCGCAATCGGCTTCGATCTTGCTGATACGACAGCGTACCGCAATGTCCCACGGGGTGATCTCCATGCTGAACGTCCGACGCGCTTCCTCCGTATCCACCGATCCGAGCGGCCGCCGCAGCCCGATCCGCGAGCGCTGGATTCCCACTGCACCGGGCGACGGCGATCTCCGATCGCGCTCCTATCCTTTGGTTTCTTCAATGGTTTTTGAGGATGGTGCGGTGCGTGACATGGATGACGCCGCGGCTGAGCTCGCAGCGGTCGGGCGTCTCAAGTAGATCGCCAGCCGTCGCCGTCGTTCCCACCCGCGGCTCGTCGCGGCGGGCTATGCGCCGACAATCGAAATTGACGGTGTGTTCTCTGCGAGACAGTGGTGAGTGTCTCGCCAGGTTTGCGATTCGTACGCTGTTCCTCGATCGCGCTCCGTGCTAGCGGATTTCGCCGGATCGGACAGCATGTCTGGAAACTCGGACACCGGAGCCGCCGCCGAGCTCGTGACTCTGAAGAGTGATGGCCCGGTCGCTCGCGTCACGCTCAACCGACCTCGGGAGCGGAACGCGCTCTCCCGGCCTCTGCTCGAGGCTCTCGCCGCAGCGCTCGACGCGTGCGCCGGGCGCAGGGACATCCGCGTGGTCGTCCTCGCGGCCGAGGGCCCGGCGTTCAGCGCCGGCCACGATCTCCGCGAGATTGCGGGGGCCTCGGCCGAGGGCATCGAGGCGCTCTTCGCCTGCTGTGCGCGGGTGATGATGCGAATCCAGGAGATTCCTCAGCCGGTGATCGCCCGCGTGCACGCCGTCGCGACCGCGGCAGGATGCCAGCTCGTCGCGGCGTGCGATCTCGCCGTCGCGGCCGACACCGCGACGTTTGCGACCCCCGGTATCAACATCGGGTTCTTCTGCTCCACTCCCGCGGTGCCCGTCGTACGCTCCGTCGGGCGGAAGCGGGCGATGGAGATGCTGCTCACCGCCGCGCCGATCGACGCGCGTACCGCCTGCGACTGGGGGCTCGTGAATCGGGTCGTGCCGCCCTCGGATCTCGACGCTGCGGTCGCGGCCCTGTGCGAGAAGATCGTCGCGTCGAGTGCGGACACGATCGCGCTCGGCAAGCGCGCGTTCTACCGACAGATCGGTCACGACGAGCGAGAGGCGTACGAGATCGCGTCGGCGGTCATGTGCGAGAACGCGCTGACCCCGGACGCGCGCGAAGGCATCGCCGCCTTCCTCGAGAAGCGCCGTCCGATCTGGCCTGCGCGCTGACGAACGATCGCTCGCTTGACTCGCATCCTCCTCCGGCGGGAGAAGGACGACTTTCCCGAGACAAGGAGTGCTCATGACGTCCGCAGCAAAGCCGCGCGCCGCGAAGCAGTTCGCCTGGGACCGCATGCTCGTCGGAGGGCGCTGGGTCGAGGCGACCGGCGGCCGCACCTACGACATCCCGAATCCGGCGACCGAGGAGATCATCGGTCACGCGCCCGATGCGAGCCGCGAGGACATGCGCGCCGCGATCGACGCCGCCCGCCGTGCATTCGAGGAGGGCAGCTGGCGGAAGAGCACGCCGCGCGATCGCGCGCGCGTTCTGAACGCGATCGCCGACGCGATGGAGGCGCGCAAGGAAGAGATGCGCGAGATCCTCATCGCGGAGGCGGGCGCCTGCTGGGTATCGCACGACACCCAGGTCGAGTGGCCGATCCGGCACTTCCGGACTTATGCGGACCTCGCGATCCAGTTCCCGTTCGAGCAGATGCTTCCCGCGCCGCCGATCCAGTCGCCGATGGGCACGTGGAACAACTCCAGCATGGTGCACAACGCGCCGGTCGGCGTGTGCGGGCTGATCCCGACGTGGAACTTCCCCGTGTTCGTGCTCGCGCAGAAGATCGGGCCGGCGCTCGCGACCGGGAACACCATGGTGGTGAAGCCGTCTCCCTACGGTCCGCTGGTCAACCTCTGGATGGCGAAGCTCATCGAGGAGGCCGCCGACCTTCCACCCGGCGTCATCAACTGGGTGACCGGGCAGGGCGCGGAGATCTCGCAGGAGCTCGTCTCGAACCCGTCCGTGGACAAGATCAGCTTCACGGGTTCGATCGTCGTCGGGCGTCAGATCCTCGCCGCGGGTGCCGATCGGCTGAGGCGCGTGCACCTCGAGCTCGGCGGGAAGTCGGCTCACATCCTCCTCGACGGCGACAATCTCGACATGGCCGCTCCGGCGCTCGCGGCACCGACCTTCTTCCACTCGGGCCAGGGCTGCGCGATGGGCACCCGCGTTCTCGTGCCGAGGGCGATCGCCGACAAGGCGGTCGAGAAGATGGTGGCCTTCGTCGGCAACCGGGACATCGTCAAGATTGGAAATCCTGCCGACCCGGGCTGCCTCATGGGGCCGGTGGTCCGCGAGGAGCGTCGTCGCGCGATCGAGGGCTACATCGAGAGCGGAATCCAGCAGGGAGCGAAGCTCGCGACGGGTGGCAAGCGGCCGGCAGGGCTCGACACGGGCTACTTCCTCGAGCCGACGATCTTCGCCGACGTCGACAATCGTCTGAAGATCGCGCAGGAGGAGATCTTCGGCCCGGTCGTCACCGTGACGCCGTACTCCGACCTCGACGAGGCGATCCGGATCGCGAACGATTCGGATTACGGTCTGGCGGCGATGATCACCGGCACGGACCAGGTGAAGGCCGTCGAGATCGGACGCCAGCTACGCACCGGCAACGTCTGGATCAACGCGGGCGGCAACATCGGCAATGCTCCCTTCGGCGGATTCAAGCTGTCCGGACTCGGCCGCGAGGGCGGCATGTGGGGCATGCACGAGTTCACCGAGGTGCAGCACATCGTCTGGCGCAGCTGACGCGCCGGGCGGTCACGAAGAGGCGGCGGACGTGTCGCCGGGCGAGACCTTGCCGTCGTTCGGCAGGATGCTCTGCCCGGCGGCATTCTTCTCGCGCAGCATGCGCAGCATCTCGTCGGCGCCCTTGTTGGCGACCACGTCCTGCAGCTGCGAGCGGAAGTTCGCGACGAGGCTCACGCGTTCGATGACCACGTCGATGATCTTCCATCCGCCGTCGACCTTGCGCAGCCGGTAGTCCACCAGGATGTCGTCGCCCGACCGGACGATCTTCGTCTTGACGGTCCAGTCGCCGCGCGCCTCCTCGCGGTCTCCGGTGACCTCGATGGTCTCGTTGCGGTAGTTCTCGATGTTCTTGCCGTAGGTCACCGACAGGTGGCGGCGGAACTCCTGCACGAACTCCTTCTGCTGCTCGGGCGTGAGCTTGCTCCAGTTCCGTGCGAGCACCAGCTTCGCCATGGTGTCGAAGTCGAAGCGCGCGTAGGCGATGTCCTCGATCTGGTGGACCTTCTGGTCCGAGGACAGGCTCTGGTTCTTCAGGACGACGAGAACCTGGTCGCCGGTGTCCTGGATGAACGCACGTGCGTCCTGCGCCCCCGCGCGAGCCGGTGCGGCGACGAGCGAGCACAGCAGGGCGAATGCGATCGCGAGCGGCGCCCACGTCTTCACGGCAGAACCTCCTGGTCGGAATAGTCGGGGAAGTAGAGATCGTCGTTGCCGCCGCGCTCGGTCTCCGAAAGCCCCTTGATGAGGCGCTGTCGGCGCTCGAAGTAGGCGGTGCGCACCGCGATGTAGAAGTCGAAGGACGCCTCGCGGGCCGCGTCGACCTCGTCGAGCAGCAGCGAGCGGGTGTTCACCGTCTGGACCACGCGCGCGGCGGCGAGCGTCGCGAGATCACCGAAGAGAGCGGAGATGTCGAGGTAGGAGTCGGCCGCAATGCCGACGGTGTCACGCGGATTCGACGAGCCGAAGACGGGCCAGACGATGTACGGCCCCGGCGGCGTGCCCCAGCGGCCGAGCGTCTGACCGAAGTCCGCGCTGTGCTTCGGCAGGCCCATGCCCGTGCCCCAGTCGATGAATCCGCCGAGCCCCGCGGTGGTGTTGACGGCGAAACGGCACAGCGTGATGGCCGCGGGGTCGAGCTCTCCCTGCAGGAGGTCGTTGACGAAGCGGGCCGGGAATTTGAGGTTGTCGAAAAAGTTGTCGATCGAGACCTGAACCGGCCGTGGCAGCACCGTGTCCCAGCCGACCGCGGCCGGCTTGACGACCCAGCGGTCGAGCCCCTCGTTGAAGTCGAACATGACGCGGTTGAAGGGCTCCCACGGATCGTCGCTCGACGCGTCGTCGCCGCTCGCGGACGAGGTAGCCGACGCCGCGGTCTGCGCGGCGTCGGGCGACGTGGCCTGCGCAGCGACGACCGCCGGCAGGGCGAGCGCTGCGAGCAGGGCAAGCAGGCGGACGAGCGGCGAGGCCGCCGAGGTCACTGGCTGCCTCCGTTGTTCACGCCGGCGTTGTGCACGAGCTTGCCGATCAGGCGCTCGAGGATCACGGCGGATTCGGTGAACGAGATCTCGTCGCCGGGGCCGAGCATGCGGTCGTCGCCGCCGAGCTGCAGAGACACGTAGCGATCGCCGAGGACGCCGGCGGTCACGATCGACGCGCTGGTATCGACCGGCAGCAGCAGTCCGTCGCGCAGGTCGAGCGCGACGCGTGCGCGGAAGTCCGGACTCAGGCTGATGTCGGTGACCTGTCCGACCTTGACGCCGGCGATCTCGACCGGCGCGCGCATCTTCAGCCCGCCGGTCTGATCGAAGACGGCGTAGATCCGCAGCCCGCCGCGGTCCAGCAGCGGATTCGCACCGACGCGGAAGGCCAGCACGGCAATCGCGGCGATTCCGACGAGCACGAAGATGCCCGCCACCAGATCCCGCATGGGCGATCGGCTCATCAAATGTCGAACCCCCAGAGCGCAGTCACGAAGTAGTCGCAGACCAGGACGGCCACCGAGCTGATGACCACCGTGGAGGTGGTCGCCGCACTGACCCCGGCCGCCGTCGGCACCGATGTGTAGCCGCGGAACGTCGCGATGAGCCCTGCGAGAAAGCCGAAGATCAACGCTTTCAGCATGCTCCCGACGATGTCGTCACGGAAGCGGATCGAGGAAGAAAGGCTCGAGACGAAGATGCCGGGGTCGAGCCCCATCAGAGTGACGCCGACGAAGAAAGCCCCTGCGATCCCGAAGAGGATGAACAGGGCGCAGAGCATCGGCATCACGACGACCATGGACGTGGCCTTCGGCGAAACGACGATCCCGACCGGATCGATCGACATCATGCGCAGGCCGTCGAGCTGCTCCGTCGTCACCATCGACGCGATCTCGGCCGCGGTCGCAGAGCCGGCGCGGCCGATCACGAGCAGAGCGGTCAACACCGGACCGAGCTCGCGGATCAGGGACAGCCCGACCACGGCCCCGAGCGAGCCCTCCGCACCGAAGCGCACCAGTGTGTTGTAGCCCTGGAGGCCCAGCACCATGCCGACGGCGAGCCCGGAGATGCACACGATGATCAGAGACAGGACGCCGAGGTTGTGGATCTCCTCGAGATAGCGGCGCAATCGGTAGGGCGGGAGAAGCGTCGCGCGACCGATCTCGAGCGCGAACAGAAGCATCCGCCCGAGCTCCGCCAGGACGCCCAGCGAGCGGTACCCGACCTCGCGCAGGAAGCTCGTGATCGTCGTCACGCCCGTCACGCTCCCGCCGGCGCCGACGCGGGCATGCGGTGGTGGCGGTCGGACGTCGAGCCCTCGTCGAAGAAGCCGGACACCTCGGGATCGGAGCTGACCGCGAGCTCGTCGGGCGTTCCGGAGACGCACCGCCCCGGCAGGAGCAGGAGCACCTGGTCGGCCAGCCGGAAGGTCGACGCGATGTGGTGCGACACGACGAGCACCGTCGTGCCGAAGCGCTCGTTGATCCCCGCGAGCAGCGACTCGATGCGGCGGAGCGAGATCGGGTCGAGGCCCGAGAACGGCTCGTCGCAGAGCAGGATCTCCGGCCGCAGGATCATCGCGCGCGCGAGCGCGGCACGCCGCAGCATGCCACCCGAGAGCTGCCCGGGGAGCAGCTGCTCGACGTCGTCGAGCCCGACCGATGAGAGCTGCTCGCGCACCCGTACGGCGATTTCCGCTTCCGTGCCGAGCCCGCGCTCGCGCAGCGGCAGCGCCAGATTGTCGAACACTGTCAGCGAGTCGAGCAGCGCTCCGTGCTGGAAGAGCATCCCCAGCCGCGACCGGACGTCGAACAGCTCGTCGTCCGAGAGTCGCGTGACGTCGCTGCCGGCGACGAGAATCCGCCCTGCGTCCGGACGAACGAGGCCGCCGATGAGGCGAAGAAGGGTGCTCTTGCCGGAGCCGCTGCCGCCGAGGATCACCGAGATGCGTCCGCGCGCGAACGAGCAGCTGAGCGAGCGGTGCACGACGCGATCGTCGAACGCCATGTGCACGCCCTCGAACAGGATGTGCGGCGGGGCTTCGGAACGGACGGAGTCCATGCGACGGTCTCGCTCGGTGTAGCAGAGCTGCGAACGGCCTACCAAGGTTGGACACGCGTTCGTTCGCCGGCGCGCCGTCAATCATCCGACGCCGCTCTCCTCGCGGCCCGTGCCGGGGCGAGAGGAGAGGATGCGCCCGCCCAGAATCGAACTGGGACTTAGGGTTCCGGAGACCCTCGTGATATCCGTTTCACCACGGGCGCGTAGGCCGACCCTCCTACTACACGGTCGTCCGCGTCGCCACGACCGGCGCGAGATTCGTCAGCGCGCGGGCAGTCGCGGGGCGAAGACGTCGAGCATCTGCGCGTGGATGTGGCCGTTCGAGGCGAGTGTCTGCGAAGCATCGACGCCGGCTTCTTCGCCACGAAAGTCCGTGACGCGGCCTCCCGCGCACCGGACGAGAAGATTCCCGGCCGCGACGTCCCAGGGCTTCAGCCGCCATTCCCAGAAGGCGTCGACCCGTCCGCAGGCGACCCACGCGAGGTCGAGCGCTGCCGCCCCGATCCGCCGCACGTCGCGCGCGCCGACCATGAACGCGTGCCAGAACGACAGGTAGAGCTCGGCGTTCTCGCGGCGGTCGTACGGGAACCCCGTCGCGAGGAGGCTCGAGGCGAGATCGGTCTCCGCGGACACGGACACCGGGCGCCCGTTGAGGGTCGATATCCCGCCCTCGTGCGCCTCGAACATCTCGTCGCGCATCGGGTCGTACACCGCACCCGCCACCGGGCGTGCGCGACGGGCATCGAAGGTCGAGGCATTGGCGGACCCCGCGGGGAGATCAACCGCGGCCACCGAGACCGCGAAATGCGGGATGCCGTGGGCGAAGTTGGTCGTTCCGTCGAGCGGATCCACCACCCAGCAGATCGACGGGGAGGTTCCGGCCGGCGCGTCGATCGCCCCGGTCTCCTCGGAGAGGATCGCGTCGCCCGGTCGGGCGGTCCGGAGCTGGTCGAGAATGACGCCCTCCGCGGCGCGGTCGGTGTCGGTCACGAGGTCGACCGAGACCGATTTGGTGGCGATGGTGCGCGGGGCGTCGTAGCGCTCGCGGATCAGCACCCCGGCGCTCCGGGCGACCGAGGACGCGAGCCGGGCCAGGGCTTCGGGCTGCCGGGCGATCATCCGTCCGGTCAACAGCAACGCGCGCGGTGTTTCAACGTCCTCGGCTCGCGAAGGCGTTCTTGCGCGCGGGGTGCCGGTTTCGTATCTCGACGGTTCCGGCCGAGCCTCTGGCAGGCTCTCCGGGAGACCGCTAGAAGCCCGGGGCAATCGACCTGCGTGGGCGGTCGCCAAGTTGGTAAGGCACCGGACTTTGGATCCGGCATTCGAAGGTTCGAATCCTTCCCGCCCAGCTCGTGACGGCGAGGGAGAACGGGAAGTCGGCGCAGTGATGATGGACGAAAATCGGCGGGGCGACATCGCCAAGGACGCCATCAAGATCTTCGCCGGAAGCTCGAATCCGGCCCTCGCGCGCGACATCTGCGCCTACCTCGGCGTGCCCGTCGCGACGGTCGAGACGCGTCGCTTCAGCGACGGCGAGATCAACGTCGACATCCAGGAGAACGTCCGCGGTGGCGACGTCTTCGTGATCCAGTCGACGTCCACGCCGGGCAACGACCACCTGATGGAGCTGCTGCTGATGCTCGACGCGCTGAAGCGTGCGTCGGCCGGCCGCATCACCGCAGTGGTGCCCTACTACGGATACGCCCGTCAGGACCGGAAGGTCGCACCGCGCACGCCGATCAGCGCGAAGCTCGTCGCCGACCTGATCGAGACCGCCGGCGCGTCGCGCGTGCTCACGATGGACCTCCACGCGGGGCAGATCCAGGGGTTCTTCAACATCCCCGTGGACAACCTCTACGCGACCCCCGTGCTGCTCCGGCACCTGCGCGACCGCATCGGTCGCGAGCCCTGCACGGTGATCTCGCCGGACGCGGGCGGCGTCGAGCGTGCGCGCGCGTTCGCGAAGCGTCTCGACGGAGCGCTCGCCGTCATCGACAAGCGCCGCTCGGGGCCGAACGAGGTCGCCGAGATGCACATCATCGGCGAGGTGCGCTCGCGGCTCGCGATCCTGGTGGACGACATGGTCGACACCGCAGGGACGCTGTGCAACGCCGCGACCGCCGCGCTCGAAGCGGGCGCGCACGAGGTCATCGCCGCCTGCACGCACGCCGTTCTTTCTGGGCCGGCGATCGAACGCCTCGAGCGCTCGCACATGAAGGAGCTCATCGTGACCGACACGATCGCGCTGGGCGAGAAGGCGCGCGCGTGCGGCAAGGTCAAGGTTCTCTCGGTTGCGCAGCTCATCGGCGAGGCGATCCGCCGCACGCACAACGAGGAATCCATCAGCTCGCTGTTCATCTGACCGCCACACCGGCAGGTCATCATCCGACGCGCGCCGACGTCGCGCTCTGACGCAAGCCGAAAAGGCGGAGAGAGAAATGGAAACGCTGACACTCGAGGTCGAAACGCGCGAAGGGACGGGCAAGGGGCCGGCGCGCCGGGCGCGGGCGCAGGGCCGCATGCCGGCGGTGTTCTACGGTGCGAAGAGCGAGGGGCAGAACCTCACCGTGGACGCGCGCGACTTCGGACGCCGCATCGCGAACCTCGAGGGCGCGCACCTCATCGAGTTGCGCTCCTCGACCGCGCAGCTCGACAAGCGCATGGTGCTGCTGCGTGAAGTCCAGCATCACCCCGTGACGGGACTGCCCGTGCACGCCGACTTCTACGAGGTCGCGCTCGACCGGGCGATCGTCGTCCGCGTTCCGCTGCACTTCGAGGGCAAGGCGGCCGGTGTGGCGCTGGGCGGCATCCTGCAGCCGATCATCCGCGAGATGGAGGTTCGCTGCCTGCCGACCGCGATTCCGGAGTTCATCGCGGTCGACGTCTCGCCGCTCGCGGTCCACGACGCGCTTCACGTCGCCGATCTCAAGCTGCCCGAGGGCGTCGAGGCGATGCTCGACGAGGGCGACACCGTCGTCAGCGTCCTGCCGCCGACCACCGATGCCAAGGCCGAGGGCGCGGAAGGCGCCGAGGGCATCGCTGCGGCGGGCGCGGACGCCGATGCGAAGAAGGGCGACGCGAAGAAGGCCGAGCCCGCGAAGAAGGCCGACGCGAAGAAGTAGCCCGTGCCGAGGGCGGTCGTCGGGCTCGGCAACCCGGGAAGCCGGTATGCCGATACCCGGCACAACGCGGGCTTCCTGCTGGTCGATCTTCTCGCACGCAGCCATGGGGCGTCGCTCTCGGAGCGGCGTCACCAGGCTGCGTGGACCGAGATCGAGCTCGCCGGGGAACGCACCGTGCTGATCGAGCCGCTCGCGTACATGAACCGCAGCGGGCCGCCGGTCGCGGCGTTCGCTGCCGAGCTCGGCATCGGTCCGGAATCCATCCTGGTGGCGCACGACGAGCTGGATCTGCCGTGTGCCCGGGTCCGCATGAAGCGGGGCGGCGGGACGGCGGGACACCGCGGCCTCGAATCCCTCGTCGAAGCCTTCGGGACGAAGGAATTCCCCCGGCTGCGCATCGGCATCGGGCGCCCGGCGGGCGACGTCCCGGTCGTGGATTTCGTGCTCACCCCCTTCGCGGCCGAGGAGCGGCTCGCGCTGGACGCGGCGCTCGGTGAGGTCCTGCGCGGGATCGAGGTGTGGGTCCGGGACGGGATCGATGCGGCCATGGCGGCGGTTCACGCCCCGCCGGCGAAGACCGACCCCACCGAGGCGTCGGATCGGGGAGGTCGCGGAGGCGCTTGAGGAGCGCCCCTCGCGTTGTTACAGAGTGCTCTTTTTGGGAGGTCGCATGCGTTCCTACGAGGCTCTGATCGCATATCACCCGGAGGTCGGCGAAGCCGCGATCAAGGATCAGATCGAGCGGGTGAAGCAGATCATCGAAGGCCAGGGGGGAGAAATCACCCAGGTCGTCGAGTGGGGCCTGCGCGACCTGTCGTATCGGATCAAGAAGCAGCGTCGCGCGTTCTACGTCGTTCTCGTCTTCAAGGGAGACGGCGCGACGGTCGCCGAGCTCGAGCGCAATCTGCGCATCTTCGAGCAGGTGCTGCGCTACATGACCACGCAGATCGATCCGAACCGTCCGCCCATCGAGCTGCATCGTCCGCGTCGTGACGGCCTGTCGGAGGACGGCGAGGGGGGTGACGGAGACGACGAGCCCCGCGAGCCGCGCCGTCGCCGTGACGACCTCGCGATGGACGACGCCGTCGACGCCGACGTCCCGGATCTGTCCTGAGCCTCGCGCAGCAAGCTGAACGGAAAGGTTGAGAGCCAGTCATGATGCCAAGCAAGTCAGCCGGTGAGCGCAAGGCGGGCGGCCGTGGGCGCTCGGACGACAAGGGCCTGTTCCGCCGTCGTGGGGGTCGCCGCAAGGTCTGCCGCTTCTGCGCGGAGAAGACGCTTCCGCTCGACTACAAGGAAGTCCGGGTGCTCTCGAACTTCATCACCGAGCGCGGCAAGATCATTCCGAGCCGGATCACGGGCAACTGCGCGAAGCACCAGCGCCGGTTGACCGCGTCGATCAAGCAGGCACGCGCGACCGCGCTGCTGCCGTTCAACCTGGTCCGCAACTGACCGGCCGCATTCGCGGGAAGCAGGAATCGCTGCGATGGAAGTCATTCTTCGAGAGGACGTCCAGCACCTCGGTGCGATGGGCGAAGTAGTCAAGGTCAAGCCCGGCTACGCACGCAACTACCTGTTGCCGCGCGGCATGGCGGTCGAGGCGAGCCGCAGGAACCTCGCGACGCTCGATCACGAGAAGGGACTGATCGCCATCAAGCGCGAGCGTGAGCGGAAGGTGGCCCGCGCCGAGGCCGACAAGCTCGACGGTCTGGTGATCGAGATCCAGGCGCGCGCCGGCGAGGAAGATCGTCTCTACGGCTCGGTCACCAACCTCGACATCGCGCAGCACCTGTCGGAGCGCGGCGTCAAGGTCGACCGTCGCCGTATCGATCTCGAGGATCCGATCAAGCGTCTCGGGACGTACCGCATCGTGGTCGGGATCGCGCACGACGTGAAGGCGACGATCACCGTCAAGGTGCTGCCCGAAGCCGTCACCGAGTAACGACTCGGCGGAGTCGCTCCGCACGAACGCGAAGAGCGCGATCCGGCATGTCCGGACCGCGCTCTTCGCGTCTGGGGCGTCAGTACGCGCCGCCCAGCTTGGCGTGATCCCAGGTGCGCGTCTTGGTCGGGCGGAAGATCAGAGTGACGCGCTTGCGCGCCTGGCCGCGCATTCCCTCCATCGCCTCGCGCGGCGGCGGAACGTCGGAGCCCGCGGCGCGCGCGCCGATCTTGCCGAGGGTCGCGAGCGTCGTCTCCTCGTCCTCGATGATCTCGCACTCGCCCCGCAGGAATACGCCCTTCAGCTTGTCGTAGGTCGCGCCCTCCTCGAGCAGCAGGGCGCAGCGCGGATCGCGCTGCAGGTTCGTGACCTTCTGCGACTTGCGGAAAGTCGTCATCAGGATCGTGTCGCCCTCGAGCGCGTACCACATCGCGATCAGGTGCGGGAATCCGTCCTCGCCGTTCGAGGCGAGGTAGATCGTGTGTCCGCGGCGAAGGAACTCGGCCTTCTCCTCGGGCGTCATCTTGATCATCGAGCGCTTCAGGGCCATCGCGTACCTCCGCCCGTGCGCTAGTACGGAACGTCAACAGGCGCAACGAGCGTTGTTCGCGCGAGACGTGATCCCTATGATGCTGCGGATGTCCCGCGCCGTCGTTCTCTCCCGCCGCGCCGTGCACAAGGGGCGCGTCCTCGACATCGGCGTCGAGCACGTGCGTCTGCCGAGCGGTGTCGAGACGGATCTCGAGATGATCCGTCACCCGGGCGCTGCGGCGATCGTGCCGCTCACCACGAAGGGCGAGATCCTTCTCGTGCACCAGTTCCGCCACGCGGCGGACGGCATGCTCTGGGAGGTTCCCGCGGGAACGCTCGCGCCTGGTGAGGAGCCCTTCGCGTGCGCGCATCGCGAGCTCGAGGAGGAGGCGGGCGTGCGCGCGGCCGAGATGATCGACCTCGGCTACATCCTCCCGGCGCCCGGCTACACCGACGAGCGCATCCATCTCTTCCTCGCGCGCGGGCTTTCTCCCGCGACGCAGAACCTCGATACGGACGAGGTGATCACCGACGTTCGCGCCGTTCCGGTCGCGGAGGTGCGGCGGCAGATCGCGTCGTCCGAGCTGATCGACGCCAAGTCGGTGGTCGCGATCTGCCGCGCCGATGCGCGCGGTCTGCTCGCGGGCAGCGCGGGCTGAAAGGCGGCACGACGTGCGCATGGGCATCGCCGGGTTTCCCGGCTCCGGAAAGACCACGATCTTCAACGCGCTGACCGGGCTGCACGCCGACGTCGGTCTGGGGTCGTCGTCCGCGGCGCTCAAGCCGAACCTCGGCGCCCTCAAGGTGCCCGACGCCCGCGTCGACGCGCTCGCGGAGATCTTCTCGCCGAAGAAGATCACCTACGCCGAGATGACGTTCGTCGACTTTCCCGATCCGCCGACGACCGGCGGACGCCTCGACGAGCGCGTGCTGACGCAGATGCGCGAGGCCGACGCGCTGGCGCACGTGGTGCGCGCGTTCGACGACCCGGCGCAGCCTGCGCCCGACCCGCGCCGAGACCTCGAGAGCTTCAAGACGGAGCTCGTCGTGGCCGACCTCGCGATCGTCGAGCGGCGTCTCGAGCGCCTGAAGAGGGAGAAGGGCAAGGAGCGTGAGCGCGAGCTGCTCGACAAGATTCGCGAGGCGCTCGAGTCGGAGACCGAGCTTCGCCACATCGGCCTGACCCGCGAGGACGAGACCACGCTCGCCGGATTCCAGTTCTTGACGCTGAAGCCGCGGCTGACGGTGGTCAACGTCGACGAGAGCGCGGTGGCGGATCCCGCCCCGGACGCCGTGCGCGAGTTCGCCGAGGCCGAGAAGCTGAGCCTGCTGGTCATCTCGGGCAAGGTCGAGATGGAGCTCGCGGAGCTCGATCCGGACGACCGGCGCAACTTCGAGAAGGACCTGGGCCTCGAGGAGTCGGCGCGCGACCGCTTCATCCAGGCGTCCTACGCGCTGCTGAACCTGATGAGCTTCCTGACCGCCGGCGAGGACGAGGTGCGCGCCTGGACTATCCGTCGGGGAGAGGTCGCGCAGGGGGCCGCGGGCAAGATCCACAGCGACATCGCGCGCGGCTTCATCCGGGCCGAGGTGATCCCGTACGAGGCGATGATCCAGTTCCGGACCGAGGCCAAGTGCCGCGAAGCGGGCAAGCTGCGCCTCGAGGGCAAGGAGTACGTCGTCGCGGACGGCGACGTGATCCACTTCCGATTCAACGTCTGAACGACAGAAGTGCCGATCATCACGCACGTTTCGACACGAAGCGGTTGACAGTCCGACAGGCCGTTGGTACCCGAAACGGTTGTCCCAACCACCGGCAGGCGCGTAGCTCAGTGGGAGAGCACTTCCTTGACACGGAAGGGGTCGGCGGTTCAATCCCGCCCGCGCCTATCACCCTGGTCGATCCATGTCGGAGATCACCGTACTCATCCCGGGCCACGAGCCCATTCGCGCAGAGGCCGGTGAATCGGCCGCCTCGGTCCTGAAGAAGGCCGGCGCGATCAAGGGAGCGATCGCCGCGCGCCGCGGCGATCAGGTGATCGACCTCTCGCGGCGGATCGACGCCGACTGCGAGCTGGCCCCGATCGCACCGTCCTCTCCCGAGGGCCTCGACGTCATCCGGCACTCGACGGCCCACCTGCTCGCACAGGCGGTGAAGCGTCTGTTCCCGCAGGCGCAGGTCACGATCGGACCGGTGATCGAGGACGGCTTCTACTACGACTTCGCCTTCGAGCGCGGCTTCACGCCGGAAGACCTCGAGCGCATCGAGGCGGAGATGCGGAAGATCGTCTCCGCCGACTTCCAGGTCGTGCGCTCGGAGCAGCCCCGCGACGAAGCAGTCGCGCACTTCCGGTCGATCGGCGAGGACTTCAAGGCCGAGATCATCGCCGGCATCCCCTCGAACGAGCCGATCGGTCTGTACACGCAGGGCGACTTCACCGACCTGTGCCGCGGCCCGCACGTGCAGTCCACGGGACGCCTCGGCGCGTTCAAGCTCACGCACGTGGCCGGCGCCTACTGGCGCGGCGACGAGCGCAACCCGATGCTGCAGCGGATCTACGGCACGGCGTTCGCGGACAAGGCCTCGCTCGAGGAGCATCTGGCGCTGCTCGAGGAGGCGAAGAAGCGAGACCACCGCCGTCTCGGCCCCGCGCTCGACCTGTTCTCGCTGCACCCGATCGCGCCCGGCATCCCGTTCTTCCACCCGCAGGGAACGGTGGTCTACAACGCGCTGGTCGCGTACGTCCGCGAGCTCTACAAGCGCTACGGCTACACGGAAGTCATCACGCCGCAGCTCTACAAGACCGACCTCTTCAAGACCTCCGGCCACTACGAGAACTACCGCGAGGACATGTTCCTCGTGGAGGTCGACGAAGAGGAGTACGGCATCAAGCCGATGAACTGCCCGGGCCACGTGTACCTGTTCGGGCAGGGCAAGAAGTCGTACCGCGACCTGCCGATCCGCATGGCGGACTTCTCGCGACTGCACCGCTTCGAGCGTTCGGGCGTGCTCAACGGGCTGACCCGTGTCCGCGGCTTCGCGCAGGACGACGCGCACATCTTCTGCACCCCGGAGCAGCTGGACGACGAGTTCGCGAGCTTCCTCGCGATGACCCGCGAGGTCTACGACGCGTTCGGCTTCACCGACATCTCGCTCGCCGTCGAGACCCGGCCCGAGAAGTTCCTCGGATCCCCGGAGCTCTGGGATCAGGCCGAGCGTGCCCTTCAGGACGGCCTCCGGAAGGCGGGTTTCGACTTCACGGTGTGCGCGGGCGACGGCGCCTTCTACGGACCGAAGATCGCGTTCAACGTGCGCGACGCCCTCAAGCGCTCCTGGACCCTCGCGACCATCCAGATCGACTGCGCCATGCCGGACCGCTTCGGCATCAGCTATGTCAGGCCCGATGGCGCCGAGGGGCGGCCGATGATGCTTCATCGGGCGGTCCTGGGATCCATCGAGCGCTTCATCGCGATCCTGATCGAGCATACCGGCGGTGCGCTGCCGTTGTGGCTGGCACCGGTTCAGGTCCGGGTGCTAAGCGTTACCGATCGGGTCGCGGAGCACGCGGTCCGGGTCGGAAAAGAGCTGGAAGCCGCAGGAATTCGCGTGGAAGTCGATCAGCGCAACGAGAAGCTCGGGTTCAAGATCCGTGCAGCCGAGGTCCAGAAGACGCCGGTCATCGCCGTCGTCGGGGACAAGGAGGCTGCTGCGGGTGCGGTCGCTCCGCGCTGGCGGGGCGTCGCGAGCCAGGGCGCGCCGTCGCAGTCCATCGAAGCTTTCGTCGCAGAGGTCGTGGAGCGCGCCCGCGTTCCGATCTCCGCGCCATCCGCAGAGCCCGCCCGGGCTCAGGTTCACTGAACAGCCCGTACGGGGAGATCATGCCGAAGATTCGCACCAATCGCTCCGCCGCGAAGCGCTTCAAGGCCACGGGAAGTGGCAAGGTGAAGCGCTCGCACGCCTTCGCGCGCCACCAGATGTCCGCAAAGACGCGCAAACAGAAGAGAAAGCTGCGCCACTCCGCGATCGTCGCCGCGGTCGACACGCCGGGCGTGAAGCGTCTGCTGCCGTATCTCTGAGAGGAGACGCCCCATGCCACGAGTCAAGCGCGGAACCAAGGCGCGCAAGCGCCACAAGAAGATCCTCAAGCTCGCCAAGGGCAACGTCGGCGGCCGACGCAAGCTGTACCGGCAGGCACGCGAGACCGTCGAGCGCGGCCTCGTCTACGCCTATCGCGACCGCAAGGTCCGCAAGCGCGAGTTCCGCTCGCTCTGGATCGTCCGTATCAATGCGGCCGTTCGGTCGTGCGGGCTTTCGTACAGCCGCTTCATCGAAGGGCTGAAGAAGGCCGGCATCGAGATGGACCGCAAGGTCCTGGCGGATCTCGCGGCCCGCGACTCCGCTGCGTTCGGTGTGATCGCCGAGCGTGCGAAGGCGGCTCTCGCGGCCTGAAAGGGCCGCGACGCCGGGTGTTGAAAGCGCGATGCGCTTCGACGTAGAAGGCGGCGTCGGAGTCGAGAGATGACGAAGGCAGACATCGTCGAGCGGATCTACGAGCGTGCGAAGGCGTCCAAGAAGGACGCCAGCGACGTCGTGGACCTCGTGTTCGAGCTCATCAAGGCCCGTCTCGAAGCCGGCGAGAAGGTGAAGCTCTCCGGCTTCGGCAACTTCGTCGTGAACGCGAAGCGCCCTCGCAAGGGCCGCAACCCGCAGACCGGAGAGGAGATCATCATCTCCGGCCGCAGGGTGTTGTCGTTCAAGGCGAGCCAGGTCCTGAAGAACGCCATCAACGACGGATTGCGCCCCGCCGAGAGCGCGAACGGCGCGGTCGCCGGACAGACGTCCGGGATCGACCAGCAGCCGATCCCGCGCTGAAGCCGCGTCCCGCGCGGGATGCGCGCGCCACCGCTGCGATTGAACGGCAGCGGACGCGGCGCCGGCGCGCCACCCTGCGGGGACAGGGCGTGCAGCGACCGGCGCCGGTCTCGTGAATCAGCGCCGCCGGGGCGGCTTCACGCGGGGCGTGAGGCGGTAGACGCGGTGGCTCGACGGCCGCGGCTTCGGCGCGGCCTCGCCGTTGGCTCGCGGCGCGAGCAGGCGGTTCCGGAGGCACTCCGGGTTCAGGGACAGCGACTCGCAGACGTTGTTGAACGAGAACGGCCAGTCCCAGTCCGCCGAGCGGATCCACTTCTCGGCCTGGCGGGCGAGCAACCGCGGACGGACGCGCGGGTTCTTGAGGTGCTCCTGGAAGCACCGGATGCCGTCCTCGAGGACCGCGAGCATGAGGGCCTTCTCGCCGGCGGCCTGCTCGAGGCCGTTGCGCTGGTCGTAGAACTGCTCGGGCAGGATCACGTCCGGCCCGAAGGGATTCGCGTCCCGGTTCGCACGCTCGGCCCGGCGGCGCGTGGCAGGCTGCGGGACGGCGCGGCCGGAGGGGCCACGCTCCTGAAGCGTCGAGGCGAGGGGGGTGTCGTCGGTGTAGGGAAGTTCCTGGTGCGCGAGAGAGGAGTTCTGTGATTTCATCAGTTGTTCGGCCTCCGAAAGAGCCGGGCGTCCTGCCCCGAATGAATCCGAATCGCTAGCGTCTACGGTTCCCGAGGAGCAGGAGACCGAAGGCGAAGCCTGCGACGACGGCGGTGCACAGAGTGCTGGTGGGATCGGAAAAGACGAGCATGGGTCCTCCGTAACTTTTTGGGGTGCCGTCGGGCGGGGCCATCCGGGGTTGGCGGGACGTCGGTCGGTCGGTGCGATGGACCACCCGGGACCGGCGTAGAGCAAGCGGTATGCCCCCGTAAAACCCGCAAGTCCTCATGGTTCGTAGAAGTTCTCGCGCTCGCGGCGCTGTGTCGTCGCTGCACGGCTGCAAGGCTGTGTTTCGTTCTTGCGCCGCTGCCCGGTTTGACCCGGTGCGGCACGGATCAGGGCCTGAACGGGCGCAACCGTGCGCCCATCGGTGAGCCGATCGCCGGCACCTTGCTCCCGGCGTGCAAAGCAAGTACAGACACCCGCGTCGGGGCGTGGCGCAGCCTGGTAGCGCACCTGCTTGGGGTGCAGGGGGTCGCCAGTTCAAATCTGGCCGTCCCGATTCTTCCTTTGCCGTCGCAGGTTTCGCTTGCTCCGCCGGGGCAACCTCTGCTACGGCTGCGCCGTGGTTGTGTGGGGAGGACGCGGGGCGGAACGCGATGCTGTTTGACCGTCGGCGCAAGCGGATGGTGGATGACCAGCTCGCGGCGCGCGGGATCAGCGATCGCCGCGTGCTGTCCGCGATGGCAACCACGCCGCGACATGTCTTCGTGGACGAGGCGCTGCGCGAGCGCGCCTACGACGACCACCCGCTGCCCATCGGCCACGGCCAGACGATCTCGCATCCCTACACGGTTGCGCTGATGACCGAGGCTCTGGAGCTGCAGGGCACCGAGCGCGTGCTCGAGATCGGTACCGGCTCGGGCTACCAGACCGCGATTCTCGCGAAGCTCTGCGCCAACGTCTTCAGCATCGAGCGGATCGCCGCCCTCGCCACGCGGGCCCGGCGCGTCCTCGACCAGCTGAGCCTCTACAACGCGGCCCTTCGCGTCGGCGACGGGACCATCGGCTGGAACGCCGAGGCACCGTTCGACGCGATCATCGTCACGGCGGGAACGCCGCAGCTGCCGCGTCCGCTGCTGTCGCAGCTGCGCGCCGGCGGGCGCCTCGTGGTGCCGATCGGAGAGGAAGATTCCCAGGCGCTTCTGCGTCTGCGTGTAGACGCATCCGGAGTGACGGAGGAGTACATCGGCGACTGCCGGTTCGTGAAGCTGCTCGGGCGGTACGGCTTTGCGCGTTGAGCGCAGCGGCTGCGGGGCGGCGACCGGACGGCGGCACTGTGTGGGACGATGGTGGCGTGGAAGAGGAGAGCGGGGCGGTTTCCGGCGCGGATCGTCGGTAGTGCGCTGATCGCCCTTCTGACGGCGTTGCCGGGCTGCAGCCTGCTCGGCGGCGGTCAAGACCAGGATCTGGAAGGCGTCGCCGGCGACGGCCTGCTCTGGCCCGCGCCCGGCGCGGTCAGCTCCAGCTTCGGTCCGCGCGGCAACGCGCACCACGACGGGATCGACATCGCCGCTCCCGAGGGAACTCCCGTCCGCGCGGCCCTCGACGGGACCGTCGCCTACGTCGGCTCGCTGCGCGGCTACGGCAAGGTCGTGATCCTCTCGCACGAGGACGGCCTCACCACGGTATACGCGCACAACAGCAAGAACCTCGTCGAAAGTGGTGCTCGTGTTCGGCGCGGGACTGTGATTGCATCCGTCGGCCAGACCGGGCGAACCACCGGGCCGAACCTCCACTTCGAGGTGCGCAAGGACAACCGCGCACGCGACCCGATGGTGTTCCTGCCGAAGAAGACGCCGACGTCCCTCGTCGCCCAGGGAGAGCAGAAGCGTCCCACCGGAGGCTGACCGATTCCCATGCACACCGACCTGACGCGCCACATTCGCGACATTCCCGACTTCCCGAAGAAGGGCATTCTCTTCAAGGACATCACGCCGCTGCTCGCCAACGGGCCGGCGTTCAAGGAGGCGGTCGTCCGCCTGGCGGAGCCCTTCCGTGGCAAGGTCGACGCCGTCCTCGGCATCGAGTCGCGCGGCTTCATCACCGGTGCGCCGGTGGCTGTCGAGCTGGGCGTCGGGCTCGCGATCGTGCGGAAGCCCGGCAAGCTGCCGTGGCAGACGCACTCGGCGTCGTACGAGCTCGAGTACGGCACCGACTCGCTCGAGATCCACCAGGACGCGATCGGCCGCGGCCACCGCGTCCTGCTCGTCGACGACCTTCTGGCGACGGGAGGAACCGCTTCGGCGGGCTTCGATCTGGTGCGCCGCCTCGAGGGCGAGATCGTCGGCGCCGCGTTCCTGATCGAGCTCGGCTTCCTCGGCGGGCGCGCGCGCCTCGCGCCGGTTTCGGTGCACTCGCTCATTCGCTACGACTGACGCGATGTCCAAGCCGAATCAGCCGGACGCAGCACCAGCGCCCGGGCCGCTCCGCTCGACCTTCAAGCAGATGATGAACGAGGTCGTGGCGTACGGGAGCTGCTGCGAGTGCGGCTCCTGCGTCCTCGTGTGTCCGCACAACGTCATCGAGTACGTGAACGGCAAGCCGATGCAGACCGCGAAGGCGTCGGCCGCGCACGACTATTGCGGCATCAGCGAGGGCATCGGCTGCGACGTGTGCGCGCAGGTCTGTCCGCGGCTCTACCCGCGCGACTTCCAGCTCGCCGACCTCGTGTTCAAGGACGAGCCCAGGCTCTACGAGGGCGTCTTCGGACGCTACCGCAAGATCGTCGCGGCGCGCTCCACCGACGAGGGCGTGAAGGCGACCTGCCAGGACGGCGGCGTCGTGACCACGCTGCTCGCGTACGGCTTCGAGAAGGGGCTGTTCGACGGAGCGGCCGTCTCGGTGCGCGACCCCGAGCGTCCGGCGCATCCGATGCCGGCGCTCGTCACCTCGCGCGAGGAGGCCCTGCGTACCGCCGGGTCCTGGTACACCTACTGCCCCAACGACCTCGCGCTCGAGCAGGCGGAGGAGAAGGGCTGCGAGAAGATCGCGTTCGTCGGCGTACCGTGTCAGGTCACTCCGGTCCGCAAGATGCAGCACGCGGACGCGTCGTATCTCGACAACGGCCGCAAGAAGGACCAGCACATCCGCCGCCAGACGAAGTTCCTCAAGGGCTTCGGCGACCGCGTCACGCTGACGATCGGGCTCCTCTGCACCGAGGTGTTCACCTACGAGGGCCTCATGGTGCAGAAGATCGAGCGCGAGATGGGCGTGCCGCTCGCGGACGTCGAGAAGTTCAACGTCAAGGGAAAAGTCCTGATCTACAAGAAGGGCGGCGAGGTTCTCGACATGCCGCTCAAGCGCGCGCAGGAGTACGCGCGGCCCGAGTGCCACCACTGCGGCGACTTCACCGGCGAGGTCGCGGACATCTCGTGCGGCGGCGTCGGCTCGATGGAGTGGACGATCACGATCCTGCGCACCGAGAAGGGCGAGCGCATCTTCGACGAGCTCGTGCGCGAAGGTCGCGTCGAGACGCGTCCCATGGAGGAGTTCGAGAACTCCATGAAGATCCTGATCCGCCTCGCGCAGCGTCAGCACGAGCGCGTGCCGGTGCCGCCGGGCCGCGAGCCGGGCTGGGTTCGGCCGTCCTTCGCGATGCCGACCGACCGTGGCGCGACGGCGACCCGGCCTGCCACGTCCGCGACGACGGCAGCCGACGCGGCGAGCGACACCACCTCCGCCTGACCCGGCGCGAGCTCTCGCGCCGCGATCCGGCCGGCGCGTCCGGCTCTCGCGTCAGCGGAACAGGTCGTGCTCGCGTGGACGGATCATCGACCGTCCGCCGCGCTGCTCGTCGTTCGCCGGCTCCGGCCCGATCTCGCAGCCGCGGACCAGCACCGCCGCGATGCCGCCGTCCTTCCGCATCGCGAGCCCGGCCGCGCACGCGATCTCGTCCGCGACGCCGATCACGGTGACGCCGAGCTCGTGGCCGTTCATGTCGTGCGTGCCGCGCAGGTCGTCCACCGGCGCCATCCCGGCGACGCCGAGCGCGAACTCGACCTGTCCCTCGCGCCACGGGCGTCCGAACGTGTCGGTGATCACGACCGCGAGGTCGACGCCGAGGTGTCCGCGCAGCGACGAGCGGAGCCTGTGCGCCGAGGCGTCGGGATCGAGCGGCAGCAGGGTGACGAGTCCTTCCGCGACCGCGTTCGACTGGTCGATGCCGGCGTTCGCGCACACCCACCCCGGACCGGTCTCGACGATCAGGTTGCCGTGATCCATGCGCACGATGCGCGTGCTCTCGCGGAAGACGAGTTCGACGAGACGGGGGTCCTTGTCGTGGCGCGCGGCCCAGCTTCGCGCGAGCGCCGACGGCTCGACGTCGGCGAGCGCCACCACGCGTCCCTCGGCCTTCGAGACCACCTTCTGGCAGACCACCAGAACGTCTCCCTGCTTGACGCCGACCTTCGCGACGTAGATCGCGCTCGCGAGCTGGGCCGCGAGGTCGTCGCCGGGACGGACCTGCGGCAGCCCCGGGATCGGCAGGATGACGATCGCCACGTCAGCTCGCGAGGTTGCGCTGCTCGCGGACCGACGCACCGAGCGTGAGCGCGGCCCGCGCGACCGCGGTGGAGCGTCCGAGCGAGCGCATCAGCGTGTCGAGGCACGTCGCCGCGATGCCGCGGGCGCCGAGCTTCGGGACGAAGGCGCGATCGGCGGTGTCGATGACCATCGCGTCGAGCACGTCCTCGTAGAAGTCGGCGAGGCCCAACGGCGTCGGCGCCACGCCCAGCGCGCGCATCATCTTGTCGGCCGGGCCCTTCACCGGACGTCCGCCGATCAGTGGCGACACGGCGACCACGGGCGCCTCGGCCCTGCGCAGTGCCTGCCGCACGCCCGGGACCGCGAGGATCGGCGCGATGCTGACCAGCGGGTTGCTCGGCGCGATGACGATGACGCTCGCCTCCTCGATGGCCGCGAGCACGCCCGGCGCCGGCTTCGCGCCGCGCGCGCCCTGATACGTGAGCGAGCGGACCGTCTCTCGCGCGCGGTCGCGCACCAGGTACTCTTGGAAGGATCGCCGTCCGCCGGTGGTCTCGACGATCGTCCGGACCGTTTCGTCGCTCATGGGCAGCACGCGGGCGCCGACGCCGAGGCTGCGCGTCTGCAGCGCGGTGATCTGCGACAGCGGCGTCCCGGCGCGGAGACGTTCGGTGCGGAACAGATGCGTCGCGAGGTCGCGGTCGCCGAGCTGGAACCACGCGTCGCGCTCGTAGCCGCGCAGCGCCTCGAGGGCCTGGAACGTGTCGCCCGCGATGCCCCAGCCGCGCACCGGATCCGAAAGACCCGCGAGGGTGTAGAGCACGGTGTCGATGTCGGGCGAGACGTTGAGGCCGTAGAACACGTCGTCGTCGGCCGTGTTCACGACGATCGTCAGCTGGCCGCGCGCGACCAGCGGTGCGAGCCCGCGCAGGAGCCGCGCCGCACCGACACCGCCCGCGAGCGCGGTGACCTTTCCCGGCCGGCGTGAGCTCACGCGCCGGCGACGGCGGCGTGCGCCGCGGGGTAGCTCGCGGTCGCGACGCTCGGCGCCGCGTGCAGCTCCTTGTAGAGCGTCGTTCGCTGGCGCGGCACGCGTCCCATCGAACGCACGAGCCGCTCGATCTCGTCTGCGGAGGTGTACTCGCCGGCGTCGGCTCCGGCCTCGCGCGAGATGCTCTCCTCCATCAGCGTACCGCCGAAGTCGTTCACGCCGGCCGCGAGGGACAGCGCCGCGAGCTCGTGGCCGAGCTTCACCCACGACGTCTGGAGGTTGTCGATCGTGCCGCGGAAGAAGAGGCGGCACGCGGCGTACATCCGGAAGTCCGCGGCGCCGCTCTCCGTCGGCTGCACGAGGCCTCGCTGGAAGAGGGCCGTGTTCTGGTGGATGAAGCGCAGCGGCACGAACTCGGTGAAGCCGCCGGTCTCGCGCTGCAGGCTGCGCACCAGCTCGAGATGCGCCGCGACGTGCGCGGTGGTCTCGACGTGCCCGTACATGATCGTCGCGGTGCTCGGCACGCCGACCCGGTGCGCCGTGGTGATGATCTCGATCCACGTCGCGACGTCGACCTTCTTGTGCGACAGGATCTCGCGAACCTCGTCGTCCAGGATCTCCGCGGCCGTTCCGGGGATGCTCCCGAGCCCGGCGTCGCGCAGCATCGACAGGTACTCACCGTACGGCATGTTCGTGCGCCGCGAGCCGTACATGACCTCCATCGGCGAGAACGCGTGCATGTGGATCTTCGGGAACGCACCCTTGATGGCGAGCAGCATGTCCCGGTAGGTGAACGCACCCATCTGCGGGTTGATGCCGCCCTGCATGCAGATCTCGGTGGCGCCGCGCTCGACGGCTTCCGCGACCTTCGCGAGCACCTCGTCGGTGCCGTGGTTGTACGCGTCGTTCTCCCAGCGCTGCCGCTTGAAGGCGCAGAACTGGCAATTGACGAAGCAGACGTTCGTGAAGTTGACGTTGCGATTGACGACGTACGTCACGACGTCGCCGACGTCCTCGCGGCGCACGTGGTCGGCCGCGGCGATCAGGGCGCGCAGCTCGTCGCCGGTCGTCGTCAGCAGCCGTTCGACCTCGTCGCGCGACGGCGCCGTGCCGGCGAGCCCGCGCTCGACGATGCGCGCGACGTCGGGCGCGGCCGCGCCCAGCAGCTGCTCGAGCGGCGTGCCGTCTGGCAGCAGGTGCCGCATCTCGTCCGTGACCGGGTTCATGCGGCGGCTCCCTCCGCGTTGCGTGCGTCGATCGTCGCGCGTGCGGCATCCACGCGCTCGCGCAGTTGCTCGTCGAGAAACTCCGGCCGCTCCACGTACTCCGGATAGAGCGGCAGGCGCTCGGCGAGGCGGTAGCCGGCGCGCTTGCAGTCGCGGGCGAGTGCCGCGAGGTGCGGCCACGGGGCCTCGGGGTTCACGTAGTCCGGCGTGAGCGGCGAGATGCCGCCGAGATCGTTGATGCCGCTGTCCAGCAGGAACGCGAGTCCCTCGGGCGACAGATTCGGCGGCACCTGCACGTTCACGTCGGGACCGAGGATCAGCCGCGCGACCGCGACGGTGCGCGCGAGGTCCGCGGTGTCCGGTTCCTCGCACGTCGCCATGGGAATCTCGGGCTTCGCGCGGAAGTTCTGCACGATCACTTCCTGCACATGGCCGTAGCGCTGGTGCAAGTCGGCTATCGCGAGCAGGCTGTCGACGCGATCGGCGTGCGATTCGCCGATGCCGATCAGGATTCCGGTGGTGAACGGGATGCGCTGCTCGCCCGCGTCGCGGAGCACCTGCAGGCGAAGGTCCGGGTCCTTGTCGGGCGCGTAGTAGTGGGCGTGGCCCTTGCTGCGCAGTGTCGCACTCGTCGACTCGAGCATGAGACCGAGGCTCACGTTGAGCGGGCGGAGCAGCGTCAGATCCGCGGCCGTCATGATTCCGGGATTGGAGTGCGGCAGCAGCCCCGCATCGAGCGCGATGCGGCACGCCTCGGCGACGTAGCCGATCGTCGACGCGTGCCCGCGGCTCGCGAGAAACGCCCGGTATCCGGGGAATGCGGCCTCCGGCTTGTCGCCGAGGCACATCAGCGCCTCGACGCAGTCGAGGTCGCGCGCGCGCTCGGCCCAGGCGCGGATCTCGTCGGGCTGCATCGTCCACGCGCCGTCCTCGCCCTCGTCGCGGCGGAAGGTGCAGTACGCGCAGCGGTCGCGGCACAGGTTCGTGACCGGGAAGAACGCCTTGCGCGAGTAGGTGATCGTGCGCCCCTTGCCGGCATCGCGCAGGTCGCGCGCGAGCGCGCGCAGCGAGTCGAGCGCATCGCCTTCCGCCTCGAGAGCCGAGATCGCGGCGTCGCGATCGATCGGCTGCCAGCCGTGCCGGGCACGGTCGGATCGGTGGGCGTCGAGTCCCTCGCTGCGCATGGCCCGCGTCGCCGGTCCTCTGCGTACGCTGCCGGACCGGTCGATCAGGCCGGATTAAACGAGGGGGTCCGGTGAGTCAAGGCGAGGGGCATGCGCGTAATGCTTCGCGCGCCGCGTCGGCCGCATGGCGATCTTGCGGGTGATGCGCACCGGCGGGAACTCCATGTCGTTGAACAGGGTCGCGAGGCGCTGCACGACCTCCGGTGCGAAGCCGAACGTCCGCATGGTGCTCTCGAGCGGGCTGCGCGCGGTCAACGTCAGGCAACCGGCGCTCTGGTCGGGGCAGCGGGTGTCGTCGTAGAGGATCACCCAGTCCGCGGGCCCGACGGTCCTCAGGTGGTTGTCCACCTGGTTCGCCCACGCGCTCACCTGTCGCTGTGGCACGCCGAGCGGATGCAGGGTGCGCTCGACGGCGTCCCAGAACAGCTCGCGGTCGAGCGCGACCTCGACTTCCTCCTCGAAGCCCATGCGCTCGATCCGCCACGTGAGCGGCTCGTCGATCGACGTGCGCGATCCGATTGCCACTCCGAGTCCCTCGCGATCGCGCACCTCCAGCCAGCGCTCGGTCATCGGCTCGTGCCAGGGACCGCTCGCGGTGGCGCGTCCCGTCGGCTCGAAGAGTCGCAGGGCGCAGTCGGCGTGTGCGGTGTGGAACGTCTCGAGGTCCGCGCTCGCCTCCGAGTCGAGGTCGTTCGCATCGATCGACCCGGCGCGGAGCGTGCTGTGACAGTGATCGCAGTGGACGAAGAACACGGGAAACCTCAGCGGGAAGCAGCGGCGAGGACGCCGGATGTGAAACCGGAGGACAGGCGAGGCGCGCGTCCCGGCGCCGGGTCGCGCTGCGGGATCGCGATGCGCAGCTTGATGCGGTCGCCGCCCAGCGGCTCGCGGCTCACCGTCGCGTGCAGCAGTTCGGACGCGCGGCCGATGATCTCGCGTGCGAGCTCCGTCACCGCGGGATCCTGCTCGGCGTCGGTCGCGTCCGGGTCGTCGAACGGCGTGCGGTCGTGCTCGATCAGCAGCAGCAGGCCGGTCGGCGTGCGCGTGGCGGTCACGTCGATCGGCCCCGCGTCCTCCTCGGTGCACTCGTAGAGGAGAACCGCGAGCAGGCGCGCCAGCGAGTCGGGGTGGGTGTGCGCGACGAGATCCTCGGGGCACGAGAGGCGGATCGTCGGACCGCCGTCGCTGCTGCGGTCGATGCGCGACACGAGCCGGTCGAGAAGCGCGCGGACGCGGACCTCGCCCGGCTTGACGACGACGCTGCCCGAGTCGAGCTCGCCGAGGAAGAAGAGCGACTCCCAGTACGCGAGCAGGCGCTCCGAGCTGTGCTGGATGCGCGCGAGGGCGTGCCGGTGCTCGTCGCCGAGCAGCTCGCGCGCCTCGTCGTGCAGGATCTCGGTGTAGCCGACGATCGCGTTCAGCGGCGTGCGCAGCTCGTGCGACAGGCTGCCGAGGAGACGCTCGCGCATCGCCTGCGCGCGCAGCCGCGCGGTGCGCTGCGCGACCGCCGAGCGCACCGCCGTCAGCACCTCGTCGGCGCGGTACGGCTTCTTGATGTAGCGGTGCGCGCCCAGATTGACGCACGCCATGATGGGGTCGGTCGCGCCCTGTCCGCTGATGACGATCGCCTCGACGTCGATGGCGGCGGCGCGGATGGCCTGCAGCGTGTCGATGCCCGAGAGGTCCTCGGGCATCGTGATGTCGAGCAGGATCAGGTCGAAGCCGCCGTCCCGGAGCATCTCGACGGCTTCCGAGCCGCGTCCGAGCGTGACCACGTCGAACTCCGGCTTCAGGATGATCTTGAGCGACTCCCGAGGTCCTTCCTCGTCGTCGACGATGAGAATCTTGGGTTTGGAGTTCATTGCGGCGGCTAGTGCAGTGCACTGCACGTGCCAGCCGCTGGCACGCCTCGCGCGAGGCGAGAGGTGCCGTGCGCGCTACGTCGCCGGCGCCACTCCGCGCGGACCGCAAGGCGAAGCGCATGAACCGCGTTCAGAATTGCACGTACAAAAACGTGCGACCGACGCGAATGGGACGATCGCGAACACCCGTGTCGCGGCGCTTGGTCCGCGCGACGGCTCCTGATAACGCAGCCCGTCGGAACGATTCGGGAGATGAGGGACCGTGCGACGTGTCGAACCCGCTGCGGCCGGGAGAAGTGGACCCCTTTCGCATGGTTCCTGATCTTCGCGCAAGGGCTTTCGGGGGCGGGATGCAGCGCGCTCGGCCTGCACGCCGACGTCTTCGAGAGCGCCTTCGAGGCCGCACCTCCACCGGAGCTCGGAACACCGTGGCGCCCTGCGGTCGATGCTCCCCCGGTGCCGCTCTCCGAGCCGGGCACCGGCGTGCCGCCGGCCCCGACGCCGGCACGTGCTTCCGGCGAGCGCCTGCGGCTCGACCAGTTGCTTGACGACGCGCTGCGCACAAATCCCGGAACGCAGCGCGCCTGGCAGCAGGCGCAGACCGCCGCGTCGGAGTGGGACGTCGAGCGCGGCCGCTACCTGCCGCGCGTGTACGGCAACGTCTCGGTGGTCGACGTTCGAGCAGCCGAGGTCGACGGCAAGCAGCAGCCGGTCGTCGCCGTGCGCGAGCCCGGGATCTCGATCGACTACCTGCTGTTCGACTTCGGCCGGCGCGAGGCCGCGGTCGAGTCGGCGCGCCAGCTGCTGTTCGCCGCGAACTGGCGTTACGACCAGAGCATCCAGGACGTGCTGCTGCGGGTCGCCGCCGCGTACTTCACGCTGGCGGGACGCCGTGCCCTGGTCGCGGCGGACGAGGAGAGTCTCGCCGATGCGCGCATGGTCCTGCGCGCCGCGGACGAGCGTCTGAAGGTCGGCACGGGAACGATCGTCGACGTCTATCAGGCGCGCGCCGGCGTGGCGCGGATCGAGCTCGACCTCGCCTCCGACCGCGGCGCGGTCGAGAACGCGCGCGGCTCGCTCGCGACCGCGGTCGGCTGGCCCGCGAACACGCGCTTCGAGGTCGCAGACCCGCCGCGCGACGTGCCGCTCGGACTCGTCGAGGAGGACGTCGACGCGCTGATCGCGCGCGCGCAGGTGCTGCGTCCGGAGCTCGGCGCGGCGCGAGCCGAGGTGCTGCGCGAGGACGCGCAGATCGCGGGTGCGCGCGCTGCCTTCCTGCCCGAGCTGGTGGCGGGCGCGAGCTACAATCGTCAAGCACCGCAGCTCGGCGGTCCGAACGACGGCGCCTACGACCAGTACCGCTACGGCATCGAGGTCAACGTGCCGCTCTTCCAGGGGCTCGAGCGCTGGAACCGGCTGCAGGCGGCGGAGTCGCGCCGTGCCGCGACCGACGCCGACCTGCGCGACCGCACGCAGTCCGTCATCGCCGAGGTGTGGCGCGCGTACCAGGACTTCCGGACGGCGCTGGCGCGTCTGCGCGCCAGCGAGGTCCTGCTCGCGAACGCCCGCGAGTCCTACCGGGCGGCGCTCGCGACCTACCGCGACGGCGTCGGCGACATCGTCGAGCTGTTGAACGGGCTCGCGCAGCTCGCCGTCGCGCGTGCCGCGAACGTCGGAGCACGCACGGACCTGTTCACGAGCCACGCGGTCCTGCTAAGGGCGATCGGCGAGGACGTGTCGGCGGTGAGAGGGGGAACGGTGCCGTGAGGCGCGGCGTGCTGCGCGTGATCCGGGTGGTGGTCGTGGTGGCGCTGGTCGCGGCCGCGGTCTGGGCCGGACTCCGCACGTGGGAGGAGCAGCACCGCTACCCGCACAGCCGCGACGCGTACGTGCGCGCCAACGTGGTCGGCATCGCGGCGCAGATCGACGGCCCGATCACCGAGCTCTTCGTCAAGGACAACCAGCCGGTACGGAAGGGCGAGATCCTGTTCCGCATCGAGCGCGGGCCGTACGAGGCGGTCGTCGCGCGCGCGGCCGGCAAGGTCGGACGCGCCGAGGCGGAGGTGTTCAACACGCGCCAGATCCTGCAGCGCAGCGAGCGCCTCGCCAGGGACCAGTTCGTGTCGCGCGAGAAGCTCGACAGCGATCTCGCCGCGGTGCGCGCCGCGGAGGCCGAGCTGGAGCTCGCGCGCGCCGAGCTCTGGGCCGCGGAGCTGAACCTGTCGTACACCGAGGTTCCGGCGCCCGCAGACGGCTCGGTGACGAACTTCCTCGTCCGGGTCGGAACGTACGTGAAGCGGGGCCAGGAGCTGTTCGCGCTGGTCGAGGACCGGACGTGGTGGGTCACCGCGAACTTCATGGAGACCTACCTGCGCGACATCCGTCCCGGACAGCGCGCGTGGATCACCGTCGACATGTATCCGGGACGCGTCTTCGAGGGCGTCGTCGAGGGCGTGAGCGCCGGCATCTACCAGGTCGACGGCGAGACCACTGGCTACGGTCTCGCACGCGTCAGCCAGACGCTCGACTGGGTGCGCCTCGCGCAGCGCTTTCCCGTTCGCGTGACGTTCCTCGAGCAGCCCGACGGCG
Organism: Binatia bacterium; assembly: GCA_046327915.1. Taxonomy (GTDB): domain Bacteria; phylum Desulfobacterota; class Binatia; order UBA12015; family UBA12015; genus VGTK01. The sequence goes on along the minus strand of JAXLXO010000009.1, from coordinate 36,289 downwards.
TCCCGCTGCGCTCCGGTGCGAATGCGGAGGTCACCATCGACGCCGACCTCGGGCGCGACGCGGCCGCGGTGCGGGCCGACGTCCTGCCGTGACGCGAGCACATTTGCTCAGGCGGCTCGACGGTGGGCCGGCAGCGCTTCCCGGGAGAGCAGTCGGGCAAGATCGCGCAGGATCTCGGCGACGAGCGTTCGTGCCGAGGCGTGCGCCGTCGTCGCGTCGGCGCCGCTGAGCGGCGGCACGCAGCCCGGCGTGCCGAGAGCGCTCTCGTCGCAGGGCTCGCGCTCGCCGGGAAAGGCGCGGACGCAGGCGGCGAGGAAGCGGCAGTCGGCGCGTACCGCCGCCGCGAAGGCGTCGGCCGTCTGGCGCGCGGCGGCGTGCGCCTCGTGCGCGGGCAGGGAATCGAGGAGCGAGGCGAGCGCGTCGAGCTCGAGGACGACGCGAGCGAGATGCGCGAGATCTTCCGCGGGCCGTCCGAACTGCGTGCCGTAGAGCTCGACCTCGTGCACGAAGCCGACCGCGTGCTCGCGCGCCGCACGAGCGGCGGCCAGCTCCCGGCGGTGTCGCGCCATGTCCGTCCGTGGCGCGCCCGCCGCAGCGGCGATCCGGCGCCCGCTCAGGTCCAGCAGGTCGGCGAGCGTCGCGTGCGCCGACGCGGTCGCGTCGATCGGCCACGCCGCGTGCATGATGCCGACCACCACCACGATGCCGAAGGCGAGGCCGATCAGGCTCTCGAGCGGATCGCGCCACGTCGGCGACGGTGCGGTGCCGTGGACGAGCGTGAGGACGAACGCGATCGCCGCCTGCAGAGCGGCGAAGGTCAGCCGCTCGCTGTGCTGCTGGACCCAGAGGAAGGCCAGCAGAAACGCGCCGGCGACGCCGCAGATCGCCGGCAGCTCGGTGATGAAGGGCAGCAGCACGACGGCCACCAGCAGTCCCGCGAGCCCGCCGACGACGACGCCGCCGACGCGCAGCACGGCCTTGCGAAGCGTCGCGCCGACCGGCGTCGCGAGGGTCGCGACCAGGACGGCGACGACCAGCGCCGGCACGATCGCGCCCCACTCGGACGCGACCCACGCCCAGAGCACGAGAAGATAGGCTACCGCCGATTTGACGGCGTGGCGCAGCCGGTAGCGGTCGAGCACCGGGGGTGTCCACGCGTGCACGGTGCCCGCTGCCAGACGTGGCGTCGCGCGCGTGCCGGGCCGCAGGAACGGAGAGAGCAGGGCGAGTCGCGCCGAGAGGCGGTGTGCGCTCCGCACCGCGACTGCTGCGATCGAGCGCTCGTCCGCGCGCTCGGGACGGCGGACGCGGCGCGCGACGGCGCGAGCGCGTTCGGTCGCTGCGCCGCGCGTTTCGTCGATCGCGCCGTGGCGAGCGGCGACCAGCGCGGCCACGTCCGCGAGGTCGTCGGAGCGGCTGCTCGACGGGAGCGTCGCCCTCGACACGGACAGGCGCGCGCAGGCGAGCAGAACCAGCACGTCGTCGTGCACGCGGTCCGTGAGCGCGAGCGCGGCGGCCAGCGCGCGGGCGCGTGAACGCGATGCGAGACGGGTCGGCCACGCGTTCGCGAGCAGGGCGCGCGAGCGTCGCGCGCCACGGTCGACGGCGAGCACCGTGTCGTCCTCCGCGGCGGACCCGCGAGCGACGAGCCCGCCGAGTGCGCGCAGCCGGGCGGCGAGGGCGTCCTGCAGCTGCGCCGGCACCGCCGACGGCTGCGACACGCCGGCGACGAACGCGCATCCGGCGGCGATCAGCACGTCGGCGAGATCGAAGAAGGCGTGCCGCACCGCGGTGTCCGGCGTGTCGAGCGCCTGCCCGACGAGCACCAGCATGCTGAACAGTGCCTGGACCCAGGCGTACGGAAACCGGCGTCCGAGCGCGCCGTAGGTGCCGATCGTGCCGAGGACCAAGAGCGCTACGGTGAACGCGACGCGGCTCTGATCGAACAGGTCGAGCAGGACGAGCCCGCACGCGGAGCCGGCGAGCGCGCCGCCGACCATCGTGACCACGCCGGCGCTGCCGCGCGCGAGCACGAACACCACGGCGAGCGCCGGCATCTCGACGTGCATCGCGAAGGCGAGCGCCATCGCGCCCACCGCCGCGATCGTCGTGCGGATCGCCGCACCCGACGGCGACGCGGCGTCGAGGAAGCCCGGGCGGTGCGCCGCGGACGCCGAGCGCTTGCAAGCAACGCTCTCGTCGCTCATGCCCTCTCTCCATGCGGGAGGGATCGCGGAGCGGCGCGCAGGGTCTCGTGGCACTCGTGCTGATCGTGTCGCTCGCGGGCGGCTGTCAGGGAAGCCTGCTGGTCGCGGGCGTGAGCTTCGCGCCGTGGATGGGCTGCACGCTCGTGGGCGCGCTCGTCGCGTACGTGATCGCGCGCGTGCTCGAGGCCCGGCTCTTCGCCTACGACCCGCGCTGGTTCGTGTGGACGTTCCTCGCGCTGACGGTGCTGTGCTCGATCGCGCTTTGGAGCCTCGTCGCGCGGCCCCCGCCGGGCTGAGAGGCTCACGTACCCGCTCCGCGGGCGCATCGCGCGCACCGCCGAGCACGACGTCCGGTCGGGCTCACTTCTCGCGGATGCCGAGCTTGTCCATGCGGTACTTGAGGATGCGCCGGGTCGTACCGAGCCGCTCCGCGGCACGGGTCTGGTTGAACTCGGCCTGGTGCAGCGCCTCGACGATGATCTCGCGCTCGAACTCGTCTACCGCGTCGGACAGCGTGCGGATGCCCATCAGCACCTCGCCGCGCATGTTGCCGGCGGGGAACGAGCCGGGGTTCTGCCGCAGGACCTCGGGCAGCTCTTCCGGACGCACGGGACCGAAGTCCGACAGCACGAGCAGACGCTCGATCAGGTTCTCGAGCTCGCGCACGTTGCCCGGCCAGCGGTAGCGCAGCAGGTGGTCGATCGCCTCGGGCGTGAACGCGCGCTCCTTGATGCCGAGCTCGGCCGCCTTCGCCTGCGTGAAGTGCTTGATGAGCAGCGGCAGGTCCTGCCTGCGTTCACGCAGCGGCGGCAGGTGCAGCGTCACGACGTTCAGCCGGTAGTACAGGTCGGCACGGAACGCGCCGGTGGCGATCGCCTGCGTCAAGTCCTGATTCGTCGCGGCGACGATGCGCACGTCGACGTCGATCGCCTTCGTTCCGCCGACGCGCATCAGCTGCCCGTTCTCGATCACGCGCAGCAGCTTCGCCTGCATCGCGGGCTGCAGCTCCGCGATCTCGTCGAGGAAGATCGTGCTCTGGTGCGCGAGCTCGAACTGGCCGAGCTTGCGCGCGTCGGCGCCGGTGAACGAGCCGCGCTCGTGGCCGAAGAGCTCGCTCTCGAGCAGGTGCTCGGGGATCGCGGCGCAGTTGATCGCGGTCAGCGTGCGGCTCGCGCGCGGGCTCTGATAGTGCAGCGCCTTTGCGATCAGCTCCTTGCCGGTGCCGCTCTCGCCGGTGATGAGCACCGTCGTCTTCAGCGGTGCCACCTGCGAGACCGTGCGGAAGACCTCCTGCATCGGCTCGGAGCGTCCGACGATGTTGCCGAGCTGGTAGCGGCGTCCGACCTCGGCGCGAAGCTCGTTCACTTCGCGCTGAAGAGCAGAAGTCCGCGTCGCGTTGGCGAGCACGATGCGCAGCTCGTCGAGGTCGAACGGCTTCTCGATGTAGTCGAAGGCGCCGAGCTTGATCGCCGTGACCGCCGTCTTGACGGTGCGCGTCGCGGTCACGATCACGACGGGCATCTCGGGGCGCTGTCCCTTGATCCGCTCGAGGACGGTGAGCCCGTCGATCCCCGGCATCACCAGGTCGAGGAGGACCGCGTCGAAGCTCTCGCTGCCCGCCCGGCGCAGGGCCTCGTCGCCGTTCTCGGCGACGGACACGTCGTACTTGTCGCGCAGCACGAGGCGCAGCGACTCGCGGACGCCCGCCTCGTCGTCGACGACGAGCACGCGGCGCCGCGTCTCGCTCTCGCGATCGCCGTCCGGCATCAAGAACGCCGGTCCCTGGCCGTCCGCCATCGTGCCCGCTCCCCCGGCCCGCACGGGCCCGCCCCCCGACCGATCACGGCGGCGACAGTCGCAACCGGATCGACACCACGTTGCTCTCGAGCGCGATCTCCACGTCGCCTCCCACGCGTGCCAGCGCGCCTCTAACCAGCAACAGCGCCAGAGGCAAACCGGATTGACCGTCGTGCGACGCGCCCCGGAGGTGCGTGATCGCTCCCGATTCGCGGTACTCGAGCCGCAGGGTGGTCGGCTCCTCGACCGAGATCGCGAGCCTGCTGCGCGGCTCGATGGTCTCGGCGACGTGCCGGGCGAGCGTCGCGAGCGCGAAGCGGACGTGCTCGCGGTCGGCGCGGGCGCGCAGCGAGGCCCCCTCGGGCGCGTCGAGCTCCACCTGCTTGCTGGACAGCGCGCGCCACGCGCCCCGCAGCGCATCGCGCAGGGCCGCGACGACGTCGATGGGCTCGACGACCGGGGCATGCAGGCGGGCGAACGCGAGCAGGCCGTCGAGGATCTCGTCCATGCGCGTGACGGCTTCGTCGGTGAGCGCACGGAACTGCCCGAGCTCGTGTGGGTCGTCGCGCAGCGATTCGATGCTGCCGACGAAGGTCTTGATCGTCACGAGCGGATTCTTGAGCTGGTGTGCGAGCTCGACGGCGAGCGCCTCGAGTGTCGGCGACGCGCCCGAAAGCTGCGCCGTTGCCGACGCGGACGGCGCCACGGCGGGAGCGGCTGCACGCGGCTCGTCGTCGCGGCGCGTGCGGAAGAGTCCCGGCGCGGGCAGGGTGGCGATCAGCGCCTCGTCGGAGGTCGGCCCGGGCTTCGCCTCCGCGAGCTCGGGTTCGGGCTCGGCTGTGTCGTCCGCCACCGGTGTCCGGCTTTCGGCAGGACGATCCTGCGCGCAGTCATCGGGCGCTCTTCTGACCGGTCGGGCGATCGCGATCGCATCGTCGGCCGCGGCCGACTCGATCGGATCGCAGGCTCCGTCGGCACGGAAGCGGATCTGCACGCCGTCGATCAAGGGACCGCTCGTCGCGAGCAGCGTGCGGGCGAGCACCGCGTCGAGCTCGGCGAGGTCGCCCGGCCATGCGTGGTCCGCGAGCGCGAGCGCGGCGTCGTCGGACAGCTCGGGTGCCGCGCGACCGAGGTCACGGCTCAGCACCGTCAAGCGCTCGCGCGCGACCTCGGCGATGGCCTCGCCGCGTCGCGCCAGCGCCGGTGCCGCGACGGTCACCGTGCCGAGGCGGGCGAGGAGATCCGCGCGCCAGCGCGCCTGCAGGACGTCGGCGGCCGCATCGGTCGCGCTGATCAGCCGGAACGGAGAGCGCACGAGCAACTCCGCGAGGATGTCCTGCGCCGCGTCGTCGAGGTGCTCGATGCCGTCGAGCGCGAGCGTGGTGTCGCTCGCGCGACGTCCCTCGGGAAGTCCGGCGGGCAATGTGCCCGCGCTGCGGCGGAGATCGACGAAGACGAGGTCGGCACGCCCGCTGGCGAGATGCACGGCGGTCGCGAGGCGACGGAACGCAGCGCCGAACGCGGACGTGCACAGCAGCGGCAGGCTCGTCGGCGCCACGCGGGCGAGCAGGTCGAGCGTCTGCTGCGGCAGGAACCAGTCAGTGCCGGTAGCGAGCGACGGGGCAGGGTCCGGCATGAGGTCTGTCAGGTGCAGCATTCATTCTCGCTTCGCATCCCTACCCGACGTTCGTTTTGCCTGCGGGCGCAGGCGGCGTGCAAGCGCAAACGTCACCAGGACGAATCCGGCCAGCGTCATCAGGCGTCCACCACTCGCGACGACGTGGTAGAAATCCATGCGGCCGCGCGCGATCTCGATCTCCTCCTGGCTCGAGCCGGCTGGTCCGGCGTGTGGCCGGGACATCGCGTGCGGCGTCGGTCCGGGAGCGCGCACGATGGCCTCGTGCTCGCGCAGCCGCACGGTGCCCGTCACCCAGTTGCCGATGCCGAGGACGAGCAGCACGAGGCCGCTGACGAGCAGGGTGCTCTTGTACCAGCGATCGGGGGAAGCCGGGGGCGCCATGGTGCCTCAAGGGTGAAACACCACGCTGCGTGGTTGCAACCGGGAGGTCCGCTCGTGAATCGGTCCGCTTCGCGGCGCTGATGCGAATGGCTTGACGCGAACGCTCTCCGGTCTGCTCGCGCATCTGGTGCACGGCTTGCTCACGCAAGGCTGCGAGGGGGTCACGGTACCCGGCATGGGGTCGGGTCCGGGACCAGGGGGGAACGTGGCAGGGCCGGTCGTCCGCGATCGGCCCGCCCGTTTCGCGCGCGCGACGCGGCCGCAGCGCGCGACGACCGGAGCATCGTCCGTCAAACCAGACCGCGACCCCTCGACCACGGCGCGGACTTCTACAAGACGCCCGCGTCGCCGCAAGGGAGCCCGCCGTGAAATCCGTCGCGTCGTGCGGCGGGACGCGCCACGCATCAGGTCTTGTCTTGCGTGCAGCAGCATCGCGCGCCGCGTGCTGATACGCGTTCGTGCGCGGAGGTGACGCGTGATGCGGACAGAGGCGGCATGGTCGAGCTGAGCGGCGCACGGTCGACGGTTCGTGGGCGCGTGCTGCTGGTCGACGACGACCGCGACTTCGCGCGCCTCGTCGCGGACACGCTCGCGGAGCCGCCGCTCGGCCTCGGCGTCTGCATCGCGACCGACGTCGCGGCCGCGGCGCGCGCGCTCGCCGAGCAGCGCTTCGATCTCGTCCTGCTCGATCGCGGGCTGCCCGACGGCGACGGCCTCGATCTGCTGCGCACGCTGCCGGCGCGTGGTCTCACGGCACCGGTCCTGATGCTCACGGCCGACGCGACGGCGACGAGCGCGGTGTCCGCGCTGCAGGCCGGGGCCGTGGACTACGTCGTGAAGTCGGCGGACGCGCTGGCGCGTCTCGCGACGCTCGCGCCGATGTTGCTCGCGTCGTCCCCGTATTGCGCCGACCAGCGTGGCGCCGCGGCGCTGGTCGGCGAAGCGCCGGCGATGCACGCGGTCCGCGAGCTGCTGCGGCGCTATGCGCGCAGCCGTGCCTCGGTGCTGATCGAGGGCGAGACGGGCGTCGGCAAGGAGCTGGTCGCGCGGGCGCTGCACGTCGAGAGCGAGCGCGCGTCGGCGGCGTTCGTGCCGATCAACTGCGGCGCTCTGCCGGAGCACCTGGTCGAGAGCGAGCTCTTCGGTCACGTGCGCGGCGCGTTTACCGGCGCGCACCGCGACCACGCCGGACTCGTCGAGCACGCCGAGCGCGGCACGCTGTTCCTCGATGAGATCGAGGACCTGCCGCCGTCTCTGCAGGGCAAGCTGCTGCGGCTCCTGCAGGAGGGCGAGTACCGGCCCGTGGGTGCGACCCGCGCACGCCGCGCCGACGTGCGCGTCGTCGCGGCGTCGAACGCGGACCTGCACGCGATGGTTCGCGAGCGGCGCTTCCGGCGCGATCTGTTCTACCGCCTCGACGTGCTGCGCATCGTCGTCGCCCCGCTGCGCGAGCGGCTCGACGATCTTCCGCTGCTGCTCGGACACCTCGCCCGCGGCGTGATGGCGCGCGCGGAGCGGCGCTTCACGACGCCCTTCGTGTCGCCGTCGCCGGTGCAGCTGCAGCGCCTGCGGATGCACGGGTGGCCTGGCAACGTGCGCGAGCTCGCGAATCTGGTCGAGCGTGCGGCGGTCGTCGCGGCGTCGGTCGGCTGGCCGGGCGGCTGGGCCGCGGCGCTCGAGCAGCTCGACCGTGCGGGCGGAGCGACGATCGGCACGGGCACGACGGCGCCGACGGACCCCGGCGCGGCGGCGTGTCCGGGACGGGTCGCGCTGGTCGACCTGCTCGAGCGTCATCGCTGGCGTCGCGCCGCGGCGGCGCGCGAGCTCGGCATCTCGCGCGTGACGCTCTGGAGACGCATGCGCCGGGCAGGGCTCACGGCCGCCACGGAGACCCCGCCGGGCGACGCCGACGAGGAGTGACTTCGGCACGGCGAGCGCGAATCTCCGGCGGTTGCGGCACCCCCGGGAGCCCGGTATCGCAACGACGTGTCGACGTTGCGCTGGTGTGACCTCGGTCGTGTCGGATACGACGCGGCGCGAGCGCTGCAGAGCCGCCTCGCGAACGATCGGGCGTCGGTCGCGTGCGGCGACGTCCTCCTGCTGCTCGAGCACCCGCCCGTGCTCACGATCGGACGCAACGCGACGGCACCGTCGGTCGGTCCGCTTCCGGTGGTGCGCACCGATCGCGGTGGCAACGTGACGTATCACGGCCCCGGACAGCTCGTCGGCTATCCCGTCGTCGCGCTGCGCGCCGCGGGACGCGGCGTCCGTGCGTTCGTCGAGCAGCTCGAAGCGGCGCTCTGCGACACGGCCGCGGAGTTCGGCGTCGCGGCGCACGTGCGTCCCGGACTGCCCGGCGTGTGGACCGCGGCCGACCGGAAGCTCGCGTCGATCGGACTCGCCGTGCGGCGCGGCGTGACGCTGCACGGCTGCGCGCTGAACGTCGAGACCTGCGCAGAGCGCGGCTTCGACGGCGTAGACCCGTGCGGTCTCGCCGGCGTGCGCGCGACCAGCCTCGTCGGCGCCGGGGCGCGCGCGGACCTGACTTGCGCCGACGTGGCGCCGATCCTCGCGTCGATGCTCGCGCGCCGCCTCGGGCTCGCGGCGGAGCGCTGCACGCAGGACGAGCTTGCGTCCGAGCCTTCCTTCACCACCACGACCGTCGCCGCCTCGCCGGCGCCGCTTCCCGAGTGCCATGGACATCAGCCGGCTTCTTGAACGTTTCACTGGTGGCGACCGCCGCGCGCTCGCGCGGCTCATCACGCTGGTCGAGAACCGCACGCCGGAGGTTCCGGCGATCATGCGCGAGCTCTATCCGCGCATCGGACGCGCGATGCTGATCGGGCTCACCGGCCCGCCGGGCGCCGGCAAGTCGACGCTCGGCGACAAGCTGATCGCCGCGTTCCGCGCGCAGGGCAAGAGCGTCGCCGTGGTCGCGATCGATCCGTCGAGCCCGTTCTCGGGCGGCGCCGTGCTCGGCGATCGCGTGCGCATGCAGGAGCACTTCCTCGATCCGGGCGTGTTCATCCGCAGCCTGTCCACGCGCGGACGCCACGGCGGGCTCGCGCGCGCGACGCGCGAGGTCGTGCACGTGCTCGACGCGTTCGGACACGACGTCGTGATCGTCGAGACGGTCGGCGTCGGTCAGACCGAGCTCGACATCATGGGCCTCGCGCACACGACGGTCGTCGTGCTGGTGCCGGAGGCGGGCGACACGATCCAGGTGATGAAGGCGGGACTGCTCGAGATCGCCGACGTCTTCGTCGTGAACAAGGCCGACCGCGATGGCGCGCGCCGCCTCAAGAACGAGCTCGAGGTGATGCTGCACCTCCGTCCGGCGGCGGCGTGGAACGTGCCCGTGCTGCTCACGGAAGCCGTCGCGAACAAGGGCATCGACGACCTCGTCAAGCAGATCGAGGCACACGGCGCGACGCGCCGTGCGTCGCGCACCGACGAGAACGAGGCCGCCGACCGCGTGCACGAGTGGACCGAGATCCTGCGCGACGAGCTGAGCCTGCGTCTCGACCGCGCGCTCGCCGGCGACGCGCTCGCGCCGATCGGTGGCAAGCTGCGCGCGGGCGGGATCGACCCCTACGGTGCGGCGCTCGAGGTGCTCGGCGACCGCGAGCGTCTGCTCGGACTGCTGAGCGGCGGACGCGGCACGTGAGCGCGGGCCGGCTCCTCTGCATCGGCGACGTGCACGGCTGCGCGCCGGAGCTCGAGCGCCTGCTCGCCGCGGTGGATCCGGGCGACGAGGACCGGCTGATCTTTCTCGGCGACTACGTCGATCGCGGCACGGCGTCCCGCGCGACGGTCGATCTGCTCTGCGACCTCGCCGCGTGCCGGCCGCGGACCGTCTTCCTGCGCGGCAACCACGAGGAGATGTTCCTCGACTTCATCGGCGAGGAGGGCGCCAACAAGCAGGCGTTCTTCCACAACGGCGGCGCGCAGACGCTGGTGAGCTACGGCTGGGAGCCGGTGGACCGGCCGCCCGGCGCGGAGGCCGCGCACGCACTCGTGCCCGAGGCGCACCTCGCGTTCTTCCGGACGCTCGTCCTGCGGCACGAGGAGGACGGCTTCGCGTTCGTGCACGCCGGGGTGCGTCCCGGCATCCCGCTCGCGGAGCAGGCGCGCGAGGATCTGCTCTGGATCCGCGAGGAGTTCCTGCTCGTCGACCACCGCCTCGACGAGACCATCGTGTTCGGCCACACACCCTACCGGGACGCGTGGTTCGGCGGCGCCCGCAAGATCGGCCTCGACACGGGCTGCGTCTACGGCGGGCGGCTGTCGTGTCTCGACCTCACGCAGGGCGTGCTGCACCAGGTCGTGCGCGGTCACAAGGTCGTGATGAAGCGCTCGGTCGCGGCCGATCTGCACCGGGTCCGCTAGGCGCGCCGGTGATCGACAAGTCGCATCGCCGTTGTTAACGAGTGCCTCGCTTCGCGCTGGCGACGTAGCTCAGGTGGTAGAGCAAGGGTCTCATAATCCCTGTGTCGGAAGTTCGAGTCTTCCCGTCGCCACTTCCCGCGAGGCCGGCTCGCCGGGCACCCGATGGACGAAGCGCACGCGTTCGAGCAGGCGGTCCTGCGGACGATCCGGTCGCACGGTGCGATCGCACCGGGTGATCGCGTCCTGATCGCGGTCTCGGGCGGCGCCGATTCCACGACCCTGCTCGCGGTCCTCGATGCGCTCGTTGCGCGGGGCGCGCTCGACGCGACGCTCGCCGTCGCGCACCTGAATCACCGCATGCGCGGCGCGGCCAGCGATCGCGACGAGGCTTTCGTCCGCGAGCTCGCGCAGGGCTTTGCGATGCCGTTCTTCGTCGGCGCGTCCGACACGCTCGCTGACGTGTGCGCCAACCGGGAGGCGGCCGCGCGCGACGAGCGCCGCGCCTTCCTCGTGCGCTGCGGGCGGGAGTGGGGTGCCGTTCGCGTTGCCGTGGCGCACACGCGTGACGATCAGGCGGAGACGGTCCTGATGCGCCTCGCGCGCGGCGCCGGCCCGGCGAGCCTCGGGGGAATGCGCGTGGCGCGGCCGGACGGCGTCGTGCGGCCGCTGCTCGAGCAGCCGCGGTCCGCGTGCGTGGCGTATCTCCATGCGCGCGGTCTCGCGTGGGTCGAGGACGAGTCGAACGCCGACGAGCGGTACTTCCGGAATCGTGTCCGTCGGCGCTTGCTGCCGGCGCTCGAGCGCGAGCTGGGTGTCGACGTCCGGGCGCGGCTCGCGCGCCTCGCCGGTCAGCTGCGCGAGGAGAGCGCGCTCGCCGAGCAGCGCATCGACGACCTCCTGCGCGGGACCGCGCCGGGCGCCGTCCTTCCGATCGAGCTGCTCGACCAGGCCGCGGCCGGAGCGCCGCGACTGCTGCACGGCTGGCTCGCGCGCATGGGAATTCGTCCGTCGGAACGGCAGGTCACGGCGATCCTGCGCATCGCCGCGGGCGCGGACCCGTCGGCCGAGGCCGCGCTCGCAGGCGGACGCCGTGTCGTCCGCCGCTACGGCGAGCTCCGTCTTGCGGATGCGCACGATCCGCAGCCGGTGGTCGTGGCGCCGGCGCGGCTCGAGGTGCCCGGCCTCGCGAAGATTCCGGGCTGGACACTGCACGCGGCGGCGTCGGATCGGCCCGCCGAGGAGAGCGAGGCCGCGGCGAGCGCGGCTCGAGCCTGCATCGACCGCGACCGGCTCGACGAGCCGCTGTGGCTGCGCACCCCGCGGCCCGGAGACCGCTTGCGCCTCTCTTACGGAAGCCGCAAGCTTGCCGATATCCTCATCGATGCGAAGATTCCGCGTCACGAAAGGGCAGGTCTGGCCGTCATTGGATGCGGCCCGGAGGTGCTCTGGGTGCCGGGGGTGATTCGCAGCGTCGTCGCGGGGGTGTCCGCTGCGACGCGTCGGTGTGCGATCCTGAGCGCGGAGCGCAGCGGAGCCGTGGTGTGATGGGCGGATCGGGGAAATCGCATCGCAACGATCGAAGAATCGCTGCCCGAGGGCGTACTCCCGATTGCTGCGGTCATTCGACCGTGGTAAAAAATCGCGGTATTTCGGGTGGAATTTGCAGAGATCAGGTTTGAATCAGTTCTCACGTAATCTCGCGCTGTGGCTGGTTCTCGGCCTCATGTTCCTGCTGCTCTTCCAGATCTTCAACAAGCAGCAGGCGCAGGAGCCCGAGCGCGACTACAGCGAATTCTCGGATGCGCTCGACAAGGGCGAGATCTCCGAAGTCCTCATTCAGGGCAACGTGATCCGCGGCCGCTTCCAGAGCGGTGAGCGGTTCAGCACGTACGACCCCGGGGACACGCAGCTCATCCAGCGGCTGCGCGACAAGGGCGTCAAGATCCAGGCGAAGCCCGAGGAGGGCGAGCCCTGGTACGTCGTCCTGCTCGTGCAGTGGTTCCCGATGTTGCTCTTGATCGGCGTCTGGGTGTTCTTCATGCGCCAGATGCAGGTCGGCGGCGGCAAGGCGATGTCCTTCGGGAAGAGTCGCGCCAAGCTGCTGACCGAGGCGCAGCAGAAGAACACGTTCGCCGACGTGGCCGGGATCCAGGAAGCGAAGGAAGAGCTCGAAGAGATCATCGCCTTCCTGAAGGACCCGAAGAAGTTCACCAAGCTGGGTGGCCGCATCCCGAAGGGCGTGCTGCTCGTCGGGTCGCCGGGCACCGGCAAGACGCTGCTCGCGCGCGCCATCGCGGGTGAGGCCGGCGTCCCGTTCTTCTCCATCTCCGGCTCCGACTTCGTCGAGATGTTCGTCGGCGTCGGCGCCTCTCGCGTTCGCGACCTGTTCGTTCAGGGCAAGAAGAACGCGCCCTGCATCATCTTCATCGACGAGATCGACGCCGTTGGGCGTCACCGCGGCGCGGGCCTCGGCGGCGGCCACGACGAGCGCGAGCAGACGCTCAACCAGCTGCTCGTCGAGATGGACGGCTTCGAGTCGAACGACGGCGTGATCCTGATCGCCGCGACCAACCGTCCCGACGTTCTCGATCCGGCGCTGCTCCGTCCCGGCCGCTTCGACCGCCGCGTGATCGTGCCGCGGCCGGACGTGAAGGGCCGCGAGGGCATCATTCGCGTCCATCTGCGGAAGGTCCCGCTCGGTGACGACGTCGACGTCGCGCTTCTCGCACGCAGCACGCCGGGCTTCTCCGGCGCCGACCTGGAGAACCTCGTCAACGAGGCGGCTCTCCTCGCGGCGCGCAACAACAAGGAGAAGGTCTGCCAGCGCGACTTCGAGCTCGCCAAGGACAAGGTCCTGATGGGCTCCGAGCGCCGCTCGATGATCATCAGCGACGAGGAGAAGCGGAATACCGCGTACCACGAGGCCGGCCACGCGCTGGTCGCGAAGCTCGTCCCGGGCGCCGATCCGGTGCACAAGGTGACGATCATCCCGCGCGGCATGGCGCTCGGTCTGACCCAGCAGGTACCGACCGAGGACCGCTACTCCGCGAGTCGCTCCCGGCTCGAGAACGACCTCGCGATCTTCTTCGGCGGTCGCGCCGCGGAGGAGATCGTGCTCGGCCAGGTCACGACGGGTGCCGGCAACGACATCGAGCGCGCCACCGATCTCGCCCGCAAGATGGTCTGCGAGTGGGGCATGAGCGAGAAGCTCGGCCCGATGACGTTCGGCTCGAAGGAGGAGAACATCTTCCTCGGCCGCGACTTCAACCAGGCGAGCGGCTACTCGGAGAGCACCGCGCAGGAGATCGACGCGGAGATTCGTGGATTCGTGTCGCGGGGCTACGAGCGCGCGCGCAAGCTGCTCACGGACAACCTCGAGGCGCTGCACAAGATCGCCCTGGCCTTGCTGGACCGCGAGGTCCTGGACAGCAACGAGATCGACGAGCTCATGCGGTCCTGCCAGGGGAATGGCGGCAACTCGATCGCCCCGGCCGCGTCCTGAGAGGGACGAGCGCGACATCTGCCGGGCGCTGACCCGGCCGGACGTGCGCTCGATCCTCGGCGTCGAGCGCCGCGGTACGCTGGTGATGGGAATCGTCAACGTCACCAGCGACTCGTTCCACGCGGCGAGCCGCGCCCCTCGTGTGGACGCCGCGGTGGCGCTCGCCGAGCGGCTGGTCGCCGAAGGCGCGGACCTGCTCGACGTCGGCGGCGAGTCGACGCGTCCGGGCGCGATGCCGGTCGCGCTCGACGACGAGCGCGAGCGTGTGCTGCCCGTGATCACCGAGCTGCGCCGTCGCGGACACCGCCTGCCGATCTCGATCGACACCTACAAGGCCGAGGTCGCGCGCGCGGCCGTGGCGTGCGGCGCGACGCTGGTCAACGACGTGAGCGGCGGACTCCTCGACGCCGAGCTGCCGCGCACGGTCGCCGAGCTCGGCGTCCCGGTCGTCGTCGGCCACCTGCGCGGCACGCCGGAGACGATGGCGGACCTCGCGCGCTACGGCGACGTCGTCGCCGACGTCCGCAGCGAGCTCGCGGAACGCGTCGCCGACTTCACGGCGTGCGGCGTCGCGCGCGAGCGCATCCTGCTCGATCCCGGCATCGGGTTCGCGAAGGGCGCGTGCGACAACCTCGACCTGCTGCGCAGGCTCGACGAGCTCGCGACCGGCGATCTCGACGGCCTTCCCGTCGTGCTCGGCGCCTCGCGCAAGCGCTTCGTCGCGCACGTGATGCAGGACGCCGGTCTCGCGGTCGCGGACGACGCGAGCGATCGTCTCGCGGGCTCCCTCGCGGCGGCCGTTCTCGCCGCCGAACGCGGTGCCGCGGTCGTGCGCACGCACGACGTCGCCGAGACGCGTCGTGCGCTTGCCATCGCCGACGCCATCCTGCACGAGGCCTCGACGTGCGCGAGGTGATCGAGAACCTGCGTCTCGCCGACGCAGCCGACATCCTGATCGTCACGATCCTCGTGTACTGGGTGATCAACCTGATCCGCGGCACGCGCGCGGTGCAGATGCTGATCGGCCTGACGGTGGTCGCCGCGATGTTCGGCGCATCGCAGTACTTCGAGCTCTACACGCTGTCGTGGCTGCTGCGCAGCTTCCTGATCTCGCTGCCGCTGGTGCTCGTCATCATCTTCCAGAACGACATCCGTCGCGCCCTGACGCAGGTCGGACGCGGACGGATCTTCGGTGGCGAGCGCCGCGACCGTACGCAGGTGGTGGAGGAGGTGACGCGCGCCGCGGTGATGCTCGCGTCGCGCCGCATCGGCGCGCTGATCGTGCTCGAGCGCGAAGTCGGTCTCAACGAGTACCTGGAAGCCGGAACGCGCGTCGACGCGCGCGTCAGCCGCGAGCTGCTGACCGCGATCTTCCTCACGCAGTCGCCGATCCACGACGGCGCGGTCATCGTGCGCCGCGGCCGCATCGAGGCCGCGGGCTGCTTTCTGCCGTTGACGGCGAATCCGGTGGTCAGCAAGTCGCTGGGCAGCCGGCACCGCGCCGGCATCGGCATCACCGAGGAGACCGACGCAGCGGTGATCGTGGTGTCCGAGGAGGAGGGCACGATCTCGCTGGTGCGCGAAGGGCGCATCGTGCGCGACGTCGACGCGGCGACGCTGCGCACCACGCTCGCGCAGATCAAGCTGCCATGAAGGTCGTACAGCGGAAGAAGAGCACGCGGCGGACCGCAGGGCCGTGGCACCGGCTGCGCGCGACGTCGTGGTCCGACGTCGGGACGTGGGCGCTCGCCCTCGTGGTCGCGATCGGTCTGTGGCTGCTGGTGAACATGGGCGAGCGCACCAGCGAGCGCACGCTGCGCGTTCGCCTCGAGCCGGAGAACGTCCCGGCGGGCATGGTCATCATCAACCCGATTCCCGAGTACGCGGAAGTGCGCGTCAGCGGATCGGGCCTCATCCTGTCGAGCATCGACCAGAAGAACCTGCGCACCGGACTCGATCTCTCGGGCACCAAGCCCGGCGTGCTGACGTTCTCGCTGGACTCGAAGAACTTCGAGCTGCCGCGCAAGGTCGAGGTGACGCGCATCACGCCGTCGCAGATCACCTTTCACCTCGACGCGCTCACCAAGCGCCAGGTCCCGGTGCGCCTCGAGCGCGTGGGCGAGGTCCCGGCCGGGCTTCGCCTGAAGGAGCTGACGCTGGTGCCGGAGAAGGTCGAGGTCAGCGGGCCGAAATCGCGCGTGGACTCGCTGCAGAGCCTGTTCACCGCACCGCTCGACCTGAGCCGCCTGCAGCCCGGGACGCAGCAGATCGACGTGAGCCTGACGCAGCCGGGCGGCCTGGTGCAGCTCAGGACGGCGGGGATCCGCGTGCGCACCGTGGTCGAGCCGGTGGTGGTCGAGCGCGACCTCCGCAAGGTGAAGGTCGAGATCCGCGGCGCGGCGCGTCCGCTGCGGGCGCGGCCCGACAGCGTCACGCTGGTGGTGCGTGGCCCCGAGGCCGAATTGTCTTCGCTCGAGCTATCGCCGGGCGCGGCTTTCGTCGATGCATCGCAGTTGGAGGGACAGGCGCCGTACCGCGTGAAGCCGCAGGTGAGCCTGCCCGAGGGAATGGAGCTTCTTCGCACGGAGCCGGCCGAGGTCGTTCTCGAGCCGGCCGGTGACGAAGCGCCGGCACCGAACCGCACCAGGGACACGGAGAAGAAGTCGTGAGCGAGAAGAAGCAGAGGCGCCTGTTCGGCACGGACGGCGTGCGCGGCGTCGCGAACACCGAGCCGATGAATTCCGAGACCGCGCTCCGGCTCGGCCGTGCGGTGGCGCACGTCTTCCGGCGGAGCCCGCGGCGTCACAAGATCCTCATCGGCAAGGACACCCGCGTCTCGGGCTACATGCTGGAGACCGCCATGGCGTCCGGCATCTGCTCGATGGGCGTCGACGTCCTGCTGGTCGGTCCGATGCCGACGCCCGGCATCGCGTTCCTCACGCGCAGCCTGCGCGCCGACGCCGGTGTCGTCATCTCCGCCTCGCACAATCCCTTCCAGGACAACGGCATCAAGTTCTTCGCCTCCGACGGCTTCAAGCTTCCCGACGCCGTCGAGGCCGAGATCGAGAGCCTCGTGTTCGCCGACTCGATCGACCACCTGCGTCCCACGGCGAGCGAGATCGGCAAGGCGTTCCGCATCGACGACGCGCTCGGCCGCTACAACGTCTTCGTCAAGAACTGCTTTCCGCGGCACCTCACGCTCGACGGCATGAAGATCGTCGTCGACGCGGCGAACGGCGCCGGCTACCGCGTGGCACCCGAGGTCTTCGAGGAGCTCGGCGCCCGGGTCGACACCATCGCCTGCGAGCCCGACGGCGAGAACATCAACCGCGACTGCGGCGCCACGCACCCCGAGGGCCTGCAGAAGATGGTCCGCGAGCGCGGCGCGGACATCGGCGTTGCGCTCGACGGCGACGCCGACCGATGCCTGCTCGTCGACGAGAAGGGCGAGCTGGTCGACGGTGACCAGATCCTCGGCGTCGCCGCGCGCGAGCTGAAGCGCAACGGGCAGCTCGCGAAGGACACCGTGGTCGCGACCGTGATGTCCAACCTCGGGCTCGAGGTCGCGCTGCGCGAGATGGGCATCGCGCTGAAGCGCACTCCGGTCGGGGACCGCTACGTCGTCGAGGAGATGGTGCGCGGCGGGTACAACCTCGGCGGCGAGCAGTCGGGCCACGTGCTCTTCCTCGATCACAACACGACGGGCGACGGACTCATCACCGCGCTGGCGATCCTCGCGATCGTGGCCGAGACGAAGCGTCCGCTGTCGGAGCTGGCGCGCGTGATGACACGCTACCCGCAGCTGCTGATCAACGTGCCGATCCGCGAGCGGCGCGATCTCTCCGGCGAGCCGCGCGTCGCGTCGGCCGTTCAGGACGTCGAGCGCACGCTTGGCGACCGCGGGCGCGTGCTGGTACGTCCCTCGGGAACCGAGGCGCTGATGCGGGTCATGGTGGAGGGCGAGCACGAGGCAGACGTCCGGCGGCACGCCGAGGCGGTGGCGCAGGTGATCCGCGAGGTCGCGGGGTGAGCGGAGCGGCGTCCGCGCGGCGCGTGCTGCTCGGCGTGAACGTCGACCACGTCGCGACGCTGCGCCAGGCGCGCGGCGTCGACTACCCCGATCCGGTCGAGGCGTCGCGCATCGCGGCGGACGCGGGAGCCGACGGCATCACCGTCCATCTGCGCGAGGACCGCCGCCACATCCAGGACCGCGACGTCGAGCGCATCCGCGCCGAGCTCGCCGTCAAGCTGAACCTCGAGATGGCCGCGACGGCGGAGATGGCGGCGATCGCGCGCCGCATCCGTCCGGACGACGTCTGCATCGTGCCCGAGCGGCGCGCGGAGCTGACCACCGAGGGCGGGCTCGCCGTCGCGGGCAACGAGGTGGCGCTCGCGCCGCTGGTGCGCGGGCTCGTCGACGCGGGGATTCGTGTCAGCCTCTTCGTCGATCCGGACCCGCGGCAGATCGCCGCGTCGCACGCGGTCGGAGCGACGGTCGTCGAGCTGCACACGGGGCGCTACTGCGAGGTCGGCGGTGACGCGGTGGCAGAGGAGCTGCGGCAGCTCGTTGCGGCGGCGGAGCAGGCGCACGGGCTCGGCCTCGTGGTCAACGCGGGACACGGACTGACGGTCGCGAACGTCGGGCCGATCGCACGCCTGCCGCATCTGCACGAGATCAACATCGGACACGCCATCGTCGCGCGCGCGGTGCTCATCGGCATGGACGCGGCCGTGCGCGAGATGCGCGCGGCGATCGACGCCGGCGTCGCGGCGGGAGCGCGCGCATGAAGCGCGTCGGCCGCGCGGGAGGTCGCGCATGAAGCTCGTCACCACCGCCGAGATGCGCGAGCTCGACCGGCGCACGATCGAGCGCGGCACGCCCGGGATCGAGCTGATGGAGCGTGCGGGACGCGGCATCGCGCGCGCGCTTCTCGACCGTCACCGGGCGGCCTGCAAGCGCGGCGTGCTGATCGTCGCGGGGCGCGGCAACAACGGCGGCGACGGCTTCGTGGTCGCGCGTCTGCTCGCGAAGCAGGGCATCCGCTGCCGCGTCGTCCTGCTGGGTCGGCGCGACGAGCTGAAGGGCGACGCGCGCACCAACGCCCAGCGCTGGGCGAAGGCGCGCGGCCGCGTGCGCGAGATGGAGTCGCTCGACGACGACAGCCGCAACGAGCTGGCGCGCGACCTCGCGAGCGCGGGCCTGGTGCTCGACGGGATCTTCGGAACGGGGCTCGCGCGACCGGTCGAGGGCCTCGCGGCGGACGTCATCGCCCTGATCAACGCGGCGGCGGCCGGCGACCACCACGCGCTGGCGTACGTCGAGCTCAGGCGCGCACGGAAGGGCAAGCGCGCCGCGGGCGAGTTCGGCCCGCCGCCGACCGTGGTCGCCATCGACGTCCCGTCCGGGCTCGACGCGGACACCGGCCTGCCGCTCGGCACGGCGATCCGCGCGCACGCGACGATCACCCTCGGCGCGCACAAGCCGGGTCTCGTGCTGCCTGCCGCGCGCGGCCACGTCGGCGAGCTGTCGCTGGTCGAGATCGGCCTTGCGGAGGAAGCGCTCGCGTCGGTCGCGCCGCTCGGGACGCGTGGCGACGCGTCGGAGCTGGCGCCGCTGCTGCCGCGTCGCAGTCCCGGCGCGCACAAGGGCAGCAACGGACACCTGCTCGTCGTCGCGGGCTCGGTCGGCAAGAGCGGTGCTGCGATCCTGTGCGGACGCGCGGCGTTGCGCGGCGGCGCGGGGCTCGTGACCGTCGCGTGCGCGGCCGAGATCCTGCCGGTCATCGCGTCGAGCATGCCCGAGCTGATGACCGATCCCGTGCCGGACAAGTTCGCCGACGGTACGTGGCGCGAGAGGCTCGAGGGCAAGGCCGCGCTGGTCGTCGGCCCCGGGCTCGGCACGTCGCCGACGGCGCAGCAACTGGTGCGCTGGCTGGTCGCGCGCGCGGGCGTGCCGATGGTGGTGGACGCCGACGGCCTCAATGCGCTCGCGAGCGACCTCGCGGTTCTGCGCCGCGCCTCGGCTCCGGTCGTCCTGACGCCGCACCCTGGCGAGATGTCGCGCTTGACGGGGCTTGCGACCAGCGAGGTGCAGGCGCACCGCATCGAGCACGCGCGCGCGCTCGCCTGCGAGACCGGCGCGGTCGTCGTGCTGAAGGGAGCGGGAACGATCGTCGCCGCACCCGACGAGCGCTGGTCGATCAACGCGAGCGGTGGTCCGCTGCTCGGTGTCGGCGGCACGGGCGACGTTCTCGCGGGGCTCATCGGCAGCCTGCTCGCGCAGGGCGTGTCGGCCTACGACGCGGCTCGTCTCGGCGTCTTCCTGCACGGGCGCGCGGGCGACCGCCTCGGGCTGCGGCTCGGCGATGCCGGTCTGCTCGCGTCGGAGCTGGCCGACGAGCTGCCCGCGTCGCGGCGTGAGCTCGTCGGCGACGGCCTCGCGCTGCGCGGCGACTGACGCGAGCGCGCACCTTTCGGGCGACGGCGGTATCGGTTTGCCGGCGGTCGGCCGATGGTCAGCGGGATGGACCTTCGGGGATGATCGACCTCGACCCGGCCTCGCTGGTGATCGGCCTCGTCTTCGGGGCCATCGGCTTCGTCGCCTTCCGCTACGGCCGCAAGATGGAGCTGCTGTCGCCGGTCGTGATCGGGCTCGCGCTGATGTTCTACTCGTCCTTCGTTCGGGACCAGTTCTGGCTGCTGGTGGTCGGGACCGCCCTGACCGGGGCGCTCTGGGTGTTCCGCGAGTGAGCAGGGCGTGGCCACGACCGCCGGCGTAACTCCCTTTCCCCGCTCGTAGTTCTCGGCGGCACGGCCGATGCGGCACCGCGGACCGGCTGTTATGTTGCCCGGACGGTGAACTTCGCGACCCACTCCGAGACCGGTACCGAAGCCTTCGGCGAGCGCGTTGCCGCGCTGGTCGAGCCCGGCTGCGTGATCGGCCTCGTCGGACCGCTCGGCGCGGGCAAGACGGCCTTCGTGCGTGGTCTCGCCCGCGGCCTCGGGGTGGAAGAGGGCGTCGTGCACAGCCCGACGTTCCTGTCCGCGACGGAGTACGAGGGGCGCGTACCCCTCGCGCACGTGGACCTGTACCGGCACGAGGACCACCTGCCGCATCCCGACTGGCTGGCCGAGCTGCTCGACGGCGAGCGGGTCGCGGTGGTCGAGTGGTTCGAGCGGCTGGGCAGCGGCGCTCCCCCGGACGTCCTGCACATCTCGATCCGCTACGGCGGAGCCGGCAGCGACGACCGGCTCTTCGAGGTCACCGCATCCGGTCCGCGCGCGCGGCGCGCCCTCGAACGGCTCGGCTCCGAGCGGGAGATCGCGGCATGAAGAAGCCGCTCGTCGTGCAGAAGTTCGGCGGTACGTCGGTCGGTACCGTCGAGCGCATCCAGGAGGTCGCGCGCCGCGTGTCGGAGTGCGCGAAGGACAGCCGCCTGATCGTCGTCGTGTCGGCGATGTCCGGCGAGACCGACCGCCTGCTGAAGCTCGCGCGTGCGCTGTCGCCCGATCCGCTGCCGCGCGAGAGCGACGTCGTGGTCGCGAGCGGCGAGCAGGTCACGTCGGCGCTGCTGTCGATCGCGCTCGACGCGCGCGGCGTGCCGGCGCAGTCGTTCCTCGGCCACCAGATCTGCATCCACACCGACAGCGCGCACACCAAGGCGCGCATCCGCTCGATCGACAGCCAGCGCATGTTCGCCGCACTCGACGCCGGACGAGTCGTGGTCGTCGCCGGATTCCAGGGCGTCGACGAGAACGGCAACATCACCACGCTCGGCCGCGGCGGATCGGACACCACGGCGGTCGCACTCGCCGCCGCGACCGACGCCGACGCGTGCGAGATCTACACCGACGTGGACGGCGTCTACACGACCGACCCGCGCATCGTGCCGCACGCGCACAAGCTCGACCGCATCTCGTACGACGAGATGCTGGAGCTCGCGAGCCTCGGCGCCAAAGTGCTGCAGATCCGCTCGGTCGAGTTCGCAAAGCGTTACGGCGTGCGCGTGCACGTGCGCTCGAGCTTCAACGAGGAGCCGGGGACGTGGGTCGTGCCCGAGGAGTCGAACATGGAGGACGTCACCGTCGCCGGTGTCGCGTTCGATCGCGACCAGGCCAAGATCACGCTCACCGACGTGCCGGACCGTCCCGGCCTCGCGGCGAAGATCTTCTCGCCGATCGCGGCGAAGGGCATCGTCGTCGACATGATCATCCAGAACACGGGTGCGGCCGGCAAGACCGACATGACCTTCACCGTGCCACGTCTCGAGGTCGACGCCGCGCTCAAGATCGTGCGCGACATCGCGCGCGAGATCGGTGCCGGTGACGCGCGCTCCGAGGGCGACATCACCAAGGTCTCGGTCGTGGGGCTCGGCATGCGCAGCCACGCCGGCGTCGCCGCGCAGATCTTTGAGACGCTCGCGCGCGAGGGCATCAACATCCAGATGATCTCGACCTCCGAGATCAAGGTCTCGGTCGTGATCGACGCGAAGTACACCGAGCTCGCCGTGCGCGTCCTGCACGACGCGTTCCTCGGCGCCGAGAAGGGAGCACGCGGATGAAGCGCATCCAGCTCTACGACACCACGCTCCGCGACGGGTGTCAGGGCGAGGAGATCGCGCTCACCGTCGAGGCGAAGCTCGCCGTCGCCGAGCGTCTCGACGCGTTCGGCGTGCACTACATCGAGGGCGGCTGGCCCGGCTCGAACCCGCGCGACGCGGCGTTCTTCGGACCGGCGATGAAGCTCGGCCTGAAGCACGCGAAGGTCGTGGCGTTCGGCTCGACGCGCCGACCCGGCAACACGGCAGCCTCCGACGAGAACCTGAAGATGATCCTCGACGCCGGCACGCCGGCCGCGTGCATCGTCGGCAAGACGTGGGACCTGCACGTGCGCGAGGAGCTGCGCATCTCGCGCGAGGCGAACCTCGAGCTGATCCACGACTCGGTGAGCTACCTGAAGAAGCGCCTCGACGAGGTGATCCTCGACGCCGAGCACTTCTTCGACGGCTGGGCGGCGAACCCCGAGTTCACGCTCGAGTGCCTGAAGGCCGCGGCCGACGCGGGCGCCACCGTGATCTGCCTGTGCGACACGCGCGGCGGCAGCATGCCGTCGCAGATCACCGCCGGCGTGAAGGCGGCGCAGTCGGTGGTCGGCGTCCCGCTCGGCATCCACTGCCACAACGACTCGGAGCTCGCGGTCGCGAACTCGCTCGCCGCGGTCGAGGCCGGCTGCGTGCAGGTGCAGGGCACGATCAACGGCGTCGGCGAGCGCTGCGGCAACGCGAACCTGGTGTCGATCGTCGCGAACCTGCAGCTCAAGATGGGCTACCACTGCGTCAAGCAGGACAAGCTGCGCGGGCTGACCGAGCTGTCGCACTACGTCGACGAGCTCGCGAACCGCGAGCCGCTGAAGAGCCAGGCGTACGTCGGCATGAGCGCGTTCGCGCACAAGGCCGGCCTGCACGCGTCGGCGGTTCGCAAGCACGCCTCGACCTACGAGCACATCGACCCGACGCTGGTCGGCAATCACCAGCGCGTGCTGGTGTCGGACCAGGCCGGACGCTCGAACCTGATGCACAAGGCGAAGGAGCTCGGCATCGCGCCCGAGGTCATCGAGCCGAAGGTCAAGAGCCTGCTCGCCGAGATCAAGCGCCTCGAGCACCAGGGCTTCCAGTTCGAGGGTGCCGATGCCTCGTTCGAGCTGCTGCTGCAGAAGGCGATCAACGGCGAGCGCGCGCGCAACTTCGAGCTCGTCGGCTTCCGCGTGATCGACGAGAAGCGCAACGAGAGCGAGGTCCCGATCGCCGAGGCGACGATCATGGTGAAGGGACCGGACGGCACGGTCGAGCACACGGCGGCGATCGGCAACGGTCCGGTGAACGCGCTCGACGTCGCGCTGCGCAAGGCGCTGGTCCGCTTCTTCCCGTCGATCGAGCGCGTGCGCCTCGTGGACTACAAGGTCCGCGTGCTCGAGGGCGGCGAGGGCACCAAGGGCGTCGTGCGCGTGCTGATCGAGTCGCAGGACGACAAGGCGCACTGGACGACGGTCGGCGTGTCCGAGAACGTCATCGAGGCCAGCTGGCAGGCGCTCGTCGATTCGATCGACTACAAGCTCTACAAGGACGGGAAGAAGCGCCGCGCCGCGCGCCCGCAGCCGACGGTCACGAGCGGCGTCGCCTGAGCGGCGCCGGCGACACGATGTCCTTCTGGGGGAGAATCCGCGAGGACGTGCTGGTCGCCTTCGAGCGCGACCCGGCGGCGCGCTCGGTGGTGGAGGTGTTCCTCTGCTACCCGGGCATCCACGCGCTGCTGATGCACCGCGTGTCGCACGGCCTGTGGCGGCGCGGGTTCTACTTGACGGCGCGCCTCGTGTCGGCGTGGTCGCGCTTCCTGACCGGGATCGAGATCCACCCGGGCGCGGAGTTCGGTCGCCGCTGCTTCATCGACCACGGCATGGGCGTGGTCGTCGGCGAGACCGCCGTGGTCGGCAACGACGTGCTGATCTACCAGGGCGTGAGCCTCGGCGGCACGAGCCTCACCAAGGGCAAGCGCCACCCGACCATCGAGGACTACTGCGTCATCGGCCTCGGCGCGACGGTGCTCGGGCCGATCACCGTCGGACGCCACAGCCGCGTCGGCGCGGGCTCGGTCGTGGTGCAGAACGTGCCGCCGCACTCCACCGTGGTCGGCGTTCCCGGACGCGTCGTCAGCGAGTCCGCGAAGCACTCGGAGACCGGCGCGCCGCTCCTGAACCTCGAGCACGGCGAGCTGCCCGATCCGGTGGTGCGCACGCTCAACACGATGGCGGCGCAGATCCACCGCCTCGAGCAGGATCTGGCGCGCCTGCGCGGCGACGCGAACGACGGCGCCGCCGCCGCGGACGAGCCCGGCGCGCCGCCCGTCGGGAAGTGAGCCGGGGGCGATGAACCTCGACCACAACGCGGGCGGCCGCGCGCGCCCCGAGGTGATCGACGCGGTCGCCTCGTTCCTGCGCACGGAGACGGCGAACCCGTCGAGCGTGCACGCGGCCGGACGGCGCGCGCGCGAGGCGGTCGAGGAGGCGCGCGACGCGGTCGCGGCGCTGGTTGGCGCGCGCGCGTCCGAGGTGGTGTTCACCAGCGGCGGCACCGAGGCGAACAACCTCGCGATCCTCGGCGTCGCGGGAATGGGAACGCACCTCGTCTCGACGGCGATCGAGCACTCGTCGGTACTGCGTCCGCTCGACGCCGCACGCGAGCGCGGCGCGCAGGTCACGCTGCTCGATCCCGCGCGCGACGGCGGCGTGACGGGCGCGCAGGTCGCGGGCGCGCTGCGCGACGACACCCGGCTGGTGAGCGTCGGCTGGGCGAACGGCGAGATCGGCACCGTGCAGCCGGTCTCGGAGATCGCGGCCGTCGTGCAGGGGCACGGCCGCGCGCTGCTGCACAGCGACGCCGTGCAGGCCGCGAGCACGTGCGCGATCGACGTCGCTCGCGCGGGCGTCGACCTTCTCTCGCTGTCCGGACACAAGCTCGGCGCGCTGCCCGGCGTCGGCGCCCTGGTGGTGCGGGATCGCGCCGCGATCGTGCCGCAGATCCTCGGCGGTTCGCACGAGCGCGAGCGGCGCGCCGGCACCGAGAACGTCGCCGGGATCGTGAGCTTCGGCGTTGCCGCCCGTCTCGCGCGCGACGAGCGCGAGGCGACGCTCGCGCACGAGCGCCGCGTCCGTGAGCGGATCCTCGGCATCCTTCAGGCCGACGCCGCACCGCTGATGGTGCACGGCCCCGCGGACGGTCTGCCGGGAACGCTGTCCGTCGCGTTCCCCGGTCTGCGCGCGGACGCACTGGTGATTGCGCTCGACCTCGAAGGCGTCGCGGCGGCGACGGGACCCGCGTGCGCGGCCGGTGCGGCCGAGCCGTCGCACGTGCTGCGCGCGATCGGCTGCGACGACGATCTGGCGCGCGCGACGCTGCGGCTCTCGTTCGGCGCCGATCTGTCGCTCGACGACGCGGAGCACGCGACGCGCATCGTCGCGTCCTGCGTGTCGCGCGCGCGCGGTCCGCGCGGCGCACGGGTGGTGCATGCGGCCTGAGGACATCGCCGCACGCGTGCGCGAGGTCGCGGGTGACGCCGCGCACGAGGCGCTCGCGCGGCCGTCGCATTTGGCGCCGGGCGCGCGCGTCGTCGCCGCGATGTCGGGCGGCGTCGACAGCGCGGTCGCGGCCGCACTGCTGCGCGGCGCGGCCTTCGACGTGGTCGGCGTGTCGATGCGCCTCGGGACCGCCGCGGCGCGCAGCGACGGTCACACCGGCTGCTGCTCGCTCGACGACTTCGACGACGCGCGACGTGCCGCCGGACGGCTCGGCATCCCGCACTACGTCGTCGACCTGCGCGACGTGTTCCAGAAGACCGTGATCGACGCGTTCACCGCGACCTACCTCGCGGGCCGCACGCCGAACCCGTGCACGCTGTGCAACCGCGACGTCAAGTTCGACGCGCTGTGGGACGTTGCGGCGACGATGGAGGCGGTCGCGATCGGCACCGGACACTACGCGCGCATCGCGGGCGACCCGGCGGGCGGCTTCGCCCTGCATGCGGCACGCGATCCCGGGAAGGACCAGAGCTACTTCCTGTTCACGATGGGACAGACCGAGCTCGCGCGCACGCTGTTCCCGGTCGGCACGCTCGTGAAGCCGGTCGTGCGCGAGATCGCGGCGATGCTCGAGCTGCCGGTCGCGCAGAAGCCCGAGAGCCAGGACATCTGCTTCGTCGCCGGACGCTCCTACGCCGACGTCGTGGAGGAGCAACGCGGTGCGGCGTCGCTACGGCCGGGACGGATCGTGGATCGCGACGGCAACGTTCTCGGCGCGCACGACGGCGTGCACCGCTTCACCGTGGGACAGCGCCGCGGCATCGGCGGCGGCGCGGGCGAGCCGCGCTACGTGACGTCGATCGACGCGGTGAGCGGCGACGTGACCGTCGGCACGCGTGCGGATCTCGCGGTCGCGGGCTTCGTCGCGCGCGACGTGCGCTGGACGGGGCGTCCGCACCGCGGTGCGGCGCGCGTCCGCCTGCGGCACCGGCATGCGCCGGTCGCGTGCGAGGTCGAGCCGGGCGAGGGCGGGGCGCGCGTTCGCTTCCCCGAGCCGACCGGCGGCGTCACGCCCGGACAGGCGGCCGTCTGGTACGACGGCGACCGCGTGCTCGGCGGCGGCTGGATCGGGGAGCGGCTGTGAGCGACGACGAGCTGCAGGCTCTCGAGGCGCGCCTCGGGCACGTCTTCGCGGATCCGTCGCGCGTTCGTCTCGCACTCACGCACCGCTCGAGCGTCGCGAAGCAGAGCGAGCACAACGAGACGCTCGAGTTTCTCGGCGACTCCGTGCTCGGGCTCGCGATCAGCGAGCTGCTGCTGCGCGCGTGGCCCGACGCCAACGAGGGCCAGCTGTCGAAGCGCCGGGCGGCGCTCGTGAACGAGGGGTCGCTCGCGGCCAAGGCGGAGCAGCTCGACCTCGGTCCGCTGATCCAGCTCGGCCGCGGCGAGGAGAAGACCGGCGGACGCCAGAAGCGCTCGATCCTCGCCGACGCCTACGAGGCCGTTCTCGGCGCGGTCTTCCTCGACGCGGGATTCGAGGCGGCGCAGGCCGTCGTCGCACGCGACTTCGCGGTCGACGTGACGCTGCCGCCGGTGGACGACACCGAGGCGAAGACGCGCCTGCAGGAGCTCACGCAGCGCCTGTTCCGGGCCGCTCCCGAGTACACGCTGCTGCGCGCGACGGGTCCGGATCACGCGAAGGACTTCGAGACCCACGTCGCGATTGCCGGACGCGTGCTGGGTCAGGGCCGCGGCGGCAGCAAGAAGGTCGCGGAGCAGGCTGCGGCGCGCGAGGCGCTGGCGGCGCTCGAGGGCTTCGCGCCCGGCGACGCGCTGCCCGAGGTGTCACCGGTGGGAGACGACGTGTGATCGACGACGAGCTGCAGCAGGGCGCGGAAGAGACCGCATCGGGACATCGCGCGGGCTTCGTGGCGCTGGTCGGACGGCCGAACGTCGGCAAGTCGACGCTGCTGAACCGCATCATGGGCCGCAAGCTCGCCATCGTGACGCCGAAGCCGCAGACGACGCGGCATCGCATCCTCGGCGTCGAGACGCGGGCGAACGCGCAGTTCCTCTTCGTCGACACGCCGGGGCTGCACCAGCCGCACAACCTGATGGGCGAGCGCATGGTGAAGACCGCGCGCCAGAGCCTCGCCGACGCCGACGTGGCGCTCTGGGTGATCGACGCGATCGCCGGCATCGTCGCCGAGGACCGCACGCTCGCGGGCGAGCTGGCGAACGTCAAGCAGCCGGTCGTGGTCGCGCTCAACAAGCTCGACCGCGTGCCGCGTGCGCGCCTGCTCGAGCTGTCGCACCAGCTCGGCGAGCTGCTGCCCGGGAAGCACGTCGTGCCGGTGAGCGCGCTCGACGGCGCGAACGTCGACGAGCTGCTGGTCACGGTCGAGCAGCACCTGCCGGAGTCGCCGGCGCTCTTTCCGGCCGACATGCAGACCGACCTGCCGGAGCGCTTCTTCGCGGCGGAGATCGTGCGCGAGCAGCTGCTGCTCGCGACGCACGAGGAGGTGCCCTACCAGAGCGCGGTCCGCATCGAGAGCTTCGAGGAGCGCGAGGGCAAGGATCTGGTCGTGATCGCCGCGACCATCCTGGTCGCGCGGACCTCGCAGCGCGCCATCGTGCTCGGCGAGAAGGGCGCGCGCATCAAGCACATCGGGCAGCACGCCCGGCACGAGCTGGAGCGCTTTCTCGGCGTTCGCGTCTACCTCGAGCTGCACGTGAAGGTCGACGACAAGTGGTTCACCAAGGTGCACACGCTCGGGGAGCTCGGACTGTGACGACCACACCGAAGACCGCACGTCCGGCCGGCGCGCCGATCGTCATCGCGATCGCGGGACGCCCGAACGCCGGCAAGTCGACGCTCTTCAACCGGCTTCTCCGCCGGCAGAAGGCGATCGTCTACGACACGCCGGGCGTCACGCGCGACGAGAACCGCGGCACCCTGCGCCGCGAAGGGCGCGTCTACGAGATCGTCGACACCGGCGGCATCGAGGAGCAGTCCGAGCCGGGACAGCTCGCGAGCCGTGTCCACGACCGCAGCCTCGCGACGATCGCGCGGGCCGACCAGATCATCTACGTGCTCGACGGGCGCGCCGGACTCTCGCCGGCCGACGTCGCGGTCGCACGCCGCATCCGCCAGCTCGGGATTCCGGCGATCTACGCGGTGAACAAGATCGACCGCGGCAACCAGGAGAGTCGCACCATCGACTTCCTCGAGCTCGGCGAGGCCGACCTGGTGGCGGTGTCCGCGGCGCACGGCCTCGGCATCGACGAGCTGTGGGAGCGCATCGAGCGGACGTTCCCGCCGCTGGCCGAGGACGAGAGCGACGCCGAGGCGGACGCTGCGCTGGCGGACGGCGACGAGGAGCACGAGGAGGCGGCCGCGGAGTCGACGGCGCCGGCGCGCATCGCGCTCATCGGGCGTCCGAACGTCGGAAAGTCCTCGCTGCTGAACCGCCTGGTCGGCTTCGAGCGCTCGCTGGTGGACGCGACACCGGGAACGACGCGCGACGCGGTCGACGTGCGGATCGAGCACGCGGGGCGCGAGTACGTGGTCGTCGACACCGCGGGACTGCGCCGTCCGAGCCGCATCGACGAGCCGATCGAGTCGTACGCCGCGGGCGCTTCGCTGCGCGCGCTGATGCGGACCGAAGTCGCGATCCTCGTGCTCGACGCGAAAGTCGGCGTGACCGATCAGGACATGCGTCTCGCGGACCTCGCGTGGCGCAAGGGGCGCGGGCTGGTCGTCGCGGTGAACAAGGCCGACCTGGCACCGGAGCTCGCCGTCGAGCAGTGCCACGACACCATCGCGAAGCGCCTGCCGCAATGGCCGCCGCTGCCCGTGCTGCGTCTCAGCGCGCTGGAGGGCACGGGCATCCGGAAGCTCTTCGCCGCGGTCGACACGGTGGTCGCGTCGTTCCGCCGCCGCGTGCCGACGGCGCGCCTGAACGACGTGGTGCGTGCCGCCATCGAGGCGCAGGCGCCGCCGACCGAGCAGGGCCGCATCGTGAAGATCTTCTACGCCACGCAGGCGAGCGCGTCGCCGCCGCACGTGGTGCTCTTCGGCAGCCAGCGCGCGCCGCTGCCGCAGGCGTGGATCCGGTTCTTGACGCACCGCCTGCGCGACGAGTTCGGACTCGTCGGCGTGCCGCTCAAGGTCAGCGCGCGACAGCGGCAGGGCCGGCGCGAGGAACCCGCTCCGGGCGCCGTGCCGACGGTGCGCTCCGGAGCGAAGCCGCGCACCGGTGCGGGGGCGAAGCCGAAGGCGCGCATTCCGAAGCCGAAGCGTCCGAAGCTCGGCAGCACGCCGGCGCCGCACAAGAAGCGCGTCGCGGCGAAGAAGAGACCGACCCAGCCGCGGGCGAAGAAACCGCGCCGCTGAGCGGCGGAGCGCTGCGCGCGCGCGCGTCGTCCGTTATGACGGCGGCATGCGCCACGACGAAGACGGGGAAGACCTTCAGGAGTTCGAGCTGGAAGACGAGATGTCGTCCGGCCTGCTGGACCGGAACGAGAGCGTGCTCGTCATCATCGACGTGCAGGAGCGGTACATCCCGCACCTGCACGAGGGGGCGCGCGTCGTCGAGGCAGCGCGCCGGCTGATCGAGGGCGCGAAGCTCGTCGGCGTGCCGATCCTCGTCACCGAGCAGTATCCCGAGGGCCTGGGTCACACGACGCCGGTGCTGCGCGACATCCTGCCCGCGGACACGACGCCCATCTCGAAGCGCACCATGTCGTGCGTCGGCGAGCCTGACTTCGTCGAGGCGCTGCGCGAGACCGGGCGCACGCAGGTGGTGATCGCCGGCATCGAGGCGCAGGCGTGCGTCAATCAGACGGTGCACGAGCTCATCGCCGCGCAGCTCGAGACGCACATCGTCGTCGACGCGATGTCGTCGCGCTTCCGCCGCGACTACGAGGTCGCGGTCGAGCGCCAGATCGGCGCCGGCGCCGTGCCGACGACGGTCGAGGCCGTGCTGCTCGAGTGGGTGCGCACCGCCGACGCGCCGGAGTTCCAGCAGATCCGCCAGCTCATCCGCGACCCGCTGCCGGCGTGAGCGGAAAGATCATGTCCGCTGCGACATTGCCGCCGCGAAAACCGCGGTGGTAGCGTGCGGGCATGGTCAGGACCGTGATCTCGCTCGACGAGCGCGACAGGAAGTGGCTCGATCGCCAGGCTGCACGTCGCAACGTCGCCCGAACGGCGTTGCTTCGCGAAGCCATCGCCTTGCTCCGAAGGGAGGCCGACCCTCATCGGCGAGTCGGCGGTGACGTTCTGACGCGGACGCGCGGGATCTGGAAACGCGGCGACGGGCTCGCGTGGCAGAACCGGATCCGCAGTGCGTGGTGAGCGCGTCCTGCTGGACTCCGTGATCGTCATCGACCACCTGAACGGAGTCGAGCAGGCCACGCAGTACCTCCAGTCGGTTGCGGCCTACGCCGTCTGATCCCCTCGCACGCGCCGCAGGTGCGCCCGCACGGCTGCGAGCCACGCCGCGCGGCCGGACTTCTGCGGGCTGTGCCCCGCACCGGGGATGACGACCAGCTGCGCGCCGGCGATGCCGCGCACCAGCTCGTCGGAGGTCGGCAGGAACGGCGTGTCGCGCTCGCCGACGAGGACCGTCGTCGGGCAGCGGATCTCGCCGAGACGCGGCGCGATCGACTGCTGCTCGGAGAGCATCGGTGCCAGCGTCAGGAACGCCTGCGGGTCGAGCGCCTCCAGCTTCGCGCGGGCGCGGTCGCGGAAGCGGTCCTCGCCCTCGACGCGCGCGATGTCGAGGTCCTCGCCGGCGAGCGTCATCGACTCCACGCCCTCGACGATGCGCCGCATCCCCGAGCGGCGGACGACGTCGAGCATGCGGTCGAGCGCACGCGACACCGGCGGCACCGCACCGGCGGCGGTGTCCATCAACAGCAGCGACGCGACGCGCTCGGGGTGCGCGAGGGTGAAGCGCAGTGCGACCATGCCGCCGAGCGAGTGGCCGAGCAGATCGGCGCGCTCGATGCCCGCCGCGTCGAAGAAGCCGCGCAGGTCGGCGACCAGCTGCGCGAAGTCGTAGCCGCTGCCGGGGTTCGACGAGCCGCCGTGGCCGCGCTGGTCGGGCAGCACGAGGCGGCCCAGATCGGCGAGGTCGGCGACGACGTCGGCGAAGTCGTCGCGGCTGCCGGTGAAGCCGTGCACGAGGACCAGCGGGCGCGCACCGGAGCCGTGCTCCTCCCACTCGATGGTGACGCCTGGGAGGTCGGCGCGGCGGACGGTCGCGGAGGTCGCGGAAGCCATGGCGTGCTCCTATCGCATTCCGTCGCGCGCGTCAGGCTGGCCCGCGCCGTGCGCGGTCGGCTATGAAGGGCGGACGGCTCGAGGCGCCCCTGGCGCTCCCTGCCGCAACCACGAGCGACCCATCCGTTCGAGACACATCCGGAGATCCCCATGCAGAGCCGCTGGTCCGACGACGACGCGCGCGCCTTCCGCGAGCGCCTGGCCTCTTCCGGCGAGGACCTCGCCCTGCGCGTCTACACCTCGCGCCTCATCGGGCAGGACCCCGACCTGGTCATGCACGGCGGCGGCAACACGTCCGTCAAGACGCGCGTCCGCACCGTGCTCGGCGACGAGGTCGACGCGATCTGCGTGAAGGGCAGCGGCTGGGACCTCGACTCGATCGAGCCCGCGGGCCTTCCCGCGATGCGCCTCGAGCCGCTGCGCGCGCTGCGAAGCCTCGGCGGCCTCTCCGACGAGGAGATGGTCAACCAGCAGCGCACCAACCTCTTCGACTCGACGTCGCCGAACCCGTCGGTCGAGACGCTGCTGCACGCGTTCCTGCCGCACAAGTTCATCGACCACACGCACGCCGACGCGATCCTCGCGCTCACGAACCAGCCCGACGGCGAGAAGATCATCCGCGAGGCGCTCGGCGACAAGGTCGCGATCGTGCCGTACGTGATGCCCGGCTTCGCGCTCGCGAAGCTCGCGGCCGAGGTCTACGAGCGCGATCCGAAGGTCGAGGCGATGGTGCTGCTGAAGCACGGCTTCTTCACCTTCGCCGACGACGCGCGCACCAGCTACGAGCGCACGATCGCGTACGTCGACCGCGCCGAGAAGTACCTCGCCGCGCGCGCGAAGAGCGGCGTCGCGGCGGCGGCTGCGAAGATCACGGACGCGGAGGTCGAGCAGGCGAAGGCACGCGCGGCGACGATCGCGCCGATCCTGCGCGGACGCCTCGCGACCGAGAGCGGCAACGCGGACATTCCGTGGAAGCGCATGATCCTCGAGCACCGCGTGAACGCCGAGATCCTCGCACTGCTCGCGGATTCCGCGTGCGGCACGCTCGCGTCGCGCGGTCCGCTGACGCCGGACCACGTGATCCGCACCAAGGCGCACGCGCTCTTCCTTCCGGGCCTCGCGCTCGACGACGCGGAGAAGCTCGCGCTGCAGCTCGACGGCGAGATCCGCGACTACCGCGGCCGCTACGACGCCTACTTCGCGGCCCAGGTCGCGGCGAAGAACGTCAAGCGCACGAAGCTCGATCCGGACCCGCGCGTCCTGCTGATCCCCGGCGTCGGCCTCTTCGGCATGGGCAAGAGCCGCAAGGACGCGGCGATCGCCGCCGACATCGCGGAGCACACGCTGCGCGTGAAGGCGCAGGGCGAGGCGCTCGGGCGCTACGAGCCGCTGCCCGACGGCGACCTGTTCGACATGGAGTACTGGAGCCTCGAGCAGGCGAAGCTGGGGAAAGAGGCCGAGAAGCCGCTCGCGCGCCAGGTCGCAGTGGTGACGGGAGCCGCGGGTGCGATCGGCGTCGGCATCTGCCTCGAGCTGGTGAAGGCGGGCGCGCACGTGGTGCTGACCGACGTCGACGCGGCGGGTCTCGATCGTGCGCGCGAGCGCGTCGCCAAGGCCGGCGGATCGAACTGCTGCACGGCGATCCGCATGGACGTGACGAACGAGGACTCGGTGCGCGACGCGTTCGCGCACGCGTGCCGCACGTTCGGCGGCGTCGACATCGTGGTGCCGAACGCCGGCATCGCGCACGTGTCGGCGCTCGCGGCGACGCAGCAGAAGGACTGGCAGCGCGTCATCGACGTCAACCTCGGCGGCTACTTCCTGACCATGCGCGAGGGCGCGCGCGTCCTGAAGCAGCAGGGGCTCGGCGGCAACATCGTGATCAACGCGTCGAAGAACGTATTCGGTCCGGGCGCCGACTTCGGTGCGTACAGCGCGTCGAAGGCCGCGGGACACCAGCTCGGCAAGGTCGCTGCGATCGAGCTCGCGCCATTCGGCATCCGGGTCAACATGATCAACGCCGACGCCGTGTTCGCCGAGGGCGAGACGCAGTCGGGCCTGTGGCAGGAGATCGGCGCGGACCGCGCGAAGTCGAAGGGCATCGCGCCCGACGCGCTCGAGGAGCACTACCGTGAGCGCAACCTGCTGCGCGCGAAGATCAGCGGCGCGCACGTCGGCAAGGCAGTGGTGTTCTTCGCGGCGAACGTGACGCCGACGACCGGTGCGACGCTGCCGGTCGACGGAGGCGTGGCAGCGGCCTTCCCGCGCTGAGCCGCGACAGCGGCTGGCGTGCGATGGGTGCAGCGCATCCATCGCACGCACGGTCCGCCGCGTCGCGTGAAGAATTCCGCTTCGTCCCGGCCTCGAGTCGTGGTAGCCGGCACGCGTGTCGTCGCATGTGTCGTGCGGTCGCGGGCAGGGAGGGCGGGTCATGCAGCAGCGCGGATCCGGGCGGTCGTGGCTGGTCGTGTTGACGCTGGCGCTCGCGGCGTGCGGCTCCGACGGCTCGTCCGGGGGGCCCTCCGCATCGCCGACGCCCGCACCGACCACCACGTCGCTGCCGAGCCCGGCAGCGACGCAGACGCCGATCGCAGGAGCGGGCATCGAGCCCATGCTGCTGCTCGAGCCCGGGACGTTCGTGTCGGCCTACGCGACCGGCGTCAATGCGCGGGGCTGGATCTCGATCCACCACGTGCAGAGCGGCGGGCCGATGATCGTTCTCCCGCCGGATGCCGGCCCCGGGGCGGGCGATCCGCCGGTGCCGGGCTGCCCGGTCGGTGCCGCGTCGCCGGCGTGTGCGAGAGGCGGGGTCGAGGGCATCCGCGTCGGAGAGAGCGACTGGTACGTCGGCGACATGCTGCCCCGACCGCGTGCCACGCCGCTGCCGACCGCGTTCGGCGCGGATGGAGAAGTCGCGCCGCTCGTACCGTGCTGCGATCCGACCGGCATCCTGGTCGGGGAGACGCTGCCGGTGCCGGGAGGCCGTTTCCTCGGAAAGTCGTTGCGGCCGGTCCCCGGCCGACCCGGCTACCAGACCGTCGTGCCGGTTCTCTGGCGCGCGCCCGGCACGACCTGGGAGCCGCTTCCGACGGACGGCTATGCGGCCGGCACCGGCGCGCTCGCAGCAGATGCCGCCGGCCGGATCGCGGGACAGGGTGTACCCGACGGTGCGCCGGCGGGACAGTTCGTGCCGCTGCTGTGGGCGCCCCGGGACGAATCGTTCGAGATCGTTCGCCTCCCGTTGCTTGACGGCGGTGTGACCGGCTCGGCGGTCGCGATCGACACGAGGCAGATCGCCGGATCGAGCGACGGCGCTTCGGGGACGAAGCCCGTCGTGTGGGAGGCAACTCCGGAGGATGGTTGGCGCGTGCGCGAGTTGCCGATCGCGGAGAGCTTCCGGACCTGCACGGTCGTCGCGACCAGTGGTGACCGGATCGCCGGCAACTGCGCGCTGGCGAGCCTGCGCGAGCGCGCGGTGGTCTGGCGTCGCGCCGCGGACGGATGGCGCATCGAGACGCTGCTGAACGCGCCGGGCGGGATCGACTCCGCCTACGCGAATGCGATGAGCGGTGATCTCGTCGTCGGCGTCGCGGGGAATGTCGGCGGTGCCGGAACGGCGGCAGGACCCGTCGCCTGGCGTCTGCCGCGGGAAGACGTGTCGCCGTGAAGCAGGCACTCTGGTCAATCAACGAGCGGACGCGGTGGCGCGCGCCGGCCGCGGTGGTTCGCACGCTACTGCTCGCGGGCTTCGCCGCGGTCGTGGCCGCGGGCTGCGGATCCGGCGGCTCGGGCTCCTCGTCGCCCGACACGTCGCCGACGCCGACTCCGATCCCCGCGATCGCCGCGATGCCGCTCTCCGAGCACGGTGTCGCGACGAGTGTCAATCACGACGGCTGGATCGCCTGGCGGTACGACTACAACCCGGGGTCGCGGATCGGCTACGCGAGCGGCGTCACGTGGGCGCCGGACGCGGAGCAGCCGGCGGTGCCGCTGCCGGCGCTGCCGTGCAGCGCCG
>JAXLXO010000008.1:0-189141 GCA_046327915.1 Binatia bacterium | reverse complement strand
TCGCGGCCGACGTGCACGAGATCGCGTGGGCGAGCGAGACCGGTGAAGCGTCGGCGCACGCCGGCTTCGGCGCGTTCTGGTTCCTCTACGTGACGCGGCCGATCTATTTTGCCCTGCTGCTCGGCTGGGTGTGGCGCGTGGTGCTGCTGTTCGTGCTGCTCGCGCGCATCTCGCAGCTCGACCTCTCGCTGGTGCCAAGCCACCCCGACGGTGCGAGCGGACTCGCATTCCTCGAGGGGCTGCCGACGGCGTTCAGCCTGGTCGCCTTCGCGTCGTCGACGGTGATCGCGTCGCGCTGGGCGCACGACGTGGTCTACCACGGCGTTCACGTCGACTCGCTGCGTGTCCCCGCGATCGCGCTGCTGGTGGTCGACGTCCTGCTGTTCACCGGACCGCTGCTCGCGTTCGTGCCGAAGCTCGCGCCGCTGAAGCGCGCCGCGTTGCTGCAGTACGGCGCGCTGGTGGGAGAGCAGGGACGGCTCGTGCACCGGCGCTGGATCGAGGGCGACGCATCGGTCGGCGCGGAGCCGGTGCTGTCGGCGCCGGAGATCGGTCCGGTGGCCGACGCGAACGCGCTCTACGAGGCGGTGTCGCGCTCGCGCACGATGCTGGTCGGCAAGCGCGCGCTGCTGGCGGTCGCGGTCCCGACGGCGCTGCCGCTGCTCGCGATGTTCGCGATCGAGGTGCCCGTCAAGGACCTGCTGCTGAAGCTGGTGTCGACGCTCGCCTGAGCGCGCCGACGTCGCTCACGCGTCGGGTGTCCGTCACGGCGTCGGGTGTCCGTCACGGCGTCGTGCCGGAGACAGGGCCGCGCGGTCCGGGATGGATGCCGGGCGCCATGCCGGTGGTGCCGTTCGCGCCGGTCGCGGTGCCCGCGGCGGTGCCGGGCGCTCCCGCGGGCGGGAGGCCGTCCGTGCCCGCGCTGCCGAGCGACCCGGGAGCGACGCGCTCGTTCCCGCCACCGGTCGCGCCCATCGCGCCGACCGCGCCCGGCGCGCCGGGCATCGGTGCGCCGACGCCGCTGCCGGTATTCGTTCCGACACCGGCTCCGGTCGCGGTGCCGACGGCTGCGCCGCTGGGCCGTCCGATGCCGCCGGGAGCAGCGGCGCTCGGCGCCGCCGCGGCTCCGCCGGCTGCGGCAGGCCCCGCCGGTCCGCCCTGTGCGGATGCGGTGACCGCGCCGAGAAGTGCGCAGGCCGCGGTGAGAGACAACGTCGCTCGCATGCTGCGTTTCATGGACGTGTGCGGTGCAGTCCTCGTGCCACGCGCGCGGCGTGGCAGCGCACGGTGTTCGCCCGCCGCGCGATGGCCCCGCGGCGTGAATTACAGCCTCGTATGCAAAGCGCGCGCGCGGTCGCACCGCGCATCCGCGTGCGCGTGACGATCGACGCGGGCACGTCCGTTGCACTGCTCTCCGTCCTCCCGACGAAAAGGAGGGTGACATGCGCAGGACGACTCGGATGGCGATGGTCGCGATCACGCTGCTCGCGTTCTCGCCGACCGCGAACGCGGACGACGCCGCGATGAAGGACGCAGGCAGGCCGGGCAATCGCGCCGTCGACGACGGACGCGGCGGCACGGAGACGCAGATCGACGACCAGGTATTCGTCACGAAGACGCTCGAGGCGAGCCGCGCGGACGTCGAGATGGCGGAGCTCGCGCTGAAGAAGACGACCGATCCGAAGGTGCGCGACTTCGCCGAGAAGGTGATGCGCGATCACAGTGCCGCGCAGGCGCAGCTCGCGCAGTCGGCGACGCGCGAGGGCGTCGAGCAGCCGAAGACGATCGACGCGCGCCACGCGGCGATGAAGGCGGAGCTCGAGCGCCTGCAGGGCGACGAGTTCGACCGCCGCTACATGGCGTTGATGGTCGAGGAGTCCGACCGCAACGCGGCGCTCTTTACCGCCAAGCATCGCACCGGCGACGGCGACGTCGCGGCGATCGCGAACCGCCTGACGAGCGTCATGCAGGGACACGTCGACATGGCGCGCGAGACCAGTGCTGCTGTCGGCAATCCCGACGACGTCCGGTCCGCGACGCGCTAGGCTAGGGAGCGGACGCGGCGGCGGACGGCCGCGCCGCGTGACGTGACGGCGCGACCTGCGTGGCGTCGTCGTGCGCACCGTCCAGCCGCAGCAGCACGTCGCGCGCGGCGGCTTCGCCCGATGTGCCGCAGTCGGGGACGCCGACGCCGCCCCAGGCGTTGCCGGCGAGCGCGAGCGCGCCGACGGCCTCGGTGGCCGCGTGCGCGCGCGCGGCGAGATCGCGGTGCCCGACCGCGTAGATCGGCGTCGCGCGCGGCATCTTCCGGACCCGCGTCAAGTACGGCTCGTCGCGCACGCCGATCAGGTCGCGCAGGTCGGCGAGCGCCGCGGCGACGAGATCCGGGGGCTCGCCGTCCACCGGCAGGATGCAGCGCAGGAGGACGTAGCCGTGCGGCGCGCGCTCCCACCACTTTGCGCTCGACCACGTGCAGGCGAGCGTGGTGCGGGTGTCGCCGGCGCCGCGCACCCATCCGGTCGCGTCGAGCGAGCGCGGCACCTGGCCGCGCTCGAACGCCAGCGTCACGCAGGCGAGCGCCTTGTGCCGGATCTCGCCCGCGATCGACGCAAGCTCGGGTGAGATGCCTTCGACGAGGGACGGCGCCTGCCACGCCGGCGTCGCGAGCACGACGCCAGCGCAGTCGATCGCGCCGTGCGCGGTCTCGATCGTGAAGCCGTCGCGCGTCCGCACGATCCGTCGCGCGGGCGTGTCGAAGCGCACGTGGTCGCCGATCGCGCGGTGCAGCGCCTCGGGCAGCGACGCCATGCCGCGGCGGAACGTCACCGCGGGCGGCGGCGCCGAGCGCCCGTGACGGCGGCGCTCGCGCAGCAGGCGGCGCATCGCGAGCGTCACGCTGCCGTGCGCCTCCTCGAGCGCGCGCAGGCGCGGCAGACAGCCGAGCGCGCTCAGCCGCGCGGTGTCGTGGCCGTGGATGCCGCCGACCAGCGGCTCGATCACCTTGTCCGCCATCTCGTCGCCGAAGCGTCGCGCGACGAACGAGCGCACGCTCTCGTCGTCCGGGTCGCGGCGTCCCGGCACGAACGGCTCGAGCGCCACGCGCATCTTGCCGCGCAGCGACAGGAGAGGCGTCGTCGCGATGGCGAGCGCGGTCGAGGCGCTTGCGCCCGCGAACACCGGCGGCAGCGGCACGAGGCCGCCCGGCGTCGAGACGTACGAGCGGCGCGGCGCCGGTCCGCCGTCGATGACGACGTCGGCGAAGCCGGGCTCGCGCGCCACCGCGAGACCCCAGGGATTCGCGGTCAGCAGAGCGTCGGCGCCGTGGTCGATGACGAAGCCGTTCGGGGTGCGCTCGGTATCGACCAGTCCGCCGACGCGGCCGCTCGCCTCGAGCACGAGCAGGTCGACGTGCGGCGCGTCGTGACGGATCGCCCGCGCCGCGGCGAGCCCCGCGACACCAGCGCCGATCACGACGACGCGCGGCGCGCTCACGCGTGCTCCCGCAGCGCCGCGGGCTGCCAGCTGCACGCAGGCTCCTCGGCGAGCATGTCGCCGGTGGTGGCGAAGGCGCGTGCGCGCGAGCCGCCGCAGACGCGGCGGAACTCGCACACGCCGCACTTGCCGCCGAGGCGGTCGGGGTCGCGCAGCGCCGTGAAGGTCGCGTGCGTGCGATAGACGTCCGCGATCGCGTCGCTCCGGACGTTCCCGCACGGGATCGGCAGGAAGCCGCTCGGGTGGATCTCGCCGCGGTGGGAGACGAAGAGCACGCCCTGTCCGTCGTTCACGCCGCGCGGCGCGCGTCCGATCGCGTCGGTGAGGCCGACGACGTTCGTGCGCTTGACGTGACGCTGCAGCAGCACGCGGCGGAAGTGCGGCGCGGCGGTGGTCTTGACGTCGAACGGCGCCGTCGCCGAGATCGTGGCGATGCGCTGCAGCACGGTCTCGGCCACGTCGGGCGCGAGCACACGCAGCTGCTCGCCGCGGCCGGTCGGGACCAGGAAGAAGACGCTCCACAGCGTGATGTCGAGCCCCGACAGGATGGCGGCGATCGCCTCGAGGTCGGCGACGTTCAGGTCGGTCACCGTGGTGTTGACCTGCGTCGTGAGCCCGAGCTCGCGCGCGTCGCGCAGGATCTCGAGCGTGCGCGCGTGGCTGCCGGCGACGCCGCGGAAGCCGTCGTGCGACGCGGGCGAAAGGCCGTCGAGGCTGACCGCGAGACGCGCGAGTCCGGCGTCGGCGAGGCGCGCGAGAAAGCCGCGCGTGACCAGCGGCGTCGCGCTCGGCGTCAGCGCCATGTGCAGTCCGATGCTGCTGCCGTGGCGGACCAGCTCGACCAGGTCGGGGCGCTTCGCGGGATCGCCGCCGGTCAGGACGACCAGCGGGCAGCCCATTGCCCGGACGTCGTCGAGCAGCCGCGTGCCCTCCTCGAAGGTCAGCTCCTGCGGGTCACGGCCCGGGTGGGCGTCGGCGCGGCAGTGCTTGCAGACCAGGTCGCAGGCGCGGGTGGTCTCCCAGAAGACGATGAACGGCGACTCTTCGAGGCGGGGTACGGGTCGGGCGGTGGCCATCCGCGCGACGGGTCTGCATCCGCCATGCCACGTTCGGCCGCGCCGCGATCGAGCAGGTGCGGGCGCAACGCGCAGCGCGCGGGGTCCGCGGATGGCAGCGCTGGGAAACGTCCGTCCGCCGGTTGCCAGCGGTGGGAACCGGCGGACGCGCGGCCTGCCGCGGCCGGAGCCGTCCGCCTACGGCCGTCCGCCGTCGACGCGCAGGATCGCCCCGGTGGTGAAGCTCGACGCGGCCGACGCGAAGTACAGCGCCGCGCCGACGATCTCGTCCGGGTTGCCGGCGCGGCGCAGCGCCGAGGTCGCCTCCATGTACTGCTTCATCTTCGGGTCCCACGCCTTCGCGATGTCGGTGAGGAACGGCCCCGCCATGATGCAGTTCACACGGACCTTCGGCCCGAAGGCCTGCGAGAAGGCCTCCGTGAGCGCGTTGAGCCCGGCCTTCGCGGCGGCGTAGGGCGTCTCCATCGGCGTCGGACGGATCGCCGCGATGCTGCTCACGTTGATGATCGAGCCGCCGTCGCCGGCCGCCATGCGCGTGCCGACGTTCGCCATGAGGC
This sequence comes from Binatia bacterium, assembly GCA_046327915.1. Classification (GTDB taxonomy): domain Bacteria; phylum Desulfobacterota; class Binatia; order UBA12015; family UBA12015; genus VGTK01. The sequence continues at coordinate 184,016 of JAXLXO010000008.1, read as the reverse complement.
GGAACGGCCCCTTGAGATTGACGCCGATCACCTTGTCCCAGAGCGCCTCGCTGACCTGGTCGAGCGACGGGTAGAGCGGCGACATGCCGGCGTTGTTGACCAGCACGTCGACGCGGCCGAAGTGGCCGTACGCGGCCTCGACGAGGCCATCGAGCGCGTCCCAGTCGCCGACGTGGCAGGCGTGCGCGAGTGCCCTGCGGCCGAGCGCCTCGACCTCGAGCGCGGCGCGCGCGCACGAGTCGGCCTTGCGGCTCGCGATCACGACGTCGGCGCCCGCGCGCGCGAAGGCGAGCGCCATCTCGTGGCCGAGGCCGCGGCTGCCGCCGGTGATGAGGGCGACCTTGCCGCTCAGGTCGAAGAGCTTCGCTGCGTCGTGGCTCATGATCGTGTCCTCCGCCGTCCCGGTCACTCGTGCGCCGCCAGGTCGACCACCGAGACGCGCGACGTCGAGTGCGTCAAGTAGGCGTGCTTGCCGTCGGGCGTGACGGCGATCGCGCGCGGCGTCGCGCCGACGTTCAGCGTGACGATGACCTCGTCGGTCTGTGCATCGATCACCGACATCGTGCCGCCCTGGAAGTTGGTCACGTACACGCGCTTCCCGTCGGGGCTGGTCGCGACGCCGAGCGGCTCGGCGCCGACCTTCACGTTGGTGACGATGCTGCCGGCCGCGGTGTCGGCGACCGCGAGGCTCGCCGCGAGACCGTTGGTGACGTACACGCGCGCGCCGTCGGGCGAGATGGCCACCTCGCCCGGCACCGTCGGCAGCACGAGCTGCGTCGCGTGGCCGGGATCGGACGGGTCGACCGCGTGCAGGGCGCCGTCGGAGCAGAGGCCGCGGCAGCCCGCGACCCAGACGTGGCGTCCGTCCTTCGCCGCGACGAGGTCGCCGGGGTGGAAGTCGAGCGCACGCTGCTGCTTCGCGCCGGTGGTCGTGTCGATGGAGAAGAGGAGGTCGGAGCCGGCGCCCTCGGGCTGGCTGAGCGTCGCGTAGACGGTGCGACCGTCCGGGCTCACCGCGACGCCGGGTCGCAGCACCGGGCGCCGCGGCTCGCCGAGCTCGACGCGCTTCACCACGCTGTTGCTGACGAGGTCGATGAACCACACCTCGCGCTGCATCAGGTCGACCGCGTAGCCGCGCTGCCCGTCGTTCGAGAGTGCGATCGAGTAGGGCATGTCGCCGAGCTCGATCGACGCCGCGACCTTGTTGGTCGCGACGTCGATGACCTGGACCTTCGAGCCCGCGGCGACGTAGGCGCGCGTGCCGTCGGGCGAGATCGCGATGCCGGTGCCGAAATCCGTCAGCGGGATGCTCGCCGTGACCGCGCTCGGTCCGGTGGACGTCCGGACGTTGGCCGGCGTGCAGCCCGCGATCGCCAGCGCCGCGAGCAGCAGCCCGATTCCCGTCGTTCCCGAATGACGAACCCGCATGCTTCCTCCTCGTCGTCCGTGTGCCCGGCGCGCCGCCCTGGCCGCCGAGATTTCCCGCGGCCCGCGATCATGCCATGAACGCCGCCGAAGCCAACGGAGAGACACGCATGCCCTACACGACGTCGAGCGATGGTGCCCGCATCCACTACGAGGTGCACGGCGCCGGTGATCCCGTGCTCCTGATCATGGGGCTGGGCTCGAACGCGTACGGATGGAAGCGGTCGCTGCCGTGGCTCGCGGAGCAGCATCAGGCGATCGTGTTCGACAACCGCGGCGTCGGCCGCTCGGACGTGCCGGAGGGCGCCTACTGCGTCTCGCAGATGGCGGCCGACGCGGCGTCGGTGCTCGACGCCTGCGGGCACCGCACGGCGCACGTGATGGGCATGTCGCTCGGCGGCATGATCGCGCAGCGCTTCGCCCTCGAGCACGCCGGGCGCGTGCGCTCGCTGGTGCTGCTGTGCACGACTCCGGGCGGTGCGAACGCGGTGCCGGCGTCGGACGAGGTCATGCGCGGACTGCTCGAGGGGGGCGCGGACCCGGCGACGGTCTACCGTCGCAACGCGTGGTTCCTCTACGGCGAGGAAACGCGCACGAGCCACCCCGAGCGCATCGAGGAGGACCTCGTCGAGCGCAGCCGCATTCCGACCACGCCGACCGGCTACTTCGGACAGATCCAGGCGGCCGCACGGCACGACGTGTGGGACGGTCTGCCGGGGGTCGCGGTGCCGACGCTGGTGGTGCACGGCGACGCGGACGTCCTCGTTCCGACCGAGAACGGCCGGCGCATCGCGGGGCGCATTCCCGGCGCCGAGCTGGTGCTCGTGCCGGGCGCCGGCCACATGCTGCAGGCGGACGCGGGCGGCGCGCTGCGCGAAGCCGTGCTCGGCTTCCTCGCGCGCGCCGCCCGCTGACGCGTCAAGAACAGACGACGCTGCGGCGTCGCCGTGTCGTTGCCGGCGGAGCCGGCGCGGGCGTCAGTCGTCGAGCGTGACGCAGGTGAGCGACCACTTCGTCGTGTGGAGGCCCGCGACGCCGAAGGACGACCAGTAGGTGCTGTCGGCCGACGTCGTCACCGGCTTCTTGTCGCCGGGAACCTTGAGGTCGGTGCTGAAGTCGGCGGACTCGATCGCGCTCACGTCTGCGTAGTAGACGAACCTGACGTTGGTGCTCTTGCCGTCCGCATCGAGCGTCGCGACCGCGTCGATGAACTTGAAGCGGATCGCGTTCGAGAGGTCCTCCGAGAAGGGCACGCCGGGCGCGACGGTGAAGTCGCGCGTGTAGGAGTTCCGCAGCGTGTTGTTGAGCAGGTACTGGACGTTCGCCGAGCACGAGATCGTCTTCGGCCCGCCGGCCTGCGCCGCGGTCGGGGCGGCGAACGCCGCGGCTGCGAGAACCCCGAGAATGAAACGCTTCGTCCTGGTCATGTCGATCTCCCTCGTCGTGTCGGTTTTGTTTGACGATGCCGTCCCCACCGGGTCCGCCCCGTCGCCGGCGGCGGCACGGTCGCCGCACGGACGAGGACACCGATTCCAAGATCCGCACCAACCGCGCGCCGCGGGCGATGGTCGCGGGATTCCTCTGCGAGGGCGGGAGGTTCCGGTCGTCTCGTCGTGACGCACGCAGGGGCCGCGCACGCGGCGGCAGCGGCGCCGCTGGGGGATCTCACCGGCGCGCTGCGCGATCCGCCGCACGGCTGTCGCGCGAACCCGGGCCCGGGTCGCGAAATCCGTTGTCGTACACCGGCGGCGCGGCTATGGTCGAGCCGCTATCGCTCCGGGGCACGCGCAAGGCGTCATCGCGCCGCGCCGGACGGCATGACGACCCAGCATGCTGATCGCCCGCATCGACGCCACCGGACGCTACGTCTTCGCAAATCCCGCCTACGCCGCGCGCTACGGGACGACTCCCGATGCGCTCGTGGGACGCACGGTCAGCGAGGTCCTGGGCGACCTCTACGAGACCGTCGCGCCGCGCATCGAGGCCGTGCTGCGCGGGGAGCGCGTCGAGTTCGAGGGGCACGTCGCGTTTCCGGTCGGCGATCCGGTCACCGTGCGCGGCGTCTACGAGCCGGAGCGCGACGCCTCGGGCCGCGTGACGGGTGCCATCGGCGTGCTCGTCAATCTCACGCGGCAGGTGCAGGCGATCGAGGGCTGGCGCGACACCGAGCTGACGCTGCGTGCGTTCTTCGACAGCGCGCCGGTGTGCATGGGAATCGTCGAGCTGCTCGACGACGGCGACATCCTGCACGTGGACGACAACCCGGCGAGCTGCCGGTTCTTCGGCGTGCCCGACGATGGTACTCGCGGTCGCCGCGCGTCCGAGCTCGGCGTGGACGCCGGAACCATTGCGGCCTGGCGGCAGCGCTACCTCGAGAGCGCCGCGCACGGAGCACCGGTCACCTTCGAGCACCGCTTCGAGAACGCGGACGGTCCGCGCTGGCTCGCGGTGACGGTGGCGGTGGTGCCGCACGCGTCCGGTGCGCAGCAGCGCTGGTGCTACGTCGCCGACGACATGACGCCGCGAAAGCTCGTGCAGCAGGAGCTCGCGGCGCGCGAGGAGGAGCTGCGCACGCTCGCCGACAACATGTCGCAGTTCGCATGGACCGCCGACGCGAACGGCGACATCTACTGGTACAACCAACGCTGGTTCGACTACACGGGCACGACGCTCGACGAGATGCGCGGCTGGGGATGGCGCAGCGTGCACCATCCGGATCACGTCGATCGCGTCGTCGACAAGCTGCGACGCTGCATCGCGACCGGCGAGCCGTGGGAGGACACGTTCCCGCTGCGGGCGCGCGACGGCAGCTACCGCTGGTTCCTGTCGCGCGCGATCCCGATCCGCGACGCGGACGGCCGCGTGCTGCGCTGGTTCGGCACCAACACCGACGTCACCGCACAGCTGTCCGCCGAGAGCGCGCTGCGCGAGGCGGACCGCCGGAAGGACGAATTCCTCGCGACGCTCGCGCACGAGCTGCGCAATCCGCTGAGCCCGATCCGCAACGCGGTGCAGGTGATGCGGCTGAAGAGCATCGCCGATCCGGACGCGGCGTGGGCGCGCGACATCATCCACCGGCAGGTCGCGCACCTCGGACGTCTCGTCGACGATCTGCTCGACGTGTCGCGCATCAGCACGGGACGTCTCGATCTCGACCGGCGGACGACCGACGTCGCACCGATCCTGCAGGCGGCGGTCGAGTCGGCGCGTCCGCTGCTCGCCGAGCGCCGGCATCAGCTCGAGGTGTGGCTGCCCGACGAGCCGCTGCCGGTCGACGGCGACGACATGCGGCTCGCGCAGGTGTTCACCAACCTGCTGAACAACAGCGCCAAGTACACCGAGCCCGGCGGCAACGTCCGCCTCTCCGCGGAGCGCCGCGGCGACGCGGTGCACGTCGTCGTGCGCGACGACGGCATCGGCATCGCGCCCGAGGTGCTGCCGCACGTGTTCGAGATGTTCATGCAGGCGGACCGTCCGCTGGAGCGGCGCGCCGGCGGGCTCGGCATCGGGCTCACGCTGGTGCGCCAGCTGGTCGAGCTGCACGGCGGCTCGGTCACCGCGCACAGCGACGGGCTCGGTCGCGGCACGGAGGTGCGCGTCCGGCTGCCGCTGGCGAGTGCGGGGTCCGTGCCGGATGCGGAGATCGCCGAGCCGCGGGACGTCGCGGGCGCCCGCGTCCGCATCCTCGTCGCCGACGACAACCGCGACAACGTCGAGACGCTCGCCCTGATGCTCGAGCTGCAGGGGCACGAAGTCGCGACGGCCCACGACGGCATCGAGGCGCTCGCGGCCGCGGAGCGGGTGCGGCCGCAGGTCGCGTTCCTCGACCTCGGCATGCCGGAGATGAACGGCTACGAGGTGTGCCGCGCGCTGCGCGCGCTGCCGTTCGGCCGCGAGGTGTGCGTGGTCGCGCTCACCGGATGGGGCCAGGAGGACGACCGCCGGCGCACGCGCGAGGCGGGCTTCGACCACCACCTGGTGAAGCCGGTGGACTTCACCGAGATCGAGCGGCTGCTCGGCGACTGCGTCCGCGGCGCGCGCTGACGGCGCGGCCGATGTGACAACGGTCGACATGCCGACCCGCCGCGGTGCACGGCGTGGCGCTCCGGGCCGGCCTGCGCTCTTCCGCCGCCAGATGGATTCTGCCATTGTCGTGCGCCGCCGGCGGCAGTACCGCGTCGGGCGCGCGATGCCTGGAGGAGCGAGCGCATGGGCGCGACCGAGGACCGACACGTCGAGACGCTGCGCGAGGTCTACCGCACCTGGCGGGCGAGCAAGGGCGAGAACACCCGCGTCTGGCTCGACCTGCTGGCGCCGACCATCAGGTTCCGCTCGCTCGGCGCGAGCGCGCCGGCGATCGGCTTCTCGCGCAACGGCGTCTCGCCCGCCGACGTGCAGCGCTACTTCGCCGACCTCGCGCGCGACTGGGAGATGATCGACTTCGAGGTCGAGAGCATGGTTGCGCAGGGCGATCGCGTCGCGGTGCTCGCCGACTGCTCGTGGCGGAACCGTCACACGGGCAAGGTCACGACCTCGCTGAAGGCCGACTTCTTCCGTTTCGAGAACGGACTCGTCGCCGAGTTCACCGAGCTGTTCGACACCGCCAACGCGGTCGAGGCGGCCATGCCGGCCTGATCGGCGTGCGGGGCACGCCCGCGCCGTCTGCTCAGCGGAACCGCGGGATGACGTGCCGGCCCATGAGCTCGATGGTCTGCATCACGCTCGCGTGGCCGATCTTGAACGGGTTCACGAGGCAGAGCAGCAGATCGACGCCCGCGGCCTCGTAGCGACGGCACGCCTCCACGCACTGCTCGGGCGTGCCGAGCACGCAGGCGCCGTTCTCGACCAGGTACTCGAGCGTCAGCAGGTCGAGCGCGCCGGCCTCGTCGACGTTCTTCATGTCGGCCGCGTAGGCGTACGTGCCGAGCTCGGCCTTCTTCTCGGCCATCCACGTCGCGAGCGAGCCGATGAGGCGCGCACCGTGCTTCGGGTACCACTCGAAGGACTCGCGGGCCGCGTCGCGTGCCTCGGCCTCGCTCGGCGCGCAGAGCGCCATGGTGAACGTCGACGCCTGGTCGTTGACGTACTTTCCGAGCGGCTGCCTGCAGGTCTTCACCGCGGCGCGGTAGATGTCGATCTTTTTCTTGACTTCCTCCGGCGACACGCCGACCGCGAACGAGCACAGGCCGAGGCCCGCCTCGCCGATCTGCTTGTGGCCGTCCTCGCTCGACGTGGCACCCCAGATCGGCGGGTGCGGCTGCTGCAGCGGCTTCGGGTGCACGCGGCGGCGCGGCATCTGCCAGTGCTTGCCGCGCATCTCGTACTCGTCGTTGGTCCAGCAGCCGACGACGTGCCCGATCGCCTCGGCCCACATCGAGCGCGTCTCCGCCGGGTCGATGCCGAAGCCCTCGAGCTCGGCGCGGGTGGACGAGCGTCCGGTGCCGAAGTCGACGCGACCGTCCGAGATCAGGTCGAGGACGGCGACCGACTCGGCCGTGCGCACCGGGTGATTGTACGGCTTCGGCATGAGCCGCACGCCGTAGCCGAGGCGCATGCGCTTCGTGCGGCTCGCGATCGCGCCATAGAGCACCTCCGGGTTCGAGCAGTGCGAGTACTCGTCGAGGAAGTGGTGCTCGACGGTCCAGAACGCGTCCCAGCCGAACTCCTCGCCGGCGAGCGCCTGCTCGAGCGTGTTCTTGTATGCGACGTGGTCGCTGTCCTTCGTCCACGGCTTCGGAACGGGGATCTCGTAGAAGAGCGCGAATCGCATGCGGCGACCGGATCATTTGTGTCCCTCCGTGGCAACCGGATACGGAGGAGGGCATGTCGAAGTCCGCTCGTCTCGAAGGGAAGGTCGTTCTGGTCACGGGTGCCGCGTCGGGCATCGGTCTCGCGACGGTGACGCGCTGCCTCGAGGAAGGCGCACGCGTCTACGCGACCGACGTCAAGGAGCCGGCGCAGAAGCCGGCGCCCGCGTCGTACCGCTTCCGCATCGTCGACGTGCGGAAGGAGGCCGAGATCGAGGCCGCGGTCGCGGACGCGGTGTCCGCCTTCGGGCGCATCGACGGGGCGGTGACGGCCGCGGGCGTCGCGGGCGGCGGTCCGGTGCACATGCTCGACGCCGCATCGGGCTGGGACCCGGTGCTCGACATCAATCTGAAGGGCACGTTCCTGGTCGCCAAGCACTGCGTCAAGCAGATGCTCGCGCAGGAGGCGACGGGCGGCGAGCGCGGCTCGATCGTGACCATCGCCAGCATCGAGGGTCTCGAGGGCACGGCCGGCGGCAGCGCGTACAACGCGTCGAAGGGCGGCGTCGTCCTGCTGACGCGCAACATGGCGATCGACTACGGCCGCTCCGGCGTGCGCGTGAACGCGATCTGCCCGGGCTTCATCGAGACGCCGATGCTCGAGGGCGTGCTCGACATTCCGGTCATGGCGGAGATCCGCGAGCACATCCGCGAGGAGCACAAGCTGCGCCGCTTCGGACGTCCGGACGAGATCGCGTCGGTCGCGGCGTTCCTGCTGTCGTCCGACGCGTCGTTCGTGTCGGGGCAGGCGATCGCGGTGGACGGCGCGTACACCGCCGGTCGCGATCACGGCGTCAGTGCGATGATGGGGCTGTAGCCTCTTCGGGACGATACGGCGTCCACCCGTCGGTGGAACGCGCCTTGCTGCCGTCGGCGCCCGATGATCCCGACGACGGCAACCCCGCCGGATCCCGAGCGCGCGCGCGTGGCCCGAGCGCGTCGCGCAAACTTTTTCATGGGGCGTATCCGGATCCCGGACGTCAGGTCTGGAATCTGGATGCGGTTGCCGCGAATCGAGCGCCGCCTGCTGGTCGGGGTGCTGGTTTGGGCCACGTGCATCTTCGCCGGCCTCGGCGTGCTCGTGGACCACGCCGCCGCGCCGGGCGCCGCAGCCCTCGCGCCGGAGCGCTGGCCGGTGGAGAGCAGTCTCCCGCGCGACGACCGTCGGCCGACGCTGATCGCGCTGCTCCACCCCGAGTGTCCGTGCTCGCAGGCGACGGTCGCGGAGCTGCAGCGGCTCGTCGCGCGGCTCCCGGATCGCCTCGCGATCGACGTCGTCCTGCTCGCGCCGGCCGCGGGCGAAGCGTCGTGGGACGAGGGTGCAATGCGCACGGCACTCGCCGGCCTGCCGGGTGCGCGCGTCCACGACGATCCCGGCGGTGTCGAGTCGGCGCGTTTCGGTGCGCGCACGTCGGGCCAGGTTCTGCTCTACGACGCCGGCGGCGCGCTGCGCTTCGCGGGCGGCATCACGCCGGCGCGTGCGCACCAGGGGGACACGTACGGCGCCGAGGCGATCGTGGCCGCCGTCCTCGGCGAGGACGCGCCCGCTGGCCGTGACAAGCGCACGGCGAGCTCACCGGTCTTCGGGTGCTCGCTCGGCACCGCGCCGCACGGGGTTGCCTCGTGATGGTCGCCGACGATCGCGCGCAGGTCGCGGCGCGCACGGACGTCCTGTTCGCCGAGGACCGCGCGCGCATCCATTCCGCGACCGACCGGCTCCTCGCGCAGCTGCTCGCGATCGAGTGGCTGTTCGCGATCGTGCTCGCGCTCGTGGTGTCGCCACGCGCGTGGAGCGGCGTCGAGAGCCGCACGCATCTGCACGTGTACGCGGCGACGCTGCTCGGGGCGGCCATCGTGTCGCTGCCGATCGCGCTCGCGGTGCTCCGACCCGGACGACGGATCACGCGCTACGCGATCGCGACCGCTCAGATGACGATGTCGGCGATGCTGATCCACCTCTCGGGCGGGCGCATCGAGATGCACTTCCACATCTTCGGGTCGCTCGCGCTGCTCGCCTTCTACCGCGACTGGACCGTCCTCGTCCCGGCCAGCCTCGTGGTGATCCTGGACCACACGATTCGGGGCGCCGTGTGGCCGCAGTCGGTGTACGGCGTCGTCGCGGCGAGCCCGTGGAGAACGCTCGAGCACGTGGGCTGGCTGCTCTTCGAGGACGTGTTCCTCGCCGTGTCCTGCGTGCGCAGCGCGCGGGACATGCGGCTCGTCGCGAGGCGGCAGGCCGAGACCGAGCTCGCGTACGAGACCGTCGAGCGTCGCGTCGAGGAGCGCACCGAGGAGCTGCACGCCAAGTCCGAGGAGCTGCGGCTCGCGCACGGTGCCGCGCTCGAGGCGGTGCGCGTCAAGGCGGAGTTCCTCGCCAACATGAGCCACGAGCTCCGCACGCCGATGAACGGCATCATCGGCATGTCGCAGCTGCTGCTCGAGGGCGATCTCGACGGAGTCGAGCGCGAGTACGCCGCCATCCTGTCGCGCAGCGGGACCTCGATGCTGGAGGTGCTCGACCAGATCCTCGACCACGCCCACCTCGAGTCCGGTCCGGTGCGGATCGAGGCGGTCGAGTTCGACCTGCGCGAGGTCGTCGAGGAAGGCGCCCGTCTGCTCGCCGTGACCGCGCAGCAGAAGAACCTGGAGCTGTTCTGCAGCATTTCCGCGGACCTGCCCCGGCGCTTCGTCGGCGATCCGATCCGGATCAGGCAGGTGCTGACGCAGCTCGTCTCGAACGCGCTCAAGTTCACGCACGCGGGCCGCATCGAAGTTTCCGTTCGGTGCCTCGACGAGCACGACGACGTGTCCAGGGTCCGGCTCGAGGTGAGCGACACCGGCACGGGCGTCTCGCCCGCGCTCCGCGACGCGATCTTCGAGAGCTTCACGCAGGCGGACGGAAGCTCGTCGCGTCGTTACGGCGGCGTCGGGCTCGGCCTCACCATCGCGCGGCGGCTGGTGCAGCTCATGGGCGGCACGATCGGCGTCGACAGCGAGCCCGGTCGCGGCAGCACCTTCTGCTTCGACCTTCCGCTCCGCCGGCCGGCGCCGCTCGCTCGCGAGACGGGGCCGGCGCGGGTGATCGTGTGCACGACACCGGCGCCGGTCTGCACCCGCCTCGTCGCCGGCGGCGACACGCACGCTCTTCTCGTCGAGGACAACGCGGTCAATCGGGAAGTGGCGCGACGCATGCTGCAGCGACTCGGCTGCAGAGTCGACGAGGCCGAGAACGGGCTCGCCGCGGTCGAGATGACCTCGCGGACCGTCTACGACGTCATCCTGATGGACGTGCAGATGCCGGTGCTCGACGGCCACGAAGCGACCCGGCGGATCCGCCGGCGCGGTGTCGGCACGCCGATCGTCGCGCTCACGGCGCACGCCCTCGCCGGCGATCGCGAGCGCTGCCTCTTCGCCGGCATGAACGACTTCCTCGCCAAGCCCGTGACGCTGGAGGCCCTGGCCGAGACGCTCGTGCGCTGGACCGACCTGCAGCGCGTCGCCGTGGGCTGACCCGGGCGCGGGGCGCGGGCGGCGCTCGGCCGGTCAGCGCGCGGCGACCAGATCGAAGCGCACGCCACCGATCGCGACGCGTCCGTCCGCGTCGGCGAGCCCGCGCGAGGCGGCGCGTCCGCGCGCGGCGTCCGCATCGCGCAGCGCGACGCGGATGCAGGTCACGCCGGCGCCGCGGTCGTCGCCGGGCGCGACGAAGCGCAGGTGTCCACCGTCGAGGTCGACGCGCGGCGGCGCTCCGACCTCGTGCGCCACCGGTATGCCCAGCACCTCACCCCAGCGCGCCGCGAGGACGGCCGGCTCGTCGCTCTGGATCTCGGCGCCGAGGATCGCGCGCGCGTCCGAGCGGCGCCCCTTCTCCTCCCAGCCGGGACCGGCCCAGCGCCACGCCGCGGGCGGCAGCGGGCGATCGAGCGACACGATGGCGCCGCCGACGTCGCGCGGGTGCAGGTGGATCGTCGCGATGTCGTCGAACGCGATCTCCCACACGATGCGCGCGCCGACGCGCGCGAGGCGCGTACGATCCGCGTCGAGGTCGTCGCTCTGCAGGATGACCATGTAGCCGCCGTCGCCGCGGCGGCGCTCGAGATAGCGCGCCGCGCTCGCGTCGGCGCGGAACGGCGACACCACCTCGAGGAACTGGTCGCCGAGCGCCATGACCGCGTTCTTCAGCCCGAACTCCGCGACGCCGGGATCGTTGAACGCGACCTCGACGCCGAGCACGGCGCAGAGGTCGTCGACGACCGGGTCGAGCTCGCGCGCGACGAGAGCGATCTGACGGATGCGCATGGCGGTGTCTACTTCGTCGCGACGGGCTTGACGAACTTCAGCACGAAGCGGTCGCTCGTGCCGCGCTTCTCGCCCGCCGTGCGCGGCGACGCGCTCCAGTCGCGCGTGTCGTCGGGACGCTTCAGGAAGTCCGCGCTGCCCTCCAGGACGAAGCCGGCCTTCTCGACGTCGGCGCGCAGCGTCGACTCCTCGATGCGGTGCAGGCTCTCGACGTCGCTCTCGCCGTGGCCCGCGGCCGCGCTGTGATCGACGATGCCGTACACGCCGCCCGGCTTCAGCACGCGCATCACCGCCGCGTTCATCTTCGCGCGATCGACCTTCTGCCAGTACGTGTCGTGGTAGAAGAGCACGATCAGCACGGCGTCGAGGTCCTTGACGTCCTCCGGGAACGGATCGTCGAACGGGCGGTCGAGGCGCACGACGTTGGCCATCACCGGCTTCTGCAGGCGCTCGGTCCACGGCTTCTGCGCGAAGCGATCGAGGATGAGCTGCGAGTTCTGCGCGTAGACCTTTCCCGCCGGCCCGACGGTGCGCGCGAGCAGCTCGGAGGTGTAGCCGCCGCCGGTGCCGAGCTCCGCGACCTTCATGCCGGGCGCGATGCCGAAGAAGGCGAGCATCGCGGCGGGATTGCGGCCGTCATCGAGCGCGCGGTCGTCGGCGCTGCGATCCGGCGCGGCGACGGCGGCGCTCGTCGCGGCGGACGCCGGAGCCGTGGTGGCGTTGGCGGCCGCGTCGGACACCACGGCCTGCGCACCGTGCGCGATCGCGAGCAGCGCGACCGCGCACGGCAGGAGAAGCTTCGCGACCGCCGCGCATCGAGCGCGCATCAGCCGCGCCGCCGCGGATCAGGGCGTCCGTTGAAGGCGAGGTTCAGGAACTCGCGCCGCGTCTTCGGGCCGTAGGTGCGGAGGCTCGGCACGGGCTGCTCGTCGAGGTACATCGCGCGCGCCTGCGCGAGCTGGTCGTTCGGCAGCGTGCAGCGCACCTCTTCGGGATCGAGCTTGTAGAGGCGCGACGCGTTCAGGCCGAAGATCTGCGCCTTCATGTCGTCGGTGATGTCGGGGTAGCCGAAGTCGTCCTTGAGGTGCTGCGGCATGCGGAAGGTCTTCAGCGCGTCGATCTGCCACTGCGGCGTGCCGTACCAGATCGAGTCCGTGCCCCAGAGGATGTGGTCGGCGCCGAAGTTGGTGACGAGCTTGCCGAGCAGGTGGCCGATCGCGTCGACACCCGAGTCGTCGAGCACCGCGCTCGCGAAGACCGCGCCGAGCTCCGGGTAGACGTTGGTCACCTCGGGCATCTCGTCGCGCTTCAGGCGGCAGAGCTCGTCGAGGTACTCGAAGCCCGAGTGATAGATGCCGAAGCGGATGTTCGGCCAGTCCTTCGCGGCCTTGGGGATGTCGCGCGGCTTGATGTGCTCCGGGTCGAAGATGCCGAGGCGCAGACCCTTGTGGACGTTGACGATGTCGATGCCGAGGCGCGTCGCCTCCTCGAGCATCGGGTAGGCGACCTGCTCGTCGTCCATCCACCACGGTGCGATGTCGGGACCGAATACGCCGTAGCCCGCGCCGGTGTAGGTCTTCAGCGCGCGGATGCCGAGATCCTTGACGAGGTGCTCCATGTCGGCGATGCGCGTGCCGGTGTCGGCGTCGGCGGGGAAGTTCGGCGTCAGCATGCCCTGTGTCAGCATGCGCTGCGACGCGCCGAGCTGGTTGCCGAGGTTGCGCGTCTCGGCCATCGCGTCGTTGCTGATCAGCTGCAGCGAGGAGTTCGGCGCCGGGATGCCGCTCATCATCGCGACGGCGGTCTCGGAGTCGAGGAAGATCTCCTTCAGGTAGTTCGCGCGCGACAGCTCGGCGAGCTCGCCGCGGTGGCAGTCGCCCGACTCGAGCGTCGCGGGCGCGCACGTCCGGAACGGTGCGAAGAACGCGGCCAGCGTCGGGTTGCCGGCGATCGGTCCGTCGAGATCCGCGTGGTGCGTCTGCACGTCGACGATGAAGTAGTCGGCGGAGAACTGCTCGCGCGCCGCGGCGGGGTCGCGCGTCGCGCAGTCGTCGACCGCGAAGCCGCCGCTCGACGAGTCGCTGCAGCCGCTCGCGAGGTTCAGCGCCATGAGCGCCGTCGCGGTGCCGCACGCCGACGACAGGAACTTGCGCCGCGACCAGCCGAGCGCCGCTGCGCGCTCGTCGGCCATGCGCCGGATCAGGTCCTCGATCTTCCGCTGCCGCGGCGTCTGCGGGATCGGGTAGTACTCGCTGTTCGAGACGAGCTGGGTCGGGATCGGCAGTCCGCCGTCGTACTGTTCGTCGTCGCGCGTCTTGTCGCTGGTGCGCAGCAGCATGGTCCCTCCGCGTGGCGGCCCGTTCGATCGGGGCGCGGCGCGGACAGGAATCCCATCAAACGGGGGCGTCACTCAAGCCGGTTCCGCTTCGCGCCTGCGGTCGATGCGCGATCGGTCGCGGGACGCGTTCCAACGTCGCGTTCGCGCGCGCGAGCGGCGCCACCACCGGCGACCAGTCGTCCGCCCGCTTGCGCTGGCACGCATCGGCGGCGCACAGAGGACCGATGAGTGAGCGCGAGCCCCGCTTCGTCGTCGTCGACAGCGCAGACGTCCCCTGGACCGAGGTGATCGCCCAGCAGCACGGCGATCGCCGCGTGTCGGTGCACGAGAAGTTCCTCGAGTGGACGCCGGATCGCATGGTGGTCTGGGGCCGCTACGACCCGGGTGTCGTGATCGAGCGCCACGGCCACATGAGCGACCATCTGGTGCTGATCACCGAAGGCCAGCTCACCGTCGGCGACCGCGTCTGTGGTCCCGGGACGCTTCTCGTCCTCGAGAAGGGCGCGGTCTTCGGTCCGCTGATCGCCGGACCCGAGGGAACGATGCTGTTCGAGACCTGGGCGGGCGATCCGCGCCCGGTGCCTGCGGACAAGGAGGGCCACGCGCGGCTTCTCGCGGAGCGCGGCATCGTCAAGCTGCCGAATCCGAAGTTCGAGCGGCCGGCGTCGGCGGGCGATCGGACGAAGAAGCCGGGCGACGTCGCGGACTACGGCTGAGCCTCGAATCGGGCTCGCGCGGCCTCGGCGGACACTCGCGCGCAGTCCGGACGCTCAACGCGGACGGCGCTGGCCGACGCGCTGGCCGACGAGGATCGGCGCGATGAGCTCGCGTGCCAGCGATTCGACCTGGCGCGGGTCGTCGAGGTCGACCGAGGGCGGCGGCATCAGCACCAGCGCCGCGTAGAGACGGACGAGGAGGTCGCCGGTGCGCTCGGCAGCGAGTCCGTCGCCCTTCCGGGAGCGACGCGCGCCTCGGGACGCGCCGCGGATCGTGGCGGCGACGTAGGCGGCGCCGGCGCGCAGCACCGCGGCGTCGTCGGCGAGGACGGCGCGCAGCAGCTCGCCCGGGTCGGTCGCGAGCCAGTGCGCGACCAGCGGGTGGCGGCGAGCGGTGCCGAGCGACGTGGTCACGATGCGCACGATCCGCTCGACGGGCTCCGCACGCGGATCGTCGGCGGCCGCGACTGCGGCCAGCAGGCGCGCCGACTCGCGCGCCATCGTCGCCTCGATGAGCTGCTGCCGGTCGCGGAAGCGCCGGTAGACGGTCATCCGGGTCACCCCCGCGCGCCTTGCCACGTCCTCGACCGCGAGCTTCGCGAGCCCGCTCACGGCGAGCGCGTCGAGGGTCGCGTCGATGATGCGATCGTCGGTCGGGTGGACGCGGAGCGCCACCGGGCGCGCGAGCGCACGTCCCAGTGCCGCGGCGAGCCGCGGACCGGTGCCGCGCGCCGATGTTACAACCATGCTCGACCTTGTAACATCGATCGGATAGACGTGCCGCATGAACGATCAGGGGAATCGGCCTCCACGCTCCCGTTGGCAGCCGACCCGGCGCGAGCTGTTGCGCGCAGCCGCCGTCGCCGGTGCGGGCGTCGCACTCGCCGGACCGCTCGCGCGCATCGCCCGCGCTGCCGCCACGGCCGAGTACGACGACGGCTCGGCGGCGATCCCGTCGGGGCTCGCCGGCGCGCCGGAGCGGGTGATCGTCGTCGGGGCAGGCTGGGCCGG
Source organism: Binatia bacterium (assembly GCA_046327915.1). GTDB lineage: Bacteria > Desulfobacterota > Binatia > UBA12015 > UBA12015 > VGTK01. Next base: position 168,420 of record JAXLXO010000008.1, on the reverse strand, counting down.
TCTCACCGCCGCCAACGCGCTGCGCAACGCCGGCATCGAGCACGTCGTTCTCGAGGGGCGCGATCGGATCGGCGGTCGCGCGCACACGATCGACCTCGGCGGGATTCCGGTCGACCTCGGCTGCTCGTGGATCCACGACCCGATCGGCAACCCGCTGACCACCTTCGCGGAGCAGGTCGGCGTCGCGCGCCGCAACGCCGACCTCGATGCCGACGCGACGACCTATCGGATGTGGGACGGCCGCCTGCGCCGCGAGCTCGCGCTCGACGAGAAGCTCGCGGCGCTCGGCCACGGCGCCAACTTCGCGTTCGGTGCGGCGGTTGCGATCGCCGCCGAGCTGGGCCGGGGCGCATCGGTCTACGACGGGGCGCAGCTCTACCTCGATCGGCAGGGGCTGGTCGGCGACGCGCGGCGGCAGGCCGAGTTCGCGATCCGCATCCTCTCGGAGCTGCCGGAGAACTACCCGTGGACCCGGATGTCGCTGCACGACGTCGTGACGCGCGACCTCGGCTACGGCGGCGGCCTCGGCGTGTGGCCGGTCGGCGGCTACGCGAGCCTGTACGAAGCGATGGCCGGCCCCGAGCCGGTGCGGCTCCTGCACGAGGTTCGGGCGATCGAGTGCTCGCGCCACGGGGTGTCCGTGCACGGCGTCGCCCGCACCGCCTCGGGCCCGCGCCGTTTCGTCGAGCGCGGCTCGCACGTCGTGGTCGCGGTGCCGCTCGGCGTGCTCAAGGCGCGCGCGATCCGCTTCCTGCCGGCGCTGCCGAGCGACAAGCTCGCGGCGATCCGGCGCGTGGGCTTCGGCTGGATCGAGAAGGTCGCGCTCGCGTTCGACGAGCCGTTCTGGGCCGACGCGCTGCACACCCACATCGTTCACGTGTCCGGTCGGGTTCCGTTTCAGCTCCCGCTCTGGGTCGATGTCGACCGGATCAGCGGCGAGCCCGCGCTGATCGCGTTCAGCTCGGGTACGGACGCACGGCGCATGCACGACCTCGGCCCACGGGCCGTGCTCGAGCTGACGCTCGCTCGCCTGCGCGACATCCTCGGCCGCGACGTGCCGCAGCCGCGTGCGTGGAACGTCACCGACTGGCAGGGGAGTCCGTACACTCGAGGCGGTTACACGACGACCGCGCTGGGCTCTTCGCCCGAAGATCACGACGTCCTCGCCGAGCCGGTCGCAGGCCGGATCCTGTTCTGCGGGGAGCACACCCACCGCACGCGCTACGCGCACGCCGACGGCGCGATGACGACCGGAATCCGCGAGGTCAAGCGGCTCCTGCAGTCGGCGACGGTGCCCCTCGGCGCGGGCTGACGCTCGGCCTCGTCCGCTTCAGTCGATGCAGGGAGCGTTCGCCGTCGCGAACACGTTCGCGCGCCAGCGGTTCGTCGAGCAGCCGGGCGTGTCGTCCTCCAGGTCCCACGCTCCGAGGTCGCGTCGATCGTTGCCCAGCACCGTGTTGTGCGCGATCACGGCATCACCGACGTCCTGGAAGAGGCGGATCCCCGAGCTGCCGTTGTCCCGGACCTCGTTGCGCGTGAGGCGCGCCCCCGACCCGTTCACGAGGATCCCCTCGTGGCCGTTCGCGAGTACCGCGTTGCCCGTCAGCGACGTTCGCAGGCCATCGACCTGGATGCCGCTGCTGCCGTTGCCGCTGGCCGTGTTGCCGTGCAGCACGTTGCGCTCGGACGCGAAGTCGAGATGGAAGCCGAACTGCCGGTGGTTGGCCGACGTGTTGCCGCGCAGCCGATTGCGGCTGCCGACGACGCGGAATCCGATCGGCGCCGGCGGCAAGCCGTCGATCGCGGTGGTGTTGCCGACGAGGAGGTTGCGGTCGCTGCGCACGACGAAGTCGATGCCGCTGGTGGTGCCGCCGCCGGTGTCGGAGCGCAGCGTGTTGCCGTTGCTGTCGACGCGGAACCCGGCCTCCACGTCTGCCGCCGCGGTCACCTGCTCGATGCGGTGCCCGCCCTCGCCCACGACCTCGACGCCCGCCTTGCAGCCGACCACGGAGCCGTTGCGCAGCTGCGCGCGCTTGCCGGCGAGCACGATGCCGCTCGATCGTTCGGTCTCGGGCGCGCAGGTGACGTGATGGCCGCCGAGGTCGAGCGTCGCCGGGCCGATGACGGTGATGCCGCCGGTGGCGTGCGTGCACTGCAGGTCGCCGGCGAGCACGACGTTCTCGTTCGGGCCGATCACGCTTCCGCAGGCGATCGACTGCGCGTGCGCGGACGGTGTCCGGGCCAGCGCGGCGCAGACCGCGAGGCCCGCGACGGACATCGTGTGCGAGCGGCGGCGGGGGGCGTTCGAATGCATGACGGTTTTTCTCCGTGGTTCGGCCATCCGGCGGAGGGCCGGCGGCGCCTCCCGGAGTGGACGCCCGGTTGCACCGCCGCGATTGCGACGGTGCCGGAGTGACAGGCGGCAGAACGCCTGTCGTCGGACGGTTGACGCCGCGGCCCGTGCCGCCTAACGCTCAACGCTCGCGATGCGCGCCTGGACCGTAGACGCCGACGACATTCGCGTCGCCGAGGACTTCGACGCGGCGGTCCTGCACCGGACGCCGGAGATCGAGGAGTTCCTGAGCCCCGGTGGCGAGAAGTTCGTCGTGGTGGGCACGAAGGGCTTCGGCAAGACGCTCCTTCTGAAGGCGAAGCGCGTGCTCACGCAGCGCAGCGGCGTCACCTGCCTCCCGGACCATGGGCTGCTCGACAAGCCGATCGGCGACAAGGTCTTCAGCCAGGAGGCGGTCCAGCTCTACGCGGGCTCGCCGCTGTGGTGGTCGAAGGTCTGGCTCACGTCGATTGCGCTCGCGACGCTGAAGAAGCTCGACCGCGTCGACGGGCTCGAGGTCGGAGCGCGGCTCACCGGACTCGTCGCGGACCGGAACCTGCGCGGCGTCGTCGACCACTTCGTGCGCCTCCTCGACCTGTCGCCGAGCGACCTGCAGCGCTGCGCCAACGACACCGACGGACACCTCGTGCCGCGGCTGCGCGCCATCAAGGTCCCGATCGCGATCTTCGTCGACAGCGTCGACGAGTACTTCAACAAGCACGTCGAGACGCGCGGCCGCCGCTCGAGTGCCGCCGGCGAGATCGATCCGAACATCTGGTACTTCTCGCAGCTCGGTCTGGTCGAGGTCGGCTACCAGCTGCGGCGCATCAACCATCACCTCAAGGTCTACGCGGCGGTGCGAAAGGAGGCGTACCTGCGCCTGCCCGAGAGCACCGTGATGTCGCAGCAGTACCAGGGCAGCGCGGTCGACATCGTCTACTCGATCGAGAGCCTGTGCGAGATCTTCGCGAACAACATCCGCCGCGAGCCCGCGAGCCGTCTGGTGTTCCCCGACCGCGTCAAGGACGACCCGTTCACCGCGTTCTTCGGGCTCACGCACGTCACGCACAGCTGGACCGGCGAGCGCGAGGACGTCTTCGACTACGTCTGCCGCCACACGCTGCTCCGTCCGCGCGACTTCATGACCATCGGGCAGCGTCTCTCGGCACTGAAGCCCGTCGAGCGCGTCGAGGACCGTCTGAAGGTCGCGGTGAACGCGGCCGCGACGGAGATCGCGCAGGAGTACCTGCGCGAGATCGCGCCCTATCTGGGCGACCTCGATCTGCAGAAGGTCTTCGCGCGCATCCCCGGGCACATCCTGACGCGCGACGAGGTGGAGTCGCTGTTCTGCGAGCACAACGACGAGGTGGGCTCGGTTCCCGGCGCGGAGCAGCACGTCTTCTGCGCGCTCTACAAGGCCGGGCTCCTCGGCTGGCTCGAGCACGACATGGTGGACAACAAGCGCCGCCAGCGCTTCCTGCGGCCGGGCGAGGGGACGTTCGAGCCCGACGGCGTCCTGCCGCGCTCGACGCACTACCTGCTGCACCCCGTGCTCTCGCAGATCATCGCGCGCCTGAACCACGCCTACGCCGAGCGCATCGACCGCGTGAACGTCGTCGGCTACCGGCGCGCGTGGCGCGAGCCCGACGAGGCGCGGCCGCAGGAGCTGAACGTCCTGCAGGCCGACGTGCGCGGCATGATGGCGCTGATGGAGCAGGGCATCGACACCGAGGTGCGGCGCGCGATCGACGAGGCCGTCACGACGCACGCGCGCGGCGCACGCTCGCGCGACATCACCGAGGGCGACCACATCCTGATCACGCACGACGACGCGGGGCTGCTCGCGCGCGCCGCGCGCCGCATCCTCGACGACGTACACGACGCGCCGGGCAAGCCGCTGCTGCGCATCGCGCTGCACCGCGGAGAAGTCCGGCTGCAGGACACCGGCGGCGACAGCGCCGCGGTCACCGGCGGGCAGGCGATCGCGGTCGCGGCGCGCATCGAGCCGCGCGTCACGCCGGGCGAGATCTGGTGCACGGAGTCGTTCCGCGACGAGCTGATCCGTACGGAGGCGCTGTGCCGCACGGTGCCGCTCGCGGCACCGCCCGCGCTCGCGGGCGACGGCGAGTACGAGGGCTTCTTCAACGTGCGCAAGGACGGCTCGGACGAGACCGACATCTGGGTGCGGCTCTTCCGCGTCGAGTTCTGACGCTCTCCACGAACGAGGTCACGATGGCGACGAAGATGTGGCACGAGCTCGGTGCGGCGGCGTTCGAGCCGTCGGCGATCGACGACGAGACGCGGCAGGTGAACGATCTCATCGAGCAGACGCTCGCCGCGTTCCCCGCGCTGCACACGCGCACCGACGTCCCCGAGATCCGCCGCGAGCGCGAGGAAGGGAAGGGCCCGTTCCCGCCGCTGCAGATCTCGCCGAACGCGACGGTCCGCGAGGTTCCCGGTCGCGGAGGCAGCGTCAAGCTGCGCGTCTTCGCGCACCCGGATCCGCGCGGCGTGTACCTGCACATCCACGGCGGCGGCTGGACGCTCGGTGCGGCGCACCAGCAGGACCCGCTGCTCGAGGTGCTGCGCGACGCGGCCGGCGTGACGGTGGTCAGCGTCGAGTACCGGCTCGCGCCGGAGCATCCGTACCCCGCCGGTCCCGACGACTGCGAGGACGCGGCCCTCTGGCTGCTCGACAACGCGAAGCGCGAGTTCGGCAGCGACCGGCTGCTGATCGGCGGCGAGTCCGCGGGCGCGCACCTCTCGGCGGTGACGCTGATCCGTCTCCGCGACCGCAACGGCACGACCGGCTTCGCCGGCGCGAACCTGGTCTACGGCTGCTACGACCTCGCGTTCACGCCGAGCGTCGCGCGCTGGGGCGAGCGCAACCTGATCCTCAGCACGCCGATCGTCGAGTGGTTCGCGGATCACTTCGTGCCGCGCGCGCGGCGTGGCGAGCCCGACGTCTCGCCGATCCACGCGGACCTGCGGAACCTGCCACCGGCGCTGTTCAGCGTCGGCACGATGGACCCGCTGCTCGACGACTCGCTGTTCATGCACGGACGCTGGCTCGCTGCCGGCAACGCGGCGGAGCTCGCGATCTTCCCCGGCGGGATCCACGCGTTCAACGCGTTCCCGACCGCACTCGGGCGCGCGTCGAACGAGCTGCAGATCGCGTTCTGCAACCGCCTGCTCGGCTGACGAGACGACGGTGCCGGTCGTGGCCCTCGATCACGTTCGCGTCGCACTCGTCGGCTGCGGCCGCATCGCCGATCTGCAGAGCCTCGGCTACCGCGATCATCCGCGCGCGACGCTGCTCGCGGTCTGCGACACCGACGGGGCGCTCGCGCGGAAGCGCGCCGACGAGTGGCGGGTGCCGAAGGTCTACACCGACCTCGAGCACCTGCTCGCGGATCCCGACGTCGACGCGGTCGACATCCTGACGCCGCACCACCTGCATTCCGCGCACGCGATCGCGGCACTCGACGCGGGCAAGCACGTGTCGCTGCAGAAGCCGCCGACGCGCACGCTCGCCGAGCTCGACGCGATCGCGGCGGCGGCCGCGCGCAGCGGACGCACCGTCCGCGTGTTCGAGAACTTCACGCACTACCCGCCGCACCGGCGCGCGCAGGCGCTGATCGACGAGGGCGCGATCGGGATTCCGATCTCGATCCGGCTCGCGACGCTGGCCGGGCGTCCGGGCGACGGCTGGAACGTCGAGGCGCGCTCGCAGGCGTGGCGCGTCGACCCGGCGCTGTGCGGCGGCGGCCCGACGACCTTCGACCACGGCTACCACGTCTACACGCTGGCGCGGCAGATGATCGGGGCGGAGATCGCGCGCGTGCACGCGTTCATCCACTGGAATCCGGTCGGCGACGGACTCTGGTACGACGGGCCGTCGCTGATCTCGTGGCAGTACGAGGGCGACCTGCCGCGCTACGGCTCCTGGGAGACCGTCGCGTCGCTCGGCATGCGCGTCCGGTCGAAGTACTACGACGCCGACGACCGGCTCGAGGTCCACGGCACGGAAGGCATCGTCTGGGTGAACCGCTGCACCGGGCACCTGCTCGACGAGCCGTCGGTCGTGCTCTACCGCGACGGCGAGACGCGGGCCTTCCACGATCTCGCCACCGACTGGTCCGAGTCGTTCCGGCTCGGTGCGCACGACTTCGTCGACGCGCTGCTCGCGGGACGCGAGCCGCACCAGACCCTCGCCGAGGCGCGCCGCACGCTCGCCTTCGCGCTCGCCGCCGGACGCAGTGCGGCGGAACGACGCGAGGTGTCACTGGGCGAGGCATTCGCGTAGCGGACGACTTTCAACCTTCGCGCCCGGGTTCTATGGTCGGCGTGATGCTGAGAGATGCGTTCGGTCGACTGCGTCCCATCCGCTGGGGGATGATCAACCTCGGCGGCTACCTGACGGTCCTGCAGCTGCGCGTGCTGAACAAGCTGCGCATCGAGGGCGTGGAGAACCTGAAGCAGCTGCCGTCACGCGGCGTGCTGCTGGTCTCGAACCACCTCACCTACTACATGGACGCGATCGTCGTGTTCCATTCGGTGAGCTACCTGCGGCGTCCGTACCTGATCTGGCCGCGCACCGACTTCTACATCGTCGCGGCGCTCGAGACGATGCGCGCGCGCGGCTGGCTGCCGCGCCTCATGGCGTACAACGGCACGATCACCGTCAAGCGCACGTGGAAAGAGGGCGACCAGAACGTGCAGCGCGCGGTCGACCCCGAGGACATCGCCAAGGTCAACACGGGGCTGCAGGGCGGCTGGGTGCTGACCTTCCCGCAGGGCACGACCACGCCGGGTGCGCCCGGACGCATGGGCACGGCGCGCATCATCAAGGAGTTCCGGCCGCTGGTGGTGCCGGTGCGCCTGTCGGGCCTGCGCGAGGCGTTCGACAAGACCGGGCTCAAGCTCCGCAAGATGGGCACCGAGCTGTCGGTCAAGTACGGGCGCGCGCTCGACATCGACTACGACGCGGAGCCCGCCGAGATCCTGCAGGCCGTCATGGCCGGCATCGGCGAGACGTGAGGCGCAGGGCGGGGCGCTCGTCGCTCGAGGCCCCGCCCGCATCGCGGATCTTCCCGACGGCTACCTGCGGCGTCCGAAGAGGCGCAGCAGCATCAGGAAGAGGTTGATGAAATCCAGGTAGAGGGCGAGCGCGCCGATGATCGCGCCCTTGCGCTCGGAGCTCTCGTCGCCGAAGCCCTGCCGCGCCATCGCGCGCAGCTTGTTGGTGTCGTACGCGGCGAGGCCCGTGAACACGACGACGCCCGCCATCGCCATCACCCAGCCGAGCGCGTCGCTCTTCAGGAAGATGTTCACCACCGACGCGATCACGACGCCGATGAGGCCCATGAAGAGGAAGCTGCCCCACGACGAGAGGTCGCGCTTCGTCACCGCACCGTAGAGACTCACCGAGCCGAACATGCCCGCGGTCACGAAGAACGTGCCGGCGACCGACGCGCCGGTGTAGGCGAGCAGCACGACCGCGAGCGTGACGCCGTTCAGCGCGGCGTAGAGCAGGAAGAGCCCGGTCGCGGTCGCCGCCGAGATGCGGTTGATCGCGGCGCTGACGCCGATCACCAGGCCGAGCTCGGCGAGCATCAGCGCGAAGAAGACGATCTGGTTGCCGAACACCGCCTGCAGCAGCCACGGCGTCGACACGGTGAACAGCGACACCACCGCGGTGAGCGCGAGCCCCGCGGACATCCACATGTAGACCGACGCGAGAAACGCGTGTTCGGCGCGTGCGGTCTCGCGCGGAAGGGCGATGCCCGCGCTGCGGGCGCTCTGCTCGGGAAGCTCGAATGGCGGCATGGTCGACCTCGCTTTCTTCGTTCGGTTGTATGTCGGCCGGAGAGAAGATGCACCCGAGCCGGCCGCGCGGGCCGCATGGCGTCCGCCCGGCCGGCGGTGGCACTCGGGGCGCGGCTGGGGCAGAGTCGCGGGCATGAGCGAGTGGCCGATCGAAGCCCCCGAGGAGCGCGCCGAAGCGGTGGTCCGCCGCTACCTGGACGCGCTCGCCGCCCGGGACTGGACGGCGCTGGCCGCGACGCTGGACCCCGACGTCGAGCGCATCGGCCCGTACAACGACGCCGTCGGCGGCCGCGACACCTACGCGAAGTTCCTCGACGACACGCTGCGCCCGCTCGCCGGCTACGAGCTGCAGGTCGCGCGCGTGACCGCGACCTCGGACGTCGTGCTCGCCGAGCTCAGCGAGACGGTCGACACGCCGCAGGGCAGGCGCCGCACGGACGAGGCGGTCGTCTTCGACGTCTCGTCCGCGGGCCTGATCGTGCGCGTGTCGGTGTATCTGCGGCGCTCGGTCACCGAGCCGGAGTGACGTCGGCGCCGGCCTCGCGGGCCACGGCACGACGAGCACGCGCCGCGGCCTTCATCTGACGACGGTCACGCTCCCGCGGCCGGCTCCTCCGGCTGGTCGAGGTACTCGCTCAGCCCGTAGCCCTTGCGGTCGCCGTCGATCACGTACTCGGTCATGCCCTCGCCGATGTGCGTGTTCATGCCCGCGCGACGGTTGCGCAGCGGAATGAAGCCCTTGACGCTGCCCTCGATGCGGTGCTTCGTGCCGTCGTCGAGCGTCAGCTCGGCGCGCAGCGCGCTGTGGAACTTCGAGTCCGCCTCGTAGTCCGTGTCGAGCTTGACGTCGGTGATGCGGTGCAGGTGGTCGCCCTTGTGCATGACGCCGCCGGGCTTGCCGCCGATGACCGAGATGACCATTCCCAGATCGTCGCCGAAGTTGCCGGTGATCCAGCGGTAGGACGGCGTCGACTGCCAGTAGCGCGGCCCCCACGAGTGGTCGCGCAGTCCGTGTCCCGCGAGCTTCACCTCGGCGCCGCCGTCGACCGACAGCGTGCCGGCGACGCGCATGTGCTGCTCGAAGTGCGCGCGCGCGAAGTCGTTGCCGTCGCCCGGCTTGCCGACGTGGCCGTAGAGCGGGCCGCACGCGTGGTGCAGGAGGTCGAGCTTCAGCTTCTTGTGCGGGCTCTCCTTGAAGGCCTTGCCCGGATCGGACATCGAGCGCGGGTCGGCGAGGTAGACCACCGAGCCCTCGTACGTCGTGCGGATGCGCTCGGTGGGCTCGACAACCTCGACCTTCAGCCCGCCGGCGTTCCAGCCGTCGTTGCTCGTGATCGCGGGGCGCTTGTAGTTGAACAGCGCCGAGCCGTCGGGCTCGTAGACGATCACCGTCATCTCGGCGTAGCCCTCGTTGGCGCGGTTGCCGATGCGCAGGAAGCCGCCGCGCTGCTGCTCGCGGTCGAAGAAGTTGAAGTACACCGACTCGTTGAAGTTGGGCTCGGGCCCGAGCGGGTGGGTGTAGTCGTCCTCGGGCTTCACGTTGCCGATGATCTTCGCCATGTCGCGCCTCCTCGCTTCTCCCTCGTTCTCGCCCGCGCCGGGGGCGTGCGCAAACGGGTGAAACTTCGGCGCGGATCGGGCATCCTGATCGGCATGACGCACGAGTTCACCGGACGGGTGGGGCGCCGCACCGTCCTGCGCACGATGCTCGGGTTCGCGGCCCTGCTCGCCGGTTGCTCGCGCGGCGACTCGGCCGCAGCCGGCGAGGCCGGCGGTACCGGCGACGCGGTCGCGAAGCTCGACTGCCCGAAGGAGGCCTGGAAGAAGGTCCTGCGCCCGGCCGCGTACGCGGTGCTCTTCGAGGAGGACACCGAGCGTCCGTTCTCGAGCCCGCTGGAGAAAGAACACGCGGACGGCACGTTCCTCTGCGCCGCGTGCGCGCTGCCGCTCTTCGAGTCGAAGTGCAAGTTCGACAGCGGCACCGGCTGGCCGAGCTTCTGGGCGCCGATCGCCGGCCACATCGCCACGAGCCGCGACTTCAAGCTGATCTACCCCCGAACGGAGTATCACTGCGCCCGCTGCGGCGGACATCAGGGCCACGTCTTCGACGACGGACCGCCGCCGACCGGCAAGCGCTACTGCAACAACGGCATCGCGCTGCAGTTCGTGCCGGCGAGCGAGAAGCTGCCGGATCTACGCCCCTGTCCGGCCTGAGTCCGCTCGCGCCGCGACGGCGAGCCGCCGCCGCGCCGCGAGCGGGTCACGGGGCGATCAGCGGTGCGGCCGCAGCCAGCCGTAGTTGCGCCTCTCCCAGGTGTCGGTGATCGCATTGGCGTCGTTGCCGATGGAGATCTCGAGCGTCATGTCGGCCTCGGCCGCGGCGCTCATGTCGGCGAATGCCTCGACCGTGATGCGCGTCCCGGTGCTCTTCGGGGTGTCGGCAATCTTGACCAGCGACAGCCCGTTGCGCGTGCCCTGTCCGCCGCGCGCACCCTTGTCGATGAACACGAGCGCCTTGCCGCGCTGGACGAAGTCGCCCGGCTGCAGCGTGGCGCTGTAGACGACACCGTTCGCGTTGCGCAGCACGATCGAGAACGCGTCGTTCGGGTCGACGGTCGCGCCCGGGCCGATCGCGGAGCGCACGACGAGCTGATCGGGCTTGCCGTTCTAGCCGAATCGTAGCTTGTCGGGGCAGTTGTGGTGGCAGACGTCACCCGGCGTCGGGATCGGCGTCGGCGGCACGATGGCCGTCGCGGTCGCCTGCGGCGTCGGAGTGGGAGTCGGCACGAGCGTCGGCGTCGGAGTCGGGACGGCGGTCGGAGTCGGAGTCGGGACGGCGGTCGGAGTCGGCGTCGATACCGGCGTCGCGGTCGGCGTCGGACTCGCGGTGGGCTTCGGCGTGGGGGGCGGCTTCGGCGTCGCGGTGGGTGTCGGGCTCGCCGTCGGCTTCGGTGCCGGAGTCGGTGTGACCGAGTTGTTCTTCTCGATCTCGCGGTTGCCCGATCCGTTCGGGTCCGACCGTGGCTCCGCATGGCGGGTGCGCTGTCGGGCAGCCGCCGCGACCGGAGGAGCGACCCGTGCACGGGTCGCCGGCGCTCGCACGAGGGGGGTGGGGCAGATGCTCCGCGGACTGCCGTCCACAGTAGAATTTGTTCCTGCAGAGCCCTTCTTTATGGGGCGCACCCGCTCGAGGACGTGAGGCGCGGGCTCTTTGGCTTGACCGCGGCGGAGGCGCGCGTCGCGAAGCTGGTCGCGGGCCCGGCGCTCGGCGCGCCGCCGGACGGCGACGTCGAGATCGGCTGAGCGCGAGTACGGCCGCGGAGGCTACACGAGGGCGCGAGCGTAAAGGGCTTGCAGCAGGGGCTGCTCGACTCTCCTGTAGAACGCGACGCTGATCGCGACCGCGAGGCCGAGCTGGAAGAGGACGGCGAGGTCGGGGGGGAGGAAGAAGCCGATTCGGGTGTAGAGGAAGCCGAGCACCGAGTAGACCGTGAGGTGAAGGAGGTAGAGCGAGTACGAGGCGTCTCCGGTGAGCTGAAGCAGGCGGTTTCCCCACAGGCAGTGCAGGTAGCCGCGGATCTCGAGCAGCACGCAGCCAGCGACGATCAGCGCGCTCGGGATGCCCCAGCGTACGACGCGCTCGATTCCGACGCGACCGCTCCAGGTCGGGATCACCTCCGACACGTCGCCGAAGCCGAAGCGAATCGAGTAGCCATACGCTGCCACTCCGCCGACGAGGCAGGCAAGGGGGAGCCACCGTGCCAGGCTCGCCGCGTGTCGGTGCAGCACGCAGATCGCCACGCCAAGCAGGAACTCGAGGACGATCGGGTTGGTCAGAAAACGCAGGCGCTGATCGTCGCCGTGCAGCAGCGATCCGCCGAGTACCAGGAAGGCGAGGAGCAGCATCAAGGCCGGTTCCTTGCGTCGGACGCGCAGCAGGATCAGCAACAGGAAGAGCACGTAGAACAGCCACTCGAACGCCAGCGTCCAGCCCACGACCAGCAGCGGGTTGTAGCCGAGCGGCTTCGCCGAACTGGGTACCACGAGCAGAGTGTCGACGATCCCGGAGCGCAGCAGCACGAGCCACATGTCGAGCTCCAGCGTGGTGCGGACGAACAGCAGCGCATTGACGACCACGTACAGGGCGCTCGCCAGATAGTAGATGGGGTTGACGCGCAGAAAGCGCTTCGCAAAGAAGCGTCTCGCGGCCCTCGGGCCGACATCGGCCGAAGCGGCGAAGGTGATGACGAATCCCGAGATGACGAAGAACAGGTCGACGCCGATCGCGCCGAAGTTCGCCAGCGCGTGGAAGCCCTGCTGTCGGGAAGCCCCGAACCTCGTCTGCAGGTCGATCGAGTGCGAGTAGGCGACGAGAACGGCGGCGAGCGCCCGCAGGGCCTGGATCGACTTGAGCTTCACGGGCGAGAGGGTCTCCGGCAGCGCGCGACACTAGCACTGGGGGACGAAGGACGTGAACCGTGCGCGTGCGCGGCCGGCCTCGTGCGACGCGACGTCGCGTGCGTGCGTACCCGCGAGCAGACGCTGTCGCGACCACGAGCCGAAACGGTCGTGCGCTCCACAGTGCAGCCATGACGAAGCGCGCGGGATTGCTGCCGTCGCTGGTCGCCTATCTCGCGACCTTCCTGCTGCTCGCGCTCGCCCTTCTGCCGCGCTTTGCGGTGGCCGTACCGGCGCAGCCGAACCTGCAGGACGCGCACGTTCTGCCGTGGGTGCTGGCCTGGGTTGCGCATGCGGCCGTGGTCGCTCCCGGCGCGCTCTTCGACGCCAACGTCGGGTACCCGGCGCCTCTCCAGCTGACGGGCACCGACCCGCTGCTCGCGTCCCAGATGGTCTTCGGTCCGGTCTACGCAGCGACGGGTAATCCCGTGCTCGCGACGAACTTCCTCGCGTGGCTCTGCTATCCGATCGGCGCGCTCGCCGCTCAGCGACTGCTCGTGTACCTCGGCGTGGCGCCGCTGGTCGCCTGGGTGTGTGGTCTGGTCTTCGCCCTCGGAGTGCAGCGCGTTCCGTTCAACTTCAACGCCCTCGCTGTCCCGAACCTCGTGCTGCCGTGGGCGGCGCTCGCGCTGTCGCGCCTGCGCGACCGGCCGGATGCGGCGCGGGCCGGTGCGCTGCTGCTCGCCCTCGCCACGGCGGTGCTCGCCGGCCTGTACATGGCGATGCTGGCTGGCATCTTCTGCGCATTCTGGGGGACGTCGGAGCTCGTGCGCGCGGGCGCGGGCAGGCCGCGCTATCTGGCCTGGTGCGTCCTCGTTGCGTGCGTCTGCGGAATTCTGCTCTTGCTGGTCCTGCAGCCGTACCTCGCGACGCTCGGGGCGCGGGCGGGTGCGTTTCCCAGCGGTACGCGCTTCGGACTGCCGCTCGGCGGCCCGCGCGACGTCGCGCTGACGGCCTATCTGGTGGCTGGAAACGTCGCGCAGTCGGTCCATCTCGAAGCGCGTACGGCGCTCGAGGTCGGGATGCTGCTCGCGGGAGCACTGGTCGCTCTCGGTGGCTGGTCGACGGGCATGCCCGCGGCACGTGCGCTGGTGCCGCGCGGTATCGTGCTGTGGCTGGTGTTCGCTCTGCTCGCGTGGGGATATCCGGGGCCGCTCGAGCGCGTCGTCTCGGTGACGCCCATCCGGGCCTTCCGCTATGTGCATCGCTTCTCCGTGCTCGCGGATCTCGGGCTCGTGATGCTGCTCGCGGCGGCTCTCGAGTCGCTGCGCGCGTCGCTGGGCGCGCGGGTCGGCACCCTCGCGACGCTGTGCGTCCTCGGTGTGGTGCTGTGGTCGCGTGGCGGTCCGTTCGCACGCTCGCCGCTCCACGAGGTCGCGGCCTTCACACCGGCGAGCCGGGCGGCCTACGCAGCGGCGGCGGAGATCGTCGCACGGAACGGAGGCGGGCCACTGCTCGAGCTGCCGATACGTGGCCTGCTCCCCGGTGCGTCCGACGAGGTGCAGACGCTCGAGCCCGACGCGATGCTTGCGACCACGCACTTCTGGTGGCCGACGCCGGCGGCGCACCTGAGCTATCACGCGCCGCTGCGCGCGTTCTTCATGCGCACCGTCGCGGCGTTGCCCGACCCGGCCGCGCTGGCCGATCTCGTCGATGCCACCCACGTGCGCTGGCTGCTGCTCCGGCCGGCCGAAGCGTGGCTCGAGGGCGGCCGCACGAGCGTGCGCGCGGCGCTGCTCGCCAACCCGGCGGTGGGCGAGTGGTGGGAAGTTGCGCCCGGCTGGACGCTGCTGCGGCTCGATCGCATCCCTGCACACCCTGCATGGTTCGCGGCGGCCCGGCACGGACCGCAGCCGGGGCGTTCGGTTCTCGGCAGCGCGCTCGAACGAATCCCCGACGCGGCGGCGCGCGCCACGGTCCGCATCGACTCCGATCTCCCACCGACGCTGGCGACCGGTAAGAGGTCGCTCGCGGTCGAGGTGCGCAATGAAGGCGACCGGCCGTGGGCGGTGGTGCCGACGCCGGTGACGCCGCTCACGCTGGACGGTCGTCTTCCGAACGTGGTGCGACGCGAGGGCACCGTGATGCTGCGGGAGCGCTGGTGGCGCGTCGTCGGCGGCGAGCCGAGCGTGGCGGTCGCCGAGCGTCGCATTCCCTTGCGTCGTGACCTCGATCCCGGCGAGAGCGACCGGCTGCAGATCGAGGTCACCGTTCCCGACGAGCCGGGGGAGTACGCGCTGGAACTCGGGATCGAGCAGATCGGCGGTGCGAGCTTCGAGCATGCGGATGCGGATCGTCGTCGGGTCGTGGTCGTGCCGGCAGCGTCGTGAGCGGTACCGCGGCACCCTCGTGCGCTTGCCCGGGTGGTGCGCGACGAATCGGGTTGGGGTAATCGGAAGCAGAAGGGATGGACTCGGCGCCCGAGTTGATGCCGCTCGTCAGCATCGCGATCGGCCTCGGCCTCGCGGCGGCGGCGGGCTTCCGCGTGTTCGTGCCGCTGCTGGCACTGGGGCTCGCGAGCCGTCAAGGACTGGTGGCGCTGGCGCCCGGCTTCGAGTGGCTCGCGTCGCCGCCGGCGCTGATCGCGTTCGGCACCGCGACCGTCGTCGAGGTGCTCGCGTACCACGTGCCCATTCTCGACCACCTGCTCGACGTGATCGCCACGCCGAGCGCGATCGTCGCGGGCACGATCGCGAGTGCCGCGGTGCTGACCGACCTGCCGCCGGTGGTGAAGTGGTCGGTGGCGGTGCTCGCGGGCGGCGGTGCGGCGGGGCTCGTGCAGACGGCGACGGTGCTGACGCGCGTCGGCTCGACGACCTTCACCGGCGGCCTGGGAAACATCCTGTTCGCGAGCTTCGAGCTGTTCGGTGCGGTCGGCACCGTCGTGCTCGCGATCGCGCTGCCGATGGTCATGTTCGGGCTGCTGCTCCTGCTGCTCGTCGCGGCCGCGGTGATCGTGACGCGCGTGGCTCGCGGCAAGGACGCGGAGCGCGCCGCCTGAACGGCACGCGCGGGCGGCCATCGCGCCGGCGAATCAGGCCCAGCAGACGGCGACCTTGCGGGGGCCGGTGTAGGGCAGGCGTCCGTGCGCGACCGAGTGGTTGTCGATCGCCACGACGTCGCCGAGCCGCCACGGATTGATCACCAGGTGCCGCCACGTGAGCTCGCGCACGTGCTCCATGTCGGCGTCGGGGATCTCGGTTCCGTCGACGTACGTGCAGTGCATCGACTGCTCGTCGGAGCCGCGCGTCGCGCGCTGCAGCGCGACCATCGCGCGCGCGAACTGCAGCAGCCCCCAGTTCTTCAGCGTCGGGCGCAGCGCGTGGATCCGCGCGTACTCGCCCGGCGCGGCCGACAGGTGGAACGTCGCGGTGTGGTTGTGCCACACGCGCTCGCCGGTGACCGGATGATCGCGGTACACGGGCTGCGTGCTGACGATGCGCAGCCCGTCGTTCGCGGTCCAGACCGGCTCGAAGCCCTGCTCGCGGCACTTCGCCTCGACCGCGGACTTGTCGGTGGTGAGGAACATCTCGTCCCAGCGCTTCAGCTTCCACAGGTCGAGCTTCGAGCCGCCCGACGGACCCGCGTAGTTGCGCACGATGCGGATGCCGCCGTCGACGAAGCGCTGGCGGATCACCGGGTCCATGTCGCGCCAGACCTTCCGGTAGTCGACCAGCGGCGTCTCGCCGCCGCCCGGCTGCGGCTCGAGCAGGCAGCAGAAGAACACGCGCCGCGGCGGCTCCGCGACGAAGCTCATCTCGCAGTGCTGCGGGATCGGGAAGACCGGCGGCAGCTCGCTCGCCGAGAAGACGTACTTCGTGAGCGCGTCGCGCGGCGACGTGCCGAGGTACTCGTTCTTCAGGTCGTCGTCGATCGCGCGCGCGAGGCGCTCGAAGTCGTCGGGCGAGCTCACCGCGAAGCCGCGGAACAGGATCGCGCCGTGCTGCGTGATGCGCTCCTGCACCCACGCCGCGTTGGCCTCGAGCCAGCCGCACAGGCGCGCGAGGCTCGGGTCGCCCGCCGGGCGGATCACGAGCGGCAGTCCGCTCGCGTCGCCGTCGAGCGTGCTCACGTCGTACGGCGGCTCGGTGTCGAGTCGTGCGGCTTCGGCTTCCACGCGGTCTCCCTCCTGCACCCCGGAGCGGGCGCGGTCATCCGACGTTAACGTTCCGCGCGGTCGAATGTCACGACGCGGGCGCCGCGTCGCTTGCCGGGGCCGGCGAGCGCAGCAGCACGATGTGCGCGACGTCCTCGCGCTGCCACGGCGCGCGGCCGGCGGCGGCGAGCACCGGCGCCAGCACGTCCGCGGACGCGCCGAGCGGCTGCGGCACGACGATCACCAGCTCGCGCGGCAGCGCCGCGAGCTGCGTCACGTCGGCGAGGCGCTGCACGCCGACCACGCCGAGGTCGCGCAGCCGCGGCGCGAGGTGGTCGAGGTCGCGGAACGACTCCGGCGAGAAGTGCCAGGCGAAGGGCAGCATCTCGTGCGCGGGCACGATCACCGCGAGCGCGCCGTCCGTCGTGGCCGCGCGCACGCGATCCGCCGTGGTGCGCCAGTCGGCGCGCTCGAGCGGGCTTCGCCACGCACCCGCGAGCGACAGCGCGCACAGCGCGCCGATCAGCGCCGTGCCGAGCCCGCGTCCGACCGGCAGCCGCGTCGCGGCGAGCGCGACCAGCAGGTACCAGCCGGGCGTCACGTAGAGCAGGTAGCGTCCGAGGAACACCGGCTCGATCGCCGACACCGCGAACGCGGCGACCAGCGGCACGACGCTCCACAGCGCAAGCACCGCGACCGTGCGCGGTGCGGCGCACGCATGCGCGCCGGTGCGGCCAGCGCGCTGCAGCCACGCCGTGATCGCAGCGGCGAGCACCAGCGCCGCCTCCAGCGTCAAGACAAGGCCCGAGCCGGTGAGCTTCGCGAGCTCGTTCGGAATGCCGCGCCAGGTCGGCGCGGGCAGCCAGCCGGCCATCGGCAGCGGCCACAGCGTCGTCCAGATGAACAGCGCGAGCGGCAGGATCAGCGCGACGGCGCACAGCTGTGCCGCGAGGATCTGCAGGAACGCGCGCGGGCTCCGTCCGCGCGACGGCAGCGCGGCGAGCGTCTGCGCGCACAGCGCGAACGCCGCGACGTAGTGCGTGTAGAGCAATGCCGCGTCGAGCAGGCACAGCAGCACGAGGCGCTGCCACGTCACGCGCTCGAGAAGCAGGAGCAGCACGTGGAACGACGCGATCGCGAGCAGCAGCACGAGCGCGTACGGCCGCGCCTCGTGCGCGAAGAAGATCTGGCAGCGCGAGGTGAGCAGCAGCAGCGCCGCGAGGAGGCCGGTGCGCGCGTCGAGGAAGCGGCGTCCGAGCTGGAACAGCGCGACGACCGACGCCGCGCTCGCGAGCACCGACAGCGCGCGCGCGGCGACCAGGCTCGTGCCGAAGAGCTGCAGCCACGCGTGGACGAGCAGCGGGTAGAGCGGCGGCGTCGCGTCGGCGCGCAGGTACCGTCCGAGGTCGTACGGCAGCTGCACGTTGCTCATCGTGACCGCCTCGTCGAACCAGATGCTCTGCCGGCCGAGCAGCGGCAGCACGAGCGCGAGGCTGGTCGCGAAGAGGCCGAGCGACACCAGTGCCGCGTGCCGGTCGAGCCAGCCCGAGCGCAGCGCCGTCCCCGAGGGGCGCGCCGCGAAGGTCCCGGAGTCCTCGAGCGCGGTCGCCATCCGGGAGACTATCGGCACGGGCCGGGCGCGACTTCAAAGCGCGCCCGGCCGCGTGCCGACCGTCGTCAGAGGCCGTTCAGGGCGTCGACCACCGGGAACACGTCGCCGATCTGGTAGTGGTCCACGGTCACGAAGTTCGGCAGGTGCGCGTCTTCCGCCGCGCACTGGTTCGCGCGGTCGATGAACAGCGGGTCGTGGTTGATCTGCTCCGCGAGCGTCGGCGAGCCGAACGTCTGCGTCAGGAAGTGGTTCAGGATGAAGAGGTCGTTCGCCGGGTTGCCGCGGTTCGGCGTGCACGACAGGTTCGCGGGCGTCGCGAACGAGTAGTGCGTCTCGAACGCGTAGGCCCAGACGTTGTGGTACCAGTCGTACGTGCCGCCCTGGTTGTCGGTGAAGACGACCAGGCGACGGTCCGTCGCGATCATCTGGCGCAGCGTCGGCCACGGCGACGCGACCGGCTGCACGTCCAGATAGGGCGTCAGGCCGGCGGCCTCGAACGTGAGCCGCGTGTCGTTCGCCGAGATGTAGCTCTCGAAGATGATCGTCACGATCTCGTAGGGGTGGCTCTCGAGGAACTGGCGGATGTCGGTCAGCGTGTCGACCAGCGGACGCTTCCCGAGGGTGCAGAACGCGTGGCAGAGCATCGGCGTGCCGCCGTCGAGATAGGTGTCGAGCATCAGACCGCGGATGCCGTCGGCGAGCTGGTGCTTGACGCTGAACTTCTGGTTCGGGAGGCTGAAGCCGTCCTCCTCGTTCGACATCGCGTTGTGCGTCGTCGCGTAGGCGACCTGGTCGTAGCGACGGTCGCACAGCTCGGGTGCGCCGTTGCAGGCGTACACCACGCGCGACGGCAGGCAGACCTCCTTCGTCGCGGCGCCGCTCAGCACCTGCGCTCCGAAGCCGTCGTTCACGTGCAGGCCGTCCGTGCGCGTGACCGACGCCGCGCGCGCCACGTAGCAGGCGAGGTGCCACGCGGCGTTCTTCTTCGCGTCGGCGCCGACGTCGGCGGCGGCACAGAGCCGCTTCGGACGCAGGATCTCGTAGTCCTCGGTCGTGCCGTCGGCGCCGGTGAGCGGAACGATCGCGCCCTTCGCCGGGAAGTCGGCCGCCTTTCCGGCGAACTTCGCGCTGCGGCACGCGTAGCGGTCGACGGCGTGGCTCGCGAAGTCGAGCGGTGCGGGGGCGGCGTTCGCGTCGACGGCGCTGGGCAGGAGGACGCTCGAGGCATGACCGAGATCGAGCGCGTGCGAGCCGAGCGCGTTCTCGACCGCGACGCCGCGGATCTTCGCCGCCGGCCCGGCGGCCTTGGCGCCGTGCCGCACGAGGTGCGTCGCGACGTCGGCGGGCGGCGTGCCCGTGGTCGAGGCCGGCGCGCACAGGCGGTCCACCTGCTTGACGGTCGCGTCGAGCGTCGCGAACTGGTCCGCCACGGTGACGACGGGGACCGGCAGCGGCTTCGGCGTGCCGGCCTTGCGCGACGCGGCGTTGCAGACGAAGGCCGACGGAGGTGCTGCCGCGGCGGCGCCCGATGCGGCGGTGGCGAGCGCCGCGGTGGCGGCGATCGCGAAGAGGAGGCGAGGGGGGCTCGGGTTCCGCATCATGGCCGCGAACTGTAAGAGAGCGGTCCGCGAGGAGGCAACCCGCAAATGGACGACCGCACCCCCATCCTGATCGGCGCCGGACAGATCACGCAGCGCGACGTGGCGCCCGAGGCCGTGCTCGAGCCGGTGGCGCTGATGCGCGAGGCCGCGCGCAACGCCGCCGCCGACGCCCGGCTGACCGACGACGCGCTCGCCGGGGCCGACACGATCGCGGTGGTGAACCTGCTGTCGTGGAACTACGCCAACGCGCCACGGCTCCTCGCCGAGATGCTCGGCGCGACCCCGAAGGACGAGGTCTACACCGCCATCGGCGGCAACTCGCCGCAGTCGCTGGTCGACGACACCGCGAAGCGCATCGCGCGCGGCGAGGTCGGGCTGGCCCTGCTCGCCGGCGCCGAGGTGATGAACGGCGTCAAGCGCGCGCGGCGTGCCGGCGTGCGCATCGCGTGGGGAAACACCGGAGCGGTTCCCGAGCCGCGCGCGTTCGGCGACGGACGCCCCGGCACCAACGACCTCGAGGTGCGGCACGGGCTCTTCCTTCCGGTGCAGGTCTACCCGCTGTTCGAGAACGCGATCCGCGCGCGCGCGGGCCGCACGCCGTCCGATCACCTGAAGCACCTCGGTGCGCTGTACGCGCGCTTCGCGGCGGTCGCGGCGCAGAACGAGTACGCGTGGTTCCGCACGCCGCGGACGGCGGAGCAGATCGCGACCGTGGACGCCGACAACCGCATCATCGCGTGGCCGTACCCGAAGCTCATGAACGCGATCATCGACGTCGACCAGGGGGCCGCGGTGCTCATGACGTCGGTCGGGCGCGCGAAGCAGCTCGGCGTGCCGCGCGACCGCTGGGTCTTCCTGCAGGGCTTCGGCGAGGCGCACGACAAGTGGTTCGTGTCGGAGCGCTGCACGTACGCGCAGTCGCCGGCGATCGCGGCGGCGTCACGGCGTGCGCTCGAGATGGCCGGCGCCGGCATCGCCGACGTCGACCTGTTCGACATCTACAGCTGCTTTCCGAGCGCCGTGCAGATGGCACAGGAGGCGCTGGGGATCGCGGCCGACGACCCGCGCCCGCCGACGGTCACCGGCGGCCTCGCCGCATTCGGCGGACCCGGCAACAATTACTCCATGCACGGCATCGCCTGCATGATGGATCGCCTGCGCGCGGAGCCGGGCAAGCGCGGTCTCGTGACCGCGCTCGGCTGGTACGTGACCAAGCACGCCGTCGGCGTGTACGGCACCGAGCCCGGACCCGAGCCCTGGAGCGCGCCGGAAGCGTCGCTGCAGCCCGCGATCGACGCGATGCCCAGCCCGGAGATCGCCGAGCGCGCCGAGGGCCCCGCCACGATCGAAACCTACACCGTGGCGCACGAGCGCGGCGGCGATCCGGAGCGCGGCATCGTGATCGGACGCCTCGGCGACGGGCGCCGCTTCCTCGCGGTGATCGACGGCGACCGCGCCGATCTCGAGTCGCTGGAGCGCGAGGAGGGCGTCGGCCGCGCGGGACGCGTCACCACGGACGCCGACGGCGTCAATCACTTCCGCCTCTCCTGAAGGCGGGACCGGAGGCGGCGATGGCGACGTATGTCCTCGTGCACGGCATCGCGCACGGCGCGTGGTGCTGGGAGCACGTGCAGGCCGACCTGACGGCGCGCGGCCACGCCGTGCTGACGATAGATCTGCCGCTGACGAGCCTCGCCGACGACGCGGCCGCCGTCGGGCGCGTGCTCGACGAGGCCCGCGAGCCGGTGGTCCTCGTCGGGCACTCCTACGGCGGAGCGGTGATCTCGCGCGCCGCGACGGACCGCGACGACGTCCGCCACCTGGTGTACGTCGCGGCGATCCTGCTCGACGGCGACGATGCGTTTCTCGCGCGCAGCGCCGAGTACCCCGCGACGCCGCTCGCGGAGCGCGCGACGTATCACGAGGACGGCCGGGTGACCGTGCATCCCGAAGCGGCGGTCACGTGCTTCTACAACACGTGCGATCCGGCGGAGGCGCGCGCGGCGGCGGCGCGGCTCAGGCCGTCGGCGGTGGAGTGCCTCGCGATCCCGACCGGCGGCGAGCCGTGGCGGACGGTCCCGTCGACCTACGTGCTGTGCGAGCAGGACCGCGCGGTGCACCCGGATCTGCAGCGCTGGATGGCGTCGCGCGCGTCGCGGACCGTGGTCCTCGACGTCGACCACTCGCCGTTCTACTCGGCGCGCGGTCCGCTGCTGGAGGTCCTGCTGCGGGCCGCAGGCGATTGACGAGCCGTCCGGTGCGCGAGGCGAGCGGTCAGGAGATCTTGCGCCCCGCGAAGTTGCCGCAGAGCACCACGTAGCCGCCGTTCACCAGCCGGGTGACACGGGCGACGACCTCGCGATCGTCGTCCGTGAACCGGCTGAGCATCGTCACCAGGTCGAGCATCGTCGTCCGGATGGGGAGGAAAGGCATCGCCTGAACCCGGCAGCAACGTGCGTGCCACCGACGCCTTCCGCAGGAACGGCGTTCCCGGGGCGGACCTTCGCCATGGCATCGCCCCGTCCGTTGCACCGCTGTATCCCGGTGCAGACGCGCACGATCCCGAATCGCGTCCGGAAGCTGGAATCAGGAGGCCAGCGCGCGCCGGGGCATCGCCGTCTGCTGCAGCGAGGCGATGCGGCGCGCCCACCACCCGACCAGCGCGATCGCGACCACGATCAGGCCGACCGACAGCCCGATCCAGAGCCCGCGCACGCCCATGCCGCCGCGGAAGCAGAGCCCGTAGCCGACCGGCAGACCGATCGCCCAGTAGCCGATCGCCGCCGCGACCATCGCGACGCGGGTCTCGCCGCTGCCGCGCAGGATGCCCGCGCCGACCACCTGCAGACCGTCGAAGAGCTGGAACACGGCGGCGACCTGCAACAGCGAGATGCCGGTCGCGATCACCGCCTCGTCGGTGGTGAACGCGCGCATCACGAGACGCGGCGCGAGCGTGAACACGAGCGCCGCGCAGCTCATGAACGCGCCGCCGACGGCGAGCGCCGCCCAGCCCGCGCGCTCCGCGCCGCGCGGATCGTTCGCGCCGAGCGCCTGCCCGACGCGCACCGCACCTGCCGACGCGACGCCGAGCGGCACCATGAAGCTGAACGCCGCCGCGCCGAGCGCGATCTGGTGCGCGGCGAGCGACATCGGATCGAGTCCCGCCGCGAGGATCGTCGCCGCGGTGAACACGCCGCCCTCGAGCACCACCTGCGCCGACGCGGGCAGGCCGAGCCGCAGGATGCGTCCGAGCACCGCGAAGTCCGGTGCGAGCGAGACGTGGAAGAGCGCGCGGTCCTCGCGCCGTGCGTACCAGATCACGAACGCGATCAGCACCGCGAGCATGTAGACGCGCGACAGCGTCGTGGCCCACGCGGCGCCGACGACGCCCATCTTGGGCGCGCCGAGGTTGCCGAAGATCAGCACCCA
Organism: Binatia bacterium; assembly: GCA_046327915.1. Classification (GTDB taxonomy): domain Bacteria; phylum Desulfobacterota; class Binatia; order UBA12015; family UBA12015; genus VGTK01. The sequence continues at coordinate 145,063 of JAXLXO010000008.1, read as the reverse complement.
GTTGACGAAGACGTTGATCGCGTTGGCGCTGATGAGCGCGAACGTCGCCGCGCGCACGAGTCCGACCGCCTGCAGGTAGCGCCGCAGCGCCACGAACCAGAGGAACGGCAGCAGTCCGAAGCTGACGGTCGAGAGATACGCGCGCGCGTCGGGCAGCACCGCGGGATCGATGCCGGCGAGGTGCAGCCAGTGCTGCGCCGCCCAGAGCAGGACCGAGAGCATCGCGGTGAGGAAGGCGCACAGGTACAGGCTCTGCACGAGAGTGCGGTGCGCCTCGTGCATGCGTCCGGCGCCGAACGCGTGGCTCACGAGGTAGTCGAGCCCGAGCAGGATGCCGATGCCGAACATCGACACGAAGTGGAACAGGTTCGCGCCCACCGACACCGCACCGATCGCGGTCGCGCCGACGCGGCCCACCATCATCACGTCGACGAGCCCCATCGCCATGCCGCCGAGCTCGGCGAGCACGACCGGACCCGCGAGTCGCAGCAGCTTCGGCAGCTCGAGACGGAGCCCCGCGAGCGACAGCGCGTGGTGGTGCGCGGGGGAGGTGGCGGCGTGCGACGACATGGGAATCGAGCAGGGTAGCGCGTCCGCGCCGCAGGGCCGAGCGCGTTCCTCCCCCGTGGAGAATTGCCGCGACCGCCACGTACACGCTAGGACCACCCTCACATGAAAATCGGAATGACCTTGCCGTCCATGGTGCCCGACCTCACCCGCGCCGACCTGCTCGCGTGGATGCGCGGCATCGACCAGGGCCCGTGGTCGTCGCTCGCCTGCGGCGAGCGCCTCGCGTTCCCGAACCCGGAGATGATGGTGTCGCTCGCGGGCGCCGCGGCGGTGACCGAGCGCGTGCGCATCGCGTTCACGGTCGTGGTGCTGCCGCTGCACCGCACGCTGCTGATGGCGAAGCAGATCGCGACGCTCGACGTGCTGTCCGGCGGTCGCGTGTCGGTCGCGGTCGGCGTCGGCGGACGCGAGGAGGACTACAAGGCCGCCGAGGCGCCGTTCGAGAAGCGCATGGGCCGCATGGAGAAGCAGGTCGCGCAGCTGCGTCAGGCGTGGGCCGGCGAGGTCGTGCTCGAGGGCGTCAATCCGATCGGGCCGAAGCCGGTGCAGCCCGGCGGACCGGAGATCCTCGCCGGATCGCTGATGCCGAAGTCGATCCGCCGCGTCTCGCGCTGGGCGGACGGCATCAGCGGCTTCAGCTTCGCGCCGGATCCGAACGAGATCGGCGGCGCCTTCGAGGTCGCGCGCGCGGCGTGGAAGGAGAACGGGCGCCCGGCGCCGCGCCTCGTGACCAGCTTCTGGTACGCGCTCGGACCGAAGGCGCGCGAGCAGATGGACCTGTACGTCAAGCGCTACCTGAACTTCTTCGGGCCGGACGCGGCGGTGAGCGTCGCCGCGATGTGCAGCGCGGTGTCGCCGCAGGCGCTGCGCGACGTCGTGGGTCGCATCCGCGACCTCGGCACCGACGAGCTGATCCTCGTGCCGACCACCGCGGACGCCGACGAGCTCAAGCGCACCGAGGACGCGCTCGCATGATCGTGCGCGCCATCGTGCGCGACGGAAATCGCGCGGCCGCGCGTCCGTTCGGGGTGTGAGCGTGCAGACGTCCCCGCAGGCGACGGCGATCGTCGACGCGCGCGTGTCCGCCGCGGCGGGCGAGCTCGCGACGCGCTTCCGCGCGGCGGAGCCGTTCCCGCACGTCGTGATCGACGGCTTCCTCGACGCCGCGCTGTGCCGCCGCCTCGTCGAGACGTTTCCCGCCTACGACGACGTGCGCTTCCGCAACGACTGGGGCGAGCTCGGCAAGGCCTGGCGCGAGGACGTGTCGCGCCTCGGCAGCGCGTGGACGGAACTCGACCGCGGACTGCGCTCGCCCGCGTTCCTCGGTCTCCTGAGCCGCATCTCGGGCATCCCGAACCTGCTCTTCGATCCGAGCTACTTCGGCGGCGGGACGCACGAGAACCTGCACGACATGGAGCTCGACCCGCACATCGACTTCAACCTGCACCCGCAGACGCAGCTGCACCGCCGGTTGAACCTGCTGCTGTACCTCAACGACGAGTGGGACGAGGCGTGGGGCGGATCGCTCGAGCTGCACACCAATCCGTGGCGTCCGCCGCACGAGAACCGCATCACGACGATCCCGCCGCTCGCGAACCGCTGCGTGATCTTCGAGACCAGCGACCACTCGTGGCACGGCTTCCGCCGCATCGCGCTGCCGGACGACCGGCGCCGGCTCTCGCGGCGCTCGTTCGCGATGTACCTCTACACGCGCGAGCGTCCGGCGCTGCCGCTGATCCCGCACGACGTGACGATCTACACCGACCGTCCGCTGCCCGATCGGCTCCGTCCCGGCTACACGCTGACCGACGCCGACGTCGCGGAGCTGGGTGCGCTGGTCTCGCGCCGCGACCGCAAGCTCGAGTACCTGTACGGTCGCGCGATCGACTACGCGCAGACCACGCTCGCGGCGCGCGTCCGCCGCGCCGACCGCTGGACGCACCTGCGCAGCCTGCCGGTCCGCGCGGTGCGCAAGGCCGGCCGGGTCGCGCGCGGGCTCGTCGCCGGATCGTCCGCCGCCGAGCCTCAGCGGCGCTGAGCGGGCGTTTCCGGGCGCCGCGATTCCCGCTTGACCGGCGTCCGGAAATAGTGGCACCCATGGTGTCATTATGAGGATGGCGCTCGTCCGGTCGCTCGCAATCGTCACAGTTCTCGCCGCCGTGCTCGGCTGCGGTGACGCGCCGTCGTCGGACGTGGACGCGAAGATCGACGCGCTCTTCGGCGACCCGCCGTTCGGCACGGTGAATCGCGACGAGGTGCGGCGGATGCTCCTCACGAAGCCCGAGGACGACGGGCCGATCTTCCTGGTCAACTTCATCCACCACCGCGAGCATGCCGAGTACCGCGACGGACGCCCGGCCGACCTCACCGGCGTCGAGGCGGACGCGCTCTACAACCTGCTCGTCCTGCCGATGCTCGCCGACATCGGTGCCGAGCCGTTCTACGTCGGCGCCGTCGAGCGCATGCCGCTGCCCGGCGACGGGCAGACGTGGGACCAGATCGCGGTGGTGCTGTACCCGAGCCGTGCGAAGCTGATCGAGATGATCTCGCGCCCCGACTTCCGCACCGCCGTGGCGCACAAGGTCGCCGGCGTCGAGCGCACGATCGTGCTGGTCGCGCATCCCGCGCCGGACCAGCTGCCCGAGGACCTGCGCCGCGTGGATCTGACGAAGGTGCCGTTCCCGCCGACCGCGGACGATCAGCCGGTCAACCTCGTTCATCTCCTCCACTTCAACGAGAAGGCGCAGTACGCCGACGGGCGTCCGACGACGCTCACCGGCCGCGAGGCATTCGACCTCTACGAGCAGGGCCGAGTCCCGCAGGCGCTGCCGCTCGGCGTGCGTCCCGGGATCAAGCTCGACGTCGAGGCCGAGCTGATCGGCGATGGCCGCATCTGGGACCAGGTGCGCATCAACAACTTCCCGAGCCGCGCCGCGTTCGCCGAGCTCACCACGAAGGAGAGCCTCGACGGGGCGGGCTACGAGAACCGCGTCGCGGGGCTCGCCGACACCTACGCGCTGGTCGCGGCACCGCTCGTCAACCAGGTCGGCTACCTGCCGCCGCTCGGACAGTGACGCGCGGCGCGCCGCGGGAAGGGATCGCGTGATGCGTGCGCAGGGAATGTCGCTCGAGACCGCGCGGGCTCTCGGCCTCTACCGGCTCTACGGGTCGGAGATGTCGATGTTCACCGCCAAGGTTCGGCCGGTCTTCGGCCGCAAGGGGCTGCGCTGGGTCGAGCAGCTCGCGACGCAGGCACGCTGGCAGGAGGCCGAGGATCTCACCGGCAACCGCATGATCCCGATCGTGTTCACGCCGGAAGGCGAGTGCGTGCAGGACTCGAGCCTGATCATCGACCTGCTCGAGGCGCGCCACCCCGAGATTCCCGTCGAGTCGCCCGATCCGGTGGTCAAGCTGCTCGGCCGGATCTTCGAGCTCTACCACGACGAGTTCATGCCGCTCCTCGGCATCTACTACCGCTGGATCAAGCCGGAGGCGATCGAGGAGGGGAAGTCGCGCGCGGTCGCGATGAGCGGCGAGCCCGCGCTGGCGGAGGGCGCGCGCAAGATGATCGGCGGCTACGCGCCGATGATCGGCATCGACGAGCGCACCATCCCGGCGATCGAGCGCCACTACGAGGAGCTGCTCGACGCGCTCGAGACGCACCTGAAGTCGAGCCCGTTCCTGCTCGGCGACGTGCCGTCGCTCGCCGACTTCTCGCTCTGCGGCACCGGACACGCGCACCTGTACCTCGACGAGGAGCCGCACCGGATCATGTGGCGGCGCGCTCCCGGCGTCACGCACTGGATCATGCGCGTCGACAACGCGGATCCGTTCACGTCGGGCGAGTGGCTCGATCCGTCGGCGCCGCCGGAGAGCCTGCGCGAGCTGCTGCGCCTCACCGGCCGCGCGGCCGTGCCGTACGTCGGCGACATCGTGCGCGCGCTGCGCGAGCCGCTCGCGGCGGCCGGGATCGGCGCGCCGCTGCCGCGCGCCGTCGGTGGCCACGCGACGAAGGTGTGCGGCGTGGACGCGATGCGCGTATCGACGCCGTACACGCTGTTCATGGTGCAGCGCGCGCAGGACGTGCACGACGCGCTCGACGCGGATGCACGTGCGGTCGCGGAGCGACTCCTCGCCGGTACGGGCTGGGACGAGCTGCTGGGCGAGCGCGTGTCGGCGCGCGTCGCGCTCGACAAGTACCGCCTCGTCAGGTCCGCCTGACGGGCGCGCGGGCTCCTCGCGGGGGCGTCGCCGGCCGAGCCGCAGCATGGCTGAGCGCGGCCCCGCGTTTGTCATCCCTGCACTTGTCGCAGGCTCGCCCCGGGGTCTATCCTGCCGCCCATGACGACGAGCGATCTGACGGTCGAGATCCTGCGCGAGATCCGCGACGAGGCGCGGCAGACGAACCGGCGCCTGGCGGCGGTCGAGTCGCGCCTCGGCTCCATGGACGAGCGCCTCGAGTCCATGGACCAGCGCCTCGAGTCCATGGACGACCGCCTCGAGACCATGGACCAGCGCCTCGGACGAACCGAGCAGGGACTGTCCGACCTTGGAAAGTTCATGCGTCAGATCGCGCTCGATCAGGCTCGCCACGAGCGCTTTCACACCCACACGTCGACGTCCTCGAGCGGGACGTCGAGGACCTGAAGGGGCGCGTGCGAAAGATCGAGGAGAAGGTCGGCCACTGAAGGCGTGCGCCGGCATCCCCTCTATCGGCTCACCACGGTCCCCGCTGGCACGCTGGTCCCCGGCGGGACGATGGCTCCTCGCCGGACGACCACCCGATCGCCCAGCACGGCGTCGTCGCCGATCACCGCCCCCGCGCCGACGCTGACGCCGCTGCCGAAGGTGACACGCGCGCCGATCACGGCTTCGGCGCCGATGCGCGCGCCGTTGCCGAGGAATGCGCTCGCTCCGATCTCGACGTCCTTCCCGACCTTCGCGCGACAGCCAAGGACCGAGCCCGCGCCGACAGTGGAGCCCACGCCCAGGTGGTCCGCGGCGTCGGCGGCGAGGAGCGCTTCGAGGCGCAGCACTCTCTCCTCGGCACGCGCGAGGTTTTCCTGCGCCGTGGCGAGCCTGGCCTCCGCGTCGAGGATGTCCTGGTTGCAGGTCAGAAGAGCGGTCTCGCAGATGTTGACGCAGGCGGGGAACGGCGCACTCCACTCTCCGCTCGCCGAGCAGGTGAGCGTGGCGACGCTGGTCGGCTCGTAGCCCGCGTCGCAGGTGAACGTGGCAACGCTGCCGGCGTTGCGTCCGTCGGTGGAGCTGACCCGGCCGTTCGCTGGCGGCGCGAGCGCAGGGCACTGGACTGTCGGTGTAACGAAGCTGATCGGAAAGCCGGCACTGATCCGGCCGTCCTGGGTACGCTCCACGGTAACGCTGGCGACACCCGCGACGTCCGGCGCAAGGAACTGGATGCGGCTGTCGGTGTAGCTCAGAAGGAACGCGAGCGTTCCGTTGACCCGTACCGACCCCGAGTTCCCGAAGAGGTGACCGACGAGCGTGACCGTGGTGAGACCCGGTTCGATACCTGTGGCGGGATCTGCGCTGATGACGACCGGCGAGAAGCAGTCCGGACCCGAGAAGCCGGGGGAGCACGAGCAGGTGTCCACGTTGCACGTGCCGAAGCCGCTGCACGGCCCGTTCGGCCCGGTACCGGGGCACACCGCATACGCGGAGGCCTCCCATGCGATGAGAGTCAAGCAGATCAGGAGCAGGCGCATCGCGACACGCTACGCCTCGGCCGTGACTCCGACAAGCCACAGATTCGGGCACTCCCGTGCCGGTGAATCGGCAGCGCGACGGCGACATCGTGCTCGCCGCACGCACCGACGTCGGGCCGAGGAGCGGTCCCGCGATCCTGCTGGTGGGGCGCGAGGTACCGCCTCGTCAGGTCCGCCTGACGCACGCGGTGCTCAGCGCGCTTCCGTCTTCGGCCGCTCCGCCTTCGCGTAGGTCTCCTTGACGACGATCCTGCCGTCTCGCACGTGAAGGACGTCGAGCCCGCGCCACGCGCGCGTCTTGCCGTCGCGCTCGAGCGTGCACGTCCACGAGATGAGCGCACGCCCCGCCGCAGGATCGACGAACAGGTCCTCCTCGTGGAACCGGATGCGGCCGAAGTCGCCGCGGAACTGCGGGACGAAGGCCGCGCGGATCGCGGCGACTCCCACGTGCCGCCGGCCGTCGAATTCGTCGTAGACCGCGTCCTCCGCGAAGTATGACATCACGGCCTCGAGGTCGTCGCGGTTGAAGCCGTCGGTGAAGTCGCGCGTGAGGCGAGCCAGTGCCTCACGCGCCCCGTCGTCAATCAAACTGCGGCCCCGTGCACGGCGCGCCGTTGCAGACGTCGATCGCGACGCCGTCGGGACGCATGAAGGCGTCCTTCAGGTCCTGCGCGGCCGGGATGCGCGGCGTGTCGTCGTGCGGGTCGTGGCCCTCGCGCGGCGGCAGGTTGACCAGCGGCGACAGCGGCGAGCCGGTGTCGAACAGGAAGTACGCGGAGCCCGGCCACGGATACGACGGGATGGGCTCGATGCCCCAGCCCTTGTCCTCGTTGGTCGAGCGGTCCGGTGCCGCGTATGGGACGTGACCGTTCGCACCCATCGTGCGCGCCTGCACCTGCAGCGAGTACTCCGACACCTGGTGGTCGCCGACTGCGCCGAGCAGCAGCACGGTCTTGACGGGCGTGTTCGGCAGCGGGTCGCGCGTCACGTGGTTCGCGTAGCCGTTGGTCTCGCCGCGATCCCACAGCATCTGGATGATCTGCACGCCGATCAGCTGGTCGTACGGATCGGGGTACGCGGGCGCGTAGATGATCTTGTAGTCGTCGAAGTCGACGCTGCGTTGCAGCAGGAACGAGTAGTTCATGCCGGCCTCGCCGAGCACGCCGCGCGTGAAGTCCTGCCCGATCGCGAGCAGCGCGCCGCCGAGGATCGCCCCCTGGCTGTTGCCGTCGTAGTAGAGCTGCGTACGGTCGATGAGCGGGCTGCCGTCGTCGCGCTGGAACGCGGGGTGCGACACGAAGCCGCCGGCGTTGACCATCAGGCGCGCCAGGAAGAGCTCGTTCAGCAGGCCCTGCTGCAGGCGGTCGGCGAGCGTGTTGAAGGTCGACAGGTCGCCGAGGATCTTGACGGCGTTGCCGACGTCCTCCTCGGCCATGCCGATCTCGTTGGTGGCGCAGTAGGTCATCACGTAGCGCTGTGCCATCTCGCGCACGATCGACGAGTTCACCTCGCCGTAGTCGCCGAGCAGCCCGTGTCCGTACACCGCGCCGCGCGGTGCGGCGGTCGTGGTGAGCGCGGACGGCGGGATCGTGCACTGGAACGGCGCGACCAGATTCTTGCCCTGCCAGATCGGCAGCCCGGCCGCGCTGAGCGCGAGCGACGAGCCGGGGCCGCCGTCGCCGGTCAGGTAGCTCGGGACGCGGTACGTCCCGGTGATGCGGCGCGCGATCTCCGGCCGCACGTCCTCCTCGACGTTGTCCACGGTGAACGACGGCGCCGCGTCGAGGAGGCGTGCGAACGCGTCGTCGCGCATGCGGATCATGCCGCCGGTGATGTTCTCGGTCGAGGCGACGGTGAAGTCGAACGCGAGCTGCAGGTCGTCGCGCGCGATGCCGCGGAAGTCGAGCCCGTCGAAGATCGCCTCGAAGTGCGGGCGGCGCGCCTCGAACGCGGCGTCGGTGGTGCGCTGACCGTCGCGGTAGGCGCGGAACGCGGGCGACGGCGCGATCGGCGTACCCGATGCGTCGACGAGGCCGCGGAGCGCGACCGTGTAGCGGTTTCCGTCCAGATAGTTGACGGCGGCGCGCAGGATCAGGGTGCGCTCGCCCTCGGGCGCGTTCTGGTCGAGCTCCACCCAGTGCGGAACCCGCTTGCCGGTCACGATGTCGATCACCACCGTCGGCGAGTCGTCGTCGAGCGAGCGGCCGATGTCGTCGATGCGTGCCGTCCGCGAGGCGGCGAGGTCGACGCCGGGCAGGAACGCGAGCACCGCGGAGCCCGGGCTGAAGCCGTCGCTGCGCCGCCACGCCGTCGGGTCGACGTGCACGCCCTTGGTGTTCGCCGGCAGCGACTCTGCCGCGAACTCGATGCGGTGGCCGTTCGGCATGGCGTCGTCCGCGACCGTGTAGAAGTCGTTCGGCAGCGGCAGCAGGCAGCGTTCGGGAACCAGCGGGTCGCAGCGATCGGCGTTCGTCAGGTCGATGCCGAGCTCCTCGGGCGTCTTCGGCGACGACGATCCGCCGTCCGAGCAGGCGCTCAGGAAGAGCACGCTCGCCGCGAGCAGCAGCCAGGATCGTGAGCGCAGCGGTGTGCGTTCGGGCATCGCGAATTCCCTCCGGCCGGCGCCCTTGGTTGCGCCGGCGCGGAGCATGACACAAACCGCAGGCCCATCTGTCAATCCGGATACGTCCGGAGACGTTCGGATACGCCCGTCACCGCCGCGCGGTGCGCCCCGGTCTGCGTACGGGGCGGGGCACGGCTGGTGACCGGCGTGTCCGCTCCGGCGGGCGCGGCTTCGTGATGCGCTCGATGATCGCTTCCCGCGCGAGTGCCAGGACGCGGCTGCCCGGAGGTACGACGCCGAGGATCGCGAGCGCGGTCACGCCGTGCATCGCCGTCCAGTAGGCGAGCGTCGCGGCGTCGACGTCGGAGTCGTCGCGAAGCCGGCCGGCGCGGGCGACGTCGCTCATCCCGCGACGCAGGCGGTCGTACGCAGCGAGCCCCTGGGCGGACGGCGTCGCGTGCCTTCGACCGAACAGCAGCCGGTACTGGTTGGGGTGGGCGAGGCCGAACTCCACGTAGCGGTCGAATCCCCAGTGCAGCGCATCGACGGGATCCGCCGGCGCGGGATGCTCGAGCAGCCACTGCCCGAAGCGTGCGAAGCAGTCGTCGACGACCCGGTCGATCAGCGCCTGTCGGTCGCCGAAGTGGTGGTACACCGTCGGTGCGGTGACGCCGGCCCGCGCGCACACCTCGCGGATGGACAGCTCGTCGGCGTCGCGGGCGGCGAGAATCTGCTCGCTGGCCTCGAGGATCGCACGACGGGTCTCGGCGGACGACACGGCCAGCGACGTCCCGGTGGCGCGGCGACCGCGACGGTTCATCGCCCGTGACCCTAACACGAGGAAACAGATCCTGCTCCAGAAGCCTTGCGTGACGGGCATGTCGGGGGGCGTCGAAACCGGATTGTCACGTTTAATATAATCTGGATATAAAAGCGGGAACAACGCCTCTCGACTGAGGAGACCGACATGCACCCGAGACCAAGACCCGCGGCAGGCCCCCCGCTCGACCGTCGCTCCTTCCTTCGCGGCAGCTTCCTCGCCGCTGGCGCACTGGCCCTCCCGCCGGCGCTGCTTGCCGCCTGCGGCGACGCGACGTCGTCGTCCGCGGGCCCGCTGGTAGTCGACCCGAACCGCCCATGGTGGCTGCAGGGCAACTTCGCCTCCGTCCACGACGAGATCGACGCATTCGACCTTCCGGTACGTGGCAAGCTGCCGCCCGAGCTCGACGGACTCTACGCGCGCAATGGCTCGAATCCGCAGGCCGACGACTCGCCGCACTGGTTTCTCGGCGACGGCATGGTGCACGGGGTGCGGCTCGAGCGCGGACGCGCCCGCTGGTACCGCAACCGCTACGTGCGGACCGCCTTCTACGAGGGCGGCATCAGCTTCGACGAGGCGATCGGTGCCGGGTTGCCGCCGGGTGGCGCGAACGGCACCAGCAACGTGAGCGTCATCTTCCAGGGCGGCCGGCTGCTCAGCTCGGGCGAGATCGGCGCGGCCTTCGAGATCGACCCGCGCGACCTCTCCACCGTCGGCGTGCACACGTTCGACGGCCGCGCGTCGAACTCGTTCACCGCGCACGCGAAGGTCGACCCCGCGACCGGCTACCTCCACTTCTTCGGGTACTGGTTCCTGCCGCCGTACCTCACGTACTACGTGGCGGACGAGACCGGCCGCGTCATTTCGGCCGAGCCGATCGCGACCGAGAAGCCGACCATGATTCACTCCTTCGCGATCACGGATCGCGAGGCGGTGTTCTGGGAGTGTCCGGTGGTGTTCGACCTGCAGAACGCGCTCGAAGAGCCGCTCGCGGGCTTCAAGTGGACGCCGGAGTACGGTGCGCGGATCGGCATCCTGCCGTTCGGAAGACCGGGGTCGGAGATCCGCTGGGTCGAGATCGAGCCGTGCTACGTCTTCCACGACGTCAATGCGTTCCGCGACGGCGACGACGTGGTCATCGACGTCTCGCGCCTGCCGTCGGTCTTCGCGACGGGCAACCGTGGCGACGGGGATTCCACGGTGACGCGCTGGCGCGTCGGGACGGGCGGCGCGCAGCTGACGTTTCGCGACGAGCTGGTGAGCCGAAGCCAGCTCGACCTCGCGACGCACGACCGACGCTTCACCGGCCGCGCCGAGTACAGCAACGGGTGGTTCGCCCAGTTCCGCAGCCATCCCGACACCGTCGATCTCGGCGGCATCGGCCGCATCGACTTCCGGACCGGTGCCGAGGAGATCTGGGATCCGGGCCTGCACCGCCACGCGGGCGAGGCCCTGTTCGTCCCGGCGGGCGCCGGCGAAGGAGAGGGCTACGTGCTCGCCTTCGTCTACGACCGCGGACGCGATGCGAGCGTGCTCGCCGTGTTCGAGGCACTGCGCATCGCGCGCGGCCCCATCGCCGAGGTCGAGCTGCCGCGCCGCGTGCCCTTCGGCTTCCACGGCTGGTGGGTTCCCGGCGAGCACGTCGGCTGAGCACCGGAACCCGAGCGACGCGCGCGACCGTCTGCCGCCCGAAGGCGACGGACGGTCGCGCGCATGTCGCGGACGTCAGAGCGACGCGGACAGGCCGATCAGCGTCGTCAGGTAGTTGAAGCTGGTGCCGGGCGCCGGCGTGTTGTCGTAGTCGTTGGCGATCGAGAACTTGGCCGAGAGCTGCTTGTACAGCGGGAACAGCACGGCCGCCTCGGACTTGATCAGGAAGTCGTTCTGGAAGTCCGAGACGCTGGGCAGGTAGCTCACGCTGCCGGTGAACTTCGAGCCGTAGGGCAGGGGCACCTGCGCCTGCAGGCCGAACGACACCGCGAAGTAGTCCTGGTCGAGCCCGCCGAAGTACTTCTCGTAAACCCACGAGCCGCCGACCGTGCCGGCGAAGAAGTCGGTGCTGTCCTTCTCCTCCGACTTCCAGAACTTGTAGCCGACGCCGGCCTCCGGGATGCCGCGCACGCTGAGGCGCTGGATGCCGTTGTACTCGAGCCAGCCGTTGCCGTAGCCGAAGAAGCTCGGGGTGAGGTCGTACTCCTGGCGCACCTTGCCGAACAGCTGGTCGGAGAGCTTGGTCTCGGTCTCGCCGCGCTTCTTCTGCGTGGCGTAGGTGAAGCCCGAGTTGAACGACAGGCGGCTCGGCCCCTTCACGCGTTGCGCACCGAGTCCCGCGCCGAAGCTGGTCGAGTCGACCGTGCTCTGCGTCAGGCTGAAGCCGAGGTCGAGGTTGCCGCTCCAGTAGCGGAGTTTGCTCTTGGCGGCGGCGAGCGGCGACTCCTCGTACGCCTCGCGCGACTGCACGAGCTGGATGTCGCCGGTCTTCACGCGGACCGGATCGCTGCCCTCGGGGCCGACCAGAACGACGCCTTCCTCGACGCCGAGGATGCGTCCCTGCGTCGTGTCGTCGTCGCCGTGCGAGAACACGTACTCCTTCTCGGTGGTGATGCTCTGCACCTCCTCGATCGGGATCTCGATGTTGCCCTTGCCGTACTTGGTCTCGAACACGACGGTCTTCGCGGTCACCGTGACCACCGTTCCGCGCAGCTTGTCCCCCTGCACGACGATCTCGTCCGCGGACGCGATGCCGCCGAGCGAGAGCGTGCCGAGCAGCGCCACGAGCGCGATGCGACGAACTCCCATGTCTCCCCCCTCTGGTTGCCCCGGCCGGACGGCCGGGCCGCCCGAGTCTGCCGGATGAGCGGAGATCCGCAAGAGCCGATTTTGCGTAGCTGGTGCGAAGCCGCGCCGCGCCGACGGCTTCGTCCGAGCGCGTCGCTGTGCCAGAGTGCGCGCTTCGGAGGTGCGCCGTGGGCAAGGTGAAGATCGGAGTCGGCTTCAGCATCAGCCGGGCGGGAATTCCCGGCCCCGACGAGATCTGTGCGTTCGCCGAGCGCGTCGAGGAGCTCGGGCTCGACTCGATCTGGCCATCGGATCACGTCGTGTCGCGCCAGCCGAGCCTCGACGTCGCGTGCCTGATGGCGCTGTTCGCGGCACGCACGAAGCGCATCAAGATGGGCCCGAGCGTGCTGTCGCTGCCGGCGCGCGACCCGATCCACGTCGCGAAGACCTACGCCTCGCTCGACCACCTGACCGGCGGACGGCGGCGCGTGATCATGGCGGTCGGGCTCGGCGGCGACGTGCGCGAGTCCACGGTGTCGGGCATTCCGGAGAACGAGCGCGGCGCGCGCATGCGCGAGGGCGTCGAGGTGATGCGCAAGCTCTGGTCGGCGCCGAACGTCACGCACCAGGGACGCTTCTACCGCTTCGAGAACGTCACCCTCGAGCCGCGTCCGGTCGGCGGTCCGCTCGACGTGTGGATCGGCGGGCAGAGCGACCTCGCGCTGAAGCGCGTCGCCCGCTACGGCGACGGCTGGATGCCGTCGTTCATCACCGCGCGCGAGTTCGCATCCGGGATGGAGAAGCTCACCGCGTACGGCGCGGAGCTCGGACGGCAGATCGAGCCCGGCGAGGCCGGCGCTCTGCTCTTGACGCACGTCAGCCGCGACGCCGACGCCGCGCGCGAGGCGGCGCACAAGTTCCTCAAGCGTGCGCCGATTCCGCAGGAGGCGCTCGACGAGCGCACCGCGATCGGCACCGTCGACCAGGTCGTCGCGCGGCTGCGCTCGTTCGTCGACGCGGGCTGCACCAAGTTCATCCTGTTCCCGGTCGCGCCGGCCGGCGAGCTGATCCCGCAGATCGAGCTGTTCGGCACCGAGATCCTGCCGCGCTTCTCGTGAGGAGGCGTTTCCGATGGTGAAGACCGTGCTCCGCGTGCTGCTCGCCGCCGTCCTGATCGGCGCCGGCGTGATGCACTTCCGCGACCCCTGGTTCTTCGTGCAGATCATGCCGCCGTACCTGCCGTGGCACTGGGAGATCGTGTACGTCTCGGGCGTCATCGAGATCGCGCTCGGCATCGGGCTGCTGGTGCCGGCGACGCAGCGTCTCGCCGCGTGGGGAGCGATCGCGCTCTTCGTCGCGGTGTTCCCCGCGAACGTCCACATGGCGATGGCGAACGTGCAGTTCGACCCGCCTCCGGCCGCAGGACAGCCGTCGCAGACGGCCGCATGGCTGCGCCTGCCGCTGCAGTTCGTCCTGATCGCGTGGGCCTGGTGGCTCGCGCGGGACGACCGGCGCGGCGGGCGGCTCGAGCTGCCGAGCTGACGTCGGGCGCCTTCGCGGGCCCGGTCGCGCGCTGGCGCGTGCGGGCAAGGACACCGTTTCGAGCGGGCCACGGGCTTGTTAGCGTCGAGCGGGGATGAAGCTCAGGGAGGCGGTCCGCGCGACGACGCACTGGGTGCCGTTCGTCGCGCGCACGGTGGGGTACGGAGCGGTCTCGCTCGGCGTCGGTCCGCTGACGCGCGAGCACCGCGCGAGCCTCTGGGCGATGCGCGCGTGGTGCAAGTCGAGCGTGCGCGGCCTCGACATCCAGGTCGACGCGAGCGGCCTCGAGAACGTGCCGCAGGACGGACCGTTCATCTACTGCTCGAACCACCAGAGCCTGGTCGACATCCTGGTCCTCGGCAGCGTGCTCCCGGGCGACTACAAGTGGGCGGCGAAGCGCTCGCTGATGAGAATCCCGATCCTCGGCTGGCACCTGCGCCTCTCGGGACACGTGCCGGTCGATCGCGGTGCGGGACCGGAAGCCGCCGCCGCCGTCGTCGAGCGCTTCCGGCAGGTGCTTTCGCGCGGCAAGCCGCTGCTGATCTTCCCCGAAGGCACGCGCAGCGAGGACGGCATCGTGCGGCCGTTCAAGGCCGGCGCGTTCTCGGCGGCGGTCGCCGCGAACGTTCCGATCGTGCCGATCGCGCTCGACGGCACGCACCAGCTGATGCAGAAGGGCGCCTTCGACCTCGGGCACGGCGTGCTGCGCCACGTCGCGGTCAAGATCGGTGCGCCGCTGCGTCCCGCGCCTGACGGCAGCGAGGGCGAGCGCGTCGACGAGCTGCGCGACCGCACGCGTGCGGTGATCCTCGGCATGCACCGCACGATCGGCGGCAGCGTCGTGGACGCGGAGTCGCGCGACGCGGGCGCGGCCGAGCTGCGTTCGCACGGCGACGACCGCGGGCAGTCGGCGAGCGTCTGAGCGCCTCGGCGCGCGGCCGCCGTCAGCGCGGCAGCCGCGCCTCGACCGGCGGCAGCGGCGACAGCTCTTGATTGACGCCGCGCTGGTACCAGTACGCCGTGCTCGAGTAGTCGTTCGCGAGCGCGTTGTTGTGCCCGGTCTCGATCGTCACGCGCAGCGCGCGGCGGAAGCGGATCGGATCCTCGACGTGGAAGCGGTACATCGAGTTCTTCCCGCCCCACGGCCAGTCCTCGGTCCCGCTGTACACCGTCAAGCCATGATGGGGCGCGCTGAACTCCTCCTTCGGGCAGAAGGCGGTGTTGAAGTAGTCCTCGGTGCCGGTGCCGTGCAGGCGCGGCGGCCACGGCTCGTCGTCGACGAAGATCATGTCGTCGCCCTCGCCGTACCAGTCGTTCACCTGGCGCTCGAAGACGTCGACGTTGAGGTTGCAGCCGACGTAGTGCCCGTCGCCGCGCACGTCGAGGATCGCGTAGTTGCGCGCGCCGTCGAGGTTGGGCCTCTGCCACGGTCCGGTCATCGCGAAGCCGGGGCCCGCCGGACGCTTCTCCGAGTAGCCGTAGTCCTCACGCGAGTAGCCGTCCTCGAGCGCGGTGCCGGCGGTGCGCGACACGCGATTCCACCACGCGTGGAAGCGTCCGAGCTGCGGGTCGATCGCGCGATGCTGCTCCCAGTCCACGTAGAAGTAGAAGAAGCGCGTCTGCGTGCCCTGATTCTCGATCTCGAAGCGCGCGCCGTCGGCGAACGGCATCGGGAACCAGCAGTTGAAGCCGCGTCCCTCCTGCGGGCTCATCTGCAGCGGCAGCGAGCTGAAGTTGCGCCGCAGCCCGAAGCCGATGCCGAAGAAGTCGCCGAGCGGGACCTCGACGCTCGGCCGCTCCGCACCGTCCCACCACATGCGCAGCACCGTCTGCCGCAGCTCGTGCTCCTCGGCCGGCCACGACATCATGGTCATCCAGATGTGCTTGACGATGCCCGCCCCGGAGACCTCGCCGAGCGTGGCGCGCTCGCCGGGCGGGACGATCAGGCAGTCGCGGTTGCCGCCGGTGCGATCCCACGACGACAGCCGCTGGCTCTCGTAGTCGCGGATGCGGGCGAGGTTCGCGAGGCTGCCGGATCCGAAGTCCATGGTCGTTTCCTCCTCGTGCGGGCGTATCAGGTCCGCGGGGCGGCGGTCGATGATCGACACGCGACGGGAGCGGGGCTATGACGCGCCGATGCCGCGCGCCGACAGCGTCGACGTCCTCGCGATCGGCGCCCACCCGGACGACGTCGAGCTGTTCGCGGGCGGAACGCTGCTGCGGCTCGCGGCCCTCGGCTACACGACCGGGATCGTCGACCTTACGCGCGGCGAGGCCGCGACGCGCGGCACCGCGGACGAGCGCGCGGCGGAGGCCGAGCGCGCCGCCGGCGTCCTGCGGCTCGCGCACCGCGAGTCGCTCGACCTCGGCGACGCGCGGCTCGACGACTCGGAGCGCGGGCGGAGCGCGATCGTCGAGGTGCTGCGCCGGCTGCGTCCGCGGCTCGTGCTCACGCACCATCCCGACCAGCCGCACCCGGATCACGCCGCGGCCGCGCGTGCGGTGGTCGCGGCCGCTTACCTCGCCGGCGTGGCGAAGTTCGCGCCGGGTGCGGACGGTCTCGCCGCGCACCGGCCGTCCGCGGTCGCGCACTTCGGTCTGCCCGCGTCGGTGGCGCCGAGCTTCGTCGTCGACGTGAGCGACTTCGCCGACGCGCGCCGCGACGCGATCCTCTGCCACCGCACGCAGTTGTACGACCCTGCGAGCACTGCGCCGCCGTCCGCGGTCTCGGCCGCGGGATTCCTCGAGCGCCTCGACGCGCGGCACCGCTACTACGGCTCGCTCGTCCAGGCGCGCGTGGGCGAGGCGTTCTTCGTCCGCGACACGCTGCTCGTCGACGACCCCGTGCGCGTGCTCGCGCGTCCTTCGGATCCGCTGCCCTGATGAACGTCGGCGTGCTGTGCTTCGCGTCCGCGGGCGGCAGCGGAACCGTCGCCACGGGGCTCGCGTGCGAGCTCGCTCGACAGGGGCACGCGGTGCACGTGATCGCACCGGCGCGTCCGTTCCGGCTCGACCCGCTGCCGAACGGGATCCGGTTCCACGCGCTGTGCGGTGAGGGGGATCCCGCGGTGGCGGCGCGAAGCGTCGCAGACGTCGCGCTCGCGGAGCGGCTCGACGTGCTGCACGCGCACTACGCGGCGCCGCACGCGGTCGTCGCGTGCCTCGCCCGCGACCTGCTCGAAGGCCGGCATCGGCTGACGGTGGTCTCGACGCTGCACGGAACGGACGTGACCGCGTCCGCCGGCGACGCGTCGGCGCGCGCCGCGATCGGCCGCGCGATCGCGGCGAGCGACGGCGTGACCGCGGTGTCGCGTGCGCTCGCGGACGCGGCGGTCGCGGTCTTCGGCGTGGCGCCACCGCACGTGATCCCGAACTTCGTCGACCCCGACGCGTTCCGGCCGTGCGCGGCGATCTCGGGCGCGGATCGTCCGGAGCGGACGCTGCTGCACGTCTCGACCCTCCGCCCCGTCAAGCGCGCGGCCGATTGCGTCGACGTCCTGACGCGCGTTGCGGACCGCACGCCCTGCCGCCTCCTGATCGTCGGTGACGGGCCGGACGCGGCGACCGTGCGCGACCGTGCGGCGAAGCTCGGTGTCGCCGACCGCGTCGAACTCGCGGGCGAGCAGCTCCGGGTCGCGGACTTTCTCGCGCGCGCCGACGTGCTGCTGATGCCGAGCGCCTCCGAGTCGTTCGGGGTCGCAGCACTCGAGGCGATGAGCTGCGGCGTGCCGGTGGTCGCGAGCCGCGCCGGCGGCGTTCCGGAGGTCGTCGAGGACGGCGTGTGCGGACGTCTGCTGCCCGTCGGTGACGTGGACGGAATGGCCTCGGCGATTCTCGGAATCCTCGCGGACCGGCATCGCGCGCGTGCGATGGGCGAGGCCGGGCGCCGCATCGCGGTCGAGCGCTTCGACGTGACGCGGATCGTGCCGCGCTATGCGAGCTTCTACCGCGAGGCCGAGCGCCGGGCGTGCGGAGCCGCGCGACGGCCGGCGTGATGTCCGGCGCGATGACCGGCGCGACGCCGCTCCGGATGCTCGCGCTCGCGCTGACGGAGCGCGTGCCGTCGGAGCGCGCGGTGCTCGAGCGGCGCCGTGACGCGGCGCTGCGGCAGCTGCTCGCGGACTCCGGGGAACGGGTCCCGTTCGTGGCGCGCCTGCTGCGCGACGCCGGCATCGCGCCGCAGGACGTCCGTGGCGTGAGCGATCTCGCGCGCCTGCCCACGACGACGAAGCGCGACTACCGCGACGCAGGGCAGGATCAGGTGCTCGCGCGTGGCGTCGCGCCCGGATCCCTCGTCGACCGCACGACCAGCGGCTCGACGGGCGAGCGGATGGTCGTCAAGCGCACGTGGGCGGAGGAGCGCCTGCTCAACGCGTTCCGCTGGCGCGCGCTCCGCTGGTGCGGCCACCGCCCGTACGACCGGCTCGCGATGCTCGACTTTCGCTTGACGGAGCGGCCCGGGGACGAGCCGCTCGCGATCCGCCTCACGCGGCGCGCCGGTCTCTGGCCGCGGCGCGTCTTCGACGGCCTCGGGAACGACGCGGGAGCGTCGGTCGCGGCGTTCCGTCCCGACACCGTCGCCGGCATGACCAGCGTGGTCGCACGCTTCGCCGACACCGCTGCGGAGCACGGGGTCCGGCCGCGGCTGGTGATGACCGGCGGCGAGCTCCTGACGCCGCCGCTCCGCGCGCGGATCGCGGCGCTGGGCGCGCCGATCGTCGACTTCTACGGCTGCAACGAGCTCAACCTGATCGCCTGGCAGTGTCCGGCCGGCGCCGGAACCTACCACGTGTGCGACGACGCCCACGTGATCGAAGTCGTCGGACCCGACGGCCGCGAGGTCGCGGTCGGCGAGCGCGGCGACGTCGTCGCGACCAGCCTGTTCTCGCGTGCCATGCCGCTCGTGCGCTATCGCGTCGGTGACGTCGCGGTGCGCGGACCGGCGCCGTGCCCGTGCGGGGCCGCGCTCTCGACCCTGCTCGACGTCTGCGGCCGCACCATCGACGGCTTCGATCTCGGTGACGGGGGCGTGCTGCACCCCTGGGAGATCCTGAACGTCGTGCGATCGCACCTCGCGTGGGTCCGGCAGCAGCAGCTCGTGCAGCGCGGCGCGCGCTCGATCGTCCTGCGGATCGTTCCGCTCGGCGCGCCGGACGCGGCGAAGGTCACCGCGATCGAGGCCGCGGCCCGCGCGGCACTCGGCGAACGGGCGCGCTTCGACGTCGAGGTGACGACGTCGATCGAGCCGGGACCGTCGGGCAAGGCGCGGCCCTTCGTTCCGCTCGGACGCTAGCTCCGGCGCCGCGCGGCGCCGCGCAGCAGCTTGACGAAGCGGTCGGCCGCCGCGTCGACGCCGCGCTCGTCGCCGCTCGCGACGAGGTCGAGCAGCAGCCCGCGGAAGACGGCGAGGCCGAGGCGCGCGAGCGCCGGATCGCCCTTGCCGTCGCTGCGCGCGTCGAGTGCCGCGAGCCAGCCGTCGATCGCGCCGGGCAGCATGCGCGTGAATGGCTCCTCGCCGTGTGCGGCGCGCGCGTAGCACTCGAAGAACAGACGGGCGAAGGGCCGCAGCCGCGGCTGGCGCAGGATCTTCCACATCGCGGCCATCGCGTCGGCGGGATCGTCGGGCAGCGCGCCGAGTTCTGCCGCCTGCCGTCGCTCGACCTCGTTCACGATCGCGAGCAGCAGCTCGTCGCGCGAGCCGAAGTGGTGCAGCAGCATGCGGTGGCTGGTGCCGACCGCGTCCGCGACCTCGCGCAGCGAGCGGCCGCCGATGCCGCCCGCAGCGAACGCGTCGACCAGGGCGTCGAGCAGCGCGCGGCGACGCTTCTCGTCAGGCGGACGCGGCATCGTGGGACGTCGACGGTGCGATCCGCCACCCGTGATACGCGCTGGCGAAGAGCCACAGCAGCACGGCCTGCAGGATCAGAGTCGGAAGCATCCGCCAGCGCGCGATGTCGCCGGCGACGACGCCCAGCAGCTCCGTCGCGACCAGTCCGTAGATCACCAGCACGGTGAGCGGGGCGACAAAGGCGCGCTCCAGTGGGCGCCGCGCCGCCCAGAGGAGAAGCGCCGTCCACGCCAGCATCAGGCTCGCCGCGTAGCCCATCGCGAAGCGGTAGGGCGCGGTGGGGTCCTCGAAGCCCCACAGGATGAACGACATCGACGGGATCAGCATCGGGATCAGCGCGAGCGCGTCCGTGATGGCGCCGACCAGGAACGCGGTGCGCAACCGTCGCGCGCGAACGTCGAGACGCGCCCGCGTGAGCGAGTCGAAGGGCATGTGTGCCAGCGGCGCGCGATCCGGCGCCACCCACCGCTCGCGCGCCTCCGCCGTTGCGAGCAGTCCGGGGCTGTAGTGGCGGGCGAGGCCGTCGCGGCTCGCGAGGGCGGGATTGGCGGCGAGGAACTGCGTGAAGCTCGTGTCGCCCGGCGTTCCCGACAGGGACGCTGCGACGAGGCGCGTCCACGCGCGGGTGACGGTCTCGTGATACCGGCCCGGTGCTCCGAGAGCGGCGGCGAGGTGGCGGACGAGATCTGCGATGCGCTCCTCGCCGCGCGCGAGGCCGTCCCGCCGCAGCACGATCCACGCGAGACGCAGGTGGTCCTCGTGCGCGAAGCGTCCGCCCGGCTTCTCGCCCGCAGCGACGGCGGCGAGGAATGCGTCGTCGTCGGGCGTCGTCACGACGCTGCCCGGCGCCGCGGACGCGCACGCGTTCCCTCGGCGCTGGCGAGCTCCTCGGCTGTGCCCGCGATGTCCTCGGCGACCGTCGCGAACGAACGCACCGCCCTGTCGCCGGCGCGACCGATCAGCTGCGCCTCGAGTGCGACGAGCTCGGCGTGGACACCGGCCGCGAGACGGCTGCCCTTGGCGGTCACGCGAATCCGCACCGAGCGTCGGTCCTGCTCCGACGGCGTGCGACGGACGAGCCCGCGGCGTTCGAGGCGGTCGAGCATGTCGGTCAGCGTCGAGCGCCTGTGTGCCCACGCGCTGTGCAGCTCGGCGACGGTCGCCTCGCCGTGGTGCTCGTGAAGATGCGCGAGCAGGTGCGCCTCGCCCTGGCTCGCATGCGGCGTTCGCTTCTGCAGAAAGAGTCCAACGCGATGTGTCGCCCGGTGCAGCGCCGGGATGATCCGCAGCCGTTCCATTCGAATCCGGATAGTCCGGATCCGAATCATCTGCAACGGTCGTGGCGCCGGGGCCGCCGCCCGCTCAGGCGGACGCGGCATCACGTGCGACGCGCGCCTCGCTCGCGGCCTTGAGCCCGGCGGCCTCCATCTCGAGGTAGCGGCGCGTCGTGCCGGCGAACAGCCGCCCGATCAGCGCGCCGATCGGCCCGCGCTGCTCGAAGCGCTGCCGGACCAGCGTGCGCGACGCGCCATGCGCGATGACCTCGTGGACGGCGTACGCGGTCGCGCCCGGCCCCGACTGACGCCACGCCCACGAGGTGCCGGGCACGATCTCCGTCACGCACCACTCGAGGTTCGGCAGGCGCGGCTGCTTGATGGCGAAGCGGCGTCCGGGTGCGAGGTCACGCCCGTCGAGCGGGACGACGCGCTCGATCGACGCGGTCCAATCGGGCCATCGCTCCACGTCGCTGAAGATCTGCCAGACCACGACCGCGGGGGCCTCGATCTCCACGCTGCATTCGGTGATCATGTACCAAGTGGTACATCAACCGTCGGCGCAGAGTCAATTCGTCCACCGGGTGAGTCGAAAACGCCGCCCGGACGGCCGCTGACGGTAACCTCGCGCAGAAAAACGTCACTGATTCTCACTATGTGGGCTGAGCAGGCGTTCGCCTTAAAGAAAGTGCATTGATCCTCGGCTCCAGTGGCCTAATTCACACGGTGTGCAGCTGCGGCCGTGGCTAGCCGTAAGCGGGGAGGTGTTGGTCGAGCACATTCCCGCGATTGGGGGGACACGGCCTCAAACCAACCTCCAAGAGGAGACATGCGAATGATCAAGAAGCTTCTGAGCACCACCGTCGCAGTCGCCATCGCGCTGTCGGCTTCGGCCGCCTTCGCGGGCACCTACGTGACGGGCCCCCTTCCCTCGGAGTTCGGCGGTGGTTTCATCCCGTCGGATCCCGCCATCCTGAAGAACGTCCAGAAGGCGTCGAAGGAAGGCGCCAAGCTCGCCGCCTCGGTCGAGAAGTGCTACTCGAAGGGCGCCGCGAACTACTCGAAGAACAAGCCGACGGGCGTTTCGGCCTGCCTGAACGACCTGAGCAAGGGTGTGCTGATCAAGTACGCCGCGAAGATCCAGGGCATCGCCACCAAGGCGCCGGGTCTTCCCCCGTGCCACAACTACCTCGCGGACGGCGCTCTGATCGCCGGTCTCGTGAAGGGCTTCAACCCGTCCGTGTACTGCCAGTCGCCGAGCGGCGCGTTCATCGACGGCAGCTCGAGCCTCTGATCCGCATCGTCGGACGCTCGATCGTCCTCATGGACGCCCGGTGACGACCGGATCCGTCCACTCGACCCGAAGGGGTCCCGGCGCGAGCCGGGGCCCCTTTCTGTTTTGACCGCGGCCGCGCGTGCAGTCGGGCCGCCGCCGGTCTCAGCCCGCGCCGGGCACGCGGTGGTGGTCGCCGAGGTCCGGCGCGGGGGCACGGATCGCGCGCAGCGGCAGGCGGACGGTGAAGACCGATCCCTCGCCGGGCGTGCTCGCGACCGCGATCGTGCCGCCGAGGCGGTCGACCAGCTGGCGGACGATGTAGAGGCCCAGCCCGACACCGGCGACCGAGCGTGCCTGCGCGCCCTCGAGACGGCGGAACATCTCGAAGATCGCCTCGAGGTCCTGCGGCGCGATGCCGACCCCGGTGTCCTCGACGCGCAGCACCAGCTCGTCGTCGTCGCGGTCCGCGGAGACCGTGACCGAGCCCGCGCTGGTGTACTTGATGGCGTTGCCGACCAGGTTCTTGAGCACGGTCTTGAGCTTGACGCGGTCCGTTGCGACGACGAGCGCGCCGACGGTGTTCCGCCAGACGACCGACAGGCCGCGCGCGCGGGCCACGCCGTCCACCTCGGTCTCGACGTCCGCGAGCAGGGTCGCGAGCGGAACGGCCTCGAGGCGCAGGTCGTCGCGACCGGACTCCATGCGTCCGAGGTCGAGGGTCGCGTCGATCAGTTCGAGGAGCTCGCGGCCGCTGCGGTCGATGCGCTTCGCGAAGAGCTCGACGTCGCGCCGCTCGTGCGCCTGCTCGGCGAGCATCTCGGCGTAGCCGAGGATCACGTTCAGCGGCGTGCGCAGCTCGTGCGACATGGTCGCGACGAAGTCGGACTTGAGACGGTTCGCAGCGCGCAGGTCGCGGATGAGGCGCTCGTTCTCGGTGCCCATGGCGAGCGCGCTCGCGATGCCCGTCATGAGCCGGCGCTGCTTGCGCGAGAACGGGCCGCGCACCGTGTGGTAGCCGCTGCCGAGAACGCCGACGAGGCGGTCGTGGCGGAAGATCGGAGCGCAGAGCATCGAGCCGACGCCCCAGTGCGCGAGCATCTCGGCCGGGATCATCTCCTGCGCGGCCGGGTCCGCGATCTCGACCAGGCGTCCCGCGCTGAGCTCGCGGAAGATCGGCATCGCGTCGGGCGGAAAGTCGATGCTCTCGAACTCGATCTTCGAGTCCGGCGGCGAGCCGACGTTGCCGACGAAGCGGAAGCCGCGCCGCTCCTCGTCGAAGACGAACGTCGAGCTCCAGTCCGTCCCGAGCGCCTCGACGACGAGGCGATTGACGGTCTCGAGCAACTCGCCGCGTCCGACGTCTCCGCCGAGCATCTCGTTCACGTGCAGCAGGGCCGCGGCGGTCTCCGCTTCCTCCTGCTGTCGCGCGTAGGCGTACGACAGCTCGGCCGCGTGCGCGAAGGACTGGAAGCGGTAGCGGTCGAGCAGCAGCGCCGCCCACACCGACGTCGTACCGCCGGTGAGCAGGGCGACCAGCGGATAGACGGCGGGACTCGTCTGGTGCAGCAGCGGCATCGTCAGCAGGAACCCGCCGAACGAGACCGTCACCAGCACGAGCTGCGCGGCCCAGCCCCAGGGAAGCAGGATCGCGACGCAGGTCATGAGGCACACCTGTCCGATCGCGACCGGATCCCACGGATTGGCGACCGCCGCGCTGTACGCGAGCATGATCAGGGCGAGTGCCGACATGCAGCCGACTGCGATCGTGCGGGCTGCGTGCGCGAAGCGCTGCATCCGGTTCGCCGCGATCGCGGCCGCGCAGATCAGGACCTCGAACGCGTACGCGATCGCCACGCCGTGGTTGCCGGGCGTGATGTGCTCGATCGCCACGACGATGCCGAGGAACAGCAGGTAGAGCGCGATGGCGGGCTCGAGGCGCGAGCGGATCAGGCGCGACGTCTCGAGCTGGTACGCCGTGGCGGGATCGAGGGCGTCGCCGGGCGGCCGCACGGTCGCGTCCGGCGCAGGTGCGGCGTCGGGAGGAGAGCCCATCCTCACGGTGAATCGGGCGAATCTGGCGTCCTCTTGAGCGGATGTCCGTCGTGCGGCCGCGTCCGTTGACGGTCGCACCTCGCGCCCGTAGCCTGCGCGCCGTGAGCCACAATGCAGAGCCCCAGGAAGTCGGTCCGGTCTCGGACCGCCATCGCTTCGACGAGCACTTGCTCGCCCGCTACCTCGAGGAGAATCTCGAGGGATATCGCGGCCCTCTGACCGTGCAGCAGTTCGCCGGCGGCCAGTCGAACCCGACCTTCTGCCTGACGGAAGGCGGGCGGCACCTGGTGCTGCGCAAGAAGCCGCCAGGGCAGCTGCTGCCGTCGGCGCACGCCGTCGATCGCGAGTACCGCGTGATCCGGGCGCTCGGCGACGTCGGCTATCCGGTGCCGAAGGCGCATCTGCTCTGCGAGGATCCGTCGATCATCGGCACGATCTTCTACGTCATGGACCTCGTGCCGGGCCGCATCTTCCGCGACTCGATGCTGCCGGGCATGGACCCCGCGGAGCGCGGCGCGATCTACGACGCCATGAACGCCGCGATGGCGCAGCTGCACACGATCGACCCGTTCGCGATCGGGCTCGGCGACTACGGCAAGCCGGGCAACTACTTCGAGCGCCAGATCGCGCGCTGGATCAAGCAGTACGAAGCGTCGAAGACCGAGGACGTCGAGTCGTTCGACCGCCTCGTGGAGTGGCTGCCGCGCAGCATCCCGCCGGGGGACGAGACGCGCATCGCGCACGGCGACTTCCGACTCGAGAACATGGTGATCCATCCCACCGAGCCACGCGTCGTCGCGGTGCTCGACTGGGAGCTGTCGACGCTCGGCCACCCGCTCGCCGACGTCGGCTACAACGTGATGGGCTACTTCGGCTCGGTCGGGCCCTCGGCGATGATGGGCGGCGCGGACTTCAAGGCGCTCGGCATCCCGACCTGCGAGGAGTACGTCGCGGCCTACTGCCGGCGCACCGGACGCGCGCGCATCGACAACCTCGAGTTCTACGTCGTGTTCGCGATGTTCCGCCTCGCGGCGATCATGCAGGGCATCGCCATGCGCGCGAAGCTCGGCAACGCGAGCTCGGCGAACGCCGACGGCGTCGGCAAGCTAGCGCGCACGATGGCGGACACGGCGTGGAAGCTCGCGCAGGGGTGAGAGTTGTCGCGCGCCCGCCCGCTACTTGACCAGTGGGATGTAGTCGGGGCAGTCGATCGTCTGGTCGATGGCCCCGGTCGCGTCGTCGAAGCCGACGACCGAGCAGGTCGCGTAGAGCTGCCCCGTGAACGTGTAGGTGACGACCGCGCCGACGCGATTGTTCGCCCTGCACACGCACAGCGCCTTCCACTTGCCGGCGAGCTCGTCGGCGGCGGAGATGGCCTGCTTCGCGACGGCCTTGCCGAACTTGTCCCGTGGCGTCGCGGCGGCGCCGGCGATGGACGGGGCGAGGAGGGCGAGGGTCAGAACGATTGCGGCGATGCGGCGCATGGCGGACTCCTTTCGCTGCCTTCACCTCCATCCTTGCGCCGATTCCCGGACTTGTCTGCGTGCGATCTTCGGTGGCGCGTGAGCCCGCGCACGTGAGGAGCCGATCATGAGCTTGACGCTGTCCTGCGCCTTCGCGACCTCGAACGACAGCCACGAGCACGCGCGCATCGCCGAGCAGCTCGGCTACGCGCGCGCGTGGTTCTACGACTCGCCGGCGCTCTACCCGGACGTCTGGGTGCAGCTCTGCCGCGCGGCGGAGCGCACGTCGCGCATCGGACTCGGCACCGGCGTCATGATCCCGAGCCTGCGCCACCCGATGGTGACCGCGTCCGCGATCGGCACCCTGGTGTCGATCGCCGGACAGGAGCGCGTCACGCTCGGCGTCGGCTCCGGCTTCACCGGGCGCTACACCATGGGCCAGAAGCCGCTCAAGTGGTCGTACGTCCGCGCCTACGTCACGGCGCTGCGCGCGCTGCTGCGCGGCGAGCAGGTCGAGTGGGAGGGCGGGGTGATGCAGATGATGCACCCCGAGGGCTTCGCGCCGCCGCGTCCGATCGAGGTGCCGATCGTGATCGCCGCCGCGGGTCCGAAGGGGATCGCCGCCGCGCACGAGCTCGGCGACGGCGTGTTCGGCGCGCCGTTTCCGATCGGCGGCTTCGACTGGAGCGTCGTGCTGACGTTCGGCACGGTCCTCGACGACGGCGAGGATCCCGGCGCGCCGCGCGCGATCGAGGCCGGTGGTCCGGGCGCGCCGGTGGTGTTCCACTACGCGATGGAGAACCGGCAGCTCGGGCTGCTGCCGAACGGCGAGCAGTGGGCCGCGGCCTACGCCGACGTGCCGAAGAGCACGCTTCACCTCGCCCTGCACGACCGCCACCTGATCGCGATCAACGACCGCGACCGTCCGTTCGTCACCGGCGAGCTGCTCGCGTCGAACGGCTACGCGCTGTCGCGCGACGGATGGCGCGAGCGGCTCGCGATGCTGGAGTCGATGGGCGCGACCGAGGTCGCGTACCAGCCCGCGGGTCCGGACATCGCGCGCGAGCTCGAGGCGTTCGCGTCGGCGGCGAACGGCTGACCCGTCGTCCCCGAAAGAAATCGCCCGCCGCTGTCGATCCGGCGGGGCTCCGTTCGACCACTCCGCGGGATCGTGCGCGAGATGCGCCGCGAGATCGGAGGGACGACCATGACCGCTGCTTCCACGACGACGACCGCGCCGGGCATCCCGAACGCGCAGCTCTGGACCGGTCGCGTGCTCGGCGGCCTGTGCATCCTCTTCCTGGTCTTCGACTCGATCGGGAAGATCGTGCGCGTCGACCCGGTGGTGCAGGGCACCGTCGAGCTCGGCTACCCCGACACGGTGCTGGTGCCGCTCGGCCTCGTGCTGCTCGCGAGCACGATCCTCTACGCGATCCCCGCGACGGCGGTGCTCGGCGCGATCCTCGTCACGGGCTACCTCGGCGGCGCGGTCGCGACGCACGTCCGCGTCGGCAACCCGCTGCTGACGCACACGCTGTTCCCGGTGTGGCTCGGCATCGCGCTGTGGGGCGCGCTGTGGTTGCGCGACCCGCGGCTGCGCGCGCTCGTGCCGATCGCGCGCGACTAGAGATCGTTACGCGCCGGCGTCGATGGCCGCGGTGACCAGCGGCAGCAAGCGGACGAAGAGCTCCGTGCCGACGCCGGTGTTCGCCTCGAGCGCGAAGAACACGCCGTAGCCGCGCTCCTCGTCGAGCCATGCGTACGCGCCGTACGCGCCCGGATCGATGATCAGCGACGGCTGGTCGCGGTCGACCCACCAGCCGAACCCGTAGCCCTCGAAGCCGGTGCCGGTCACTCCGCCGTACGTCGCGATCCGGTCGGTGTGCATGCGCCGCACCGCCGCCTCGCTGAGCACGCGGCCGCCGTCGCACTCGCCGCCGCGCAGGTGCATCAACAGGAGCTTCGCGTAGTCGCCGACGTCGACGTACGCGCCGCCTTCCATGTTGGGATTCGTCGTCGGCCGCAGCGTCGCCGGATCGCCCGCGAACTCGACCGGGTACGTGCCCTGCGCGCCGAGGAACTGCACGAAGTGGTTGTTGTAGCCCAGCGACGGCACGTCGCAGGGCTCGACGTAGGTCTCGCGCACCAGATCGGCCCAGCTTTTCCCCGACGCGATCTCCGCGACGGCTCCCGCGACCTGCCACTGCGCGCCGCCATAGCGGTAGGTGGTGTCGGGCGGCAGCACGTCGGCGTCGTCGGCGCTGGTGGTGAAGATCCGCTCGCCGCACTCCTGCAGCGAGCCGCTGTTGTAGACGAACTGGCACAGGTACGGCGCGTACGTCGGGTTCGGCTGCAGGCCGACGAGCCCCGAGCTGTTCGAGATCAGTTGCGCGGGCGTGATCTCCGGGTTCGAGAGGCGCCACGGAACGATCTCCGCGACCGGCCGGTCGAGATCGAGCAGCCCCTGATCGGCGAGCCGCAGCAGCACGCCGGCGGTGATCATCTTGCTCGACGACGCGAGCAGGTAGACGCGGTCGTCGGTGAACGTGCCGAAGCTCTGCTGGTAGACGACGCCGCGATCGCGCTGCACGATCGCGATGCCGACCCCGTCGATGGCCGCCTTCTCGTCGACGAAGGACTGCGCCTCGCTCGCGACCGCTGCGAAATCGTACGGCGGCGGGCCGCCCGAGCCGCCGCCGCCACCATCGCCACAGGCGGAGGCGACAGCGAGCAGCAGTACCAGCGGGAGTACGGGTCGGAGAGCGGGAGCCTTCATGCCGCCGGGCTATCACGGCATCGCCACGCGCGGCGACCACCGTGTGCCTTCCGGGCGAAGACCGGCGCCGATCGGACGCCCCGGCGCGCACCCGGTCGTCCGCGGCCCCGAAGCGCGTCCTGGTCCCGCCGCCCCGTGCGCGGCGCGCGTCCGCGTCAGGCGCGCTCGAGCCGTACCGGCAGGCCGTCGAGCGGCTTCGAGATCGGCGCCTGCTGCACCGGCATGCGGTAGTCGGACGGGATGCTCCAGCGGTGCCGCAGGAGCATCTGATGCAGGATGCTCTTCACCTGCACCTCCGCGAAGCGGTAGCCGATGCAGAGGTGCGCGCCGCCGCCGAACGGCACCCACGAGTGCGTGTGCCGCTCGTCCTCGGCGCGCCCGGGCGCGAAGCGCTCCGGGTCGAAGCGCTGCGGCTCCGGCCACCACTCCGGCATGTGGTGCGTGTGGATCGGCGACGCGACCACCATCGCGCCCTCCTTGATCCGATAGCCGCCCCACTCGAAGTCGCTGGTCGCCATGCGCGGGATCACCGGCAGCGGCGGGTAGCGGCGCAGCGTCTCCTTCATCACCTGGCCGAGGGCCGGCAGCTTCTCGAGATCGTCGAAGTCGATCTCCGTCTTGCCCAGCGCACGGCTCTCGTCGCGCAGACGCTCCTGCCACTCGGGATGGCGCGCCAACTCGTACGTCATCGAGGTGAGCGTGCTGGTCGTCGTGTCGTGCGCCGCCATCATCAGGAAGACCATGTGGTCGATGACGTCGGCGTCGGTGAAGCGCGCGCCTTCCTCGCTCTGCGCGCGGCAGAGGCGGCTGAAGATGTCGTCACCGTTGCCGGCGCGGCGCTGCGGGACGAGCCGGCGGAAGTAGTCGATCATGAACGAACGTCCGCGCAGCCCGCGCTGGAACTCGAGGCCGGGAATCGGCAGGCGGACGCGCGACATCGACGCCGCGACCAGGTCCTCGAACACGCCGTTCATGCGGCGCGTCTCGGGCCCGAGCTCGACGCCGACGAAGGTCGACGCCGCGATGTCGAGCGTCAGCTCCTTGAAGGCGCGGAACGCGAGGATGCGGTCGCCGGTCCATCCGTCGAGGCCGCGCGCGATCATCGGGTTCATGCGCTCGAGGTAGTTGCGCAGCGCCGGCGTGGTGAAGGCCTCGTGCATGATCTTGCGATGCAGCTTGTGCTCGTCGCCGTCGCGCAGCAGCAGGCCGTTCGGGAAGATGCGGCCCATGATGAGCATCCACGGCTTGCGCGCGGAGAAGATGCGATCGCGGTCGAGCAGCACGAAGCGGTTCGCGTCGGGGCCGAAGAGGTTGACCATCTGGAACAGGCCCGCGTGCTGCGCGACGACGGGACCGCGCTCGTCGTGCATGCGCTGCAGGCGCGACAGCATGTCGATGCGGACGCTGCGGCCGTCGACGAGCGCGCGCAGCGCCTCGAGCAGGGGGACCTTCGGGATGTCGGTGCGGGCGGTGCCGTTGCCGGCGAGGCTGGTGGTCATGCGCCGCCTACTTCGCCGTGCCGGTGCCCGCGGGTCAACTCCGGCCGGAACCCCGCGCCCCCTCGGGCGGCCTTGATCGCCGGGCCCGAGGCGATAGGAGAAGCGGCTCGTGCAGACCTTCAGCCATGGCGTCCTCCGGCAGCACGGCGACGCGAAGTAGCCTCGCCGGCTGGACGACTGCCTTCGTCCTGCTCGGGATCGCGATTCGCACGCTGCGCTGGTGGGTCGACTTTCCGTTCTGGGGAGACGAGTCGAAGCTCGCGCTGAACCTGCTCGACCGCGGCGTCGGCGATCTGCTCGGCCCGCTCGACCATGCGCAGGTTGCGCCGGCCGGCTTCCTCGCCGCCGAGATGCTCGCGGCCCGTCTGCTCGGATTCGATGAGACCGCTCTGCGCGTCGTCCCCTGGCTCGCGGCCGTCGCGGCGCTGCTGGCGTTCGCCTGGCTCGTGCGGATCGTGCGGAGCGCCTGCGGCTCCGTGGTCACGCCGCTCGCCGGGACGCTGGCGATCGGCGTCTTCGCGGTGTCGCACTATCTGCTGCGCTACGGCGCCGAGCTGAAGCCGTACTCGTGCGATCTGCTCGCGGCGACGGTCGCACTCGCGCTCGCCGCGGCGTGGCTGCGCGCCGATGCGAACGACGCCGCGGACGGAGATCGCGTGCTGTGGCTGCTCGCGGTGGTCGCGGCGCCGCTGCTCCTGCTGTCCTATCCGGCGGTGCTGGTCTTCGCCGCGATCGGCCTCGCGCTCGCGCCGCGGCTGCTGCGGCGCGGACCGTCGGGCGCGTGGCGGGCGGCCGCCGCGCTCGGCGGCGCGCTGCTGGTCGGGTTCGCGATCTCGTACGGCATCGTCGGCCGCGTGCAGCGGGCCGCAGCGAATCAGGGCGTCGGCTACCTCGAGTCGTTCTGGGCGGAGGGCTTTCCGGCGCCCGGCATCTCCGGGTTCCTCGCCTGGCTGCTCGAGGCGCACACCGGTCTCCCGTTCGCCTACCCGAACGGCGGCCGGCACAGCACCAGCATCGCGACGACCATCCTGTTCTGCGTCGGCGCCTGGGCGATGGCGCGGGCGCGCGACGCGGCGCCGGCGGAGCGCGCGGTCTGCCGCCGGATCCTCGTGCTGCTCCTCCTGCCGTTCGTGGTCGGCGCCGCCGCGGGGATGCTGCGGCTCTACCCGTACGGCGGGCATCTGCGCTTGACGCTGTACCTCGCGCCGTCGATCTGCCTGCTGACGGGCGTCGGTCTGGAGCGCGCGCTGCGCGCCCTGCCGCGCGATGCGTGGCGTGCCGCCGCACCGCGCGTCGCGCTGGTCGTGCTGTTTCTCGCCGGCGTCGGCGACGTGCTGGTGGACGCCGCGCATCCCTGGCGCGAACGCCGGCAGGCCGACATGCGGGAAGCGATGGACGCGGTCGCGCTGCTCGCCGGCCCGGATGATCTCGTCGTCAGCCTGCCGTCTCTCGACGAGGTGCGTGCGACCGACGGCCTCGGCTCGAACTACGAGTGGTACCTGCGCGCGCGCACGCCGGGCGTTCTCCGCTGGGGTGGCGACGTCGAGGACGGACTGCCCGGGCGCGGTGGGCGGATCGTCGTCGTCGCGCCCGCGGCCGGCGACGGTGCGGTCGATCCGCCGGCGCTCGCGGCGTGGCGCGCGCGGTACCCCGGCCTCGTCGCGGGGGAGCGGCGCGTGCACTGTCTCGGCGAGCGCTGCGTCGAGGCACTGGTGGTCGCCGTCTTCGTCGGCTCCGCCGATGCGTGAGAGCGGTCCCGCGACTTGAGTCCCGCGCTCGCCCGGCGCACGGTGGGCGGATGAGCGGACATCCGGCGATCGGCAGGGACGGCGTTGCGGTGGTGACCGGCGCCGCGAGCGGCATCGGCCTCGCGGCGGCGAAGCGCTTCGCGAGCCTCGGCATGAAGGTCTGCCTCGCGGACCGCGGCGGCGATCCGCTCGAGCGCGCCGCGGAGGCGGTCGCGGACCTTGCACCGGGTGGTGCGGCGAGCGTGCGCGCGGTCGCGACCGACGTCGCGGTGCTCGCCGACGTCGAGCGCCTGCGCGACGTCGCGTACGAGGCGCTCGGCGACGTCACGGTGCTGATGAACAACGCCGCCACCGCGGGCGCCGGCAAGCCGTGGGAGAACTCCGAACGCTGGCGGCGGCTCCTCGACGTCAATCTCTTCGGGCCGATCAACGGCGTGCAGGCCTTCGTGCCGCGCATGCTGGCGAGCGGCCGGGACGGGCTGATCGTCAACACGGGCTCGAAGCAGGGCATCACCACGCCGCCGGGCGATCCCGCGTACAACGTCAGCAAGGCCGGCGTGAAGGTGCTCACCGAGCAGCTCGCGTACGAGCTGCGCAACGTGTCCGGCTGCAGATTGACGGCGCACCTGCTGATCCCCGGCTTCACGCACACCGGCATGACGTCGCGCGGCGGTGCGAAGCCGGACGCCGCGTGGACGCCGGAGCAGGTGGTCGACTTCCTGCTCGAGAGCATCGCGCGCGGCGACTTCTACGTGCTCTGTCCCGACAACTCGGTCACGCGCGAGGTGGACGAGCGCCGCATGCAGTGGGCGATCGACGACGTGATCCTGAACCGCCCGGCTCTGTCGCGCTGGCACCCGGACTTCGCGGCGGCGTTCGAGGCCTTCATGCAGGCGCCGCGTCCGCCGCGGGGTGCTTGACGCGACGGTCCGGCCCGTCGTGCGGGGCGCGTGACGCCGCTCAGACCTGCAGCGTGCGCAGCGCGCGCAGCCCGATCCGCCGCGCGCCGACGAAGGTCGCGACCAGCACGACCGCCGTCGCCGCGAACAGCACGCCGGCGAGCGCCGCGTGCTCGACCTCGAACGGCAGCACCGCGCTCGAGCGCCAGAAGATGCGCGACACCGGCCACGCCTCGAGCGCCACGACCACCGCGATGAAGCCGAGGCTCGCGACCATGTAGACGATCGCGCCGAAGCCGGTCGCGATGTGCGCCGCGTTCTGCGTGTCGAGGCGCGGGTAGACCGCGCCGAAGGCGAGCCCCATCGCGACGATCGCCGCGATCATCGGCAGCAGCGTCGCGACGAACACCGCGGTCAGCGTGCCGGGGACTCCGAGCAGGTGGTTGGTGATGCCGACCAGCACGAGCCCGAAGAACGACAGCGGCACGAAGCCGATCCAGAACTTGCTCCACCAGATGCGCTCGAGCGCGACCGGCGCGCTCTTGAGGATCCACCACGAGCGGCCTTCGAGGCTCACCATCGGGTAGACGAAGCGCACGGCGACCGCGGTCGTGACGAACGCGGCGAGGCCGAGGTTGCACAGCGCCGCGATGTCGCGCAGCACGGTCGCGAGCGCGGTGCCGTCGGAAATGGGCAGCGCCGAGAAGTTGTAGACGTAGATCACGACCAGCACGAGCAGCAGGATCAGCTGCGACCACTGGCTCGCGTCGCGCAGGAAGATCGTCAGGTCCTTGACGAAGAGCAGCGCCGGCGTGCGCGGCAGCGGGCGCGAGATCACGCGCAGCCAGCGCGACAGCGCGCGCTCCTCTTCGCCGCCGTGCACGCGTCCCTGCTGGGCCGCGGACCATCCCTTGACGAACGTCTTCTCGACGATGGTCGCGCTCAGCAGGAAGAGCATCGCGGCGGTGCTGTAGAGCATCGCGAGGTAGAACCACGGCTCGCCGGCTTCCACGCGGAGCAGCGGGATGAGCACCTTCGACGCCCACGTCGTCGGCAGCCACGGCGACGGATCGTCGAGCCCGACGAGGAAGGCCGTGAAGCCGACGAGGCCGTTGCGGTCGGCGAGCTGCTCGGGGCGCAGCAGGCGTGCCGCGAGGAACGCCGCACCGACCAGCAGGCCGATGCCGACCAGCATCGCGTCGCGCACGCGGCGCGCGGGCAGGATCAGCACGAGCCCGGTCACGAGCAGCACGCCGATCGCGGCGGGGATGATCAGGAACGGGATCATCATCGCGACCGAGCCCGCGTAGAAGAGCGGTCCTGCGTCGTAGACCAGCCCGTAGGCGAGGAACGCGGGCAGGCCGAAGAGCAGCACCATCCACGACGACTGGATCAGCGTCTCGGCGAAGCGCGCGTGGTGCAGGCGGCGGAAGTCGATCGGTGCCGCGAGCAGCAGCGTGACCTCTTCCGACAGGTAGAACGTGGTCAGCCCCGCGACCGTGTTCGAGATCAGCAGGATCAGGAAGAAGCTCGACAGGAGCAGCAGCAGGAGGCGCTGCGTGAGCAGCGGTCCGAAGTCGCCGATGGTCTGGAAGTAGTCGAGGACGCGGACGAAGAGGAAGAAGCAGCCGCCCCAGAAGGCGAGCGTCAGCAGCGCCAGCACGGCTGGACGGAAGAGCCCGCGGTGCCGCAGCCCGTTGCGCGTCGCGTAGAAGCGCGGTGCGAGCATGTCGCGCAGCGACGGCGCGCTCGGCCCGCGCGAGACCAGGGCAGGGGAGGCCACTACCACTCGCCCTCGGTCGCCTGGATCAGCTGCAGGAAGACCGACTCCAGCGTCGCGCTCCCGTTGAGATCGCGCAGCTCGCGCGCCGACGGCATCGCCGCCGCGCGCTCGCGCAGTTCCGCGAGATCGCCGAGCGCCACGAGCCGTCCGCGGTCGAGCACGCCGATGCGGTCGCAGAGCTCCTCCGCGACCGCCAGGCTGTGCGTCGAGAGGAAGATCGTGCGGCCCTCTTCGGCGAGGCGCGCGAGCAGGCGGCGGAAGTCGAGCGCGCCCTGCGGGTCGAGGCCGACCATCGGCTCGTCGAGCACCAGCACGCGCGGCTCGTGCAGCAGCGCCGCCGCGAGCGCAAGGCGCTGCTTCATGCCGTGCGAGTAGGTCTCGACCAGCTCGCCCGCCCGGTGCGTCAAGGCAAAGTCCTCGAGCAGGCGGCGGCTGCGCTCGTCCCGGACGTCCTCCGGTACGCCGTACAGCCCGCCGACGAAGCGCAGGAACTCGTACGCGGTCAGCTTGTCGTAGAGGAACGGATGGTCCGGCAGGTAGCCGGTGATCGCCTTGGCGCGCTCGGGCTCGCGGCGGATGTCGTGGCCGCCGATGACGACGGTGCCCGCGGTCGGCTCCAGCAGGCCCATCATCATGCGGATGGTCGTCGTCTTGCCGGCGCCGTTGCGGCCGATGAAGCCGAACACGCAGCCGTCGTCGATGGTCAGGTTCAGCTCGTCGACCGCGGTGAGCGGGCCGTACTCCTTCTTCAGCTGCCGGAACTCGATCACGATCCGCCCCCCGTGCGCTCGCCTGCGATCACGATCCGCCGCCCGTGCGCTGGCGTCCCACCGTCGATCCGCCGCCCGTCTGCTCGAACTCGAGCTGGCCGATCACCTCGCCGAGCGCCATGTGCCGCTCGGGCCCGCCCTCGAGCAGCTTGACGTGCGTCGCGTCGGCGGGCATCTGCCCGAACACCGCGTCGGCGCTGACCCACGAGCCGAGCCAGAGCTCGCTCCACGCGTGGTAGTAGAAGCCCTCGTCTCCCGGCACGCCGAGGTCGCCGTAGACCGTTCCCGCGACGACGCGCGCCGGAATGCCGACCGCGCGCGCGAGCGCCGTCAGCAGGACCGCGTGCTCGTTGCAGTCGCCGCGCAGCGACTTCGCGACCTCGCGCGCGCTCGGCACCGTGAGCGCGGGCTCCTTCGCGACGTTGACGTTCACCCACCCGACCAGCTTCCGCGCCGCGACGACGGGGTCCTGCTCGTCGCCGACGATGCTGCGCGCGAGGCTGACGATCGCCGGATCGTCCGACTCGAC
Source organism: Binatia bacterium (assembly GCA_046327915.1). Lineage (GTDB taxonomy): Bacteria > Desulfobacterota > Binatia > UBA12015 > UBA12015 > VGTK01. The sequence goes on along the minus strand of JAXLXO010000008.1, from coordinate 109,147 downwards.
GAACGGCGACGGGTCGGTGTACGCCGCGATCGCCGGCGCGTCCGAGCCGCGCGGCGGCATGCCGGTCGCGATTGCGTGCGGCGCCGGCTCGCGCACGATGTGCAGCAGGCCGGACTCGACGCGCTGGCGCGGCGGGTCGTCCGGCACGCGCGTGCTCGCACCACCCTTCATGCGCAGCGTCAAGGACGACAGCTCGCGCGCGTCCGCGATCGGGTGGTCGACCGGGATGCGCGTCTTCATCACGAGGTCGATCGGCGCCGCACTCGAGATGCCGGCGAGCGCGTCGTCGCGCGACTTCGCGCGCTGCAGCACGAAGCCGAGCGTGCCCTGCTCGCGGATCACCGTGCCGTCCATCGCGAGCCAGGCGCTGTTCTCGATGCCCTGGTGCTTCTCGCTGATGCGCACGGTCTCGACCTTGCCGTCGGGGCCGTCGATGGTCTCGCGTCCCTCGAGAACGAGCGTGATCGGCTCGTTCTTCATCGACAGCGGGCTGAACACGGACGCGGTGTACTGCGTGCCCGGCGGCGCCTCGGCGCGGACGAGGCGCGGACGCAGCGTGCTCGGCAGGTTGATCGGCTCCCTCAGCGGGATCTCGAGACGGTTCTGCTGACCCGACGCGCCGTACTGCACGACGAGCTTGTCGCGCTCGTTGCGGCCGCTCGCGGAGAAGCTCGCGGCGGGCGAGATGAGGCCGAAGCGGAAGGAGTCGAGGCCGTAGCTCTCGTCGGTCTCGGCCGACATCGTCGTCTGCAGGTTCTGGACGGTGCCGAGCATCGCGAGCGTGAACGCCGAGTCCTCCTGGAACGCCCAGCCGCTCTTCGTGCGCGCCACCACGCGGTGCGCGTAGCCGATCTTGCGATCGCTCTGGAAGACGCCGAACCACTCGTCCTGCTCGGGCTTTGCGCCGGCGGGCAGCTCGGCGAGTGCGGCGATCGGTGTGGTCTGCTGCGGCGCCTGCTTGTGCACCAGCGCAGCGACCATCCCGACCCACACGACGACCGCCAGAACGGTCAGCAGATGCTTCACGCCCATCATCCTCCGCGCTGCGGCTGAGACGATGAGGGCATCGGCCGATTCAAGCAATCCCGCGAGAGCGGGGGCCGCGCGCCTGGCCCGGGACGCGGAGACGCTGCTCCGCATCCCGGGCCCTGGGGTCAGTAGCCGTACTCGCTGGCGGTCAGCCCGGTGACCTGCCTGTCGACCGACTCGATGAGGCAGCCCGTGGCGCCCGTCGCGTCGGCGAGGCCGTCGATGGTCGCGGCGCACGCGCGCAGCGTGCCGAGGATCGCGTCGGTGCACGCCTTGTCGAGGCCGTCACGCACCTTCTGGCGCGCCTTCGCGATGGTGCCGGCGGCCTTGTACTCGGTCGCGCACTCGGTGGCGGACGTCACGGGCAAGGTCTTCGCCTTGTCCTCGAACAGCGCCGTTCCCTTCATGAGCGATCCGCGGCAGCCGGCGAGCGCCTTGTGGCGATCCGCGAAGTACTTGCTGCCGAGCTTCGCGACCGCGTCCTGGCACTTCTTCGCGTCGGCGGACACCGGGTAGAGCGGCTCGGGATCGTCGGCGACCTGGAATCCCGCCCAGTCGGCCTCGCCCGAGATGGCGGTGCCGCGGCCGGTGATCGTGCCGGTCGCGTCGGACATCACGTGGAAGAGCGCGCCCTGCGCACCGACGACCTTCGCGGTGTCGTTGCCGAGATTGCCGTTCGCGTCCTCGTCGACCACCATCGAGAATTCGGCACCCTGGCGGCCGTTCACGAACAGGACGTGACGGCTCGACGGCGTGAGACCCGTGATGCGCCAGTCGATGAAGGTCGACGACCCGATGGCCACGTTCCACAGGATGTAGTCGCTCAGGAGCGCATCATCGACGTTTCCGGTTCCGAAGGCGCTGATCTTCCCCGTGATCGAGAAGCCCGCCGCGGTCGCGGCCCCGGTACTGTCGACCAGCTCGGTAAAGGCAGGGTCCTGAACGTTGAATCCGCTCGTGCCCGGATGGTTCCACACCCTGGCCGACGCGAAGGCTGGGCTGGTGGCGATCGCGCGGGGATCGACGCCGCTGAAGGGCGCACCTTCGGTGCCGTAGCTGGACTGGAGATCGACGCTGATGAGCGGCGTTGCCGCGGCGAGCGACGGTGCGAGCGAGACGAGTGCGGCGGCGAGCAGGAGGGAGCGGGCGCGATTCACGGGAAGGCCTCTCTTTCGGAATGTGGTTGACGATCGTGCGCGGGGCGCGATCGCCATGCCGACGAGCTCGGCTCCGATCGGGCTAGCCGACGGAGCACTCCGGTCGCAAGCCGGAATTTGCCGGCGTCGCCCGCGCTCACGCGGCGCAGACGAAGTCGTGCAGCTCGCGGTAGCCGAGCCCGCGTAGATGCTCGCGGATCAGGGTCCGTGCCTCGCCCCCCGCCACCGAGGCGACCAGCCGGGAGCGCGGCAGCGACGCGAGCGCCTCGGGCGGCACGACCGGCGCGCCGTGGATGGTCTGGCCGAGGCGTCCGGGGTGCAGCTCGACGACGTGCGTCGGGTGGCGGCCGAGCTTCGCGAGCGCGCGGCGCAGCGCGCGACCGGTGTGTCCGTAGCCCCACAGCACGTAGCGCTGGGTGTCGGCGAGGAAGCCGCGCACGAGGAAGTGCGCCTTCGCGTCGGTGAAGCGCTCGATGCGGTAGGCGTCGTCGTTGTGCGTCAAGCGTCGCGGGTGATCGCGCCAGCAGACGAGACGCCGCGGCACGACGCCGATCTCGTGCCCCGCCTCGAGCAGGCGCAGCACGAGGTCGTAGTCCTCGGGCCAGCCCATCGCCCGGTATCCGCCGACGGCGCGCAGCACGTCCGCGCGCAGCACGAGCGTCGGGTGCGCGACCGGGCTCTCGACGAGCGCGTCCTCGCGCACGCGGCGCGCCGAGTCGATCGACGCGAGCCAGCGCTCGTAGGCGCGCAGCCCTTCGCCGAGATGGTCGCGCGGGAAGATGCGCACGTGGCAGCCGACGGCGGCAAGTCCGGGCTCGCGGGCGAGCAGCGCCGTCTGCGCGGCGAGGCGGTCGCGGTGCATGAGGTCGTCGGCGTCCATGCGCGCGACCAGCGGTGCACGGCAGTGCGGCAGCGCGTCGTTGAGCGTCGCGACGATCCCCCGGTGCGCGAACGCGACGACCCGGATGCGCGCGTCGTCGCGGGTGGCGCGGTGCGCGATCTCGAGCGTCGCGTCGTCGGAGCCGTCGTCGGCGAGCACGCACTCCCAGCGCGTCTCGGTCTGCCGGGCGAGGCTCGCGAGGCACGCGGGCAGGGTCGCGGCCGCGTTCCACGCGGGCAGCAGGACGGAGATCCGCGGTTCGTCCGGGGGCGCCATGACGTCGGGGCAGGGAACGTGGCCGCGGCGCCGCCGTCAACCGGACGACCGCGGTGGGCTGTCGTTTCCGGGCAAGGTTTCCGGCAGCGGTCTGATACGGTGCCACGATGCGCCGTTTCGTGTCCCACGTGCTGCTCGCGGCCTGCCTCGTTCTTCTCGCAAGCGGGGACGGCGTCGCGGCCGATGCGTCGCCGCCGAATCTGCTGGTGATCGTCATCGACGCGCAGCGCGCCGACCACCTGTCGTCGTACGGCTACGGCCGCCCGACGAGCCCCGGCCTCGACGCGTTCTTCGCGCGCGGCGTCCGCTTCACCAACGCGATCGCGGCGTCCAACCGGACGAGCACCAGCATGGCGTCGTTCTGGACCGGGCAGCTGCCGCTGCGGCACGGCGTGTTCCGCCGCGGCGACGTCCTGCAGGAGCACTTCGCGACGCTCGCCGAGCTGCTCGGCGAGCGCGGCTACCGCACCGCGGCTTGGTGTCCGAACCCGAGCCTCGACCGCAAGCTCGGACACTCGCAGGGCTGGCAGTCGTACGACGACGACATCATGGAGGACACCGGCGGTCCCGAGTGGCAGCGCTGGGAGACCGCGACGGCGATCAACGCGGCCGCACTGCCGTGGATCACCGAGAAGCCGCAGCAGCCGTTCCTCGCGTGGCTGCACTACCGCGACGTGCACGGACCGTACGTCCCGCCGCCGCCGTACGACACGATGTTCCCGGCGACGACGAAGCGTCCCATGACGCCGACCGAGGTCGCGGCGCGTCCCGGATACTTGACGCTGGCCGGCGACGGCAACGACCTGCAGTACTACGTGTCGCGCTACGACGGCGACACGCGCTACGCGGACCGGAAGATCACCGAGCTGCTCGGCGAGCTGGACCGGCGCGGCGTGCTCGCGAACACCGTGGTGGTGATCACCGCGGATCACGGCGAGGCGTTCCTCGAGCACGGGCAGTGGAACCACGACGAGACGCTCTACGAGGAGGAGGTGCACATCCCGCTGGTGATCGTGCGTCCCGGGACGCGTCCGCGCGTGCTCGATCGCGTCGTGTCGTCGCTCGACCTGTTCCCGACCCTGCTCGAGCTCGCGGGCGCGCCGCCCGTGCCGTCGGACGGGCAGAGCCTCGTCCCGCTGCTCGACGGCGACGATGCGGGCTACCGCCGCACGCGCGCCTACAGCCAGAGCCGCGGGCGCTGGGGCTCGATCCAGCAGGCGACGCGCGACGCCCGCTGGAAGACCGTCTTCAACGACTCCTGCGCCGCATGGTTCCTCGGCATGCCGATCGAGCTGTACGACCTGCAGGCGGACCCGGGGCAGAAGCGCAACCTCGCCGGGACCAACGTGGCGCAGGCGGCGCTGCTCGCCGACGAGCACCGGGCGGCCGCTTCGGCGCCGCTGGCCCGGGGCGTGGCCGCGCCGCCCCGTCCTGCCGACGCCGCGGTACCGCTCTCGCCCGACCTCGCGCGCAAGCTCGAATCGCTGGGATACGCCGAGTGAGGCCGTTCGCACCCCGCTTCGTGCCGGAGGGCGCGTCACGGGGTGCATCGGCCCGGACGCTCGTCTAGCTTCCCGTTGGGCGCCGGCTCCGGCGTCGTCGCGTCCGTCCCGCGGCCGAGCCGCGGCTGCACGGCTTCACCTGGAGCGAGATCCACACATGGCTGCAGAACACTTCGACGTGATGATCGTGGGCGCCGGCCTGTCCGGCGTCGGAGCCGCCGTGCACCTGCACGAGCGCTGTCCCGGCAAGAGCTACGTGATCCTCGAGGGACGCCCGTCGATGGGCGGAACGTGGGATCTCTTCCGCTACCCCGGCATCCGCTCGGACAGCGACATGCACACGCTCGGCTATCGCTTCAAGCCGTGGCGCCAGCCGAAGGCGATCGCCGACGGCCCGTCCATCCTGAAGTACATCAAGGAGACCGCGGCGGAGTACGACGTCGATCGTCACGTCCGCTACCAGCACCTCGTCACGAAGGCCGAGTGGTCGAGCGAGAGCGCGACCTGGACCGTCGAGGCGGCGCGCAAGGACACCGGCGAGACCGCGCGCTTCACCTGCAACATGCTGCTGATGTGCGCGGGCTACTACAGCTACCGCGAGGGCTACACGCCGGAGTTCGCCGGCATCGACGACTTCAAGGGCCGCATCGTCCACCCGCAGAAGTGGCCCGAGGATCTCGACTACCGCGGCAAGCGCGTGGTGGTGATCGGCTCGGGCGCGACCGCGATGACGCTGATCCCGTCGATGGCGAACGACGCCGCGCACATCGTCATGCTGCAGCGCTCTCCGACCTACGTGATCTCGCGTCCCGACAAGGACGTGATCGCGAACACGCTGCGCAAGATCCTGCCCGAGACGTGGGCCTACGCGGCGACGCGCTGGAAGAACACGACGCTGCAGCAGCTCCTCTATCGCCGCACGCGCACGAAGCCGGCCGAAGTGCGCAAGTGGCTGCTCGACATGGTGCAGAAGGAGCTCCCCGGATTCGACGTCGCGAAGCACTTCACGCCCCGCTACCAGCCGTGGGATCAGCGCCTCTGCCTCGTGCCGAACGGCGACCTGTTCGCGGCGATCCGCTCGGGCAAGGCGTCGGTCGAGACCGACGAGATCGAGCGCTTCACCGAGAAGGGCCTGCTGCTCCAGTCGGGCAAGACCCTCGAGGCGGACATCGTCGTCACGGCCACCGGGCTCAACATCGTGGTGCTCGGCGAGGCGCAGTTCGCGGTCGACGGAAAGCCCGTCGATTTCGCGGACACCTGGTCCTACAAGGGCATGATGTACTCGGACGTGCCGAACATGATCTCGACGTTCGGCTACATCAACGCGTCGTGGACACTGCGTGCGGACCTCACCGCCGAGTACGCGTGCCGCCTCGTCAATCACATGGACGCGGTCGGTGCGCGCGTCGTGGTGCCGCGGCTGCGTCCGTCCGACGCGAGCATGCCCGAGCGCCGCTGGATCGACGACTTCTCGGCCGGCTACTTCCAGCGCTCCCTGCACCGCTTCCCGAAGCAGGGCGACCGCGAGCCGTGGCTCAACCCGCAGAACTACGGCAAGGACAAGAAGATGATCCGCGAGGGCGCGCTCGAGGACGGCGTGCTGCACTTCGGGTCGCCGTCGCCGGCGCGCGCGTCGGTGGACGCACCGCGGCGGGAGGCCGTCGCGGACGTGGCGGCGCCGTCGGCGGCCTGACCCGGCCTGCGGCGGTCGCGCACGGCAGGCTTGACTGGCTGCCGCGGCGCGAATATACGCCGTATACATGAGCGAGGCGCCGATCCGCAGCCGCATCCTCGACGAGGCGCGCGAGCTCTTCGTCGCGCAGGGTGCCGCCGCGGTCACGATGCGCGGCGTCGCCGCGCGCGTCGGCGTCACGCCGATGGCGCTGTACCGCTACTTCGCGAGCCGCGAGGAGCTGCTCGCCGCCCTCGTCGGCCAGGGGCACGCGACGTTCCTCCGCTACCTGAGCCGCGCGCTGCACGAGCGCACGCCGCTGGCGCGTCTCGCCGCGGCGGGCGAGCAATATCTGCGCTTCGCCCTCGAGCACCCGCAGAACTATGCGGTCATGTTCATGGAGCGCGACGTGCCCGCGGGCCCTGCGGCAGAAGCAGGCGAGGAGGTGGCGACGTTCCGCTTCCTGGTCGACCGCATCCGTGACTGCGCCGCCGCGGGGGAGCTTCGCGTGGACGACGCCGAGGAGGCCGCGCTGGTCGTCTGGGCGCACGTGCACGGGCTCGTCAGCCTCCATCTCGCCGGCAAGCTGCAGCTCGGCGAGCGGGACTTCGCCGATCTCTACCGGCGCTCGGTCGACGCGCTGCTGCACGGCTTCGCCGCGTCGTCCTCCGCCGCGGCGGGCCGGGCCGGGCGTCCGTCGGCGGCCGGGCTCGGTCCGGTGCGCCGCGCCCGCACGCGGGCGTCGCGCGGCGGCTGAGCTCTTTTTTTTCATCTGTGAGTATACACTGTACACAGGCCGCACGCAGCGGCGCGAGGAGTCGAGCATGAGCCACGAACGGATCGCCCAGCCCTACCACCGCCGTCCCGTCACCGCGTCGTACGACGCCATCGTGATCGGCTCCGGCATGGGCGGCCTCACCGCCGCGGCCCTGCTCGCGACCCAGGCGCGCCGCCGCGTGCTGGTGCTCGAGCGGCACTACGTGCCGGGCGGCTTCACGCACACCTTCCGCCGTCCGGGGTACGAGTGGGACGTCGGCGTGCATTACATCGGCGACGTGCAGCCCGGACGCATGCTGCGCGCGCTGTTCGACGAGATCACCGACGCGAAGCTCGAGTGGGAGGACATGGGCGAGGTCTACGACCGCGCCTTCCTCGGCGACTTCCGCTTCGACTTCCCGCGCGGCGAGAGCGCGCTGCGCGAGCGGCTGCACGCGGCGTTCCCGTCGGAGCGCGCCGCGATCGAGCGCTACTTCGAGCTGGTGCACGAGGCGGTGTCCGCGATGCACGACTTCCTGGCGACGCGCGCGTACCCGCGGCTCGTCGCCGCGGTCCTGAAGCCGCTCGCGCGGCGGCGCTTCTTCCGTCTGTCGGACCGGACGACGCGCGAGGTCCTCGAGTCGCTGACGAAGGACCAGCGCCTGATCGGCGTGCTCACGGCGCAGTTCGGCGACTACGGACTGCCGCCGTCCGAGAGCAGCTTCGTGATGCACGCGCTGGTCGCGCAGCACTACTTCGGCGGCGCGTCGTACCCAGTCGGCGGCGCGGGACGGATCGCCGAGACCATCGTGCCCGTGATCCGCGCGGCGGGCGGCGACGTCCTGACCAACGCGGAGGTCGCGGAGATCGTCGTCGAGGGGGGACGTGCAGTCGGCGTGCGCATGGCGGCGGACGGCGCCGTGCTGCGCGCGCCGCTGATCATCAGCGACGCGGGTGCTGCGCTGACGTTCGGCAAGCTGCTGCCGCCGCAGGTCGCGGCGCGCACCGGCTGGAGCGCCGCGCTGCGCACGCTCGCGCCGTCGGTCGCGCACGCGTGCCTCTACGTCGGCGTGAAGGGCACGGCGGAGGAGCTCGGCCTCGAGCGCACCAACCTGTGGATCTTCCCCGACGAGAACCACGAGCGCACCGTGGCGCGCGCGGCGTCGCGGGGCGACGCGCCGTTCGCCTACGTCTCGTTTCCGTCGGCGAAGGATCCCGACTTCGCGCGCCGCTGTCCCGGCCGCACCACCATCGAGGTCGCGACGCTGCTGCCCTGGGAGCGCTTCGCCGAATGGCAGGGCTCGCGCTGGCACAAGCGCGGCGACACGTACGAGTCCGCGAAGCAGCAGCTCACCGAGAAGCTGCTCGACGTCCTCTACGCGCGGGTGCCGCAGATCCGCGGCCGCGTCGAGATCGCCGAGCTGTCGACGCCGCTCAGCACGCAGCACTTCGCCGCGCACCCGCGCGGCGAGATCTACGGGCTCGCGCACACGCCGGCGCGCTTCCGGAGCCCGATCCTGCGGCCGCAGACGCCGGTGCGCGGGCTCTACTTGACGGGGGCCGACGTCGCGACCGCGGGCGTGGGTGGCGCGCTGCTCGGCGGCGCGCTCACGGTGTCGGCGATCCTGCGCCGCAACGTGATCGAGGCGGTGCTGCGCGGCCGCGCCGCGCGGACGCGCGCGGCGGCGTGAGCGGGGTGCGCCGTCCGTCCGGTGGCGACCAGCGCCAATCGGACGACAGGGCTTGAGAGGCGCCCATGCCGCCGTGCCCGCTTGTGAACGCCGCGCCGGCGGGCGAGGATCGCGCGCATGGCGGAGCAGGGAACGGAACTCGTGCGCTTCGACGCGGTCCGCGTCGCGACCGACGACGTCGCGCGCGCGACGCGCGCCTATGCGGCGCTCCTCGGCGCCGAGCCGCCGCACGACGCGCACGACCACGTGCGCTTCGCGCTCGCGCGCGGCGCGGTCGAGCTGGTGCACGGAGCGCCGGGAGCGCAGTCGCTGCGCTTGACGCGCACGGCGCGGTCGTCGGTCGAGGCCGAGGCGGCGTACGAGCTGGTCGTCGAGGAGGGCTTCGGCGGCATCGGCGTGGTCGTGGATGCGTGCCCGAAGGGGCCGGACGGGACGCCCGTCGAGCGCGCGCATCCCGCGCTCGAGGACGCGGTGCCGACCGCCGGCGGCATCGTCGGCATCGACCACGTCGTGATCTACACGTCCGATCCCGGGCGGGCCGTCCGGCTGTGGCGCGACGGTCTCGGCGTGCGGCTCGCGCTCGACCGCGAGTTCCCGCAGCGCGGCGCGCGCATGCAGTTCTTCCGCTCGGCCGGCGTCACGCTCGAGTACGTTTCCCCGCTCCAGCGTCCCGAGGACGCGGCGTCCGGCGGTGACGACGTGCTGAACGGCGTCGCGTACCGCGTCCGGGATCTGGCGGCCGTGCGCGAGCGGCTGCTCGCGGCGGGGCTCGACGTCAGCGACATGCGTACCGGCAACAAGCAGGGCACGCGCGTCGCGACGGTGCGCAGCGGCACCGAAGGCGTGCCGACCCTGCTGATCGAGGCGATCCCGGCGGCCTGAGCGCGCGCGAGGGGTCGTGTGGCCTCCAAAATGTATTGCAGTACATTGACTGTGGCACACTTGAGCCTCAGTGTGGCCACATGGATGTCGGGGTTCGTGAGCTCAAGCAGCGCCTCTCCGAATGCATCGAGCGGGCGGCTCGCGGCGAATCGATCACCGTGACCGACCGCGGCAAGCCCAAGGCGGTGCTCGGGCCGGTGCCGGGGGTCGCACGGTTGCAGCAGGGTGTTGCGGAAGGCTGGATCACGCCGGGCTCGGGCGAGCCGTTGAGTGCGGTGACGCGAGCGAAGGCGCGTCGCTCGGTGCGCGAGGTCCTCGACGAAGACCGTGGCGCATGAGCCTCTACGTCGATGCCAGCGCCCTGTTGAAGCACTACGTGGATGAGCCGGACAGCGATCGCTTCGAGCAGCTCTTCGCTTCCGATCCGGTGCGCGTTACCGGTCGTCACACGATCGTCGAGGTCCGGCGAAACCTCGCACGACTACTCGCCCCCGAGGTGGCCGCGGAGATGCGCGCAGCCTTTGCCGACGACGCGCGCAAGCTGTTTCTCGTCGATCTCGATGGTCCGCTGTGCGAAGAAGCCGCCGGCATCGCGGAGCTGACCGGGGTTCGAACGCTCGATGCGCTCCACCTGGCCGCCGCCCGCCGGGTCGGCGACGGCGTCACGCTGCTGACGTTCGACCTGCGTCAGGCGCAGGCGGCGCGTTCGCTCGGCCTGGCCGTCGTGGGCGCTTGACGTTGGTGATCGACACGGCCGCCCCTTGTGCCCTACGCCGCGACGGGCGAGGATCTCGCGCCATGCCGTCGTACGACGCAACCCCTCCGGAGCCGATCTCATGCACCGCGGAGTGATCCGCATCATCGCGGTCGTCGCTGCCGTCCTGCTGGTCGTGGCGCTCGGGATCCGCGCCCGCTTCGGCGGCGGAAAGCGTCTGGAGGACCGCACGTCCGCGCCGCGCCTGCAGCCCGCGCAGGTCGAGCCGATCGCGAACCTCGACCATCCGCCGGGCAACATCGCGGTGTCCGCGGACGGGCGCGTGTTCTTCACGTTCCATCCCGACGGCGATCCGCCCGTCAAGCTGGCGGAGCTCGTCAACGGACGGCCGGTGCCGTACCCGAACGAGGAGTACCAGAAGCCCGCCGAGGGCAAGCCGCACTTCCAGACGCCGCTCGCCATCCGCATCGACGCGCAGAACCGGCTCTGGGTGCTCGACTACGCGGGCTACGCGATGGGGCAGCCGCGGCTCGTCGCGTTCGACCTCGCGACCGGACAGCCCGACCACCTGCACGAGTTCCCGTCCGACGTGACGCCCTTCCTGTCGATGCTGAACGACTTCCAGGTCTCACCCGACGGCAAGAAGGTCTACATCGCCGAGGCGAGCCCGATCCGGCAGCGTCCGGCGCTGATCGTCTACGACGTCGAGACGCGCAAGAGCCGCCGCGTGCTCGACGGACATCCGTCGGTGCAGGCGCAGGACTACCTGCTGCAGGCGCCGGGCCGCGACATGGTCGCGTACGGCCTCTACGCGCTGAAGATCGGCGTCGACTCGATCGGGCTCGACGCGAAGGGCGAGTGGCTCTACTTCGGACCGCTGAGCGGTGACCGCATGTACCGCATCCGCACCGCCGACCTCGACGACGAGACCATCACGCCGCAGGACCTCGCGGCGCGCGTCGAGGACTACGGCCCCAAGACGATCTCCGACGGCATCACGACCGACGTCGCGGGCAACGTCTATCTCAGCGACCCCGAGCACTCGGCGGTGGTCCGGCTCACACCGGAGCGCAAGCTCGAGACGCTCGTCAAGGACGGACGCCTGCGCTGGCCGGACGGCTTCAGCTTCGGCCCCGACGGCTGGCTCTACGTGACGGCGAGCGATCTGCAGGACGTGCTCTTCGTCAGCCGGTCGCACATGCGCGCGAGTGCGCCGTTCCAGATCTTCCGTTTCAAGCCCGGCACGCAGGGCGTCCCGGGACGCTAGGAGAAGGACACATGAGCTACGAGACGCTGCAGGTCGAGCGCGAAGGCCACATCACGTGGCTGATCCTGAACCGCCCCGACGCGCTGAACGCGATGAACACCACGCTGATCCGCGAGGTCAGCGACTTCTTCCGCGGCCTGATCGACGACCGCCAGACGCGCGTCGTGATCCTGAAGGGCGCGGGCCGCGCGTTCTGCGCCGGACTCGACCTGAAGCAGCAGGCCGGCGACGCGGCCGAGCGCGACGACGTCGGCGACCCGAACGGCTCCGTCAGCGGCGGTCTGCGCGGGCAGCGCCGCGTGAGCGAGATCGTCATGCTGATGCGGCGCGCGCCGCAGCCGATCATCGCGGCGGTGCAGGGTGCCGCGTGCGGCGGCGGCTTCGCGATGGCGCTCGCGTCGGACGTGCGCATCGCGGGCGAGTCGATGCGCATGAACGCGGCCTTCATCCGCATCGGGCTGTCGGCGTGCGACGTCGGCGTGAGCTACTTCCTGCCGCGCATCGTCGGCGCGTCGATCGCGAGCGAGCTGCTGCTGACCGGCGACTTCATCGACGCCGCGCGCGCCGAGCGCACCGGCCTCGTGTCGCGCGTCGTGCCCGACGCGGAGCTCGACCAGGCAGCGCGCGAGCTCGCGCAGCGCATGCTGCGCAACTCGCCGCTGGGCCTCAAGCTGACCAAGGAGTGCCTCAAGCACTCGATCGACGCCGGCAACCTGGAAGCCGCGATCGCGATGGAGGACCGCAACCAGATCCTCGCCGCGCGCTCGCGCGACTTCCGCGAGGGCGTCACCGCGTTCCTCACCAAGCGCGAGGCGAAGTTCACCGACGATTGACGTCCTCACCGGCTTCGCCGACCACGAACGGATGACGACGCGCCGGTCGTCTTCATCCGACGACCAACGCGTCCGGAGCGGCGCCTTCACGTCGCGGCGGCGCCGCTCGCCAGTGCCGTCGCCGCGGGCGCCGTCGCGCGCGCCACGAGCCGCGACGGATCGGGCAGGATCATGCGCTCGAGCGCCGCGTCGAGCCGCGGCACGAGCTGCGCCATGCGCCGCAGGTGGTCCACCTCGGCGAGCAGCGCCCCCGACTGCTCGGTGGTCCAGTCCATCAGCTCGGAGCGCCGTGCGCGCGCGACCTCCGCGAGCAGGGTGTCGAGCGGCCCCTGCACGTCGGGCCGCTCGCGCACCGCGCTCGCGCGCGCCGCGGCGCAGGCGACGTCGTGCGCGCGCGTGCCGGGCGCCGCCATCGTCTGCCGCGCGTCGATCATCGCGAGGTCCAGAGCGACGTGCGTGCGCAGCGCGTCGCGAGCGTCGTCGAGCGCCCTCTCGAGCGCCGCGACCGGCTCGGGGCGTGCGGTCATGACCCGCCCGCGCGCGACCAGCCCGGCGCGCAGCGAGATGCGCAGCGCCACGCCCGCGGCCTCGACCGCCGCGTCGGGCTCGACGCCGCTCGCGTCTCCCTCGAGACGCGACTCGCCGATCAGGCGCAGGATGTCGGCGGACGCGCGCGACGACGCGGCGCGCGTCGCGACGATGTCCCGGCTCGTCGGCCAGGTCCCGTCCGGCGGCGTCAGATTGCGCAGCGTCAAGCGCAGCAGGTCGGCGAAGCGCGCGACCAGCTGGCGTCCCGCATAGTCCGGCGCCACGAGGCGGAAGACCGCGAACAGGATCGCCGTTCCGACGAAGGTTCCGAACGTTCGCCAGAGCGCGGCCGCGACGTCGGTCGTCGGCTGCGCCGCGATCAGCACGACGAAGTACGTCACCGTGGCCTGGAACGGCGCGTACCACGTCACCGGCATGCCGAGCGCCGCGTACTGGCACGCGGCGACCACGACGAAGACCACCGCGAGCAGTGCGGTGAGATCGCCGGTGTTCGCGAACACGATGACCATTGTGAGCAGCGAGAGGACGCCGCCGCCGATCACGCCGGCGAGGCGCAGCCACGCCTTGCGGATGGTCGCGCCGTAGCTCATCTGCGCGACCAGCAGCGGGTTCCAGAGCAGCGTCGACAGCTCCGGCTCGTGCGCCGCGATGCCGACCACGAGCGCGATCGTCGCACCGAGCCCGACCTGCAGCGCGAAGCGCAGCGCGAACGGATCGAGGTGCGGCGGTCCGGGCGCCGGCGATCGCGAGACACCCTGCTGCTCGTCGGCGGCGAGGTCGCGCAGCTTCCACGGCGGCGTGTGCAGGACGTCACCGAGGTTCGCGAACGCCTGCACGAACGAGTTGACGTGGACGCTCTCGGTGACGTCGACGGTCGCGAGGGCCTGCGTTCCGCGAAGCTCGTCCTGTCGCTCGCGCAGACGGCCGGTCCGCGTGGCGAAGTCCGGCCACGCGCCGTCGCCGCGCAGGCTCTCGAGGCCGTCGTGCGTGGCGAGCGCGCGCGCCGCCGCGGCGAAGCCGGCGAGCGCGCGCTCCACGTCGGCCGCCGCGTCGTCGAGCTCGCCGCGAAGCGCGTCGCGATAGGCGTGCGGGACGCTCTGGCGTGACAGCGTGTCCATCGTGCCGGCGAAGACGGCGATGCGCTCCGCGGCGGTGGTGAGCGTCACCAGCGTGCGGTCGGCGACCGGGCCGAGACCTTCCTGGCGGGCGAGGTTGGTGAGCTGCACGAGGTTGCCGAGGTCGGTGAACACCGGAGCCTCGGGCCAGCCGCCCGGCGGCGGGGCGGCGTCGCGACGAGCCATCGCCTCGCGCACGATCGTCCGCGAGCGCTCGAAGCTCGCGGCCAGCGCGTCGGTGAGCCGCAGCCGCGCGCTCGGCCGGGTCGCGAGGCGGGAGAAGACGGTGGCGGACACGACGCCGATCGCGCACGCGGCGGCGAGATCGCGCGTCTGCACGGCGATCCGCGTCGGGTCGTAGGTGCCGGAGAAGCACACGCCGACGAGCACGAACGCGACCAGGACCGCCTCGATCGGGTTCAGCGAGAAGGGCATGACGTAGGTGAGCGTCACGATGCCGATGAAGAAGGTCGGCACGAGGAGCCAGGGCACCTGCACGAGCACGCCGCCCACCGGCACCAGCACCACCGACGCGACGAGGAGCAGCAGCAGCCGGGAGAACATGTTGCGCCACGTGCAGACGGTCACGTGCTGCATGGCGAAGCAGGCGAGGTTCGGCGCGGCGAAGCTCGGCACCTGCAGCGCCACCGCGACGCCGAGCGCGACGGTCACCGCGCCCGCCACGATCAGCGTCTCGTGCCACCGTCCCGGGAACGGGACCAGGGCCGCGCGCGCCCGCGCCACCATCCCTGCCTCTGCCGCCGCCACGACGCACGGGTTATCACGCCGCGGCCGGTGGCCGGAACGCGCGCGAGCCCCGGGCGCGGGCGCCGCGGCCCGTCGGCGCGCGCGGGTCGATTTGAAGGAGCCGTCGATCTCCGGCAGGAAGGTCATTCGCGGCGACGACGCGAGACGGTCCGCGCGCGAAGGCCGCTACGAGAAGACCCGATCATGGCGAACGAAGTGCTGGCGCGCCCCGAGGCGCACGAGGGGCCGGGCGGCGCCGAGCTGACGCGCGCGCATCGCGCGGAGAACAGGCCGGCCGCGGCGCCGGTCGTCGAGCGGGTGTCGCTCTGGCAGCTGTTCCGCGTGTTCTTCGTGCTCGGCATCACGAGCTTCGGCGGCGGCGTGGTCGCCTACCTGCGGCAGGCGCTGGTCGTCAAGCAACGCTGGATGGACGACGAGACCTTCCTGTCCGGCCTCGAGCTGAGCCAGACGCTGCCCGGACTCAACGCCACCAACATGAGCATCTACATGGGCGAGCGGCTGCGCGGCGTCCCCGGCGCGCTGGTCGCGCTCGCCGGCATGTGCCTGCCCGGCACCGTGATCGTGATGGCGCTCGGCATGCTCTACGCGAGCCAGTCGCGCTCGCCGACGATGGTCATGGTGCTCGGCGGCGTCGGCGCGGCCGCGGTCGGCCTGACGCTCGCGACGACGCTGCAGATCGGCCGCAAGCAGCTCGCGAAGCCGCTCGACCTGAGCCTCGTCCTGCTGACGTTCGTCGTGGTCGGCGTCCTCCGCTGGTCGCTGGTGACGGCGCTGCTCACCATCGGACCGCTCGCGATCTGGCTCTACCGGCCACGGCCGGGCGCTGCGGCCGACGCCGTGGACGGAGCGCCGAAGTGAACCTGCTGTCGCTGCTGAGCGTGTTCGGCCTGCTCTCGGTCCTCGCCGTCGGCGGAGGAACGGCCGTGCTGCCGGAGATGAAGGCGCTGGTCGTCAACCAGCAGCACTGGCTGACCAGCGACCAGTTCGGACAGATCTACTCCCTCGGCCAGCTCTCGCCCGGACCCAACATGCTGATGGTCGCCGTGATCGGCTACCGCGTCGCGGGCTACGCCGGAGCCGCGGCGGCGCTGCTCGGCTTCTTCGTGCCGGCCGGCCTCATCATGTTCCTCTGCGGACGCATCTGGGACCGCTTCGAGGACTCGCCGTGGAAGGAGGCCGTGCAGCGCGGGCTCGCGCCGCTGACGATCGGCCTCATGCTCGCCGGTACGTGGGTGCTCGCGAAGACCGTCATCCTCGGGACGTCGACGGCGATCATCGCCGGCGTCGTGACGGCGATCCTGCTGTCGCGGCACGTGAATCCCGCGCTGCTGATCTTCGGCGGCGGGGTCGTCGGCTACCTGCTCGGACGCTGAGCCGTCACCGGGCCGTCCCCGCCGGACACGGCGGACTCGGCCGTGACGCGGCGGCCGCTCAGAGCACGACGCCGACCGCGAAGCCCGCGACCAGTGCGTCGGCGACGTCGCTGCGTCCCTTCGGCTGGATGACGCCCTGCACGTCGGGCTGCAGCCACAGCCAGTCGGCGAGCGAGATTCTGTAGTTGAGCTCGAGCACGATCTCCGCGTGCTGCAGCGGCTCGCCGCGCGCGCGCTGGCCGTCGCGCAGGTCGGGGCTGTAGCCGGCGATCGCGGCGATGAACGCGAGCCCGTCCCACGGGCGGCTCGGCAGGATGCCCTGGTAGCTGAGACCACCGGCGGCCATCGCCGACACGCGGTTGCGGTTCGGCGGCGCCCAGCTGAGCGCGCCCCACGCCGACAGCCCGACGTCCGACCCGGGCGCGTGCGCGAACAGCATCTGCTGACCGAGCAGGTAGACGCCGCCGGTGCCGTGCACGGGGTGGCCGCTCTCGACCTCGCTCACCCGCTCGCCGTCGAAGTAGCCGCCGAGCGTGAAGCGTCCGGGCAGCGCGTCCTTGCGGCCGCCGGCGGGGAGGTAGGACACCTCGGCGAGCGTCAGCGCGCCCGACCCGTCACCCGCCGAGAAGTTGACGCCGTGGTCGGCGGGGTTCCGGAAGTCCGGGAACACGAGGTACGAGCCGATGGTCGCGGACCACGTCGAGCCGGGCTGCAGCTTGAAGTGTCCGCCCCACACGGCGTCGGGAAAGGTCGGGAACGAGATGCTCTGCGCGCCCGCGATCGGGTTGCCGCAGATGCCCTGGTTGAGCGACGTGCAGGCGAGGCGCAGCGTCGCGAACTCCTCGCCGACGATCATGCGGCCGAGCGCGATCTCGGCGTCGTTGTCGAGGATCTGCTTGCCGAGCGAGACGTTCGCGAGCCGCGTCGCGGTCGGGTCGTCGCCGTTGTCGAGCTGCACCGGCAGCTGGTTGCCGACGAAGTCGGGCGTCAAGCTGTTGCTGCCGGCCTTCCAGTCGAAGGCGGCCGCGAGGTACGTCCGATCCCAGCCCGCGATGCGCTCGAGGTCGAGGAACGCGCCGGCCGCGAGGTCGCCGCGCCAGCTCGTGCCGCCCTCGCGCGCGCCGCCGACGGGATTCGCCGCGAGCTGCCCGAAGTACGCGACCGACAGCGCGAGCCCGCGCTCCATCAGGTCGTCGCGCGTACCGCCCCAGCTGCCGGTGAGGTTGGTGAAGTCGTGCCAGCGACCGTCCTGGAACGCGCTGCGCGGTGCGAGCATGCCCCAGCCCTGCTGCGGCTTGTACTCGGGCGGGTGCAGCCACGGCGTCGCGGTGTACGGACCGGCGGAGTCCCACTCCTGCGGATCGTAGACCGAGCTCGCGATCCACGGGTTGATGGCGGCGGTCGCGCGGAGCGGCGGCAGGACCAGTGCCAGCAGCAAAGCGAGCGCGCGGGCGCGCCGGTGTCGCCCCCTTCCGCGGGGGAAGGCCGTCATCGCGAGGTTTCACGGCTCGGCGCGGCGATTCGCTTAATCGGCGGGCGCGATCCGCCGATGGCTCCTCATGACCCAGCGCGTACGCAGGGCGAGGGCGTCCGCTCACGCCGGCGCGAGCAGCGCATCGTGAGCCAGACCCGACGCGAGTTTCTCCGCAACGCCGCCGCGAGCGGGATCGCGATCGTCGTGTCGCGGGTCGCGTTCCTCGACTCCGCGCAGGCGCAGGCCGCGATCATGGACCCGCCGGGAGGCTGGAAGGGCGCGCCGGGCGCGGCCCGCTACCGCATCGACGGTCTCGCGAAGGTCACCGGAAAGAAGATCTACGCGCGCGACTTCCAGGCGCGCGACCTGCCCGGCTGGCCCGTTCCCGAGCAGCACGTGTTCATCCTGCGCGCCGCGTTCGCGGATCGCGTGGTGAGCGGCGTCAGCACGGAGTTCCTGCCGCCGGATCTGCGTCCGAAGCGCGTCGTCACGTCGGCGGACGTCGCGCGCGACCGCATCGGCGTCGCGAAGGAGGACTACCCCGAGGGCAAGTACCTCGTCCCGCTCGGCGAGCGTCCGGACTACCTCGGACAGCCCGTCGCGCTGCTGTTCTACGACGACTACTACACCCTGCAGCGCGCCCGTCCGCACCTGCGCTACGCACCGCAGGCGATCGTCACCGCCGGCGAGGCGCCGCTTCCCGGCACGTCGTACTTCGAGCCCGAGACCAGCATCATCCACGTCGTGCGCGACGGCCGCGAGCCGTTCGCGGTGCGCCAGAAGTTCGCGCAGACGATCGGCGGTCCGGTCCGTCCGAGCGAGCCCGGACAGCGCAACGCCGACGCGATGCAGTACGTCGAGCAGATCTCGAGGAGGATCGCCGACGCCGGGTGGAAGGTGCACGAGCGCACCTACGTCACGCAGATGACCGACCCGATGTTCATGGAGCCGGAGTCCGGTCTGGCGTGGCTCGATCGCTCGACGAAGACGTTGCACCTGCTGATCGGCAGCCAGTCGCCCGAGTACGATGCGGCCGGCGCCGCGGCGCTGTTCGCGCCCGAGGGCTGCACGATCGGCGTCGAGAACGTGCACTTCACCGCGTGCTATCCGGGCGGCGGCTTCGGCGGTCGCGACACCTCGATCCTGTGCCTGTATCTGGGGCTCGCCGCCGCGTACTCCGACCGGCCGGTGAGCATCGCGTTCGACCGCTTCGAGCAGTTCCAGTCCGGCGTCAAGCGTCACTCCTCGAAGGTCGAGCTCGCGATGGCGGTCGACGACGCCGGACGCTTCCAGGCGGTGCGCAACCACACCTTCCTGAACGGCGGCGGACGCATCAACGTCAGCGCGTACGTCGCACAGGTGGCCGGCATCATGGGCGCCGGCGCCTACGACTTCCCGCTCGCCGACATCTGGTCGCGCGCCGAGCACACGCGCTCGGTCGTCGCCGGATCGATGCGCGGCTTCGGCGCGGAGTTCTCCGCGTTCGCGATCGAGTCGATGATCGACGAGGTCGCGGCCGACCTGAAGACCGACCCGATCGACCTTCGCTTGCGCAACGTCCTGCACCCCGACTGGTCGATCGTCACCGGGGCGCCGCACGCGCCACCCGGCATGCAGGAGATCTGCAGGCGCGCGATCGCACACCCGCTGTGGCGCGATCGCGAGCGCAAGCGCGTGGCCCGCGGCTCGAGCGATCACGCGTACGGCGTCGGCTTCGCGCTCGCGATGAAGAACTACGGCACCGGCGCCGACGCGGTCTTCCAGGCGGTCGAGGTCGATCGCGACGGGAAGATCACCGTCGCCAGCCACGCGGTCGACATGGGCACCGGCACCGCGACCACGCTCGCGATCTCGACCGCGCGCGCTCTCGGCGCCAACGCCGACGAGGTGAAGACCGGCGAGATCGCGATCTTCAAGAAGCTCGACATGGTCGAGTCGTTCGACGAGCAGAAGGACAACCCGCGCTGGACGCCGATCACGTTCATGTCGCACAAGGCGGCGACGACGTCGTCGCGCTGGGTCGCGGGTGTCGAGCAGACGAGCCAGCTGCTGTTCGAGACCGGCCTGCTGCCCGCGGCGCGCGCGCTGTGGGGACCGAAGGCGGCAAAGCTCGGTGTCGGGGACGTCGCGTGGAAGGACGGCGCGCTGTCGGCGCGAGGCTTCAAGCCGCTGCCGCTCGCCGCGATCGCGCGCCGCGCGCACGACGACGGCCGCGTCGTCGCGGCGATGACGCACGCGTTCTTCAGCGGACGCTGGGTCGAGGCGGATTTCACCGTGGACGGCACGACGCGCCGCTGGCCGCTCGACGGCCTCGCCGTGCGCCGCGGCGGCGCCGCCGACTACCAGCTCGTCGATCGCGCGAACCCGCAGCTCTTCACCGTCGAGTCGATGTGGGAGGGCAACGGGCAGACCTTCGGTGCGGCCGGATGCCTGCTCGGCGTCGAGGTCGACCGGCGCACGGGCGACGTGCAGATCGTCGACGGCGCGTACTACCTGGCACCCGGCCGCGTGCTGGTGCGCGACTTCGTCGAGGGCCAGATGGAGGGGTCCTTCGCGATGGGCGTCGGCTTCGCGCTGCTCGAGAGCCTGCCCCCATACGAGGACGGCGCGTCCGACGGACGCTGGAACCTGAACCGCTACCATGTGCCGCTCGCCGCCGACTGCGCGATCGACCGCATCGAGAAGGTCATCCTGCCGCCCGAGTCGCCCGACGCGCCGGCACGCGGCATCGCCGAGGTCGCGTTCTGCTCGGTCGCTCCCGCGGTCGCGAACGCCGTCGCGCACGCGACCGGCAAGCGCTTCTACGCGCTGCCCATCACCCCGGACGCGGTCCGGGCCGCCCTGGCCTGACGGAGGAGACGCGGTGGCGAGCATCGAGTTCGACGTCACGATCAACGACGAGAAGTTCCATCGCGCGGACATCGACGAGAACCTGAAGCTGGTCGACTTCCTGCGCGAGGAGGTCGGTCTCACCGGCACCAAGTTCTGCTGCGGCATCGCCGTGTGCCGCGTGTGCACGGTCGCGATCCAGCGCGTCCCCGGCGGGCACCAGGAGGCGATCCGCTCGTGCACGACACCGCTGTCGGACGTCAACGGCAAGATCGTGACGACGGTCGAGGGCCTCGACAAGGACGGCGAGCTGCACCCGCTGCAGAAGGCGTTCCTCGAGAACTTCTCGTTCCAGTGCGGCTACTCCGCGCCGGGATTCCTGATGGCGTCGTACTGCCTGCTCGACCGGCTGAAGCGCAGCCCGGTGGCGAAGGGGGACGTCGACGCCGCGATCCACGACGCGGTCGGGCAGCACGTCTGCCGCTGCACCGGCTACGTCCGCTACTACCGCGCCATCCGGCAGGTGATCCTCGCGACGCCCGGGCTGGTCGCGTGAGCACCGTGCGCGCGCTCACCGTCGCCCTCGCGACGATGCTGCTGCTCGTGCCGTCAAAGCCGCGCGCCGCCGACGACGCGTACGACGTCGTTCGGTACGGCAGGGACTGCGCGAAGCTGATCGCCGAGGCGCCGCCGTTCAACTGCCTCGACGGCGACGTCGTGCCGATCACCGTCGGCGGCCGGACGCCCGAGACGTACACGCGCCACATGACGTGCGACCGTCCGGCGTATCTGCCGTACCCGGAGAAGTCCGACGGCCAGTGCACGCCGTACTCGCGCGTGCGGACGTATCGCGACGACGACGTGCAGATGATCCTGTTCTGCCGTCGCATGTACATCCGTCCGATCGACAGCCCGTTCTTCGATTCGATGGAGATCATCATGCACGACGTGCCGACGGGCAGCACGTGCTTCTTCATCTCGAAGAACTTCGGCGACGACCCGAACGGCGACGACGGACGGCGCGTGCCGCCGCCGAGCGAGGAGACGCCGCCCGAAGGCAACGTCGCGGCGCGCGATCTGTGGGCGACGCCGGCCGAGATCGCCGATCACGAGTGCATCATGTGCCACGACAGCGATCCGTGGATGCGCACGCCGTGGATCGCGCAGACCGAGCAGCTGCCGGCCGATCCGTGGGGCTTCCACTCGGTCGACGTCGGCGGCCCGTTCGCCGCGTGGCCGAAGCCGATGGCGATCTCGACGCGCGGCAACACGTGCACCGGATGCCACCGCATCGGCTCGCTGAACACCTGCGGGACGCGCGTCGTCGGCCTGTTCGGCGAGCAGCCCGCGAAGATGCTGCAGTCGATCGCGCGCGCGCCGCACGGACGGCTCGGCGCGGCCGCGGGCACGGCGATGACGGACGGTCCGAAGGTCGAGAGCCCGTGGGCCGAGACGTATCCGAACGACGTCTGGATGCCGCCGGGCAACGAGCTCACCGAGGAGGAGTGGAACGTGATCTACGATCGCGACGTCGCGGAGCTCGAGCGCTGCTGCGCCGATCCGACGGCGCCGGGCTGCATCGTGGAGCCGATCGAGGGCCGTCAAGCATGGCTGAAGCGCCGGATGACGGCGCACGCGGGTGGGCCGGCCGCCCGCTAGCGGACCGGCCGAGGCCGCCGGCGACGCCGCGCGGAAGCGCCCGCCGACGTGCCCGTCTCGAGAACGGAACGCGCGTGCCTCAGAGCGCGGAGCTCGCGAGGATTCGTGCCGCG
Source organism: Binatia bacterium (assembly GCA_046327915.1). Classification (GTDB taxonomy): domain Bacteria; phylum Desulfobacterota; class Binatia; order UBA12015; family UBA12015; genus VGTK01. The sequence goes on along the minus strand of JAXLXO010000008.1, from coordinate 86,607 downwards.
CGTGCGATGCGCGCGCGCGGGCTCGGACTCGGGACGGCGTCCGTGCCGACGTCCGTCGAGGCGCCGGACGCTTCGTCCTGCGGACAGGCCCCCGCGTCGCCGAAGATGCGCTCGGGCGGCAGCGGCGCCGACGGCGTCCGTCCGGGGTCGCTCTGCCGGCGCGCGACGCGGGCGAGCAGGGCGGGAATGCCGAAGTCGCCGGTCCACTTGTAGGGACGCTTCGCCTGGTCGGCGGTCGCGACGCGCGTGCCGTCGCGTGCGACGTACAGCGGTGCGTTGCTGCCGGGCTCGTAGAGGCGTGCCCAGCAGCCCGGGGCGATCGCGGATCGCGCGAGCCACGCGGCGCCGCGTGCGACGGCGTCGTCGTGGCGCCGGTCACCGGTCTCGTCGGCGAGTGCGAGCAATGCCGTGAGCATCTCGCGCGTCTCCCACGACGCGTGGCCCGCGGGCTCGAAGCGCCGTCCGGGCGCAGGCGATCCGTCGGTCGCGTACTGCTGCGCCCACGCGTCCTGTGGTGCCGCGCCCTGCACGCGCACGAGCCAGTCGCCGCCGCGCCGTGCGGCGTCGAGCAGATCGGCGCGTCCGAGCAGGCGCGCGCCGTCGAGCAGCGCGACGATCGGACCCGCGGTCGCCGCGTCGTTCGTGCTGGGCAGATCCTCGAAGCTCGGCGACACGGTGCGCAGCCAGCGCGGCTCGCGCCACGTGAGCGGCCACGCGCCGCCCGGCAGCTGGGCCGCGAGCAGAAGGTCGAGCGCGCGCTCCGCCGACGCACGGTACGCGGGCTCGCCGGTCGCGGCCCAGAGTGCGACGAGGAAGCGCGCCGCGCCGGAGGTCACGTCGTCGTCGAGCGCGGTCCAGCGGTTCAGCCAGCGGAACCAGCGCGCGAGCCGCGCGCCGTGCACCGGCATCTCCGACGACCAGCCGCCCGACGACAGCTGCGTCGCGACCAGGACGTCGCCGGCGCGGCGCGCGCCCGCGAGGTAGCGCGCGTCGCCGGTGCGGTGGAAGCCGTCGAGCAGGACGAGCCCGCCCGCGGGCGTGCCCGGGCTGCGCACCACGAGCAGGTCCCACGTCGGCAGGCCGAGCAGCGACGCGACCTGCTGCGCGCGGATCACGATCTTCGTCACGGCGCCGTCCGGACCGGGCGCGCAGGTGTAGGTCCAGCCGCCGTCGCGACGCTCGCAGGCGAGCACGTCGTCGAGCGCGCGGCGAAGCTCGACGTCGCTCGTGGCGTCGGCCGCTCGGGACGCCGTGACCGCGGCCATCCCGAGCAGCAGCGCCGCGACGACGATGCGCACCGCAGGCGGCAGGAGGGGTCGCGGACGCGGCATGGACGACCGTCCACGAAGCGCAGCGCCGCGACGCGCGCAAGCGCCGCCCCTGTGTCGTGCGGGCTCGGGGCGTGCGCGCCACCGCGCGGGTGCGCTGGCCGATCGCATGGCCGCGCGAACGTACGATCGCGCACGATCCCGACTGCCGCGCGGACCCGTCCGATGGTAACGTCCCCGCTCGTCGCCCCGCATGCCCACCGCCGCACAGCCGACCTCCCGTTCTCCTGTCGCGACCCGTCCGCGCGTCCGCAGGATCGCGCTCGCGCTGCTCGCGACGGCGATCGTCGCCGGCGGGGCGCTCTGGTCGCCGCTGCGACTTGACGCCCGCGCCGATGCGAAGCCCGCCGGCGCGAAGAAGGAGCCGCCGTCCATCGTGCTCGTGCTGGTGGACACGCTGCGCGCGGACTTCCTCGGCGCGTACGGCTTCGACGGCCCGGTGTCGCCGGCGATCGACGCGTTCGCGAGGCAGTCGGTGCAGTTCGAGCGCGCGTTCTCGCAGGCGCCGTGGACCAAGCCGTCGATCGCGTCGCTGTTCACCTCGCTCGCGCCCGACACGCATCGCGTGCTGAGCCACGACGGCAAGTACGGGGACGCGCAGGGCGGCACGAGCACCGAGGCCCTGCCGCAGGAGGCGGCGACGCTCGCGGAGAGCCTGAAGCTGGCGGGCTACGCGACCGGTGCGTTCGTCGCGAACCCGTGGCTGCTGCGCGAGCACGGCTTCGCGCAGGGCTTCGACGTCTTCGACCAGCGTCAGGGCGGACCGCTGCCGCCACGCGCGAACGTCATGCTCGACGCCGCGCGCAAGTGGATCGACGCGCGTCCGAAGGACCAGCCGTTCTTCGCCTACGTGCACCTGATGGACGTGCACGGTCCGTACGACGCACCGGAGGCCGATTACGAGGCCGTGCGCGAGAGTCCGGGGCTCGGCCCGTCGCGGATCCTCGACGACACGACGCTGTCGCACGTGCGTCCGTATCTGCGCCGCGCGAGCTGGGTGAACGGCGAGAGCGCGCGCGACCTGCGGACGTGGCGCGCGCACTACGCGGCCGGCGTGCACGCGCTCGACCGCCAGCTCGGCGCGTTCCTCGACCAGCTCGCGAAGTCCGGAGCGCTCGATCGCACGCTGGTCGTGATCACCGCGGACCACGGCGAGGAGCTCGCCGACAACGGCGGCTGGGACCACGGCTTCCGGCTCTACGAGCACCAGCTGCACGTGCCGCTGATCGTGCGCATGCCCGCCGGCGCATCCGGTGGACGCCGCGTGCAGGAGATCGTGAGCCTGATCGACGTCATGCCGAGCCTGCTCGGGCAGGCGGGCGCGGCGTCTCCGCCGATGGTGCAGGGGCGCGATCTGTCGCCGCTGCTCGCCGGCGCGGACGGCGGGGCCGGTGCAGGGCAGAGCTTCGCGGGCGGCGTCAAGTGGAGCCCGCAGATGCACTCGCTGCGCGCGCCGGGCTGGAAGCTGATCGAGGACGGACGCGCGGGTTCGGTCGAGGTCTTCGACCTGAAGGCCGACCCGACCGAGCAGAAGAACGTCGCGTCCTCACGCCCCGCGGAGCGTGCGCGCCTCGAGCAGGCGCTCGACGCGCATCGCCGCGAGCTCGCGGCAAAGCCCGCGCTCGCCCCCGAGAAGGGTGCTGTGTCGGACGAGATGAAGAAGCGGCTCGAGGCGCTGGGCTACGCGCACTGAGCGCGCGCCGCTCGGCGTGATGCTCCCGCCGAGCCGTCAGCCGTCCTTGCCGCGGAACGACGTCGCCGTGCTGCGGGTCGATCCACCCGGCGCGTAGACGCCTTCCCAGCACGTGCTGCCACCGCTCGTCACGAGCTGCGCGGTCACGGGGGCGGTGAGCGGAAGCGCCGCCGCGGGCAGCCGCGATCCCTTTGCCTTGACGACGAGACTCGCCGCGGTGCCGCCGCCGGGCTTCGATCGCGCCTGGATCACGCCGCCCGCGCCGCCCGACGGATCGCGCAGACGAAAGCCCGCGCTGCCGAGCGCCTGCCACGCGGGGCCGGGCCGGCTCGACGTCGCGAGCACGCGTCCGCTCGCGTCCCAGACGCAGAGCGCTGTCTCCGTCGACGTCGTCGGATCGCCGAGCTCGGCGAGCGACGCGGCGCCACGCTTCCAGGTCCACGCGAGTGTGCGTCGCGCCGGGCTGCCCGCGTCGCGGATCGACAGCGTGCTGCTCGCCCGCCGGCAGCCGGCGACGGGAGCGGCGGGACAGAGTGCGGTGACGCCGACCGTGACCGGCACGACGGCCGTCGCGGGAGCGCCGTCGTCGTCGCGCGCGACGAGGCGCACGGCGTACGTTCCGGGCGCGGCCCACGTGTGATGGACGATCGCGCCGCTGCCGCGCGTGCCGTCCCCGAAGTCCCACTGCCACGCGCCGACCGTGCCGTCCGTGTCCGACGACGCGGACCCGTCGAGCGTCGCCGCTGCGCCGAACGCCGGCGGATCCGGCGTGACCGTGAACGACGTGGTCGGCGAGGCGTTGCCCGGAACGGCGTGGTCGACGAGGTACGCGTGCACCTCTTCGGGACCGACGCCGCCGCTCAGCGCGCCGGCCGCGACCGTCATGCCGGTCTCCGCGCGCATCGGGAAGAGCGCGTGCGCCGCACCGCTCGCTTCCGGCGGCAGCGGCAGAGTCACGCTGCGCGTGCCGCCGCGGTGCGTGCCGATCACGAGGACCAGCGTCTGCCCGTCGAGCTCCCAGCGCGCGGCGTGCACGCGTGCGTCACCGGTCGCGATCTCCGTGCGCAGGCCGTGCAGCAGAAACGGCGCGAGGGTCGCGGTCTCGCGATTGAGCTCGGGCAGCGCCGCCCAGAGGTCGGGAGCGGTCTTCGGCAGGTACCGGTCCGAGCCCTCCCACATCGTGTACCAGATGACGCCCTTCGCCCCGCGCAGCAGCGGCGCGTAGAGCAGGTTGCGCGCCTCGCGCGGCGTCGGGTACCGGCTGCCGCCCCACTTGTACGCCTGCGGGTTGGCGATGAAGGTCTGGCCGGGGCCGGCGAGCTGGTCGCGCACCCAGTCGAAGCTGTCGACGTTCTCCTGCAGCGCGTACTCGTCGGGGCTGTTCTGCGCGCCGAGCGGGTAGCTCTGGAACCCCATGACGGCCATCGTCCCGGCGAACTCCGCGATGCGGTAGCCGGGATAGGATCCGCCGCTCGCGTAGCCGAGGTGCTGCGGCGCCAGCGTCGCGAGCTCGGCGCGGCGCGCGGCGAGCTGCGACGGTGGATGGTTGTACGCGGGCCCCGCGTAGGGCGCGTTGAAGTCGTCGGCGAGGAGCCAGCCGATCATCGCGGGCTCGTTCTTCCACTTGTTCACGAAGCCGCCGGGTCCGTTCTCCGGCCACGGCGTCTCGCCGATCACGTACACGCCACGAGCGGCCGCGGCGTCGAGAAGATCCTGCGTGTCGGCCCGTGTGTCGATCGTCGCGTGGAAGAGGTTGAAGCCCGCGTCCGCGGCGAGCAGCAGATCCGGCACGGCCTTGCCGCCCTGCCGGTTCCCGATCCACGACACGTGATAGATGCCGATCGGGAAGAACGGCGTGCCGTCGACCAGCACGTTGCCGTCGGGCGCGATGCTCGCGGTGGTTGCGCGTGCGTCGCCCGCGCTCGCGATCAGCAGCGACGCCGCGACGACGATCGCTGCGGCGGAGCGGACGAGTCGCCGTGGGTGGTGCGTCGGCATCGCGCGACGCTCGGCGCCGGGAGCGTGCAAGTCAAGACGCCTCGTCGTCCGCGCGCGTGTCCGCGCGGACAACGGTGCGTCGAGTCGTCAGCTGCCGAAGCCACCGAAGGTCGGGTTGCGGCCCTCGAGGATGCCCTCCATGCGATGGCGCACGAGCGGCATGAAGTCGGGGTGCGTCAGGACGTAGAAGCGCTCGTCGCGGATCGCCTCGTGCACCATCTCGGCGACGCGCGCCGGCGGCAGGCCTGCGGCGACGAAGCCGCGGACCGCGTCGCGCATCGCGGCGAATCCCTCGCTGGCCTGGACCGAGGTCGCCGCCGCGGGACGATTGCGATCGGCGTCGGCGATCCGCGTGCTCACCCATGCGGGACAGAGCACCGAGACCTTCAGCTTCGCGCCGGTCATCGCGAGCTCGTGGTGCATCACCTCGGACAGCGCGACCACGCCGAACTTGCTGACGTTGTACGCGCTCATCCCCGGAGCAGTGGAGAGGCCCGCGACCGAGGCGGTGTTCACGACGTGTCCCTCGTCGCCGCCGGCGAGCATGCGCGGCACGAAGATGCGCACACCGTGGATCACGCCGAAGAGATTGACGCCGAGCACCCAGTCCCACTCGCCGGCGCTCACCTCCCACGACAGTCCGCCGCCGCCGACGCCCGCGTTGTTGCACAGCACGTGCACCGCGCCGTACGCGGACCAGGCGCGGTCGGCGAGCGCCTCGATCTCGGCGGGCTTCGAGACGTCCGTGCGCACCGCGAGCACGGTCGCGCCCGCGTCCGTCATCTCCTTCGCCGTCGCCGCGAGCGGCGCCTCCTCGACGTCGGCGAGGACGACCTTCATGCCTTCCGACGCGAACTTGTCGGCGAGCGCGCGGCCGATGCCGCTCGCCGCGCCCGTCACCACCGCCACGCGATCGCGAAACGTCTTCATGACCGGTGTCTCAACACGCGCGGCGCGCCGGGCGCAACCGGCACCGGTCGAACGGACCACGATGCCGCCCGTGCCGTCGCTTGGTAGACGCACGCGGCATGCCACCCGCCGGGAATCACGCCGCGTGACGCGCGCCGAGGAAACGCGCCCGCGGCGCGGGGTCGTCCGCACGGTGCTGCTCGCGCTGGCGCTCGTCGCGGGCAACCTGCTGCTGGTCGAGCTCGGTCTGCGCGCGTACTTCGCGACGAAGATCGGTCCCGCGGTGCTGCTCTACGGCACGCCGTGGCAGCGCAACTGGATCGAGACGAAGCCCGTCCCGGACAAGGATCCGCTCGCGGGCTCGCCGCAGCGGCACGGCAACGTCGTCGGCGACGACCACGCGTACGCGACCGGCGCTACCGGCTACAGCAAGTACTTCCCGCACGAGAGGAAGTGGACGCAGCGTCCGGACGGCACCGGTGCGATCCCGGTGACGATCAACGCCGAGGGCTTTCGCGGCGAGGACTTCACGATCGAGAAGCCGCCGGGGACGATCCGCATCCTGACGCTCGGCGCGTCGTCGACGTTCGGCTACCACGACCGCGACGACGAGACGTACCCGTTCCTGCTCGAGCGCGACCTGCAGGCGACGGCGCCGCCCGGCGTCACGTACGAGGTGATCAACTTCGCGATCCCGCACGCGACCACCGAGAACGTGCTCGCGATGCTGGTGAACGAAGGGCTGCGCCTGTCGCCCGACGTGGTCACGTTCTACGAGGGCGCGAACGACAGCGCCGCGATCGAGCCGCGCGACGGCGCGCAGGCGGAGGGCTGGATCGATCGCGCCGTGCACCGCTCCGTCCTGGTCGCGATGCTCGACCGCATCGTGCCGCGCAGCAACGCCGTCGACGTCGACTGGTGGTGGAGCGACGAGCTCGCCGAGCGGCGCGCGCGCGCCTTCGTGCACAACGTCGCGCGCCTGCGCGACATCTGCCGCGAGCACGGCATCCTTTTTGTCGCCGCCACGCAGCAGTTCCGCTCGACGCTGATCCCGACGACCGAGCTGCACGGCATGACCTACGATCAGGAGGTCGAGTTCGTCCGCGAGCAGCGCGCGCAGGGAAAGATCGGTCCGCACATGCTGCCGGTGTCGGCGACCACGTTCGACCTGCGGCTCAAGGCCGACGACGAGATGGCGCCGCGCACGGTCGCGATGCTCTACCCGCCGCGCGTCATGCTGGTGCACACGCGTGCGATGGCCGATCTGCGCGACTGGGCGTCGCGCGAGAACGTGCCGCTCGCGGACGTGATCCATGCGCTCGACGGCGATCGCGACCTGATGGTGAACTGGGTCCACCTCACCGGTCAGGCCAACGTTATCGTGGCGCGCGAGCTGGCGCGCGTCATTCGCGAGCAGCTCACTCTGCGGACCGCCGTCCCCGGCTGAGGACGGCGAGGTCGGTGCCTCGCGCGGCGCGTTCCGCCGCTGCCACCGGATCGTCCGGCGCGCACGGTCGCCCGTGCGCGCCGGACTTCACTCACCGGTGGATGCGCGTCCAGCCGTAGCTCTTCAGCTCCCAGCTGTCCGTGATGCCGTTGGCGTCGTTTCCGACGACGATGGTCAGCGTCATGGTGTCCTGCGTCGCGCCGCCCATGTGGCCGAACGCGTCGATCACGATGCGCACGCCGCCGATCTTCGGCACCGGCTGGATCTTCACCTTGGCGATGCCGCCGCGGATTCCGTTCCCCGACTTCGCATAGCGATCGAGGAAGACCAGCGAGCTGCCGCGGCGGATCAGATCGCCGGGGAAGAGCTCGGCGCTGTAGATCACGCCGTTCGCGTTGCTCAGAGTGATCTCGACGCCGTCGAACACGTCGGCGACCGCGCCCACCGGGAAGGCCGAGCGCACCGTGAGGTGGTCGAGCTTGCCGACGCTCGCGACGCTGACCGTGCTCGCGAGGCCGATGCCGCCCGCCAGGACCAGCTTGTCAGGGCAGTCGTGGTGGCAGACCTCGGTCGGCGTCGGCAGCGCGGTCGAGGTCGCGGCCGGCGTCGGCGTCGGGAAGGGCGTCGGTGTCGGCGACGGCGTCGGAGGCACGATGGGCGTTCCGGTCGGCACGGACGTCGGCGTCGGTGACGGAGTCGGGCTCGGGCTCGGCGACGGAGTGGGCGTCGGCGAGGGGCTCGGGCTCGGCGAGGGGCTCGGGCTCGGCGAGGGGCTCGGGCTTGGCGAGGGGCTCGGGCTCGGCGAGGGGCTCGGGCTCGGTGAGGGGCTCGGGCTCGGCGAGGGGCTGGGGCTCGGCGACGGGCTGGGGCTCGGCGACGGACTCGGGCTCGGCGAGGGGCTCGGGCTCGGCGACGGACTCGGGCTCGGCGACGGAGTTGGCGTCGGCGTCGGGCTCGGGCTCGGCGACGGAGTTGGCTCGGGTGGGCTCGGGCTCGGGTCGGCGACGGGCTCGGGCTCGGTGACGGAGTGGGCGTCGGCGACGGGCTCGGGCTCGGTGACGGAGTGGGCGTCGGCGACGGGCTCGGGCTCGGTGACGGCGTGGGCGTCGGCGACGGACTCGGGCTCGGCGACGGGCTCGGGCTCGGTGACGGACTCGGGCTCGGCGACGGCGTGGGCGACGGCGACGCACTCGGGCTCGGCGTCGGTGTCGGCGTCCGGGTAGGAGTCGGAGACGGCGACGGCGACAGCGACAGTGTCGGCGTCGGGCTCGGCGTCGGTGTCGGGTTCAGGCTGTTGTTGAACGTGCAGGTGACGATCTCGCCGTTGTGCAGGACGATGTTGCCGGGCGTCTGCGTGCCGCCCTGGCTGCTCGTGCACGTCGCGCTCGCGAGCGTCCAGCCGGCGACCGGAGTCTCGACGACGGAGTAGGTGCCCAGCGACAGGCCGCCGCTGTTGAACGGCGCCTGGGCGTCGGTCAGCGTGAAGTTCTGGTTGATCGGGGTCGGTCCTCCGCTGAGGTTGAAGCTGAAGACCGTGGGGTTGCCGGACGGCGAGGTGACCTTGTCGACGATGATCTCGCCGGGCACCGGGATCGCGATGCCCGGCAGCGTCTGGCAGTGGCACTTCGACGGCGCGCCGGGGAACGCCTGCAGCGGGCTCGTGCAGAGGTCGTTCGCGCCGGGCTCGCGCCAGCTCAGGCAGGTGTTGACGTCGAGGAAGCCGTCGCCGTTGGTGTCGACGCAGGCGACCTCGATGGTCTGGATGCTCGAGTACAGCGGATTGTGGCTCGCATCGATGTCGCCGCAGGTGTCGGTGGGCTGCGAGACCGCGTCGAGATTCACCCAGATCGGGTCCGGTGCGATCGGGAAGTTGCTCACCGAGCACGCCCCCGTGAGCGCGTCGCCGCCGTCCTGCGCGACCCAGACACCGATGTCGTAGCGCGCCTGTGCCGTCAGGTTGAACTCGGCGACGAACGAGATCGTCGTCGTGTCGTTCGGGAACTGGCACGGCGTGTACGTGAGGCTCGACGTCTGGGCGATGTTGACGTCGTTGGCGGTGCAGGTGAGGCCCTTGTTCGCGGCCTCCTCCATGCAGATCTGGTTGTCGAGCGTCTGCCCGCCGGCCGTCGGGAGGATGCAGGTGTTGCCGACGCCGCAGTCGGCGTTGGTCGTGCAGGCGACTGTCCTGGCGTTGGAACAGACGCCCGGACCCGTCGCCGCGGACGCGGGAGCTGCCGCGGACAGGGCGGCGAACGTCAACAGGATGGCGAGGGTGGCCTTGGGCGCTCGCGTGACGGGCCTCTGGTGCGACATGGGCTCTCCCCTTCGAGATCGTTCACGAAGTGGTCACGGAGCCTGTCGGTGCGGCCCGTACTGCCATTTTTCCGGGCCGGGTTCTCCTGCTGCGCGTATCGAGAATCTTTCGCCGTCAGGGACTCTTCGTGAAGGGTGGCTGCCTTCTGGTCTCTACAAAATCTGGTATGTCACGTCCTTTGCGGATGTCTACCGCATTTTTCTTGCTGAACGCGTTGCGTCGTCGATCGGACCCGGCGTCCGATCCGGCACGACCGGCGCGCCGGGGGCGCGGGCCCCGCTTCGACCGCCGTTCGCTGCTGCGCTAGAAGCCCGCACCGGCCGAGAGCGACCCGGCCGCACCACGCGACCCCGAGCCGGAGCACGACGATCGAACCCACCGAACTCGACCTTCCTGCCGGCGCCGGCCGGACCTCCCACCTGCGCCGCGTGTCGCCGCGCGTGGTCGCGGTCTATCTGCTTCTGGCGGCCGCGCTCTTCGCGGTCACGCCCGACCACAAGACGAACCCGTTCAACGGACCGATGGTGATCGCGCTCCGCCTCCTGCAGGGCGAGGCGAGCCTGCCCGAGACGATCGGGTGGATGGAGACGTTCACCTTCGAGGGCCGGCGCTACCTGGCCTACCCCCCGATGGCGAGCTTCCTGGTCGTGCCGTGGGCGGCGCTGACCGGCGACGTTCTCGGCCAGACCGTCTTCAACTCGGTGCTGATCTTCGTCAACGCGCTGCTGGTCGCGGCGGTCTTCCGGACGCTCCCGCGGCTCGCGCCCTACGCGGTGCTCGGCAGCGTCGCCTACGTGCTCGGGACGCCGCAACTCTACTCCGCCCGCTACGGGACGGTGTGGCTGCTGATGCACACCGAGGCGAACTTCTTCCTGCTGCTCGCGATCTGGTGCGTGCTGGCGCGGCGCGCCTACGCGATCGCCGGCTTCTGCTTCTGCGTCGCCGCTCTGACCCGGCACGCGGTCTTCGCGGCGGCTCCCGCGTTCGCGCTGCTGGCGCTGCTCGACCCGTCCGCGCCGGCGGTCGGGCCGCGGATCAGGCGCGCCGTCGCGTTCGGGATCGGCGCCGTGCCGCCGCTCGCCCTCGTGCTGGGCTATCAGTGGTGGGTGTTCGGCGATCCGCTGATGAACACCTACAGCGCGACGTGGTCGCAGTGGACGCAGCCCGCGCCGAGCTTCGGCTCGGAGAACGTGGTGCGGAACTTCTGGTTCTATCTGACCGCGCTGCCCGAGACGCGTCGGGACTTCCCGTATCTGCGCTTCGGCCTCGGCGGACAGTCGGCGTGGGTGATGAGCCCGTTCCTGATCGGCGTGCTCGCGCCGGCGCTCCTCACCTGGCAGATCGCGGGGCTGTTCCCCGGCGTCGTGCTGATGTTCGTGTTCTACCTCTTCTACTCGTGGCAGGGGTACGCGCAGTTCGGCTCGCGCTACATGCAGGACATCTATCCGTTCCTGCTGCCGGTCGCGTTCTCCGCGTTCGCCCGGCCGGTCCCGCTGCTGCGCCGGCTGCTGTACGTGCTGGTCGGCGCGTCGATCGCGATCAACCTCTACGGGCTCTACTGCGCGACGCAGTATCCGTGACCGCCGCGGTCTTGCGCTCCGCGCGACGCTGAGCTTCGAAGCTCGGCGAGGATTTCACCCGACAGGAGGAGAGCCGTGCAGACCCGAGCCGCAGTCGCCCACAAGGCGGGAGATCCGCTGACCATCGAGACCGTCGACGTCGAGGGCCCGCGCGCCGGCGAGGTGCTGGTCGAGATCAAGGCGAGCGGCGTCTGCCACACCGACGCGTTCACGCTCTCGGGTGCGGATCCGGAAGGGCTCTTCCCGGCGATCCTCGGGCACGAGGGCGCGGGCATCGTGCGCGAGGTCGGACCCGGCGTCACCAGCGTCGCGCCCGGCGACCACGTGATCCCGCTCTACACGCCCGAGTGCCGGCAATGCGATTACTGCACGTCGGGCAAGACCAACCTCTGCCAGGCGATCCGCGTGACGCAGGGCAAGGGCGTGATGCCGGACGGCTCGAGCCGCTTCTCGCTCGGCGGCAAGCCGGTGCTGCACTACATGGGCACGTCCACGTTCTCGAACTTCACCGTGCTGCCGGAGATCGCGCTCGCGAAGATCCGCAAGGACGCCCCGTTCGACAAGGTCTGCTACATCGGCTGCGGCGTGACGACGGGCATCGGTGCCGTGATCAACACCGCGAAGGTCCGTCCGGGCGACAACGTGGTCGTGTTCGGACTCGGCGGCATCGGGCTCAACGTCGTGCAGGGCGCGCGCATGGCGGGCGCCAACATGATCGTCGGCGTCGACCTGAACCCGAAGCGGCAGACGCTCGCCGAGAAGTTCGGCATGACGCACTTCGTGAACCCGTCGGAAGTGCAGGGCGACCTCGTGCCGTACCTCGTCGATCTCACCAAGGGCGGCGCCGACTACAGCTTCGAGTGCATCGGCAACGTGAACGTCATGCGCCAGGCGCTCGAGTGCTGCCACAAGGGGTGGGGCGAGAGCATCATCATCGGCGTCGCGGGGGCGGGACAGGAGATCGCGACGCGTCCGTTCCAGCTCGTCACCGGACGCGTGTGGCGCGGCACCGCCTTCGGCGGCGCGCGTGGCCGCACCGACGTGCCGCGCATCGTCGACTGGTACATGGACGGCAAGATCGACATCGACAGCCTGATCACGCACGTGATGCCGGTGGACGAGATCAACCGCGCCTTCCACCTGATGCACGAGGGCGAGTCGATCCGCAGCGTCGTGACGTTCTGATGCGCGTGCTGCGGAAAGTCTCCGTGCGCGCAGCGCGCGGCCGACCGAAGGGAGCGCGGGGAGTGGGGCCCCGCGCGGCTTCGCCGCGTGGGGCGAGGGGGCGCGTGCCCCCTCGTGGGCGATGATGCGCAATACGCCGCCCGCCGAGTGGGAGCTGCTCGAGGAGGAAGCCGAGCGCCTGCTTCCGCAGATGGTCTTCGAGTACTACGCCGGCGGCGCCGGCGACGAGATCACGCTGCGCGACAACCGCGCCGCGTTCGCGCGCGTCAAGCTCAGGCCGCGCATGCTGTGCGGCGTCGAGGAGCCGTCGCTCGCGACGACGGCGCTGAAGCAGCACCTCGCGATGCCGGTCGCGGTGGCGCCGATGGCCTACCAGCGCCTCGCACACCCCGACGGCGAGCTCGCCACCGCGAGCGCGTGCGGCGCGCTCGGCGTCCCGATGACGCTGTCGACGATGGCGACCGCGAGCGTGGAGGAGGTCGCGTCGGTCGCGACGAGCCCGCTGTGGTTCCAGCTCTACGTCTGGCGCGACCGCGGCGCGACGCGCGCGCTCGTCGAGCGCGCCGCGGCGGCGGGTGCGAGTGCGCTCGTCATCACGGTGGACGCGCCGCGCCTCGGCACGCGCCGGCGCGACGTCGAGAACGCCTTCGCGCTGCCCGCGGGCATCAAGCTCGGCAATCTCGAAGGTCTGCTCGGCGCCGACGCGGCGCCGCCGTCGATCGACGACGGCTCGCAGCTCGCGGCGCACTTCGCCGTGCTGAACGACCTGAAGCTCACGTGGCGCGACCTCGAGTGGTTCCGCTCGCTGAGCCCGCTGCCGATCGTTCTGAAGGGCGTGTTGACGGCCGAGGACGCGCGCCTCGCCGCCGAGCACGGCGCCGACGCGATCGTCGTGTCGAACCACGGCGGGCGGCAGCTCGACGGCGTGCAGGCGACGCTCGACGCGTTGCCCGAGGTCGCGGAAGCCGCCGACGGCCGCGTCGAGGTGTGGATGGACGGCGGCGTGCGCTCCGGCACCGACGTGGTGCGCGCGCTGGCGCTCGGCGCGCGCATCGTGCTGGTCGGACGTCCGGTGCTGTGGGGACTCGCCGCGGGAGGAGAGCAGGGCGTGGCGAGCGTGCTTGATCGCCTGCGGGCCGAGATCGAGGAGGCGCTGCTGCTTTGCGGATGTCCGTCGGTGCACGACGTGACGCGCGCGCACGTGGTGCGCGCCGCGGCCGGCTTGCCCCGGTAAGACCGGACGAAGTATTACTGGCCCCGGAGGCGCTCATGCGTGTCACGTCGAAGGGCCAGGTGACCATCCCGATCGAGATCCGCGAGCGGCTCGGTCTGTTGCCCAACAGCGAAGTCGAGTTCGTCGTGGAGGGCAACGCCGTACGAATCCGCAAGGCTCGTCGGCGAACCCGTCCGGGACGCGGTCGCAGCATCGTCGAGCGCATGCGGGGCCGGGCGACGAGCCGTCTCGGTACGGACGAGATCCTCGCCCTGACCCGAGGCGACTGATGCCGGTCCTCGTCGACAGCAACGTGCTGCTCGACGTGCTCACGGACGATTCCAGGTGGGGACGCTGGTCGTCGCAGGCTCTCGCCGAGCAGGGCGACCGCGACCTGCTGGCGATCAATCCGATCATCTACGCGGAGGTGTCGATCGGGTTCGCGCGGATCGAGGAGCTCGAAGCCGCTCTCCCTGCGCAGACGTTCCATCGGCTCGCGTTGCCCTGGGAAGCGGCGTTTCTGGCCGGGAAGAGCTTTCTCGCCTACCGCCGACGTGGCGGTGCGCGCTCCTCGCCTCTGCCCGACTTCTTCATCGGTGCGCACGCGGCCATCGCCGGCTTGCGACTGCTGACGCGTGACGCACGCCGCTATCGGACGTACTTTCCGAAGGTCGAGCTGGTGGCGCCCTGAGGCGGGCTCCACCGGCCCTTCTCTCACTCAGAAGCTGCGGAACGACCCTTCCTGTCCCGTCGTGCCGCGATCGACACCCGCGCCCATCGACGCCATGGCGCCGCCGCCGAGGTTCTGGATCGCGTTGCTGCCAGCGGCGAGCGCGCCGCCGTCGACGACCAATGCCTCGCCGGTGACGAAGGTCGCGTCGTCGCTCGCGAGGAACAGCGCCGCACCCGCGATGTGCTCGGGCTGGCCCGCCTCGGGCCAGGGCTGGAACTTCTCCAGCACCGGACGCATCGCCTCCGCGTTGCCGCGGTGGATCAGCGGCGTCAGGATGCCGCCCGGGCAGATCGCGTTCACGCGGATGCGCTGCGGCGCCAGCTCGACCGCGACCGCGCGCGTCAAGTTGATCACCGCGGCCTTCGACGCCGAGTAGGCCTGCGGACCGTCGCCGCCCGAGAGCCCCGCGATCGACGCCGTGCTGACGATCACGCCGCCCGAGCCCTGCGCCTTCAGCACGCGCGCCGCGTGCTTCATGCCGAAGAACACGCCCTTCACCAGCACGTCGAAGGTGTAGTTCCAGTCCTCCTCGGTGATGTCGGTGATCGGACCGAACGCGCCGGCGACGCCCGCGTTGTTGAACATCACGTCGAGGCGGCCGAAGTCCTTCGTCGCGAGCGCGACCGCGGCCTCGACGTCGGCCTCGCGCGCGACGTCGGCGCGGATGAAGCGCGCGCGCGATCCGGCACCCGCCTGCTTCGCGAGCGCCAGGGTCTCGCTGCCGGTCTGCTCGTTCAGGTCCGCGACGACCACGCGCGCGCCCTCCTCGAGGAAGCGCAGCACCGTCGCGCGCCCGATGCCGTTGCCTCCACCCGTGATCACCGCGACCTTGCCGTCGAGCCGTCCTGCCATCGTGTCGAACCTCCGGGCGCGACCCTAGCGGCCGCGCGGCCGCGGACACAAACGCTGGCGTGGACGGGGCCGATCTTCTAGACGGGCCTCCGCGTGCAGCACCGACCGCGTTCCAGCTCCGGCGTCCGCGCCGTGGCGGCTCTCTTCCTCGCCGCGGGCGTGTGCGCAGCGACCGCACCGAAGGCGGCGGCCGCGCCGGCGTCAGGTGCGGCGCAATCCGACGCCGCGCCCGCGAAAAGCGACGAGCGCGCCGGACGGCTCGTGTTCCTCCTCGAGTACGTCGGCATGGACTACGAGAACGCGGTGCGCGACGGCAACGTCGTCGACCAGGCCGAGTACGGCGAGGTGCTGCGCATGCTGAAGCAGCTCGCGAGCGAGTACGCGGCGCGCCCCGACCGCACGGTGCCGGTCGCCGACGGCATCGTCGCGCTGCAGCGCGACGTGCAGCAGAAGGCGCCGGCCGAGCGCGTGTACGCCGCGTCGCGGAAGCTGCTGCCGCGACTCATCGCCAGCGTGGGCGGCGTCGCGCTGCCGGCGAACACGCCCGATCTCGCGAACGGACGCCGTCTCTACGAGACCGACTGCGCGCCGTGCCACGGCGACACCGGCGCCGGCGACGGCCGCTCGTCGCCCGGCATGGACCCGCCGCCGACGGCGTTCCGCGGCGCGTTCCTCGAGAAGCTCTCGCCGCGGCAGACGTTCAACGCGCTCACGCACGGCGTCGCCGGAACCGCGATGCCGTCATACGCGCTCGCGTACGACGAGCAGCAGCGCTGGGACGTCGCGTTCTTCGTGCCGACCCTGCGCGTCGGCTTCGCGCCGCAGCGTTCGTCTGCGGGCGTCGCACCGTCGCTCGAGGAGCTCGTGTCGTCGTCGAACGTCGAGCTGCTGGACTATCTGAAGAGGCGCGACCCGAACGCGACGCCCGAGCACGTGGACCAGCTGCGTGCCGAGCCGGGCGCGCGCGCGGCCGTGGAAGCGGGGACGCCCGTCGGACGCGCGCGTGCGCGCGCCGCGAATGCCGCCGTGCCGCCGCCGTCGTCGGACGGCGGGATCGCCGCCGCGCTGCAGCTGCAGGACGCGTTCGGCTCGGTCGCGGCGCGCGTCCTTCCGAGCGTGGTCGGCGTGACCGGCTACGTCCGCGACGCGGCGTGGTCGCCGGAGCAGAAGGTTCCCGAGCGCGGTCCGGTGTGGACCACCGCCGGCGTCGACGCGCTCCGCTATCCGGGCTACCGGCCGGTGCGCTTCGGCAGCGGCTTCGTCGCCGACGACGCCGGCTTCGTGCTGTCGCGCGACCAGCTGCTGCGCGACGACAGGGGCGAGCTCGTGGCGCTGGTGGACGTCGAACTCGCGGACCACACGCACCGCGTCGCGAGCATCGTCGGCAGCGAGCCGACGCTCGACATCGCCGTGCTGCGCATCGCCGAGCCGTCCGACGGCGCCTCGCAGACGCCGCCGCCCGCCGAGCTCGGCGACAGCGACCGTCTCGCGATCGGGCACTGGCTGCTGGCCATCGGCGATCCACCCGGTGCGGAGCAGGCGCTCGCGGTCGGCATCGTCGCCGCTCCACCGGCGCGGCAGTGCTACCAGCAGGAGCTGTCCGCGACGCGCGTGCAGAGCTCGCTCGTGATCCCCGAGCGCGCTCTCGGCGGGCCGGTGGTCGACATCCAGGGCCGCGTCGTCGGCCTGAGCGTCGGCGAGCCGCGCGGCGCAGCACCGCCGCCGGGCCGTGCCGCGAACGGGTACGTGCTGCCGATCAACCTCGTGCTCAATCTCTACGAGGCGCTCAAGGTCGCGCACAGCACGCGCTCGCCGTGGCTCGGCATCTCCGTCCTCGAGCTGGACCGCATGCTGAAACGGACCACGGGCGAGAAGCCCGCGGCCGCGCTGCCGGTCAACGGCATCGGCATCGACGACGTGTTCGTGCCGAGCCCGGCCGCATCGGCGGGCGTCAAGCCGGGCGACTTCCTGGTCGAGCTCGGCGGGCACGCGATCCAGTCGGTCGGCGACTTCCAGAAGTGGATGTACGTCATGGGCATCGGCACGAAGGTCGAGCTCGGGCTGGTGCGCGACGGGCAGCCGATGCGCGTGACGGTCACGATCGAGGCCCGGCCGCCCGAGGCGACCAACAGCTGACGCACCGCCTTCGTCGCGTCGCGGTGGATTTCTTGACGCGGCCGCCGCGCCGGTGAATGCCGGTGCGATGAGCGACTTCGATCTCGCGACCGTCGACCGCCTGCTCTCGACCACGCGCGCCGTCCGCAAGCGGCTCGACTTCTCGCGTCCGGTGCCGCGCGACGTCGTGCTCGACTGCGTCCGTCTGTCGCAGCAGGCGCCGACCGCGTCGAACACGCAGCGCTGGCGCTGGCTGCTGGTCGACGACCCGGAGCTCAAGCGCGAGCTCGGCGCCATCTACCGCGATGGCATCCCCGCGATCCGCTGGTCGATGGAGCAGACCGCGCACGACGAGCAGACGCGCGACGTCTACGACGCGGCGCTGTGGCTCGCGGAGCGTCTCGGCGAGGTGCCGCTGCTCGCGATCCCGTGCCTCGCGGAGCGCCTGCCCGACGGTGCGCCGCTGGTGCTCGCCGCGTCCGCGTTCGGCTCGATCTATCCCGCGGTGTGGAGCTTCCAGCTCGCGCTGCGCAGCCGCGGACTGGGCTCGACCTTCACCACGCTGCACCTGCTTTACGAGCAGCGCGTGCGCGATCTGCTCGGCCTGCCCGACGACGTCACGCAGACCGCGCTGCTGCCGGTCGCGTACACGAAGGGCCTCGACTTCAAGCCCGGCAAGCGGCCGCCGGTCGAGAGCATCGTGCGCTGGAACCGCTGGAGCACGGCCGACGACACACACTGACGCGCGCCGCCGGGCGGCGCCCGCGTGGTGGTTGCACGATCCCCGGTGGCGATGGAGGCTCGCGCAGGAGGCTCTTCATGATCGCGGTTTCGCCCTCGTCCCGTCGCGCGCTGGCGCTGGCTCTGTTTCTGGTGCTCGCCGTCGCGCTGCCCGCGCACGCACAGCAGGGCGGCGGAACGCCGCCGTCGGCGTCCGCTCCGACCGACATCGGCTGGCCGCGTCAGGTGAAGGGCGGCGGCGCGACGATCACGGTCTATCAGCCGCAGGTCGACAGCTGGGACGGCAACGTCCTGAAGGAGCGCGCCGCGGTGTCGGTCGCGACGCAGGCCTCGCCGACGCCGACCTTCGGCGTGATCTGGTTCACCGCGCGCACCGACGTCGACAAGCAGAGCCGCGTCGTCACGCTGCACGACATCGAGATCACGCGCGCGTCGTTCCCGACCGCGGCGGACCAGTCCGACGCGTACCTGCAGACGCTGCGCGGCGCGGTGCCGCAGGGGGTGGTCACGATCGCGCTCGACCGTCTCGAGGCGAACCTGCAGGTGACGCGCGCGACGCAGGCGACCGCCGGCGGCGTGCAGGTGAAGAACGCGCCGCCGCGCATCCTCGTCAGCGAGAAGCCGGCGATCCTCGTGCTCGTCGACGGCGCGCCGGTGATGCGCCAGGTCGAGGGCGAGCAGACGCTGCTGCGCGTGATCAACACGCGCGCGCTGCTGCTGCTCGATCAGCAGAACGGCGCCTACTACCTCTACACGATGAACCGCTGGGCGACCGCGAGCTCGCTCGATGGTCCGTGGACTTCCGCCACGAACCCGCCCGCCGCCCTCGAGGCGGCGAAGGACGCCGCCGTCAAGCAGGGACAGGTGGACCTGCTGAGCGACCCGCCCGGCGCGGCGAAGAGCGAGCTCGAGCAGGGCGTCCTGCCGGAGCTGTACGTCTCGACCGGGCCGGCCGAGCTGCTGCAGACCGACGGCGCGCCGCAGTACCAGCCGATCGCGAGCACGCAGATCCTCGACGTCACCAACACCACCGCCGACCTGTTCCTCGATACGTCGAACCAGACGTACTACGCGCTGATCTCCGGACGCTGGTTCAGCGCCTCGTCGTTGACGCAGGGGCCGTGGACGTTCGTCCCCGCGGATCGCCTGCCGGCGGACTTCGCGAGCATTCCGTTCAACCACCCCAAGGGCACGGTGCTGACGTCGGTGTCGGGAACGCCGCAGGCGCAGGAGGCGGCGATCTCGGCGAACGTGCCGCAGACCGCCACGGTGCAGCGCAGCTCCGCGCAGATGCCGCCGCCGCAGTACGACGGCGAGCCGAAGTTCCAGCCGATCGAGGGCACGTCGCTGCGCTATGCCGCGAACACCGCGACACCCATCATCGAGGTGTCGCCGTCGCAGTACCTCGCGGTGGTGAACGGCGTGTGGTTCACGAGCGGCGCGCCGTCGGGGCCGTGGGTGATCGCCGACGCGGTGCCGCCCGCGATCTACACCATCCCGCCGAGCTCGCCGCTGTACTACGTGACGTACGTCCGCGTGTACGGCTCGACGCCCGACGTGGTCTACGTCGGCTACACGCCGGGCTACTACGGCACGTACGTCGTGCCGGCGGGGACGGTCGTCTACGGCACGGGATACGTCTACCAGCCGTGGGTCGGCTCGGTGTGGATCGGTCCGCCGTACACCTACGGCTTCGGCGCCGGCTTCGCGTGGGGTGCGGCGACCGGCTTCGCGCTCGGCTACACCGCCGGCGCCTTCTGCCATCCGTGGTGGGGACCCGCCGGCTGGGGATGGGGCTGGGGTGGCGGCAGCGTCAATTACAATCGTACCGTCAACGTGAACAACGTGAACGTGTACAACCGCTGGGGCGGCGGCACCGTCGTCGACTCCGGCAACCACTACGCGGGTCGCGTTGGCAACACGACGTACCTCGGCAACAAGGGCGGCGACGTCTACGCCGACCGTGACGGCAACGTCTACCGCCGGCAGGACGGCAGCTGGCAGAAGTACGGCAACGACGGCTGGAACGACGTTCAGCACCCGAACACCGCGAGCGCCGCGAGCGGGCAGAGCGCCGCCGACCGCGCGCAGAACGCCGCCCGCCAGGATCCGAACATGCCGGGTCGCGACACGCTCGCCGGACCCGGCGGCTCGGACCCGAGCCACGGCAACGCAGGGACGCTCGGCGAGCTGCCCGGGCAGGCCGGCGCCGATCGCGCCTACGGCGGAGCCGACCGCGGTGTCGGCTTCTCGCAGGGAAACGCGTGGGGCAACCTCGATCGCGACTTCCAGGCGCGCCAGCTCGGCAACCAGCGCTGGAGCTCGTTCCAGCAGGGCGGCGACCGCTTCGCGGGCTACGGCGGCGCGAACCGCTTCGGCGGTGGCGGCTTCGACGGCGGCGATCGCTTCGGCGGCGGCAGCTTCGGAGGAGGCTTCCGCGGCGGATTCGGCGGCGGCGGCTTCCGCGGCGGCGGAGGCCGGCGCTAGCGGCGCTGCGTCGCGAGGCGCGCCGTCAAGGACGCGTGCCGCGGGCCTGCACGATGCGCGCGATGCTGTGCAGCGTGTCGGGCCGGCGGCGCTCCTCGTCGAGCGTCGCGAGCAGCGCGTCGATCTCGGCCGCGTCGGCGAGGCCGGCGTCGATCGCCGCGTCGCGGATCCCGGCGAGCGTGAGCTGCGTGACGCGCTTTCCTTCGCCGTCGAGGAACACCGGTTGCGCGACCTCGGCCTCGATGCCCGTCAAACCCGCGGCGCGCAGCAGCGCGGGCAGTCGCGGGCCGATCGCGGGATCGCCGCCGCGATGCCGCGCGACCTGCTGGTAAAGCTCGACGTACCGTGCGAACGCCGCGGACGGCGGATGACAGAAGTGTCCCGGGAAGTCGACGTCCTCGACGACGAGCGTCCCGCCCGGCCGCGCCGTATCGCGCAGACGGAGCAATCCCGCCTCTGGCGAGCGCAGGTGCGAGAGCAGGAAGCGCGCGTAGACCAGATCGTGATCGCGCGCGATCTCCGCCGGCAGCTCGGCGGTGACGTCCGCGCGCACGAAGGTCGCGTTGCCGCCCGCGGCGCGGACACGCGCGCGCGCGTGCTCGAGCAGGACGGGATCCGCGTCGATCGCGGTGACGCGGCCCGACCTTCCGACGATGCGCACCATCTCCGCGGTCACCTCGCCGCTGCCGCAGCCGGCGTCGAGCACGCGCATGCCCGCGGCGAGGCCGGCGCGCTCGAGCAGGCGCAGCGTCGTCGGCCGCGTCGCCTCGCCGAGGATGCGCAGCCGCGCGGCGCCGTCGTCGCCGCCGCGCAGGATGTACGACGACGTCTCGTCGCGCTCGTCCGGCGTTCGGGTCACGCGGACTCTATCGGCCCGTCCGGGGCTCGCCGTGAGATCCGGCGGCGCGGGACGAGGCTCAGGCGGCCGCGCGGCGCAGACGGTCGTTGATCGCGCGGCCGAGCCCCTCGTCGGGGAAGGCGAGCGCAACGATGCGCTCGAGGCCGAGCGCGTCGAGGCGATGGAGCGCGTCGAAGAGCTTCGCGGCGGCGGTGACGAGATCGCCGTCGTCCGTCAAGTACTCGGTCGCCGCCCAGGCGCCGTCCGCCGCCGGCACCGCGTCCGCGCGCAGCGCGAGCAGGCCCCAGCGCGCGCCCGGCGGCCGCGCCGGGACCGTGCCGGCGGCGACGAGCGCGATCGGCGTGCGCGGCGCGTAGTGCTGCGGCAGCATGCCGGGCGCCTCGGGGGCGGTCGGCGACTCGTGCGCGGCGATCCGCACCGGACCGGCGACGGCCTCGATCTGCTCGACGGGCAGCCCGCCGAGGCGCAGCACCGTGACGCCGTCCGCGTCCGGCCGGACGATCGTCGACTCGACGCCGACGGCGCACGGTCCGCCGTCGAGCACGAGGTCGATGTCGTCGCCGAGCTGCTCGACCACGTGCGCGGCGCGCGTCGGGCTGAGCCGCCCGAAGCGGTTCGCGCTCGGTGCCGCGACGGGACATCCCGCGCGCTCGAGCACCGCGCGCATCAGTGCGTGATCCGGCACGCGTACGCCGACGGTCGGCAGGCCCGAGGTCACGATGTCGGGAATCGCGCGCAGCTTCGGCAGGACCAGCGTCAGCGGGCCGGGCCAGAAGCGCCGTGCGAGCGCGAGCGCCTGCGGCGGCATCGCGCTCGCGACCCTCGGCCAGTCGTCCGGCGTCGCGACGTGCACGATCAGCGGGTCGAACGCGGGCCGTCGCTTGGCGGCGAAGATGCGCGCGACGGCTCTCGGGTCGAGCGCGTTCGCGCCGAGGCCGTAGACGGTCTCGGTCGGCAGCGCGACGAGTCCGCCCGCGCGCAGCACGTCTGCGGCGCGGGAGACGTCCGTGGTGACGGGGCAGGGCATGGCGCGATTCCCGCCGACGCGGGTAGCTGACGGCGGCGGCGGACGCTCGTCCGGCGTGGCGCGCGCATGCGGGCCGTCCGGCCCGCGCAGCACGTAGAAATGCGCTCTGCGGCGCACCGCCGCACCGGTGTAGCGCGTGCGAGGATGGCCCGCCGTTCCGTTCACGCGCTGCTCGTCGCGCTGGTCGCGATCGCCGTGCTGCGCGTCCGCGCCGCGCCTGACGGGGCGCGCGGCTTCACCTTTCCCGACGCCTACCATTACGCCGACATCGGCCGGCAGATCGCGCGCGGCGACGGCATGACGACGCTGCAGACGTATCCCTACGTGCTCGCGTGGCTGCGCGAGACCGGGCTGCCGACGGCGCCGCCGTGGCCGAACGTCACTCGCTTTCCGCTGCTGCCGCTGATGTACGCACCGTGCTTCCGGATCGCCGGCGCGGACGAGCACGCGACGCGCAGGATCGGAGACGCCTTCTGGGTCGCGACCGCGGTCGCGACGTTCCTGCTCGGCGCCGCTCTCTTCGGCACCGGCCCGGGGCTGCTCGCGGCGGGATTCCAGGTCCTGAGCTTGACGCCGCTCGGCTTCGTGCGCGCGGGCCTGCCGGACCTGCCGGCGTCGCTCGCGATCGTCGCCGCGACGCTCGGCGTGGCCGTGATCGTCGCACCGCGGAGCGAGCGCGACGGCGACGGTGGCGCCACGCGGTCTGCGCTCCGTCGCGCGGCGCCGCTCGGGCTCGGCCTGCTGCTCGGGCTCGCGTTCCTGCTGCGCTACGACCTGATCGCCTTGCTCGCCGCGGCGTTCGCGGTGATCGCCTCGGGCCGCGGCACCGCGGGACGGCGCGCGGCGGCGCTCGTTCTCGCCGGCTGGCTCGTTCCGGTCGCGCTCTGGCTGGTCCACGGCGCGCTGGCGACCGGCGTGCCCGGCGCGTACCTCGGCCTCGACCGCAACCTGCTCGGACGCGACGGCGTGCGCGACGTGTACGCGTCGGCGACCTGGGAGAGCCCGTGGAGCGTGCTGCGCCGCGAGCCCGGCGTGCTGGCCGCGAAGCTCGCGCAGCTCGCGTGGCCGGTGCGCGCGTGGCGCGACCTCTTCGGCTGGCGCCTCGCGTGGCTCGCGCCGCTGTCGCTCGTGGCGCTGGCCGCGCTCGTGCGGGCGCGGCATGCGGCGGAGCGTGCGGCGCTCTTCGTGGCGCTCTCGTTCGTCATGCGCTCGCTGATCTTCACCGTCACGCACCACGAGGCGCGGTTCCACGCCTCGTTCGCGCCGGTCCTGCTCGTCCTGACCGTCGGCGCCGGCAGTGCTCTCGCCCCGTCGATGCCGATGCGGCCGCGCGTCCGCACCGCGGCCGCCGCGATCGCCTCGTTTCTCCTGCTCGCGTGCTTCGCCGTCACGCAGGTGCCGATCCGTCAGGTCGCCAACGCGCACCGCTTCGCCACTCCGCCCGACGCGACCTACGATGCGATCCGCGCGCGCCTGCCGCAGGAGGCGGTGCTCGCCAGCACGGAGTCGGAGGCGGTGGCCTGGCTCGCGGAGCGCGCCGTCGTGCGCGCCGGTCCGGAGGTCGTCGCGACGGTCGAGGGGCTCGGCGTGCGCGTCGACGGCCTGCTGTACTCCTCGCGCAGCGTTGCGCCGGTCGAGCGTGCGCTGGTCCGGCAGGGGCTCGGCGGCGAGTTCGTGCAGGTGTCGAGCGGGCCCGCGCTCACGCTCTGGCTGCGACGGCCGCTGGTCCCGGCGTGGAACGAGCCCGCGACCACCGCGTCGCGCGACGGTCAGGCCGGATAGCGCACGATCTCCGTCGCCTTGACGCTCGCCCACACCGCTCCGCCCTCGTCGAGCCGCAGCTCCGCGACCGCGCGCGGCGTGACCTCCGCGACCAGCGCATGTGCGCCCCGCAGGCGCACGCGCACCCGTCCCTCGTGCGGCTCGAGCCCGTCGACGGTCGCCTGCCAGACGTTGCGCGGTGTGCCCTCGGGGTGCGTGCGGTGCAGCGCGATCGCGGTCGGGTGGATGACGAGGAAGACGTCGCCGCTGCCACTGCCGGCGGCGAACACGGTCGAGCCGTCCTCGAGCAGCACGACGTCGCCGTCGGAGCGTCCGCGCAGCAGATTGACGCCGGCGAGGCGCGACGCGAACGCGGAGCGCGGCCGCGCGGTCACCTCGTCGGGCGTGCCGCTCTGCACGACGCGCCCGCTCTCGAGGATCACCAGACGGTCGGCGAGCGCGCGCGCCTCGAGCGGGTCGTGCGTGACGAGCAGCCGGATGCCGGCGAAGCCGTCGAGCAGCGCGCGCAGCGTGCGGCGCAGATCGCCGCGCGTCTCGACGTCGAGCGCAGACAGCGGCTCGTCGAGCAGCAGCACGCGCGGCTCGATCGCCAGCGCGCGCGCGAGCGCCACGCGCTGCTGCTGTCCGCCGGAGAGGCGACCCGGGCGCGTGCGCTCGTGTCCGGCGAGCCCGACGCGTGCGAGCCACGCGGCCGCGCGCGTACGCGCCTCGCGCCGCGGAACGCCGCGGCAGCAGAGCCCGAAGGCGACGTTGTCGGCCGCGTCGAGGTGCGGGAAGAGCAGATAGTCCTGGAACACGACGCCGAGCGGACGCTCCTCCGGCGGCACCAGCACGCCGCGTGCGGGGTCGTCGAGGACGCGGCCGTCGAGCGTGATCACGCCCGCGTCGAGCGGCACGAGGCCCGCGATGGTGCGCAGCAGCGTGGTCTTGCCGGCACCGTTCGGGCCGAGGATCGCGACCACCTCGCCGTCGCCGACCTCGACCTCCGCCGTCAAGCAGAAGGCGCCACCGCGCGCGGCCTCGATGCGTGCGGCGAGGCTCACGGCGCACCGATCCAGCGGCGTCCGAGGCCGACCAGCACCGCGAGCGAGATCGCGAGCAGCACGAGGCTCAGCAGGATGCCCGCCTCGGGGCGGCTCTCGAGCGCCGCATAGACGGCGAGCGGCAGGGTCTGCGTGCGGCCGGGGAAGTTGCCGGCGAAGGTGATCGTCGCGCCGAACTCGCCGAGCGCTCTCGCCCAGCAGAGAACCGCGCCCGCGGCGAGCGACGGCCGCAGCAGGGGCAGCGTCACGCGGCGGAACACGACCCAGGGCGACGCGCCCAGCGTCCGCGCCGCGTCCTCGATGCGCACGTCGAGTCCGCGCAGCGCGCCCTCGATGGCGAGCACGAAGAACGGCATCGCGACGAAGGTCTCGGCGAGGATCGCGCCCGCGGTGGTGAACGGCAGCGTGACGCCGAAGAGCGCGTCGAGCCAGCGCCCGACGAGGCCGCGGCGTCCGAACGCGAGCAGCAACGCCACGCCGCCGACGACGGGCGGCAGGACGACCGGAAGCATCACCAGCCCGCGCAGGAGGCCGCGCCCGCGGACGTCGGTGCGCGCGAGCACCCATGCGAGCGGCAGTCCGAGCGCGATCGAGCATGCCGTCGCGGCGAGCGAGCAGAGGAGCGAGAGGCGGAGCGCGGTCGCGGCCTCGGGCGTCGCGAGCTCGGCGAGCGCGGTGCTCCACGGGGCGCGGACGACGAGCCCGAGGAGCGGCAGCACGAACAGCGCCGCCGCGATCCCGGCCGCGACGGCGACCGCGCGCGGCACCGGCGTCGCGCCGCGGCGCCGTCCCGATCCGTCGCCGGCGCTGCTCACGGCGGCAGGAACCCGAAGCGCTGCAGGATCGACTGCCCTTCGCTCGACGTCAGATAGGTGACGAACGAACGTCCGAGCTCGGGCTGCCTGGCGTGCGTCAGCACGGCGACCGGATAGCGCGCGACGACGTTCAGCGCATCGGGGATCGCGACCGCCTCGACCTTGTCGCCCGCGGCGAGCACGTCGGTGGTGTAGACGATGCCCGCGTCGGCCTCGCCGAGGACGACGCGTGACACGACCGCCTTGACGTCGAGCTCCTGGCTCGACTCGGGCACGGCGACGCCCGCCTTCGCGAAGACCTCGCGTGCGTACTTGCCCGCCGGGACGGCCGGTCCGCACAGCGAGACGATCAGTCCGGGCTTCGCGAGGTCGGCGACACCGGCGATCCTCTTCGGATTGCCGCGCGCGACGAGAATGGCGAGCCGGTTCCGCGCGAACACGACCGGCACTCCCGCAACGTCGCCCGCGTCGACGAGCTTCTGCATGTTGCTCTCGTCGGCGGACGCGAACACGTCGACCGGCGCGCCCTCGCGGATCTGCTGCACGAGGGTGGACGAGCCGGCGAAGTTGGTGCGCACGGTCGTGCCCGCGTGCGCCTTGCCGAAGCCCTCGGCGATCGCGCCGAACGCGGCGGTGAGCGAGGCGGCACCGGAGACGGTCATCTCTGCAGCGCTCGCGCGTGCGGCGGGTGCGAGCGCCGCGAGCGCGAGCACGGACGCGGAGACGAGCGCGCGCAAGCGCGTGGCGCGCTGGATGCGGCGGATCGGACCGCGAAGGGCCGTCGTCATCGTGGTCGCCTCCTCAGAAGTACATCTGCGCCTGGATGCGGCAGCGGAAGTCGTTCTGCGTCTCGATGGTGCCGTCGACCGCCTCGACGCCGGCGGTCGAGATCGGGCCGAAGTCGGTCATCAGCTTCAGGTCGTGCCCCCAGAAGTAATAATTGACGGCGCCGAGCAGCTCGGTCTGGAAGGGCTCGATCGCGCGGCCGTTCGGCTTGACGACGCGATAGTCCTGATTCGGTGTGCAGGCGGAGTAGCGCAGCGCCATCTCGAGCTTGTGCGGAATGACGAAGTAGCCCGCCAGCGCGTACCAGCCCCACGCCTGGAAGGACGACTGCGGCAGCTCGAACGGCGGCGACGGCGCGGCCGCCGACGTCCACGCATCGTTGTGCACGAAGAGCTTGAAGTACTCGGCCTCGACGAACGCGCCGTGCCAGCGGAACGCGAAGTCGACCTCGACGTTCTGCAGCTCCGCGGTGAGCGCGCCGGGCTTCGAGAGCTGCGCGTAGTAGGGCTGGATCATGCGCTGCACGGGCACGCGGTTCACCGGCGTGCCGTCGCTCTGGATCACGAGCTGGTCGGGATCGGTCGAGCTCGTGGCGGACGTCGCGGCGGTGGTGAAGCCGTCGGCGCGCACGCGCTCGTAGCCGTAGCTCGCGCCGACGCCGAACAGCGGGTCGGGCGAGTCCTGCAGGTCACCTTCCGAGTAGCCGACCGCGCCCAGCGGGCTGGTCGCGAGGCGCGCGACGTAAAGAAAGTTGGTGTCCGGGTTCGGCGGACCGTTGCGTCCCGTCGTGTTGAACGCGCCGAGGTAGTACTCGAGGAGGGAATTCATCGGCGTGCCGTAGAGCTGGATGCCGCGCGCGCGCTCGAAGCGGAAGTTCTGGCAGGCGACGGAGCGCTCGTTGAACTCCTGCCTGCTGTCGGGCGTCATCTCCTCGCGGCAGAACGGAACCTTCCACTGTCCGCCGCGGAAGGTCAGCCACTGGCCGTCGAGGATCGCGTACTCGCCGTAGACGTTGCGCAGCAGGTCGCCGCCGCTCGCGTTCCACTCGACCTCGATCTCGTAGCGAAGGCTGGGCGTGAACGCGTGGCCCTTCCAGTAGGTGCGGATGCGCGGGACGTCGAAGCTCTGGCTGTCCTCGGTGCTCTTCTTCGCGTTGGTGAAGTCCTCGTCGACGTCCTGCAGCGTGTAGCGGAACTGACCCCAGACGCCGGTGGCGAGCTGGAAGTTGCCGCCGGGCGTGGTGAAGACGAAGCCGGACCCCTGCCTGTACTGGATCGTCGGCTCGGCCGGCGGCGCCTTCGCGGCCTCGGCCGCCTCGTCGGGCGTCAGCGCTCCCTTCTCGGTGAGGATCTCCGTGAGGTCCCGGGCGCCGGCGCGCACCGCGAGCAGGAGTGCCGCGAGGAATGCGGTGCGGGCGAGCGTCTTCGGACGACCGGGCGGGATGCGCAAGACCACCTCCTCGAAGCGGACGAAGGGGCGTGGATATACGACATCGTCCTCGGCTGCGACCCGTGCCGCGCCGTCCTACTCGAGCACGCGCACGTCCGGCAGGTTGCGGTGCAGCTGCGCCGCGTCGAGGCCGTAGCCGACCACGAACACGTCCGGGATCGTGAAGCCGACGTAGTCGATCGTGACCGGCGTCACGGCGCGCGCCGGCTTGTGCAGCAGCGCGCATAGCTTGACGGAGCGCGGGCCGCGCGCGGCGAGGTGCTCGAGCAGGTAGGACGACGTGAGGCCGGTGTCGACGATGTCCTCGACCAGCAGGACGTCGCGGCCTTCGATCGAGCGCTCGAGGTCGAGCGTGATGCGCACGACGCCGCTCGAGCGGGTCGCGTCGCCGTAGCTCTGCACGCCGAGGAACTCGATCGCGAGCGGCAGGTCGATCACGCGCACCAGGTCCGCCGCGAACACGAAGCTGCCCTTCAGCACCGGCACGACCAGCAGCTCGCGCCCCGCGTGGTCGGCGGTGATCCCGGCGCCGAGCTCCGCGACCCGCGCGGCGATGGCGGCGCGGTCGATCAGGACGCGGGTCGGCGCAGCGGAAGGCACGCGCAGGCTTAGCCCGGGCCCGCCCGCGAGTCACCCGGACGTTGCAAGCGCTCTCGCGCCCGACATCGTTCGCGGCCGTGATCATCGTTCATCCCGGTCGGGCCCTGGCCGACGTCGATGGTCGCGAGACGCGCACCGAACGCCGTCGTCTTGACGACGTTGTTCGAGCCCATGCCCGAGACGTAGGCGCCGGTTCCGGCCGCGTTCCAGACGATGCCGCGCGGGTCGGCGAGCGAGAGGTGGCGCTCCTGCGGCGTCACGTCCGCCTTGTAGGGCTGCATCGGCGGCGTGATCAGCAGGTGCTGGTTCATGTCGAGCGCGGGCGCGGGGCCGCCGAGATTGTTCGGATTGAACGTCGCGATGCGGTTGCGCTGGAACTGGATGCGCGCGCTCTCCTCGAAGCGGTGCTCGTTGGGACCGTACGTGCCGACGACGGTCACGTAGCCGGTGCCCGGCTGCACGGCGAGCGCCATGTCGATGTTGAGCAGATTCTTCTGGTACGTGATCGCGAGCGTCGACACGTCGATCAGCGCGACGTCGTTCTCGTTCAGGTTCCACGTCACGAGCGCGTCCCAGAGGTGGTTGTTGTCGTCCTTCCAGTTCTGTCCTTCCTTGTTGACGATCAGGCTCGTCGGCGGCGGCGCGGGCAGGAGAGGATCGATCGCCGGGACGAACGTCGTGCCGCTGTTCGGCGGCGGATTCTGTCCCGCGTACGGGCTGGCACCGCTCGACACCGTGCCCCGCGGCACGATCATCGAGCGGTTGCCGGACTGGAAGATCGCGACGAAGACGCGCGTGCCGTCGGTCGCCAGCGCGCGCGGGTCCTTGCCCGCGATCGGCAGGATGGTCGGCGCCGCGGCGCGATTCGCGGGATCGTAGACGTTCACCTGGTCCAGCAGCGACACGGTGACGAAGGCGCGCTGCGGGCTGCCGGCGAAGATGACGTCGGCGGGCTCGTCGCCGGGGAAGAGCGTCGCGACGACGTTTCGCGCCGCGAGGTCCACCACGCTGACGCTGTCCGAGATGCGATTGACGACCCACGCCTCGCCGTTGGTGCGCGCGCGCACCGAGACCGGGTCGAGGCCCACGGGGACCGACGCCGCGTGCACGGGCAGCCCCGAGCCGAGCGTGAAGATCTCGAGCCGGGCGTCGGCGGTGTTGACGACCAGCAGCGTCGAGCCGTCGGGGGTCATGTCGACCGGGTGGACGGGCGGGCTCTCCCAGTTGACGAACGTGCCCTGCGCGAGAGCCGGTGCCGCGGCGGACAGAAGAAGCGCCGCGGCGAGCGCCGCGATCAGCGGACCGGGCGGTCGCGTGCGCGACGAGCGCACCGCGCGCGACACGCGGCGCGCGGGCAGCGCCTCGAGATGGTGGATCCTCGACGCGCGCGCCGCGTCGCGTGCGGATGGGGGAGTGCTGTGGCGTCCGATGCTGCTGGGGCGGAAGGGCCTCGGGCCGTCGTCGATCACGGGCGGGCCTGGGGAGCATCCGTTGTGCCGGGACGAAAGCCCGCGCTTGCGACGCCTTCGCGTTCCCGACGGTGCCGCGCGCGGTCACCACCGACGGCGGTTCGCCACTCCGGCACCGAAAGCGCCGTCGGGCGTCAATCGTTCGACGCCTTCATGATTCCTTCATGCGGCGCGAGCTACGTGCTTCAAGGTGCCCCGGACGAACGGGGCGGGGAACGGACCATGTGCGGGATCGCGGGCATCTATCGACTTGACGGCGACGCCACGGGCGACGCGAACGCGGTGGACCGCATGCTCGCCCGCATGGAGCGGCGCGGGCCGGACGACCGCGGCCTGGTCACGTCGGGACCGCTGACGCTCGGTCACCGGCGCCTCGCGATCCTCGACCTGTCGCCCGCGGGCCGCCAGCCGATGACCAGCGCGAGCGGCCGCACGACGGTCAGCTTCAACGGCGAGATCTACAACCACGCCGAGCTGCGCCAGGAGCTGGGGCTCGCGCGCGACGCGCTGCGCTCCGCGACCGACACCGAGATCCTGCTGCACGCATGGGAGCGCTGGGGCGAAGGCGCGCTCGACCGCATGGTGGGGCAGTGGGCGTTCGCGCTGTACGAGCGCGATGCGCGCCGTCTGTGGCTGGTGCGCGACCGCTTCGGCGAGAAACCGCTGTTCGTCGCGCGGACGCCGGGCGCGCTCGCATTCGCGTCGAGCCTGCACGCGCTGGTGCAGGCGCCGTTCGTCCCGCGCCGCGTCGACCGGCAGGCGCTCGTGGAATACTTGACGCTGCGCTACGTGGTCTCGCCGCGGACGATCCTCGCCGGCTGCGAGAAGATCCCGCCGGGCAGCTGCCTCGTGATCTCGCCGGACCGCGTCGAGGAGCGGCGCTGGTACGCGCCGCGCTTCGCTGCGTCGCGGGCCGCGCGTGCGCGCGGCCGCGAGCAGCTGGTCGAGGAGTTCGACGAGCTGCTGCGGCGGGCGGTGCGGCGCTGCCTCGTCGCCGACGTGCCGGCGGCGCTGCTGCTCAGCGACGGCATCGACAGCAACGGGATCCGTGCGGCGCTCGGCGCGCAGCAGGGCGGGATCGAGACCTTCACCTACAGCATGGTGCGCGAGGGCGCTGCGGGTCTCGCGCCGTCGCGCGGGCGCGGCGCAGGCGGTCCGGGCTGGGACGTGCGCGTGACGCCGCGCTGCCGCATCGACGCGATGGAGCGCGCGCTGTCGTCGCTCACCGAGCCGGTCGGCGACGGTGCGTCACTCGCGACCTGGCTCGTGATCGCCGGTGCGCGCGAGCGTGCCGAGGTCTTCCTCTGCGGACACGGCGGGGACGAGATCCTCGGCGGCTACCGCCTGAGCCAGGACCGCTTCCGGCTCGCGGCGCTGCACCGCATCGCGTGGCTGCCGAGCGCGCTCCTGCGCCGCCTCGTCGACAGCAAGGTCTTCGGCGGCGAGAGCGCGGCGGAGCGCCAGCACGCCGTCTGGTGCGCCGCGCCCGAGATGGTACCCGCGGCGGCGCGCTACCTGATCCAGCACCCGCTGCCGATCGCCGACGTGCGCGCGCTGCTCGGCGACGGTCCGCTCGCCGAGCCGTACCTCGCCACCGTCGACCGTCTCTACGGCGAGTGCACCGACGCGGCGACCGACCTCGACCGGATCCAGGAGGTGATGATCCGGACGTTCCTCGGCGAGAACATCCTGTCGTTCGCCGACTCCGTGGCGATGGACTCGTCGGCCGAGCTGCGCATGCCGTTTCTCGACCGCGATCTCGTGGACTTCGCCTTCCGTCTCGCGCCGGACGAGCGCGTGAGCCGCTGGCCGGGACGGGCGAACACCAAGCGCGTGCTGCGCTGGTGGGCGGAGGGCCGCGTGTCCGAGGACGTGGTGTCGCGGCGCAAGCGCGGCTTCGCGTTCGGCAACCTGCGCGAGCTCCTCGACCGCGACGACGCGCCGATCCGCGCGCGGCTGCGCGAGTCGCCGCTGCTGCGCGAGCTGGTGCCCGGTCTCGCGGGGTGGGCGTCGCAGCCCGCCGAGTTCTTCCGCGGGCGGCGCGAGAAGACGCTGTGGTCGCTGCTCGCGCTCGACCACTGGGCGGAGGCGGGAGGCATCGGTGCTGCCTGACGGTCACGAAGCCGCGCCTGCAGTGCCGGAGCCGTCGCGCAAGCCCGGCAAGCGCGTCGAGGTGCGCCTGAAGCGGGTATTCGGCGGGCTGCTGCGGCGCGTGCTCCGCGCGCGCGACGGCGGCTCGCTCGACGACGTGCACGAGGTGCGGCGGGTGCTGCTGGTCCGGCCGAACTTCCGCATCGGCAACACGCTGCTCGCGACCCCGGTGATCGCGGCGCTGCACCGCCGCTTCCCGGACGCGTCGATCGACGTCCTGGTCGGCGACACCACCGCGGCGCTGCTCGAGCAGCTGCCGGTCGACCGCGTCCACACGGTGTCGCGCGGCTTCATTGCGCGGCCCTGGCGCTTCGTCGCGCTGTTCCGCGAGCTGCGGCGGCAGCGGTACGACGTTGCGGTGGACGGCGGCATGAGCTCGTTCTCCGGCGGCCTCTACGCGTACTTGACGGGCGCCCGCCACCGCGTCGGGCACCAGGGCGCAGGGGACCCGTTCCTGACCGTCCGCCTGCCGGTGCCGGCGCGCACCGGGCACGTGTGCGACCGCTTCGCGGCGTTCGCGCGCCAGCTCGGGGAGCCGTCGGCCGACCGGCCGCTCTACGTTGTGTCGGCGCACGAGGCGCGACTCGCCGAGGCGCGTCTCGCGGAAACGGCGGTGGCGGAGCAGGCGCGGCGGGGCGGGTTCGTTGCGCTCTTCGTCGGCGGCCACCTGGACAAGCGCTGGCCGGTCGAGAGGTGGCTCGCGCTGGTCGACGGGCTGCGCGCGCGCGGGTGTCCGCTGCTCGTGTTCGTCGGACCGGAGGAGCGCGCCCTCGCGCCGCGCTTCGCGGAGCACGTGCCCGGTGCGGTGATTCCGCCCGGTGCGCTGCGCGCGTTCGCGGCACTCCTCGCGCGCGCGACGCTGGTCGTGACGCCGGATTCCGGCGCGCTGCACCTCGCGGTCGCGCTCGGCCGGCCGACGCTGGCGCTGCTGCAGCTCGAGCGGTCGCTGCGCTTCCGCCCGCGCGGTCCCGACGACGTGGTCCTGCTGCGGCCCGAGGTCGGCGACGTGCTCGCGGCGCTGCGGACGCACCGCACGTGGCCGGCGCTGGCCGGCGAGCCCGCGCGCCCGGAGCGCGTCGCGCAACCCGGCGTGATAGGAAGCTCCGAGCTGCGCTCGGAATGAAGCTCCTGGTCATCGAGGACGATGCGGCGCTCGGCGCCGCGCTGCGCGACGGACTGGTCGGCGCGGGCTTCGCGGTGGACGTCGCACGGACGCTGCGCGAGGCGGGACAGCTGCGGCGGATCGGCCGCTACGACCTCGCGATCCTCGACCTCGGCATGCCCGACGGCGACGGCATGGACTTCCTCGCTGCGCTGCGCGCGGAGCCGAGCGCCAAGCCGGTGCTCGTCCTCACCGCGCGCGGCACGGTCACCGATCGCATCGCCGGCCTCAACGCGGGCGCCGACGACTACCTGCCGAAGCCGTTCGCGTTCCCCGAGCTGATCGCGCGCGTGCGCGCGCTGCTGCGTCGCCAGCCGACGAGCCGTCCGCCGGTGCTGCGGCTCGCCGACGTCGAGTTCGATCCGGCGGCGTTCGTCGTGCGCTGCGCGGGCGAGGAGCTGAAGCTCACCGTCAAGGAGATCGCGCTGCTCGAGTACCTGCTGCTGCACGCGGGCACCCTGGTGACGCGCACGATGCTCTTCGAGCACTGCTGGGACGACAGCTACGACGGTCTCTCGAACCTCGTCGACGTGCACATCAGCCACCTGCGGCGGAAGCTCGAGGAGGCCGGCGCGGGCTGCCGCATCCGCACCGTGCGCGGCGCGGGCTTCGTGCTCGAGGCGGCGCCGCCGTGACGGCATGGTGGCCTCCGCGCAGCCTGCGCGTGCGTCTCACGGCGTCGTTCGTGCTCCTGGGCGCCGTCCTCGTGGCCGCGGCGACGCTCGGCGTGTCGGAGCTGGTCGCACGAACCGTGTGGCTGCCGCTGGATGCGGCGCTGGAGGAGGAGGCGACCGACCTCGCGCTGGTTCTCCACGAGGAGCTGCGCGAGGCGAAGACGCATCCGTCCGGCGACGGAGACGCCGCCGACGCGGTCGCGCAGATCGCCGGCGAGCGCGATCTCGGCAAGGAGAAGTTCGTCGCCATCGTCGATCGCGAGGGACGACCGCTCGCCGTGCACGGTCCGATTCCGGAAGGCGTGCTGTCGACGGTGACGCGCGCCGACCGCGCGGCGCGCGCGTACTTCGTGTCGGGCGGCGACCGCACGTACCGCGTGGTGCGCCATCCCGACCGTGACGGCGGATTTGTTGTCGTCGGCGTGCGCGCCGATCGGCAGCGGCACAGCGTCGCGCGCGCCCGCGTCGCGCTCGGCGTCGGAGCCGCCGCGTTCCTCGTCGTCCTCGGCGCGATCGCGTGGCGCATCACGACGCGCGCGACGGCGGAGATCGACGGCGTCACCGGCGAGCTCGAGGCGCTCGAGGCCGAGTCGCTGCACCGCAGGCTGAGCGGCCGCGACACGACCGAGATCGACCGCCTGGTCGCGGCGTTGAACCGGCTGCTGTCGCGGCTCGACCGCGCGGTGACGCACCTGCGCCGCTTCACCGCCGACGCCGCGCACGAGCTGCGCACGCCGCTCGCCGCGCTGCGCGCCCGTCTCGAGACCGCGCTCGCGAGCGACGGTGCGCCGGACGCGCAGCGCGACGGCCTGCTCGATGCGCTCGAGCAGACCGAGCGGCTGTCGCGGCTCGCCGAGGATCTGCTGACGCTGAGCGCGCTCGAGTCTGCAGAGTCGGTCGCGGACGAGGACGTCGACGTGTCGAGCGTCGCGCGCGAGGTGTGCGAGTTCCTCGAGCCGGTGGCGGAGGAGCAGGGCCGGACGTTGCGCCTGTCCGCCGAGCCGGCGGCGCTGGTGCACGGCTCCGTCAAGCTGCTGAAGCGCGTCTTCGTGAACGTGCTCGACAACGCGTTCCGTCACACCGCGGCGGGCGGTTCCGTCGACATCGCCGTCGCGCGCGACGGCGGGGTGGTCCGGGTGCAGGTGCGCGATCAGGGCCCCGGCTTCGACGACACGGACGCCGAGCGCCTGTTCCGGCGCTTCGGCCATCGCGCGAGCCCGCGCGGCGGCGCCGGCCTCGGGCTCGCGATCTCGCGCGAGATCGTCCTGAAGCACCACGGCCGCATCGAGCTGCGCAGCTCGCCGCAGGCCGGCACGACCGTCGTCGTGGAGCTGCCGGCGGCACCCGTCGCGAGCTGAAGTCGAACACGGACTCGCGCGGACCATGTTGCCTCGCGTGTCGGCCCGGGCGTATGCGTTGCGGCAGTCGGTCGATGGCGGCGCTCGCCGCTCGAGGAGGCCAACCATGCAAATCCGACGCACCGGTGCCATCGGGTCGTGCACGGCGGCGATGGCTCTCGTCGTGACGCTCTCGGCAGCCGCTTCTGCCGAAGCCGCCGTCCTGTGCGGAACGAAGGACCGCATCACGGGCCAGCTCCGCGACGGCGCGTCGTTGCACGTGCGCAGCGTCTGCCGGACCAATGAGGTGCAGGCGGATCTGGCATCGCTCGGCCTCGGCGCGCAGCCGCACCTCACCGTGCGTCTCGGCAACACGATCACGACCAACATCTCCCTGTCGTCGTCGTCCGCGTGCGATCCCGGCGAGGTCGCGACCGGTGGCGGGGCGGTCGCGAGCGGTGCGAGCGGCGGCGAGGCGGTGCTGCGCATGAGCCGCCCCGACCCGGACGGCGACGGCGTGGTACCCACCGGCTGGCGCGTCGGAGTGGCCAACGCCAACGCGCCGACGGGCACCATCACCTCGACGACCTACACCGTCTGCGCGGCGCCCTGACGATCGCCGGCTCGCGCCCGTTCGCGTCACCGTGGCGCGCGTGCCAAACACGCCCGGACATGGACGGGCGGGCGGGGCAGGCGGCGGACGGGCAGGGCGGTGAGTACGTCCGCCTGCTGGGGACGTTCGACGCGACCATGCTCGTCGCGGGCTCGATGATCGGCTCGGGCATCTTCATCGTGTCCGCCGACATCGTGCGCGAGGTCGGCAGCGCGGGCTGGCTGCTCGCGGTGTGGGTCGCGAGCGGCCTCATGACGGTCGTCGCGGCGCGCTGCTATGCGGAGCTCGCGACGATGCACCCGCACGCGGGCGGACAGTACGTCTTCCTGCGCGAGGCCTTCGGTCCGCTCGCGGGCTTCCTCTACGGGTGGACGCTGCTGCTGGTGATCCAGACCGGGACGATCGCGGCGGTCGCCGTCGCCTTCGCGAAGTTCCTCGCGGTGCTGGTGCCGGTGCTCGGCGCGCAGAGCGTCGTCGCGTCGGCGGGCAGCGTCGCGATCAGCGCGCAGCAGCTGGTCGCGGTCGCGGTGATCGCCGTGCTGACGGTCGCGAACGCGCGCGGCGTCGCGACCGGCAAGCGCATCCAGAACGTCCTGACGGTGACCAAGGTCGCGTCGCTGATCGGGCTCGTCGCGCTCGGCGTGCTGGTCGGCCTGCGCGGCGAGGCGTTGTCGGCGAACCTCGCGGCGCCCTTCGACACGTCGCGCGCGCACGGCGTCTTCGTCGGCGCCTTCGGCGCGGCGATGGTCGGTGCGCTGTTCTCGTCGGACGCGTGGAACAACGTCACGTTCACCGCGGCCGAGGTGCGCGATCCCGAGCGCACGCTGCCGCGCGCGCTGCTGCTCGGGACCATCCTCGTCGTGCTGCTCTACCTCCTCACCAACGTCGCGTACCTCGCGGTGCTGCCCGCGCAGGGTACGGCCGGTGCGGCGAGCGCGATCGAGCGCGGCATCGCGCACGCGACCGACGACCGTGTCGGCACCGCGGTGGTCGGCGAGGTTCTCGGACCGAGTGCGGCCGCGGGGATGGCCGTGCTGATCATGATCTCGACGTTCGGCTGCGTGAACGGCCTGGTGCTCGCGGGACCGCGGCTCTACCACGCGATGGCGGTGGACGGACTGCTCTTCCCCGGCGTCGCGCGGCTCAGCGCGCGCGGCGTGCCGGCGCGCGCGCTCGCGCTGCAGGGCGTGTGGGCGTCGGTGCTCGCGCTGTCGGGACGGTACGGACAGCTGCTCGACTACGTCATCGCGACGGCGCTGCTGTTCTACGCGCTCACCGTGATCGGCCTGCTGCGGCTCCGTGCGCGCCACGGACACGCGGGCCGGAGCCGCGTCCTGCCGCTCGCGTACGTCGCGGCGGCGACCGCGGTGTGCGTCGACCTGCTCGTCGTCAAGCCGGAATTCACCTGGCCGGGCTTCGTGCTGGTTGCGCTCGGCGTTCCGGTCTACCTCGTCTGGCGGCGGCGGGACTGACGCGCATGGGGCTCGACCTCTCACCTCCGCCGTCGTACGGACGCGGCCACCTGCGCCCGTTCCCGGGATGGCGCGCTGCGCTCGGGCCGGGGATCATCTGGATGGCGCTCGCGCAGGGCTCGGGCGAGCTCATCTGGTGGCCGTACCTGTGCGCGAAGTACGGCCTCGGCTTCCTGATCATCCTGGCACCCGCCTGCCTCGTGCAGTGGCCGGTGACGTTCGCGATCGGCCGCTACTCGGCGCTCACCGGCGAGAGCGTGTGGCGCGGCTTCGCGCGCGTCAGCCCGGCGTTCTGCCTGGTGCTCTGGCTGCTGATGGCGGTGTCGTTCCTGTGGTTCGGCGCGTTCGCGTCGGCGGGCGGGACGGCGCTCGCACGGCTCGTCGACTGGCCGCCGCTCGACGACCGCGGGCGCTCGCTGTTCTGGGCGTCGGTGACGATCGCGATCTTCGCGACCGCGCTGCTGCGCGGCGAGAAGACCTACGGGCTGATCGAGAAGGTGATGTGGGCGGTCGCGGTCGTCACCGTGATCGGACTCGCCGTCAGCGTGTCGCGGCCCGAGCTGCGCGCCGCGTGGCCGGAGTTCCTGCGTGCGATGGTCGTGCCGGCGAAGCTCGTGCGGCCGTTCGATCCCGCGGACACCGACCGGCTCCTCACCGCGATCACCTTCGCCGGGCTCGGCGGCTTCTGGACGCTCTTCTACAGCTACTGGGTGCTCGGCAAGGGCATGGGCGTCGAGCCGGTCGCGAGCGGCGACGGACGCCTGCCGGAGAACGGGGTCGCCGACGCGGCCGTCGTCAAGCAGTGGCGCAACGGTCTCGTCGTCGACTCCGGCATCGGCATCGTCGGCAACCTGTTGACGACGCTCATGACCTGCTTTCTCGCCTTCGCGATCCTGCTGCCGCAGGGCATCGTACCCGATCAGTGGAGCCTCGCCGCGGAGCAGGCGCGCTTCTTCGAGCTCGCGTGGGGCGGCGTCGGACGCGCGATCTTCCTCGTCGTCGCGGCGGCGTTCCTGTGCGACACGTGGCTCTCGACGGCGGACGCGGTGGCGCGCGTGCACATCGAGATGATCCGCTTCTTCTTCCTGCGCGGCCGCGCGATCGACGAGACGCGCGCGTACCGCGGCATGATCGTTCTGCTCACCGCGGTCACCGTCGCGACGATGTTCAGCGGCGAGCCGGGCCCGCTGATCGTGCTGTCGGCGCTGATCGGCTTCGTCGGGACGCTCGCCTTCGTCGCGGCGCTGGTGGTGCTGATGCACGGGCGGCTCGCGCCCGCGCTGCCCGCGGAGCTGCGTCCGGGACGCGTGTCGCTGGTCCTGCTCTGCGGCTCGCTCGCGGCCTACGGGACGCTCGCGCTCGCGTACCTGTGGACGCGCTTCGCCGGTTGATCGTGCGTCCCGCGTCGCGCTAAGGAAATCGCGATGGGATTGCTCTCCGCGTTCCGGCGCACCTTTGCCGGCGGCGAGACGCGCGCTCGCGCGTCGTCGCTGGGCCTCCGCGACGACGCGGGCACGGCACGCCGCTGGCCGCGCTTCGAGGATCTGCTCGAGGATCCCGCGCGCGTCGACACGCCGGAGCCGCCGGTGCTCGCCGCGGACGATCCGTTCGCGGACGACGTGCGCGCGTGGTGGCGCGACGGCTTCGTCGTCAAGCGCGGCTTCGCGCCGCCGCAGCTGGTCGAGGCCTACACCGCGGTGCGCGAGGCGCTCGGGCGTCCGGAGGGATGGCACTCGCCGGTGCCGTACCTGCACGTGCGCGAGATCCGCGACCTCTGCCTGTTCCCCGACCTGATGCGTCTCCTCGAGCGCCTGATCGGCGCCGAGATGGGCCTGCACCTGAACCTCACGGGCTGGATGAGCAGCGAGCGCACCTGGCACCAGGACGGCTACCTCAATCCGGAGTTCGTCGGCACCTGGTACTGCGGGGTCTGGGTCGCGCTCGACGACGTGCATCCGGACTGCGGCCCGCTCGAGGTCGTGCCGGGTTCGCACCGCTGGGGCGCCATGAGCGGCGCGAAGGTGCGCTCGTACTTGACGACCGACGAAGCGCGGCAGATCGGCCACGAGCACGCGGGCGACGTCGGCCACTGGGCGAAGTACGCGGAGCCGTTCGTCACGCGCGCGTTCGACGAGCGCATCGCGCGATCCGGCGTCGAGCCGGTGCCGTTCCTCGGCGGCAAGGGCGACGTGCTGGTGTGGCACTCGCGCCTCGCGCACCGTGGCTCGACGCCGCGCCGCCACGACATCGAGCGCAGGTCGCTGATCTCGCACTACAGCGCGGTCGTGCACCGTCCGGACATGAAGTTCGTCCGCGAGGGAGCGGGCGCGTACGCGACGTTCGACATCCCGCTCTACTGATCCCGCGACGCCGGATCAGCCGCAGGTCGGCAGCTCGCCCAGCCGGCCGCGGCAGACGAGCCCGGTGCAGCAGGGCGCAGCACCACCGCCGCACTCCGCGCCGGCCTCGGTGCACGTCCCCTGCAGCGGGACGCCGATACGCTGGCTGCACTGGTCGGCGACCGGCTCGAGAAACGCCACGTCGCCTTCCGGAACGCAGCCGCCGCGCGCCTCGGCCTTCGCGAAGTCCGACGCCAGCTTCGCCGCGGCGTCCGCGGTGCAGGCCGGGTCGATCGTCGTCCCGGTGCGCAGCGCGTCGCGCTCGCATTCGAGCAGGTTGGCGATCTTGCGGACCAGTGCGCGCTGCTTCGCGAACGCGCAGCGCAGGGATGCGGCGCTCTGCGCGTGCGCCTCGGGCACGGACGGGACGAGCAGCAGCAGGCCCGCTGCCAGCAGAACGACGGTGCGTACGATCGACATCTCGAAGCCTCCTCGCGGTGCGCCCGGGAACGTCCGGCGCGGCCGACGAGGGAGGGTGACGAAACGAATGACGCAGCCGATTGCGCGCGTGCCTACAGCGCGCGCAGCCGCGCGATCACGTGCGCCCAGCGCTCCGGGTCGGTCTTCTGCGGCGTCGAGTGGCAGACCAGGCTGAGGCGGTCGACGAGTCCCGCGTAGCGCGTGCCGAGCCGCGAAGGCAGCTCGTCCGGCGTGCAGCGCACCGCGAACGTCTCGAGGATCTCGTCGCTCACGAGATCGCCCATCTCCGTCCAGCGACCCTGCTTCGAGAGCGCGTTGAGCTCCGGCTGCAGGTCGCCCCAGCCGTGCGCGTCGAGCACGACGCGGTAGGCCGGCGTCGACGCGTAGAAGGCGATCTGCAGGCGCGTGCCCATCTCGGCGCGCGCCATCTCCTCGTCGTCCCAGCCGGTAACGACCATTGCCTGGCAGGCGATCTCGAAGCGCTCGCGCGTGTGTCCGCCGCGCGCGAAGCCCGCCTCCAGCGCGGGCAGCGTGGTCTCGCGGAGAAACGTCGGGCTGTTGAGCGGGTGGACGAAGAGGCCGTCGCCGACCTCGCCCGCGACTGCGGTCATCGGACGGCCGACGCCGGCGAGAAAGACGCGCGGCGGTCCGTACGGGCTCGGCTGCGGCTTGAAGAGCGGCGTCATCAGCGTGTGACGGTAGAACTCGCCGCGGAAGTCGAGCTTCTCGTCCTCGTTCCAGCAGCGCCAGATCGCGCGCAGCGCGAGCACGATCTCGCGCATGCGCGGCACCGGCTTCGACCACGTCGCGCTGAAGCGCTTCTCGATGTGCGTCCTCACCTGCGAGCCGAGCCCGAGGATGAAGCGGCCCTTCGACTGCACCTGCAGGTCGTGCCCGACGTTCGCGAGCTGCATGGGGCTGCGCGGGAACGCGATCGCGATCGCGGTGGCGAGGTCGAGGCGCGTGCTGTGCTCGGCGGCGAGCACGAGCGGGAAGAACGGATCGTGGGGGCCTTCGAAGGTGAACGTGCCGTCGTAGCCCTGGGCCTCGATCTCGCGTGCGTCGCGCGGGACGTCGGCGAGGTTTCCGGACAGCAGCGGCGCGTCGATCTTCATGCGGCGTCACGAAAGCACGCGGTGGCGCTTCTTGCCCGTCGCCGCGCCGTGGGACGTTCGTGCGGCGCGGGAGCGGGCGTGCGTGTGGGCTCCGCTCCGGTCGCCGGAGGTCGCGGGCAATTCAGTCTTCCTTCGGAGCGGCTCCCCAGCAGTCGCTGCGCCCACACGCACGCCCGCTCCCGCGAGGGACGCTCGGGGGCGGCGCGGTGTGGCTCGCGTGCCCGCTCGCGGAGCTTGGCGGCGGCGCGCGTTCGTGCGCGCGCCGCCGCTCTCTCGTTGCTCTACTGGAAGAGGTCGTCCGCCCGGTCGAGGAACGCCTGGCACGGCGAGCCGCAGGCCAGTGCCTGGCCCGGGTTCGGTGCGCCCGGTGTCGAGAGGTTCGAGCCGCAGAAGAGGCCGATCTGGCCGTCGCAGATCAGCGCGCCGGCCTCCGACGGATCGACCCACTCGCTGGCCGCGAGCGCTCGCGACAGCGTGCTCGTCGTCTTCTCGATCGACACGCGCAGCAGCCAGCCCTCGTCGCGCGGGATCTGGTACGGCGCCGTGACGTGGAAGAACGGTCCGTACGGGCCGACGCTCGGCACCGTGCCCTCCCAGCCGAGCGCGTCGATGAAGTTGTCGTCGGGGTCGAGCACGACGAGGCCGTCGGGGCAGCTGAAGAGGTCCGCGTTGGTGAGGTGGCCGTTCTGCAGATTGGTGTCGCTGAACGGCGCGGGAAGAACCGCGTCGCACTTGCCCTGCGCGACGACGTTGCTCGACGTGTTCGAGAAGCAGGCGACGAAGAAGCCGAGCCCCGTGCCGGTGTCGTCGGCGAGCACGGTGCCGTTCGGGATCGTCGTCACGAAGTGGGCGAATCCGGCATTGACGGTGCCGGTGCCGAGGCAGCCCGGACCCGCGCCCTCGACCGACACGATCTGGTAGCCGCTCAGATCCGTTCCGGCCGGGCCGGCGATCTCGACGAACTCGTCGCGGTCGCCGTTCAGCGGCACCGCGTTGTCGTCGTAGTCGATCTCGTTGACCCACGGGGCGAGCGTCGTGCCGACGCAGCTGCCGCTCACGCAGGTGTCGCCCGTGGTGCAGCCGTCGTGGTCGTTGCAGGCGCCGCTCTCGAAGGCGCACGACGACGAGCAGCAATCGCCGTCGGCGACGTTGCCGTCGTCACACGACTCGCCCGCGTCGACGGTGCCGTCGCCGCAGACCTCCTGCGTGCAGTTCGCGCGGCATCCGTCGCCGCTGGTGACGTTCCCGTCGTCGCAGGACTCGCCCGCGGTGACGACGCCGTTGCCGCACGCGGTCACGCTGCAGTTCGCGTCGCAGCCGTCACCGCTCACCACGTTGTGGTCGTCGCAGGCTTCGCCCGGATCGAGGATGCCGTCGCCGCAGGTGAGCTGGCACGGGACGGTGGGGCCGGTGACCGCGATCAGGTCGGCGCGGTTCTTCGAGAAGCGTCCGGGCGGCTGCGCGAAGCGGCCGCAGTACAGGGTCGAGCCGACGCGGAAGCGCGTCTCGACGAACGACACCGGACCGCTCGTCGCGACGAACGGCGGACCCGACGCGCGCAGCGACAGCGTGCCCGCGCCGAGCTTGACGGAGCGCACGCCGCCCGCGCCGCCCGACTTTGCCGAGTAGCGGAAGCCGCCGCTCGACAGCTTCCAGCCCGCGCACGGCAGCGTCACGACCGGCCCCGGCCCGTTCGACGTCACGATCTGGATCGACGTCGCGTTGCTCGAGCTGCACGTCGGATCGGCGAGCGAGAACAGCCCCGCATCCTTGCGATACGTGAACGAGATGCCGTCCTGCTTCGGGTTGGTCTTGTTCTTCAGCGTGAGCCGCTTGCCGGCGAGCAGGTCGGCCGCGTGCGCGCCGGAAGCGGAGGCGAGCAGCAGCGCAGCCAGAAGTGCGGCGGTACGGACGGCGGAGTGAGGGATCGGACGGCGCATGGATCCTCCTGAGGTTCGGGTCCGTGGCGCTGGCTCGCGCGCAGGGCTCGCCTCCTATCCCGTGCGCCGCGGCCGACGCAATCCTTTTTGGTCTGACGCCGCGCGGCGGGGCTCCGCATCCGGAGGTGTCAGATGTTCGCACCGCCGTTCGGGCTCAGCACCTGTCCCGTGCAGAATCCGCCCTCGTCCGACGCGAGGTAGGCGCACGCCGCCGCGATGTCGAGCGGTTGTCCCATGCGTCGAACGGGGAGTCGCGCGACCGCGGCGTCGTAGAGTCCCGCCGGCGCGCCGGCGCCGTGGATCAGCGGCGTGTCGATGAGTCCGGGCGCGATGGCGTTGACGGTCACGCCCGCGGGGCCGAGCTCGTGCGCGAGCGCCTTCGTGAAGCCGATGATGCCGGCCTTCGCGGCGGCGTAGTGCGCGAGGCCGGGACCGCCGCCGTTCAGCGCCGCCGCGGACGCGATGTTGACGATGCGTCCCCAGCCGGCCGCGGTCATGTCGTCGAACGCGGCGCGCGTCACGCGGTAGGTGCCGTTCAGGTGAACGTTGAGCATCCGCTGCCAGCGCTCCTCCTCGAGGTCGCCGAGCATCGTGAAGTCGGCAATGCCGGCGCTGTTCACCAGCACGTGGATCGGTCCGATCGCGCTGCGTGCTTCCGCGACCGCGCGCGTGACGCTCGCCGCGTCGCCGACGTCGACCGCGA
Source organism: Binatia bacterium (assembly GCA_046327915.1). Taxonomy (GTDB): domain Bacteria; phylum Desulfobacterota; class Binatia; order UBA12015; family UBA12015; genus VGTK01. The sequence continues at coordinate 42,196 of JAXLXO010000008.1, read as the reverse complement.
TCGCGGCCGCGCGTCGCCCGGTGCGCGCGATCTCGTCCGCGACCGCGCGCGCGCCGTCGAGCCGCAGGTCGAGCACCGCGACGTCGGCGCCGTCGGCCGCGAGGCGCAGCGCGATCGCGCGTCCGATGCCGGACCCGCCGCCGGTGACGAGCGCGTTCCTTCCCTGAAGCGACATCCCTTCCTCCCGCGTGTCGATCCCCGCGCCGCTCGCGGGGCGCTCACCTTACGACGGCACGGCGCAGCCGGTCGACAACCCGCCGCACGACGACTAGAACGCCCGACGCGCCGCGGGCCGCATCTGCCGCGCCGCGTCGGCCGAGGCCGGCTCGTGGCGCGAGAAGAAGGAGAGCCCGAAGGATGTTCCTCGACCTGTCGCCCGAGCAGCGCAAGCTGCAGGATCAGCTCCGCGAGTACTTCGCGGGCCTCGTCACCGACGCCTACGTGAAGGAGCTGTCCGACAGCGAGGGCGGCGGACCCGAGTACACGCGCGTACTCCGCAAGCTCGGCGCCGACGGCTGGCTCGGCATCGGCTGGCCGCACGAGTACGGCGGCCAGGACCGCACGCCGATCGAGCAGTTCCTCTTCTTCGACGAGGCGGCGCGCGCCGGCGTCGTCCTGCCGTTCCTGACCATCAACTCGGTCGGCCCGGCGCTGATGCAGTTCGGCACCGACGCGCAGAAGAAGGACATCCTGCCGCGCATCCTGCGCGGCGAGGTGCACTTCGCGATCGGCTACACCGAGCCCGGCGCGGGCACCGACCTCGCGTCGCTGCGCACGCGCGCGGTGCGTGACGGCGACGACTGGGTGATCAACGGCAACAAGATCTTCACCAGCGGCGCCGAGTACGCGGACTACGTCTGGCTCGCCGCGCGCACCGATCCCGAGGCGAAGAAGCACAAGGGCATCTCGATGTTCATCGTGGACACGAAGCTGCCCGGCTTCCGCGTGACGCCGCTGCACACCGTCGCCGGCTACCGCACCAACTCGACCTACTACGACGACCTGCGCGTGCCGGCGTCGATGCTCGTGGGCAAGGAGAACGAAGGCTGGGCGATGATCACCACCCAGCTGAACCACGAGCGCATCGCGCTGATGCCCGTGGGCTACATGGGCCGCCTGCTCGACGAAGTGGTCCGATGGGCCGCGGCGACGAAGCGCCCCGACGGCCGCCGCGTGATCGACGACGGCTGGGTGCAGTCGAACCTCGCGCGCGTGCGCGCCAAGCTCGACGTGCTGAAGCTCTTCAACTGGAAGCAGGCGTGGAGCATGACGCACGGCAAGGTGAACTTCGCCGAGGCGTCGACGGTGAAGGTCTTCGGCAGCGAGCTCAACGTCGAGGGCTACCAGCTGCTGCTCGAGGTCGTGGGCGAGCTCGGCGCGCTCCGCAAGGACTCGGCGATGGCGGTCCTCTCGGGACGCCTCGAGCGCATGTACAAGTCGGCTCTGATCTTGACGTTCGGTGGCGGCACCAACGAGGTCCAGCGCGACATCATCGCGATGGCCGGCCTCATGATGCCGCGCGCGCTGCGCTGACGAACGGGACGCAGGGGATACGAAGATGGATTTCGCGCTGAACCACGAGCAGGAGCAGGTGCGCGACCTCGCGCAGAAGATCCTGTCGGATCACGTCAAGCAGGAACGTCTCAGGGTCGTCGAGTCGGGCAGCGAGTGGTTCGACCGCGAGACGTGGAACGCGCTCGCGCAGTCGAACCTGATCGGCATCGGCTTCTCCGAGTCGCACGGCGGCGGCGGGCTGTCGCTGTTCGAGATCGGCCTCGTCCTGGAGCAGATCGGACGCTTCGTCGCGCCGATCCCGTATCTGGCGACCGTCGTCATGGGCGGCCTGCCGGTCGAGCGCTTCGGCAGCGACGAGCAGAAGAACCGCCTGCTGATGCCGGTCGCGACCGGCGACTCGGTCCTCACCGCAGCGCTGATGGAGCCGTCGGGTGACGACGCGCTCGCGCCCGCGACCACCGCGCGCAAGGACGGCTCGGCCTGGCGTCTCGACGGTGTCAAGACGTCGGTGCCGGCGGCACACGTCGCGGAGCGCGTGCTCGTTCCTGCGACGACCGGCCCGGGCAAGGTCGGCATGTTCATCGTCGACCCGCGCGCGAAGGGCGTCGAGCTGCAGCGCCAGAAGGGCACCAGCGGCGAGCGCCTGAGCCTCATGGTGATGAAGGACGTCGCGGTCGACGCGGGCGACGTGCTCGGTGACCCGCACGGCGGACGCGAGATCCTCGACTGGACGGTCGAGCGCACGCTCGCGGGGCTCTGCATCACCGAGCTCGGCGTCGCGGCGGAGGCGCTCCGCATGACCGCGGAGTACACCTCCAAGCGCGAGCAGTTCGGCAAGCCGGTGGGCTCGTTCCAGGCCGTCGGACAGCGCGCGGCCGACGCGTACATCGACGTCGAGGCGATCCGCATGACGGCGTACCAGGCGATCTGGCGCCTGGCGGAGGGCCTGCCCGCGACCGAGGAAGTCCGCATCGCGAAGTTCTGGGCCGCGGAGGGCGGACACCGCGTGACTTACGCCGCGCAGCACCTGCACGGCGGCATCGGCGTCGACGTCGACTACCCGCTGCACCGCTACTACGTGTGGTCGAAGCAGATCGAGCTGACGCTCGGATCGGCGCACCCGCAGCTGGCGAAGCTCGGCGCGCTGATGGCGGCGCGTCAGGGCTGAGCGGACTCCTCGGCGCGCGTGCCGGAGCCGACCGGCTCCTCGGTGCGCGTGCCGGCGTTGGCGCCGTCGAGCGGCGCGCGGCGATGGGGCCGCGTGCCGGACAGTCCCGTCGCGTGTTTGCGCTCGTGGCGGCCGCGCGCCTCCTCGACCGAGTGCGACTCGGTCACCGACGCTTCGCTCTCCGCGAGGTCGACGAGGCGCCCGTAGTGGCGGCGCAACGTGTCGAGCTCGTCCTCGCACAGGTCTTCCGCCGCGATCAGCCGGTTGCTCGCTCCCTGCAGCGCGGCGACGATCTCGTTGAGCTTCAGGTGCAGCGCGAGCGAGTCCTTGTTCTGCGAGCGCTGGATCACGAACACCATGAGGAACGTCACGATGGTCGTTCCGGTGTTGATCACCAGCTGCCACGTCTCGGAGAAGTGGTAGAACGGTCCGGTCATCGCCCAGATCAGAACGGCGAGGATCGCGAGCGCGAACGCCGCGCTGCTGCCGGTCCAGCGCGTGGCGAGGCGCGCGAAGCGTTCGGCGAATCCCTGGTTCGTCATGCTGTGCTCCTCGTGTGCGATCGGCGACCTCCTTTGTAGGAAGTTCCGCCGAACGCTCTCGTCGTCGACGACGGAGCAAGCGTGATGCCGTCTTCCTCCTGCGGCACGGATCCTGCCAGTGCGTCGGGGTGCGACCCCGGTGAACTGCAACCCGCGGAGGACCGACCGATGCCCGGGAAGAAGCGCGCCAGCATCAAGAACGAGAAGCAGTACGAGGCGCTGAAGAAGAAGGGCATGTCCAAGGAGCGCGCGGCGCGGATCTCGAACTCGTCCGGGTCGTCGAAGCGTGGCGGCAAGAAGTCGCACTCGACCAGCGGACGGTCGATGCGCGCGAAGCAGGGCGGCGCGACCGCGCAGAAGAAGGCGGCCGGGCGGAAGGGCGGCAAGGAGACGGCGCGCAAGCGCTCGTCCTGATGCCGCCCGATGGCGTCGCCGCTCCTCGCGCGCTCGCTCGACGTTCCGCTGGGACCGCGCCGCTCGCGCGTGGCCCTGCTGCTGATCGACGTCGTGAACCCGCTCGACATTCCCGGCGGCGACGACCTGCTGCGCGCGGCGCTGCCGATGGCGCGGCGGATCGCGGCGCTGAAGCAGCGCGCGCGGGCAGCGGGCGTCCCGTGCGTCTACGTCAATGACAACTTCGACTGCTGGCACCTCGGCTTTCACGAGCTGGTGGAGAGAATCCGCGGCTCGGGAGCGCCGGGCGTGCCGCTGCTCGACCTGCTCGCGCCGGACGCGTCGGCGGACTTCAACATCCTGAAGCCGCGCCACTCCGGCTTCTTCCGCACCGCGCTCGAGGTCCTGCTCGAGCGGCTCGGCACGGAGACCGTCATCCTCACCGGCGTCGCGGGCGACATCTGCGTGCTCTACACCGCCAGCGACGCCTGCATGCGAGGTTTCCGCGTCGTCGCGCCGTGCGACTGCGTCGCGTCCGAGCGCGCGGACGACAACGCGCACGCCCTGGGCCAGATCGAGCGGCTGCTGAAGGCCGACGTGTCGCCGTCGGACCGCATCGACCTCGCGGCGCTCGCCGGCGCCAGCGTCGCGCGGGCTGGCTGACCGCGCTCGCGCCGCCACTTTGCGACCGTCGGGTCCGCAAGCGTACAGTGCCTGCGCGTGATCGGACGGCGAACGACTCCCGCGCGACGCGAACGGCGCGCGCGTGCCGTGCTGGCGCTGCTCGCGGCGCTCGGCGGGCTCGCGGCGCCGCGTCCGGCGCGCGCGCTGCTGCCGCTCGCGAACGCGAGCGGCGAGGCGCTCTTCCTGCGCGAGTGCGCGCCGTGCCACGGCCCCGCGGGCCACGGCGACGGACCCGAGGAAGCGCTCTTCCGCAACACGCCGCGCGACTTCGGCGACCTCGCGCGTACCGAGCCGTCGCCGCGCATCGTCGAGCGCGTGCGTCGCAGCCGGATGCGCATGCTGGAGATCGACGAGGAGGCGATCGTCGAGCGGCGGAAGCGCATCGCGGACGACGTCGTCGCGTACCTCAAGCGCATGCCCGACGTGCCGTGGGCGCAGGTCCATCGCGGCGCCGACGTCTACGCGGAGCGGTGCGAGAAGTGCCACGGTCCGAACGCGCGCCCGGTCGCGACCAGCGTCCTGCAACGCGCCGCGCAGCCGGGCGGACGTCCGCCCGCGCCCGACTTCCAGAAGGCGCACGGTGACGCGGAGCTGATCGCCGTCGCGCAGGGCCGGGGACACCCCGCGGTGCCGGGCTTCGCGCCCGTCATGAGCGAGAGCGACGCGGACGCGCTGGTCGCGTTCCTGCGCAACCTGTCGGACGGATTCGTCGCGTACTCGCTGTGGTGCGCCGGCTGTCACGGCGACGAGGGCAAGGGCGACGGCCCGATCGCGACCGGCATCGACAAGCCGCCGGTCGAGTTCAACCACGTGTTCCTGGTCTCGCAGAGTCCCGAGGAGCTGCGCCGCAAGGCGATGCATCTCTTCACCGACGTCGAGCCGACGGCGCCGCACTTCCAGCGCAGCCTCTCCGAAGGACAGGCGCGCGCCCTGCTCGCCGCGGTGCGCGCGCTGCAGGGGGACGGCATTCCCTCCGCGACGGGTGCGGCCGCCGCGCGCGGCACCACGCCGCAGGCCGTATCCTCGACGGCAGCGGCCGCGGCGCCGTCCGTGGTCGCGACCGGGCAGATGCCCGCGGCGGTGGCGACGATGCGGGCGCCCGGTGTCGCGGCGCCCACTCCGGTGGCTCCTTCGCTCGCGGCGGGGCTCGTGACCGCACCGGCGTCGGCGAGCGGTGTGTCGCCGGCGGCGGCGACGCCGGGCGCGACGCCGTCGTCCCCAGCCGTGACACCCGGCGCGACGACCGCGACACCCGCGGCGACGGTGTCGCGCGCACCGTCCGCGTCGCGCACGCCCGCGGTCAAGTCGGCGAAGCCGAAGCCCGGGGCGGCGAAGGCTCCGGCGAAGAAGGCCGTCAAGCCAAAGGTGACCCCGAAGCCGGCGAAGAAGGCGAAGCCGAAGACGACACCCGCGAAGAAGGCCGCACCGCGCCCGACCGCGACCCCGGACGGCCTGCTCGCGCCCTGAGCGCGCGCCTCATCGCGCCGCGCGCGTCACTCGAACTTGCCGTGCCGTCCGGCGCCGGACGCGAAGCGCGTGGCGCCCTCGAGCGTCTCTCCCGAGCGGATCACGTCGAGCCCGAGCTTCGTCTCGTGCACCAGCGCGTCCGGCAGCGTCATGCTCCACTGCTCGTACGCCGAGCGGCGGTCGTTGCGCATGCAGAGCTGCGGGAACGACGCGATCCGCTGCGCGAGCTCGAGCGCGCCGTCGAGCGCCTGTCCCGGCTCGACGAGACGGTTCGCGAGGCCCATGCGCAGCGCCTCGTCGCCCGACACGCCGCGCCCGGTGAGGATCATGTCGAGCGCGTGGCTCTGCCCGATCAGGCGCGGCAGGCGGATCGTGCCGCCGTCGCACAGCGGCACGCCCCAGCGCCGGCAGTAGACGCCGAAGGTCGCGTCGCGCGCGGCGACGCGCAGATCGCACCACACCGCGAGCTCGAGCCCGCCCGCGACGGCCCAGCCTTCGACCGCGGCGACCACCGGCTTCGACAGCAGCATGCGGCTCGGACCCATCGGTCCGTCGCCGTCCTCCGCGAGGCGGTTGCCGCGTCCCTGCGACACCGCCTTCAGGTCCGCGCCGGCGCAGAACGTCCCGTTCGCCCCGGTGAGGATGGCGACCGACAGCGCGTCGTCGGCCTCGAAGCGGCGGAACGCGTCGGCCAGCTCGGCCGCGGTCGGACCGTCCACCGCGTTGCGCACCTCGGGGCGATCGATGGTGACGATCGCAATCTTCTCCCGTGTCTCGTATCGCACTGCCGGCATGGTGCTCCCTCCGCTCGTTGGTGGGCGGGAGGATGCGCGATCCGGCGCCGCGAAGCCAGGAACGCCGGAAGAAGGAGCACGACGTGAGCGACCACCCGAACGCACGCCGCATCCACGAGCTCTTCGCCGCGTTCCGCGCCGGTGACGTCGCGACCATCCGCGACGTGCTGCACCCGGACGCGGTCTGGCGCTTCCCGGGACGCCGCGGACGTCTCGCCGGCGAGCACCGCGGGCACGACGCGATCTTCGCCTTCCTGCTCGACGTCCAGGCCGCGACCGACGGCAGCTTCGGGCTCGACCTGATCGACGTCCTGGCCAACGACCGGCACGCCGCGGTCTTCTTCCGCGGCCACGCGACGCGGGCAGGCCGTACGCTCGACAACCCGACCTGCCTGCGCATTCGTTTCGATGGCGATCGGGTCGCGGAGGTGTGGGAGTTCGTCTGGGACCTCGAGCACGTCGAGTCCTTCTGGGGCTGATCAGGGCGCGTGATCGGGCGCCGGGGTGCCGACGGAGCGAGCCGCCGGCCCGGCCCGCCGGTCGCGGGCATGCCGATTCGGCTTGTACGACGACGCCCGGGCGGTGCTAGTGTCGGCGCGCTCCGGGATCAGGAGCGCAGTCGCGGTCCGCGAGGCCCGAGCACGAAAGGCAAGCCGATGTCCCGTTCACCCTTCCGCCACGGCGCGATGGTGCTGGTCGCGCTGCTCTCGATCGCCGCGTCGGCGCGCGCGCAGACCGGCGCGACGCTCACGCCCGACCTGCGCAACCACATGGTCAACAAGGACATCGCGGCGCAGCGGTGGACGATCAACCTGAACCTCGCGTCGGACGACCCGGACAGCGTCACCAACGTCACGGGCAACATCTTCCGCGCCGACGGCGGTCCGCCGAGCTTCGTGCTCTGCCAGGTGCGTCCGGACTCGAACGGCACGCTGAACGATCCCTCGAGCACCTTCCGTCTGACGTGCCAGGGCACCGACGCGTGCCAGGACACGGCCACGGAGTGCGCGCGCGACGACTGGTCGCTGATCAGCGACGACGTGAAGATCCCGGCGAGCTTCTTCCTGCCGGCGGGCGGACTCGGCAACGTCGCGCGCGCGTCGTCGTCGTCGTCGTCGTCGTCGCCGGGGCTCGCGTCGCGGCTCGGCGTGGCGCTCGCGTCCGTGCTCGCCGACGTGCGCGGCTGGATCGCGCCCGCGCAGGCGGTGCTGCCGCCGCGCGCGGGAAGCGCGGGCGTCGCGTCGGGCCGCGGTGCGACGCTGTCGCTCGACAAGCTCAACTTTCTCGTCAACAAGGACGTCGGCGCCGAGCGCTGGTCGATCTCGCTCAACTACGTGCCGCAGCAGACCGGCGAGGGCGGCGTCGTGCCGCGCCTCGAGAGCGTGACCGGCAACGTCTTCCAGCCCGACGGCTCGCCGCCGAGCTTCATCTTCTGCACGCCGCGCGGCGATTCGTCGGGCAGCCTCGAGGATCTCGCGAGCGAGTTCCGCTTTTCCTGCCAGGGCACGGGCGCGTGCGACTCGTCGGCGCGCGACTGCGCGGCGAACCGCTGGAGCACGATCTCCGACGACGTGCGCCTGCCGGCGAGCTTCTTCCTGCCGCCGGGCGGCCTGCCGGCGAGCGTGCAGTCCGATCCCGAGATCGTGATCATCGGCCGCACCTCGGATCCGCCGTCGATCATCACCGGCAACTTCTCGACCACGCAGGGTGCGGCGGCCGAGCGTCCGCAGGGTGGCTGCCCGACCGGATCGGCGTGCTTCGTGCCGGCGCTCGGCAGCTGCGAGAACGTGCGTGGCCGCGTCGTCGAGGCGGAAGGTGTCGGCTGCGGCTGCTTCATCGAGAACGTGCCGTCGCAGTGCATCGGCTGCGGCGACGGCGCGAGCGGGCAGTGCGGCGGCGACTGCGGCTTCCCGGTCGGCGGCGCACGTGCGCGTGGTCAGTGCCTGCCGTTCTCGCCCGACAGCACCGAGTGCGCCTGCTACGCCGTCGGCGCCGGCGAGTCGCGCCAGGCGGCGCAGGGCTGCGGCGGTCCGCAGGGCGTCGGCTGCGTCGGCGACCGCTGCTGCACCGACGATCCGCGCGACGGCTGCGATCCGCTCGCCGGCGGCGCGGGCTGCTTCGGCATCTGCGTCGAGGTCAAGAACTGCGATCCGTCGCGCGAGCAGTGCGGGTCGTGCCTCTCGACCGACGGCGGACAGTTCTGCGGCAACGATCGGCGCGAGGGCAGCGAGCAGTGCGACGGCGACGACTTCGACGGCAGCGACTGCTCGACCTTCGGCTTCAACGGCGGCGGCCGCCTGAGCTGCTCGTCGACGTGCCGCTTCGACACCAGCGAGTGCGCGGCGGGCGGCAACAATCCGCCCGTGATCGTGCGCATCGACCTGCCGTCGGTGATCGACCCGAACGCGGGCCCGGTGAACGGCACGGTGCGCTTCGAGGACGCCGACGGCGACATCGTGCAGGCGAACTTCGAGGCGGTCTCCGGCAACATCACCGGCTCGAGCTTCGATCCCGACGTCTTCGGTCGCGCGAGCGGCAGCTTCGACTTCTTCGTCGACTGCCGCGGCAACACCGAGGACTACGTGCTCGCGGTCACGCTCGAGGACCAGCAGGGCAACACGAGCAACGCGGAGCTGGTCGAGTTCAGCTGCCGGGCGACCGCCGAGTGCGGCAACGGCACGGTGGAGTCGGGCGAGGTCTGCGACCCGCCGGGTGCCAGCGGCGGCTGCGGCTCGGGCATGCTCTGCACCAACGACTGCTCGGAGTGCGTGTCGGCGACGTCGTGCGAGGGCCGCTGCTGTCCGGGCCGCGACGACTTCTGCACGCCGCCCGACGCGCAGTGCTACTGCGACGAGGCCTGCCGTCAGTTCCAGGACTGCTGCTCCGACGTCTCCTTCGCCTGCGGCTTTTGACCGATGACCTGTCCGCCGCGCATGCGCCCGAGCGCGTGCGCGGCGGGCCGCGTCTCGCTTCCCGCCGCGACCTCCGGTAGGCGTGGGGGATGCGCATTCGATTCGTCGCCGCGGCTCTCGTCGCGGCGCTCGCCGCATCCGCCACCGGCGCGCTCGCGCTCGACGTGATCACGCGCGAGGAGATCAAGGAGACGGCGCTCGAGTACGGGCGCTACGACCAGCGCTTCGTCACCTGCAAGATGGAGCCGCCGACCTCGATCAAGATCGCCTTCCTCAAGTACGCGAAGTCGCGTGGCGCGTCCGAGGCGTATCTCGATCTCGCGTCCAAGGTCTTCGACGAGGGTCGAGCGGAGGTACGCAACCTGCGCGTCGGCTTCTCGCCCGAGGAGTGCAAGGCGAAGCTCGAGTCGCCGAAGGGGCAGGAGATCCTCAGGAACGTCGAAGAGTGGAGCAAGCTGCCACGTTGACGCGGCTGCTCTTCGTCGCGGTGCTGCTCGCGGGCTGCGCCGTGCAGACGGTCGTCGCGCCCGACAACGACGCCGACGCCGCGAACTGCGGCGGCAAGCGCGTCTGCGCGTGCGGCGACAAGGTCGTCAAGGATTACGTCCTGCCCGCCGACCTCGGCCCCTGCACCGGCAATGGCCTGCGCATCGGCGGCGCCGTCACACTCGACGGCGGCGGGCACGTGATCCGCGGCAACGGCCCGGGCGGCCAGGGGTCGGGTCTCCGCATCCCGGCCGAGGCGAGCGGCGCGACCATCCGCGACGTGCGCGTCACCGGCTTCGCCAACGGCGTGCGCCTGATCGGCGCGCGCGGCGTTCGCCTCGAGGGCGTCGAGGCCGACGGCAACGGCGACACGAAGTCGCGCGAAGGCTACGGCATCGACCTCTCGCAGGCCGCGTCCGACAACGTGCTCGAGCGCGTGAAGGTGCACGGCAACGCCGACGAGGGCATCCACGTCGGCACCGAGGCGTCGCGCAACCGCATCGTCGACGCGCAGGTGTGGGGCAACTCGCGCGAGAACGTCTACTTCCTCGCCTGCCACGACAACCGCCTCGAGCGCTCGAAGCTCTGGGGCTCCGGACGCGGCAACGCTGCGGTCTACGTCAAGTTCGCGACCGGCACGGCGATCGAGGGCAACTCGATCTCCGACGGACCCGTGCAGATCCGCGGCGGCGCCCGCGGCACGACGCTCGTCGACAATACGCTGTCGGGCGCGGGCGTCGTCCTCGAGTCGCAGGACGACAAGCGCTTCGGACAGGGCACGCCGTCGGACACGACGGTGCGGGGCGGCAGCATCAGCGCCCCCGACTTCTGCGTGCGCATCGCTGCGGCGAGCGGCACGTCGGTGAGCGACGTGAAGATGTCGTGCCCCGACGGCATCAAGGTCGCGCGCGGCAGCCGCATCGCGGTGCGCGAGTCCGCCGGCCCGCGCGTCCCGGTCCAGTGCGCCGACGGTGGCACCGGCTGCGTTCAGGGCTCGGGTGCGGTGAAGTAAACCTCCCGTCCTGACAGCCAAATCCGTAGCGGCGACGCGGGACCTGCGCTACTGTGCGGCCCGTGCCAGCCCCGGGTTGGCCGGGCGAGTTGCGTCCGGGCCCCGCGCTGGCCGAGAGTGAGGCAATGCGACTTACGGCCACGGCGGTCTCCGACATCGGGCGCGTGCGGAAGACCAATCAGGACTCGGTCGGCTGCTTCGACGACCTGAGCCTGTACCTGCTGTCCGACGGCATGGGCGGATTGACGGACGGCGAGGTCGCGAGCCGTCTCGCGATCGACGTGATCCGCGACAAGGTCGCTCAGGGAGCGAACGGCAACGGACAGGCGCACGACGACGACCTCGGCGTGCTGCGCGCCGCGATCGCGCGCGCCAACGAGCGCATCCTGAGCGAGGGCGAGCAGCGCGGTGAGGCGTCCGGCGGACGCTCGCGCATCGGCGCCACCATCGTCGCGCTGCGGCTGTCGCACGCGGACGGACGCGCGGTCTGGGCGCACGTCGGCGACAGCCGGCTCTACCGCTTTCGCGACGGCACGCTCGCGCTGCTCACCGCGGACCACACCGTCGCGGGTGCCGCATACCGCGACGCGGAGGACGTGCCGCTCGACCTGCCGCACACCAACATGCTGGTCCAGGCGCTCGGCGTGTCGCGCGAGATCGAGCCGTCGGTCGGTGCCGACGCGGTCCGCGCCGGCGATCTGTTCCTGCTGTGCAGCGACGGCGTGTCCGGGCTCCTCGAGCCCGGCGTGATCGCCGAAGAGCTCGGCCGCGACACCACGGTCAAAGAGAAGGCCTCGAGCCTCATCCGTCTCGCCCTCGAGGCCTCGGGCAAGGACAACGCGAGCGTCGTGCTCGTGCAGATCCTCGGAGACTGAGCCGCCCGGCAACGTCATGTCCGAAGGCCGCCTCATCAAGAACAAGCTCCGGATCGTGCGCCAGGTCGGGCGTGGCGGGATGGGCTTCGTCTACGAGGCGTTCCACGAGGGTCTGCGCGTCACGCGCGCGCTGAAGCAGATCGTCGGCGACCTGCAGGACAATCCGGACATCGAGCGCCGCTTCCTGCACGAGGCGCAGATGATGGCGCGCCTCGAGCACCCGCACATCGTGCGCGTGTTCGACATCGACCAGGAGCCGGGCTTCGGCACCTACCTCCTGATGGAGTTCATCCGCGGCCGCGACCTCGGCGACGTGATGCGCCAGGAGGGCCGCTTCTCCTACGCGGAGACGCTGCGCATCGGCATCGCGGTCGCGTCGGCGCTCGACTGCGCACATCGCGCGGGCCTCGTGCACCGCGACATCAAGCCGGCGAACATCCTCATCGAGGACGGCACCGGGCGCCCCGTCGTTACGGACTTCGGCATCGCGAAGGAGGTCGAGAGCGCGAACGACGAGAGCTTCACGCGCACCGGCAGCTTCGTCGGCACCTACCGCTACTCGTCGCGCGAGCAGATCCGCAGCGAGAAGGGCGTGCCGATCGACGGCCGCGCCGACGTCTACTCCCTCGGCGTCGTGCTCTACGAGATCTACGCCGGCCGGAAGTACCTGGCCGGCATGCCCGAGCTGAAGATCGCGAGCTGCGTCGGCTACCAGGACGACTGGCAGCCCGTCCTCGACTACCCCGAGGAGCCGCCGCCGCGCTTCAGGCAGCTCATCGACGACGCGCTCGCGCCCGACCGCGACAAGCGCATCCGCTCCGCGGCGGAGCTGGTCGACCGTCTCGAGGAGTGCCGCCGTCTCGACATTCTCGGTGCGGGACCGTCGGCGGGCGCGTCCGGCCCGGCCGACGTGCCGCTCGCCGCGACCTCGGCGACGCAGGCGACGACGCAGACCGCGCCCTCGGACTCCGGCCTCGCCGAGCTCACCGCCACCACGCTCGACCGTCCCGCCGCGCGCGGCGAGTCCACCGAGACGCGCAGCCAGTGGGTGTCGCTGCTGCAGGGCCTGCGCGGCGCGGTCGACGACCAGGCCGGCGAGTTCGAGCGCCTCCTGAAAGAGCTGATCGAGCTCGACCTGCCGCGCGACGACTTCCGCCAGCTCGACGACATGAGCCAGATCCTGCACCGGGTCGAGGTCGCCGAGAGCGAAGGTCAATACCAGGACGCGGCGTCGAATCTCCAGGGGCTCTCCGACCGCATCCAGCAGCTCAACGCGCGCATCGAGCAGACGCTCGGCGAGGCGATCGAGCGCACGACGTCCGAGCTCGGCGACGCGTGGCGCGCGCTCGCGACCGGCGCCGGGGACCTGCTCGACCCGACGCGCACGCGCGCGTTCGAGCAGCTGCTGGCGTCCGTTCCGACCGCGCTGGAAGCGGGCGAGTGGACGCAGGGACGCGAGGCGCTGCGCGCGGCACGGACCACGCTGGAGCAGGCGCGGACCGACACGCGGGCCGCCGCCAACGCGCGCGTCGCACCGGCGCTGCGCGATCTCGGCGCGGACTGGCAGCAGCTCGCCGCGCGCTCCGAGACCGCCGCACGCGCGAGCGGCGTCGATCCGGCCGCGGTCGAGCGCGAGGCGAACGACGCGCTCGAGCAGGGCGCGTGCGTGAGCGCGCTGCGGCTGCTCGATCGCGCGCGCACGGCGGTGCGCGACGCGGGCGCGGCCCTCGATCGCGACGAGCGCCAGGCGCTCGTCGCCGCGCGCGCTGCCGCCGAGAAGGCGCGGGGGGCGCTCGATGCCGACGAGGCGCGCGCGCTCGCGTCGGACGCCCTGCAGGGTGCGGAGACGGCGTTCCGCGACGCGTCGCAGGCGGACCAGGCGTCGCGCCTCGCGGACGCGGCGAGGCTCTTCGCGAACGCGGCGAGCGCGTACGGTGTGGCGGGCGAGGCCGTCGCGCGCGCGACCGCGGCGCAGATCGGCGAGGCGCGCGAGCTGCTGCGCGCAGCGATGGAGCGCGCGGCGGGTGCGCCGGACGAGGTCGTCGGCGACGCGCGCCGCGCGGCGCGCGCAGCGAGCGAAGGCGAGCTGCCGCGTGCGCGCACGGCCGCGGTGTCCCGCCTGCGCGACGCCGCGGCGGCGCTCGACGCGGCACTCGGCGAGACCGGCGCGTTCGACGAGGCACGCGCCGCCGAAGCGGCCGCGCAGGACGCCCTCGAGCGTGCGACCGCGCTCGGCGCGGGTCGCAACGAGCTGGCCGCCGGCACGAAGCTGCTCGACGAGGGCCGTGCCGCGCTGTCGCACCGGACGTACGCCGCCGCGACCGAGACCTTCGCGCGGGCGCGGACGTCGTTCGAGGAGGCCGCGCGCTCCGTGGTCGCGCGCGACGAGAGCGAGCGCATCGCCGAGGCGCGCACGCAGATCGACGACGGCCTGCGCGCGCTCGACGTGACTCTCGCCGGCGAGCTGTGCGCCGACGAGATCCGCCGCGCCGTCGCGGCGCGCGACGCGGCCGACGCGGCCGAGCAGAACGGCGACCGTCAGGCCGCGCTCGACGCGGGCGGCGCCGCGCTCGGTGCCCTGCGCGACGCGTCGCAGGCGCTGCTCGCCGGCATCGCCGAGCGCTCGTCGGCACTGCAGGACGAGATCGCGCGTCTCGCGCGCAACGCGGGCGACCTGCTCGCGGCGGACACGCGCACGCAGCTCGAGGGCGGCGTGCAGGCGCTCGAGCGCGCCGTCGTGCAGCGCGACGCGCGCCGCGCCGCGACCGCGCTCGACGAGGCGTGGCGCCGCGTCGGCGACGTTCGCGTGGCGCTGGACACGGAGACGCGCGCGCTCGCGAGCGGGATGCTCTCCGAGATCCGCACCGTGCGCGGCGAGCTGGAGGCGCACGATGCGGACGCGGCGCGCGGAATCGACGCGGACGCCGTCGCGGCGAGCGTCGACGCGCTGCTCGGCGAGGAGCGCTTCGCCGACGCGCGCTCGGCGGTCGTCGAGGCGCGCGACCGCGCGCGGGCGCTCTCCTCGGAGGTGCTCGCTCGCCAGCGTGCCGCGGCCGAGGCGGCGCGCGACACCGCGAACGCGGCGCTGCGCAACGTCGATCGCGACGCGGCGGCCGCCGTTGCTGCGGCGGAGCTCGCCGATGCCGACAAGCGCTTCGCCGCCGCCGAGGACGCCCTGCGCGCGAGCAGGCTGGTCGATGCGGCGCGCCTCTTCACGGAAGGGGGCGAGGCTGCGAGCGCGCTCGCGCGCGAGGTGCGCGGCCGCGAGCTCGCGCTCTACGAGCAGGAGCGTCACGCGCTCGAGGAGGTCCTCGCGCGGGCGCAGGACGCGGCGCCGGAGATCGTCGGCAAGGCGCGCGACGCGGCGCGCGCGGTCGTCGAGGCGACGGTCGCGGGCGACGTGCGCCGCGCCGCGCAGTCCGTCGTCGAGCGGCGGCGCGAGCTCGAGACGCTGCTCGAGGAGGCGACGCTCTTCGCGGCGGCGCGCGAGCAGCAGCGCCTGGCACGCGAGGCGGAGCAGCGCGTCGCCGCGCTGTCGCCGTCGCGCAAGCAGCTGAAGGCACCGGCGGCGCTCGTCAAGGACGCGGACGCGGTGTTCGCGAAGAAGCGCTGGCAGCAGGCCACCGATTCCTACGCGCGTGCGCTCGCGTCGTGGACCGAGCTCGAGCGCGAGCTGGAGGGCGTGCTCGCGAAGGAGCGCGCCGCGGCGCAGGCGAAGGCCGACGCCGACGCACGCGCGGTCGTGGAGAAGAAGGCCGCGGCCGAGGCCGCCGAAGTGCGCGAGCGCGAGCGCCGCGAGGCCGAGCAGGCCGCGAAGGCACGTGCCGCCGAGGAAGCCGCGGCGAAGCAGCGCGAGATCGCGGCGAAGGCGGCGCAGGAGAAGGACGAGCGCGAGCGGGCCGCGCGCGAGGCGAAGGCACGCGAGGAAGCGGCACGCGCCGAGCGCGAGGCGAAGGCACGCGCCGACGCCGAGAAGAAGGCGCGCGAGGACGAGGAGCGAAGGAAGAAGGCCGCCGCCGCGGCAGCCGCGGTCACGGCCGACGCGACCGTCGCGGGCGCCGCCGACGCGACGGTCCTCGATCGCGGCGAGGCGACGCGCGTCGAGACGCGCGAGGTCACGCGAATCGAGGCGCGCGACGCGACGCGCATCGAGGCGGAGGTCCCGGCGCCGAAGGCAAAGAGCGGACTGCCGCTGCCGGTGCTCGCCGGCGGCGCCGCGGCGCTGGTCGCCGCGGCCGGTGTGGCGCTGTGGCTGTCGCAGCGCTCCCCCGAGCCCGCGCCCGTGACGACCGCGAAGGTCGAGGAGCCCGCGAAGAAGGCCGAGCCGCCGAAGAAGGCGGTCGAGCCCGCGAAGCAGGAGCCGGTCGCGAAGGCCGAGCCCGCGAAGCCGGCGGAGCCCGTGCAGCAGAAGCCCGTCGAGCCGGTCGCGAAGCCGGCAGAGGAGCCGGCGCAGGTCGCGAACGTGGCGCCTCCGGCGCCGGTCGCGCCGCCGCCGCTGCGCATCTCGGGCTTCACGCCGACGACGGACGACGTGAGCGTCAAGGAAGGTGCGAAGCAGGCGTTCTCGGTCGACGTCACCGGCGGCGACGCGGCGAAGAAGCCGAAGATCGCGTGGCGCCTCGACGACCGCGTGGTCGCGAGCGACGTGCCGCGCTTCGAGTACGCGCCCGGCTTCGATGCGGCGAGCGACACGGCGAAGAAGGTCGAGGCGGTGGTCGGGGAGGGCGCCGACGCGCAGACGCACACCTGGCGCGTCGCCGTGGCGAACGTCAATCGCAAGCCGCAGCTCGTCGCCTCGCCGAAGGCGGGCGGCAAGCTCGACGCGAAGCTCGGCGACACCGTCAAGCTCTCGGCCGACGTCAAGGACGAGGACGGCGATCCGATCAGGTACGCGTGGAAGATCGACGGCAAGTCGGTCGCCGACGACGCGCCCTCGCTCGACGTCGCCGTGACCGGCGACCGCACTGTCTCGGTGACCGCGAGCGACGGCACCGCCGAGGCGAGCGCCACCTGGCAGATCGCCGCGATCAAGCCGGTGCTGAAGCTCGACACGACGCCGGCGCGCCTCGAGCGGCTGCGCTTCGAGAAGCCGCAGGAGTTCGCGCTCGCGGCCCCTCCGGGCACGTCGGGGCTCGAGGCCGAGTGGACGGTGGACGGCAAGAAGGTCGCGAGCGGCACGAAGTTCACCTTCGCGAACGACGACGTCGCGAAGGTCCGCCGCGCGCCGGTCGAGATCGCGGTCGCCGCGACCGACGCGCAGGGCGCGAAGTTCAGCCGCACGTGGAGCGTGGTGGTCGAGCCGCCCGCGCCGGAGCTCGAGAGCGCGACGCCGCCCGCGGGATCCGTCGAGGCGCCGGCGAGCGGTAGCCAGACGTTCCAGCTCGCGGCGAAGAGCCCGATCGGCGGGCAGGACCTGAGCTACGTCTTTCAGGTCGACGGCAAGCAGGCGGCGAAGGGCAAGAGCCCGAGCTTCGCGTACAAGCCGAGCGACGACCGCGCGCACAAGGTCACCGGTTTCGTGCAGGACAACTTCGACCAGGTGTCGAGCCGCACCGACTGGACGCTGTCGCCGCGTCCGGGAGCGCCCGCCGTCACGACGGCGAGCATCCCGCCGCCGGCCACGGGCACCACCGCCGCGACGGGCGACGTCGTCGGCAAGGCGCGCAGCTGGCTCGACGAGTACCAGAGCGCGTTCAACGCGAAGAACGCGTCGCGCCTCGGCGAGCTGCGCGGGCTCTCGCCGGCGAAGGTCGCGGAGCTGCAGAAGGTGCTCGACGACCAGCAGGGCCTGCGCGTGACGTTCTCGAACGTGCAGATCGAGAAGCTCGGCGACGACCGCGCGCGCATCACCTACACCCGCTCCGACGACTTCACCGACGCGCGCGGCGCGCCCGTGTCGCGCACCGGCGTCGTCGAGCAGACGGTCGGTCTCGTCAACGGCCGCATCACCGAGCTCGAAACGAAGCGGCGCTGAGCGTCGCGACGGCGAAGGAGTCCCCATGTCCGATCCGGCCTTCGCTTCCGCGCGCGATCTGCTCGCGCGCCTCGCACGGCGCGAGCTGTCGAGCCGCGAGCTGCTCGACCACTTGGTCGCGCGCGTCGAGCGTCTGAACGCGCCGCTGAACGCGGTGGTCACGCTCGACGTCGGGCACGCACGCGCACGTGCGGACGCGGCCGACGCGGCACGCGCGCGTGGTGAGAGCCTGGGCCCGCTGCACGGCCTTCCCGTCACCATCAAGGACACCTGGGAGACCGCGGGCATCCGGAGCACGTCGGGCGCGCCGCAGTACGCGACGCACGTGCCGAAGGCCGACGCGGTCGCGGTGCGGCGGCTGGTCGAGGCGGGCGCGATCGTGTTCGGCAAGACCAACACGCCGATGCTCGGCGGCGACGTGCAGACCTACAACGACGTCTTCGGCGTCACGAGCAATGCGTGGAATCCGGCGCACACGCCGGGCGGATCGTCGGGCGGAGCCGCGACCGCGGTCGCGACCGGCATGACGTCGTTCGAGCTCGGCAGCGACATCGGCGGCTCGATCCGCACGCCGTCCAACTGGAGCGGCGTTTACGGGCTCAAGACGAGCTACGGCATCGTGCCGATGCGCGGGCACATCGCGCCGGCACCGGGCGCGCTGTCGCAGCCCGACCTCTGCGTCGCCGGTCCGATCGCGCGCGACGCGTCCGACCTCGACCTGCTGCTCGACGTCCTCGCGGGGCCGCTCGAGGAGGAGGCCCTCGGCTGGCGCCTCGCGCTGCCGCCGCCGCGGCGGCAGAGCCTGCGCGACTACCGCGTCGCAGCGTGGCTCGACGACGCGTCGTACCCCGTCGACGCGGCGGTGGCCGAGCGTCTGCAGGCAACGGTGTCGGCGCTGCGCGCGGCGGGCGTGAGCGTGAGCGAGGACGCGCGTCCCGCGTTCGCGCTCGCCGATTGCATGCGCGACTACCAGCGCCTGCTCTACGCCGTCATCGCCGCCGACTATCCGAAGGAGGCCTTCGACGGCTTCGTCGCGGCGGCGGCCGGCGCCGATCCGGCCGCGAGCGACGCGTTCTCGCGCTTCGTCCTGTCCGGCACCGCGCGCCACCGCGACTGGCTCGCGGCGCGCGAGAAGGCGCTCCGTCTGCGCGCGGCGCTGCGCGAGTTCTTCGGGACGTACGACGTGCTGCTCTGCCCCGTGACCGCCGTGCCGGCCATCCCGCACGACAACCGGGACCCGATGCCGGCGCGGAAGATCCGCGTGAATGGCGCAGCGCGTCCCTACGACGACCTGTTCGCCTGGATCTCGATCGCGACGCTGGGCTTCCTGCCCGCGGTCGCGGCGCCGGTCGGGCTCACGAAGGACGGCCTGCCGGTCGGCGTGCAGATCGTCGCGCCGTATCTCGAGGACCGGACGGCGGTCGATTTCGCGCGGCGGCTCGGCGAGGTGATCGGCGGATTCGCGGCTCCTCCGGGGTACGACGAATCGCACTGACACGCGTCCAACCTTCTTGACCTCGACGAAAATCCCGGTAACTGCTTGCCCGCAAACGCGGCGGACCCTCTCGGGGACGCCCGGGGGATGGGGGCAGCGATGAGGAACCGGATGGGGACGGCTCGGGCCGTGGTGCTCGGCGTGGCCGCTGTTGCCGCGAGCAGCCTGCTCGTTGCGAGTCGTGCGCACGCGCAATCGAACGCCGCCTTCGGCGTGCAGCAGCGCGCGAACGCCGCGCAGCAGATGATCCTCCTCGGCGTGTCGCAGGGGATCTCGAATCTGCCGCCGACCTCGGGCCAGTCGTTCGTCTACTCGTACGACGAGGCGCTCGACACCTACAAGGCGACCGGCCTGCTGGGCCCGACGTCGTACCGCGCACCGCTGACCATCGGCAAAGGCAAGATGAGCATCCGCGTCGCGGGCTCGTACTTCGACCTCAACAACACGCAGAACCCGATCAACTACCAGGTGAACGGGCTCGCGCAGCCGCTGTTCACCAAGTTCGGCCTGCACACGTCGGCGAAGGTCGGGCTGTTCAACGTGTCGTACAGCTACGGACCCACCGAGTGGGCGGAGCTGAGCGTCAACTTCCCGATCACGATCGTCAACGCGCAGGCGAAGTCGTCGTTCGTCACGCTGCGATCGGCGCAGAACGCGCCCATCGGTGACGCTCCGGTCGCGGCCGCGACGTCCATCGAGGCGCTCGACCGCAACCTCGAGCCGGGCGGTCCGCTCATCCTTCGCGAGGGTACCGTCAATCAGCTCGGCGCGAACTTCAACGAGGGCACGGCGGCCGGTCTCGGCCGCGTGAGCCTCGGCGGCAAGGCGCAGTTCGTGCACGAGGACTGGGTCGACGCCGCCGTGTCGATGGAGGTCTTCCTGCCGAGCCCGAGCGAGGACCAGTACTCGGGCACCAACAGCGCCGCGTTCCTGCCGCGCCTGATCACGGCGTTCAACCTGGTGGACGGCGTCAAGGTGCACGTCGACGCCGGCTACGACTTCGACACCGAGTTCTCCGAGCTGCGCCGCTTCGTGTGGAACACCGGCTTCTCGTTCGCGATCCCGCACGTGACCTTCGACAGCGGCCTCGGCGGCTCGAAGTTCAACCGCGGCATCGAGTGGACGCCGTCGAAGTTCGTGCAGCCGCCGGGCTCCGAGGTCGACGTGCCGCTCGAGTTCCAGGCGCTCGGCGACACCACGCTAGGTACCAACTACGTAGACTTCCTCTTCGGCGTGAAGGGCCAGGTGCTCGACAACATGGTGGTGAGCGGTGCGGTGAACGTTCCGCTGAACGACCAGGGCATCCGCGCCGACGCCGTCGGGACCGTCGCCGTCGAGATGTACTTCTAGGGCCAATTGAACGAGGGGCCACGGCGCCCCTCGCCCCACGCGGCGAAGCCGCGCGGGGCCCCACTCCCCGCGCTCGCTGACGCTCGGCCGCGCGCTGCGCACGCGGAGAAGCTGCGGGTACCGCAAACGGAATGGCGGCCATTAAAGCGACGACTTCCTTGCTCCGAGAGCACGGACCGCTGCGCGCGTCCGCGGCGCGCCCGGAGATTGACAACGGCCGCTAGAAATCAGAAGGGGGCTCGGCGTGCGCTCGCGGGGTCGCGGCGTGCGCCGGTCGAAGTCACATGGCTGAGAACGTCGTCGAATCGGATTACACCAGCTTCGGTACGCTGAAGGTCGCGCAGCCTGCCTCCCTGCCGGACGTCATCGACGTCTTCGTGGCGGGCGGCGGTCCGGCGGGAACCGCGGCGGCCGTCCGGGCCAAGGAGTTCGGTCTTTCCTGCCTCGTCGTCGACTACGACGACCTGATGAAGCGGATCCGGGACTATCCCAAGGAGAAGCTCATCAAGCCGAACTACGGCGGCGGCGACAAGCTGCAGTTCCCGGTCGGCGGACCGATGCTCAACTCGCTCCACTTCGACGATCTCGACAAGGACGAGATGGTCGTCCAGTGGAAGGCCAAGTACAAGGAATACGCACTCTCCGCGCGCATCGGCGCCGAGTTCACCGGGCTCTCGCGCGGCGCCGACGGCATCTGGGACGTCAAGATCTGGAGCCACCGCGCCGGCAAGGAGATGACCTATCGGGCGCGCCACGTCATCCTCGCGATCGGCGCCGGCGTGCCGCGCCGCTTCGACATCCCCGGCAACACCGAGGGGCTCGCGTTCCGTCTCGACGACGCCGCGCACTACGTCGGTGCGCCGGCGCTGGTGATCGGTGGCGGCACGTCCGCGGCCGAGGCCGTGATCTCGATCTCGAACGCGAAGGTGAAGGCCGAGGACGACACCGCGGTGTACTGGTCGTACCGCGGCGACAAGATGCCGAAGGTCTCGAAGGCGCTCTCCGAGGTCTTCTTCGACGCCTACGTCGGCAACGGCAACATCCGCTACCTCGCGTTCTCCGAGCCGGTCGCCGTCGTGACGGGCCCCGACAAGCTGGACTACCTGTCGGTGCGCATCGACCGGAAGGCCGCCGACAAGCGCCCGACCGAGACCGTCAATCTCGAATTCCTCAAGAGCCAGGTCGTGGCCTGCATCGGCGAGGACCTGCCGATCCGGCTCCTGCAGGGCTGCAACGTCAAGGTGCCGTCGGTCAACAACCGGCCGCTGATGCTGGTCAATCACGACGGCGAGGTCTCGCTGCCCGGCGTGTTCCTGGTCGGCGACGCGCGCGGGCCGAAGTTCCTGCGCTGCACCGACTTCAACGACTCGAACACCTACGAGACCATCACGCTGAAGAGGAACATCAAGGCGGCGATGGTCGAGGCGGTCGATGCGGTGAACCTGATCGCGAGCCGCAAGGGCGCGGTCGCGGCGGAGGTCGCTCCGCCCGCCGCGGCGCCGGCCGCCGTCGTGCCGCCGATGCCGTCCGAGCCCGCCGACGCGGTGCCGCACGAGACCGGACCGCAGCTGGTCGCGCTCAACCCCGACGGCAGCGTCGAGGAGACCTTCCCGAGTTCGAAGGACAGCATCTCGATCGGACGGCAGGGCGCCGACGTCGACTTCCCCGACGACGTCTACATGGCCGACCGGCACGCGACGATCACGAAGAAGGGCGAGGACTGGATCCTCGAGGACAGCGGCACCGGCTCGGGCGTCTGGTTGCGCGCGCAGGGCGTCAACGGACTGCCGGTGGGCGAGGGCGACGCGATCTGGATCGGCTCGCAGATCCTCGTCGTGACGAAGAAGGACGGACGCTGGGCGCTCGAGCACCACAACGCGGACGGCGCCTACATCGCGACCTATCCGGTCGGCGATCGCGGCGTGTTCGTCGGACGCCGCGCCGAGGTCACGCTCGATCCGGGCGACCTCGCGCTGTCGCGCCGGCACGCGCAGGTGCGTCCGGTGGGCGACGGCGTCGCGGTGTTCGACCTCGGCAGCACCAACGGCACCTACGTCAAGCTCGCGAAGCCGACGAAGCTCGCGAGCGGTGACGAGTTCCGCCTCGCGAGCAAGCGGCTGCGCTTCGAGCTCGTGGCGCGCGTCGCGAAGCTCGCGTCGACCGACGTCGTCGTCGACGCGCCGCCCGCTCCGCCACCGCCGGCTCCGGTCGAGGCGGCGCCCGTCGCGGCGGCTCCCGCGCCTGCGCCCGCACCGGCACCGGCTCCCGAGCCCGCGAAGGCGGCTGCACCGGCCGCGGCGCCGAAGGCCGCGGCACCCGAGCCTGCACCGGCTCCGGCCCCCGCGCCCGCACCGGCCGCTGCTCCCGCCGCAGCCGTGGACGGCGCCGCGGTGACGATCGACCACCCGGACTTCCCGGTGACGTACGGCGCGGGCCCGAACGAGGACCTGCTGCACGCGTACTTCAAGAGCCTCAAGGCGCGCTTCCCCGACTGCAAGACCAGCAAGACCGGCGAGCCCACCGATCACATGGACGAGCCGCTGGGCTGGGAGTGCAAGGTCGGCCTGTGCGGACTGTGCGCGGTCGAGATCGCGGAGGGCGCCGAGAACTTCGTGCCGCCCGATCCGGGCTCGCCCGAGATGAACACCATCGAGAACAAGGCGTTCCTCGATGCCGATCCGATGAAGTACCGGCTGACCTGCGTGGCGAAGGTCAAGGGGCCGGTCAAGCTCAAGATCCCCGGCTAGAGCTTCCGGAGGAGAGGACGGAATCCATGCGGCGATCCATTTGCACTCGGCCTTCTTCGATCGGCGCGGGGTTCCGCTTCGCCGCGGCCGCATTGCTGCTCGCCGGGGCCGCGGCGTGCGGCGGCGGGAGCGGCTCGGTGACGAACTCCGAGCAGCCGGCTGCGACGGCGCCGACGCTCGAGCCCGACGAGATCAACGCGATCATGCAGCTCGCCTCGCGCGCGACCGATCAGCAGATCGCCGTCGCCGTGACCGACCGCCAGGCGCGGATCCTCGGCGTCGCGACGAACTTCCCGATCGACCCCGCGAGCTGCGAGGCGGTCGCCTGCAACGACAACCCGTTCCAGTGCGGCCCCGACCTCTGCTCGACGGTGTCGAGCGACTGCGCGAGCGTCGACCTCTCCGTGCAGCTCGCGCGCACCGCCGGCCTCTTCAGCGCGGACCAGATCTTCCTCACCTCGCGCGCCGTGCGCTTCATCAGCGATCCGAACTTCCCGCCCGGCGTGCGCAACACCGGCGCGGGCGGACTGTTCAGCATCGAGGCGACCAACCGCGGCTGCCGGCTCGACGCCAACGACCCACGCTCGGCCGACTTCAACCCGGGCAAGGAGTACCCGCCGCAGCTGAACCTCGCGTCGCTGCTGCGCGAGCAGGCGGGCAGGGGCCAGCTCAAGTGCCAGAACAGCGACGAGGCCAACGCGCGCTGCGGCTGCAACACCGGCATCGCGACGCTTCCGGGCGGCGTGCCCGTGTTCAAGAACGGCCGTCTCGCAGGGGGCATCGGCGTCGCGGTGCGCGGCGTCAGCTACGAGACGCTGCCGGTCGACCCGGTCGCGAACCCGGACAATCCGAACGGGCTCCGCAAGGCCGACAGCAACCCGCTGCTCAACTCGGGCGAGTTCGCGGCGCGTGCGTTCGCCGGCGACAACATCGTCATCGCGAACGTCAAGCCGAAGGGGCTGCAGAACGTCTGCGACACCGACGTGGCGCCCGCGTGCTGCTTCGCCGCGACCCCGTGCACGCTGAACATCGCGCCGCCGCCGCCGATCCCGTTCGACGCGGTGGTGTTCCTCGAGGGCCTCGCGCTGCCGTTCATCGAGTTCAACCCGCCGACGCCGCCGAACCCCGGCAGCTACGGCGACCTCACGACCTTCCTCGTGAACCCGCGCCAGGGACAGGTGGCGCCGGACGGCTGGATCGTCGGGCCGAAGGACGCGACCGACAATCCGCCGGGCGCGGCACCGCTGACCGCGGCGGAAGTCCGGAGCATCGTCGAGAACGCGGTCGCACAGGCGCAGCAGGCGCGCTCGGCGGTTCGTCTGCCGAACGGCACCGCGGTGAGCGTCGTGCACGCGATCACCGACACCAACGGCGAGCTGATCGGACTCTTCCGCCAGCCCGACGCACTGCCCGACGCGATCGACGTCTGCCCCGCGAAGGCGCGCACGTCGGTCTACGCGTCGAGCCCGAACATCAATCCGCTCGACACGCTCGACAATCCCGCGACCGGCGTCGTGCTCGGCGAGGCGTTCCCTCCCGGCACCGCGATCACCGGCCGCGCGATCGGCTTCGGTGGGCAGCCGTTCTTCCCGTCGGGCATCAACGGTACGACGCCCGGTCCGTTCCGCGTGTCGTTCAACAACGATCAGGCGCTCGCGTGCACGCTGCTGCGCGAGCCCACCAACGGCAAGCAGAACGGCGCGATCTTCTTCCCCGGCGGCGTGCCGCTGTACCGCAACGGCGTGCTCGTCGGTGGCCTGGGCGTCAGCGGCGACGGCGGCGAGCAGAACGACCTCGTCGCGAGCGCCGGCACCGCCGGCTTCGAGGCGCCGAACGCGATCCGCGCGGACCAGCTGGTGCTGCGCAAGAACCAGGGCGACGGCGTTCGTCTGCCGTATCTGAAGTTCAACCGGCGTCCGGAAACTCCGTGAGTCGCTGCGGACGGTAGTGGGAGCTGCGGAGGCGAAAGAGCGGAGCATGGCTGGCGACGATTCCCAGGACGACGGCGAGCGCACGCGCATCGGCGGGCTGCCGCCGCCGCTGCCGAAGGCGCCCGCGGCACCGGCGCCGCCGGCCGCTGCACCGCCCGCGGCCGCCCCGGCGGCCGAGGATGCGGGCGAGCGCACGACGATCGCGCCGGCGCGTCCGCCCGGCGTGCCGCCGGCCGTGCCGTCAAGCACGTCTGCGGAGCCCGCCGCGGAAGATGCCGGCGAGCGCACGACGATCGCGCCCGCGCGCCCGCCCGGAGTTCCGCCGGCCGCACCCGCGGCACCGGCCGCCGCCGCGCCGGGTGCCGCAGCCGACACCGGCGACCGCACGCGCGTGATCGCGACGCCGCCGCCGGGAGCGGCACGGCCCGCCGCGCCGGGCGCACCTGCCGCACAGCAAGCCGCGGCACCCGCGGCGCCGCAGGGCGACGTGACGGTGGATCCGGCGCGTCCGCGTCCCGCCGCCGGACCGGACGAGGGGGAGCGCACGGTCGTGCTCGCGCCGCGCAAGATCGAGTCGACCGTCAGCCTCGAGCGCCGCGCACCGAAGGGCACCGAGGAGACGATCCGGCTCGACCGCCCGAGCCTGCTGCTCGGGCGCGGTCACGGCTGCGACGTCAAGCTGCGCACGCCGACCGCGTCGCGCGAGCACGCGAAGATCTTCTTCAGGAACGGTCAGTGGATGATCGCCGGCGTCGAGGGGAAGTCGTTCTACGCCGACGGCGCACGCCAGACCCGCGGCGAGGTCGCTCTCACGGGCGGCATGAAGCTCCGGCTCGGCGACGACGAGTTCGAGGTCGTGGACACGGCAGGAGGTGCGGCGAGCCGCTCCGGCGGCGGCCTTTGGGCGCGCATCTCGGCGTTCGTACGAGGGTTGTTCGGCCGGCGGACCTGAGGTCGGGTTCGCCGGAAACGTGCCTTGACGGCGGGGGTACGGAGGGGCTGGGGGGCTCCTCCGCAACGACGGGCGTGATGACATGTCGGCAAGACGAATCCTTGCAGTGGTAGGGCTGCTCCTGCTCGCCGGTCCGGCGCTCGCACAAGAGGAGGCGAGCGCGGGGGCGGCGCCGGCTCCGGCCGCGGGCTCCGCGGCGGGCGGCGGCGACCTCACGCTCGGCGCGGCCGGCGTGAAGGGACGCGACAATCCGCTGTTCCCGGACTTCGATCCGCTGCCGGATCGCTGGCGCATCGAGCCGCCGCCGTACCAGCTCACGGTGCCCGGCTCGATCTGGGATCCGTACAACCAGAATCCGCTCAAGGGCGACTACCCGATCCCGGGCACGCAGACGATCTTCCCGAAGCTCACCGTCGCGTCGAAGACGGTCGTCGAGGGCCGCAAGTTCCCGGTCGCGAGCGGCGTCAGCACCGAGAACCCCGGCGAGTTCTCGTTCTTCGGCAGCCCGACGAGCGTCGAGCTCGACGAGAAGCTCGCCGCGCGACTCGAGCTCATCAAGGGCTCGACCACGTACCGTCCGTTCGACTGGCAGTTCCTGATCGAGGGCGTCGGCGACGTGAACAGCGTGTGGTTCAACGAGCGCGTCGTGGAGCCGGACGTCCGCGACGGCACGAGCCGCACGCTCGCCGACGTCCGCCTCGAGCAGGCGTTCCTCGAGGTGCACCTCGCCGACCTGTCGGCGAACTACGACTTCATCAGCATGAAGGCCGGCCGGCAGCCGTTCAACAGCGACTTCCGCAGCCTCATCTTCCAGGACACCAACCAGGGCGTGCGCTTCTTCGGCACCGCGAACAGCGCGCGCTACCAGTACAACCTGCTGTACTTCTACCAGGCCGAAAAGGACGTCGTCTCGACGCTCAACACCTTCGGCCTGCGCGACCAGCAGATCATCGTCGGCAACCTCTACATCCAGGACTTCTTCTTCAACGGCTGGACCAACGAGTTCAGCTTCCACTACGACTACGATCAGGGCGCCAAGGCAGGCTTCGTCTACGACCGCCTCGGCTTCCTCGTGCGGCCGACGCCGATCGGCGACCCGGTGCCGCACAACGTGCAGGCCTGGTACCTCGGCTGGGCGAGCGAGGGCCACATCGGCCGCATCAACGTGAGCCACGCCTTCTACCAGGCGCTGGGCAAGGATCAGTTCAACAACATCGCCGGACAGGCGACCGACATCAACGCGCAGCTCGCGTTCCTCGAGCTGTCGCTCGACTCGGACTGGCTGCGCTACCAGACGTCGGTCTACTTCACGTCGGGCGACTCCGACCCGCGTGACTCCACCGCCAACGGCTTCGACACGATCCAGGACAACCCCAAGGTCGCGGGCGGCGAGTTCAGCTGGTGGAACCGCCAGTCGATCCGCATCACCGACCGCGGCGGCGCCGGCCTGAATCAGCGCCTCAGCCTCGTGCCGGACCTGCGCAGCAACAAGTTCCTCGGCCAGGTGAACTTCGTGAACCCCGGACTGCTGCTGCTCAACGCCGGCGCGTCCGCCGAGGTCACGCCCACCGCGACGCTCATCGGCAACGCGAACTACATCCAGTTCGTCGACACCGCACCGCTCGAGACGATCCTCGGCCAGCGCAACATCTCGAACGAGGCGGGCATCGACCTCAGCCTCGGCGTCGAGTACCGGCCGTTCCTCAACAACAACATCATCGTCAAGGGCTTCGGCGCGCTCTTCCAGCCGCTCGACGGCTTCCGCGAGATCTACAGTGGCCAGACCCTGTGGCAGCTCGGCACCGAGATCACCCTGGTCTACTGAGGAGACGACGATGGCACGCCGCAGAGGAGTCGAGGGGATGAGCCGCGATCGTCGTAGCCAGCGCCGGGGTGCGGTGCTGCTGGGCGTCGCACTGCTGTTCGGATTGACGCTGCTGCCCGGCAACCGGACCAGCGCCGCGGACGCCGAGCCGCCGAGCCCGCTGCTGCGCCAGACGCGCGGCGAGGCCGACCAGAAGAGCCAGGGCTGCATCACGTGCCACGTCGGCATCGAGCCGATGCACGAGACCGGCACCGTCAAGCTGGGATGCGTCGACTGCCACGGCGGCAACGTCGACGTGGCGTCCGGCGGCGCGGCGCCGGGCAGCCCCGAGTACAAGGCCGCGATGGAGAAGGCGCACGTCCACCCGCGCCATCCCGAGAAGTGGGCTTCGAAGAGCGACCCCGATCGCGTCAGCTCGGCGAACCCGGTGCGCAGCTACACGCTGCTGAACAACGAGTCGCCGGAGTTCATCAGGTTCTTCAACCCGGGCGACCTGCGCGTCGCCGGCGAGACCTGCGGCGTCTCCGGCTGCCACACCGCCGAGGTGCTCAAGGTCCAGAAGAGCATCATGACGACGACCGCGCTCCTGTGGGGCGGCGGCGCGTACAACAACGGCGTCGTGTCGGTCAAGAACTACATTCTCGGCGAGTCGTACTCGCGCGACGGCGTGCCGCAGAAGGTCAACACCGTGCCGCCGCCGACGCCCGAGGACACTGCGAAGGGCGTGCTGCCGTTCCTGGTGCCGCTGCCGCGCTGGAACGTCATGCAGGCGCCCGACCCGCTGCGCGCGTTCGAGAAGGGCGGCAAGATCGACCGCTCGGCGGTGTCCGAGGTCGGCAACCCGAACCTCGGCCCGTTCGTCGATCTGCCCGGGCTCGCCGACGCGAAGTTCGGCATCCGTGGACTCGGCACCGACCTGCGCATCAGCGCAGCGGTGCTGAATCTCCACAAGAGCCGCCTCAACGACCCGGTGATGTCGTTCCTCGGCACCAACGACCACCCGGGCGACTTCCGCTCGAGCGGCTGCACCGGCTGTCACGTGGTGTACGCGAACGACCGCGACCCGACGGCGTCGGGCCCGTATGCGAAGTACGGCCACCTCGGCCAGTACTTCGGCAACGACCCCACGATCCCGAAGGACGAGTCCGGACACCCGATCCAGCACCGGCTGACCCGCGCGATCCCGACCAGCCAGTGCATGATCTGCCACATGCACCAGCCGAACGCGTTCGTGAACCCGTACCTCGGCTTCCAGTGGTGGGATCTCGAGACCGACGGCGATCTGATGTGGCCGAAGGACCAGCGCTACCCGACGTCGCTGCAGCCGTGGCCGTTCAACAACCGTGACGGCGCGGGTCCGCGCGAGTCGATGCTGCGCAATCCCGAGGGCTCCGTCGTGCGCGGTCTGTGGACCGACGAGGAGTTCCTGCAGAACGTCAGCCGCCTGCCGACGAAGGACACGCGCTTCGCCGACTACCACGGCCACGGCTGGGTGTTCCGCGCCGTCTACAAGCAGGACCGTCAGGGCAACCTGCTCGACAAGAAGGGCAACATCGTCGCCCCGGACGACCCGAGGAAGCTCGACAAGGCCGTCCACATGAAGGACATCCACGCCGAGAAGGGCATGCAGTGCTCGGACTGCCACTTCGAGCAGGACGTGCACGGCAACGGCAAGCTCTACGGCGGCTTCGCGGAGTCGGTCGAGATCCAGTGCATCGACTGCCACGGCTCGGTCCGCGGACGCGCGAAGCTCAAGACGACCGGTCCCGCCTCGCCCAAGGGCGGCCACGACCTGAACGCCGGCTTGACGCCGTGGAAGAAGCGCCGCTTCGAGTGGGTCGGGACGGATCTGATCCAGCGCTCGATGGTCGACGAGAACCTCGAGTGGAAGGTGAGCCAGGTCATCGACTCCATCGACCCGGCGTCGCCCGAGTACAACGAGAAGGCCGCGATCGCGAAGACCATGCATCGCGACGGCAAGACGTGGGGCTCGCTGCCCGACGGCAACGGCGAGCTCGCGCACAGCGACGACAACATGCTGTGCTACACGTGCCACACCTCGTGGATGACGAGCTGCTTCGGCTGCCACCTTCCCCAGGAAGCGAACTGGAAGAAGGACATGCAGCACTTCGAGGGCGGCGACTTCCGCAACTGGACGTCCTACAACCCGCAGGTCGTCCGCTACGACATCTTCATGATGTCGCGGCACAACTCCGCGAAGGGCTTCAAGGTCGCGCCGGCGCGCTCGAGCAGCGCGCTGCTGATCAGCACGACCAACGCGAACCGCGAGCGCCTCTACATCCAGCAGGCGCCGGTGTCCGCCGAGGGCTACTCGAGCCAGGCGTTCAACCCGTTCTTCGGACACACCGTCCGGAAGGAAGAGGCGCAGACCTGCACCAGCTGCCACGTGTCGTCGAACGGCGACAACAACGCGTGGATGGCGCAGGTGCTGACGCTCGGCACCAACTTCGTCAACTTCGTCGGCCGCTTCGCCTGGGTCGGCATGGGCGAGGAGGGCATCGAGGGCGTCGCGGTGACCGAGTGGGACGAGCCGCAGGCGGTCATCGGCTCGAACCTGCACCGCATGGCGTATCCCGGCGAGTTCCAGAAGCACCTCGACCACGACATGCAGCTGCAGGAGGCGTACGAGCACGGCGCGACGGACGTCAAGAGCCTGCAGCTGCGCGGCGAGTACCTCTACACCGCGAACGGCTCGGACGGCCTGCGCGTCTACGACGTCGCGAACATCGACAACAAGGGCCGCTCGGAGCGCATCCAGACGGCACCCGTCTCGCCGCTCGGACAGCGCGCCTACGTCCCGACCACGGACGCGACCGGCATCGCGCTGCCGACCAACATGCCGATCGACCCGACGCGCGAGCAGAACCCGGCCAACAAGGAGCAGCCCTGGAACCCGATCTACCGCTACGCGTACGTGTCGGACGCGGTGGAAGGTCTGATCGTCGTCGACGTCACGCGTCTCGGCGATCGTGACCCGCAGAACAACTTCCTCGAGCGGGCGGCGCAGTTCAATCCGGACGGGGCGCTCGACGGCGCCGAGTACATCACGGTCGCCGGCAACTACGCCTACATCCTCTGCAAGCGCGGCCTGCAGATCGTCAGCATCGCCGACCCGCTGGCGCCGCGGATCGTCGCGACGCTCGGCGCGCCCGCGATCAACGAAGGCCACGCGGTCGCGATCCAGTTCCGCTACGCGTTCATCACCGACGCCGACGGACTCAAGGTCGTGGACGTCACGTGGCCGGAGAAGCCGGCGCTGAAGGCGACGCTGCCGATGGCGGAGACGCACGACGTCTACGTCGCGCGCACCTACGCCTACATCGGTGCGGGCAGCCAGGGCGTCGCGATCGTCGACGTGACGAAGCCCGAGAAGCCGAAGCTCTTCCAGATGTTCACCGCCGACGGCGTGATCAACGACACGCACGCGGTGCGCGTCGGCGCGGCGTACAACAGCGTCTTCGCCTACGTCGCGGACGGCAAGAACGGCCTGCGCGTCGTGCAGCTGATCTCGCCGGGCGAGACCGTCGGGGCGCAGGGCTTCAGCCCGATCCCGACGCCTCGCCTGATCGCGACCTACAAGACGGCAGGCCCGGCGATCGCTCTGTCGAAGGGCATGGACCGCGACCGCGCGGTCGACGAGAACGGCAACCAGGTGAGCGTCTTCGGACGCATCGGCTCGCGGCCGTTCACGCGTCCGGAGATGGAGACCATGTTCGTCCGCGACGGCGGAATCTTCACGGTGTCCGACGGCCGTCCGATGGTGAACGGCAAGACGGTCGGGCCGCAGAAGTTCATCCGTCCGTACGAGCCGCCTCCGGGCGAGTACGGCACGCCCGAGGGTGGACCGGTGGTCCAGCCGCTGGCGCCGGAGCCCGAGAGGCTACTGCCCGGACGGAACTGACGGCGAGGGCCGGCACGCGCGAGCGTGCCGGCCCTTTTCGCTTTCAGCGTGTGACGACCGTCAAGCCAGCCAGGCGGCGAAGTGCTTCTGGAAGGCGGTGCGTGTCGCGCGAACGTCCTCGGCCGTCAGCCTGCCGATGGATCTCTCGATGAGCGAGGCGTCGACCGTCGCGATCTTGGCGAGCCTCAGCAGGCTCGGATGGAGGAGTCCTGCGCGCTCCCACGCGGACAGAACGACATCGCCAGGAAGGCGGATGCCTTCGACCTGACTCGTGATCATCGCCACGGTCGCAAGTCGGTAGCGACGGGCGCGCGTCGCCTCGGCGAGGAGCAGTGCGGGTCGCTTCTTGGTGGTCGCGACTTCCGTGAACGGGAAGCGGACCAGCACGACGTCCCCGGCCTTCACAGCCGGTCGTACTCCGAATCGCGCGGATCGTCCCACTCCGTGAAGGCGCTCTCGGCCAATCGCGCGAGCGCCTTGGTTTCGAGCCGATCGGCGAAGTACGCTTCCAAGGCGGTGACGAGGACCTCCTTGACGCTGGTGTCTCGCTCCTGCGCCTCCGCCTTGAGAAGACGCATCAGTCGCGCGTCGCCGAGATCGGTCGAAAGGCGTGTTCCCATGAAGGCAGAGTACTGCAGATCTGTTTTTCTGTCATCCGGTACGGGGGGACGTGTACCGGGCCGATCGCGCCGCGGCTTTCCACGACGCGTCTCCTGATCTAGCTTCGCCCGGATGCCCAAGGCCCCCGCACGCCGCAAGCCACGCGGCCGCCGCCTCCCGTCCGGCTGGGAGCGCTGGAGCGACGAGCAGATCCTCGATCTGCGCCTCGCCGACCTCGCGGGCACGCTGCGCATCGACGGGACGTGGCTCGACGGCCGGATCGAGCAGCTGTACCGGGAGCTCGAGCGCTGCGGGATCGTCTTCGAGCCGCACTTCTGGCTGTCCGACGACTGGTTCACCCCGGAAGGGGTGCCCGGGGTTGCGATTCCGTTCTATCTGGCGCATCCGCGCCTGATGCGGATCGAGGAGACGCAGATGCTCGAGGTGGAGGGCGGCACCCCCGAGTGGTGCATGCGGATCCTCCGTCACGAGACCGGGCACGCGATCGACAACGCGTTCCGCCTGCGCCGCCTGCGGCGCCGCCAGCAGCTCTTCGGCAAGTCGACCTTGCCGTACCCGGAGTCGTACGCGCCGCGGCCGTACAGCAGAAATTTCGTCCTGCACCTCGAGAACTGGTACGCGCAGTCGCACCCCGACGAGGATTTCGCCGAGACCTTCGCGGTGTGGATGACGCCGCGCTCGGGCTGGCGCCGCACCTACGCCGGCTGGCCGGCGCTGAAGAAGCTCGAGTACGTCGACGAGCTGATGTGGGATCTCGCGGGCAAGACGCCGCCGATCACCAACCGCCGCGAGATCGAGCCGCTGTCGAAGCTCCGCAAGACGCTGCGGCAGCACTACGCCGAGAAGCGCAAGCGCTACGGCGCGGCGCTGCCTGACTTCGCCGACCGCGATCTCAAGCGCCTGTTCTCCGAGTCGCCGGTGTTCCGCGATCGTCCGAGCGCGGCGACCTTCCTTCGCCGCGTGCGCAGCCAGGTGAGCCGGCGCGTCGCGCGCACCACGGGCGCGTACCAGTACGCCGTGGACCAGGTCCTCGAGGACATCATCAA
This sequence comes from Binatia bacterium, assembly GCA_046327915.1. Classification (GTDB taxonomy): domain Bacteria; phylum Desulfobacterota; class Binatia; order UBA12015; family UBA12015; genus VGTK01. The sequence goes on along the minus strand of JAXLXO010000008.1, from coordinate 8,485 downwards.
CCGCTGCCGCGGGCTCGGTCTCCGCCTCACCGCACCCGAGGACGAGACCATGATCGACTTCGCGATCCTGCTCGCCGTGCACACGATGAGCTCGCTGACACGGCGGGCCCGGGTGGCGATGTGAAGAAGCTGCGCGTGCTGGCGCTCATGGACGAGCGCAGGATCCCGCCCGACGAGCCCACGGACGAGGAGCTCACGACGGCGGACTGGAAGACCGAGTACGACGTCACCGCGACGCTCGAGCGCCTCGGGCACGAGGTGCACAACCTCGGCGTCGGCGGCGACCTGAACGTCATCCGTCGGACGATCGACGAGGTGAAGCCGCACGTCGTCTTCAACCTGCTCGAGGACTTCCACGACGTCCCGATCTACGACATGAACCTCGTCAGCTACCTCGAGATGCTGCGCACGCCGTACACCGGCTGCAATCCGCGCGGCCTCCTGCTGGCCCGCGACAAGGCGCTGTCGAAGACGCTTCTCGCGTCGCACCGCATTCCGGTGCCGGAGTTCGCGGTGTTCCGCCTCGGCAAGGCGGTCAAGCGTCCGCGCCGGCTCGCGTTCCCGCTGATCGTCAAGTCGCTGACCAAGGAGGGCTCCGAGGGCATCGCGCAGGACTCGATCGTCACCGACGACGAGCGCCTCGCCGAGCGCGTGCGCTTCGTGCACGAGCGCCTCGGCACGCACGCGATCGCCGAGCGCTTCATCGACGGACGCGAGCTCTACGTCGGCGTGGTCGGCAACGACCGCCTGCAGGTCTTCCCGGTGTGGGAGCTGCTGTTCGAGCGCCTGCCGGAGGGCGCGCCGCGCATCGCGACAGAGCGCGTCAAGTGGAGCCGCGCGTACCAGGAGAAGGTCGGCGTCAAGACGGCCGCGGCGAAGAACCTGCCCGACGAGCTGCGATCGTCCATCGATCGCCTCGTCAAGCGCATCTACCGCACGCTGCAGCTCTCGGGCTACGCGCGCATCGACCTGCGCCTCGACGCCGAGGGTCGCGTCTACGTGCTGGAGGCGAACCCGAACCCGCAGATCGCCTACGGCGAGGACTTCGCCGAGTCCGCCGAGCACGCCGGCATCAAGTACGGCGAGCTGCTGCAGCGGATCATCAGTCTCGGCATGCGGTGGTCTCCCGAGACACGCGGGTAACACCGCGAGGGGTCACGCGACCCCTCGCCCCACGCGGCGGAGCCGCGTAGGGCCCCACTCCCCGCGCTCGCTCACGCTCGGCCGCGGGCTGCGCCCGCGGATGCTCATGGTTGCTGCACGCCCATCGTCAGGCGCCCCTGCCAGCCGCTCGTGCGCGGCGTGAGCGTGAGCAGCGAGAACAAGCCGGCGTTGCGGTAGATCCCGTCCGACGCGTTGTCCGTGTCGCGCGTGCCGCGCGACGAAGCTCGTCGTCGATGTAGCAGGGCCCCTCGGTCTGCTCGAGGGTGAGGATGCAGCTCGCCGCCTCCGCGTCGGGCGCGGACAGAAGCCCGTCGAACGCGCCGCTCAGCACCCGCGACGCCGACAGCACGGAGCCCGTTCCGAGCGCGCCGAGCGCGAGCATCGCCTGCCGGCGGCGGATTCCCTTCGCCATGTCATCCTCCCGGCCGTGTCCCTCGGACTGCCTCTCGAGTCGCCCCTTTGAACGCCAGCCACGGTGGAATCCGTCGCTCGCATCCGCGAACCGGCCGTTCGCGCAGAAGAGCGGGGCCCGCGCCGTTCCGGGCTTTCGCAATCGCTCGCGCTCTGGTCAGAATGGGCGGCGAAGCGACATCCGCCCTCGACCGGGGGCCGACGGCGCCGTGCCTCGCACGGCAAGGAGATCCGGGAAAATGACGAGTAAAGCACGGTGGGCGGCGTCCCACCTTCGCCTCGCCGTGACGGCGCTCGCCCTGCTCGCGTGGACGTTTGCCGCCGGTGCGGCGCACGCCGGCGACGGCGCGCAGTTCTCCGGCGACTGCGGCAGCACCTACGTGAACAAGAAGGTCGGCTCGAACGAGCAGTGGGCGATCACGTGGGAGCTCTACGGCAACGCGACGGGCAACGTGCTCAAGCTCGACGGCAGTGCGCCGTCGTTCATCGAGTGCGAAGGACTCGATGTGAACGACGAAACCGGGATCGCCACCTTCGACTGCTACGGCTCGTCGGCCTGCTCGGGCGCGCCCTGCGGCGACAAGCAGTGGTCGCTGATCGCATCGAACCTCGAGCTCCCGGTGTCGTTCTTCCTGCCGCCGGGCGTGAACCTCGACAACTACATCGACGCCTGCGTCGACCGTTTCGGCAATTGACGTCGAGCCGGCGGCGCGCCATGACGCGCGCCGCCGGCTTCACTCCCCCATGCGCTGGCTTCTCCTCCGCGGCCTGATCCGCGAGCAGCGGCACTGGCTCGACTTCCCCGAGCGCTTCGCGTCCCTCGTGCGCGGACCCGACGCGTCGCCGACGCGCACGGTCCTGCTCGACCTGCCGGGCTTCGGCACCGAGAACGACGCGCCCGTGCCGCCGACGGTCGCGGGCTTCGTCGACGACCTGCGCGCGCGCATGCAGCGCGTCGTGCCGGCCGGCGAGCCGTGCGGCATCTTCGCGGTGTCGCTCGGTGGCATGGTCGCGCTCGAGTGGCTCGCACGCCATCCGGAGGACTTCGTCGCGGGTGTCGTCGTGAACACGTCGCTCGCGGACCTGTCGTGGCCATGGGAGCGCATGCAGCCGCACAACTGGCCGCGCGTCGCGCTGGCCCCGTTTCTCTCGAGCCGCGCGCGCGAGCGCATGCTGCTCGGCATGACGCGCCACCAGGGCGATCTCGACGCTGCTGCCGACCGCTACGCCGCGATCGCGTCCGCGACGCCGCCGCGGCGCGCGAGCGCTGCGGGGCAGCTGCGCGCGGCGCTGCGCATGCGTTGTCCGCAGAAGCTCGCCGTGCCGACGCTGGTGCTCGCGTCGCGTGGCGACCGCCTGGTCTCGTGGCGCTGCAGCGCGCGCCTCGCCGAGCGTCTCGCGCTGCCGCTGCGCGTGCACGCGGGCGAGGGCGGCGAGGCCGCGGGCCACGACCTGCCCCTCGACGCACCGGAGTGGGTCTGCGGGCAGGTCGCCGGCTGGCTCGCGGAGATCGCTCCGACGGACGTCAGCTCGCGACCGCGAGCGTGATCGATCCCCAGTAGCCCTTGCCGCGCGCGACGACGGCGAGCGTCGACGCGGCGCCGCCGTTGCCGTAGATGCCGTCGGCCGCGTTGCGCGTCGAGCGCGTGCCACGGCTCGCGTAGGGCTCCTGCGTGTAGACCGCGTCGGTGAGCGTGTCGTCGAAGTAGAGCTGCCCGGTGTGCACCGTGCTGCCGCCGACGTGCACCTTCACGTGGATGTGCACCGTGCGGCCCGGATACCACCCCGGATAGATCGTGCGGAACGTCGCGGCGCCGGCGTCGCCGACGACCTGCTGGCCGCGCATGAAGATCTGTCCCTCGAAGCCGTTGTAGCCCGAGTAGTCGCCGTTCGCGTCGGCGTGCCAGATCTCGACCGTCGCACCGGGGATCGCCGCGCACGACGACGCGTCGGCCACGCGCAGCGTCAACCACAGCGGCGTGCCGGGGCGTCCCTCGGTGACGTTCCGCCGCCGCAGCACGTCGTCGACGTAGTACGGACCTTCGGTTTGCTCCGGTGCCAGCGTGCAGGTCGCGAGCGCCGCGTCCTGTGCGCTCGCGCGGGCGGCGCCGAGGAACGACCTGCGTCCGAACGGCGAGGCGAGGGCGAGCAGCCCGAGCCCGGTACCGCCCGCGACGCGGAACACATCGCGCCGCCGCAGCGGCAGCGCCGCCCGCTCGTCAAGCAAATTGCGCATGGCCGGGCCTCATTCCACCGGCACGCAGGAGTCGAATGGGCTCAGCGGGTCGACTCCCGGGGGCAGGAAGAAGCTGAGCGGGATGGAGATGCTGCTGCCGATCGACGTCCACTGCGTACCGCCGCACGGCGGTGTCGTGCATGCGTCGCTGCCGTAGCAGTCGAACAGATCGTTCTCGCCCTCGGAGCCGGCGAGCGTGCACTCGATGAACGACGGCGCGCTGCCGTCGAGCTTCAGCACGTTGCCGGTCACGTTGCCGTAGATCTCCCAGGTGATCGCCCACTGCTCGTTCGTTCCGACCTTCTTGTTCACGTAGGTCCGTGTGCATTCGCGGTCGAATTGCGCACCGTCACCGGCCTGCGCCGCGCCGGCGAGCGCCAGCAGCGCCGCGCATGCGACGATTCCCGTCGCGAGACCTCTTCCCCGTCGAGCCGAGCTTCGAGCAATCATGTGTGGACCCTTCCGGCGTGGCCGTTCGCGCGCACCGTGCGCGGGCGGGCGGCGCCGTCCCTGGCCGCTTGAACGGGAGCGGCGCGAGATTCCGTCGCGGGAACTCGGGAAAGCTACTTCAGTGCGCCGTTGATGGCGCCGAGGCTGCGCACGAAGGCGTCGGGGTTGTAGTTGAAGCGGTCCACGGCATCGATCAGCGTGCGCCGCTGCGGGGTGATCGCGCGGCACTGCGCCGTCCCGAAGCCCGGATCGCACAGCGCGCCGACGGCGAGCACGGCCTGCTCCGGTCCGCCGGTCGTGTACCACCACGGCTCGTCGATGTTCACGATGCTCAGCACGTTGGAGCGCGGCGGACGCGAGTACGAGAAGCGGTCGATCGAGCGCAGCTTGTCGCCGCTCGCGAGGATGTTCTTGAGAAGCCGTCTGGTCTCGCTCTGGTCGAGACGGTTCGACAGCAGATTGCCGTCGACCCCGGCGAGTTGCGCCTTCATCGCCTGCGCCTTCTGGCGCGTCGCGTCCGCGCTGGAGTTGACGGCGCTCACGAGGTCGCTCCACGCGGCCGACAGTCCGCCGCGCGCGCCGGCGTTCCGCACCGCGAGGATCTGGTCGACCATCAGGAAGTGGCCCTTCGCCTGACGGATCGAATCGGCGACCAGCTTGTGGTGGCACTGGAAGCAGTTCTTGTCCTCGAAGTGCGAGAACTTGCCGATCGACTGGTAGTTCGACTCCCCGGCGCGCGTCGCGACCATGTCGAGGATGCGGCGCAGGCCGACGACCTGTCCGACGCCCCACAGCGTCGGGTCGACGCTGAACGAGCCCGCCGGCACGTCCTCCTGGTCGTCCCAGTGCTTCATGATCTGCGCGTAGGCGACCATCTCGAACTGCAGCGGCGGGTGTCCGCCGGCGACGATCTCGTGATCGATCTCGGTGTGGCAGGCGGCGCAGCGCTCGGCGCGCAGCTTGAAATTTGCGTTGTCGTAGAACCCGCGCGAGTAGTAGCTGGCCTTTTTCGAGTTCCAGTCGCGCTCGATGTGCGCCTGCAGCCACTCCTGCGCCGGGCCGTGGCAGGCTTCGCAGCTGACGCCGTCGCTCTTCTTGTAGCTGCTGCCCGGTGCGAGCTTCGCGGGCGGTGCGTGGCAGGCGAGGCACTTGTCGCTCTGCGTGCCGTCGATGCCCATGTAGCGCGCGATCTGCTTGCCGCCGTCGGTCAGCAGCGTCGCATAGGCCCGCGAGTGGCGGTCGATGTTGCGGTTGAGCCACTGCGTCCGGGCGGACTTCCACGGCCGCCAGTTGGCCTTCTCGGTCTCGGTCGTCGGCAGGCCCGAGCCGTGGCAGGTCGGGTTGCCGCACTTGGTGTCGCCGACGAAGCCATAGGGCTCGCCCGACAGGTCCAGTCCCTGCTCGGCCCGGACGGGGCCGGCGGAGGCGATCAGCAGCAGGGCGCACGCGACGACTTCGAGCAGCCTCGGCATGGGTCCGGGATGGTATCCCCATCGAGTGGTCCTAAACATTGGTTTCAACTCGCTTTTCTTTCGGCTTCGCGCTGGGGCTGGTGGGGCTGGGGCTGGGATTCCGCAAGACGCGCCCGTTCCCATGAGCGGATCTTCTCGAATTCGTCCGGCACCTCGTTCGGGAGGAACGCGTAGTAGTGCCGGACGAGCGTCGCCTCACGCACGCCTGACTGCGTTTCCAAGTGCGCCCAAGACGCGCCAGCGAGGCGGCCGAGGGTGATGCACGTGTCCTTGCAGGCGTAGATGCCGCGCAGCCTGACACCAGCAGCACGCAGGCACCCGTTCCACGTCGGGGTGAAATGCTTTCGGTCGATTCGCAGACCGTCCCGGTTCACGAATACGGGATCATCGGGTGACACGTGCAGGGGCTGAATCTGGCTGAGCACCTCGACTACCTCTGGCGGCAGCATGACCGTGCGACGCGAGGACTGCGTCTTAGGCTTCCCGAGCGCGCCGCTGTTGTACGAACGCCGCACGTGAGCACGAGCGTTGGCGAGGTCGATGTCACCCCAGTTCAGGCCCGACGCCTCTGACGGCCGGAACGGGATGTTCAGGAGCGTGAACACGTAGGCGTACAACCCCTTCAGCTTCGGGTTGCTCCAGTAGCGACGTCGCACGGCTTCGATGACCTTGAACTTCTCCTCCACGTTGAACGGGTCTGCCTGCGGATCATCGTCGGCCGGGTTGTTGGTCTCGGGCCATTCCTTGAAGAGCGGGTGCTCGAAGGGGTTGTCGGCCATCACCTCTTCTGCCCGAGCGTCCCTCAGCATGCGCTTCAGGGAGCCCAGCATGATGTTCCTGACCGTCTTCTTCGAGAGGGGCTTGCCGCGCTTCCCGTTGCTCAGGAGGGCTGCTCTGCAGCGCACAAGCTCGTGCACGGTGAGCTTCGCCAGCTGGATGTGGCCAAGGTGCGGCAGGAAGTAGGTCGCGTTGTGCTGGTAGTCTTTGTAATTCGCCGGTCGGCAGTTCGGCTTCCGCATCGGCAGCCAGATCTCGTACCAGTCGCGGACGGTGAGGCTGCGCTTCAGGTCGGCAGGAACAGGTGCTGACTTCGGTGTGGGAAGAACCCCAGCCTGCGCGGCGTACTTCGCCACGGTCTCGTGGATGAGCGGGTACGGGTCGATCTCGGTCGTCAGGGCGAGACCGTTCTCGACCAGTTCAGCTGCGATCCGAGCCGTATTCTCGTCGTCGAACGAAACCGTGAGACGCTTCCCGCTGACGTAGTACCGGATTCTCCACTTTCGACCGTGCCGCTCAACCCGGCATCTTTTGCGCGATGCACTTTTCGAGGTGCTCACGGAGTTCCTCCTTCGTGACGCTCTTCTTCTCGGTCTTCGTAGGGGCAGGGCGTCGCTTGGTGAGCCACCGCTCCAGCGCGATGCGATCGAACCGCAGGATGCGTGGGCTGGGCTTGAAGAAGTGCTCGCCCTCGACAAGGTGCCCATGCCGCACTAACCCTCGGACCTGCTCCTCGGTCATGCTGAGCAGCGTTGCTGCCTGCGCCCTCGTCAACCACCTCTGGCTGGGGCTGGGGTGCGGAGCAGGCTCGGCGGTGACAGTCGGCTTGCGCTTCCGGGCTGAGGTAGCGCGAGTCAGGCTGTGGCGAAGCTGGTTCAGGTCGATCGCGGCTTGAATCTGCGTCGACTTGCCGTAGACGTGCCGGAACTCCCGACCGTTGATCTCGCTGACTGTCCTCATCGGCGAGTTCTCGCTGATTGGGCCTGCTGCTTCGCCAGCTTGAGGATCTCCTTCTTCAAGAAGATCAGGAGAGAGCCGACCCGAACGTACGCAGTCTCCGGGATCTGACCTCGGTGCATCCGCACGTGGAGGTTCTCCACGGAGATCCCGAGGATCCTCGCTGCGGTAGCTGTGTCTGCGAGGTCGGTGCCGACGTCCACCCGCTTGGCCACGAACCAGCGCTACCACGCTGAAAGGAACGCTTACAAGGGAGTCAACGCAGAAATCATTTTCTTCCAGTGAGAAAGTTGAGGTGAGGACCAAGACCCTACAGCACCAAGGGGTTCCGAGTCTCACTGGCCAGTGAGGCCCCGAGCAACTCTTCACGTCTTTTCCGGGACGTTCTTCGAGTTCGCCCTATTGTACCGATTCGAACCGAGGTTGTAGCGGTGGAGCCGATGGGTCGCCGTTCGTCGTCGCGAACTGGGATCTGCAGCAGGAGGAGCACGTGTCAGTCTGCGTTTTCCAGCTGCATCACCAGCGCATCCTTCACGCATCAACTGCGTTCACGGAGCAAAGATGTGCGCTGTGTGCGCTCTCTTCTGCGTTCTTCACGAAACTACGGAGAACACGCAGCAGAAGAGATCAACTTCATCGATGATCAGGTGAAGTTGTTCCTAGATGCAGCTGGATGCGCACGAGCAGAGAAGATCACTTCATCTTGTCGCTCGTTGCACTCGCAGAGCGCAGAGGAGGCACATCTCTCGCGTTCTTCTCTAAAGTTGGTTCGTCTTGCTTCAGGAAGCAGAGAGATGCTGCATCGCTCTCTCCGTTCCAGTGCTCCCCTGCTGGCGCTGTTTCGACCTTGCAAAATGGGAAGGTCTACTTGAAGCCCACGGAGAAGCCCGAGAAGCTGCTCTGATCGAGGCTCTCACCGCTCATCGACATGTTTCTGGTGAAGAGTTCACCGATAACGGGAACTCACTCGTCGTTCAGTAGGTTACGGACTGGTAACCGCCCCCTCTGGGGGCGGACA
>JAXLXO010000074.1:0-17476 GCA_046327915.1 Binatia bacterium | reverse complement strand
TGTTCCTCGTGCACCTGTCGCTCAAGTTCCGCCACCGCCAGACGCAGCTGCGGCACCTGTTCGAGCTGGTGAAGGGCTGCCGGAAGCCTGTGATCGTCGCCGGCGACTTCAACACGTTCTGGGGCGAGCACGAGATGGCGCTGTTCATGGAAGCCGCGGGGCTGCGCAGCGCCAATCGCGATCGGCTGCCGTCCTGGCCGGCCCGCCGGCCGCGCATGGAACTCGACTTCATCCTGCACACGCGGGACATCGAAGTCGACACGTTCTCGGTGGCCGACGTCACGTGGTCGGACCACCGTCCGCTCATCTGCGATTTCCGCGTGACGGCGCGGCAGCAGCGGGCCGCCTGACGCCGTGCGGCCTGTGGTAGCATTCGGCCCCACCACGGAACTGGCGCGCGGGCATCACGCTCCGACTCGCAGCCGACGGACTAGATGAGCGAAGCCCCGACCCTCGACCTCAAGATCCTGCGCAGCTTCTCGCCGCTCGACGGCCTGAAGAACGAGAACCTTCGCGCGCTGTCGCGCAAGACGGTGCTGCGCGAGCTCGGGCAGGGCCGGATCCTCTTCAAGGAAGGCGACTCCGACAAGCGCACCATCTACCTGGTCTCCGGCATCGTCGACCTGCTGGCGGACGGCAAGATCGTCGGGTCGGTCGCGGCCGGCAGCCCGGATGCGAAGCATGCGCTCGTCCCGGTGCTGCCCCGCCGCTGCACCGCGCGGGTCGCCTCGGAGCGCATCGAGTACCTCGCGATCGACAGCGACCTGCTCGACGTGCTGATCACGTGGGACCAGACCGGCACCTACGAGGTGGGCGACCTCGCGGCGACCGACTCGGGCAGCGACTGGATGACCGTGCTGCTGCAGAGCCGGGCCTTCCACCGGATCCCGCCGGCCAACCTCCAGGCCGTGTTCATACGGATGCAGAAGGTCCAGATGAACGCGGGCGAGGTCGTGGTCCGCCAGGGCGAAGAAGGCGATTTCTTCTACGTCGTGGTGAACGGCCGGTGTGCGGTGACCCGCGAGACGCCGCTCAACAAGGACGGGATCAAGCTCGCCGAACTCGGCATGGGCGACACGTTCGGCGAGGAGGCACTGGTTTCCGGGGCCGCGCGCAACGCGACCGTCACGATGCTCACCGACGGGACGCTGATGCGGCTCGGCAAGGACGACTTCAACGAACTGCTGAACGAGCCGATGCTCCGCTGGGTCGACTACACCGAGGCGCAGCGCATCGTCAGCGGCGGCGGGGCCTGGCTCGACGTCCGGCTGCCGAGCGAATTCGAGCACGTGCACTTCGAGGGCTCGCTGAACGTGCCCCTGTACTTCGTCCGGCTCAAGCTCAAGTCGCTCGACCCGGCCGTGCCCTACGTGGTCTGCTGCGACAACGGGCGACGCAGTTCGGCGGCGGCCTACCTGCTGAGCGAACGCGGATTCGACGCCTGCGTGCTGCGCGGCGGCATTGCCGCGACGGAACTGGCCGAAGGCCTCAACAAGAACCGTTGACCGGCGCGTCGCGCCGGTGCGGGCGCCCGGGGCCCGTGCTCACATCGTGTGCGTCGGCTTGTCCCCGCCGAGGGCCCCGGCGAGGTAGGACTCGATCTTGCGCTGCGTGTTGCCGCGGTCCTGGTCGCTGAACTGCACGCCGATCCCGGCCGTGCGCTTGCCCTGGGCGCCCTTCGGGGTCATCCAGATCACCCGACCTGCGACCGGCAGCTTCTCGTCCTCGCCCATCAGGTTGAGCAGCATGAAGACCTCGTCGCCGAGCCGGTAGTTGCTGCTGGTCGGGATGAACAGGCCGCCGTTCTTCACGAACGGCATGTACGCAAGGTAGAGCGCGCTCTTGTCCTTGATCGTGAGCGTGAGCAGGCCCGGCTTGTTTGGTTGTCTCATGACGCGGCTCATCATGCCAGTCCTCGGCGTCCCAGCACACTCGCGGCCTCGACCATCAGCGACTCGAGCAGTAGCTGCGCGGCCGCGGACCCCTCGAGCAGCCGCCGGACCTCCCGGATCCGGTCGAGCAGGCGGAACGCAGCACCCATGTTCAACTCCGCAGCGCTCCTTTGCAACAACGGGGCGCGGTGAACCGTGAGGCCCATCCCAGTCGGGACCGCCCGGGCCCGGATCGCCTGTGCGAGCCAGCCCTCGAACCAGTCGAGTCGGTGGGGCAACCCTTCGCCGAGCATCCGGGCGGCCGCCCCGCAGGGTTCCGCGTGGCCGGCCACGACGGCTTCCAGGAGCTCGGTCATTCCGGCGTCGAGGTCCGCGAAATGCGGCGCCAGCGCGAGCGCCCTGAGCGGCGCCCCGCCGCTCGAGGCGAGCAGGCCCGGCGGAACGTCCGCGCCGGTCGCCGCGACGAGCCACGCGGTCGCCTGGGCAGCGGGCGGGCACGGGATCTCGAGGCGCTGGCAGCGGCTCCGGAGCGTCGCGAGCAGCCTCGACGGGCGGGCCGCCAGCAGGACCATCAACGTTTGGGGGGCCGGCTCCTCGAGCGTCTTGAGCAGCGCATTCTGCGCGCTCGGGGTCATCACCTCGGCCGGCGAGAACACCGCGATCCGCGCGCCGCGCCGTTGGCTCGTCATCGCGAGTTGCTCGCAGGCCTCGCGCACCTGGTCGACGCCGATGGTCCTCCGCTCCTCCTCCGGCCGGACCCAGTGCAGGTCCGGGTGCGACCGGGCGACGTAGAGCCGGCACTCGGGGCACTGGCCGCAGGCCGCGAGGGCCGGCCCGCGCGCGGTGCAGAGCAGCGCGGCCGCGAGCGCCGAGGCGAAGACCTCCTTGCCGACGCCGGCCGGGCCCTGCACGAGGACCGCGTGGGGCAGTCGGCCGGAGTCGACGGCCGTGCGCAGACGCTCGAGGGCCGGCGCCTGCCACGGGAGCGCCTCGAGCGGCGGTCTTGGAAGCGCGACCTCGGTGTCGCTCACGGCGTCACCCCGTCCGAAAGCGGCACGAGCAGCGCCTCGATCCGGCGCGCGACGTCGTCGACGTCGCCGGTCGCGTCGACCACCCGGATCCGGGCCTGCTGGCTGCGGGCACGATCCAGGTAGGCGGCGCGGACCCGCTCGAAGAACTCGGCGCGCTCGGTCTCGAAGCGGTCCGGCCCGCGACTGCCGTTCCGAGCGGCGGCACGCGCCAGGCCGACCGCGACCGGAGCATCGAGCAGGACCGTGAGGTCCGGTTCGAAGCCGTCCTGCACCAGTTGCTCGAGCGCTTCAATCGCCGGCACCGGAACGCCGCGTCCACCGCCCTGGTACGCATACGTCGCGTCGGTGAACCGGTCGCCGAGCACCCAGGCGCCACGCGCGAGCGCGGGTCGCACCAGGTTCTCGAGGTGGGTCGAGCGTGCGGCGAACATGAGCAAGAGCTCGCAGGCGCGCGGCATCGGCTCGGCGTCGCGATCGAGAAGCATCGCGCGCAGTGACTCGGCGCGCGCCGTCCCGCCGGGCTCGCGCGTGAGCACGACCTCGATCCCGCGGAGCGCGAGCCACCGTGCGGCGCGCGCGATCTGCGTGGACTTGCCGACGCCCTCCCCGCCCTCGAACGTGATGAACCGACCCTTCATTGCTGGTCCGTGTCCTGCTGCCTGTATCGCCTCAGGTAGTCGGCGACCGCGCGTTCGTGCTCCGCAAGCGTGCGGGAGAACACGTGGCTGCCGTCGGCCCGGCCCGAGGCGACGAAATACAGTTCGTCGCGTTCGTCGGGCTGCACCGCCGCTTCGAGCGCAGCGGCCCCGGGCAGCGCGATCGGCGTCGGGGGCAGGCCCGCCCTCGTGTAGGTATTGTACGGCCCGTCGCGCAGCAGGTCCGCCTTGCGGAGGTTTCCATCGTACTGCCCGCCGAGGCCATAGATCACGGTCGGGTCGGTCTGCAGTCGCATGCCGATCCGGAGTCGCTCGGCGAACACGCCGGCGATCCGCGCGCGTTCACTGCCGAGTGCAGTCTCCTTCTCGACGATCGACGCGAGGATCAACGCCTCGTACGGCGTCGTGATCGGCAGGTCCGGCGCGCGGCGCTCCCATGCGGACGCGAGTTCGCGCTTCATCCTCGCGCGCGCGAGCGCCAGGAGCTCGAGGTCGGTGATTCCCTTCTCGTACAGGTACGTGTCCGGGAAGAAGAGGCCTTCGGGCGGGACACCGGGCTCGCCGAGCGCGGCCATCACCTCCTCGTCGCTGCGACCCGCCAGCGACTGCCCGAGTACCGGGGCACGCTCCAGCGCGCGTCGCAGGTCGTGGAAGGTCCACCCCTCGACGACGGTGACGGCCCGGCGTACGACAGCCCCGGACTGCATGAGCGCCAGCAGTCCGCGCGGCGTGGTCCCGGCCGGGAGGTCGTATTCGCCGGCCCGGACGCGTGCATCCACGCCGGTCGCCCGGGCGTAGAGCGCGAGCCAGCGCGGGTGGTCGACGACGCCCTGGGTCGCGAGCGCGTCGAGTGTGCGTGCGAACGGCTGGCCGCGCGGCACGTCGATGCGCGTTTCGGGGCCCGGGAACGGCAACGGCGCATCGAGCCACGCCTGCAGGGCGAGCCAGGCGGCCGTGCCCGCGATCGCAGCGAGCGCGACCAGCACCGCGACGAGCCTGCGCGTGCCCGCCCGCGTCATCCGGCCGTGTGCGACGCGAGCGCCCGCGTGACCGGGCCGACCGCCCATCGGCAGGCCCCGAGCAGCTCCCCGACGGGCCGGATCCCGGTCACGGCGTTCGTGATGAACACTTCGTCCGCGCCGGCGAGGCGCTCCGGCAGCACGTCGTCGAGGATCGCGTCGATGCCGAGTGCGGACGAAGCATCGAGCACCGCCTGGCGCATGACACCCGACACGCCGCAGTCGCGGATCGCCGGCGTGACGAGCCGGCCGTGCTCGACGAGGAACACGTTACCGGCCGTCGCCGCGATCAGCCGCCCGTCCGTGGAGAGCATCAGCCCTTCGCCGATGGCCGGGTCGCTCCACTCGGCGCAGGCCATCACCTGCTCGAGGCGGTTCAGGTGCTTGAGTCCGGCGAGGGCGGGATTGAGCCCGAGACGGGTGTCGCACAGCCGCACGAGCAGCGGCGGCGTCGTGTCGCCGCGCGGGCGAGGCGCCGAGGACTGCACGATCCTCGTCACGGCAGGCTCTTCCGGCGGGCGGTAACCACGAGGCCCCGGTCCCCGCGTGATCGTCAGCTTGACCGTGCCGTTGCCCATGCCCGCGAGCACGCGCCCGCATTCCTCCTCGAGCAGCCCGTCCGGGGGCATCGGAATCCCGAGCCGTCGGCAGCCTTCGGCGAGCCGGGCCAGGTGCGCCGCGAGCCGGCGGACGCGTCCGCCGGTCGCGGCCATCGTCTCGAACAGCCCGTCGCCGTACTGGAGGCCGCGGTCGTCGGGCGAGATGCCGCCGCTTTCGGACCCGTTGACGAGCCGCCGGCCGATCACGACTCGACCCCCAGCGCGCGCAGCATCCCGCGTGCCTTCGCCCGCGATTCCGCAAGCTCGGAATCGGGCCGCGAGTCGGCAACGATGCCGGCGCCCGTGCGGAACCCGACCGAGCCGCCCGCGACCGTGAGCGTGCGTATCAGGATGTTCATGTCGAGCGACCCGTCGGGGCCGAGGTAACCCATGGAGCCGGTATACGCGTCGCGCGGCCCGCGTTCCAGTTCGGCGAGGATCTGCATGCAGCGGATCTTCGGGCACCCCGTGATCGTGCCGCCGGGGAACACGGCCGCCAGCACCTCGCCCGGTGTCACGCCCTCGCGCAGTCGGCCGCGCACGTTCGAGACGATGTGGTGCACCGTCGCGTACGACTCGACCGTCATGAACTCGTCGACCTCGACGCTGCCGCCGATGCAGATGCGGCCGAGGTCGTTGCGCTCCAGGTCGACGAGCATCACGTGCTCGGCCCGCTCCTTCTCGCTCAGCACCAGGTCGCGCTTGAGCGATTCGTCGTCCAGCGCCGTCGACCCGCGCGGACGCGTGCCGGCGATCGGTCGCGTGCTGGCCTGGCCGTGCCGGACGCGCACCAGCCGCTCCGGGGACGACGACAGCAGCGTGAATCCCGGCATTGCTGCGATTCCGGCGAACGGCGCCGGATTCGAACGACGGAGCCTGGCGTAGAGCCGCGCCGCCGTCGTACCGGCCGCGAGCCTGGCGCGCCACCCGCGCGAGAGGTTGGCCTGGTAGACGTCGCCGCGCGCGATGGCGTCGAGCACCCGCCCGACGCCGGCCGTGAACCGCGCGGGCGGATCCTCCTCGACGTCGCCGTCGATCGGCGTACCCCCGGCGTCGAACGGGCTGCCGGCGGTGGCGGCGAGGTCCGCGCCGGCCATTGCCGCGAGCATCTCGCCCTGATCGCCCGCGTGGAAGGACACCTCACCGGTCGCGCGATCGCGAACGACGGCGCCGCGCATCCGCCAGGCGATTGCCGAGGGGTGCTCGGGTGGCGGCAGTACGAGCGTCGGTTCGATCTCGGCTGCGAGCTCGTAGCCGACGTACAGGAACCACCCGCCGCCGAATGGCACCGGGCCGGCCGGGTGGACGGTCGACTCGGACCGCCACCAGGCATCCAGCGCGTCGAGGAAGCGGCCGTGGCCCTCGGCCCCAGGGCCCTCCAGGCGGCCGTCGGGGTGCCGGATCAGGCGCTCGCCGGGCAGTGCCATCAATACGTCGTAGCGACCGAGCGACGGTTCGCCGCCGACGCTCTCGAGCAGCACGGGATATCGTTCGGGAAAGCGATCGTGTAACCCGAGCAGGGCGTCCTCGGGCCAGGCAGCCCGCGACGTCACTTCGGCTTGCGGAAGACGAGGCTGCCGTTGGTCCCGCCAAAACCGAACGAATTCGACAGCGCCACGTCGAGGGCGACGCGCCGGGCGCTGCCCGGCACGTAGTCGAGGTCGCAGGCGGGATCCGGGTTCTCGAGGTTGATCGTCGGCGGAACGATTCCGTCGCGCAACGCGAGGATCGTGAAGATCGCCTCGACCGCACCGGCTGCACCGAGCAGGTGGCCGGTCATCGACTTCGTCGAGCTGACCATCACGCGCGAGGCGTGGTCACCGAACGCGCGCTTGATCGCCACGGTCTCCGCGCGGTCGCCGAGTTCGGTCGACGTCGCATGGGCGTTGATGTAGCCGATCGCGTCGGGGCCCACGCCCGCGTCGCGCACCGCGTTCGCCATCGCGAGGAAGGCGCCCTCGCCGTTCTCTGGAGGCGCGGTGATGTGGTGCGCGTCGCCGCTCATGCCGAAGCCGGCAAACTCCGCGTAGATCGTCGCGCCGCGCGCCTTCGCGTGCTCGTACTCCTCGAGCACCAGCGCACCCGCGCCCTCCGCCATCACGAATCCGTCGCGGTCGCGGTCCCATGGGCGGCTCGCGGCCTCGGGGGCATCGTTGCGCGACGAGAGCGCCCGCGCCTGGCAGAAACTGCCGAGCCCGAGCGGCGTGAACGCGGCTTCGGCGCCGCCCGCGACCATGACGTCGGCGTCGCCGTACTGGATCGTGCGCGCGGCGATGCCGATGCAGTGGGTCGACGTCGTGCACGCCGTGACCATGGCCAGGTTCGGGCCCTTGAGCCCGTAATGGATCGACACCTGCCCGGCCGCGGCGTTGATGATGCTGCCGGGGATGAAGAACGGCGAGATCTTGCGGGGCGTCCTGGCCTCGAGCCATTTCGCCGTGTTTTCCTCGATCGTGCTCAGGCCACCGATGCCGGCGCCGATCGCGACGCCGATGCGCGGCGCGCTGGCCTCGTTCACCTCGAAGCCCGAGTCGCGGATGGCCTGGACGGCCGCCGCGAACCCGAAGGGCACGAATGGGTCGAACTTCCGGACGTCCTTCGCCGGCATGTACGACTCGGCGTCGAAGTCCTTGACCTCGCCGCCGATCCGGACCGGGAACGCGGTCGTGTCGAGCCGCGTGAGCGGCGCAATGCCGCTGCGACCCGCACACACGGCGTCCCAGGCGGACGCCACGGTGCTGCCGAGCGGTGAAACGATGCCGAGACCGGTGACGACGACTCTACGCTTGGACAAGCAGCGTCCCCTCGCCAGGGCGGAGTGCACGCCGGGGCCGCCGTCCGTGGCGGCCGGGCCGGGCCGATCAGGCCTGGCTGCGGCGCTCGTTGATGTAGTCGATCGCCTGCTGGACCGTCGTGATCTTCTCGGCGTCCTCGTCCGGGATCTCGGTCTCGAACTCCTCTTCGAGCGCCATCACGAGTTCGACCGTATCGAGCGAGTCGGCGCCCAGGTCGTCGACGAAGGACGAATCGTTGTTGACCTCTTCTTCCTTCACGCCCAGCTGTTCGGCAACGATTGCCTTGACCCGCTGTTCGATGGTGCTCATTGTCTTTGGAGTCCTCTGTGGGAAACATGCCCGCCGGGGCTCCCCTGAGGGCACCCGGCATGGGGCGCGTATTCTAAGTTAAGGGTGGCATGGGGTCCAATTGGACCAGAATTCCTTTCAGATCATGTACATGCCGCCATTGACGTGCAGCGTTTCACCCGTGATGTAACCGGCAGCCGGGGAGGCCAGGAACGCGACGGTGGCCGCGATGTCCTCCGGCGAACCGAGCCGCTGCAGGGGCACCTGGGCCATCAGCGCCGCCCTCGCCTTTTCGTCCAGCGCATCGGTCATGTCGGTGACGATGAAGCCCGGGGCGACGACATTTACCGTAATCCCGCGCGACCCGACCTCGCGGGCCAGGCTCTTCGAGAACCCGATCATCCCGGCCTTCGCGGCCGCGTAGTTGCTCTGGCCCGCGTTGCCCATCACGGCAATGACCGACGCGATGTTGATGATGCGGCCGCGCCGGGCCTTCAACATGCCGCGCATGACCGCCTTGCAGGTCCGGTAGACCGCGGTCAGGTCCGTGTCGACCACGGCCTGCCAGTCGTCCGCGCTCATGCGCATCAGCAGCCCGTCCCGGGTCACGCCTGCGTTGTTCACGAGGATCGAGGGCGTACCCTCGGCGGCCTCGAGGTCCTTGAAGCAGTGCTCGACCGATTCGCCGCTCGCCACGTCGAGGACGACGCCGCGCCCGCGCACGCCGGCCTCGACGAATGCCACGCCGATCGCAGCGGCGCCTGCCTCCGTCGTCGCCGTTCCGACCACCGTCGCGCCACGCCGGCCGAGTTCGAGCGCGATCGCCCGGCCGATGCCGCGTGACGCGCCGGTGACCAGGGCAAATTCGTTTTCGAGCATGTTCAGCCTCCCGTCGCCGCGAGCGCGGCGGCCAGCGTGTCCGGATCGTCCACCGCGAGCACCCTGAGGTCCGCCCGCTTCTCGATGCGCTTGTTGAGCGAGGTGAGCACCTTGCCGGGCCCGCACTCGACGAGGGTGGTCACGCCCGAGGCGAGCATCGCGCGGACCGTGTCGGCCCAGCGCACGGGCTTGAACAGCTGCTCGCGGAGCGCGACCCGTATCCCGTCCGGGCTCTGGTGCCGCCGCACCTCGACCGTGTAGACGTCCGGGACGTCGGGCATCCGGACCTCGACCGTCGCGAGCCGCGCGGCGAGTTCGTCGGCGGCGCCGACCATCAGGCTCGAGTGCGAGGGCACGCTGACCGGGAGCTGCACGGCCCGCTTGGCGCCCCTCGCCTTCGCGGCCTCGATCGCCCGCGCCACGGCGGTCGCGTGGCCGGCGATCACCACCTGCCCGGGCGCATTGAAGTTGACCGGTTCGACCACCTCCCCCGCGGCGGCCTCGCGGCAGGCCGCTTCGACTTCGGCGTCGTCGAGCCCCAGCACGGCCGCCATCGCGCCGGTGCCGAGCGGCACGGCGCGCTGCATCGCCTGGCCGCGGAACCGCACCAGATCGACGGCGGTCTGGAAGTCGAGCGAACCGGAGCACACGAGTGCCGTGTACTCCCCGAGGCTGTGGCCGGCCATTGCGACCGGCCTCGCGCCGCCGTGCGCACACCAGGCCCGCCACACAGCCACACCGGCCGCGAGCATCGCGGGCTGGGTGCGTTCCGTTGCGCCGAGGTCGGCCTCCGGGCCCTGCTGGGCCAGTGCCCAGAGGTCGTAGCCCAGCACCCCGGAGGCCTCGTCGAAGGTCTCGCGCACCACGGGCTCCGCCGCGCCGAGCGCCGCGAGCATGCCGACCGACTGCGATCCCTGGCCTGGAAAGACGAAAGCGAGCGTCATTGTTGTTCTACCGCCCGGCGGTCCGGCCGCCTGAGCGCGCGATTATAGCGTCGCTCGACGGCGGCGCCCGAAGCCGAGGGCCGCGGCCGCGGCGAGACCGCCGATCGCGCCGTAGCCGTGCGCCTCGACGACGACAGGCACGTCTAGCGTGCCGGCCGTGAACGGCAGCGCTCCGTGCCATTGCTCCCAAGCGAGCTTCGCCGCGAAGACCACGGCGATTGCAACGACGAGCGGATCCCGGCGGCGGGCCAGCCAGGCGGCGAGCCCGGCGGCCATGCAGCCGTGCAGGACGCCCGACAGTCCGACGTACCACTCGAGGCCGGGTTGGAGCACGAGGAATCCGGCATCGATCGCTGCAACGGACGCGAGCGCGATCGCGCACCAGGCGCGCCAGGTGTATTCGCCCGCGAACAGCCACCCGACCAGTGCGGCGCCCGCCAGGTTCCACGCCAGGTGTGCGCCATCGGCATGGACGAGGTGCCCGGTGGCGAGCCGCCACCACTGGCCGTCCTGGATGGCCGTGCGCTCGTAGCGCAGCACGCCGGTCACCGCCGGCCCGGCAGCCCACAGTGCCACGAGCACCGCCCCGGCGAGCAGCCCCGTGAGCCAGTTCGCAACATCGCCGTCCGGCCTGCGCACCTGTCAATCCACCCCGGGGAGGATGGCCCCGTTTGCTATCATGCGGACTCTACAGTCATGGGCTCCCACACGCGATGAACACCCGGTTCCATGCTCGTACCCACGCCCGCCGGAACGCGGGATTCACCCTGATCGAGATCATGGTGGTGGTGGTGATCCTCGGCATCCTCGCGGCGCTGGTGGCACCCAACGTGATCCGGCGGATCGACGACGCTCGGGTCACCAAGGCCAAGCAGGACATCCGTTCGTACGAGACCGCGCTCAACCTGTACCGCATGGACAACTTCCGGTACCCGACCACGGACCAGGGACTTCAGTCCCTCGTCACCCGTCCGGTCGACCCGAACCTGAAGAACTGGAAGGAAGGCGGCTACATCGACGGCCTGAAGAAGGATCCGTGGGGCAACGACTACATCTACCTGTCGCCGGGCACCCACGGTGAGTACGACCTCTACACGCTCGGCGCGGACGGCCAGCCCGGTGGCGAGGGCCCCGATGCCGACATCGGGAACTGGAGCATCGAGTAGTCCCCCGCTGCGGGCCGTGGCCCGCGCTCGCGCCTCGGGCTTCACGCTGCTCGAGGTGCTCGTCGTCGTCGTCATCATCGGCATCATCACGAGCGTCGCCGTGATCTCCGTGCACGTGCTCGGCGGCGACCACGAGATGCAGCAGGAAGCCGACCGGCTCGCCGCCCTGCTCGGGCAGGCACGGGAGGACGCGATGCTGCATGGCCGCGACCTCGGCCTGCGCATCGACGGCAACGGCTACGACTTCCTGCGCTACGACTCGCGGCTCGAGCGCTGGCAGCTCGTGGCCGACGATCTGGTGTTGCGGGAGCGCACGCTGCCCGACGGACTGGTGCTCGACCTGATCGTCGAGTCCCGCCCGGTCGTCCTGAAGCCCAGGGGCACGGACACCCAGATGGACCCGGTCACCGGTGCGCCGAAGGTCGCGCTGCGTCCTCAGGTCGTCGTGCAAGCTTCGGGCGACCTCGTGCCGTTCGAGATCGTGTTCACGCGCGACGGCACCCGGGAGGTGCGTCGCGTCGTCGGAACCGAAGCCGGCGAGATCAGCGTCGAGTCCGGCGATGAACATGCGCGCTGACACCGGCCGCGGATTCACGCTGATCGAGGTGCTCGCCGCGCTCGTGATCGTCGCGCTGGGCATGCTCGGCGTGATCGAGGCGGTGACGCAGAACGCACGCAACGGGACCTACCTCCGGGACCGTACAATCGCCCACTGGGTCGCGATGAACCTGCTGACGGACCAGCGCCTGCAGCCGGCGCCGCCGGCCGTCGCGGAGAGTTCCGACGACGTGGAGATGGCCGGGCAACGCTGGCGGTGGACGCTCAAGGTCACCCAGACACAGGTCCAGAGCCTGCGCCGGATCGACGTCGAGGTGCGCCGCGCCGACGCGCCGGAATCCTCACCGCTCGCGACGGTCACGGGTTTCTACGGAAGCGCGATCGGACCGGCCGGTGGCGAGTCGCTCATGTGGTCCGACGTCACGGGCGGCGCAGACGAGGACGGCGGCGGCGGCAAGCAGGGCGGCGGCGGTGACGGCACAAGGCCGCCGACGCCACCACCCGCGGAACCCCCGCCGACGATCCCGCCGATCGAGGACGACCAGTGAGCGATCCTCGCGCCCGCGGATTCACGCTGCTCGAACTGCTCGTCGCGATGGCGATCTTCGCGATCGTCGGCGTGATGGCGCTCACCGGCTACACGCAGCTCGAGCGCCAGAGCGAGACGGTCGAGCAACGGCTCGCGCGCACGCGCGACATACAGACGGCCGTCCAGGCGATCTCAAGCGACATCGAGCAGATGGAGCCGCGCCCGATCCGCTCGCCGATCGGCGACACGCCGATTCCGGCCGTCGTCGCCGGCGGAGATCCCGGGTACGTGATCGCGTTCACGCGCGCCGGCTGGAGCAACACCGCGGGTGTGCAGCGTCCGACCGAACAGCGCGTTGCGTACCGCCTCGAGGGCGGGGAACTCTGGCGGGACAGCTGGCCGGTGCTCGATCGCTCGATGGCGGTCGAACCGGTGAAGCGCAAGCTGCTCTCGAACGTACGCTCGGTCACGGTCCGGCTGATGGACCCGGCGCGCAGCTGGGTGGACCACTGGCCGGAGAACCAGAACCCGGACCCGGCGGCGGCCCGCCAGCGCCCTGCGGCCGTCGAGGTCGTCATCGACCTCGAGGACTGGGGCGAAATCCGCCGGTTGGTCGAGGTGCCGGGATGAGCGCTCGCGCAGGCATCGCCGTGCGGGCCGGGCAGCGCGGCGTCGCGCTGATCATGGCCGTGCTGATCGTCGCGCTCGCGACGATGCTCGCGGTCGGCGTCGTGTACCGGGGCGTGCTCGACCAGCGACGGACCGGAACGCTGCTCGCGATGGACCAGGCGTTCCAGATCGCGCTCGGGGCCGAAGCCTGGGCGGCGGACTTCCTGCAGCGCGACCTTCAACAGTCGCAGGGCGACAACCTGTCCGAGACGTGGGCACAGCCGCTGCCGCCCCTGCCCGTCGACGGAGGCACCGTGGCCGGGCGGCTCGTCGACCTGCAGGGTCGCTTCAACCTGAACAACCTTGTCTTTGCCGACGGCACGCCGAACCCGGACGCGATTGAGCAGTTCTCGCGGATCCTGGTCGCACTCGACCTCGAGACGTCGTGGGCCTCGATCATGGCCGACTGGATCGACCTCGATACGCAGCCGGGATTCCCGGACGGCGCCGAGGACAACGTCTACCTCGGCCAGGTGCCGCCGTACCTCGCCGCGAACATGCCGGTCACGCGCGCGAGCGAGATCATGGCGCTGCCCGGTTTCGGTCCCGATCGATGGGCGCGCCTGAAGCCCTACGTCACCGCACTGCCGGTTGGGACCAAGCTAAACGTCTGCACCGCGCCGGGCATTGTCCTAGACGCGCTGAGCGACGGCCTGCGCGAGTTCGGCCTGAACCCGGACGACCTGGCGAAGCGGCGGGCGAACGGCTGTTTCCCGTCTTTGAACGACCTGCGTGGTGCGATGGGCGACGAGGCGTACAACAAGGTGAAGGACGGCCTGTCGGAGTCGAGCAGCTACTTCGGCGCGACCGTATGGGTCACTATTGGCACCACCGACTTCACGCTGTACAGTCTGCTCGTTCGCGGACAGGGCGGGCTGGTGCGCCCGCAGCTGCGAAGTTTCGGCACCGAATGAATCCCCCGAGGCCCGATGTCTGAGACGCTGGTGATACGCGTGCGCGCCACCGATGCCGCGCAGGCATCGTGGCTCATCCTCGACGGGAACGGCGCGCGGTCCGGCCCGTTGCAGGACGGCCCGATCGTGAATGCGCAGCCGGCGGCCGAGCAGCGCCGCGTCGTGCTGCTCGTGCCGGGTACCGATGTCACGCTCGCGGCGCCCGAGTTGCCGGTCCGTGGCACCGCCCGCCTCGCCCAGGCCGTCCCGTATGCACTCGAGGAGCAGCTCGCATCGGACGTCGATGAACTGCATTTCGCCGTTGGCGCGCGCGAGTCCGACGCAGCCACGGTACCGGTCGCCGTCGTCGCACGCTCGGCGATGGACCGCTGGCTCGGCGCCTGCGCCGATGCCGGCATCCACCCCGATGCGGCCTATGCCGACTCATTGGCCGTTCCGGTGTCGGCCGGCGCCACGACGCTGCTGCTCGACGGAACGATGCTGTACGTCCGTCCGCACGACGCACTGCCGTACGTGCTTGACACCGGTACACCCGAGGACGCGATCGAACTCGCGACCGGCGAAACGCCCGAGGCGACCGGCCAGCTGGTCTTCTACGCATCGCCGGGCGACTACGAGCAGTACCGGGAACTGATCGAAGGGCTGAGGTCCCGCGCAGCGTCGCTGCAGGTCAAGCTGATGCCGGACGGAGCGCTCCCGCTGCTCGCCGTCCATGCGGCCGGCGGCGCCGGCGTCGACCTGCTGCAGGGCCCGTATGCCGCGCAGGGATCCGTTGCCGCCCGCCTGAAGCGCTGGCGCCTGCCGGCGGCGCTCGCGGCCGGCGTCGTGCTCGTCTACGTGGTCGGGCACGTGATCGCGGCCGTGCAGATGCACCGCGCCGAGCGCGCGCTCGACGCGCAGATCACGCAGGTCTTCCAGCAGGCGCTGCCCGGACAGAAGGCCATCGACCCGCGCGCACAGATGCAGGGCATGCTCGGCGGCGCCGGTGGCCCGAGCGCGTTGCTCCCGACGCTGTCGGCGCTGTCGCACGCGGTGGCGGGCTCGCCGCAGTCGCGCGTGCAGGCCATCACCTGCCGGGCCGGCGTCGTCGACCTGCGTCTCACGGCGCCGAGCGTCGGCGCGCTCGATGCGATCAAGCAGTCGCTGCAGTCGGCTGGCCTGAACGCCGAGATACAGTCGGCCACGCCCCGCGCGGGGACGGTCGAGGGCCGGCTGGTCGTGAGGCTCGCCCAGTCATGAACGTCCGGCAGTGGCTCAACGGACTCGCGTCGCGCGAACGCACGCTGGTGCTGAGCGCCGGCGCGCTGGCGGCCGTGGCACTCGTGTACGTCGGGATCGCACTGCCCGTGCAGCGCCTGCAGGCGCGCCAGGCGGCGCGCATCGAACAGAAGACGGCCGACCTCGCCTGGATGCGCCAGGCCGCACCGCGCGTCGCCTCCGTCGCGGCGCGCCGCGGCGGCAATGAATCGCTGGTGGTGCTGGTGGACCGCACGGGACGCGAGGCCGGCATCGGGGCCGCCGTGCGCGACCAGAGTCCGGACGGCGCCAATGGATTGCGCCTGCGGCTCGAAGGTGCGCCGTTCGATGCGACGATCGAGTGGCTGGGCACCCTGCAGCAGCAGTACGGCGTCAGCGTCTCCGACGCCACGATCGATGCGGCCGGCGCACCCGGCCTCGTGAACGCCAGCATCACGCTCTCGCATGGCGGCGCGCGCGCCGCGCCGTAGTCCGGTCGCGAGCACGCCGCCGCCGGCGCCGAGGCGCCGCGGCACGCTCGTCTTCCTGGGCCTGCTCGCGCTGCTCGGCTTCGCCGCGGCGACGCTGCCGGCGTCACTCGCGGCCCGGTTCCTGCAGGGGCAGGCCGTCTCGGTCACGTCCTGGTCGGGCACGATCTGGTCCGGACTCGCCCAGGGGGTTGCAGCGTCCGGCGTCCCGATCGGCGACCTGCGCTGGAGGCTGCATCCGGCCGCCCTGCTCCGATTGCGCGTTGCCGCGGACCTGGAGTTGACCCGACCCGACGGCCGGGCCACTGCACGGGTCTCGGCCGGTGGCCGCGAGTCGGTGGAACTCACCAACGTCGACCTGGAACTGCCGCTGTCGGCGTTTGCGCGCTCGCCGTCGTTCGGCTGGGCCGGACGCGTGCAGGGCCACCTCGACGCGGTGACGATCGCGAACGGATGGCTCACCGCCGTGCGCGGACAGCTGAAGCTCGGCGGCGTCACCTCGCCGGCGCCGCTGTCGGCCCCGCTCGGCGATTTCGATCTCGCATTCCCGGATCCGCGGACCGCACCGACCGATGCGTCGACGGTAACGGCGCGCGTCACGGGCGGAACGCCGCTGTCGGTCGATGCCTCGCTCAGCGTTGGTGCCGGGCGCAGCTTCGAAATCCAAGGCACCGTCGCGGGCGATGGCGAGGTTCCACCCTCGCTGCAACGCGTGCTCGGAGCCCTCGGCCCCCCGGACGCCGCGGGGCGTCGACCGTTCGGCGCGAGCGGTACGTTCTAGGCCGTCGCGCCGCTCAATCCCACTCCCGCCACGCGGAGAGCAGCGGGAAATAGAGCCCCATCCTGACGGGCTGCGGCCCGTATCGGCGCATCAGCGCCGCGTACCGCTCGAGCTGCGGCCGATAGCGCTGCTGCTCGCGGTCGAGGAATTCGTCGCGGCCCGAACCCTCGTGCGTGCTGGTCTTGTAGTCGACGACCCAGCGCGTACCGTCCGCGTCCACGAACGTGCGGTCGACGACCACCGACACGAGTTCGCCCGCCACGCGCCCGGTCAGCGCGAGTTCGGCCGCGGACAGTGCATGCGCACCGTCTAGCAGCCAGCGCCCGCGCGGATCGGCGAGCGTGCGCTCGATCGCCCGGACCACGCGGTCGACGGCCGCGGCACGCCGGTCGGCCGGGACGCCGAGTTCCGCGAGTTCGTCGTCGCAGCGCCGCCGCGTGCGTGCGTCCGCACCCGGCACCGGCGCCCCGCGCACCAGCCGCATCAGCGCACGGTGCACGACGGTGCCGACGTGGCGCGCGGTCTCCGTCGCCCAGTCGAATTCGAGGTCCGTCGCGGCGGCCACGGGCACGCGCGGCGCTTCGGTCCGTCGCGGTGCGACGATGTCGGGCGCGGTCCACCCGAGCGGGAGTCGCAGCAGCGGCGGCATCCGCCGGCGCGCGGGTTCCGGCTCGGGCTCGAGCGACGCGGCCGCCGCGAAGGACGCCGAGAACTGTGGACCGACCACCGGCCACAGCACGCCGAGTGCCGTCGAGGCCGCGGGCGCGACCATCGCCGGAGGGTCGCCGGGCTGCTCCTTCACGCGGCAACTGCCGATCAGGTGCAGTGCGCGTCGCGCCCGCGTCACGGCCACGTACAGCAGGCGTCGGCGCTCCTCGGCCAGCTTTTTCGATTCGAGCGCCTCGCACCAGCGGTAGAGCGCGCCCGGGTCCTCGCCGGCACCCGACACCGGCGCGACGAGCAACCCGTCGTCGCCGAGCGCGGGCAGCCGCGCCCATTGCAGCAGGCGGCGCCGGTCGCGCGCGTGACCGC
>JAXLXO010000073.1:0-22014 GCA_046327915.1 Binatia bacterium | reverse complement strand
CGAGCACGCAGCCGCACTACCCACAGGGCCTCGCGATCGACGCTCGGAAACATCGAGCGCGACATCAGAAGAACTCCCCGGTGAAGCCCTGCGGATCGGGAGCAGGTGCCGGCGCTGGCGGTGCCGGCGGGACAGGGGTGGGCGCCGGGACTCGAACGGCGGACGGCGGAGTGCTTGCCATCGGCTCACGTCCGGGTGTCCTGCGCGTCGTTTGCGCAGTGCGGGTACGGCCGCGCCGCTGTGCTCGATGTGCCTTTGTGCGGCCCGGACGAGCCCGCCGGCCTTGTCGCGCCGGAGGCGACGGATGGCCCGACGCCACGACCGCGGGCGGGCCCGGCGCCACACGAGGAGAAGAGCTCGGCGGCTCCGCGTCCTGCGTCAGGCGCGAGCCGATGACCCCGAGAGCACCGACGGCGGCCAACGCCAACAGCAGCCGCGAGCGCCGACTAGGCACCGGCGATCGCTGCCCAGGCTCGTCCGCCTCGAGATCGTCCGACGGTTCGGGCGTCTCCGGGAACCCGTCGAACTCATCGTCCCAATCAGGCTCACCATCGGTCTCCGTCTCGACCTCAAGCAGCTCGAAGAGCGGTTCCTGGTCGATCTCGAAGAGCGAACTCGCGCGTACCACATCTACTCAGTCGCGCGAGTGCTTGACCACCCCCCTCCCAGACCGAGGCGGCGACAGTGCGGCGCGCGGCCGGACGCCGAAGGCCATCGACCGTCCATCAAAGATGGTCCAAGCGCGTTGGGTCACGACGCTATCCACGATGCGGGGCCAACCCCTCACCACCGAGGACCAACCGGGTCCACTCCAGACCCCTTCATTCCTGGTGCTAGGGCGCCCCGAGTGGTTTCGGAGTCGTCGTGCGTCCTGTGAAGTCCCTGCAAATCAGCTTGATTTGCAGACCTGACATGACGGGATCGCGCCGGAACGGGCTTTCGGGCCCGGTAGCGGACCCGGCTCTGTCGTGGCAGGTCGGCTGAAAGACGCCCCTCAGGTGACGGCCCTTGACGACACGCCGCTCGCGTGCGGCGCGCCTCCTCCACGGTGGCGGGACACGGGCGGCGGCATCGGGAGGAGAATGTCGTCGTGACCATGGCAAAGCTCGGCTCAATCAGCGGTACGGAGGTACGGTGACTCCACCTTCTCGCCGCCTGCCCGTCGTCGGCGATGCCGTGACGGTGCAATACCTCGGGTCCATGGTGCCCGGGCGCCTCATCGCCGTGGAGGGCCGCCGCGTTCTGGTGGAGACCGAGCGTGCGAGCGAGTGGTTCGAGCTCAGCCGTATCACCGGCCGGTTCGTGCGAGCCGGCGAGACGTATTTTCCGCGGCTGATCTGGAGGGATGGGTAGCGGGCGCCGGTCTCCGGCAGCTAACTGGTCTTGGAGACGAGAACGGCCGTCTCATTACCACCCTTGACGGTTTCCTCCTTGACCGTGCCGATGCCGCGCACGTAGACCTTGTGGTCGATGACACCGGGTTCGAGCGCCGTCGTCTCCCGCGTCAGCAGAGCGTTGGTGGAGGAGATGTACGGGACCTTGACCGTGGTGTGGAGGCCGAGCACGCG
Organism: Binatia bacterium; assembly: GCA_046327915.1. Taxonomy (GTDB): domain Bacteria; phylum Desulfobacterota; class Binatia; order UBA12015; family UBA12015; genus VGTK01. The sequence goes on along the minus strand of JAXLXO010000073.1, from coordinate 20,446 downwards.
GAAGCGGTCCTCGGCGTGGCCCTTGTAGTACTCCTGACGGAACGACTGCCCGACCTTGGGGTGGGCGGGCATGAAGATCCCCGGTCGTGCGCCATCGACGCCGGCCTTCCACGAGCCCTCGGTGCTGGTGACCTTGCCCTGCGCGTCGAGTTCGGCGGTCGCTTCGCCGTAGTACCAGACATTGCCCTTGGAGTCCTGGGAGTACCAGTCGGTCGTGCGTTCGGCGAGGCGGCCGTTCAGGTAGAGGCGGTCGTCGAGCACCCGGCACGGGACGCCGTCGATCAGCTTGGTGCGGCGCGTGACCTTGAGCACCTCGCGGGAAGGCCGGACGTCCTTGGTGCCCTTGTACGTGAAGGTGGTACCCGGCTTGAGCGGATACCAGGGGTTCGTGACGTTCGCGGTGAAGCCGCCAGCGGACTGTGCGTCCGTTCCGGGCACGAGTGCCGCTGCGGCGGCGGCGACACCCACGAGCAGTCCGATCTTGCGCTTCATCATCAGGAGGCTTCTCCTCGATCGCAGGTCCACCGGACCGTAGGCGGCTCGAAGCAAAGGGCGATCAAAGACTCTTGGCGGTCGATCGAGACCCGCCGAACGCGGAACGTGGCGTCGCAGGCGAAGTCGCCGCCGGGATCGAGATCCAGACGTCGGCGCCCCCTCCGGGCCGGTTGGCGAGGCGTGCGGCGCCGCCGAGGCGTCGGGCGATGACGTCGACGATGGCCAGTCCGAGACCAGTCCCTGTGTGGCGTGGTGCTGCGCTCGCCCGAGCAAAGCGCTCGAAGGCGTGGGGCAGGAATGCAGGTGGGAAACCCGTACCGCGGTCCCGGACGTGCAACTCGACTGCTGCGCCGGCGGCCTCCGCGCTCAGCTCGATGGTTCCACCGCCGTGAGTGAGCGCGTTCTCGACCATGTTGCTCAGCGCGCGCTGGAGTAGATCCGGGTCAGCAAGGACGCGTAGAGACCCGAGGGCCGTCACGTCGATCTGTCGCTCCTCGTCAATCTTGGGAAAGCGGGTCATGACGGCGGTGAAGGCGTCGGCAACGGGTATCGCTTGGGTTGGGATCGGCTGCTCGTCGCGCTCGGCCCGTGCCAGGACGAGGAGATCGTCGACGAGTCGCGTGAGCCGGTCTGTGTCCTCGACCGCGTCAAGGACCGCCGCCTCGAGCTGGAGACCGCTCGGATGGTCGCGGGCGATGAGTTCGAGCTCCGTCCGCAGCAAGGTGAGTGGGGTGCGGAGTTCGTGGCTCGCGTCTGCCGTGAACGCGCGCTCGCGCTCGAGTCCGCCCTGGAGGCGGTCGAGCATGGCGTTCAGCGTCTCGCCCAGTCGCTGGAGTTCGTCGCGCGCAGGCGGCAGGGGCAGACGCTGGGTGAGGTCTTCGGCGGAGATGAGAGCTGCGCGGCGTCGCATCGAGTCGACCGGCCGCAGCGCCGCTGCGGCGAGTGCGTAGCCGGCGAGCGAGGCGAGCAGCAGCGCCGCTGGGCCGCCGATGAGCAGCAGGCCGCGCAGGTCGGCCAGCGCGCGGTCGCGGTCGCCCAGCGGGGCGGCGACGATGACGATCAGCCGGCGTCCCTGCGCGCGGACCGGCGTCGCCAGCAGCCGTGCGGGGCCGCCGGCGGCGGGCACCGTCACCCGTTGCACCATGACGTCACTAGAAAGCTGCGGCAGACGCGCGGCCGGGAGGAGTGAGTGCTGCCCCAGCCCAGCGGTGGCGTCGAAGACGCGCCCGCGGCCATCGACGATCTGGGCCCAGTCGGTGCTCCGCGAACCCTGAGCCTTCGTGGCGTCGCGCAGTCCGCTGTCGGCCTGCAGGACGAGCGCTCTGATGTCCCCGGTCCGCGAGCGCAGCCCCTTGTCGATCGAGTGGTCCAGGTCGGAGCCCATATGCAGGTACAGGAACATCCCTGTCGCGGCGAGCACCACCGTGATCGTTGCGGCGAACGCCAGGGTCAGCCGCAGCCGGATCGGGATGCGCCTCACGAGTGGTCTTCCTCTCGGCGTAGCCGGTACCCGACACCGCGGACCGTCTGGATGCTGTCGGTACCGAAGGGTGTGTCGATCCGTTCGCGCAGGCGCGCGATGTGGACGTCGATCACATTGGAACGGTTCTCGTAGCTGCGATCCCAGGCGCTCTCGAGCAGCTCGAGCCGCGAGAGCACGATCCCGGGGTGGCGCATGAACGTCTCGAGCAGTGCGAACTCCTTGTTCGACAGCTCGATCTCGTGCCCGTCCCTAAGGACGATCCGCGTTGCGGGGTCGAGCTGCAGTGCACCGACCTCGAGCACTGGTGAGTGCCGGACCGATCCGCGCCGCATGAGCGCGCGCAGCCTGGCGATCAGCTCCTCGAGCGCGAAAGGCTTCGTGAGGTAATCGTCGGCACCCGTGTCGAGTCCTGCGACGCGGTCGGAGAGCGCGTCGCGTGCGGTGAGCATCAGAACCGGCGTACGCACCCCCTCCTCGCGCAACCGACGACAGGTCTCAAAGCCGTCGATGCCCGGCAGCATGACGTCGAGGACGATGGCGTCGTATGGCGTTGATCCGGCCATCCACAGCGCGTCTTCTCCGGTCGCGCCGATGTCCGTGGCCATTCCTGCGCCCTGGAGCACGCGGCGCAGCTGGGCGGCGAGCTTGACGTGGTCCTCGACGACCAGGACGCGCATCGGGGTTCGTGGTGCGTGCGGCGGGCGACCGTTGCGGTCGCCCGCCTGCGCGCTACCTACTCCTGGCCCTCGAACTGATGGTCGGCGCCCGCGTTGCCGGGCTCATCCGCGTGGCCGCCGGGACCGTCGTTGCCCGGGGTCTCCGAGCCGACGTTCTCACCCGGTGTGTCGGGCTGCTCGCCGGCGTCCGACTGCTCCGAGGAGCTTGACTCCTTGTCACCCGTGGCGGAGGTGGTGTCCGGCGCGGACTGGTCGCCGCTCCTGACGTTGTCCGTGTCGGATGCCGACTGGTCGCCGCCCTGGGAGTTGTCGGCACCGGATCCGGTGGTCGTCTGGTTGACGGCGGTCGCTGGTGTGGAAGCCGGTGCCGGCTTGGCCGGCGGGTTGCCGGCCTGGGCCAGGGCGGAGCCGCCGAGTGCCATCGCCGCCAGTGCAGCGACCCCGACCATGACCTTCTTCGTGTGCTTGAGCATCTGCTTGCTCCTTCGTTGGGGGGTGAGGAGCCGAACTGTGCGCGGTGCGGATGAACTGGCGATGACAGTGGACGGTGGCCGGTCAGAGATCCCGGAGTTCTTCGATCGCTGGGCGCCGCAGGGCGCCGAGCGTCAGGCGCCCGCTGACGGCGACCGCTGCACAGGCGATGGCGAGCACGCTCAGGAGGTAGGCCCAGGGGACGGACAGGACGTCGGGCGGCGGGTCGAAGACGCCGGTGAGGACCTTGACCAGCATCCAGGCGATCAGGGTTGCGATGGCTGTACCGAAGAGGAGGCCGCCGACAGTCACAAAGGCCGATTCGCTCCAGACGAAGCCGCCGAGCTGGTGACGGTTCGCGCCGAGCGCTGAGGCGATGGCGAAGGTGCGCCGGCGTTCCTGGAAGCCCAGTCCGAGCGCGAGGCCGGTCGAGGCGATGGCGAGGATGAGCGCAAAGGCGAGTTCGACCTTCGTGAGGCCGGAGAGTTCGACCGCCGTGAGGTTCGAGCCGACGACCTGGCGCTGGGTGACGATGTCGGTCACCTGCGCGCTCGTGCCGACCTGGGCGCGGATGCGGCGGGCGACCGCGGCGGGGTACGTGCCGTCGGTCTGGACGAGGAAGGTACCGACGGCGTCGCTGCCGGTCGCTGCAGTGACGTAGTTCGCGTTCGCCACGAAGAACGAGTCGCGAGGGGCGGTGGGGAACTCGTTGGCGACGCCGATGTAGTGGAAGGGCACGGTCTTGAACTGCTTCGTGCGGCCGTCCTGCAGCCGCAGTCGCAGGAGGTCTCCGGGGTGCAGCTGGAAGTCCTTGACGGTCTCCGCGGAGACGAGCACCCCGTCCGGCCGGGTCTGCAGCCGGTGCATGAGCTCCGCCGCGGTGCCGCCGGCGAACCAGCCGTTCTGAAGCTTCCCCGCGGCGGCGATCGTCGCGGGCTGCACGCCGTAGAGGTCCTGGAGGTCGGCGCCGACGTACGCGAAGCGGTGCTGGAGGGGCTCGACGCTGCCGACGCCGGGGACCCGCGCGAGGCGCGCGGCGCCCTGCGGGCCGACCTGCACTCCGGGTGACTGGGCCACGGTCACGTCCGCGCCGTTGGTCAGCCGCGCGTCGGCCTCGGCCTGCTGGTTGTAGGTCGAGTTGAAGACGGCGGTCGAGCCGGCGAAGGCGATCGTCAGCGCGACGAGCGTGAGGGCGCCGGCGAGCAGGCGGCGCTGGCGGCCCATCGTGGCGGCGACGGTGCGCGAGAGCTCGCCGGCGATCGGCCGCAGCAGCCGGGTGAACGGCGTGCGTCCGCGGGTGAGCGCGAGGTCGGCGAGGCGGTACGTCAGCAGTCCCGCTCCGACCCAGGCGAGGATCGGCGCGAACAGGGCGTACCAGTTGACCGAGACCTGGGGAACACCCTCGGGTGCGAGCACGAGGCTGTACCCGTTGTTCGAGGCCTGCCAGAAGACGAGGCCCGCGCCGGCCAGGCAGATGACGTCGAGGCCGTACCGGGCCCACCAGGGTGCGCGGTCGCGGCGGCCGACCTGGCGTCGCTGGCCCGCGACGGTGAGCTGGCGTATGTCGCGCAATGCCGGCAGCGCGATCGCCAGGGCGGCGATCAGCAGACCCGCGAGCGCGGCGCCCGCCGACCAGAGGGCGGCCGCGAGCGTCCCTGCTCCGAAGCCGGCCGATCCGAAAGCGACGTTCCCGATGACGAGGGCCGCGCCAAGCCCGACGATGACACCGGCCCCGCCGGCGGCTGCGGTCTCGGCCAGCGCCACCCGCAGGAGCTGTGCGGTCGACGCGCCGCGGGTGCGCAGAAGGGCGGCGTCGCGGCGCCGGCGATCGGCGCCGGCGGCGGCGATCGACGCAGTGATCATGCCGGCGAGGATCGCGCCCGGAACGCCGAGGAACAGGAACAGGAGCTGGGCGTAGAGGGCGTCCTGGCGCGCCTGGTCCAGGGCGGTGCCGAGGTTGTCGCCGACGAGCCCCTGGCCCGCGAGCTTGGCCTCGAGGTTGCGGGCCTGCCCGCTGACCTTGTCGAACGCGGCGCTCGGGCTGCCGGGGAGGTTGCGCTTGAGCGCGGCGTGGATCTGCGTTCGGAGGACGCCGGGCTGCGCGGCCGCGGCCGGTGCCTCGATGCGATGGAACACGGCGGCCGGGAGCAGCACGACGTTGTCCGGCGGCGCCTGAGGCTGCGCGCCTGCGGGTGCACCGACCTGCTGGAACAGCGAGTCGGCCGTCGGAAGGTCGATGACGCCGTCGACCTTCACCCGGGCGGCGGGCAGGCCGGCACGGCCGATGCTCACCGTGTCGCCTGGTCGGGCATGGAGGTTCGCCGCCGTCTGCTGTGCGAGCAGGACGCCGTCGCCGCGGCCCGCGAGCGTGCGCAGCTGGCCGGGGAACGCGGCGCGGTAGCCGGCCGGCAGGCCGAGGACCTGGCCCGGTCCGGTCCGCTGGACCGATCCGCCGGTCCTCGCCTGCAGGCCGCTGGTGGGCGCGAACTGCACGGGGAGCGCGCGCTGCACGCCGGGGAAGCGTGCGACGGTGCGCTGCAGGGTCGCGGCGTCGGCGCCGGTGCGGCCCTCCACCTGCCAGTCGACGGTCACCCGTGCGGCCGCGCGGGCGGTCATCTTCGAGGTCGTCGACGAGAGGAAGGCGCCGATCGACGCCAGCAGCGCGACGGCGACCGCGACGCCGGCGGCGGTCGCCAGCAGACGCCCGCGCCGGTGCGCGATCAGGCCGCGCAGCCAGGTCAGCGAGACCATGTCGCCTCCACGGCCCGGCCGGCTTCAAGGCGCCCGTCGCGCATCGCCCATTGCAGGTCGAGGCGCGCCGCGATCTCCGGGTCGTGCGTGCAGACGAGGAGCGCGGCGTCGGCGTGGTCGGCTGCGGCGAGCAGCACCTCGATGACGTCGGCGGCGCTCTCGCGGTCGAGCTGACCTGTCGGCTCGTCGGCGAGGATCAGGCGCGGCCGGCCGGCGAGCGCACGCGTCACAGCGACGCGCTGGGCCTGGCCGCCGGAGATCTCCTCGGGGAGCTTCGCCGCGAGGTCCGAGAGATCCAGCAGCTCGAGCGCGATGCGGGCGGCGCTGTGCGCGGCGTCGTCGTCCATGCCCCCGAGGACGAGCGGGAGCGCGACGTTCTCCTCGACGGTGAGCGGCGGCAGCAGGCTCGGTCCTTGGAAGATCACGGCGACCGGCCCGGGGCGCAGTGCCGCTCTGGCGCCGAGCGCGGGCCAGTCGACGCTCCCCGAGGTCGGCTCGTCGAGCCCCGCCATCAGGTGCACGAGCGTCGACTTGCCCGACCCGGAGGGGCCGACGAGAGCGATGCGCGCCCGCTCCAGCACGACGCAGTCCGTGGGCTGCAGCGCGACCGTTGCGGCCTGGCCTGTGCCGTAGGTGCGGGCGGCGCCGCTGCATCGCACGAGCGGCGGAGGGGTGCTCATGCTTCGACCCTCCCGTCGCGCAGGCGGATCTCACGGTCTGCGCGTGCCGCGACCTGGGGGCTGTGCGTCACGATCAGCACGGCGGCGCCAGCGTCTGCGCGCTCGCGCAGCAGGTCCAGGACGCGCCCTGCCGTGGCGTGGTCGAGTTCGCCGGTCGGCTCGTCGGCGAGCACGACGGCGGGGTCGGCTGCCAGCGCGACCGCCAGGCCGGCGCGAGCGAGCTCGCCGCCGGACAGCTCGGACGGGCGCGCACGCGAGCGCTGCGCGATGCCACAGCGCTCGAGCACGCCGCCTGCGGCCTCGTGCACGCCGGCGATCCGCTGCGCCAGCTGCACGTTGTCCCGGACCGACAGGTGACCGACGAGGTTCGCCTGCTGGAAGAGCACGCCGATGTGCGCGCCGCGGATCCGTGCTCGCGCCTCCTCGCTGCGGCGCGAGAGCCGCTCGCCGGCGACGTGGACGGTCCCGCCGTCCGGGTCATCGAGGCCGGCGAGGCAGCTCAGCAGCGTCGACTTCCCGGATCCCGATGGGCCGGTGACGGCGGTCATCTCGCCGGGCTCGAGGGTCAGCGACACGCCCTGCAGCGCCAGCGTCTCGTCGTCTCCCGCGTGGAAGAAGCGGTAGAGGCTCTCCGCTCGAAGCGGCTCGGCGGTGCTCATGGCGTCCACCGGACCGAGCTCGAGACGAGCTTCCAGGGATCGACGTTGTCCGCGCCCTTCGGGCCGCTGAGCGTCAGGACCACCCGTCGCCCCTGGTGGAAGAAGACGTAGCGCTCGACCGCGTCGGTCGTCGTGCGGCCGGTGACCGAGTCGGGCTTGGACGTCGCCAGATAGGTGATGCGAACCGCGGAGCCGGCCGGCCGGCTGACCACCGTCACCGCGCCCGGCCGGTAGCCCGGAACGGTCTTGGCCAGCTGCGGCAGCACCGTGCTCCTCGCACCGACCACCGTCAGCGGATCGCTCGCCGGTGTCTGCTCCATCCGGATGCTGTTGAGCTTGTCCGTGAAGGTCACAGCACCGCCCGTGCTCCTCTGCGACCAGCCCTCAGGGACCTTCACCGAGAAGTGCGTGCCCGGCGGCCGGTAGGCGACATACGCCTGGTTGTCCGGAATGTCGCCCGCCGGGTTGACCTCGGGGGCGTTCGGGCTCACCGTCGTCGCCTGCGTGCTGCTCGGCGACGAACTCCCGCATCCTGCGACGGCGAGGATCGCGGCGGCGACGATGGCCCCTGTCCCGGCCCGTGCTGCTGCTCGACTGATCATGCCGGCGACCGTAGGCGGGACAGGTCATCGCCCGGCTCCGCGAAGGTCAACGTCAGGTCAAATCTCGCGGGCCCCGTCGCCCTTCCCGTTACCGTCGAGGGGGTGGGTCAGCCCGACATCCTGCTCGTGGAGGACGACGAGGCGATCGCGTCGGGGCTCGTCCGCGTGCTGGACGCGCAGGGCTATCGCTTGCATCGCGTCGCGCGCGGCGTCCCGGCGCTGACCGCCGTCGGTCCGGACATCGCCCTCGTCATCCTCGATCTCGGGCTGCCCGACATGGACGGCATCGAGGTCTGCCGCCGGCTGCGCGCTGCCCGTCCTGACCTGGCGATCGTGATCCTCACCGCGCGCGACCAGGAACTTGACGTCGTCGCAGGCCTCGACGCCGGAGCGGACGACTACCTCATCAAACCGTTCCGCCTCTCCGAACTGCTGGCACGGGTGCGCGCCCACCTGCGACGGGTGAGCGCGGAGACGGAGGCGCAGGAGGCACCGCTGGAACCTCTGACCGCCGGCGAGGTGCGGGTCGATCCCGCGTCCCGCCGGGCCTGGCGAGGTGAGCAGGAGCTGGCGCTGCGCCCGCGCGAGTTCGACCTGCTCGCGCTGCTCGTGTCGCAGGCCGGCCGCGTCGTCACGCGCGAGCGGATCATGCGCGAGGTCTGGGACACCGAGTGGATGGGCTCGACCAAGACCCTCGACACCCACATCCTCGGTCTGCGCGGCAAGGTCGGCCCGGAAGCGATCACGACGCTTCGCGGTGTCGGCTACCGCTTCGAGGTCGCGTGAGGCGTCGCCTCACCTTGGCAATCGTCTCGGTCGCGACCGCGGCGGTCGTGCTGTTCGCTGTTCCGCTGGCGCTCGTCGTGCGCACCTCCTACCGCGATCAGGAACTCGTGCGTCTGCAGCGCGACACGGTGGCAGCGACCCGCGCGATCGACGTCAGCCCATCGAGCGGCGACCGGATCGAAGTGCCCCGCAGCTCCGACCTCGTCGCGGTGTACGACCGTGCCGGACGGCGCGTCGCCGGCCGCGGGCCGCAGGCCGCCGACGCCGTAGTTCTCGCAGCACTTCGCGGCGGGCGCAGCACCGACAGCGTCAGCAGCGGCGATCTGCTCGTCGCCGTTCCGCTCGTGCAGTCAGAGCGGGTCACGGGCGTCGTGCGCGCGGTCCGCGACGACCGTGCTGTTGTGCGTCGCACCCACCGGACCTGGCTCGCGCTGGCCGGGCTCGCCGCCGTCCTCGTCGCCGCTGCCGCCGCCGCTGCGGTGCTCCTCGGCGCGCGCCTCGCCCGCCCGCTCGAGCGCCTCGCGGTCACCGCCCGGCGGCTCGGCGACGGTGACTTCACCGTGCGCAGCGCGCCTTCAGGAGTTCCAGAAGTGGACGCCGTGGGCGGCGCACTCGATGCCACCGCAGAGCGACTCGACGACCTCCTGGCGCGCGAGCGGTCGTTCAGCGCCGATGCCTCACACCAGCTGCGCACTCCGCTCGCCGCGCTGCGCATCGAGCTCGAAGCGATCGAGCTGCGCGGCGACGCCCCACCCGAGATTCCCGCCGCCCTCAGCCAGGTCGACCGGCTCCAGGGCACGATCGACACGCTCCTGAGCGTCGCCCGGGATGCCCAGCGCCCAGTGTCAGCGTGCGAGCTCCAGAGCGTCCTCGACGATCTCGAACACCGGCACCGCGGCCCGCTGGCAGGCGCCGGCCGCCCACTGCGCATCAGCGTCCGCGCCGCGGAGCCCGTCGCGCGTGCCTCACGGGAAGTCCTCGGCGAGATCCTCGACGTCCTCGTCGACAACGCCGAGCAGCACGGTGCCGGGGCCGTCGACGTCGCGGTGCGCGAGGTGGACGACTGGCTCGCCATCGACGTCGCCGACGAAGGAGCCGGGTTCGCCGGCGACCCCGAGGCATCGTTCGTCCGCCGCGCCGGCTCCGGTCAGGGCCACGGCATCGGGCTCGCCTTTGCGCGGTCGCTCGCGCACGCCGAGGGCGGCCGACTGACCGTTACCCGGGCGGGTCCGAACCCGGTGCTGACGCTTGTCCTGCCTCGGGCCCAGGACAGCCAGCCGCCACCGTAGGCGACGACGAGGGGTGCGGTGCGCCGCGAATTCAGGTCGATTCGTCAGGTACGGGAATCGGCGTCCTGGCGCTGCGGCGAGCGCGCAGGGCGATGACGAAGGCCGCAGCGACGAGCCCTGCTACGACGAGGTAGTCGACGTATCTGAGCGCGTGGTGCACGGACTCCCAGTTGCCGCTGGCGGCCCAGCCGATGGCGGCGAATCCCGCGCACCAGATCGCGCTGGCAGCCAGCGTCAGGACGGTGTACGAGCGCAGCGGCGAGTCGAGGACACCCGCCGGGATGGAGATGAACGAGCGCACGAGCGGCGTGAGGCGGCCGAGGAACACCGCGCGCGGCCCGAAGCGATCGAACCAGCGCTGGGCGCGCGCGACGCGACTGGGTGGAAGGTGAACCCAGCGACCGTGGCGCTCCAGGAACGTGTGCCCGCCGCGAACGCCGATGAGCCAGCCGATGAGCGCGCCGACCAGTGAACCGAGTGTGCCGGCCAGGACCACCACCAGGTACGACTCGAGCCCGGAGCTGGGCTGCAGGCCGAGCACGGAGACGTCGGTGCCGGCCACGACGCCCGCTGCCAGGACGCCGGCGTACAGCATCGTCAGCTCCCCGCCGACCGGCAGGAGCGCGTCGACCGCCATGAGGACGAACACGGCAAGCACGCCGTTCTGCGCGATGAAGTCGACGATCTGCGACGAAATCGAGGCCATCACGGGCGCAGCCGAAGCGAGCATCCCACCATGGTGACGCGAGGACCTGAACATCTCCTGACCAGCGGGCTCGCGGGACCAGCCCAGGTCCGCCACGGTGTCCGAGTATGCAGTCATCGCGGCCGCTCAATCATCGCCATCACGGCGTCCGCCCTGGTCGTCTCCAAGCAGCCGCGCTGTCGCCGTTGTGGGCGGGGCGGCCGGCGCCGACGGCGCGGCGCTCGTCACCGTCACGGTGGCCGTCTTGGCCTGAGGGCGTTGGTGGTGGAGGGCCGGAAGTGAACGCGGCGCGGACCGCGGCGGAGCGAGGGATCCCCCGAGCGTTGCCGGCTCCGACGACAACCCGATCGGCTGCGAGACCAGCGTGCTCGCCAGGTACGTGACGGCGGCCGCAAGAACGAGGCCGACGATCGCCAACGCGATCGTGCTCGGGAAGCGCGTGAGGCTCATCCCGCTCGACGCTAGGCGGTGCTCCGCCAAGAGCCGGCAAACAGCTCGCGTTTCGCTCAGGTGTTTGCCGTTTGCGCCCGTGCCCAAGGCAGACCGAACGCGAGCACGAGCCCGAGCCACGCCAGGCCGATCGCGTAGCCGGCGAGCACGTCGCTGAGCCAGTGGACGCCGAGCACCACACGCGAGGGACCCATCGCCGCGACGATCAGGACGGCGACTGCCGCGAAGCGCCAGCGACCGCGCTCGGCCAGCAGGACAGCAGTGAGGCCGAGCACGGCGGTGACATACGCCGTGTGCCCACTGGGAAAGCTCGGGTCGAGTCCCTGGCCGGCTTGGGGGCGGGGGCGGTCGGCGATCACCTTGATCGTCGTGGTGATCACCGCGACCCCGGCGGCGGCGACGACGAGGATGCCGTAGCGTCGTCCGAGCGATCGCCCCATGGCCACGGCGAGGAGCGCCGTCCATGCCGCCGCGACCGATGGCTCGCCGAGGAACGCGAGCGCGTGGGGGATCGCCAGGCCCGCCCTCCCAAGGCGCTGCTCGGCGACCTCCGCCGCGGTTGCCGAGTCGGCGGGGAAGACACCGAAAGCAGCGATCGTGCCCCAGAGGACCGCCACAAACGTGGAGAGCAGAGCCGCCAGCACGAGGGCTGTTCGCCGAGTGGGCACGGCTTCGACGCTAGCCTGCGTCGCGGGAGACGACGGCTCTCCGCCGCCGCAGTGCCCGGCTATCTCCAGATGCCGTTGATTGCCTTGGCCTGTGCGGCGCGGGCGAGGTGCTGGGGGATGCCGAAGCCGTCCTCCATGGTGCGCAGGAAGGAGTAGTGGTCGTAGGCGGTGGTGCCGTAGACGCCGGGCTTGACCTGCGGGCCGAGCACGTCGAAGAGGACCTGCTTGTGTTTGGGCGAGGTGCCGGAGTCGTAGGTGATGATGATCAGCCCGTCGGAGCCGAACGCCGGTGAGGCTTCGATCTTCGGGACCTCGCGGCGCAGGAAGTCGTCGAACTGGCGCACGCCGTCCCTGGTGGGGGCGCAGGGGTCGTGGCCGTCCTCGCAGTCGTTGGGCACGACGAGGTTGAACCGCCCGACGTTCCCCGTGGCGAGGGCCGCGTCGAACGCGGAGGTGTCGTTCGGCGCGGTCGTGCCCATCGTGGGGGTGTTGCGCTCGCACTCGACCTTCGGGGTGAGGGCCTCGTCGTAGCCGGTCCCGTGAAGCCGGGTCAGGTAGAGCGCGGGCTGGTGGTGGACGGTGTAGATGTTGCTCGACCACGCGGCGCCGTGATCGACGATGTCGCAGGCGTTGTCGGCCGACTGCGCCCACTCGCGCCAGGAGAGCCCCTTGCGGTCCAGCTGGCCGAAGATGCTGTCCCACGGGTGGCTGCAGCGCGGGCTCGGCAGGTCGTCGGCCACGTCGCAGGCGGTGAACTTCCCGGACACCATCCCCATGTAGTTGGCCAGCGACCCGCCGAGCGTCACGCCCGTGTACCGCGTCAGATACGCCGAGCGCGGCTTCAGCGTGCCGGTGAGGTACGGCGAGTGGGCGGGCGTGAGCTTGTTCAGCCCCTGGTTCTCACCCATGAGCACGAACACATGCCCGAACGACGGCACGCCCTCCAGGCCGGCCGCCCGAGCCGGAGCCGCGGCGGCCAGCGCGCAGGTCAGAAGCGCGAGCGTGATCGTCAGGCGAGGCGCGCGCATCAGGCGGTTCCGGTCGCGTGCACGACCAGGAGCGGGCAGGTGACGTGCGCGGCGAGCGCGTCGACGGTGTGGTCGAGCAGCAGCGCCGCGAGCGCGCTCGGGTGGTGCTGACCGAGCGCGAGGAGGTCGAGGTCCTCGGCGGCTTCGCGCAGCCGGTGGACGGGGTCGCCCTCGAGGACGGTCACGGTGACGCCGCCGAGCTCGGCAAGGCGTGCGCTGGCCTGCTGTGCCTTCCATCCCTGGGTGCTCTCCGAGGAGGGCAGGTTCGAGTCGCGGACGACCTCGATGACGCGGACCTCTGCGCTGGAGGGCTCGGCCAACCGGCGCGCTGCGGCGAGGGCCGCCTCGGACTCCGGCGTGGTCTCGTCGTAGGCGACACCGATGACGCGGAGGGCGACCTGGTCATCGGCGCCGTAGCCCACCGGGGCGACCGCGACCGAGGACGAGAGGTGGTGCAGCGCGGAGTGCGTGTGGTTCGAGGACCACAGATGCCCGTGGTGGTGGGCCCCGAGCACGACGAGGTCGGCGCCGCGCTCGCGGGCGAGTCCGTCGAGCGCCCCGGCGAACGACCCGGACAGCGTGACGTCGGCCTCGACCTCGGTGGTCTCGAGGTGGCCCTCGGCGACGTGCGCGCTGAGGAACGCGGCGCCGGGTGCCGCGAGTGTCGTCGCGAGCGCGCGGGCGTCCGCGGCGGCAGGCGACCCGTCGATGGCGATGATGATGTTCTCGAACATGAGGTTCTCCTGGCTCGCGTCGTGGTCAGCGGGCGGTGGACGGGGAAGGGACGCCCGCGGGCGGTGTCTCGCCGAGTTCCTTGGCGATCACGTCGGGCGGCGTCTGGTCGCGCTTGGTGATCGACAGGAAGATCACGAGCGCGAGGATGCAGCCGAGGAAGATGTAGCTCGTCCCCGTCGTCCCGAGCCCGATGCCGCCGTACTTCTTGCTGTTCTGGGACATGAAGTCGCCGATCGACGCGCCGAGCGGGCGGGTCATGATGTACGCCAGCCAGAACGCGAGGACCGCGTTCATCCGCAGCGCGTAGTGCGCGAACGTGATCAGGGCGATGATGCCGCCGAAGATGAGGATCGAGACGCCGTAGCCGAGGTCGAACTTCTCGGCGACGAGGTCGCCCGACGCGGTGCCCAGGGCGAACGTGAAGAGGATCGCCAGCCAGTAGAACGCCTCGCGGCGCGTCGTGACGATCGTGTGGATCGACAGCGTCTTCTCGAACGCGTACCAGACGGCAAACACCACGGCGAGGATGACGGCGAAGATCGGGGTCGTCGTCGTGAGCGGGATGTTGTGCAGGTCGGTCATGTTGTCGGTGATCAGCGTGCCGAAGACGCTGATCACCACGACCGCAGCCCAGTAGATCGGCGGGACGTAGCGGCGCAGGGTGAACTGCACGAGCAGCAGCACGGCGAGCAGGGCGCCGGCGACGTACGTCGTCTTCGTGAGACCGAAGCCGAGGTTGTCGTTGACGTAGTCGGCGGCGGTCTCGCCGACCGTCGTGCACATGATCTTGATGATCCAGAACCAGAGGGTGACCTCGGGGACCTTGTTGAGCATCTGCCGGCCGAGCGAGACCGGCGGCGTGGGGGCGGGAACGGTGGTCATGCCCGTCAGGGTGAGGGAACCGACCTGACGATGACCTGAATTCGCACGAGCCGGCAGCCGTTCAGGTCATGCTCAGGTCCGGCGTGCCACGGTCCCGCGCATGCCCCGCTCCTTGCCGACCGTCCCGTGTCTTCGCGCTCAGGATCTGTGTCCATGACGGTGGCGGCGCGCGTCCTGATCGTCGAGGACGATCCGGACCTCCGAGGGCTCCTGGCACACGGGCTCACTGAGGCGGGCTACGACATCGTGGTCGCTCACAACGGCGGCGACGCCGTGCGGGCCGCCGGCACCTGCCCGGACGCGGTCCTTCTGGACATCGGCCTCCCGGACGCCGACGGCCGCGACGTCCTCCAAGCGCTCCGCGCCCGCGGGGTCACCGCTCCCGTCATCTTCCTCACCGCGCGCGACGCGGTGACGGATCGGCTCTCGGCGTTCGCCGTCGGCGGCGACGACTACCTCACCAAGCCATTCGTCTTCGCGGAGCTCCTCGCGCGGCTCGACGCACTCCTCCACCGGGTCGGCTGATCCTGTCGAGCGCCCGCACTCGGTCCGACGCGTTCCTCGCCCCAGGTGCGCCGGTACCCGCCGTGCCGTGGGCTCCGCTCGCCGTCGCGGGGTTGGTGCTGGGCGTTTCGTCATTGCTGATCGCCCGCCCGCTCGGGTACGACGCGTGGTCGTGGATGGTGTGGGCGCGGGAAGCGGCCCACGGCGTGCTCCAGACGCGCGGTGGCCCGGCGTTCAAGCCGCTGCCGGTGATTGTCGCCGCACCGCTGACGCCGTTCGGTGATCTGGCCCCTTTCGCGTGGCTCGCCGCGATGCGCGTGTGCGCGCTGCTGGCACTCGTGGTCGCGTATCGAGCGGGCTCGCGCATCGGCGGCGTCGTCGCCGGCGTGGCGGCGGCGGCCCTGATCGCGGTCGGCCCTGATCTGTTTCGCACCGCGGTGTACGGCTCCGCCGAGCCACTGCTCGTGCTGCTCGTGCTCCTCGCCGCCGACCGGTACCTGGCGGGTTCCTCGCGGACGGCGATCGTGCTGCTCGGCGTCGCCGGGCTGATCCGTCCCGAGCTGTGGCCTGTGGTCCTCGCGCTCGCAGCAGCGGCGATGGTTCGCGAGCGTCGGCTCGACTGGGGGTTGGTGGCCGCGACGGTGGTGCCGCCCGTCGTCTGGTTGGGCATGAGCCGGGCTGGCGGCGGACCGTCGACCGGACAGCTCATCCACGCCGCCCGCACCGACACGATCTGCGTGAGGTGTGCGCTCGTCGCGCCGCTGCTCCACGCGCTGGTGCGCTTCAGCCCGCCGACCGACGCGGCCGGAGTGCTTCAGCGTCTGACCGGGGCGATCGTCCTGCCCGCGATCGCCCTGTCTGCCGTGGGAATCGCCGCGTCGGCGCGGCGGCGCTTGACCGAGCCGCTCGTCACTGCGGGGGTCGCCTGCGCGTGGATCGCGATCGTCGCCGTGATGGCCCAGCTCGGGTATCCCGGGTCACGCCGCTACCTCGTGGGGCCCGCGGCGCTGCTCGCGCTCCTGGCCGGAGGCGGACTGGCGATCGCGGTCGGCCCGGCCCAAGGGAACCGCGCGCGAACGGCGATCACCGCGACGATCGCCGTCCTGGTGCTGGTGTCCTCGTACCCGACCATTCACAGCGACGCGGCGCTCCTCAGCACGGCGCGGGAGGAGACGCGGACGCAGGCCGACCTGCGCTCGGCTGTGCGGGTCGCGGGCGGACGCAAGGCGATTCTCGCCGCCGGCCTGCCCGCGATCAACCCCTTGATGCAGACAGCGCTCGCGTGGGACCTCCGGCTGCCGCTCACGTCGGTGCAGGCAACGTGGAGCTCCACCGTGCGCCGACCACGCTGGACGCCCCCGGCGATCGTCTTCAGTGGGCCCGAGCACTACGCAGGCCCGCCGCCTGCCCTTCCTCCTGGACGACGCGTCACACCGATCGGACGCGCCGGTGGCTGGACGACCCTGCGCAGCTGACGCGCTGCGAACTCGGCCGGCTTCAGGACATCTTGAGGAGGGAGGTCTACCGTTGACCGTCGTGCCCGCACGCATCCTGGTTGTCGAAGACGACCCCGACCTTCGGGCGCTGCTCGCCCAGGGGTTGCGGGAGGAGGGCTACGACGTGCTGGAGGCGCGCGACGGGGCGGGCGCGGTGCGGACCGTCACGAAGCACCCGGACGCCGTCGTGCTCGATATCGGCCTCCCGGACGCCGACGGTCGTGACGTCTGTCAGGCCCTGAGGGCTCGCGGGGTCGATGCCCCGGTGATCTTCCTGACCGCGCGCGAGGCGGTCGCCGACCGGCTCGCGGGGTTCTCAGCCGGTGGCGACGACTACCTCACAAAGCCCTTCGTCCTGGCGGAACTGCTTGCGCGCCTCCAGGCCCTCCTGCGCAGAGCGGGTGCGAACGGGAACCCGACCCTTGGAGGCCTCCAGCTCGACCCCGTGACGCACGCCCTCCTCGGGGACGATGTACGTATCGACCTCACGCCCACGGAGTTCCGTCTGCTGGCGGCACTGGCATCCGAGCCCGAGGGCGTGGTGCGCCGGCGGACCCTGGTGCGCGCTGCCTGGCCGGACGGCGCGATCGTCCATGACAACACGCTCGACGTCTACCTCGGACGGCTCAGGCGCAAGCTCCGCGATGTGCAGGACGCACCCATGATCGAGACCGTGCACGGCGTCGGCTACCGCCTCGGGTGAGACGGCGACGCCCCCAGACGCTGCGTGGTCGCGTCGTGCTCGGTGCGGTCGTGGCGCTCGCCGTCGGTCTCGCGGTGCTCGTGGTCGCCTTCAACCTGCTGCTCGCCAGCAGCCTTCGATCGGACGTTGACACTCGCTTGCGCTCCCGGGCGGCGGCGGCGCTCACGACCGTTTCCGTCAAGGGCGGACGTGTCGTCACGGCGGAGGGACCGGGCGACGCTGCGCTCGACACCGGCGTCTGGGTGTACCAGGGAACGCAGGTGATCGAGCGCCCCCGGGCGACCGCGAGGCTCGAGCGCGAAGTCGCCGCGCTGGTCGCCCGCGGACAGCGTTACGCGGCCACTCCGGACGGCGCGTACCGCCTTCACGCGGCGCCCGTCTCCGCGGCCCCAAGCCCACAGGGGGTCGTCGTCGTCGCCAGCTCGCTGGCCGCCTACGACCGGACCACCGACCTTGCACTGATCGGTTCGTTCCTTTTCGCCCTGGCCGTGCTCGGCGCCGTGACGGCGGTGACATGGGTGGCAGTCGGCCGGGCGCTGCACCCGGTCGAGGAGATGACCAACCAGGCGGCCGACTGGGGGGATCACGACCTCGACCGGCGCTTTGGTACAGCCGCACGACCACACGAACTCCAGCGTCTGGCGACGACGTTCGACGGTCTGCTGGACCGCATCGCCGCGAGCCTGCGCCATGAACAGCGTCTGTCCGCCGAGCTCTCGCACGAGCTGCGTACGCCGCTGGCCCGGATCGCGGCTCAGGCAGACCTACTGTCGCGCCGGACGCACGATGCAGCCGAACAGCGCGCTGCCGCCGAACTCACACTTCGAAGCACCAAGCGGATGGAGACGATCCTCGACACGCTGATGGCCGCTGCGCGCGCTGAGGCGGCCGTCGCCCCGGGCGTCTGTGACGCGGATGATGTCGCGCGGACGGCGGTTGAGGGCGCTGCGGACGAGGCTCAGCGACGAGGGCTCCTCATGACCGTCGAGGCGCCGCAGCGCGTTCGCGCCGGCGCCGACGCCGACGTCGTCGAGCGCGTCCTGGTGCCGCTCCTGGAGAACGCGGAACGCTTCGCCCGCACGGCGGTGACGGTCGGTGTCCACCGTGAGGACTCCCGCGTGATCATCGACGTACGAGACGACGGTGAGGGCATCCCCGCCGACCAGCTGGACGCCGTGTTCGACCCGGGGGTGACCTTTCCCGGCGGAACCGCCGGCCACGACGGAGCGGGCCTCGGACTCCCACTGGCGCGGCGTCTTGCGCGGACCGCCGGCGGTGACGTGCGGGCCGTTTCGTGCGCCGACGGTGCACATCTGCGCGTCATCCTCCCGGCGTGTTGACAATGCGAGGTCGTGTGAGGGGCAAGGGGGATCAGACCCGGCCGCCTCAGGCGAAGCCTCAGGCGAAGTGCGCAATGCTGGCCAGTCCGATGATCAGGCTGTAGATCGCGAACGGCGTCAGCGTCTTCGTCTCGAAGTACTTCACGAGGAAACGGATCGAGCTGTAGGCGGTGATGCCGCAGATCACGAAGCCGACCGCGACCTGCCCGTGGATGTCGTCGCCGGCCGACCCCGCGAGGCTCGGCAGCTTCAGCACGCCGGCGGCGAGGATCACGGGCGTCGCGAGGAGGAACGCGAACCGTGCCGCGTCCTCGTGGCTGAGCCCGCGCCAGAGCCCGCCGACCATCGTGATGCCCGACCGGCTGATGCCGGGGAAGAGCGCTGCGATCTGCAGCAGGCCGATACGCACGCTGTCGCCGACGGTCACATGCGCGAGCCGCGCGTCCGAGGCCGCGGCGAGCGCCACATCCTGCGCGCTGCGCCCGCCCTTCTGCGCAGCGGCGAACCGCTCGGCCTCGGCGGCGTCGGCGGCGACCGACGCGCGCCTGCGGTAGCGCTCGCCGGCGAACAGGACCAGGCCGTTGAGGAGGAGGAAGATACTCGCCGCCAGCGGCTTGGCGAAGATCGTGCGGAAGGTGTGCTCGAGCGCGAGCCCCGTGATGCCGACCGGGATCGTCGCGATGACGATGAGCCACGCCAGCCGCGCGTCTGCGTCGTCCTTGGGCAGTGTCCGGGTGCGCACGACGCCGCCGAGAGTGCGGAAGAACCCGCGGATGATTCGCACCCAGTCGGCGCGGAAGAACCACAGCAGCGCGAGCGCCGTTGCGACGTGCAGCGCGACGATGTAGGCGAGGTAGAACGACGTCTCGCTCGTCGCCTGCGAGGACTGCGTGACGAGCGTCTGCCAGCTTCCGCCGAACCACGCGGGCACGAGCACGGAGTGCCCGAGGCTGGAGACGGGGAACAGCTCGGTGACGCCCTGGACGAGGGCGATGACGATGGCCTGGAAGTAGGACACGCGCGCAGCGTAGTGATGAGTCCAGAGCTCGGCCTGCACCCAAGGTCACCGGCCCGTACAGCTCCTCCAGGAACGCCCTGCCTTGTGGTCGCGCCCGGGCTGACCAGCGGAGCGCCTTCTTCGTACAGGTCCGGTAGCGGCGGCTGGAGACGCCTCGACGTGTCGCTCAAGCGGCCCTGTGTTCGGCAGCGTGCCCAAGCACCCGTACTCGACGAGCGGGTACGAGATCGTGATCGTCGTCCGGGAACGTGAGCCTTCGGCTGACGCGAAAGGCGAGCGTCATCGTCTCCAGCGCACGGCGGAGCTTCTCGAGATCGATCGGGGTGTCGGCCTCATCCTCCACGGGCATGCACGACAACTGTCGCGCGTACCCGCCATGATCTGACCGCGGGCAGCTGCTTCCTGGGGCGCGCGAGAGTGGCGTCGGCTCTAGCAGGCGACGATCACGTGGAACGGCAGGTCCGCCGGGTTCCCCGCGGCGTCGAACGTCTTCACCGCGACCTTCCCGCCAACCGTGCTCACGGTGATCCGCCCCGGCGGCACGTCACTGCCGTCGGTGCTCCCAAGCGTCGCGGTGTACACGCACGCTGAGATGTCCTGCGCGAAGCCGATGTTGTACGCGCCGACGCTGCTGGCGTTCCCGCCGCTGCTCGCGTTCCCGCGGAGGAGCTGGCCCGCCGCGGAGACCGCGGCGAAGAAGCGGGTTGCGGGCGCTCCGGGTTGACCGGCCGGCCCTTGGGGGCCGGTGGGGCCTTGCTTGCCGGCGAGGCTTGCGCGGGCGGTCTTGCTGATGTCCCGCAGTTGGAGGCTGCGGTCCTTGACTTCGGCGGAGGCGACGGCGCTGTTTCGGAGTTGTGCGCGGCCGACGCTGTCGCGCGGGAGCTTGAGGGCGGCGTAGGAGCTGCCGCCGAGCGCGATGAAGAGCGCGAGCGTCGCGGTGACGTTCGCGTAGGTCAGTCGATCACGGATCCTGCGGGGCATCGGCTCTCGCTTCAATCACTCGGGCGGCCTTCACGGCATCCA
>JAXLXO010000072.1:0-1756 GCA_046327915.1 Binatia bacterium | reverse complement strand
GCCCGAGGACGTCCCGGGCCTGGTCGGCGATCTGCGCAGCTACCAGAAGATCGGCGTCGCGTGGCTGCAGTTCCTGTCCGAGCTCGGCGCGGGCGGCATCCTCGCCGACGACATGGGCCTCGGCAAGACGATCCAGACGCTCGCCGTGCTCGAGTGGCGCCGCGCGCGCGACGGCCGCATGCCGAGCCTGGTCGTCGCGCCGACGTCGGTGGCGCCGAACTGGATCCGCGAGGCCGAGCGCTTCGTTCCGGGGCTGAAGTGCATCCTGCTGCACGGCCTCGGACGCCACGCCCAGTACGAGGACGTGCCCGACGCCGACCTCGTGGTCACGACCTACGCGCTCCTGCGACGCGACGTCGAGCGCCTGCGCGACATCCGCTTCCGTTACGTGATCCTCGACGAGGCGCAGCAGATCAAGAACCACGCCGCGGCAACGACGACGGCGGCGAAGTCGCTGCACGCGGAGGCGCGCCTCGCGCTCACCGGCACGCCGATCGAGAACCGGCTGCTCGAGCTGTGGTCGATCCTCGACTTCGTGAACCCCGGCATGCTCGGCAGCTGGCGGAGCTTCTCCCGACGCTACGAGCGTCCGGTGGTCGCGGCGCTGGCCGGCGTGCCGACCGCGGCCGACATCGATCCGGAGCTCGAGGACGAGGCGCCCGACGAGAGCTGGCTCGCACAGGCCGCGTTCGACGAGGCGGCGGCGCTGCGTGCCCGCGTACGGCCGTTCGTCCTGCGGCGCACCAAGGCCGACGTCGAGAGCGACCTGCCGCCGAAGATCGAGACCGACGTGATCGTCGAGCTGACGCCGGCCCAGCACCGCGCCTACGCGGCGCTGGTCACCGCGACGCGCGAGGACCTCGCGCGCCGCCTCGCGCAGGACGGCTTCGAGCGCAACCGCATGGTCGTGCTGACGGCGCTGCTGCGCCTGCGGCAGATGGCGTGCGATCCGCGCCTCGTCGACCCGCGCTACAAGCCGCAGGACTCGGCGAAGCTCGAGGCGTTCCGCGAGCTCGTGTCCGAGGTGATCGCGAGCGGACGGCGCGCGCTCGTGTTCAGCCAGTTCGTCGAGCTGCTGACCCTGCTGCGCGCCGACCTCGACAAGAGCGGCATCGCCTACGCGTACCTCGACGGCCGCACGCGCGACCGTGCGGCCGCGCTGAAGAGCTTCACCGACGGCACCATGCCGCTCTTCCTGCTGAGCCTTCGCGCCGGCGGCACCGGCGTCAATCTCACCGCCGCCGACGTCGTGATCCACCTCGACCCGTGGTGGAACCCTGCGGTCGAGGAGCAGGCCACCGACCGCGCGCACCGCATCGGGCAGCGAAAGACCGTCTCGGTCTACCGCATCATCGCGGCCGGCACGATCGAGGAGGCGATCCTGCGCCTCAAGCGCCAGAAGCGCGCGCTCGCGAGCTCGGTCATCGACGACGACCGCGGCTGGCTGAAGCAGCTCTCCGAGAGCGACATCTCGGAGCTGCTCGCGCTCCCGTAGAAGCGAGGGAGCCCGGCCCCGACGTGCGCGACCGGGCTCCCTGCGTCACTCGGCGGCTTCGCTCGGCGTCTTCGCCGCAGCCTTCTTGCGGCCGCCGCTCGCACGCGGCTTCGCCGCGCGGGGGGTCGCCGGCTTCGCGGTCTTGGCCCCCGAACGCGAGCGCGTGCTCGAGCTGCGGCGGCGCTTCGGAGCAGGGGCGTCGCCGTCCGGCGCGGCCTCGACCTCGCCCGCGGGCTCGCCCTCGTCGCGGCCGGTCGACTC
>JAXLXO010000071.1:0-2030 GCA_046327915.1 Binatia bacterium | reverse complement strand
GCCTTCCTCGGCGAGCGGCGTGTCCATCACGCGGTCCTTGCCGAACTCGTCGGCGAGGCCGATCGTGGAGCCGAAGATTCCCTTGTGGTCGTCGACGCCCTGTCCCAGGATGATGGCGTTCGGATCGTTCTGCAGGGCGCCGCGCATCGTCGTCAGCAGCGCGTCGCGATAGCTCACGACCTCCGCGTCCCGTGTCTCGACCGGCGTCTCGATCTTGAAGGCGAGTCCCATGCGATCCTCCTTCAGGCGACGTCGGCGAGGAGTGCGTCCGCGCCGGGCCAGGGGCTCTGCTCCGCGAAGGCGACGGCGTCGTCGATCTCGCGCAGGATGTCCGGGGTGAAGCGCGCGACCAGCGCCGTCTCGGTGACGAGCGGGTCGCTGCGGCGCCACGGCTCGGCCTCGGCGGCCGAGCGGTAGCCGACGTGATGGTCCTCGCCGATGCCGACGTGCTCCATCTGCCGGTAGGTGTCGACGACGAGCACCATCGGCCGGCTCTCGGCGCGCACGCGCTCGGCCGCCGCGCCGACCGTGTCGTACACGGCGCGCGGGTCGTTGCCCTTCGCGCACAGGCGCGTCGGGATGCCGTACGAGTCGGCGTGCTCGAGGAGATCGTAGGACTGGCGTGCCGTGATGCGCGAGTGCACGGCGAGGCCGTTGTTCTCGCACAGGAACAGCACGGGAAGCTGGTGCAGCGCCGCGAAGTTCAGCGACTCGTGGTAGACGCCTTCTTCCGTCGCGCCGTCGCCGAACACGCACAGGACGATCTGGTCGGTGCCGCGGCGCTTCGCCGCGAGGGCCGCGCCGACGGCGTGCGGGATGGTGCTCGCGACGATCGCCGACGAGCCCATGAAGCCGACGTCGGGTGCCGCGAGGTGCATCGAGCCCGCCTTGCCGCCGCAGCAGCCGGTGGCCTTGCCGTAGAGCTCGGCCATCATCTGGCGCAGGTCGCCCCCCTTGGCGAGGTAGAAGGCGTGGCTCCGGTAGCTGCCGAACACGAGGTCGTCGGAGCGCAGCGCCGCGCACGCACCGGTCGCGACGGCCTCCTGGCCGATCGACAGGTGGACGGGGCTCTGGATCCGATCCGACGGGTAGAGCTGGATCACGCGCAGCTCGACGAGGCGGATGCGCAGCGTCTCGCGGAAGAGACGGGCATCGAGATCGAGTTCGGAGTTGGTCACGCGACCTCCGCGGTTCTGGTCATGGCCGCACTGGTGCGGCGTGTGTTGCGTCGCGGGCGCGGCGCACTGCTGCGCCGGCCGGGCTTGCGGAAGAATCCGGCCGCGCCGGCGAGGCTCTCGGGCGTGCCGATGTCGATGAAGCGCTCGCTGCGCGCGAATCCGTAGATGCCGAGCTCGAGCCAGCCGGGGAGCAGGTCGCGCTCGAGCGAGCACGCGGCTCCGGCGGGAATCGAGGCGACCAGCGAGCGGCGCAGCAGGTAGAGTCCGGCGTTGACCGTTCCGGCGCGGCGGCGCGGCGATTTCTCGGCGAAGCGCGTGACGCGGCCGTAGGCGTCGGTCTCGACCGTTCCGTAGCGCCGCGCGTCGTCGACGCGCGACAGCGTGAGCGTGCCGTGCGCGGCGCGCTGATGGTGCCAGAGCCAGAGGCTCGCGAGATCGACGTCGCAGTACGAGTCGCCGTTGAGGACGAACAGCGCCTGCGAGCGCACCAGCGGCAGCGTCCGCCGGATGGCTCCGCCCGTGCCGAGCGGCGAGGGCTCCTGCGCGTACTCGACCTCGAGGCTGCCCCAGGACGATCCGACCGTGTCGCGGACCTGCTCGCCGAGGTAGCCGGTCGAGAGGACGACGTGCTTGACCCCCGCCGCGGCGAGCTGGGCGAGCAGGTGGAAGACGAACGGGACGCCGTCGACCTCGGCCAGGACCTTCGGCCGGTCGGCGACGACGCTGCGCAGGCGCGTGCCCAGCCCGCCCGCGAGGATGACCGCGGTCGTACCGGACACGTCGTCCATCACCGGCGCGTGATGCGGTGCGTGACCGCCGCGCCCATTCCGGCCCGTGGCTCGTGCTCGATCC
>JAXLXO010000070.1:0-2344 GCA_046327915.1 Binatia bacterium | reverse complement strand
TGGCAGGACGAGCAGACCGGCCCCTACTTCGCGACCATGCTCGACCGCTTCACGAGCGCGCCGAGCCTCCACTTCACGATGACCAACGGCGCGCACACCGAGGGCCTGACGCCGGCGATGTTCGCGCGCTGGATGGAATTCCTCGACCTCTACGTCGCGAAGCGCGTGCCGCGCCTGCTCGACGTCGTGCGCGCCGCGCTGCCGGGCGAGATGACCAAGAACTACGGCTACCCGCTGCAGCTCGACGCCGACCGCTTCGCCGACCTGAACGACTCGCAGTACGAGGAGGCGCTCGCGCGCTGGGAGAACGAGCCGTCAGTGACGGTGGACTTCGAGCTCGGCGCCGGCGATCCGGAGAACGCGCTCGGCGCGCCGGTGCCGCGCTTCACCGCGCAGTTCACGGAGTTCCCGCCGGCGAACGTCGAGCCGTGGCGGCTCTGGCTGGACGGGAACGGTGCGCTCGCGACGTCCACCCCGTCGGGCGACGCCGCGGACCGCTTCACCTTCGACGCCGCGATCGGCACGGTCGGCTACGGCCACGACGGCGGCTTCGACTTCATCAAGCCGACGCCCACGCTGACGTTCACCTGGGAGCCGACGCGCGACGGCAAGGGCCTGTCGTACTTGACGGAGCCGCTCGACCAGGACGTCGTCATCGCGGGATCGGGCCACGCCGACCTCTGGGTGAGGAGCGAGAGCGCGCAGGCGAACCTCGAGATCGTGCTGTCCGAGGTCTCGCCCGACGGTGACGAGATCCGCATCCAGAACGGCGTGCTCGACACCGGCTTCCGCAAGGTCGACGAGGCACGCTCCGACGATCTCACCACGCAGATCCTGTACTCGGCGGAGGACTACCAGGACGTTCCCGTCGGTGAGTGGTACCAGGTGAACCTGCCGATCTTCCCGGTGACGCACCCGCTGCGCGCGGGCTCGCGGCTGCGCGTGCAGATCAACACGCCGGGCGGCGACCTGCCGCTGTGGTACTTCGAGAACCTCGATCCGGGCGGCGAGGGCATCGGCTACTCGATCGGCCGCGGCGGCGCGCGTGCGTCGTCGATCGTGCTGCCGGTGCTGCCGGCGGGACAGATCGCGATCCCGGCCGAGCGCCCGCCGTGCGGCTCGCTGCGCGGACAGCCGTGCCGTCCGTACGTCGCGCTCGAGAACCAGCCGGGCTGAGCTCCTGCGCGCGCGTCGGCGGCTGACGAGCATCAGCCGCCGACGCGTTGCGCGCGGGATGTGGATGGCGACAATTCCGTCCGCCCCGTAGATTGGCAGGATGCGTCGTCCGACCGGGCTTCACCCCCTCGTCCTGCACTCGACCGTCCTCGCGCTCGCCGTCGCGTGCGCGCTGCTCGCTCCGTCGTCCGCGTCCGCGCAGACCCTGAGGGCGTTCAAGAGCGAGCGCTACGAGCGCAACCCCGACCTCGAGAAGATCGCCCCGGTGCTGCTCGACGCGCGCCAGCGGCTGCGCGCCGGACAGAGCCGCGCGCAGGCGAAGCAGGCGATGCCGTCGGTGCCGATGCAGGCCGAGGAGCCCGAGGTCGACGTGCGGCTGTCGTCGGCGAAGCCCGACGTCGTCGCGGCACTGCGCGCCGCCGGCATGAACGTCACCGCGGTGTACGAGGACATGGGGCGCGTGATCGGCACCTGCGATCCGCTGCTGCTCGACCGCGTCGCCGCCGTTCCCGAGGTGCGCACCGTCCATCCGAACTATCGTCCCCTGGTGCACGTCGGCGCGGTGACGAGCCAGGCCGACACCGCGATCCGCGCGGCCGAGGCGCGCGCCACCTTCGACGTCGACGGCACCGGCGTTCCCGTCGGCGTGCTGTCGGACAGCTTCAACTCGAGCGGCGGCGGCAGCGTCAGCGGCAACGGCTGCAACCGCTCCGTGACGGGCACGTCGTCGCAGGACAGCGGCGATCTGCCGGCGTCCGTCAAGCTGATCGAGGACCTTCCCGACGAGAGCGACGAAGGGCGCGCGATGGCCGAGCTGGTGCACGATCTCGCGCCCGGCGCGCCGCTGCTGTTCGCGACGGCGTTCACCAGCGAGCCCGGCTTCGCGGCGAACATCGACGCGCTCCGCGCGTGCGGCGCGAAGGTCCTGGTCGACGACATCATCTATTACGCCGAGCCGATGTTCCAGGACGGCGTCGTCGCGCAGGCCGCGCAGCGGGCGGTCGACGCGGGCGTTCCGTACTTCTCGTCGGCGGGCAACTACGGACGCGTCGGCGTCGACGAGGAGTACGTCGACGGCGCGCCGGGTGACGACGGCAACGACTTCCACCAGTTCGCGCCGGGCAGCCAGGTCGCGAACATCACGCTGCCGCCCGGCTGCGGCGTGCGT
>JAXLXO010000007.1:0-212822 GCA_046327915.1 Binatia bacterium | reverse complement strand
GACCACGACGTCGAAGCCGCCGAACGCCTTGCCCGCCGCGTCGAACATGCGCTCGACCGCCGGCCATTCCGCGACGTCGGCCTGGTAGATCTCGGCCCGGCGCCCGAGCGATCTCACCTGATCGGCGGTCTCCCGGGCGGCCGCCTCGTCCCGGCGGTAGTTGATCGCGACGTCCGCGCCCTCGCGGGCGAAGGCGAGCACGATGCCGCGGCCGATGCCGCGCGAGCCGCCGGTCACGATGGCCGTCTTCCCTGCGAGCTTCATCCCGCGGATATGCCATGCGGGTTCCGGGGGGGAAAGCTCAAGGCTCGCGCGCGTGGCGACGATACACGAAACGTGATGGACGCGGCTGCAGGCGAAAGCGAGCGGCGATACCGGGCGACCCGGTCGCGCCGCGTTGTGCGACCCAGATCCAGCGCTGCCGTGCGCGCGGAGCGACTCGAGCCGTCGCTGCTCGGCGACGACGTCGAGACGTTTCGCGCGGGTCTCACCGCGCGCGTCATCGGGCAGCAGCCGGCGATCGACGCCGTGACCGAGGCGTACCAGATCTTCCGCGCCGGCCTGTCGAGCCCGGATCGGCCGCTCGGGTCGTTCCTGTTCCTCGGCCCGACCGGCACCGGCAAGACCAATCTCGTCGAGGCGATGGCCGACGTCTGCTTCGAGGACCGCCGCGCGATGCTGAAGATCGACTGCGCGGAGTTCAGCCACAGCCACGAGATCGCGCGCCTCGTCGGCTCACCGCCGGGCTACCTCGGACATCAGGAAACGAATCCGTACCTCTCGAGCAGCAACGTGCTGCGCTACCAGACCGCCGACTGTCCCCTCACGCTTCTGCTCTTCGACGAGATCGAGAAGGCGAACGACGCGCTCTGGCAGCTGCTGCTCGGCGTGCTCGACAAGGCCCGACTCACGCTCGGAACGAACAAGGAGGTCGACCTCTCGACCTGCTTCATCTTCCTGACGAGCAACATCGGCAGCCGCTCGGTGAGCGAGATCCTCGCTCCGCCGCTCGGCTTCGCGACCGGCAGCGGCGAGCCCGACGCGCGCGTGCATCAGCGCATCGAGGACGCGGTCCTGTGGAAGGCGCGGCGCACGTTCTCGCCGGAGTTCCTCAACCGGCTCGACCACCAGATCGTGTTCCACCGCCTGAACGGCGCGCAGCTCGAGCAGATCCTCGACATCGAGCTCGCCAAGATCGAGCAGCGGCTCGCGCGTCGCGGGGAGCCGATCCACTTCACGTACACGAGCCGTACGCGCGAGCGCCTGCTGGCGGAAGGCACCGACCCGGAGCACGGCGCGCGGCCGTTGAAGCGGGTGCTGGAGCGGCGGATCGTCTTCCCGCTGGCGCGCCTGATCGCGTCCCGTCAGCTGTCGGGAGGCGAGAGCGTCACCATCGACTGGCGCGAGGACGCCGCCGAGGCCGAGTTTCGCTTGACGGCCGGTCGGCACATGATTGCACGCGCCGGCTGAGCCGGCGCGGCGCTTCGGGCCGGCTCGGGCTCGTCAGTGCGCGGCGGCCGCGGTGCGGCCGGTCCGCGCGCCGACCACCTGACGGTTGGCCGCGCGGGCGAGCGCGGCCTGGAGATCCGGCATCTCGGGCGCATCCGCCGCCGTGCGCTGCATCGCGTGATGCAGCCGCTCCTCGGCCTGACGCGCCCTCGCGACGTCGATCTCCTCCGCGAACTCGGCCGAGTCCGCGAGCACCGTCACGAGGTCGTCGAGCACCTCGAGGATGCCGCCGCTCACCGCGACGTAGTGGTCGGCGCCCTTCGTCCGGTAGCGGAGCTCGCCCGTGCCGAGAGCCGTGAGGAAGTTCACGTGCTCGGGCAGGACGCCGAACTGGCCGAGGACGCCGGGCGCATAGACCTCCTCGATGTCGGTATCGAGGAGCTGCCTCTCGGGCGTGACGAGAAGAAGTCGCATGGGGTTCGGAATCCCGGACGTCAGGCCGCGAGACGCTTCGCCGCGGCGATCGCGTCGTCGATCGTGCCGACCATGTAGAACGCCTGCTCGGGCAGGTGGTCGTGCTTGCCGGAGACGAGCTCCTTGAAGCCCTGGATGGTGTCCGCGAGCTTGACGTAGACGCCCTTCGTGCCGGTGAACGCCTCGGCGACGTGGAACGGCTGCGACAGGAACTTCTGGATCTTGCGCGCGCGGGAGACCGTCAGCTTGTCGTCCTCGGAGAGCTCGTCCATGCCGAGGATGGCGATGATGTCCTGCAGGTCCTTGTAGCGCTGGAGGATTTCCTGCACTTGACGGGCGACCTGGTAGTGCTCCTCGCCGACGACGTTCGGATCGAGGATGCGGGACGTCGAGTCGAGCGGATCGACGGCGGGGTAGATGCCGAGCTCGGCGATCTGACGCGAGAGAACGGTCGTCGCGTCGAGGTGGGCGAACGTGGTCGCCGGCGCCGGGTCGGTGAGGTCGTCGGCGGGGACGTAGATGGCCTGCACCGAGGTGATCGAGCCCTTGCGCGTGGTGGTGATGCGCTCCTGGAGCTCGCCGAGGTCGGTCGACAGCGTGGGCTGGTAGCCGACGGCGCTCGGCATGCGGCCGAGGAGTGCCGACACCTCGGAGTTCGCCTGCGTGAAGCGGAAGATGTTGTCGATGAAGAGGAGCACGTCCTTGCCCTCCTCGTCGCGGAAGTACTCGGCGACGGTGAGAGCAGAGAGTGCTACGCGGGCGCGCGCGCCGGGCGGCTCGTTCATCTGGCCGAACACCAGAGCGGCCTTCGAGATGACGCCCGACTCCTTCATCTCGAGCCAGAGGTCGTTGCCCTCGCGGGTACGCTCGCCGACGCCGGCGAACACCGAGTAGCCGCCGTGCTGGCGCGCGACGTTCGCGATCAGCTCCTGGATGAGAACGGTCTTGCCGACGCCGGCGCCGCCGAAGAGGCCGATCTTGCCGCCGCGGGCGTAGGGGGCGAGCAGGTCGACGACCTTGATGCCGGTCTCGAACGCCTGGACCTCGGTGGCCTGGTCGGTGAACTCCGGCGTCTCGCGGTGGATCGGGCTCGACTTCGTGGTCGCGATCGGACCTGCCTCGTCGACCGGCTGGCCGATGACGTTCATGATGCGGCCGAGCGTGGCCTCGCCGACGGGAACCGAGATGCCGGCGCCGGTGTCGATCGCCTCGATTCCACGGACGAGACCTTCGGTCGCGTCCATGGCGACGCAGCGCACCGTGCGCTCGCCGAGGTGCTGCGCGACCTCGACGATCAGGTTGCCGGGCTCGTCACCCAGGGCCGGATTGGTGATCTTGAGCGCGTTGTAGATCGGCGGCAGCTTGCCGCTCTCGAACTCGACGTCGAGCACCGGGCCGATGACCTGGGTGATGCGACCAACATTTTCGGTAGACATCTCGAACTGTTCTCCGTGGTGCTCCGCCGGACCGGCGGAGTCGTCACTAGCCCTTGAGCGCCTCGGCGCCGCCGATGATCTCCATCAGCTCCTTGGTGATCGCCGCCTGGCGTGCGCGGTTCATCTGCAGCGTGAGCCGCTCGATCATCTGCGAGGCGTTGCGCGTCGCCGAATCCATCGCGGTCATCGCCGCCGCCTGCTCGCTGGCACCGGCCTCGAGCAGCGCGTGCAGGATGCGCACCTCGACCAGACGGGGCAGCAGGTAGCCGATGATCTCCTGCGGGCTCGGCTCGAAGACGTAGTCGAGCGCGGTCTGCTCGTGGTCGTCGCCGGCCGCGTGCCGCTCGAACGGAAGCAGCTGCTCGATGGTCGGGACCTGCGACAGCGCCGACCGGAAGCTGCTGTAAAGCAAGAAGATCGCGTCGAACTCGTCGTCGACGAAGCGACGCACCGTCTCGCGGGCGAGGGCGCGCGCGACGTTCGCCGCCTCGAAGACGCTCGGCATCGCGTGCTGCGCGATCGTCGGACGTCCGCGTCGGCGCAGGTGGTCGAGGCCCTTGCGGCCGATGCCCTCGAAGCTGATGTCGAGGCCGGAGCGCTCCTGGACGAACGTCTCGAGCGCGCGGTTCAGGTTGGAGTTGTAGCCGCCGCGGAGCCCGCGGTCGCTGGTGACGTGGATCAGCAGGACGCGCTGGTTCGACTCCGGCACGCGGAGCAGCGGGTGGACGTCGTCCGGCAGCCGCCGCACCAGGTGCGTGACGATGGTGTCGAGCTTCTGCGCGTACGGGCGCGCCGCGATGGCCGCCGACTGCGCGCGACGCAGCTTCGCCGCGGCGACCATCTTCATCGCCTTGGTGATCTGCTGCGTGCTGCGCACCGTCCCGATGCGCTTCCGGATGTCCTTGAGGCTCGCCATTTTACTTGACGAAGACCTGCTTGAACTCCTCGACCGCTGCGGTCATGCGCCGCTTCAGGTCGTCACTGAGCTCGCGCTGGGTCGCGATGTCCTTGAGGAGCTGGTGGTGCTTGCCCTCGACGAACACCAGGAGCTCGCGCTCGAAGTGGCCGATCGACGGCAGCGGAACGTCGTCGAAGAATCCATTGGTCGCCGCGAAGAGCACGAGGACCTGCTTCTCGACGGCGAGCGGCTCGTACTGCTTCTGCTTCAGGATCTCGACCATGCGGCTGCCGCGTGCGAGCTGCTTCTGGGTCGCGGCGTCGAGGTCGGAGCCGAACTGCGCGAACGCCGCGAGCTCGCGGTACTGCGCGAGGTCGAGACGCAGCGTGCCGGCCACCTGGCGCATGGCCTTGACCTGCGCCGAGCCACCGACGCGGCTGACCGAGATGCCGGGGTTCACGGCGGGACGGACGCCCGAGTAGAAGAGGTCCGTCTCGAGGAAGATCTGACCGTCGGTGATCGAGATCACGTTGGTCGGGATGTACGCCGAGACGTCGCCGGCCTGGGTCTCGATGATCGGAAGGGCGGTCAGCGAGCCGCCGCCGCGCTCCTCCGACAGCTTCGCGGCGCGCTCGAGGAGCCGCGAGTGGAGGTAGAAAACGTCGCCGGGGTACGCCTCGCGGCCCGGCGGGCGGCGGAGCAGGAGCGACAGCTGGCGGTATGCGACGGCCTGCTTCGAGAGGTCATCGTAGATGACGAGTGCGTGCTGACCGTTGTCGCGGAAGTACTCGCCCATCGCGCAGCCGGAGTAGGGCGAGATGAACTGCAGCGGCGCGGACTCCGACGCCGTTGCGGCGACGACGATGGTGTAGTCCATCGCGCCGTAGCGGGAGAGCTTGTCCACGACCTGCGCGACCGTCGAGCGCTTCTGGCCGATCGCGACGTAGATGCAGGTGACGTCGCCGCCCTTCTGGTTGATGATCGTATCGATGGCGATCGCGGTCTTGCCGGTCTGGCGGTCGCCGATGATGAGCTCGCGCTGGCCGCGGCCGATCGGGATGAGGGCGTCGATCGCCTTGATGCCGGTCTGCAGCGGCTGCTTGACGGGCTGGCGGTCGACGATGCCCGGCGCCTTCAGCTCGATGCGGCGGGTCTCCTTGGCGTTGAGCTCGCCCTTGCCGTCGATCGGCTGGCCGAGGGCGTTGACGACGCGTCCGCGCAGCTCGGGACCGACCGGAACCTCGGCGATGCGGCCGGTGCGGCGAACCTCGTCGCCCTCGCCGATCGCCTGCGACTCGCCGAACAACGCCGCACCGACGTTGTCCTCCTCGAGGTTCAGCACCATGCCGTAGACGTTGTGCGGAAACTCGAGCAGCTCGCCGACGGCGGCGCGCTCGAGGCCGTAGATGCGCGCGATGCCGTCACCGGTCGAGAGCACCGTGCCGGTCTCCCGCACCTCCAGCGACTTCGTGTAGTCCTTGAGTTGCTGGCGAATGATGTCGCTGATCTCTGCGGCGCGAATCGCCATCTGCTCCGTCTCCTTCCGAACCTTCGTTGCGAATTCTGATGCCGGCGCGCGGGTGCGGCGCCGGTGCCGAGCCGGTGCCGCTCTTAGCCCGGCGAAACCTCGCGGGCCATCGAGCGCGCGAGGTGCGCGAGCTGCGTGTGGGCGCTGCCGTCGTAGACGCGGCCCTCGATCTCGACCGAGACGCCGGCGATCAGCGCCGGATCGACGACGACCGACGCGAGCACCTTCTTCCCGGCGATCTGCTCGAGGACGCCGCGGATCTTCTCGACGCTGGCGTCATCCAGCGGAGTCGCCGCGCGAATCGTCGCACGGACCCGCCCGAGCGAGCGGTCTACGAGGGCCTGGTAAGCGAGCACGATCGGCCGGAACTGATCGAGCCGATTCCTGTCCGCCAAGAGCGAGAGGAAGTTGCGTGCGAGCTCGGAGAGGCCGAGCGCCTCGGCCAGACGGGTGACGAGGCCACGTCGCGCGGTGACGCCCAGGTTGGGCGAGTCGAACGCGGCCTTGACGTCCGCGTCGTCGAGCCACGCGGCGAGCTTCTCGAGCTCGGTCGCGGTCTCCTCGAGACGGTTCTGCTCGCCGGCGACTCCGGCCAGTGCGCGCGCGTAGCGCTTCGCGATCGCGCTGGTCACGAATTCACCCCCGTCGGCTTGCCGTCGCCCCGTGCCGCGTTGGTGTCGGCGATGAAGCTCTGGACGAAGCGCGCCTGGTCCTCGCTGGTCAGCTTCTGCGAGACGAGCTCACCGGCGACCTTCACGATCAGCTGGGCCGCGTCCTCCTGCAGGGTGCGGCGGGCGCGGGCGACCTCCTGATCGGCGACGAGCTGGGCGTCGCGGCGGATGCGATCGGCGGAGCGCTTCGCCTCGGCGACGAGGTTGTCCGCCTCGTTGCGGGCGATCTCCATCAGCTCGTCGCGTGCGCGTGCGGCGTCGGCCTCTACGTTCTTCAGCTTCGCCTCGAACTCGGCCTTCAGCGCTTCGGCCTCGGCGTGCGCACGGGCTGCTGCCTCGAGCGCGGACACCACCGTGGCCCGGCGCTCCTTCAGGTACTTGACGACCGCCGGCCACGCGAAGCGGTACATGATGAACGCGTAGATCGAGAAGTTGACGAATCCGAGGATCGTCAGCGTCCAGGTCGGCTCGTGGTGGCCTGCTCCGCCGCCGCCTTCGGACGCGTACGCCAGGGAGGCCGACGTGATGGCGGCGAGGACGGCGAAGGCCGCGACCGCGAAGCTGCTGCGGCGGGTCTTCATGCGGCCACCGCACGGCCGAGGATCTTCTCGGCGGCGAGCTGCGCGAGAGCGCCCGACTGCTCCTGGAGAGTCGCGCGCGCCGCCGCGGACTCCGTCTCCACGCGCGCCCGGACCTCTTCGAGGGTGCGAGCCGCCTCGGCGCGCGCCTCCTCGAGCATCCGCCGCTCGTTGGCCTCCGCCTCGCGGCGGATCTGCTCGCCGGCGGCGCTGCCTGCGTGGCGGGCGCGGTCCAGGGTCGCGGCGAGCTCGTCCTTGAGAGCGCGCGCCTCGGCCTGCAGCCGGGTCGCTTCGGCGAGAGCGCCGCTCGTTCTCTTTGCGCGCTCGGCGAGAACCGCCTGGGTCGGCTGCAGGACGACCTTCGAGAGGACCATCGCGAACACGAAGAACGCGACGGTCATGCAATAGAAGGTTACTGCCGGAGGAATCTCGAGCATCTCGGAAACTTTCGCTGCGGGCGGTTTTCTCGTCGGGGGAGTCCGTCGCGTGCCGGGCACAGGACCGGACCGTGACGGGGAGACTCCCCGTCGGCCGACCCCGACGCGTGCGAGGGACGTTACGGTGCGGTGGCCTGCCTACTTGCCCTCTGCCTGTGCCTTCAGCGTCGGGGCGGAGCCGGAGTCGCCGGGGCGCTCGTCCTTCGCGAGGAGCGTGACCTTGCGGTCGCCGCGCGCCTCGGTGGCGCCCATCGAGCAGTGACCCTCGAACACGACGCCTTCCTCGATGACGAGGCTGGGCGTGGTGACGTTGCCGTAGAGGCGGCCGGGGGCGCGGATCTCGAGCTTCTTGGAGGCGGTGATGTCGCCGGTGACCTTGCCGTGGATCACGATCGTGCCACCGCTGATCTGGGCGTTCACCAGGGCGGACTCGCCGATCAGGAGAGTATCGTTGGCGATGATCTCGCCCTCGATCTGTCCCTCGATGCGGGCCGTCCCCTCGAACGAGATCTTGCCGGAAAGGCGAGTCCCCTTGCCGAGAAATGCGGTCTCGCGCGACGTGTCGCCGGACACCATGCGCTCTCCAGCCGCGTAGCTCGCCATGTTCTTCGTCCCCTCCCGCTCGCGCGTTTCGGTCGGAGCGACCGGTGATGTACCGATCGAGGTCGTCGGGGAGGGCCGGCTTGCGGGCTCACCGACGTCCTCGGACGTCCTGCCGCGATCCTTCTTGAAGAGAGCCATCCCGAACGTTCCTGCCTGAACGGCAACTGGCCCGGCCGGGCGCGGCCGAGACATCCATGTCCGCACGACCCGGGCGGACGAAGGGCTCCGGCGGCTCGCACGCGACCGGCGATCCGCTACCATCAAGCAGAGGGGATGTCAAAAACATCGGCCGATCCATTAGCCGGCACGATATTCCGCTGCGCGATCAAGCGGTTCGCAACGATCCGGAGCGGTCCCGGCCGACGCTTCGCGATGGTGGGTTCGGGCGCTCAGCCGGCGCCGTGCGCGAGGCGCCGACGGGAGAGAAGCTGGTCCGCGACGCGCGCGAGATCGTCGTGCGAGAAGAAGGCGATCTCGACGGTACCCTTGCCGTCCTTGCCCGCATGGATCGACACCTTGGTGCCGAGCGCGCGGCTCAGGTCGGATTCCATCCTGCGCACGTCGGGATCGCCGCTGCTCTCCGGCCGGGCCCGCGTCTTCGCGACGGCCTTCTCGGCGTCGCGAACCGAGAGGCCTCGCGTGACGATCTCGCGGCTGAGCGTCGTGCGCGCCGCCTCGCTCGGGGCGGCGAGCAGAGCGCGGGCGTGGCCGGCGGTGATGCGGCCCTCTTCGAGGTCGCGTTGCGCCTCGGCCGGCAGCTGCAGCAGCCGAAGGGTGTTCGTGATGGCGGGACGGCTCTTGCCGACGCGCTTTGCGACCTCGTCCTGCGTCAAGGAAAATTCCGCCATGAGCGCCTGGTAGGCGCGCGCCTCCTCGAGGGCGGTGAGGTCCGCGCGCAGCACGTTCTCGACGATCGCGAGAACGAGGCTCTCGCTGTCGTTCGCCTCCTTGACCAGCGCGGGGATGCGATCGAGGCCTGCGAGGCGGCTCGCACGGAGTCGGCGCTCGCCGGCGATGAGCTCGTAGCGGCCGTGGCCGATGGTGCGCAGGAGGATCGGCTGGAGAACGCCCCGGTCGCGAATGGAGCTGGCGAGGTCCTCGATCGCCTGGTCGTCGAACCGCGCACGCGGCTGTCGCGGATTGACGTCGATCGCGTCGAGCGAGACCTCCTGCACGATCCCGCGGGCCGGGACTTCCGGCGTCGCGACCGCGGGGAGGTCGTTCGTCGGGGCGGGTCGCCGCGGGGGCGCCGAAGGTATCAGCGCGCCGATGCCTTTGCCGAGAGCCTTGCGCATGGTGTCCTCGTAATAACGACGTTCTGAATCAGTCGAGGTCTTCGCCGGCTTCGCCGGCCACTTCGCGTGCGAGTTCTCCGTACGCGAGTGCGCCGCGGGAAGCCGGGTCATAGAGCAGCGCCGGCAGTCCGTGGCTGGGGCTCTCGCTCAAACGGACGTTGCGCGGGATGACGGTCCGGAAAACCTTGTCTCGAAAGTGTCCCTTCACGTCTTCCGCGACCTGCCGGCAGAGGGTGTTGCGGCCGTCGTACATCGTGAGCAGCAGACCCTCGATCGCGAGGTCGGGGTTCAGGTTGTCGCGCACGAGGGACACGGTCTCGAGAAGCGCGGTCAGCCCTTCGAGCGCGTAGTACTCGCACTGCAGCGGAATGAGCAGGGAGTCGCAGCCCGTCAGGGCGTTCAACGTCACGAGGCCGAGCGACGGCGGACAGTCGATCAGGATGAACTCGTACTGCTCGCGCACGCCGGCGAGCGCTTCCCGGAGGCGCCGCTCCCTGTTCTCCACGGAGACGAGCTCGATCTCCGCACCGACCAGGTCGCGGCTCGCACCGATGACGCGAAGGCTCGGCAGCATCGTCGTCCGCGCCGCGTCGCTCGGCGTGACGTGGCCGAGGACGACGTCGTACGTCGACGGCTCCTGCTCGCCGAGTCGGATGCCGTAGCCACTGGTCGCGCTGCACTGCGCGTCGG
Organism: Binatia bacterium; assembly: GCA_046327915.1. GTDB lineage: Bacteria > Desulfobacterota > Binatia > UBA12015 > UBA12015 > VGTK01. The sequence goes on along the minus strand of JAXLXO010000007.1, from coordinate 202,763 downwards.
CGTCGATGAGAAGCACCGAGTGTCCGGCGAGGGCGAGACCTGCGCTCAGGTTCACCGCCGTCGTCGTCTTCCCGACGCCGCCCTTCTGATTGACGATGGCGATGACGCGACCCATGCGGAAGCGGCGTTGCCTAACAGATTCCCGGGCGGCCGGTAAATGGCGTCGCGGACATCTCGTCGAACCTTCGTGACATCGGCCGATGTTTCACGTGAAACGTCGCGTCCAGACGTCCAGGCGGAAGACACGCTGCGCCTCCGTCAGTGCGTAGCGATGGCTCCCCGGACCGCTGAAGAAGGGCGAGGTGTCGGTCGATGGAGCGTCCCCCGTTCCCCGATACGCGACCAGCAGGCCGCCCTCCCGCAGAAGCGGTGCCGCACACGCCTGGAGATCAGGATCCGCGAGGGTCGCGCGGCTCACGATCGCGTCGAAGGCTGCGGCGAGCTCCGGCCTGCTGGCGACGTCCTCGCCGCGCTCCTCGGAGATCTCGAGCCCGACGTCCGGCAAGGCGCGGCGCACGCTGCGAAGAAAGCTCGCCCGCTTCTGGCGCGGCTCGATCAGGCGCATCTCCCCCGGCTGCAGAGCGATCGCCAGGGGGATGCCGGGGAGCCCGCCGCCGCTGCCGAGATCGGCGAGCCGAAGTCCCGTGCCGAGGCTTCGGAGGAGGGGAACAGCGGCCAGCGAGTCGACGATGTGCCTGTCGATCAACGACAGTCGGTCGTGCTCTCCGACCAGGTTCGTGCGGGCATTCCAGAGCTCCAGCTCGTCGAGAAAGCGCACCAGCCGCCCGACGGCGACGTCGTCGAGGTCGACGCTCAGCGACGAGGCTTCCTTCCGGAGCCGCGTCGCTGCGTCGATGGCGGGCTCGCGCCCGGTGCCTTTGCGAGCCACGCCGTCAGGCCGAGCGCGTGCGCCGGAGATGGACACCCAGCAACGCGATCGCGGCGGGGGTGACCCCGGGAATCCGGGCGGCCTGGCCGAGCGTCTTCGGCTGCACGCGGCCGAGCTTCTCGCGCACCTCGGCGGAGAGCCCGCTGATCGACGCGAAATCGATCCCGCTCGGAAGCGTCGTCGATTCGAGGCGGGAGCTTCGGTCGGCGATTCCCTGCTGACGCGTGACGTACCCCGCGTACTTCACGTCGAGCACGAGCGTGCCCAGCAGGCGCGCGTCGTGCTCGTCGAGGGCGAGACCGATGGCTTTCAACTCGGCGAGCCCGATCTCCGGACGTCGCAACAGATCCGTTCCGGTGGCCGGCTGACGGAGGGGCGCGATCCCGAGAGCTACCAGCGCCGCGTTGGTCGGCGCGTTCGGAACGAGTCGGAACGCCTCCACGGCCTCGCGAGCCCGCTGCAGGCGCTCGGCGCGGTCGATCTGTCCACGCGCGTCGGCCGGACTCAGGAGGCCCAGGTCCCGAGCGAGCGGCCCGAGCCGCTGCTCCGCGTTGTCCTCCCGGAGCAGGAGACGATGCTCCGCTCGCGAGGTGAACATCCGGTACGGCTCACCACCGACGCCGCGCGTGACCAGGTCGTCGATCAGGACACCGATGTAGCTCCGGTCCCGGCCGAAACGCACCGCGGGCTCACGGCGGATCTGCCGGACCGCGTTGATCCCGGCGACCAGACCCTGCGCGGCGGCCTCCTCGTAGCCCGTCGTGCCGTTGATCTGGCCGGCGAGGAAAAGCCCTTCGATCCTGCGCGTCTCCAGGCTGGCGTCGAGCTCCAGGGGATCGACGAAGTCGTACTCGATCGCGTACCCCGGCCGCATGATCTCGGCGTTCTCGAGTCCGGGGATCGAGCGCACCATCGCGACCTGCGTCTCGAGCGGCAAGGAGGTCGAGAGACCGTTCGGGTAGACCTCGACCGTGCCCAGTCCCTCGGGCTCGAGGAAGATCTGGTGGCGCTCCTTGTCGGCGAAGCGGACGATCTTGTCCTCCACCGAAGGACAATAGCGGGGGCCACGGCTCTGGATCCGACCGCTGAACATCGGCGACCGATGCAGCGAGCCCCGGATGATCTCGTGGGTACGCGGCGTGGTGTACGTGATGTGGCAGGGGACCTGGGGCTGCTCGATCCGATCGGTCGAGAACGAAAACGGCGTCGGCGGATCGTCGCCGGGCTGCAGCTCGAGTCCCGAGAAGTCGATCGTGCGTGCGTCGAGACGGGGACATGTGCCCGTCTTCAGCCGCCCGACGCGCAGCCCGAGGGCTTCGAGAGCACCGCTGAGGCCCTCGCTGGACGCATCTCCGGCACGCCCACCCGAAAGGCTGCGCTCGCCGACGTGCATCAGACCGCGCAGGAAGGTCCCGGTCGTGAGGACGATCGCGTCGGCGGTGAACGTCTCACCGAGCGCCGTCTCGACCCCCCGGACCCGGCCATCCTCGACGAGAAGGCGCTCGACCGAGCCCTGCCTGAGGGTGAGGCCGGGGAGCGTCTCGAGGAACCGCTTGGTGAACGCGCGGTAGGCGGCCTTGTCGGCCTGCGCGCGCGTGGCCCGTACGGCCGGACCCTTGCGCATGTTCAGGGTGCGGAACTGAATCCCGGTCGCGTCGATGGCGCGGCCCATCACGCCGCCGAGCGCGTCGATCTCCTTGACGAGGTGGCCCTTGCCGACACCGCCGATGGCGGGGTTGCAGGACATCTGCCCGACGTGATCGAGGTTTTGCGTGAGCAGGAGCGTCGACGCGCCCATCCGCGTCGCGGCGGCGGCGGCCTCGATGCCCGCATGGCCGGCTCCGACGACGATCACGTCCTGATGTTTCACGTGGAACATCGTGCGCCCTGCGTACCGGAACCCACGCTACTTCCCAACGCAGAACCGTCGGAAGATGCGGTCGAGCAACTCGTCGACGTCCGTGCTTCCGAGGAGACGCTCGAGCTCGACGGCTGCGGACTGGAGCTCGCACGCGACGATCTCGAGAACGTCCCGCGAGAGCAGGGCGGAGCGGGCGCGCTCGATCCCGTAGGCACAGGCGAGGATCGCCTCGTGGTGGCGAGCGCGCGTCACGACGACAGGCTCGGCAGTCGGCTCTGGATGTCGTGATGGCACCGCGCGTTCGAGGGCTGTCGACAATTCGCTGATGCCGGCACCGGTGCGGGCCGAGACGTCGATCATGCCTGGGTCGGATGGCCAGGCTTCCGCCAGGTCCGCCTTGTTGCGCACGACCACGCGAGCCTGTTCGCCCGCCGCACCGAGAACCGCCGCGTCCTCTTCGTCGAGCGGGCGTGATCGGTCCAGCACGACGACGACGACATCCGCAGCTGTGACGACCTCCAGCGTGCGCTCGATGCCGGCGCGCTCGACGTCGCCGGCACCGGGTCGGACCCCGGCCGTGTCGAAGAGCAGCAGCCGAAGGTTGCCGATCGCCGCCGGCTCCTCGAGATAGTCGCGAGTCGTTCCCGGCTGCTCGCTGACCAGCGCGCGGTCACGGCCGAGGATCGCGTTCAGCAGGGACGACTTGCCGACGTTCGGCTTGCCGAGCAGCGCGACGCGAATGCCCTCGCGGGCGAAGCGGCCACGCGAGAACGTGGCCGCGAGCCGCTCGAGATCCGTGCGCGCCGCATCGAGCCCTGCAGCGATCTCGTTCTCGGCTTCCAGGGGCAGGTCGTCCTCGGGGAAGTCGAGATGCGCCTCCAGGAGCGCCCGGAGGTCGACGATCCGATCGTGGACGTCGTGGACCGCGCGCGAGAGTGCGCCTTCCAGCTGTTGCCACGCGGCCGTTCGTCCCGCATCGCTCGAAGCCTCGATCAGGTCCGCGACGGCCTCTGCCTGGCACAAGTCCAATCGCCCATTGAGGAACGCTCGCTCGGTGAACTCGCCGGGGCGGGCTGCGCGGGCGCCCGAGGCGAGCAGTGCGCGGAGAGCGCGGTCCGCGATCAGCACGCCGCCGTGGCACTGGATCTCGACGACGTCTTCACCGGTGAAGCTTCGCGGGGCGAGCATCGGCAGCACGAGCACCTCGTCGATCGGGTCGCCCGACACCGGGTCAACGAGGATCGCGACCCGGGCCCTGTGCGATTCGAGCGGGGGTGGAAGGCTGCCGTTTCGGCGGCGCAGGACCCGGGATGCGACGGCGCAGGCGTCGCGCCCGCTCATCCGGAGCACCGCCACGGCGCCGGTGCCGGGGGGCGTGGCGAGCGCGGCGATGGTGTCATCGACGTATCCGGGCACGCCGCGACCTTTATCAAACCCGGACGGCCGGCACGCCGCGCTCCCCGGCGGGAACGCGGCGAAGCATCAAGACAAGAGAATGAATCGAGGCAGCGTTGTCCGACGAGACTGTCGCGCAGGCCGCACGCGCAATGCAGCCTGCGACAAGAACAGAATCAGGATGCCGTCGCCGGCGGCGCCGACCGCAGCACGAAGTACTGCTGCGCGATCGTCAGGACGTTGTTCGTGAGCCAGTAGAGCGTCAGTCCGGCCGGGAATCCGATGAACATGAAGGTGAACAGCAGCGGCATGAACATCATCACGCGCTGCTGGGTCGGATCGCCCTGCTGCGGCGACATCCGCTGCTGCAGGAACATCGACGCGCCGAGGAGAAGGGTCAGGACGGGGATGCCGTAGCCCATGACGTCGAGACGCTCCGGCGCAGCCAGGTCGTGGACCCACAGGATGAACGGTGCGTGACGCAGCTGGATGGTGTTCGCCAGAAGCTGGTACAGGCCGAAGAAGACCGGGATCTGGAGCACCATCGGGAGGCACCCGCCGAGCGGGTTCACCTTGTGGCGCTTGTAGAGCTCCATGATCTCGGTGTTCATCTGCTTCGCGTCGTCCTTGTACTTCTCGCGAAGCCGCTGCATCTCCGGCTGGAGCTTCTGCATCTCGCGCATCGACTTGAAGCTCTTCTGCGTGAGCGGCCAGAACGCGACCTTCACCAGACAGGTGAGCAGGATGATGTCGAAGCCGTAGTTGCCGGTCACCCGGTGCGACAGGTTCAGGATGCGCAGCAGCAGCAGCGAGATCGGCCCGAACCAGCCGAGGTTCATCGCCTTGCCGAAGTCGTGTCCGGCGGCGTCGAGGTACTTCAGCTCCTTGGGGCCGAGGAACAGCGTGTAGCCGACCTGCTGCGGGCCGTCGCCCTCGCGTGGCGTCAGCAGCTTGCTCTCGATCGTCGTGCCGTGCGCCTTGAGAACCACGGCGTTCGCCCGGTCGGGAGCCGCGGCCGACAGGAAGTAGTGGTCCTCGAAACCCGCCCAGCCGATGGTCCCGGGGATGACCTGCTGACCGTCGATCTTGTCGACGCTGGTCAGTACCAGCTTGCCGTTCACCAGCGCGGCCGAGCCCTCGAACGCCTGCTTCGTGGCGGCGTGGACGCTCTTCGCCCACAGCAGGGCGACCGCTGCCGGCTGTCCGTCCGCCGCCGCGGCGACGAGCTCCTTCGGCAGGGCGCTGGCCGCCGGAGTCTCCACCGCGAGGCCGATCCCGTACGAGTCGCCGCGGAACGTGAGTCGCTTCACCAGCGGCTGGCCCGCGATCTTCGCAGTCAGCTCGAGGGTCTTCTCCTCCGAGCCCGTGACCGAGAGCGAGTCGCCGCTCGGAGCATAGACCACCTTGGCATCCGACCAGACCTGCGCGCCGCGCAGCTCGACGCCCATCGGCAGATCGGTCTCCTCACCCGGGACGATCAGCTCGAGCGGCGGGCTTCCCGGCTCGTTGGTGGCGCGGAACTTCTTGAGCGTGAAGCTCTTGATGCGTCCGCCCGCGGTGGAAACGACCGCGGTGTAGAAATCCGTATCGATCGTCACGTCGCGGCTCTGCGCCGCAGTGGTCTCGGTTTCGACCGCGGTGCTCGCCGCTGCGGCCTGCACCTTCGCCTTGTCGGCGCTGGTGGGCACCGGAGGTGCCGCGCTGTCGAGGCTCGCCGTCGGCACCGGAACTTCCGCCGGCGGCGACTGCGGCAGCCGCTTCAGGACGAGCTCCTGGTACAGGATGATGATCAGCACCGAGACGGTGATGAAGGTCAGCGTACGGCGGTCCATCAGGCGTCGCTCCGGTACGAGTGGCCCAGCGCGCCGGCCGGACGGTGGGACGGCTCGGGCACCGGGTCGAAGCCGGCGCCGCCGAGCGGGTGACAACGGGACAGTCGGCGGATCGCGAGCCAGGAGCCGTACCCGGGTCCGTGCAGCGCAATCGCCTCGCGCGCGTACTCCGAGCAGCTCGGAGCGAAGCGGCAGGCAGGACCGACCAGAGGCGACAGCAGCAGCTGGTAGCCGCGGAGCAGGGCGCGGAGCAGCGTCGCGAGGAGCGCGCTCATCGCGGTGCGGACGCGCTTCTCGTCGCGCCACGAGGCGCGCTGGCGGCCGCGCTTCCGATCGACCGCATGGCCGGCAGGAGCTCCTCGGCCGTGGCGACGGCACCCAGCCGGGCCGAGCCGTCGCGTGCGATCACGACGAGGCTCGCGCCCCGGTAGAGCGTGGCGGCCTCGCCGCGGAATGCCTCCCGGACCGCCCGCTTGATCCGGTTTCGCGCCACCGCGTTGCCGATCTTCTTCGTCACGGTGATCCCCAATCGCGGCGGACCGTCGCCGGAGCACGCGTAGACGACCAGGAAGTGACGGGTGGCGACTCGGCGTCCGGCATTCTGGATCTGCAGGAACTCCCGCCGCTTGCGAACGCGCGCCTCCTTGGGGAAGGCGCACGTCCGGGAGCCGGGGGTGCTCCCGTGCTCCGGGCTCAACCGGGCTGCTTGGCCGGGATCGAAACGGTCAGACGCTTGCGGCCCTTGCGGCGACGGCGCTTGATGACCTGACGTCCGGTCGGGCTCGCCATCCGCGCGAGAAAGCCATGCGTTCTCTTACGCCGGCGGTTGCTCGGCTGATAAGTGCGTTTCATTGGTTTCGCCCGTTTCGATTGAAGAGGCTCGAAGGAAGGTCATACCCCGAGCCGAAAGCAAGCGGCGAGGGAACCATGCGGGTTGCCCGCTGTCAACGCCGCCGACGGGCTTCCGTCAGGACGCGGCGGCCGCCTCGGCCTTCTTCTTCTGGTGGTCGGCGCAGTGGCCCTTGTCCGTCTGCTTCTTGCGGCAGCCGTCGGTGCGGCAGGTCTTGTAGCGGGCCTTCGGAAGCTTGCCCTCGCGCCACAGCTTGTAGTGACGGGAGCAGTATCCCTTGCCGACCACGTCCTTCTGACAGGCTTCCGCCTTGCACGTTCCCTTGTTCGCCATCGTCGACTCCAGTTCAGCGATCCGATTCAGCGCGCGAATTCCCGCTTGGGCTGCCGCGTCATCAGATCGACCATGGCCGCCCGCGGCGACTTGTCCTCGAACAGGAGGCAGCGCATCTGTGCGGTGATCGGCATGTCCACCTGATGGGTACGGGCGAGGTCGTCCACCGTCAAGGTGTTCCGGACGCCCTCGGCCACCTGCTTCATCGACCCGAGCACGTCGGACAGCTTCTCGCCGCGGCCGAGGCGGACCCCGAGAGACCGGTTCCGTGACAGATCGCCGGTGCAGGTCAGCACCAGGTCGCCGAGCCCGGCGAGGCCCGTGACCGTCAGGGGGTCGGCCCCCATCTTCATCGCGAGGCGGTTCACCTCGGCGAGGCCGCGCGTGATGATCCCGGCCCGCGTGTTGTGGCCCAGGCCGAGCCCGTCGCTGACGCCCGCCGCGATCGCGATGACGTTCTTCACCGTCCCGCCGACCTCCACGCCGATGACGTCCTCGAGCGCGTAGACGCGGAACATCGGCGTGACGAACGCGTGCTGCACGAAATCCGCGACCTCGCCGGACGCCGCGGCGACGGTCACGATGGTCGGCATCTCGGCCGCGACCTCCTTCGCGAAGCTCGGGCCGGCAAGGACCGCGACGCGGTCCTTGCACGGCGTGCACTCCGCGAGGACCTCGCTCATGCGCTTCGAGGAGCCTTCCTCGAGCCCCTTGGTCGCGCTCACGACGGTGGTGTCGTCCCGCATCCAGGCCGCGGCGAGCGTCATGGTCTCGCGCACCGCGTGCGACGGGACCGCGCACACCAGGAGGCGGCTGCCCGCGCGCACCGCCTGCTCCAGATCGGAGGTCGGGCTCAGGGGCACCGGCAGGTGAACCCCCGGCAGATAGCGCTTGTTCTCGCGCGTCTCGGCCATCTCGCGCGCGCTCGCCTCGTCGCGCCCCCACAGCGTCACCGCGTGGCCCGCGCGCGCGAGCTGGATGGCGAGCGCCGTGCCCCACGAACCCGCTCCGATGACGGCTGCTTCCATGCGAGACGGTTCGCACGACCCGGCCGCGCGAGGCAAGCCGGACGAGCCCGGCGTCACTCGGCGGCGTCGGGCAGCCGGACCCGCGCTGCGTCCACCGCGTGCGCCGCGCAGAGCGCGCGAGCAGCCTCGCAGAGCGCGTCGAAGCGTCCGCCGTCGAGCACGCCGCAAGCGAAGAAATCGTGCTCGACCCGCGTGGTCCCGAGGAAGAAGCGCCGTCGGTCCGGGACCCGGCTGAACGACAGGTACTGGTACTCGTAGAGCGTCCGGACGAGCTGCCGCCAGAGCTGCTCCGGGCGGTACTCGCGCGCGAGCGGCCGGACGTTCTGTCGCACGTAGGACTCGCGCTCGGCGAGCGAGAGGAACGGGAAGCCGAGCAGGTTCGACTGGTAATCCGGAATCCGGCTCGCGAAGATCGCGGCCAGCGCGCTGCCCGGGCTGCCGTCGCGGGACAGGGCGCGCAGATCCGGCGCGCAACGCTCCCGGACGGTCCGTGGAGCGCGCGCGATCGCGTCGTCGAGAAGAGTCGCGAAGTCGGCGAGGAGCGCCTGCCACGCGGCCTCGCCGATCGTCCGGGGCGCGAGCCCGCCGTCGACCGCGACATGCGCCCACTCGTGGATGGTCCGCGCGCCGAGCATCGCACGCGCGTAGGGCAGCGACGGCACCGCCAGCCGCTCGATCCCGGGCTCGTCGAGGTTGTAGGCGACCAGCCGCCGCTCGAGGTGCAGGTACGAGTATCCCGATTGCGCCGTGGTCGGGTCGGGAGCCGGCAGCGCGGACGGGTCCGTCAGCGCCCCGAGGAAGAGCCGCGTGTGCCGGGCGATCACCCGGAGGTCGGAGAGCACGTCGTTCAGCACCGCGCCCGACGCGGTGGCCAGCCGCCCCCGGAGCGCGCCGGTTTCCGTTGGGGCCTCGGGATCCCAGACGATCTCCCCGCGCCCGCCGGTCACGAGAAGCGGCGGTGCGTCGGTCGCGAGCCACGTCGTGACCTCGTCGGCGGCCGCCGCGTCCGCGGCGCGGAAGCGTTCGTGGAACGAAGCCAGCGTGGCGCTCGCCTCCGCGCGACACCGCGCGACGAGCCGATCGGGCTCGCTCTCATGGGCGCGCGGGACGAGCAGCCCGGTTCCGGGGATCGGACGATGCGCGCCCTGCCGTGGCGGCCGGAGCCGCGCGTGACGGAGCTCGCGCAGCCATGGCACGGCCTCGGCGACGGCCTGGAGCATCGCTGCGTCCGGGCGGGTCGAGGCGAACGCCGCCGCGCGGAAGGCGGCGCGTTCGTCGGTGCTGCGCTCGAACCACCACGGCGCGAGATGGACGGCGACCAGCGTGACCTCGCCGGTCTCGGTCATCCGCTCCCCGTGCGCGAGCAGGTAGGCGACCAGCTCCGGGTCCGACGCCTCCGGATCGAGGTCGCTCGCGTAGAGCATCCAGGTGCTGGTGTTCAGCAGCGAAGCGTACGGTCGGACGGTGTCCGCGTCGTGCACCACGGCGACGTTGCGCAGCCGCGGCGGACCGAAGTCGCCGGAGCGGCGCGCGAGCGCGTCGAGGCGCTCCCAGTAGAGCGCGAAGCCCTCGTCCAGGAGATCCACGCGAGCGGCGGACCAGCCGGGCCGCTGGGCGAGCGTTTCGGCGAACTCGGGAAACAGCCCTTCCGGCCCGAGCTGCTCGATCGGGACCAGCGTGACCCGCGGATCGTGGAACCAGAACGCGTCAAGCATGGGCGACGATCCATCGGTCGTTCGCGCCGGGGCGCCCACCTTCGCAACGAGGATCCGCGGCGTCCTCTGCGCCGCGACACCGTGCTATGGGGGAGCGGTGGTGCTCCGGCGAGCGAGGCGCGGCGGGCGGATCGTCGTTCGCGACATGGCCGCGAGCGACGTGCCGGCGGTCGCCGCGATCTTCCGCGACGCGTTCAACGACGTCTACAAGCGCCGCGGCTTCGGACCGGTGGTCACCGACGACGCCGTCGGCGCGGTCATCGCGGACACCTACCGCGACCTCGACCCCGGCGGATGCGTCGTGGTCACGGTGGACGGCGAGGTCGCGGGCAGCGGCTTCCTCCATCCCCGCGGGCAGACCGGGGGCGCCGGCCCGATCACCATCGCGCCCGCGTTCCAGGGGCTGGGCGTCGGCCGGGCGCTGATGGAGGAGGTCGTCGCGCGCAGCGACGCCGCGGGGATCGCGTCGCTGCGGCTCATCCAGGACGCGTTCAACGAGGTCGCGTACGCGCTGTACGCGGTGACCGGGTTCGTGGGGCGCGAGGTCCTGCTGCGCGCGAGCTTCCGCAGCCGCCGCCTCGGCCGCGTCGAGGGCGACGTGCGGCGCGCCTACCGTGGTGACCTCGCGCGCATCCGTTCGATCGAAAACGATCTGCTCGGCATCGACCGCCCGCAGGACCACGCGCTGCTGCTGCGCCTCGGCGAGCTCTTCCTCGCCCCCGACGGAATGCTGGTGCGGATCGTCCGCGGCAACGTGACGGTTCTCGGGCCGATCGTGGCGGAATCGCTCGAAAGCGCTCTCGCCCTGATCGCCGCCGCGACGACGGACCTCACGCCGCACAGCGACGTTCGCCTACTGGTCCCCGCGCGCTGCGACGACCTGGTGCGGGAGCTGCTCGTCAACTACAAGCTCGAGATCCACTCGCTGTGCACGTACATGGTCCGCGGCAGCTGGGGCGGCGTTCGCGGGTACTACGTCCCGACGCTCTTCCCGGAGTCGGGTTAGGCTCGGCGCGTCCGCATCCGGCCGCTTCGGAGCGTCGGCGCCGCCGCGCACACCGCGCATCACGCGCAGGAACTTGCCGGCATCGACGTAGCCGACGAGCCGGTCCACCTCGGCGCCGCCCGCGCCGTAGAAGATGATCGTCGGCACGCCCACGACGCGGAACTGCGCGAGCAGCGCGTCGTTGCGCGGGCTCGACTCGGTGACGTCCGCCATGAACGTCGCGAAGCGCTCCGCCTCGCGCGCGACCTCCGGATCGACGAACGTCGTGCGCTTCATCTCGACGCAGGGCAGGCACCAGTCCGCGCCGAACTCGACGATCGTCGGGCGGCCGGTGCGGCGCGCCTGCGCCAGACCGTCGGGCGTCAGTGGCTGCCAGCGGATGCCCTCGCGCGCCTGCGCGCTCGGCAGGGCGACCCAGACCGCGAGCAGCACCACGACCGCCCCGAAGGCCCGGCGTCCGAGCGCGAACCAGCGCATGCTGCGCGCCGAGCGCTCGAGGAAGCCGAGGTAGAGTCCGGCGGCTGCCAGGTAGAGCGGCACCGCGACCCGCAGCACCCCTTCGTCCAGCAGCGGCGAGAGGAAGTAGAGCGCCATGCCGAGCAGCAGCGTGCCGAACAGCCTGTTCACCCACGACAGCCACTCGCCCGACCGCGGCAGCCGGCGGATCGCGCCCGCCGCCGACGCCAGCAGGATGTACGGCAAGCCCATCCCGAGCCCGAGCGCGAAGAACAGCACGAAGCCGAGCACCGCGTCGCGCTGCGTGCCGACGTAGACCAGCAGGCCGAGGATCACGGGTCCGATGCACGGCGCCGCGACCACGCCCATGGTGAGACCCATCAGCAGCGCTCCGCCGACACCCGTCGACGCGCCACCGACCCGGTTCACCAGCGCCGACGGCGCGCGGATCTCGTAGAGCCCGAAGCTCGCGCCGGCGAGGACCGTCATGATGGCCGCGAGCCCGATCAGGACGGCAGGGTGCTGAAGCGGCGCTCCGAAGAGTCCTCCGAACAGCGCGGCGCTGACGCCGAGTGCGGCGAAGGTCAGCGTGATGCCGAGGACGTAGGCGCAGGCGAGCGGCAAGGCGCTCGTCCCGCGCTCGTTCGTCTGGCTGCCGAAGTAGCCGATCGTGACCGACACCAGCGGGTAGACGCAGGGCGTGAGGTTCAGCGTGAGGCCGAGGACCAGCGTGACCAGCAGCGCCGTCGGCAGGCTCGCACCGTTGAGCCAGCGCGTCAGCAGCGACGCGTTCGGGTCGCGCGCGATCTCGAAGCCGGTGTCCCCGCCGCCCGCGCTGCCGGGTCCGGCCGCCGCCGACTCGTCGATGCGCACGGTGGCGCGCGCGGTGGCCGGCGGCAGGCAGCGCTCGTCGTCACATGCCTGGTAGCGCAGCACGAGCTCCACCGGGCCGGTGGGAACGGGGCGCGCCACGGCCGTGATGTCGAACGTGCCGTCGAGGACGAGCAGCGGCTTGTCGCCGTTGAACGAGAAGGTCTTCGACTGCGGCTCGGGATACGCCGGCTCGTCGAAGGTGATCCCGGCGGACTGCAGCGTCAGCGCGGTCGGGATCAGGAACTCCTCGTTCGGACGGTGCGCGTTGACGTGGAACCCGGACTTCACCGTGACCGTCGCGACCACGCGCGACGAGCCTTCGCCGGCCGGGTCGATCCGGCCGGCGAGGTCGACCACACCGCTCGCGCTCGCGCCGGAAACGAGGAAGATGGCGCAGGCGGCGAGTGCCGCGCCGAACATGCCGGCGCAGCGGACGACGGCCCGGAGGCGGGTCGGTGCGTTGCGCGGGTGGAAGGGCCGGGATAGGTGCGACCGTCGCATCGGATCAGCCCGAAAGGATAGCACAGATGCTCCGCTCGTTGCGCCCGACCCTTCTCGCCTTCGTCGTTGGACTCGCACTCTCGGTTCCGCCTCCCGCGGCCGCGGAGGACCGCAACGGGCTCCAGGAGATCGCCGTCACCACCGCCTACGGCTTCTCGGACGAGCACGGCATCGAGGTCATCCCGCTGTACGCGCGCTTCGCGTGGCTCTTCCCGGACGTCATCGACGAGCCGCTGCACAGCGTGAACCTGAACCTGAAGTGGTTCCTCGAGCCGTGGGTCGCGGGCGTGACGTCGCCCAAGCAGAACGCCATCGAGTTCGGCATCACGCCGATCGGTCTCAAGCTCGAGTACGACCAGGGCCAGCAGGTGGTGCCGTATCTGATCGCGGGCACCGGCGTGATGTACACCGGCCTCGGCGGCTACGAGCTCAGCGGACCCTTCGAATTCGCGTCGTTCGGTGGTGCGGGCATCGAGCTCTTCCTGACCGATCAGCTCGCGATGAGCTTCTCGTGGCGCATCCGCCACATCTCGAACGCCGGCATCGAGCAGCCCAATCCGGGGCTCAACACGCAGTTCGTGATGCTCGGCTTCGACTGGTTCCCGAAGCGCTGAGCGAAGCGCTCAGGAGCGCGCGGTGGAGCGCTTCGCGCCCGCCGCGCCGCGGCGGCGCGCGGCTCCCGTGGCGGCCGCTCCGGCCGGACGCCCTGAGGCAGGCGCCTCGTCCGACGCGCTCGGCGTCACGTCGAGCGGGACCGTCTCGACGACCTCGAGACCGAAGCCCGGCAGGCTCACCAGACGGCGACTGTAGTTGCTGATCAGGCGGATCTTGCCGACGCCGAGATCGCGCAGGATCTGCGCCCCGATGCCGTATTCGCGGAACTCCTTGAGGCGTCCGCTCGACATGGTGCTCGGCTTGGCCGCGTCGGGGTTCTCGTCGGCGCCGCCGGTGTCGCCGCGCGGCTCGAACATCTCGGTGCCCTGCTCGCGCTTGAGGTACAGCACGACGCCCTTGCCCGCCTCGGCGATGATCTGCATCGCGCGGTGGAGCAGCTCGCCGGTGTTGCGTTTGACGAAGGCGAACACGTCGCCCGGCAGATACTCCGCGTGCGCGCGCACCAGCGTGGGCTCGTCCGGGCGGAGGTCACCCTTCACCAGCGCCAGGTGCTCGCCGCCGTCGACGTCGCTGCGGTAGACGCAGGCGCGGAACTCGCCGCCGTAGCGGCTGGTGATCGGTGCCTCGGCGACGCGGTGCACGAGCGAGTCGTGCTGCAGCCGGTACTGGATCAGATCGGCGATCGTCACCAGCTTCAGATCGAAGCGCGCCGCGAAGCGCTTCAGGTCGGCGAGGCGCGCCATCGTGCCGTCCGACTTCATGATCTCGCAGATCACGCCGGCCGGCTTCAGGCCGGCGAGGCGGGCGAGGTCGACCGCGGCCTCGGTCTGTCCGGTGCGGACGAGCACGCCGCCGTCGCGCGCGCGCAGCGGGAAGATGTGGCCCGGGGTCCGGATGTCGCTCGGTGCGGCGCCGTCGGCGACCACGGTGAGGATCGTCTTCGCGCGATCGCGCGCGGAGATGCCCGGTCCGACGCCGTGCCGCGCGTCGATCGACACCGTGAACGCCGTGCCCAGCGGCGCCGTGTTCTCCGAGACCATCATCGGCAGCCCGAGCTCGTGCAGCTTCTGCTCGGTGAGCGGCAGGCAGATCAGGCCGCGGCCCTCGGTCGCCATGAAGTTGATCGCCTCGGGCGTGACCTTCTCGGCGGCCATGCAGAGGTCGCCCTCGTTCTCGCGATCCTCGTCGTCCATGACGATGACCATCCGGCCCGCCTTGTACTCGGCGATCGCCTCTTCGATGGTCGCGATCGACGTGCGCTTCTGGCTCTGGTCGACGGTCGTTTCGGGCAACTCGTTGAACACGGCGGCCTGAGTGAACACCCGACGATCGGGCCATGCAAGGTACGCCGTCCCGGTTGACCGCCACCGCGTCGCGCGGCATGGCTCGCGCATGCCGGGACCGCTCGAGGGCACGAAGGTCGTGGAGCTGGGCTTCTGGGTCGCGGGCCCGGCCACGGCGGGAATCCTGTCGGACTGGGGCGCGTCGGTGGTGAAGATCGAGCCGCCGCGCGGCGATCCGTTCCGCGGCATCTTCATGTCGGCGGTCGGCATCGACGTGCCGTTCAATCCGCCGTTCGAGCTCGACAACCGCGGCAAGCGCTCCGTGGTGCTCGACCTGAAGCACGAGGAGGCGCGTGCGATCGCGCGCGAGCTGATCGCGGCCGCGGACGTCTTCGTCTCGAACCTCCGTCCCGGTGCGCTCGAGAAGCTCGGCCTCGACTACGAGACGCTGTCCCGCGAGCATCCCGAGCTCGTCTACTGCTCGGTGACCGGCTACGGCGTCACCGGCCCCGACCGCGACCGTCCGGCCTACGACATCGGCGCCTTCTGGTCGCGGGGTGGCGTCGCCGCGATGCTGACGCCCGACGGGCACGAGCCGCCGGTGCAGCGTGGCGGCATGGGCGACCACACTACCGCGATCACCGCCGCGAGCGCGATCTGTGCGGCCCTCGTGGCGCGTGGACGCACCGGCAAGGGTCAACACGTCGTGACGTCGCTGCTGCGCGCCGGCATGTACGTCGTCGGCTGGGACGTCGCGACGCGACTGCGCTTCGGCTACGTCGCACCGCCCGGCACGCGCCGCGAGTCGCCGAATCCGATCGCCAACAGCTACCGCGCCGGCTGCGGTCGCTGGTTCTGGCTGATCGGACTCGAGGCGGACCGGCACTGGCCCGACGTCTGCCGCGCCATCGCCCGGCCGGACCTGCAGACCGATCCGCGCACCGCCGACATCGTCAGGCGACGCGAGAACGGCGCCGAGGTCGTGCGCATGCTCGAGGAGGAGTTCGCGAAGCGGCCGCTCGACGAGTGGGCCGCGATCTTCGATCGCGAGGGTGTGTGGTGGTCGCCGGTCCAGACCTGCGACGACATCGCGAACGACCCGCAGGTGCGCGCGAGCGGCGGCGTGGTCGCGTTCGACGCGGCCGCGGGCCTGCCCGAGCAGCTCGCGACCCCGGTCGACTTCCTCGGCACGCCGTGGGAAGCCGCGCGCGAAGCGCCCGAGGCCGGACAGCACACCGAGGAGATTCTCCTCGAGCTGGGACGCGACTGGGACGAGATCGGCGCGCTCAAGGAGCGCGGCGTCATTCCCTGAGCGTCAAGCGCAGGCGAGCGCCACCCCGGCGATCTCGTCGCGGCGGCGCAGCTTCGCGACCAGCGTGGTGCGGTTCAGGCCCAGCAGCCGGGCGGCTGCCTGCTTGTTGCCGTGCGTGCGCAGCATCGCCTTGTGGATCAGGCCGCTCTCGAACTCGTCGACCACGCGCGTCAGATCGACGCCTTCGTCGGACACGTGCAGGTCGGGGATGGAGTGATGCGAGATGAAGTTGCGCATCGACGCGGGCAGGAGCGCGCTGTCGATCTCGTCGCCCTCGGCGAGGATCACCAGCCGCTCGACGACGTTCTCGAGCTGCCGGACGTTCCCGGGCCAGCCGTACTCCCACAGGTGCACCATGGCGTCCTCGGTCAGGTGCACGTGCCCGCGCCCGTGCCGCTCCGTCAGCTTCGCGAGGAAGTGCCCGACCAGCACCGGGATGTCGGAGCGCCGCTCGCGCAGCGGCGGCATCGACACCGGCACCACGTTCAGGCGGTAGAAGAGGTCCTCGCGGAAGCGCCCCGCCCGGACCTCGGCCGCGAGGTCCTTGTTGGTCGCGGCGATCACGCGGACGTCGATCCTGACGGCGCGGTCGGCGCCCACCGGACGCACCTCCTGCTCCTGCAGCACGCGCAGCAGCTTGACCTGCAACGCGGGGCTCATCTCGCCGATCTCGTCGAGGAAGATGGTGCCCCTCTGCGCGAGCTGGAACAGCCCGGCCCGGCTCCCGATCGCATTGGTGAACGCGCCGCGCTCGTGTCCGAACATCTCGGACTCGAGGAGGTCCGCCGGAATGGCGCCGCAGTTGACCGCGATGAACGGCTGCTCGGCGCGCGGGCTCGCGAGGTGGATCATGCGCGCCGCGACCTCCTTTCCGGTGCCGCTCTCGCCGTCGATCAGGACGGTGGCGTCGGTGCGCCCGACGCGATTCACCAGCGCGCGCACCTGCTGCACGAGGGGATGCTCGCCGATCAGCTCGGGCGTCGGAAAGCCGCGCGACGCGCCGACGGCGCTCGCGGTCGAAGGGGCGGAACGGTGAATCATGGCCGAGTCTCCGATTCGAAAGGCGTCCGATCGCAGCACGCCGCGGACGTGTCCGTGGGGATCCAGACCTGGAAGGTCGAGCCCGAACCGACCCGGCTCGAGACCGCAATGGTTCCGCCGAGCAGCTCCGTGAGCCGCCGGGCGACGTAGAGACCCATGCCGACTCCGCCGTGCGCGCGCGTCGACGATCGACCGAGCTGCGTGAAGGGCTCGAAGATGCGCGAGAACTGCCGGCGCGGGACGCCGGCGCCGGTGTCGGCGACGGAGAACTCGACGCCGTCCGCACAGCTGCGCGCGCCGATCGACACGACGCCGCTGGGTGTGAACTTGAGCGCGTTCGAGACCAGGTTCTTGAGGATCATGCGCAGCTTGCCCGGATCGGTCCGCAGGGCCGGCAGGTCGTCGTCGACCTGCCAGTGAACGGCGACGGCGGCCGCGCGCGGCAGGCGTTCGGTGTCGCGCTCGAGAGCCGCGAGAAGGCTGCGGACGACGACGTCCTTGCGGTCGATCGGCAGCGCGTCGCGCTCGAGGCGGCTCAGGTCGAGGGTCTCCTGCACCAGCTCGAGGAGCGCACGAGCGCTGCGGTCGACGTGGCTCAGCGCGGACAGCTGCTCCTCCGCGAGGGGTCCGAAGTCGCCTTCGAGGAGCAGGTCCACGTAGCCGAGAATGATGTTCAGCGGCGTGCGGAGCTCGTGCGACATGGTCGCGACGAAGTCTGCCTTGATGTGATTGACGCGCTGTACCTCGGACACCAGGCGCGCGTTCTCGAGGCTCATGGAGCCGAGGCGTCCGATGCCTTCGGCGATCGACACGTCGTCGGCCGAGAAGGCCGGAACGCCCATGAAGCGCCCGACGACCACGATGCCGGCGAGCCGGGTGCCGCGCCGCAGCGCGATGCACAGCCATCGCGAGCTGCGCCGCTTCGTGCCGATCCCGGTGCCGGCGAGCGGAACCTCGACGACGTTCGTCGCGCGCAGCCGGCGGAGCACCTCGAGGGCGCCCGGCTGCGCGGGGTCGAGCATCTGTCCGAAGTCCTGTGCCGCGCCCTTGCGCGCGACCGGAAGGAAGCTGCGCGTGCGGCCGTCGCGGAGCATCGTGCAGCTCGCGTCGCCGCCCAGCGATTCGGCGGCGACCGCACAGAGACGCTCGAACAGCGTCGGCCTGGCGAGCGTCCGCATCAGCTCGTGGCCGACGTTCGCCAGCACGGCGTCGACGCGGGCGCGCCCGTCCAGCGCGGTCGCCACGCCGTTCATGGCGCCTCCCGCCCGGGCTCGAGCAGCACGCGCTCGAGGTCCGCCAGCAGAACCGGCTTCGCGATCACGCGATGGACGCCGAACGCGGCCGCGTCCCGTGCGACCTCGGGGCTTCCGTGGGCGGTCAGCAGGACCACCCGTGCGGCGCCCGCGTCGCGCGCGAGCCGCGCGACCTCGAAGCCGTCGGCGCCGCGTGCCGGAGTCAGGTGGAGGTCCGTCACCACGCAGCCGAAGCGGTGCGCCGCGAGGAGCTCGGCGGCTCTCTGGACGTCGGAGGCGCGATGCACCTCGTGGCCCCGCAGCGTCAGGTATTCGGTGATGGCGAACAGGACGGACTCCTCGTCGTCGACCAGGAGAATCCGCTCCGCGGTCCGCTCCTCACCCTCTCGATCTCCATTGGCCACGACCCTCGAAACAGCACCGTTCGTGCCACCGGCGGGAGAGCGGAGAGCCCGTCAGGACAAGGGTCCCGGCCCGATCTTCCGATGCGGGCCAGAGGTTCCCGCATCTGGATTCCAGATCCCGGACGGTCCGACCGCGCTCAGCCCTTCGGGACGTTGAGCCCGAGCTTCGCGATCTTCTGGTAGAGCGAGCTGCGCGGAATGCCGAGGCGGACGGCGGCGCGCGCCACGTGGCCGCGCTCGTCGCGCAGAACCGCCTCGATGTGCCGCCGCTCGACCTCGTCGAGCGTGAGCCGGAGGTCGTGGCCGGGCTCGGCGCCGTCGCTCGGTGCGGCGGTCGGGGGCGTCGCTGTGGACGGTGCAACCGGACCCGACTCGAAGCGCAGATCAGCACGTCCGATGCGGTCGCCGCGGCTCAGAAGCACCGCGCGCTCGAGCACGTTGCGCAGCTCGCGGACGTTCCCCGGCCACGGGTACTGCGCCAGCGCGTCGAGCGCGTCCGGGGCGAGCTCCTGGCCGCGGTGGCCCATCTCGGCGCCGATGCGGTCGAGCAGCGTGCGCGCGATGATCGGCAGGTCCTCGAGGCGGTCGCGCAGCGCCGGAACCCAGAGCGTGATCGTGTTGATGCGGTAGAAGAGATCGCTCCGGAAGCGCCCTTCGCGCGCGGCGGTGGCGAGATCCTGGTGCGTCGCGCTCAGCAGGCGGATGTTCACCTGGCGGTCGCGCACGCTGCCCACACGACGGAAGCGGCTCTCCTCGAGGACCTTCAGCAGCCGCGGCTGCACCTGCAGCCCGAGGTCGCCGATCTCGTCGAGGAACACGGTGCCGCGGTGCGCGAGCTCGAGCAGTCCGGGCTTGTTGCCGACCGCTCCGGTGAAGGCGCCGCGCTCGTGTCCGAACAGCTCGCTCTCGACCAGCTCGCTCGCGAGCCCGGCGCAGTTCAGGTCGACGAACGGCTCGCTCGCCCGTGGACCGTTGTCGTGCAGCCAGCGCGCGAGGACACCCTTCCCCGACCCGGTCTCGCCCTGGATCAGCACCGGACGGTCGCTGTCGGCGATCCGGCGCGCGTCCTCGGCGAGCATGCGGATCGCGGCGCTGCTGCCGAGGAAGGGGTCGCGCTGTGTCTTCCGGCCGCGGACGGCCTCCACGAGGCGGCGGCTCTCGCTGCGTCGCCGCTCCACCATCCGCTCCAGGATCACGAGCAGCGCCGGCAGCTCGACGGGCTTGGTGAGGAAGTGCTCGGCGCCCTGCTTGATCGCCTCGACCGCGAGGTCGATGGAGCCGTGTCCGGTCAGCACCGCCACCGGGATCGTGGCGTCGATGCGCCGGAGCCGCGGCAACAGCTCGAGCGCGGTGCCGTCGGGCAGATGGTGATCGAGCACCACCGCGTCGGGCGGCGTGTTCCGGAACGCTTCCTCGGCGGCGGCGCAGTCGCCGGCCTCGTCCACGGTGTAGCCTTTCGCGCGCAGGAACTCGCGCATCCCGAAGCGCACCGCGGCTTCGTCGTCGACGATCAGGATGCGGCTCGACGAGTCCGCCGTGCTCATGGCTCCACCACCGGCAGCCGGACGGTGATCTCGGCGCCCCCTTCCGGATGATTCGCGGCAGCGACCGTGCCGCGGTGCTCCTCGACGATGCGCTGCACGATCGCCAGCCCGAGGCCGGTCCCGCCGCGGCGACGCGTGTAGAACGGCTCGAACAGCCGCGGCAGGTCCGCGGCTGCGAGCCCGGGGCCACGATCGCGCACGACGCACGAGATCGTGTCGGGCTCGCAGCGCGCGATCGCGAGCGTCACCGCCGAGCCGCGCGGCGAGAACTGGATCGCGTTCTGCAGGAGATTCTGGAAGGCGCGCACGAGGCGCACGTTGGCCGCGACGCGGACCTCGTCGTCGACGCCCCGCAGCTCCACGTCGACGCCGCTGCTTTCGCGCAGCGTCGCGCATTCGGAGACGGCATCCGCGAGCACGCGCCCGATCGGCTGCGGCGCGAGGTCCGCGTTCGCGGTCGGACGGCCGAATTCGAGCAGGTCCTGCATGAGGTCGTTCAGGCGTCTGACGTCACGGCGCAGCAGCGAGAAGTGCTCGGCGTACTCGGAGCCCTCGCCGAAGCGCGCCGCCAGCGCGTCGAGCACCGCCGAGATGCCGAACAGCGGATTGCGCGCCTCGTGCGCGAAGCCCGCGACCAGCGAGCCGATGAGCGCCATGACCTCGTTGCGGCGCACCTCTTCCTGGAGGCGCGCCAGCTCGGCATCGGCGCGGCGCTTGTCGGACAGGTCGCGCACCGTCGCGATGAACAGCCGCCGCCCGCCGAGTCGCATCTCGCTGAACGCGACCTCCATCGGAAACACGCTTCCGTCGCGGCGGAAGCCGTCGATCTCGCGCTTCGTGCCGATGAGCCCTTCGTCGTCGCGGTTGCGCGCGAGAAACAGGCGGTACCGTGCCGCGACCGTCTCGGACACCAGCAGCAGTGCGCTGCGCCCGAGGAGCTCGCTCTCGCGCCAGCCGAAGATCCGCTCCGCCGCCGGGTTCACGGTCTCGACGAAGCCGCTCTCGTCGATCGTGACGACCCCGTCGATCACGGCGTCGATCACGGCGACCGCGCGCTCCTCGCTCAGGCGGAGCAGAGCCTCCGCACGCTCGCGCTCCCGGATCTCGTCACGCAGCGTGGTGATCACGGTCTCGAGCTGGCGCGTCGTCTCGTCGGACTTCGCCCGGAGCGCGTCGTACGCCTCCTGCAGGGACTCCTCGGACAGGCCGCGCCGCGGATCGCGCATCACGACGGAGCGGCTGCGGACGAAGCGCCCGTCCTCGTACACCGCCGTGGCCGTGACCAGCACCGGGACCGCGGTGCCGTCCTTGCGGACCACGTCGAAGGAGAGCCCCTCGATGCGCCCGTTGCGCTTGAAGGTCGGGAACTCTCGCGCGAAGCGCAGCTTGCTCGATGCACTCAGCAGATCGAGGAAGCGCAGCTTGCCGACCAGTTCGGTGCGTGTCCGCTGCAGCAGCTGGAGCTCGGTCTCGTTGACGTCGAGGAACACGCCGTTCGCGTCGAGCGCGTGGAATCCGCACGGCGCGTTGTCGAAGAAGTCGAGGCGGTCGCTGGCCGCGCTCGGCACGCGTAAGCCCTCAGCCGCCATTCGCCCTCGCTTCGGGCGAGAGAGTGCGCACGAGCCGGACGAGCTCGAGCGGCTCGACGGGCTTTGCGACGTAGAGCTGGAAGCCCGCGTTCATCGCGTGGCGCCGGTCTTCGACGCCGGTGAAGGCGCTCAGCGCGACCGCCGGCACGTTGCCGCCGCGCTCGCCTGCGAAGGCGCGAATCCTGGTGATGAGATCGAAGCCGTTCTCGCCCGGCATCGCGAGGTCGCTGATCAGGATGTCCGGGGCGGACTCCGCGAAGCGCTGCATCGCCTCGGCGGCGGACGACGCGCTCGTCACCTGCGCGCCCGCGTGCCGCAGCGCCGCGCCGACCACCTCCAGCGTGTCGGGCTCGTCGTCCACCACGAGGACGCGCAGCCCGTCGAGGCTCGATGCGGTCTCCCGAGCGAGGGTCTCCGGCTCCGCAGCTGGCGGCGCGACGCGTCCACCCGCCGCGAGCGGCAGCGTCACGACGAAGCGAGCGCCCTTCTGGTCGCCCAGGCTGTCGGCGTTCACGGTACCGCCGTGCAGCTCGACGAGATTGCGCACGATGGCCAGCCCGAGCCCGAGCCCGCCCTGCAGCCGGCCGGTGCGGTCGCCCTGCGCGAAGCGCTCGAACACCTGATCGAGGAGCGACGCGTCGATCCCCTTGCCGGTGTCGGTCACGACGATGCGCGCCGTGTCGCCGGTGCCGGGCTCGACCCGCACCTCGACCTTGCCGCCGTCCGGAGTGAACTTGACGGCATTGGAGACCAGGTTGCCGACCACCTGCTGCAGTCGCTCGGGATCGCCCCACACCGCGCCCACGGCCGGGTCGATCAGCGTGTGCAGGCGGATGCGGCGCGCGTACGCCGTCGCGCGGACGGCGTCGATCGCGGCGTCGATCACCAGCGGCAGCTCGACGATGCGGCAGTCGAGCTGGACCTTTCCGGACACGATCCGCGACACGTCGAGCAGGTCGTCGATCAGCCGTGCCTGGATGCGTGCGTTGCGCTCGATGGTCTCGAGCGCGCGGGCGGCGACGGTCTCGTCGAGCGAGCCCGAGCGCAGCATGCGCACCCAGCCGAGGATCGCCTGCAACGGGGTACGCAGCTCGTGCGACAGGGTCGCGAGAAACTGGTCCTTGGTGCGGCTCGCGATCTCGGCTTCGGCCCGCTCGCGAACGAGACGCAGGCGCTCCGCCTCGTCGCGCCGGCGCTCGGTCAGGTCGCGGACGACGGCGGTCACGACCAGTCCGTCGGGGGTGTCGAGCGGAACGAGGCTGATCTCCGCCGGGAACGTCGAGCCGTCCTTGCGCCGCGCGGACAGGTCGAGGCCGACGCCCATCGGGCGGGTGCGCGGGTCCTTGCTGAAGGTGGCGCGATGGCGGGCGTGGGCCGTGCGCAGGGCATCGGGGAGCAGGAGCTCGACCGGCCTCTCGAGGAGATCCTTGCGCTCCCAGCCGAACAACCGTTCGGTCCGGGCGTTCACCCAGACGATGCGTCCGTCCACAGCCACGCCGAGCATGGCATCCGGGGCCAGCTCGACGAGCTGGCGAAATCGGTCGTCTGTCAAGCCGCCGTGGTTCACGGCTCCCCTCCGCGATGGTTCTATCGGAGGCTATCTCACGCCGGTCGATCGGTCACCAATCGAAATGGCGGCTCCGATGCGGAATTCGTCTCACTCCACCGTGACGCTCTTGGCGAGATTGCGCGGCTGGTCGACGTCGCTGCCGCGGTACACCGCGATCGAGTATGCGAGAAGCTGCAGCGGAATCACCAGCAGGATCGGTGCGAGCAGGTGGTTCACCTGCGGGATGGACACCACCTCCCAGGCGACTTCCTCGAGCTCGGGTGACGGCGCATCGGTGAGCGCGATGATCCGCCCGCCGCGCGCCTCGACCTCCTTCAGGTTGGACAGCGTCTTCGGGTACATCGGGTCCTTCGGCAGAAGGACCACCACGGGCAGCTGCTCGTCGATCAGCGCGATCGGCCCGTGCTTCATCTCGCCGGCGGGATAGCCCTCGGCGTGGATGTACGAGATCTCCTTGAGCTTCAGCGCGCCCTCGAGCGCGATCGGGTAGTTGATGCCGCGGCCCAGGTACAGGAAGTCGCTGGCGTGGCCGTACTTCTTGGCGATCTTCTCGATCTGCTTGCTGCGCGACAGCGTCTCCTGCACGAGGCTCGGCAGGTTCACGAGGTCCGACACCAGCGCGCGGCCGCGATGCTCGTCGAGCCGGCCGAGTTGGCGTCCCAGGTACAGCGACAGCAGGTAGAAGGCCGTGAGCTGGGTGGTGAACGCCTTCGTGCTCGCGACCGAGATCTCGGGTCCCGCGTGCGTGTAGAGCACGCCGTTCGAGCGCCGCGGGATCGACGCGTCGACGACGTTGCAGATCGCCAGCACCTTGGCGCCCGCGCCGCGCGCCTCCTCGACGGCGGCGAGCGTGTCGGCGGTCTCGCCCGACTGTGACACCGCGATCAGCAGCACGTCCGGGCCGAGGATCGGCTGCCGGTAGCGGAACTCGCTCGCGTAATCGACGTCGACCGGGATGCGGGTCATCTCCTCGAGCAGGAACTTGCCGACCAGGCACGAGTGCCACGCGGTGCCGCAGGCGGTGAGGTAGATCCGCTTGATCCCCGACCAGTCGAGGCCGAGCGCATCGAGCTCCGGCAGGGCGACGTCGCCCTCCTCCTGGCGGATGCGCCCGAGCATGGTGTCGATCATCGCCTGCGGCTGCTCGTGGATCTCCTTTGCGAGGAAGTGCTTGAAGCCGCCCTTCTGCGCCGTGACCGGATCCCAGGTGATGTGCTTCGGCGCGCGCTCGACCGGTTCGCCGTCGAACGTGGTGACCTTCACCCCGTCGCGGGAAACCTCGGCCATCTCGCCGTCCTCGAGGAACAGCACCTTGCGCGTGTGGTCGAGGATCGCGGGGATGTCGGATGCGATGAAGTTCTCGCCCTCGCCGAGTCCGATCACCATCGGGGTCGCGGTCTTCGCGGCGAGAAGGCGTGTCTTGTCGTCGTCGCACAGGACCACGATCGAGAAAGACCCCTGCAGCTGCTTGACCGCGGCGCGAGCCGCATCGAGGAACGTGAGCCCGTTCGCCAGGTGGTCGTCGATCAGCTGGGAGATGACCTCGGTGTCGGTCTCCGAGTGGAAGGTGCGCCCCTTCTTCTGCAGCTCGGCCTTCAGCTCGAGGTAGTTCTCGATGATCCCGTTGTGGATCACCACGACCTTGCCGGCGCGGTGCGGGTGGGCGTTCTCCTCGGATGGGCGTCCGTGCGTCGCCCAGCGCGTGTGGCCGAGGCCGATCGCTCCCTCGAGGGGCTTGTCGCGCAGCAGCTTCTCGAGGTTGTCGAGCTTGCCGACGCAGCGCCGGATGTCGACGTGGCCGTTGACGAGCGTCGCGACGCCGGCCGAGTCGTAGCCGCGGTATTCCAGGCGGCGCAGGCCGTCGACGATGATCCGGCTCGCGTCCTGCTCGCCGATGTAGCCCATGATTCCGCACATAGGTGGGGGTTCCCGTTTTCTCCTGAGGTCGTCGGGGAGACTACCCTGCGCTGATCGGACCTAACAATGCCGGTCTTTAGGTCGTGACGCGGGAGGGGTTGCCGGAGGGGCGTCGTGGGTCGCGGGGCGGCTCTCGACGATCGTGTCATCGCGCCGCGTTGACAGAAAGGCGTCCGGGGCGTCTGGGAAGCCGATGCCCGGCGCGCCGGGCGGAGCAGGCCATGACGCGAACCGAACGCACCTACTACGTCGTCGTGGCGCTGTGGAACCTGCCCGGCTGGTTCATGCACCCGGTCTACCCCATCTTCCTGCAGAGCCGCGGCCTCGACCTCTTCCAGGTCGGGCTCGTGCTGGCGATCTTCCAGTTCGGCACGTTCCTCTTCGAGGTGCCGACCGGCGCGGTGGCGGATCTGTACGGGCGGAAGGTCTCGTTCCTGCTCTCGTGCCTGGTCCGGATGCTCGCGTTCTCGATGTACTCGGTGGCGGAGGGCTTCACCGCCTGCGCCGTCGCCGAGATCGTGGACGCGTTCGGCGTGACCCTCGCGAGCGGCGCGATCGACGCCTGGGCGGTCGACGGTGTCCGCGCCGAGGGCGATCACCGCCCGGCCGACCGCATGTTCTCGCGCGCGCAGGCGATCGTGCGCGGCGTGATGGTGGTCGGCGGCGTCGCGTGCGGCTACCTCGCGGACCGCTTCGGCTTCACCGCGACGTGGCTCGTCGCCGCGTCGTTCAACGGCTTCGCCTTCGTCGTCGGATTGCTCGCGATGCGCGACGACCGCGGTGTGCGCCGCGCGTCTCGGCTCGCCGCGCCACGCTCGATGTGGACCACGGTGACGGGCGGCGTCGTCGCCGTGCGCGACCACGCGGTGCTGCGCATGCTGTGCCTGCTGACCGTCGTCAGCGCGGCGGCGTTCATGCCGGTGATCCTCTACTGGCCGCCGCGGCTCGAGGAGATCTCGGGCCGCGGCTTCTGGCTCCTCGGCTGGGCGTGGGCGATCCTGAACCTCGCCGCGGTGGTGGGCTCGCTGGTCGTGGGCCCGCTGCTGCGGCGTGTGCGCCGCGAGTGGCTGCTGTTCGGCGTCGCGCTGTGGCGTGCGGCGTTCCTCGTCGCGGCGGCCCTGGCCGACGCGCTCTGGCCGCTGGTCACAGCACTCGTGATCTTCGAGGTCGGCACCGCCGCGCGACAGCCGATCGTGACCGCCTGGCTGAACGAGCACGTCGGCGAGGACCTGCGCGCTACCGTGCTCTCGGTCGGCGGCATGGCATTCATGCTCGGCGGCTCGCTCGGGCTGCTGGCGATCGGTGCGGTGGCGCGCGGCTGGGGGATTCCGGCCGCGTGGCTCGTGTGCGCCGCGCTGTTCGCCGCGATGGCGCCGCTCTATCTCCTGCTCGGGCGCGTCGCGGCGCGGGAGGACGCTCGGACGGACGAGCGCCGGTCCGCGCGCGCCGCGCAGGCGTGAGCGCGGAGTCGCTCGCGTGGCCGCGCGCGGTCAGCCCTTCTTCGCCGGCGCCTTCCGCTTGCGGAAGCCTTCGACCCAGCCCGCGCGGCGCTGGTCGGGCTTCGGATTGAACGCGAGCGCGCCGGGCTCGACGTCGTGGCGCACGGTCGTTCCGGTCGCGACGTAGGCGTCGTCGCCGATCGTCACCGGCGCCACCAGCTGGCTGTCGCTGCCGATCTGCACGCGGTCGCCGATGATCGTGCGGTGCTTCACGAAGCCGTCGTAGTTGCAGGTGATCGTGCCCGCGCCGATGTTGCTCGCGCGGCCGATCGTCGCGTCGCCCAGATAGGCCAGGTGGTTCGCCTTGGTACCGGCGCCGATCACCGACTTCTTCACCTCGACGAAGTTGCCGATGTGGACGTCCTCGTGCAGCTCCGCGCCGGGCCGCAGCTGCGCGAACGGCCCGACGATCGCACCGCTGCCGACCTTCGCCTCGGCGAGAACCACCATCGGACGCAGGCGGACGCCGTCCGCGAGCTCGCAGTCGGTGACGTACGCGTTGCCCTCGATCGTGCAGTCGCGGCCGATCGTCGTGTGGCCCTGCAGGTGGACGGAAGGGCCGATCACCGTGTCGGCGCCGATCGTCACCGACGCCTCGACGTACGCGGTCGCCGGATCGAGGAAGGTCACGCCCGCCGCCATGTGGCGCGCGACGACGTTCTGGCGCAGCACGGCCTCGAGCCGTGCCAGCTCCGCGCGCGAGTTGATGCCCGCGACCTCGTGCGGATCGACGGGCTCGGTGACGAGCGCACCGCCGCGCGCGACGGCGGCCGCGACGATGTCCGTCAAGTAGAGCTCGCCCTGCGCGTTGTTCGGCGAAAGACCGGCGAGCGCCTCGGCGAGAAAGCCGCTCTGCACGCAGTAGATGCCGGGGTTCACCTCGCGGATCGGCTTCTGCGCGTCGCTCGCGTCGCGCTCCTCGACGATCGCCTCGAGACGGCCCGCGCCGTCGCGCACGATGCGGCCGTAGCCGAACGGGTCGTCGACCACGGTGGTGAGCAGCGAGAGCAGCGCGCCCTGCTCGCGGTGGCGGCGCAGGAGGCGCTGCAGCGTCGCGGTCTCGAGCAGCGGCACGTCGCCGTAGACGATCACGACATCGCCGGCGAAACCGCCCAGCCGCGCCTCGCAGGCGACGCGGACCGCGTGCCCCGTGCCCCGCTGCTCGCGTTGCAGTGCGAACGCCGCGCCGTATCCGCCGCAGGCCGCCTCGACCTTCTCCGCCTGATGTCCGACGACGACCACGGCGTGCGCGGCTCCGAGCGGAGCGCACGCGTCGAGCACGTGGCGGATCAGCGGCTTGCCGCCGAGACGGTGCAGCACCTTCGCGTGCGCGGACTTCATCCGCGTTCCCTGCCCCGCCGCCAGCACCACCACCGCGAGGCGCGCGTCGCGCGCGTCCGAGACCGACGTTCCGCTCATTGTCCGACCTTCAGTGCCCCGCTCTCGATCTGCTTCTGCGCATCGGCGACGCGCTGCTGCACGTCCGCGGGGATCCGATTCGCGAGCTTCGGGTTGACGACGAAGCCGATGACGCCGCTCGCGAGGTCCTCCTCGAGAACGCGTCCCTGGAACATCTTCTCCTTCACCTCGCGCGCGACCTGCAGGAAGGCCTTCGGGATCGAGATGGTCGCGCTGGCGAGCACGGTGTCGGGCGCGACGTCGCTCTGGTCGCGGTTGGTGCCGAAGGCGAGCACGCCCTTCGCACCGGCGGACTGGAAGACGCCGAGCCCGGCCGCGTCAGCATTCTGCAGGACGAAGTCGGCGCCCTGCGCGATCAGGGCGTCGGTTGCGGCCTTGGCGGCGGCGACGTCCTCGAAGCTTCCGGTGTAGGCCTCGGCGACGACGAAATCGGGCTTGACGCTCTTCGCGCCGGCGGTGAAGCCCTCGAACGTGGTCCGGATCACCGGCAGCTTGATGCCGCCGACGCAGCCGGCGCGGCCGGTCTTCGACAGCGACGCGGCGACGATGCCGGCGAGGTACGTCGCCTGGTCGAGGTGGAAGGTCATCGACGCGACGTTCGCTGCGTGCACGCTGCCCGAGCTGACGACGAACGCGGTGTTCGGGAACTCCTTCCCGGCCTGCATCGCGGGATCCTGGAATTCGAAGCCGTGCCCGAAGACGAGGTCGTAGCCCTGCTCCGCGTAGTCGCGAAAGCCCTGTGCGAACTCGCTCGGCGTGCCCGTCTGCACGTTGCTGATCTCGGCGCCGAGCTCCTTCTTGATGAGCTGCAGCCCGTCGTACGCGCTCGCGTTCCAGCCGCCGTCGCTGATCGGACCCGGCGTCAGCAGTGCGACCCGGAACGGCTTCTCGCCGCCGGCGCCGCCGCCGCCGCTCTGCTGGCAGCCGGCGACCGCGAAGAGGGTGACGGCGAGGAGGAGCGTCGCGCGCGCGCGCCGCCCGCTCATGCGCTCAGGTTCCGGTAGCCGCCGCGGAAGTAGAGCAGCGGATCCGCCTCCGATCCCACCGCGATCTCGACCGCCTCGCCGACGTAGATCGTGTGGTCGCCGGCCTCGAACGTGTAGCGCACCCTGCAGTCGAGGAATGCGATGGTGTCGCTCAGGATCGGGCAGCCGGTGCTGCCGATGCGGTAGCCGACGCCGGTGAACTTGTCGCCGCCCGACTTCGCGAAGCGGCGCGACAGCGTCTCCTGCTCGTTGGCGAGGATGTTCACCGCGAAGGTCTGCGACGCGGCGAAGAGCGGATAGCTGTCGGACTTCTTGTCGACGCAGACGAGCACCAGCGGTGGGTCGAGCGACACCGACGCGACCGAGTTCGCGGTGAGCCCGCCGAGCTTGCCGGCGCCGTCGTGCGACGTGACGACGGTCACTCCGGTCGCGAAGTGTCCCATGACCCTGCGGAACTCGAGCTGATCGACGGACATGCGGCTTTCTCCTGGTTGCGGCGTGGCGAGGCGCTGCTGCCCGGACCGGCCGCAGCGCACCTGTTTACCCGGACCTCGCCACCTTGCCAACGCGCTCTCCCCCGTCCCGCACGCAGTGCGGGATGGTATAGGGTCGCGCGTGGGAAGGACTGCCGGGTGGAGGATGGCGCTTCGCGGCGCGCTGGTGCTCCTGCTGCTGCTCGCGCCGCTCGCGTGCACGGAGACGTCGACGTTGCCGACGTCGTCGATGCTGAACGCGCCGCCGCGCGACGACCGTTCTCCGCTCGAGTGGGCGCGGGCCGAGCCGTGGGTCATCGTGGTGCGGCGCTCGTGCCGGACGCTCAGCGTCTACCACTACGGGGAATGGGCGCGGACGTTCGACAAGATCGCGTTCGGCCGCGTGCCCGGCGTCAAGGTGCACGAGGGCGACCGGCGCACGCCGAACGGCCTGTACCGCATCGTCGGCAAGCGGCCGCACGCGCGCTGGACGCGCTTCATGCTGCTCGACTACCCGAACCTGAGCGACCGCGACGACCACCGGCGCGCGCTCGAGGAGGGGCTCGCGGCCGCCGGACCCGGCGGCGAGATCGGCATCCACGGCACCGACAAGGAGCGCTTCAACCAGCTCGGCATCGACTGGACGTTCGGCTGCGTGTCGCTGATGAACGACGACGTCGTCGAGCTCTACGAGATGGTGCCCGACGGCACGCTCGTCCTGATCGAGGACTGACGCCGCGCGGCGGACGCGTCTTGTTTCGGCGCGATCGGCCTCCTACTGTTGCGCCTTTCCGGCACCCCGCGCCCATTTTGTGCGCATCCGAACCCCGTCCGGGCCGAGGAGCGGAATGTCCGACTACATCGCTGACGAGACCGGCCCCGACGCCGCGCCGATCGAGAGCATCGAGCAGCTGCTCGAGCACTTCGAGCGCGGGGCAAAGCCGCGCTCGGAGTTCCGCGTCGGCACCGAGTACGAGAAGGCCGCGGTCGACCGTCGTACCGGCGCCGCGATTCCATTCTCCGGTCCGCGCGGGGTCGAGAAGATCCTGGCCCGCCTCGCCGACCGCTACGGCTGGGAGCCGCAGGAGGAGGAAGGCCGCATCATCGCTCTGTCCGGGGGCCGGGGCGAGATCACGCTCGAGCCGGGCGGTCAGATCGAGCTCTCCGGGAAGCCGTACGCGACGCTGCACGAGGCGGACGAGGAGCTGCGCGAGCACGTCGGCCAGATCGTCGCGGTCGGCGACGAGCTCGACGTCGCGTTTCTCGGCCTCGGCATCCAGCCCTTCAGCACGCTCGACGAGATCGAGTGGGTGCCGAAGAAGCGCTACGGGATCATGGGCCCGTACATGCTGAAGGTCGGGACCATGGGCCAGCGGATGATGAAGCAGACCGCGACGGTCCAGGTGAACCTCGACTTCTCGAGCGAGTCGGACGCGATGCAGAAGGTGCGCGTCGCCACCGGCATCGGTCCGATCCTGAACGCGCTGTTCGCCAACTCGCCGATCAGCGACGGCAAGCCCAACGGCTATCTGTCGTACCGCGGCCACATCTGGACCGACACCGACAACAGCCGCTCGGGCATCCTGCCGTTCGTGTTCTCGCCGCGCGCGGGC
This sequence comes from Binatia bacterium, assembly GCA_046327915.1. Lineage (GTDB taxonomy): Bacteria > Desulfobacterota > Binatia > UBA12015 > UBA12015 > VGTK01. Next base: position 171,506 of record JAXLXO010000007.1, on the reverse strand, counting down.
TTCATCGACTACGTCGAGTGGGCGCTCGACGTGCCGATGTACTTCGTCAAGCGCGGAAAGACCTACCACGACCTGACGGGCGTGCCGTTCCGCCGCTTCTGGAAGGAGGGCGCGAACGGGCTTCGCGCGACCGTCGGCGACTTCGCGCTGCACCTCTCGACCCTGTTCCCGGAGGTGCGCCTCAAGCAGTACCTCGAGCTGCGCATGGTCGACAGCCAGCCCCCGGAGTCGATGCTCGCGCTGTCCGCGATCGCGAAGGGCGTGCTCTACGAGCCGGACTGCATGCTCGGCGCGTGGGACCTGGTGAAGGACTGGAGCTTCGAGGAGCGCGTGCGCCTGAACGCCGCGGTGCACAAGGGCGCGCTCGCGACGCCGGTGCGCAAGTACCGCGTGCAGGACCTCGCGCGCGAACTGATCGACATCGCGGAGGAGGGTCTGCGTCGGCAGAACTGCCGCGACGCGCGCGGCGAGACCGAGGCGATCTACCTCGAGCGCGCGCGCGACGACGCGCGGCGCGGGCGCTGTCCGGCGGAGCTGGTGCTCGAGAGATGGAACGCCGGAAAGCGCGACGCAGCCGGACTGGTGGAGCTCACCGCGTACCGGCTGCCTGCGGCCGCCTGAGCGGCGGCCGCGTGAACGCCGGCTCCGTCAGGAGGAGCCGGCCGGCTTCATGAACTTCTGCGCCTCGACGTCCGCGGGCAGGACGGTCTTGTCCTCGAGGTTCACCTTCCAGCTCGCGCGGTGGTTCGAGCTGCCTTCCTTCCAGGTGAGCTCGACCTTGTAGGCCGGCCCCTCGTCGTGCTTCGCCGCCCACGAGAACTCGCCGATGAAGCCGCCCTTCTCGCGCGCCGCGTTGCCGACCGCGATGGTCTGGTCGGCGAGGTTGAACTGCATTCCCGGGCCCTTGTACTCCCGGACCATCTTGAGCGCTTCCTGCTCGCGGCCTTCCCACTGCACGCCGAGCTGGATCGCGATGAAGTAGATGAAGGCGATCGTGCCCAGGGCGAGCGAGCCCCAGCCGAGGATCGCTGCCATGTTGCTGGTCTTCTGGGGTTCGTTGCTTGACGATACCGGTTCGGCCATGGTCGGAATGCTCTCCTCGGGTTGAAGGGTTCTGCGTATCCCAGAGCGCGGCGCGGCGCAAAATCCATCCCGGGGAACGCGTCGCGCACGATGTCCGCTCGCGATTTCCCCGATGCAGACGAATTAGGCGTACTCATTTTCGCGAAGAAGCCAAATTCATTTGGTCGCAGCGATGCGACCGCACTAACTTTCGCGGCCATTGGGGGCCTGCCCGCCGTCGGCGGGCGGATGAATCCGCTCGGGGGAGGACGCGGTTCATGAATGGGAAGATGCGGTCACGTGCCTCGGGAATGCAGGATCGCTCCGGAGGGCTCTTCGAGCCGGACGTGCTTCTGCCGGGGCAGTTCTTTTCGTTCTTCCGCAAGGAGGCCGGCTTCGATCGCGAGCGCCGTCTGATGCTCGCGGTGCTCGAGGACGCCATCGATTGCTTCCAGAAGTACGCGCACACGTCGGATCTGCGCGGCCGGCAGCTTTTCGCGGAGTCGTACGAGTGGATCATGTCGCCGGACAAGCGCTGGCTGTTCTCGTTCGAGAACATCTGCCAGATCGTCGACATGAATCCGGACTACATCCGCCAGGGCCTGAGCCGCTGGCGGACGCAGAACGCGAAGTCCGGCGTGCCGCTTCCGTCCGAGCTCGGCGGAAGCGAGCCGCAGGCCATTCCGGCCTGCTGAACGAGCGCGCGGCGTCGGCTGCGGTCCCGTCCGGGGCCGCGGCCGACGTCTCGTACGTCTAGCGCTCGTCGTTGGTCAGCGGACGCCGGGCCGCATCCACCGTGGCGCGCGACGGAACCACCGTCTCGGTCGTCATGCGATCGGACGTCGGACGCGCTGCTGCGCCCGCCGCCGTACCGCGGCCGACGGTGCCCGACGAGGGGCGTACTGCCTCCTGGTCGAGATCCGCGGGAGCCGGGGGGGCAGCCTCGTGGACCTCGCCCGCGTCGTGCAGCGAGGGCGCCGGCGCGTAGCCGCCGCTGCGCGATCCGCCGGCGGTGACGTCGACCGGCATGCCGCTCTGCTCGAGCACCGCGGCGCGGAGCTTCTCCTCGTCGACGACGCTCATGAAGCCGTGCTGCTCGAGCATCGCGCGCGTCTCGCGGTACACGCCCGGCTTCAAGCCGTACATGTCCTTGTGGACCTCGACGTAGACGCGCCCGTCGCGCATGCCGACCTTGATCGGCTGGTAGACGAACACGCCGGGCGTTCCGACCGGGATCATCGGATAGAACTTCTCGATGTCCTCCGGGTAGAGCCGCACGCAGCCGTGGCTCACCAGCATGCCGACGCCCCACGGGATGTTGGTGCCGTGGATGCCGTAGAGGTCGAGCGTGAGCCGCATGCGGTACTTGCCCAGCGGATTGGTCGGGTCGCCGCCCGGAATCATCTTCTCGCTGTAGCCCTTGTCCGCGATGCGCTCCTTGCGGATCGACTCCGGGATGTTCCAGGTCGGGTTGACCGTCTTCTCGCGCACGCTGAACTTGCCGGTCGGCGTCTTCCACTCCTCGCGGCCGAGTCCGACGGGGAACGTCACGACGGTACGCTCGCCACCCTTCGACGGCGGGTAGTAGTAGAGGCGCATCTCGGGGACGTTGATGACGATCCCCTCGTAGCTGCCGTTGGGCAGGATGAACTCCTGCGGCACGATCACCGGCTTGTCGAAGTGTCCCGGGATCCACTCGTCCACGCCGGGGTTGGCATCGACGAGCTCATTGTATCCGAGGTCGAAATAGCGGGCGAGGTCGAAGAAGGTGTCGCCCTTGTCGGGGCTGTAGCGCAGGACCTGCCCGACGACCGTGCGCTCGTTGCTCTGCGGGCCGGGCTTGCTGGGCGGCACGAAGGTGAAGGTCGAGGGCTCGCGCGGCCAGAAGTCCTCCTCGACCCACTTCCGCGCGGCGGCGTCCCGCGCCGACGCGAGCGCCATCGCGACGCCGGCGGCGACGACGACCGCACGCTTCCAGAAAGACGACTTGCCGGTTCGAGCGAGCTGCACGCGTAGCATCCCTTCCTCTCCTCCAGGGCCCGCGAGCAGGGTATCGGCCGGGTCCCGGTCTGACAACGTGTGCGTCAGGACTGGGGCGGCTCGCCGGAGTAGCGGGCGCGCGGCCGGATGAGCCGGCCTTCCTGGTACTGCTCGAGCCCGTGCGCGATCCAGCCCACCGTCCGGCCGATCCCGAGCAGCGCCAGCGCCGATCCCGGAGGCAGCCGAAGCGCGCGACAGAGCGTCACCACGCCGAAGTCGACGTTCGGCATCTGTCCGGTCAGGTCGCGCACTGCGTGCACCATCGCCGTCGCGAGGGCGACGTCGCGCGCGCGGCCGTGGTGCTCGCCGACCAGCTGGAGCAGCAGGGCCCCGCGCGGATCGCCGGCCGGATAGAGCGGGTGTCCGAAGCCGGGGATCGCCTCCCCGCGCCGCAACCGCGCCTCGACGACGCGCCGTGCGCCGGCCGCGTCGCCCGCTTCCTCGAGCAGCGCCTCGGCGCGCTCGCAGGCGCCGCCGTGCTTGGTGCCCTGCAGCGCCGCGAGCCCCGCGATCACCAGCGCGTACGGCGTCGAGCCGGCCGAGGCGACGCAGCGCGCGGTGAAGCTCGAGGGGTTGATGCCGTTGTCGGCGTAGAGCACCAGCGCGGCGCGGATCAGGGCCCGGTCGGCGACCGATGCGGTCGGCCAGCCCTGCTGCAGCACGACGGCGGTCTCCTCGCGTGACGGCTTCGCGCCGACCGCGGCCGCCGCGAGGATGCGCACGATGCGCAGGCCGATCCGCTGCACCGACGCCGGCTGCGCGTCGTAGGCGCCCGAGTCGCGCGCCGCGAGCAGCGGCAGCACGAGCTCGAAGGCCTCCAGCGGAGGCAGGGTTGCGCCGATCCGCAGCAGCGTCTTCCAGTCGGCGGTCGGTGAGGGCAGCGGGTCCTCGTCGGGCAGGGGCGCTTCGAGGTCGCCCGCCCACAGCAAAGCGGCGACCTGCTCGAGCGTGTGGCTCGTCGCGAGCGACAGGACGTCCTTGCCGCGGTAGTACAGGCGCCCGTCCCGGATGACGGACAGCCGCGACTCGATGGCCGGCAACCCCTGGTGGAGAGCTTCCTCGGCGGTGCGGACGGGGTCGCGCCGCTGCTCCTTCCTCTGCTGCAGCAGCCAGACGTCCTCGGCCACGTAGCGCCGCCGCCGGGTGCCGGGCTCGCTGCGCGACCGCAGCAGTCCGCGGCTCACGTAGGCGTAGAGCGTCGCGAGCGTGACTCCGAGCTCACGCGCGGCTTCGTCGGCGGAGAGGTCGTCCACGTGGACTGCCGTGTCATTTCTTGCGTTCGTAATCAATGTTGATGAATGAATCGAGATTGACTCAATATAGTCAATGTTGTTCACCTTGCCGCGCACGAAACGGAGGAGGAACGACATGGAACCAATCGCACGCGGACTCGCCGGCGTGGTCGCGGTCGCGACCCGGATCAGCCATGTGGACGGCGATCGCGGCACCCTCACGATCGGCGGCTACCCGGTGGAGGAGATCGCGCCCCGGGCGACCTACGAGGAGGCGCTCCACTTGCTGTGGCACGGGCGCCTGCCCACGGCTGCCGAGGCCGACGAGCTGCACCACCGTCTCGCGACGCGGCGCTGGCTGCCCGCCGGCACGATCACGCTGCTGCACGCGGCGGCGGCGCGCCACCTGCCGATCATGGACGCGCTCCGCATGGCGGTGGACACGCTGCAGCTCGACGGCACGCCGGCGCGCGGCGGCGATCCCGCGTCCAACCTCTCCGGCGCGATCGACGTGGTCGCGCGCATGCCGACCATCGTCGCGACCTACGTCCGCCTTCGCGCCGGCCTGCCGCCGGTTGCACCCGACGCGCGGCTCCGGCACGCGGCGAACTACCTCGCCATGCTGCGCGGCGCGCCCGCGCCGGACGAGATCGTCCGTGCACTCGAGACCTATCTCGTCACCGTGATCGACCACGGCCTCAGCGCGTCGACCTTCGCGGCGCGCGTCGTGGTGAGCACGCGCTCGGACATGCTGTCGGCGATCGTCGGCGCGCTCGGCGCCTTCAAGGGCCCGCTGCACGGGGGTGCCCCCGGACCCGCGCTCGAGATGGTGTTCCGCATCCGCGAGCGCGCGGCGCGTTCCGGCAGGCCGCTCGAGGACGAGGCCCGGGCCTGGACCAACGAGGCGCTCGCGAGCGGCGAGCGCATGATGGGCTTCGGGCACCGCGTCTACTCGGTGCGCGACCCGCGCGCCGAGGTTCTCGCCGCGGCCGCGGCCCGGCTCTTCGAGCGCGGCGGCGACGCGACGCTCTATGCGGACGCCCGGACGGTCGAGGCTGCGATCCTCGAGGTCCTGCGCGAGCGCAAGCCCGGTCGTCGGATCGAGACCAACGTCGAGTTCTACACCGCGCTGGTGCTGCACGGAGTCGGGCTCGAGCCGGAGATCTTCACCCCGACCTTCGCGGTGTCCCGGGTCGGCGGCTGGACGGCGCACGTCCTCGAGCAGATCGGCGAGGACACGCTGATGCGCCCGATGTCGACCTACGTCGGCGAGCTCCACGACCGCTGGATCCCGGCGGAGGTGCGGGCGACGTAGCTCACGACGCAGGGCGCCAAACCGGTCATCCGCTCAACAGAGCGCTTCACACGTCCGACAGCCTCGGTTATAAGGCAGCCTTTGGCGGTTGGGAGGATGGGAGTGCGCATGCGGGATCGCGGGCGGGAGAACCACGTCACCGTGGCGGTGTCCTTGGCAATGCTGCTCGCGGCTTTGGCTGCACCGGCGGCGCGAGCCGAGCTGCCACCCCCGGCGATCACCGGCCGCGCCGCGGTGGTGCTCGACGGCACGACCGGGCGCGTCATCTGGGAGCGCGATGCCGACCGGCAGATGCCGCCGGCGAGCACGACCAAGATCATGACCACCATGCTCGCGCTCGAGAGCGGACGCCTCGACCGCAGCTTCGAGGTGAGCCCGTACGCCGCGTCCCAGGCGCCGTCCAAGCTCGGCCTGCGCGCCGGCCAGCGCATCGACCTCGAGGACCTGACCTACGCGCTGATGCTGAAGTCGGCGAACGATGCCGCGGTGGTCGTGGCCGAGGGGCTCGCCGGCAGCGTGCCCGAGTTCGCGTCGCTGATGAACCAGCGCGCCCGCGAGATCGGTGCGACCAACACGCACTTCCACAATCCGAACGGCCTGCCCGACGACGAGCACCTCACCACGCCGCACGACATGGCGATGATCCTTCGCCACGCGCTGACCGTGCCGGGCTTCCGCGAGGTCGCCGGGACCAACGCGAAGATCATCCAGATCGAGGACGACCGCATCCATCCGGTCGCGCTGCACAGCAAGAACCGGCTCCTGAACGGCTACTTCGTTCCGGTGCTCGGCAAGACCGGCTACACGCGTGCCGCGGGACGGTGCTTCGCGGGCGCTGGCGAGTTGAACGGCCGGCGGGTCATCACCGTGGTGTTCGGCGCGAGCGACATGTGGGGCGACACCCGCAAGCTGATGGAGTACGGCTTCTCGACCTTCGACGACACCGCTCCGGTGGTCCAGCTCGCGCTCGAGCAGGCGCGGCGCAATCCTCCGCCCACCCGGGTCGCGAGTGCCCGCAGCACGCGGCGCCGCGCCACCGTCGTCGCGAGCCGCAGCAAGGCGCGCAGTGCGGCGCGCACGACGACCGTCGCGTCCGCATCGTCGACGCGCGGCAAGGCGAAGTCGAAGCCCGCGGCGGCGCTGGTGGCGCGCGGCAAGGCCGCAGCGCAGGTCGCCTCGCGCTCGCAGTCGGCGACCGCGACCACGAGTGCGGCACGCAGCGCGACCCGCGCCGGCGCCGCGGCCGCGAAGGCCGCGAAGCCGACCGACCGCCAGGCGAAGCTCGAGACCGCGAGCAACGTCCGTCGCCGCTGAGGCGACGCCCCAATCGGCGCGGTCGGAGCTTCCGCGTCGTCCGCGTCAGCGGAGGTGCGAGCGCAGCTCCGCGAACGTCGCGACGCGCCGGTCGTGCGCGAGCCGGCCGACGGCGATGAAGTCGATCCCCGCGGCGTGCGCCGCCTCGCGATCGGTCGGCGAGTCGCCGACGTAGACCGCGTCCGCCGGATCGAGCGCGAAGTGCTCGAGGCAGTGCAGCAGCATGTCCGGCGCGGGCTTCGGACGGGCCACGTGGTGCGTGCCGACCACGAGATCGAAGTGCACGTCGAGCCCGAAGTGCTCGAGCAGCTGCGGTACCGTGCTGCCGCGGTTGGTGGCGAGCGCCGTGGACGAGCGCTCGCGGATCCAGCGCAGCGTCTCGGCCAGCTCCGGCACCGGCTGCATCAGGTACAGGAACGGCGTGTAGTCGAGCTCCCGGGCGAGCGTCCGCGCGGCGCGATGCCCCTCCTCGTCGTTCGCGAACAGCTTCGCGATCAGCTGCGGGCTGCCCATCCAGTGCGCGAGCACCTCGCCTTCCGCGTCCAGCGGCGGACGGCCCATGCGCTCGAGGATCGCGTTGTAGAAGGCGACGTTCGCGTCGGACGAATCGAAGAGGACGCCGTCGCAGTCGAGGATGACGAGCCGCTTGGTCACGCGCCCGATCCCGCCGCCCGCACGAGTTCGACGCGCTTCCGCCAGCGGTCGAGGCGGTCGCCGTGCTCGGCGGCCGAGAGGCGCGGCTCGAAGGTGCGCGCGGGCCGGAAGCGCGACGCGACGTCCTCGTCGCGCCACAGTCCGATCGCGCGTCCGGCGAGCAGCGCCGCACCGACCGCGGCGGATTCGACCGTCGCGGGCCGCTCCACCGGGACGCCGACCGCGTCCGCGACCATCTGCAGCAGCAGGTCGTTGCGCGCCGCTCCGCCGTCGACGCGCAGCGACGCCGGCCGCGCGGCGGTCGTGCTTTCCGTCAGCGCCGCGAATACCTCGCCGCAGCGCCACGCGACGCCGTCGAGGATCGCGCGCGCGACGTGCGCTCGAGTCGAGCCGCGTGACAGGCCGCCGATCATGCCGCGCGCCGCCGCGTCGAGGTATGGCGTGCCGAGTCCCTGCAGCGCGGGGACGGCCCAGACCCCGTCGGTCGAGTCGACCGAGCGGGCGAGCGCTTCGAGCTCGTCGAGCGAGCGCACGAAGCCGAGGCCGTCGCGCAGCCACTGCGCCGATGCGCCGGCGGTGATGGTGTTGCCCTCGAAGCAGAAGCTGCGCACGCCCTCGAGCGACCAGAGCACGAGCGGATAGGCGCCCGGACCCGGCGCCGACAGCGCCGTGCCGGCGTGGAGATCCATCATGCCCGAGGTGCCGAGGCTCAGCTTGACGCTGCCCGGCGCGAGGCACGCGAGGCCGTACATCGCCGCGTGCTGGTCGCCCGCGAGCGAGGCGACCGGGATCGCCGCGCCGAGGATCTCCGGACGCGTCGTTCCGACGACGGCGCTCGAGTCGGTGAACCCCGGCAGCCGGGCGTCCGCGAGCCCGAACGCGGCCAGCGCGCGCTCGTCGTAGCGTCCCTGCAGGAAGTCGTAGACGCCGCTCACCGAGTGATTCGAGTGGTCGCTGACGTGCACGCCGCCGGTGAGCCAGTGCGCGAGCCAGGAGTCGACCGTGCCGAGCCGCCACGATCCGGGCGCGCGTCCGGTGGCGTGGTTCTGCACGAGCCACTCGTACTTGCTCGCCGCGGTGTACGGCGAGGCGAACACGCCCTCGCGCATCAGCTGCTCGCAGCGCGCGAGCGTGCGCTGGTCCTGCCAGGTGACGAGCGGTCCGAGCGGCGCGCCGCCGTCCTCGAACAGCACCGACGAGCCGCGCTGGTTGGTGATGCCGAGCGCCGCGACGTCGCCCGCGGTCGCGCCGGCCGCGTCGAGCGCGCGCGCGACCACCTCGCGCACGCAGCCCTGCACTTCGCGCGGGTCCTGCTCGACCCAGCCCGGATGGGGGTAGCGCTGTCCGATCTCGCGGTAGGCGAGTCCGACGATCGTGCCGCCGCCGTCGACGACGGCCGCGCGCACGCCTGTGGTGCCTTCGTCGAGCCCGAGCGTCAGCTCCCGTGCCGCGGACATCCGGCACACCTAGCCGCGCGGTCTCGCACCGTGCAAGCCGCGTCCCGCGGCGTCCCGGCTTCCTTGCAACCGCCCCCTCGGCGCATATGATCGGGCGCCGAATCACCCCGCAGACGAGGGAGCACGGAGGAATCATGCCGATCGAGGAAGGGAAGGCCGCGCCCGCGTTCAAGCTGAAGGACCAGGACGGCAACGTCGTCTCGCTCGCGGACTTCAAGGGCAAGCAGAACGTCGTGCTCTACTTCTACCCGAAGGACGACACCCCGGGCTGCACCAAGGAGGCCTGCGGCTTCCGCGACTTCAACAAGGAGCTCGTCAAGCTCGGCACCGCCGTGCTCGGCGTGAGCGCCGACTCCGGCGAGTCGCACCAGAAGTTCATCGGCAAGTACAAGCTCAACTTCCCGCTGCTCTCCGACACCGATCGCAAGGTCATGACGGCCTACGGCGCCTACGGCGAGAAGATGCTGTACGGCAAGAAGACCGTCGGCGTGATCCGCTCGACCGTGCTGATCGGCAAGGACGGCAAGGTGAAGAAGCACTGGGCGCGCGTCGCGAGCGCCGAGAAGCACCCCGAGCAGGTGCTGAACGTCGTGCGCGAGCTCGACTGAGGAGACGACGATGGCCGACCTCGAGACGTTCCGCCGCGAGACCCGCGCCTGGCTCGAGAAGAACGCGCCCAAGATCGCGTACGAGCCCGTGCCGTCGACCGACGACCTGTGCTGGGGCGGCCGGAAGGTCGAGTACGACCCGGGCGTCAAGCAGTGGCTCGACGTCATGGCGAGCCGCGGCTGGACGGCGCCGACGTGGCCGAAGGAGTACGGCGGCGGCGGCCTCGACCGCCACGAGGCGCGCGTGCTGTCGCAGGAGATGGCGAGCCTCGGTCTGCGTCCGCCGCTGATCGGCTTCGGGCTCTCGATGATCGGCCCGCTGCTGCTGCAGGAGGGCTCCGAGGAACTGCGCCGCGAGCACCTGCCGCGCATCATCCGCGGCGAGGTGCGCTGGTGCCAGGGCTACTCCGAGCCCGGCGCCGGATCGGACCTCGCGAGCCTGCAGACGCGCGCGGTGGTCGACGGCGACGACTTCGTCCTGAACGGCCAGAAGGTGTGGACGTCCTACGCCGACAAGGCGGACTGGATGTTCATCCTCGTGCGCACGGACACCGAGGCGCCGAAGCACGAGGGCATCACGTTCCTGCTGCTCGACATGAGCACGCCCGGCGTGTCGGTGCGCCCGATCCGGCTGATCAGCGGCGCGTCGCCCTTCTGCGAGACCTTCCTCGGCGACGTGCGCGTGCCACGGCGCAACGTCGTCGGCCGCGTGAACGGTGGCTGGACGATGGCCAAGGCGCTGCTCGGCCACGAGCGCACGATGATCGCCGGCATGGGCACGTCGGACCGCACCACCAGCGGCGACTCGCTGCCGGACTACGCGCGCGAGTACCTCGACGTCGAGAACGGCCGCCTCGCGGACCCCGTCCTGCGCGACAGGATCTCGCAGCTCGAGGTCGACCGGCGCTGCTTCGAGCTCACGCTGGCGCGCTCGCGCGACGGCATGAAGGCCGGCCACAAGCCCGGTCCCGAGACCTCGATCTTCAAGCTCTACGGCACCGAGCTGAACATGCGGAAGCGCGAGCTGATGGTGCAGATCGCGGGTCCGCAGGGTCTCGGCTGGGAGGGCGAGGGCTTCAGCGACGACGAGATCCGCGTGACGCGCGACTGGCTGCGCTCGCGCGGCAACTCGATCGAGGGCGGCACCTCCGAGGTGCAGCTCAACATCATCGCGAAGCGCGTCCTCGGTCTGCCGGATTGAGCGCGGACGGTACCATCGGCGCGGGAGCAGGCGCGGAGCGCGCGCGGCTCCTGCGCCTGATGGACCTCAACTTCGTCGAGATGTACCGCCAGCACGTGCGGCACGTCTCAGGAGGCGAGGCCCACGACTACGAGTCCGTGACCGTCATCCACGGTCCGGGCGGCGCCGCGATCCACAATCCGGTGATGGTGCACGGCCCGACGACGGCGGCGCGGGTCCTCGAGGTCGTCGAGCGCAACTGTCGCGCGCTCGGACGCAAGCACTGCATCTTCCTCCGTGGGCACGAGGATCAGCATCTCGAGCCCGAACTCGAGCAGGGTGGCTACCGCTTCGTCTACGCGACCCCCGCGATGCGCCTGGCGCGCGAGCGCTTCCGGCCCGTGACGCCGGAGGCGGTGGGCGTCGAGATCCGGCCGGTCACGAGCGAGGACGAGGTGCAGATCTTCGGCGAGCGCGTCGCCGACGCCTTCGCGATCTACGGCACGAAGCCCGCGACCATCCGCTCGTTCTTCGAGCGCCTCGACGGCGTCTCGAACCCGACGGTGCAGGCGTACATGGGCTGGCAGGACGGCGAGCCGGTGACCGGCGCGATCCTCTACGCGTCGCACGGCGTCGCCGGCGTCGGCTGGGTGTGGACGAAGCCGACGCACTTCGGGCGCCGTCTCGCCGAGGGCGCGACCTCCGCCGTGCTCGCGGACGGCTTTGCGCGCGGCCTCGCGATCGCGAACCTGCAGGCATCGCCGCTCGGCGAGAAGGTCTACGCGCGCATGGGCTTCGAGACGCCGACGACCTACCGCACGCTGCTGCCGGTCGAGATGCTGCGCTGAGAGCCGCCGCGCGTCAGGCGCGGACGGCTTCCAGGACGCTCAGCGGGCACGAAGTCGGCACGACGCGCTTCAGCTTCAGCCCGGAGCGCGCGAACAGCTTCGTGAACTGCTCCTTCGTGCGCTCCTGCCCGCCGGTGAGGACGAGCATGTTGATGTCGAGCAGCTTGCCCCAGTTCACGTCGTTGCCGGGCGGGATCACGTGCTCGACGACCAGCACGCGGCCGTGCGGATCCATCGCCTCGCGGCAGTGCGTGAGGATCCGCGTGCACTCGTCGTCGTCCCAGTCGTGCAGGATGTACTTCATCACGTAGCCGTCGGCGCCCGACGGCACCGACGCGAAGAAGTCGCCACCGATGACCTCGCTGCGCCGGCGCAGCTCCGGCGTGGCGAGAAAGCCGCTGTTGGCGGCGCTCGCGACCACCTGCGGCTGGTCGTACAGCACGCCGCGCAGCTTCCTGTGGCGCCCGAGAATCGTTGCGAGGAGGTGTCCGTGCGCGCCGCCGACGTCGACCAGACGGTCGAGCTCGCCGAACGGGTAGGCCTTCGCGACCGCCGCGTTCTCCGTCCCGGAGATGCTCGCCATCGACGCGGCGAACGTGCGCTCCTGCTCCGGATGCTGGTGCAGCCAGGTGAAGATGGGCATGCCGAAGTGGGTCTCGAACGGCGTCCCGCCGCCGGTCACGCCATCGGCGAGCGTGCCCCAGGCCTGCCAGTTGTAGTCGTCGACCATCATGAGGGCGAAGGAGCGCAGCGAGCCGGGACGGTCGCTGCGCAGCGTCTGCGCGAGCGGAGTGAGCCGGAACTTCCCGCCCGCTCCCTCGGCGAACATGCCGACGCTCGCCAGCGCGCGCAGCACGCGGCCGAGGTAGCCCGCGTCGGCACCGGTGCGCTTCGCGAGCGCCGCCGGTGTCGCGGGTCCGCGCTTCGCGATCTCGTCGGCGATGCCGAGGCGAGCCGCGACGAAGACGAGCTGCGAGATCCAGTAGCCCGAGATCAGGCCGAGCATCTGCTCCTGGGCGGCGGGACGGCGGTGCTTGGTCGGCATCGGGCGACTCTGCCCACGGACCGGTTGCGTTTCAAACGCGGCGGCGCGCGCCCCAGATCGCGGACCCGCGGCGTGCGGGCCGCTTGACTCGGCTAAACACTTGTTTCAAACATCCGTTTCGTGGCGGCACGGGACGACCGGGACACGCGCGAGCGCCTGCTGCGCGCGGGCAGCGAGCTCTTCGCGGCGACGGGCCTGCACGGCGCGACGGTGCGCGACATCGCGGGGGCCGCGGGCGCGAACGTCGCGGCCGCGAACTACCACTTCGGCTCGAAGGAGGCGCTCTACCTCGAGGTGCTGCGCACGCAGTTCGCGGCGATCCGCGACCGGCTCGCGAAGCGCGCCGCCGTGCCCACGACCGCCGAGCTGCAGCGGCTGTCGCGCGCGGACCTGGAGCGCCTGATCGAGGTCCGCCTCGTCACGATGCTCGAGATCCTCGTCGGGCCGCCGCCGAGCGTCTACGGCAAGCTCATCCAGCGCGAGATGTGCGACCCGAGTGCCGCGCTGCCGAACATCGTCGACGAGTTCATCCGTCCGCAGATGGAGGAGATGCGCGTGATCTACCGGCACCTCTATCCGTCGCTGCCGGTGGGGGACATCGACCGCTGCTCGTTCAGCATGGTCGGGCAGGTTCTCTTCTACCACGTGATGCGCCCCGCGGTGCTGCGCTTCATGGGACGCGACGAGTATCCGCGCGGCTTCGGACGCCAGCTCGCGGCGCACATCCTCGACTTCTCGCTCGGCGGCATGGACCGTCTCGCCGAGCGCCGGCGCGGAAGGGCCCGCCGTGCGAGCTGAGCCCCGCCGCATCCGCACCGTCCGGCGCGCGCTCGGTGCGTCCCTGCTCGCGTGCGCGCTGCTGCCGGGCTGCGCGTGGTTCACGCGTCCGGACGGCGATGGCGGCTGGGACGCGGAGCGCAGGCGCGACGAGATGGCCCGTCTGCAGAGCGCCGCGCTGAGCCCGGCGACGTCGCCCGCCGCCAGCGGAACGACCGACGCGGACGCCGCCCAGGAGGCGGCGTCGAAGGCCGGCCGCGACGACGCACACCCGCTCGACCTGCCGTCTGCGCTCGCGCTCGCGGCGCGCGGCAACCGCCGCATCGCCGAGGCGCAGCAGCAGCTCGAGGCGAGCGCCGAGCGCGTCGCCGACGTGCGCGGCCGCTTCCTGCCGACCACCACCGCACAGTCGCGCTACACCTGGTACAGCAGCGCGCAGACGACCAACGTCGAGCTGCCGAGCGGTCTCCTGCCGCCCGGTGTCGCGAAGCCCGAGGTGAAGGTTCGCGACCAGCAGGCCGGCACGGTCAATGCAAACATCTACTTCCCGCTCGACTTCACCGGCGAGCTGAAGCACACGCTCGAGGCCGCGCAGGCGGGCTATCGCGGCGAGCGCGCACGCGTCTGGGCGACGACGCTCGACGAGCAGCTCGCCGTCGTGCAGGGCTACTTCCAGCTGCTCGAGACGCGGCGGCTGCGCACCGTCACCGAGCAGACGATCGCCGTCTACCGCACGCAGGTCGGCATCGCGCAGGCCCGCTACGACCAGGAGCGTCTCACCAAGAACGATCTCCTGACCGTGCAGGTCGCGCTGCAGACGGCCGAGCAGAGCCTGCTCGCACGCGACCTCGCGATCGAGCAGGCGCGCTGGGGGTTCAACCAGGTGATCGGCGTCGCGGTGAACGAGCCGGCGCGACTCGCCGACGTCACCACGCCGCCCGGGATTCCGACCGTCGAGGACGCTCTCGCGCAGACGTACGAGCACAACCCGATCCTGCTGTCGCTGCTCGAGGAGCAGCAGCGCCTCGAGAACACCGCGATCGCGCTCGAGCGCAGCCGACTGCCGCGCTTCGGCGCCGGCGGCGGGATGGACTACTCGACCAGCGACATCCTGACGCCGACGCAGATCGGCTCCGGCTTCGCCGGCTTCACGTGGGATCTCGGCACCGACACGCGGCGCGAGGCGCAGATCAGCGAGGCGCGCATCCTCGCCGACAAGAACCGGCTCGCGACCCAGCGCCAGCTGCGCGATCTCGAAGCGGCGGTCCGCGCGGCACAGCTCGCGACGGCGGAGCGCCTCGCGGCCTACGCGACCGCGCAGCGCGCGCTCGGACAGGCCGAGGAGAACCTGCGCATCCGCGAGCAGCAGTTCGACGTCGGACGCGCGCAGAGCGACGACGTGCTGATCGCCGAGCGCCTGCTCGCGGAGCAGCGCGCGACGCTCGCCACCGCGCTCTATCAGGCGCACACGCGGCGCGCGGCGCTGCAGCGGCTCATGGGACTGCCGATCGACGATCTCGTCGCGGGCGGCCGGGGATGAGGACACGATGAAGAAGGGATTCGTCGCAGTCGTCGTGCTGCTCGTCGCCGTGGTCGCCGCCGCCGTGTGGTTCGTGCGCCGCGACTCGCGAGCCGTGTACTACACCGGCTTCGTCGAGGGCGAGGAGCGCGTCATCCGCAGCGAGGTCGTGGGTCGCGTCCTCGAGGTGGCGTTCGCCGAAGGGGCCGCGGTGCCGCCGAACAGCGTGGTCGCGCGCCTCGACGAGGGCGACATCGCCGCGAAGATCACCGCCAAGCAGCGCGAGCTCGACATGACGAAGGCCGACATCGAGACGCAGTCGCGCCGCATCGGGCTGGTCGAGAGCACGTGGAAGACCGGCGTCGACGCACGCCGGGCCGAGGTCGCACAGGCCGAGTCCGCGCTGACGCTCGCCGAGCGGACGTTCTCGCGCGAGGCGGAGCTGGCGAAGACCGGCGCCAGCACGGGCCAGCTGGTGGACGAGGCGCGCTCGCGACGCGACCAGGCGCGCGCCGCGCTGGCGCGCGCGAAGGACCTGCTGTCGCAGGCCGCGGCGGAGGAGAGGAACGTCGCCGTCAATCAGGGCCAGCTCGAGATGCTGCGCCAGCGCGCGGCGCTGACCGAGGCGCAGATCGCGGAGCTCGAGGTGACACGCGCCAAGTACCAGATTCGCTCGCCGGGCGTTCCGACCGTCGTGCAGACGCAGTTCGTGTGGCCGGGCGAGCTCGCGCAGCCGGGATCGCCGGTGGTCGCCGTGCTCGACCCGGAAGACAAGTACGTGCAGGTCTACCTGCCGGTCGCGTCGATGGGACATGTCCGCGTCGGCAGCCGCGTCGAGCTCGAGCTCGACAGCACGCCGGGTCGCCGGATTCCCGGCGAGATCAGCTTCATCGCCGACCAGGCAAACTTCACGCCGGAGAAGATCGAGACCCGCGGCGACCGCGTCGGCCAGGTCTATCGCGCCAAGATCCGCGTCCTGCAGGACGCGGCCCTCCTCAAGCCCGGCACCGAGGGCAACGTCTACCTGCTCGCGGACGCCGGATCGCACGGCGGGGACGAGCCGCGTGCCGCGAGCCGCTGAGCAGCGCGACGGCGACGTGCCGGCCGTCCGGCTGCGCCGCCTCGTCAAGCACTACGGACAGCGCACCGCGCTGCGCGGCGTCGACCTCGAGATCGCGGGACCGCAGATCGTCGGCGTGGTCGGCCCCGACGGCGCCGGCAAGACCACGCTGCTGCGTGCGCTCGCCGGGCTGCTCGAAGTCGAGGCGGACGAGGCCGACGTGCTCGGCATCGACCTGCGCGGCGACGTCACGCGGCTCAAGGAGCTGCTCGGCTACGTGCCGCAGGTGTTCAGCCTCTACCCCGAGCTGTCGGTGCACGAGAACTCCGAGCGTCGTGGCGCGGTTTTGCACATGCTCGACCAGCGCGAGCTCGAAGCGCCGCGCGATGCCGGTGCTCGAGCGAACCGGACTCGCGCCGTTCGTGGATCGGCAGGCCGGCAAGCTGTCTGGCGGCATGAAGCAGAAGCTCGCGGTGACCTGCGCGCTGCTGCCGAACCCGCGCATCCTGATCCTCGACGAGCCGACGGCGGGCGTGGACGTGGTCGCGCGCGACCAGATCTGGTCGATCCTCGCCGAGCGCAAGCATGACGTGCTGATCCTGATCAGCACCAGCTACCTCGAGGAGGTCGCGGCCTGCGATCGCCTGGTCTACCTCGACGAAGGACGCGTGATCGCCATCGGGTCGCCGGACGAGCTCTGCGCCGGCGTGCCGCTCGAGCTGTACCGCGCGTGGGGCGACGACCCGCGCACGATCGCGCGCGCCGTGCGCGAGCTGGGCTACGTCGACGGCGCGCGCGCGATGGGCCGCTTCGCGCGCATCGAGGTGCGGCGCGACGCGAGCCCGGGCGCGGCGCGCGTCCTGCGCGATCTGAGCGCATTGCGCGACGCCGGCGTGCGTCTCGCGGAGGCGCTGCCGATCGACGTCGAGTCGATGCTGCTCGCGCTGTCGCGCGCCGGCGCCGCGCACGCGGAGCGGTCCGCATGAGCGCCGACGACGCGATCATCCGCGCCGAGGGCATCACCAAGCGCTTCGGCGACTTCGCGGCGGTGGACGACGTCTCGCTGCGCGTCGCGCGCGGCTCGATCTTCGCGTTCCTCGGCGCCAACGGCTCGGGCAAGAGCACGACGATCCGCATGCTGATCGGGCTGCTGACGCCGACCGCGGGCTCGATCGTCGTCGACGGCATCGACGTCATCCGCACGCCGCGCCGCGTGCGCGACCACATCGGCTACATGGGGCAGAAGGTCAGCCTCTACCAGGGCCTGTCGCTGCGCGAGAACGTCGAGTTCTACGCGGGGCTGTACGGGCTCTCGAGCACGCAGCTGGAGGAGCGCTGGGGTGCGCTGCGCGAGCGCTTCGATCTCGGCGGCGCCGAGCGCGACAAGCCCGAGGACCTGCCGGCCGGCGTGCGTCAGCGCGCGGGACTCGCGCTCAGCACCCTGCACAAGCCGCGCGTCCTGTTCCTCGACGAGCCCACCGCGGGCGTCGACGTGCACAACCGCGCGCTCTTCTGGGAGTTGATCCAGGAGGAGGCCGACGCGGGCACGACGGTGTTCGTCACCACGCACTTCCTCGAGGAGGCCGACTACTGCGACTGGATCTCGTTCATCGATGCGGGCCGTCTCGTTGCGGACGCGTCGCCCGCGGAGCTGCGCCAACGCTTCTCGCCCGGCTACCGCGCGGAGCTCGCGGCCGCGTCGGCCGCCGACGCGGTGCGGGCCGAGGCGCTGCTGCTCGAGCGTGGCGTGCCGGCCGAGCGTACCGCCGCGGATCGCCTCGTCGTCCGCGCGCCGGAGCTCGACGCGCGCGTGCAGTCGGTGCTCGGCGAGGTCGCGGCGGAGGTGTCGGGAGTCCGCGTGTCGGTGCACCAGCCCGAGATGACCGACGTCTTCCGTGAGCTGATGCGCAGCGCCGCGGCGAGCGCGCCGAAGGCGGCCGCATGAGCCTCCGCCGCCTCGCCGTGCTGGTGCGACGCGAGACGCTCGCGACGCTGCGCGACCCGTTCACGGTGACGATCCTCGTGCTCGTTCCGCTCATGGCGCTGATGCTGTTCGGCAAGATCATGTCGACGAAGGTGTCGGGTCTCGACGTCGGCGTGATCGACGGCAGCCGCAGCGCGCCGAGCCGGCGCCTCGTCGCGGAGCTTCAGGCGCAGGGCTCGTTCAAGGCGCACGAGCTCGGCACCCGCGCCGAGATGGACCGCGCGATGCTCGCCGGCGAGATCGGCGCGGGCCTCATCATCGCGCCCGACTTCGAGCGCGACCTGCGGGACTTCGAGCGCGGCGGCAAGCCGCCGGAGATCCGCGTCGTCTACGACGGCGGCGAGGTCGTGCTCGCCGGTAACACCGAGGCGTTCCTGTCCGGGCTCGCCACCGCGACCGGGCTCGGACTCCGCGCCAGCGACGGCCTGCCGGCGCAGGGCACGGGACCGGCGAGCGCGCGCGCGTCGGGCGTGGCGGTGGTCACGACCGCGCTCTTCAACCCGTCGCTCGACGGGACGCCCTACATGGTGAGCGGCACGTTCGGCTTCGTGCTGAGCTTCGCGACGACGCTCATTATCGCGGTGTCGATCGTCAACGAGCGCTTCTCCGGCACCTTCGAGCAGCTGCAGGTGACGCCCGCGACGTCGGTCGAGATCCTGCTCGGCAAGATCCTCCCGCTCGGCGCGGTGTTCTCCGCCGACGTGGTGCTCATGATGCTGCTCGCCGGATTCCTGCTCGGGGTGTGGCCGCAGGGCAGCGCGCTCTTCTTCATCCTGATCTCGATGGTCTACCTGCTGGTGTCGCTGTCGATGGGCGCGATCTTCTCCGCGACCTCGAAGAGCGCGGCGGAGGCCGTGTCGAAGACGGTCCTCGCGAGCCAGCCGCTGATCCTGCTGTCGGGCTTCGCGGTGCCGCAGCGGAACATGCCGGTGCCGTTCCGCATCGTCTCCGAGCTGATCCCCGCGACGCACTACATCCGCGTCAGCCGCGCCATCTACCTGCGCGGCGAGGGGCCGATCGTGCTGTTCCCGGAGATCGTCATCATCCTGCTCATGGGCGCGGCACTCTCGGCGGTGGCGCTGCGCGCGATCGCGAGGCGCCAGTGAAGCCGGTCGGACGCGCGCGGCGCTTCGTCTCGAACGTGCTGGCGATCGCCTACAAGGAGGCGTCGCTGCTGCGCCACGACCGCACGGTCGTGCAGAACGTGCTGATCCAGCCGTTCATGCTGCTGATCGTCATGGGCTTCGCGCTGCGCTTCACGCCGCGCGACATCCCGTGGGCGGTGCTCGACCGCAGCCAGACGCCCGCGTCGCGCGAGCTCGTCGCCGACATCCAGAGCAGCGGCTACTTCCAGCCCGTGCGCCGGCTGGGCTCGTACGACGAGGCGCACGACCTGCTGAAGCGCGGCAAGCTCGTCGGCGTGGTGGTGATTCCCGACGACTTCCGGCGCGACGCGGCGCTCGGACGTCCCGCCGTGCAGCTGCTGCTCGACGGCACGGATCCGCTCACCGCGGCGCGCGTCGCGGGATACGTGACGCAGATCGCGTCGCGCTTCGAGGCGGAGCCCGGGCCGGCCGACCGTGCGCGCGCGGGCGCGCCGGCGAGCAGCGGTCCGGGACGCGCGCCGCCGATCGAGCTGCGCGAGGAGTTCCGCTACAACGCCACGCTGCGCGACCTGAACTTCTACTTGTCCGCGCTCGCGGGATTCCTGCTCACCAACCTCTGCCTCGCACAGGCGAGCCTCGGGCTCGTGGCGGAGCGCGAGAACGGCACCTACGAGCAGCTTCTCGCGCAGCCCGCGACGCCGCTGCAGATCATCCTCGGCAAGCTCCTGCCGACGGTCGTCGCGGCCTACGTCGCGCTCACCATCGGGATGGTCGGCGCCGGACTGATCCACGGCTACTGGCCGCAGGGCAACGTGCTGCTCTTTTACGCCTGCACCCTGCCCTTCATCCTCGCGACGCTCGCCATCGGCACGTTCGTGTCGGCGCTGGCGCGCACGTCGGCGCAGGCGGTGTTCATCTCGGTCTTCTTCATCATGCCGTCGTTCGTGCTGTCGGGCTCGATGCTGCCCTACGCGCTGATGCCGCACGGCGTGCGCGAGGTCGGCGCGATGTTTCCGCTGCGCTGGTACCAGATCCTGTCGCGGCGGATCATCGAGCGCGGTGCGGGGCCGGCCGAGGTCATGATCCCGACCATGGTCCTGATCACGCTCTTCCTGGTGATCCTGCTCGCGATCCGCTGGCGCATGAAGCCGCGTCTCGGCTGAGCGCGGCCGTACCGGTCACTTGCGGCGCGACGCCTTCCTGCGCGTCCGGGCCGCCTTCTTCGCCGACGCCGAGCGCTCCGCCGCGCTGCGCTTGCGCGCCGCCGAGCGTCCCTGCCGGGCGAGGCTCGCGTGCGAAGCCGCCGACCGGCCCTCCTTCGCGAGCGCCTTCTTCGCCCCGCGCGAGCGCGACGCCGACGTCTTCTTCTTCGCGCCGCCCGAGCGCTTCGCCGAGCCGCGGTCGAGGTCGCGCTCGGCCTGCCGGCGGGTGCGGCTGGACGTCTTCCCCTTCCCGGGCGCGGCGAGCTTCACGCCGGCGCGGCGCGCCTTCGAGAGGCCGATCGCGATCGCCTGCTTCGCCGAGCGTGCGCCGTGCTCGCCCTCGCGCACGTGCTCGATCTCCTCGCGCACGAACTCGCCGGCCTGCGTCGATGCCGACTTGCCCTGCCGGCGGTCGCGCCGGGCGCGCTGCGTGGTCTTCTTCTCGGGCATGGCGGAACCCTCCTGGCGAATCGGTGCGTGCAAGAATCGCGCGTGCTCGCGGATCCGCGGCATCCCGCGGCGCCATCCGGATTTCCGTGTAGGGTCTTCGCCCGAAGGCTCCACGGACGGCCGAATTTCCAACGCCGACGGAAGCTCGCACCAGCAGCCGCGCGCGGCGGCGCATGGATCGGTGCTTGCTCCGGGGTCGTGCTCGATGCTGACTCTTCGCGACCCGAGGTACCGCACCGACACCTGGGCTCTCGTTCTCGCCGGCGGCGATGGAACCCGTCTGCGCGCGATCACGCGCCTGCTCGCCGGCGAGCCGATCCCGAAGCAGTACTGCAGGATCACCGGCGCGCGCTCGATGCTCGAAGCGACGCTCGACCGCGTGGCGCCGCTCGTCCCGCCGCAGCGCACGATGGTGATCGTGAACCACGATCATCTGCGCCTCGCGGTGCCGCAGCTCGCCGGGATTCCCGGCGAGAACGTGCTGGTGCAGCCGCGGAACCGCGACACCGGGCCCGGCATCGCATGGTCGCTGCTCGAGATCCGCCGTCGGCACCCGAACGCGCGCGTCGCGATGTTCCCGAGCGACCACTACGTCGCCGACGACGCCGCGTTCCGCGCCTCGGTGCGGCGCGCGCTCGCCGTCGTCGACCGACATCCCGGGAAGCTCGCGCTGCTCGGCATCGAGCCCGACGATCCGTCGCCGGAGTACGGCTACGTCATGCCGGCGGCACGGCTCGACGGCGGGCAAGGCGACGCGTTCCACGTCGCGTCGTTCCGCGAGAAGCCGACGCCGGCGGTTGCCGCGGCGCTCGTCCGCGCCGGCGGTCTGTGGAACTCGTTCGTGATGGCGTTCCGCGTGCCGCGCGTGCTCGCGCTGCTCGAGCAGCGGCTGCCGGCGACGCTGCGCACGCTCGACGTCGCGAGCCGCCTGCGTGACACGCTCGAGCGGCACTACGCGACCGAGCCGGGGTGGAACTTCTCGAACGACTTCCTGTCGACCGTCGCGGCCGAGCTGGTCGTCGTGCGCGCCGAGCAGACCGGCTGGAGCGACTGGGGAACGCCGACCGCGATCGAGCGCACGTTCGCCGCGCTGAAGCGCGTCCCGCCGTGGCACGCGGCCCCGGCGCATGCGGGGCGGCTCGACGAGGCGCGGCCGGCCTGACGTCCGCGCTCAGCCGCCCTCGCGCGGCGGCGCGTCCTCCCCGGCTCCGCTCGTGGACGGATGGTGCCGCGGCAGTCGCGCGCGGAACACGGTCCGTCCGCCACCGGACTCCGCCGCGACCTCGCCGCCGTGTGCGCGCGCGATGTGGTGCACGATGTAGAGCCCCAGTCCCGCGCCGCCGCCGCCCGCGTTGGCCCGCACGAACGGTGCGAACAGGTCGTCGCGCACGTTGTCGGGCAGGACGCCGCCGTTCTCGATCTCGACGTGCACGACGTCGCGGTCGCGTCCGTCGATGCGCAGCACGATCGGCACGCCCGGATCGCCGTGCTGCAGGGCGTTGCCGAGCAGGTTCGAGAGCAGCTGCAGGATGCGATCCGGATCCCAGGTGCCGCGCGGGTCACCGATCACCTCGTGGCGCAGACCTGCCGAGGGCTGCTGCTCGAACTCGGCGAGCGCGCTCTCGGCGAGCTGCCGCAGGTCGGCGTCCTTCGGCTGCACCGGCAGATTGCCCTGCCGTGTCGTCGCGAAGTCGAGCAGCTGCGCGATCAGGCGCGCCATGCGCTTCGACGACGAGCGGATCCGTCCGCCGAGGCGCGCGATGGTCGGGTCGTCGGGATGGACGCGCAGCAGCGCCTCGCCCGCGAGGTGGATCGCGTTGAGCGGATTGCGCAGGTCGTGTCCGAGCACGCCGATCAGCAACTCGGACATGCGCAGCAGCTTCCGGTGCTCCTCGACCTGCGCCGCGAGCTGCAGGCGCTGCCGGCACAGCTCGACGAACACTCCGACCTTGCTGCGCAGCAGCTGCGGATCGATCGGCTTCACGAGGAAGTCGACCGCGCCGGCCTCGTAGCCGCGGAACACGCGCGCGTGCTCGGCGGTGTCGGCGGTGAGGAAGATGATCGGCACGCTGCGCGTGCGCTCCGAGCCGCGCATCAGCTCGGCGAGCTCGAGGCCGCTCATGCCGGGCATGTGGACGTCGATCAGCGCCAGCGCCACGTCGTGGCGCAGCAGCTCCTCGAGCGCCTCGGTGCCGCTGGTCGCCCGGAGGATGCGGATCCCCGGCTGCGCGAGCAGAGCCTCGAGCGCGACCAGGTTCTCCTCCACGTCGTCGACCGCGAGCACGACGACTTCGGGTTCGTCGAGGTGGCTCATGCGGCGGCCCCCCAGTCGGCGAGCACGCGCGCCATGGCCGACGGCGCGAGCACCGCATCCGGACGGGCGGCCGCGATCGCGGCGTCGGGCATGTACGAGATCTTCGCGGTGACCGGGTCCTGCACCCAGGCGAGCCCGCCGCGCTGACGGATCAGCGCGAGGCCGCGCGCACCGTCGGCGTTCGCGCCGGACAGCACGATGCCGAGCGCCCGCGGCCCGAACGCGAACGCGGCGGACTCGAAGAGCACGTCGATCGACGGCCGCGAAAGGTTGACCAGCTCGTCGCTCGACAGCGCGAGGCGTCCGTCGCGCTCGACCAGCAGGTGGTAGCCGGCCGGCGCGAAGTAGACCGTGCCGGCGTCGGCGTCGATCTTGTCCTCGGCCTCGGCGACGCGCACCCCGCAGCGGGCCGCGAACAGCGCGGGCAGCGCGCTCTTCCGGTCGCGCGGCACGTGCACGACGACGAGGACGGGTGCCGGCAGCGTCGCCGGCAGCTCGGGAAGCAGCTCGAGCAGCGCCTCGACGGCGCCGGCCGACGCTCCCACCGCGACGATCCGCGGATCGTGCGCGCGCAACGCATCGAGCGGCTTCACGCGGACCTCCGGTAGATGCGCTCGTCGCGCGACACCTCGTCGAACGCGTCGGCGTGCCGCGACACGCGCAGCGTCTCGCGCGAGCCCAGCCCGAGGAAGCCGCGCGGCACCAGCGAGTCGCGGAACAGCGCCAGCGCGCGGTCCTGCAGCTCGCGGTCGAAGTAGATGAGAACGTTGCGGCAGCTCACCAGGTGGACCTCCGCGAAGACCTGATCGGTCGCGAGACAGTGGTCGGAGAACGTGATCCGCGCGCGCAGCCGGCGATCGAGTGCGATGCCGCCGTACGCCGCGGTGTAGTAGTCGGCGAGCGAGCGCGTGCCGCCCGCCTGCTGGTAGTTGCGCGTGAACCCGGGCACGCGGTCGAGCGCGTACACGCCTGCCTCCGCGGCGCGCAGCGACTCCGGGTTGATGTCGGTCGCGTAGAGCAGCGCGCGGTCGAGGAGCCCCGCCTCGTCGAGCAGGATCGCCAGCGAGTAGACCTCCTCGCCGGTGCTGCAGCCGGCGACCCAGACCTTCAGCGAGGCGTAGGTCGCGAGCATCGGCACGACGTGCTCGGCGAGCGCGCGGAAGTACGACGGATCGCGGAACATGTCGCTCACCGGCACCGTGAGCTGTCGCAGCAGCGCGGTGAAGGCGGTCGGGTCGCGCAGGATGCGGTCCTGCAGCAGCGACACGCGGTCCACGCCGAAGCTCGCCAGCGCCGCCTGTACGCGCCGGCGGATCGACGCGCGCGCGTGGTGGCGGAAGTCGTACGAGTACTTGCGGTAGATCGCCTCGAGCAGCAGGTCGATCTCGAGGTCCAGATCGGGCTGCTCCGCGGACAGCGGTGCCTCGTTCATCGCGCGATCCACACGCGGCAGAGCGAGATCAGCTTGTCCACGTCGATGGGCTTGGTCATGTAGTCGTTGCAGCCGGCGGCGAGGCACTCCTCGTAGTCGTCGCGCATCGCCTTCGCGGTGAGCGCGATCACCGGCAGGTCGCGCAGCGCCGGATCGCGGCGCAGCTCGCGCGTCGCGGTGAGGCCGTCCATCTCGGGCATCATGACGTCCATCAGAACGAGATCCGACGCTCGGTCGAGGATGGCCTCGAGCGCTTCGCGTCCGTTGCGTGCGATGCGGATCTTCGCGCCGCGCGGCTCGAACAGGCTGGACAGCGCGAACACGTTGCGCACGTCGTCCTCGACGACGAGGATCGTGCGTCTCGAAGAGCGCGTCGCGCTCGCGCGCCACGCGCAGCAGGCGCTGCGAGTCCGGCGGCAGGCGCGACTCGACCTGGTGCAGGAAGAGCGTCACCTCGTCGAGCAGGCGTTCGGCGAGCGCGCGCCCTTGACGATCACTGAGCGCGAGAGCGGCGCAGGCGATCCTCCTCGCCGGTGCACAGCGCGCGGCCCGTGTACACGATGACCGGAGGGAACGAGTACTGCTCGCTGCCCGCCATGGTCTCGAGGATCCAGCCGCTCGCGTCGGGCAGGCTGAGATCGAGCACCACGGAAGTCGAAGTGCTCTCGGACGCGAGACGCGCGAGCGCCGCCCGCGCCGTGCCGACGCCCTCGACGAGGACGCCGTCGAGCTGCAGCAGGCGCTCGGTGCTCTCGCGTAGCTGCGTGTCGTCCTCGATCACCAGCACGCGGCGCACGCGCTGCTCGAGCGCGTGCCGGCGCTCATGACGGCGCGCACGAGATCGTCGCGCTGCACCGGCTTGATCGCGAAGCCTACCGCGCCGAGCTCGCGCGCGGTCTGCGCGTAGTCGCCGACCGACACCACGTGCACCGGAATGTGGCGCGTGTCGGGGTTGCGCTTCAGGCGGTCGAGCAGCGTGAGTCCGGAGCCGTCCGGCAGGCCGACGTCGAGCAGCACGCCGCTCGGCGCGAGCTCGCGCGCCAGCGCCATGCCCTCGTCGGTCGACGTCGCGACCACGCAGTCGAAGTCGAGCTCGTGCGCGAGGTCGTAGAGGATGCGCGCGAAGTCGAGGTCGTCCTCGACGACGAGGATCAGGCGTCCCGGACGCTGCCGCTGCTGCCGATCGTCGGGCATCGCGCCGGCGGCGAGCGGCGTGCGCGCGACCGCGTCGTCGTCGCGCCTGCGCGACGCGCCCGACGTCGCCGGCGTGGCTGCGCGCGCGGCCTCGAGCGACGCACGCGGACGCGCCGGCAGTGGGTCCGGCTTCGCCCGCATCCGGTGCCGCGCCGCGATCCGCGCGGGGATCGTCAGCGTGAACGTGCTGCCGCGACCCACCTCGCTCTCGACCGCGACGCCACCGCCGAGCAGCTGCGCGAGCTCGGTGCAGATCGAGAGGCCGAGCCCGGTGCCGCCGTATTTGCGGTGCGTGCTGCCGTCGGCCTGCCGGAACGCCTGGAAGATGACGTCGAACTTGTCGCGCGGGATCCCGGTGCCGGTGTCGCGCACCGCGAAGCGGACCGTTCCCGCGTCGCCCGCCGAGACGCCGACGGTCACGCCGCCGCGCTCGGTGAACTTGAACGCGTTCGAGACCAGGTTCGCGAGGATCTGCTGCAGGCGCTGCGGGTCGGTGGTCAGCGTCTCCGGCACCGAGGAGTCGAGCGTCAGCGCGAGCTCGAGACCGCGCTCGTGCGCGACCGGCGCGAAGCTGCGCTCGATCTCGTCGAGCACGCGCCGCGGCGCGAATTCCTCGGGCTGCACGTCCACCGCGCCGGCCTCGATCTTCGACAGGTCGAGGATGTCGTTGATCAGCGTCAGCAGGTTGTTGCCCGCGGAGTAGATCGTCTCGGCGAAGCGCACCTGCTCGTCGGACAGGCGGCCCTCCTTGTTGTCCGCGAGCAGCTTCGCGAGGATCAGCGCGCTGTTGAGCGGCGTGCGCAGCTCGTGGCTCATGTTGGCGAGGAACTCGGACTTGTAGCGGCTCGCGCGCTCGGCCTCGTCGCGCGTGCGGACCAGCTCGTTGGTTCGACGCGTCAGCTCGTCGGTCTGCGTCTCGAGCTGCGTGTTGATCGCCTCGAGCTCCGCCTGCTGCTGCTCGAGGCGCACCTGCGACGCCTTGAGCGCGTTGCTCTGCTCCTCGAGCTCCTCGTTGGTGACGCGCAGCTCCTCCTGCTGCGTCTGCAGCTCCTCCGCCTGCCGCTGCGTCTCCTCGAGCAGCGTCTGCAGGCGGGTGCGGTAGAAGGCCGAGCGCAGCGCGACGCCGATGCCTGCGCGGGCGCGCTCGAGCAGCTCGCGCACGCGCTCGTCGGGCGCCTGCAGCAGGCCCAGCTCGAGGACGCCTTCCGCGCGTCCGTCGCTCACCAGCGGGCACACCACGACGTGGCGCGGCACACCCGCGAGCGCCGCGGACCGTACCGCCAGGAGTCCGCCCGCGACGTCGCTCAACACCGTCACGCGGCCGTCGCGCACGGCCTCGCCGACCAGCCCGTGGCCCGGCGTGAAGGACCGCGGAACGTCCTCCCCCGCACGCAGGCCGCGCGTCGCGATCAGCGTCTGCTCCGGCCCCTCGGTCGCGTAGACCGCCGCGACGGGGGCCCCGAGTGCGCCGGCGATGACCTCGAGCGCGCGCCGACCGATCTCCGCCAGCGGACGCTCGCCCTGCATCGCGGCCAGCACCTCGGCCTCGGTGCTGCGGATCCACTCCTCGTGCTCGACGCGATTGCGCTGCAGGATCAGGCCGCGGGCGAGAAACGCGACCGACCAGACGACGACGATGCCGCAGCCGCGATTGACCTGCGCGACCCAGAGCGTGATGCCGGGCTCGTCGGTGAGCAGCGTCAGCAGCATGAGCCCGAACGCGACCGTCGCCGCGGCGATCGGCAGATTCGGGTTCCGCGCGAGCAGCGTGAGCGCCAGCGGCACGACGTAGAGAATCCACACCGCGACGCCGAGCGGCGTGAACAGGTCCGCCGCGAACACGGCCAGCATCAGGCTCGGGATCAGCAGGAGGAGGAGAGGCGTGTCCTTCATCGACCCGTCAGGCTATCCGCGCGCCATGGCGAGCCATAGGCGGTTCGCGAAAAGATTGACCCTGCTGCGCAGGTCTGGCGCAGTCGCCCCGAGGAGAGAGACCGATGTCACAGAGCACGAGTCCCGTCTGCATCGTCACCGGCGTCGGCGCCGGTACGGGCGCCGCCGTCTGCCGGCGCTTCGCGCGCGAAGGCTACCGTGTCGCGATGCTCGCACGCTCCGAAGAGAGCCTCGCCGAGATCGGCGCGGCGATTCCCGGCACCGTCGCTTTCCCGACCGACGTCACCGACGAGCCCGCGCTGCGCGCGACCCTGCAGCGCGTCCGCAACGAGCTCGGTCCGGCGCGCGTCCTGGTGCACAACGCGGGCAACGCGAGCTTCGGCGACCTGATGAACGTCGACAGCGAGAAGTTCGAGCAGGCGTGGCGCATCAACACCCAGGCGCTGTTCGTGTGCGGGCAGGAGGTCGCGCCCGACATGATCGCCGCCGGCCGCGGCACGATCCTCGTCACGGGCGCGACGGCGTCGTTGCGCGGCGGCGCCGCCTTCGCGGCGTTTGCGTCCGCCAAGGCCGGCCAGCGCGCGCTCGCGCAGTCGATGGCGCGGCTTCTCGGACCGAAGGGCGTCCACGTCGCGTACGTCGTGATCGATGGCGTGATCGACATGCCGCGCACGCGCGAGTTCATGGCGAGTGCGCCGAAGGGGAGCTTCCTCTCGCCGGACGCGATCGCCGAGACCTACTGGCAGCTCTCCTGCCAGGACCGCTCGGCGTGGACCCACGAGCTCGACCTGCGGCCCTTCTCCGAGAAGTGGTGAGACGCGCGCGAGTGCGGCCGCGGCGTCGCCGCACGGCCGTGCACCGCCGACGCGGCGCCCCATGCAAGGAGCGCCGCGCCGACGGATCGCGACCGGTAGCTCGTGCGCGCCGCGACGGGCGCGTCAGGCAGCACGGACGAGCGGCAGCTCCTCGGCGGTGATCGCGCGCTGAACCGCCGGTCGCGCGGTGGCGCGCTCGAAGTGCGCGGTGTAGGCGCGCAGCTCGCCGACCGGGAGTCCGATGAAGCGGCCCCACAGGTAGAAGATCATCAGGTACGGGTCCGCGACCGAGTAGCGCTCGCCGAGCGCCCAGGCGCGGCCGTCGAGCCGGCGGTCGACGTCGCGCAGGGCGTCGTGGAAGTCGGTGCGGCCGCGCGTGCGCACCGGTTCGACCGATTCCGGCCCGTCGCACAGGCGCTCCGGCCGCATCACGCGCGAGAACGCCGGATGCGGGTGCGTCGCGCCGAGCAGCAGCCACTCGAGGCAGCGCGTGCGCTCGATGGTCGTGGGCGGCGGCAGCAGCTTCGCCTCGGGGTGACGCTCCGCGAGGTGCAGCAGGATCGCCGGCGCCTCGGTGAGGACGCCGTCGCGCGTCTCGAGCACCGGCACCAGCCCGCGCGGGTGCAGCGCGCGGAACTCCGGCGTGTCGTTCTCGCCGCCGTGGATGTCGATCCGCTTCGCCTCGTAAGGGTGGCCGGTCTCCTCGAGCACCGCGTGCACCGACAGCGAGCAGGCGCCGGGGTAGTAGTACAGCGTGTCCATCGCGTTCCTCCTGCGGCGGGAAGCCGTTCGTCCGCCGCGAAGCGATGCTGGACGAGCGGCCGGGATGTGAGAAACGCATTGTCTCGATCAAGTTCATGCGGCAGCATCATGAGATGAGCGAGCCCGCGCCGCGCCTTCCCGGAACCGTCCTCGAGACCCGCCACCTGCGCCTCGTGCAGGCGATCGCCGACACCGGGTCGGTCACGCGCGCGGGCGACCGGCTGCACCTCACGCAGTCCGCGGTGAGTCGGCAGCTCGCGGAGCTCGAGGACCGGCTCGGCCTGCAGCTGTTCGCGCGCGTCCGGAAGCGGCTCGCGATCACGCCCGCCGGCGAGCACCTGCTCGGCGCGTCGCGGCGCATCCTCGACGATCTCGTCGCCGCGGAGCGCGAGCTGCGCGTGCGCGGCGGTGCGGCGTCGCGCTGGCCGCTGCGCGTCAGCACCGCGTGCCACACCTGCTACCACTGGGTGCCGCCCGCGCTGCGCACGTTCCAGAAGCGCCATCCCGACGCGGATCTGCGCATCGTGCTCGAGGCGACGCCCGATCCGATCCCGCCGCTGCTGCGCGGCGAGCTCGAGCTCGCGATCGTGCACGGCGCCGTGCGGCGCCGCGAGCTCGAGGTCGAGCCGCTGTTCGACGACGAGGTGGTCGCGGTCGTCGCGCCCGAGCACCGCCTCGCCGGACGGCGCCATCTCGAGGGCGCCGATCTGCACGACGAGACGCTGCTCGCCTTCGGCTCCGCGGGACCGGACGCGGTGTGGTTCCGCCGGACGTTCCTCGGCCGCGCGGTGCCGCGCGACCTGCGCGCGGTGCCGATCACCGAGGTGATGATGGAGCTGGTGAAGGCCGGCGCCGGCGTCGCGATCGTGCACCGCTGGATCGCCGAGCCGCAGATCCGTGCCGGGACGGTGACGGCCCTGCGCTTGACGCGCGGCGGGCTGTGGAAGTCGTGGCAGGCCGTGTTCGCGCGCACGACGCCGCACCGCGAGGCGCTGCGCGACCTGATCGCGCTCATCCGTCAGGCGCAGATCGGCGGCGGTCAGCGGCGGACGCCGCGTCCCGCGCGCGCCCGCGCGAGCGCACGGCGGGCCGCCGCGGGCTGAGCGCGCGTCAACGGAAGCGCGGCGGACGCTTCTCGGCGAACGCGCGCACCGCCTCCGCGACGTCCGGGTCGCGGTTCGCCTCGATCAGTCCGTCGTACTCGCGCTGCAGCGCCGCGCCGAGGTCGCTCGTCATGCCGTGCGCGAGCGCGTCGCGGGTCAGGCGGACGGCGGCGCGCGGCAGCGCCGCGAGGCGCTCCGCGAGCTCCAGCGCGCGCGGCATCAGCAGGTCGGGTGCGACCACGTCGCCGACGAGACCGAGCGCCCGCGCCTCCTCGGCGGAGATGGTCTCGGCGAGCAGGCACACGCGCGCCGCGCGCTCGGCGCCGAGGAGACGCGGCAGGATCCACGTGAGCCCCGCGTCGGGGATCTGCGCGGTGCGGATCTGTGCCGCGACGAAGCTCGCGTTCGTGCTCGCGACGGAGAGGTCCGTCGCGACGGCGAGCCCGAAGCCCGCGCCGGCCGCGACGCCGTTCACCGCGCACACGCTCGGCTGCGGCAGATCGCGGAAGAGCAGCGGCAGGTCGATCATGCCGCGCGGCGTGCCCCAGTCGGAGTCGCGGGCGCCGTCGGCGCCGCCGAGCGCCTTCAGGTCCGCGCCGGCGCAGAAGCCGCGGCCCGCGCCGGTGAGCAGCACCGCGCGGATCGTCTCGTCGCGCCGGATCGTGTCGAGGTGCGCGACGATCGCGCGGTTGGTCGGTGCGGCGAACGCGTTCAGGCGCTCGGGACGGTTCAGCGTCAGGATCGCGACCGCTCCGCGGCGCTCCAGCAGGACGTGCTCGGGCTCGGTGGACATCGATGCCTCTCCCGTCAGATGCGCGCGAGGAATGTCGTGGCGACGCGTGCGATCTCGTCCGCCGGAGCCTTGCGCATGCCGTGATCCGCGCCGGCGAACACCGACAGCTCGGCGCGCTTGCCGAGCTTCTTCAGCACCGGACGCAGCAGCGCCAGGTCGCACAGGGTGTCGCGATCGCCCTGCACGAAGAGCATCGGGCACCGGATCGCGGGCAGGTGCGCGTCGCGCAGCTTGTCCGGCTTGCCCGCGGGGTGCAGCGGATAGCTCAGGAAGACGAGCCCGTCCGCGGGCAGTCCGTCGGACACCAGCAGCGACGCGACGCGGCCGCCCATCGAGCGTCCGCCGAGGACGAGCTTGCGTCCGGCCGCGTTCGGCAGCGCGGCCGCGGCGTCGATCGACTCGCGCGCCGACGCGAGCAGCAGCGGCATGCGGTCGGGCGCGCGCTTGCCGGCGACGCGGTACGGAAAGCGGGCGCGCACCACGAGCGCGCCGTCGTTCGCCGCGGCTGCGGCGAACGCGACCATCGAGCGCTCGGTGACGTCGCCGCCGGCGCCGTGCCACAGCACGAGCAGGACGTGCGACAGAGGGCCGTCGGCGCGCGCCGGCTCGTCGACGAGAAGCGTCTCCACGGAGCTGCCGTCGCTCAGCGCGGCGTGAGGATCAGCACCGGAATGTTGCGCGTGGTGCGCGCCTGGTAGTCGTCGTAGTCCGGGTAGATCTCGCACAGGCGCGGCCACAGCAGCGCCTTCTCCTCGTCGGTCGCGCGCGCGCAGCGCATCGGCATCTTCGCAGTGCCCGGCAGCTCGACCTCGCAGCTCGGGTTGGCCTCGAGGTTCAGGTACCAGGCCGGGTGGTGCGACATGCCGCCCTTGGACGCGACCAGCACCAGGCGCTCGCCGTCCTTCAGGTAGATCAGCGGCGCCACGCGCGGCTCGCCCGACTTGCGGCCCGTGGTCGTCAGCAGCAGCACCGGCGCGCCGTGCATGAACTTCGCACCCCACTTGCCTCCGGTGGCGCGGAAGATCCACGTGTTGGCGACCGACATCGCCTTGACGACGACGCTGCCGAACTTCTCCTCGGTGGGCGTCCACGGACGCGCTGCGGCCTTCTCGGGCATCGACTCCTCCATCGGCGGACGTTCCACCGCCACCAGCAGGGAGCCGGAGAAGCGCGGACTTCGCAAGGCCTCGTCGACGACGGCCGCTACTTGCCCCGGCGCTCGAGCGCGCCGACCGTGAACGCGTCGTCACCGAGCCCGCGGTCGTAGTCGACGCCGTCGTAGCGGACGATCGTGCGGTAGCCGTCGGCGTCCGACGTCATCTCGGCCTCGACGATGGTCGGCACGCCCTCGATGGTGTCGGTGCGCAGCACGCGCAGGTGCTTGGTCACGCCGTCCGCCTCGAGATCGATCCGCTGCGGCAGGCGATCGTCGTCGCGGATCCAGGTGCGGAGCTTCCGGTAGACGAAGCGTCCGTCGGGAAGCTCCGTCTCGACGACGCGGCAGCGGTGCGCGCCACACGGCTCGCTGCCGCGCAGCACGTGGCGGCCGTCGTAGTCGAGGTAGAAGACCGTCGTCAGGTCCTCGTAGGTGAAGGTGCTGCCCTGGAACTGCTCGCGCCGCAGATCCGGCGACACGCGCCGCACCCGGCGCTGGCCGGGAAAGTACACCCACATCTCGTCGGTCGCGGGGCGCTCCTGCCAGGCGAGAAAGCCCGTGCCCGCGAGCTCGGCCGGCGACTCGAAGAGCCACAGCAGCTTGCGTCCGCCGTCGGTCCGCTTCTCGAAGCCCTGCAGCGTGCGCACGCGCTCCTCGCCCGACGGCGCGATCACGCGCATCTCGACGCGCGACGTCTTGTCGGCGAAGCGTGCCTGCGCCGCGCGTGCTGCCGCGAGGACGTCGGCCGCGCTCTCGTCGCCGGCACGCGCGGTCGCGGGCGGCTGGATCAGCACCCCGAGCAGCGTGGCGACGACGCCGATCCGGACCACGTTCGAGCAGCCTCTCACGCGCGCCACGGTGAACCGTGCGGCCGCCGGCGGTCAACGCTGCGACGGCTCGCATCGCCGCGCGCATCTGCCGGATCGATGCACTGCAGCGATTCATTTTCTGCTTGATGGCCGCTCCCGGATGCTGGTACGGCCGCGGCTCTGCGTCGCGAAAGGAGTGCAGCATGAATCCGGTCGTCGTTCTCGAGGGAGTCGGCAAGACCTACGGCGCGGGCCCCGGCGCGATGACGGCGCTCGACGGCCTCGACGCCGCGGTGCCCGCGGGAGAGTTCGTCTCGATCACGGGCCCGAGCGGCTGCGGCAAGAGCACCGTGCTGAACCTGGTCGCGGGGCTCGACGACCCTTCGTCCGGACGCGTGCTGGTCGAGGGCCGGGACCTCGCCACGATGTCGGAGCGGGCGCGCAGCGAGCTGCGGCTGCGCTCGATCGGATTCATCTTCCAGAGCTTCAACCTGCTGCCGCGTCTCACCGTCGAGCGGAACGTCGCGTGGCGGCTCGAGCGGCTCGGCCTGCGCGGCCGCGCCGTGCGCGAGCGCACGGCGGACGTGCTCGAGCAGGTCGGCGTCGCACCGTCCGCGTGGCCGCGCTACCCGAGCGAGCTCTCGGGTGGCGAGCAGCAGCGCGTCGCCGCCGCCCGCGCGATCGCCACCGAGCCGCGCCTGCTGCTCGCCGACGAGCCGACCGGCAACCTCGATTCCGCGAACGGCCGCACGATCCTCGACCTGCTGCGACGTCTCAACATCGAGCGTCGCACGTCGGTGATCATGGTCACGCACGACGCCTTCGCGGCGACCTGCGGCCACCGCACGATCGAGATGCAGGACGGGCGGATCGTCCGCGACGTCGGCTCGCTCGCCGACGCCGCGCCGCCGCTCCGTCTCGCGACGTCGCAGGGACACGGCCGTGGAGGGCAGCCGTGATCGCCCGGGTGCGTGCGGCCTGCTCACGGCTGGCACGCGACCTTCCGCAGGTCACGATGGCGGTGGTCGTGATCGCGCTCGGGGTCGCGCTCGCCGCCGGCGTTCTGCTCGCGAACCGCGCCCTGCGCGACCGCTTCGACGAGTCGGTGGACGCGCTCGCCGGCGCCGCCGACCTGCAGATCACCGCGGTCAGCGGCGGCACGTTCGACGCGGCAGTGCTCGACGCCGTGCGCGAGGTCCCCGGTGTGAAGGCCGCGGCGCCGCTGCTGCTCGCATCCGCATTCGTCCGGCGCGGCGGCGAGGTCACGCGTCTCCGCATCGCGGGCGTCGACCTGCTCGACGACGCGACGGTGCGCGTCTACCGGCGTCCGGGCGGCGGCAGCCCGCTCGAGGACCCGCTCGTGTTCCTCAACCAGCAGGATTCCGTGCTGCTGCCACGTGCGCTCGCGCGCCGGCTCGATGTCGCGCTGGAGGGCGCGTTCGACGTCGAGACCGCGCTCGGACGCCGCGGCCTGGTCGCGCGCGGGCTGCTCGACGACTCGGGCGTCGCCGGTGCCGGCAACCTGCTGGTGATGGATCTCTACGCGGCGCAGCAGGCGGTGGGCGCGGACGGCCGTGTCTCGCAGCTCGACGTGGTCGCGGCGGACCGCGAGGCCATCGAGCCACTGCGCGCGGCGCTCGTCGCGGCCCTGCCGTCGCATCTCGACGTCGCGCGCACCGCGGACCGGAAGAGCGAACTCGCGCGTGCCGCAGCGGCGTTCCAGGCGATGCTCGACGCGATCGCCGCGATGGGCCTCGTGCTCGCGGTGCTGATCACGGCCAACCGTCTCGCGACGCTCTACCAGGCCCGGCTGTGGGAGATGGGCGTACTGCGTGCGCTCGGCCTGCCGCCCGGAGCGCTGGTGCGCGCGCTGGTGGGCGAGTCGGTGCTGGTGTCGGCGGTCGGCGTGCTCGCGGGGCTCCCGCTCGGTGTCGGATTCGCGCAGCTCATCGTGCAGCCGGTCGCGGACACGATGTCGCTCAGCCTGCAGCAGGTGGTCACGGCGAGCCGCGTGGTGCCGCGCGCAGGGCCGCTGCTCGTGGCGGGCGCGGCGGGACTTCTCGCGGGTGCCGTCGCGGCGCTGGCTCCGGCGCTTCGTGCCGCGCGTGCCCGCGTGGTGACCGTGCTCTCGTCCGGGCGCGCGCGCGACGTGCTGCCCGAAGGACGCGTCAAGCGCGCGATCCGCGTCGTGGTCGTGGCCGGGGCGGCGGCACTGATCGCGCTGCAGGCGATCGCGCACACCGGCGCGCTCGCCGGGCTCACGATGGCCTGCGTCGCGATCGCCGGTGGGCTCTCCGTCGAGCCGGCGCTCCGTTGGGCGAGCCGTCCCCTCGGGCGGCTCCTCGGACCGGCGGCGCGCATCGGCGTCGAAGATCAGGGCCGGACGCCGAGCCGCGCCGTCGGCGCGGCGATCGTGCTCATGGCCGGTGTCGCGGTGGTGATCTGGATCGGCAGCATGTCGCGCAGCTTCGAGGCGTACGTGGTGCGCAATCTGATGCTCGACCGCGAGTCCGACCTGTCCGTCGACTCCGGCTTCAACGACATCGTGGTCGGAGACGACGCACGCATCGACGGCGCGATCCTGTCACGGCTGGCCGCGGTCCCGGGCGTGCGCGCGGCCGGCGCGGGCGTGAACGGGGTGTCGCTCCGTCCCGAGACCGGCTTCGTCGCGGTCGATCCGGTCCGCTTCCGTGACCAGGGATTCGGCAGCTGGCCGCTCGCCGACGGGGCGTGGCCCGACGCGCTCGAGCGCGTGGCGCGCGGCGAGGCGGTGCTCGCCGACGCGACCCTGGCGACGCACCGCGGACTCGCAGTGGGCTCACCGGTACGGATCGCGACGCCCTCGGGCGTGCTCGAGCTGCCGCTCGCCGGGATCACGCCGACCAAGTTCCGCTCGCCCGCGGGCGACGTCATGTTCAGCCGCGAGGTCTACGAGCGCTGGTGGCACGACCGGACGATCACGCAGGCGTTCCTCGTGCTCGAGCCCGGCGCGTCGCCGGCGGCGGTGCGCGAGGCGATCCAGTCGACGCTCGGCCGCGAGCAGCGGCTGCGCGTGCTGACGCGCGACGAGCTCGCGGAGTGGTACGGGGCGGGGGTCCGACGCGCGTACGCGTTTCTCGACGCACTGGTGGCGCTGGTGCTGCTCGTCGTCGTGATCGGGACGGGTGACGCGCTCGCCGCGTCCGTCGTCGAGCGCACGCGGGAGATCGGTGCGCTGCGCGCGCTCGGGCTCACGCCGCGCGACGTCGGCGCGCAGGTCTTCGCGCAGGCCGGCGCGATCGCGCTGGTCGGGATCGGGCTCGCGGTCGTCGTCGGCCACGCGCTCAGCTTCGCCTTCGTCGAAGGGCTGATCCCGTCGCTGCTCGGCTGGCGCCTCGAGCTGCGCACGAGCTGGCAGGTCCCGTCCGTCGCGGCGCTGCTCGGCGTGGCGGCGTGCCTCGTCGGAGCGTTCATCCCGGCGGCGCGCGCGAGCCGCATGTCGCCGGTCGAGGCGTTGCGCTACGAGTGAGCGCCGGGCGTTCGCCGGCGTCAGCCGTCGGCCGGCGGGGCTCAGCGGAGACGCGAGCCGCCGGCGGCGGCTCGCGCGCGCGGGCGCCGCTCGTCGAGCGCGCGCGGCGTGACGGCGAGCGCGCCCTTCGCGGGCGACGCCTGCGCGGCCGCGGCGGCATCGCCGGCGTGCCGCTCTTCGAGCGCGGTGCGCAGCTCGTCGAGGTACGCGACGTCGCCCGCGATGTGACGCAGGCGGCGCGCGAGCAGCAGAGTGAGGATCGAGAACGGCTCGCCGTCGCTCGTGCAGCGGTGGATCTCGTTCTGCCGGTCGCGCTCGAGCTTCTTTCCGAGCAGCCAGAGCTCTTCCTTCCACGACTCGATCATCTGGTGCGCGGTTTCGGCCGGTGCCTCGTAGAGGAACATCGTGCGTGCCGTGAGCTCGTCGTCGGTGCCGGCCGCGAGCTGTGGCGGACGGATGAGCCAGCGGTCGAACATCTCGGCGCCCCGCGCCGTCACCTGGTACGGCGTGCGGCGCGCGTCGTCCTCGGGCTCGCGCTCGACCGTGCGGACGAGCCCGTCGGACACCAGGTTCTGCAGCTCGCGGTAGAACGTCCCGGTGCTCATGCGCACGCCGGTGCGCTTCTCGTAGGCCTTCATCAGCGCGTACCCGTGCAGGGTGCGGCCGCGGCGGAGGAGGCCGAGGACGATGAACCGGAACATCTGTCCCTGTCAGGCGTTCCGCCTTCGGGAACGTGCACGTTCCCGGGGTTCCAGCGGGTCGTGACGCGCGTGGCGACGCGCGCGTCGCGCGGTAGAAGACGCTCGTGCCGCCCTCCGACCGATCGCGCGACGCGCAGCCGACGCTCGTCCACGACGACGGCCGCGTGCTGGTCGCCGACAAGCCGCCCGGCCTGCCCGCGACCGGGCGCGACCGCGACGATCCCGACTCGCTCGAGCACCTGCTGGCGCTGCGCGCAGGGCGCACGGTGTGGGCCGTGCACCAGCTCGACGCGGACACCTCTGGTGTCATCGTGTTCGTCACGCGCAAGTCGCTGGTGGCACCGTGGGCCGAACGGCTGTCGGCGCGCGCCGACAAGCAGTACCTCGCGATCTGCCACGGCGTGCCGGCGTTCGACACCCTCGAGGTGAACGCGCCGATCGGTCCGACCGGAGGCCGCACGCCGCCGTGGTGGCGCATCGCACGCGCGGACGACGACGGGGCGCGCGGCGCGACCTCGCGGCTGCGCGTTCTCGACCGCGGCGTCGAGCACTCGATGATCGAGGTGACGCTGGTCACCGGACGGACGCACCAGGCGCGCCTGCACCTCGCGCACGTCGGACACCCGCTGGTCGGCGAGAGGGTCTACCGCACGCCGCCGTGCACGGAGCACCCGCGGCACGCGCTGCACGCGCACGCGATCCGCTTCCGCGACGGCGAACAGCCGTCGGCGTTCGTGGCACCGCTGCCCGCGGACCTGCGCGCGCTCGCCGCGCGCCTCGGGCTGCGCGTCCCCGACGGCGCCTGACTACAGCCGCTCGATCCGGTTCGAGCCCGCCGTCGTGCGGAAGCGCACGCGCTCGAGCGCGCCGTCCCACTCCGGCGTGCGCACGTCGGCGATCTGCAGGAACTCGACCTCGACCGCGTCGGCGCCGCGCACGTCCATGATCGCGATGCCGTGCGAGAGGCTCTTCGCGTAGCGGTACTGCGGGCTCGCCTCGGTGAGGATCGCGTCGAACTGCGGCACCAGCGCGCCGAGTCCGAGCGCCGACAGGGTCGGGCTCGAGTCGACGGTGGACTGCGTGATCTCCTGCACCGGCGACGAGCTGATGCCCGCGCACACGAACTCTACCGCCACCGGCGGCACGCTCTGGTCGTCGAAGTCGGCGTACAGCTCGGACGCGTAGAAGGCGTGAATGTCGCCCGCGATCGCGACCACGTTGTCGAGGCCGCCGATCGTGCGCAGCAGCTCGGCGCGCTCGCTGCGGTAGCCGTCCCACTGGTCGCAGCTGAAGTAGAACAGGTTGCGGAACTGCTCGGGCAGCAGCTCGAAGCTGCGCAGGTCGATGACCATCTGCGAGAGCTGCACGTCGCTGCCGAGGATCTTCCACGTCGCGCCGGACGCCTCGAGCGACGACAGCAGCCACGCCTTCTGCTCCGCGCCGAGCAGGGTCGGCAGGGCCGCCGCCTCGCGCTCGTCGAAGCCCGGCTTCAGCACGAAGTTGCGCGAGCCGAGCGAGCTGTTCGCGCTGAACTTGCCGACGCTCAGATCCACGGGGCCTTCCGGGATGACGTGGTCGCTGCGGTAGAGGCGGCCGTCGATCAGCATCAGCTCGACGTGACGTCCGTAGCGCAGCGAGCGGTAGACGCGGATGTCGTTCGGGAAGCCCGCGCTCTCGTCGAACGGAACGTCGGCGGGCTGGAACTCGAAGAACGCCCGGTTCGCGGCCTCGCGGCGTGCGGTCGACTTCTCGTCGCCGCGCGCCTCGTTGAAGTCGGTCGCGTGGTCCTGCCAGCAGTCGTTGGCGAACTCGTGGTCGTCCCACGTGACGACGAACGGGAAGCGCTGGTGCGCGAGCTTGAGCCACTGGTCGCTGCGGTAGGTCTTGTAGAGCGTCCGGTAGTCGGCGAGCGTCAGCGCGGCGAGGTTCGACGTCGTGGACTCGCCGAGCGGCAGGCCGTCGGGCAGCACGACCTCGCGATTCGCGTCGGGCGTCTGGAAGTCGGGATCTCCGGTGGTCTCGTAGACGTAGTCGCCGAGGTGCACGACGAAGTCGACCTCGCCGCCCTGCTCCGCGAACGCCTGCCACGCGTGATAATACCGGCCGACGAAGTCCTGGCAGGACGCGAACGCGAAGCGCACCGGCACGTCGTCGCCGGGTGCGGGCGCGGTCTTCGTGCGACCGGTCATCGACGTCACGCCGAGCGCGGTGAAGCGGTACCAGTACGTCGTGAACGGATCGAGTCCGACCGGCTTGATCTTGACGGTACCGTCGCGATCCGGGCCGGTCTCGACCTCGCCGTCGGCGATCACCCGCGAAAAGGACTCGTCGAGCGAGACCTCGTAGGCGACGCGGACCGTCGCGTCGGTGCTCTCGACGCGCGTCCACAGCACGACGCTGTCCAGGCGCGGGTCGCCCGACGCGAGGCCCTGCGGGAACACGCGATCGACGTCCTCGGGGCTCGAGCCGCCGCCGCTGCCGGCGTCGCTGCAGCCGGACAGCTTCGGTGCGGCGGACACGGCCACGGTGATCGCGGCGAAGCGGAGGAAGTCGCGGCGGCGGAGGCTCGGCGTGCGGTAGGACATGCGCGCCATCTAAGCGGGCTTCGCCGGACCGGCAAGCCCGAAACGGCGCACGTCGCGCGGATTTCATGTCGCGTACCGCATTGTCGTCGGCGCGGCGGGTCTGGTACCCCGAAACGCGTGAACCGGAGCGACGTGACGTCCGCGCGTGGCAAGCTCGCCGCGATCGGCAGCGAGCTCGGACAGGTCTTCGCCGAGCGCGCCGAGGTCATCGAGGGCGCGCTCGCCGCACTGCTCGCGCGCCAGCACGTGCTGCTGCTCGGACCGCCGGGCACGGCGAAATCCATGCTTGCCGACGAGCTCTGCCGGCGCATCGACGGCGCCGCCTACTTCCAGTGGCTGCTCACCAAGTTCACCACGCCGGAAGAAGTCTTCGGCGCGGTGAGCCTGCGTGCGCTCGAGAACGACGAGTACCGCCGCGTCACGACGCGCAAGCTCCCCGAGGCGCACATCGCCTTCCTCGACGAGATCTTCAAGGCGAGCTCGTCGATCCTGAACGCGCTGCTCACGCTGCTCAACGAGCGCCGCTTCGACAACGGGCGCGACAGCGTCGACGTCCCGCTGCTGTCCGTCTTCGGTGCCGCGAACGAGCTGCCCGAGGAGGACGAGCTGTCGGCGATCTACGACCGCTTCCTGGTGCGCTTCGTGGTCGGCTACGTCGTCGAGGACTGGCGCTTTCTCCGCATGCTGCGCGCGACGGCGCCGGAGGACGGCACGCGCATCACGCTCGCGGAGCTCGCACTGCTGCAGGACGCAGTGGAGGACGTCGCGCTCCCCGACGGCGTCCTGCGCAGCATCGCCGATCTGCGCCGCGCGCTCGGCGAGCAGCAGATCGTGCCGTCGGACCGCCGCTTCCGGCAGAGCGTCACGCTGCTGCGCGCGCTCGCGCTGCTGCGCGGACGCGAGTCCGTCGGCGACGACGAGGTGCTCTTCCTCGAGCACGTGCTGTGGCGCGATCCCGCCGAGCAGCCGACGGTCCGGGACACGCTGCGCCGCCTCGTGCGCGGCTACGACGAGCAGGTGCAGGAGCTGCTCTACCAGGGCCGCGAGCTCGGCGAGTACATCGAGCAGACCTGGGACTCGCGCGAGCAGCGCGCGCGGGCGCGCATCGAGGTCGAGACCAAGCTGCGGCGCATCCTCGAGCAGATCGCGGCGATCGAGCGCGCGGCGCGCGAGTCGGGGCGCGAGGTCGCGCGCGCCGAAGCCGCGCGGCGCGAGATCGAGGCGCTGCGGCAGGCGATCGCCGAGGTCGGCTGATGGCGGGCGCGGACGACGCGGGCGACCGCACGCCGCGCGCGGCGGCGAACGTCGTCGCGTCCGACGCCTACGACCGCGCCGCGATCGTCCGCCTGCGCCGCGCCTCGCACGCCTGGCGCGCGCTCGACGACGCCGGCGCGAAGCTCGTGCCGCACTTTCCGGCACTGGTCGAGGACCTGTTCTGCGCGCTCTTCAAGATGAACGTCGTGCTGCGCGACGACGCCGACGTCCCGGTGAGCGCCGCCTTCAACCGCCGCGTCCTGCGCGGTGTGCTCACGGGCCCGGCGTACGAGCGGCTGCGCCTCGACACGCCGCTCGACGAGGCGCGCGCCGGTCTCGGCGCGGTGCTGATCGGTGAGTCCGTGCTGCGCGCGCTGCGCGAAGACCGCGTGCTCACCAGCGGCGACCTGCTCGACCTGTGGAACCTCGAGCGCGAGGAGCAGGCTGCACGCGAGGCGGAAGAGGAGGCCGAGGTCGGCCGCGAGCTCGCCGACGAGGCGCGCGAGGAGTCGCGTGCGCCCGAGGCGGAGAAGCAGAGCGACGCGGCGGCTGAGCAGGACGCGCCCGACGAGGACGCCGACGACGCGGTCGATGAGCACGGCGAGGACGCCGACGGCGAGCCCGACCCGGGCAGCGAGCGCACGCGACGCGCGACGCGCGCCGACGCGCGCGCGATGCGCGCCGCGGCCGACAAGGCCCGCCTCACCGCGCGCGGCGTCGCGGCGCAGCGCGAGCAGAAGCGGCGTCGCGTCGAGGCCTCGTTCGCGCGCGTCGAGAAGAAGCTCGACCAGAAGCTGCTCGGCGCCGCCGCGTCGGCGGCCGGCAAGGTCGCCGATCTGAACGAGTCGCTGCAGGCGTGGGGTCGCGGGCTCGGCACCGGCGGCGCGCGCGATCCCGGGCAGAGCATCGATCTCGGCCGGCGCCTCGCGGACAACGAGAAGATGCGAAAGCTCTTCGCGGTGTTCGGGCGCATCCGCGACCAGGCGCTGTCGGTTCGCCGGCGGGTGCTCGACCGGACCGACGAGGAGCTGCACGAGGTCCGCCCCGGACGCGGCCTCGAGGACCTCGGGCGCCTGATTCCGCACGAGCTGGTGGCGCTGTCGCATCCGCTTCTGCGGCGCGACTTCCAGCGCCGCCTGCTCGACGGCGGCGTCCTGACGTACGCCCTGCGCGGCACGGACCAGCGTGGTCACGGTCCGCTGGTCGTGTGCCTCGACACCAGCTCGTCGATGGCCGGCGAGAAGGAGCTGTGGTCGAAGGCGGTCGCGCTGACCTTCGTCGAGCTCGCGCGGCGGAAGCGCCGCCGCTGCCACGTCGTCTGCTTCTCGTCGGGCGAGCGCGGTCTGCGCCACTTCGAGATGAATCCCGGCAGCCCGTGGGCCGTGGCGCTCGACCGCACGCTCGATCTCGCCGAGCACTTCTCCGGCGGCGGCACGGACTTCCGTCCGCCGCTCGACACGGCGGCACGCCTGCTCTCGGAGCGCGACATGCGGCGCGGCGACCTCGTGCTGATCACCGACGGCGAGTGCGAGGTCGATGCCGAGTGGCGCGCCGACTTCCTCGCACGAAAGCGCAAGCGCAACTTCGCGCTCTACTCGATCCTCATCGACGTCCGCGACGCCCAGGCCGATACCGTGCGCGCGCTGTCGGACCGCGTGTCGCTGGTGTCCGACCTGCGCGCCGACACGCGGCACATCTTCGCCGAGCAGAAGCGCCGCCGCGCCGCCTGACGCGGCCCGGGCGCTGCGCAAACTGCCTACTTGGCGGGTCGGCCATCCCATGGTATGACCGGACACCCGCTCGTGCTGTACCACCTCGTCCGAGCGTGGCTTCACCCCTGGAGGTCTCGATGAAGAAGCTGACGCCCATGCTGGGGCTGATGGCGGTGGCGTGTCTGGTCGCGCCCGCTCTCTCGCGCGCCGACGTCAAGCCGGGCGACAAGATCGACGCGTCGAACGTCGCGCAGATCAAGGACCTGGTCTCGCCGGGGATCGAATGGCTCGTGCAGCACGGCATGCCGATCACCGTCGTCGAGACCAAGTCGATCCCGCTGCCGAAGAAGTACCAGGAGGCGACCGAGAAGTACTCGGGCCAGGTGAAGCTGTCGGCCGACGGACGCCGCCTCGAAGGCTGGGTCGCCGGCCTGCCGTTCCCGAAGATCGATCCCGCGGACCCGATGGCGGCGCAGAAGATCGCCTGGAACTTCGACCGCAAGCCGCTGATCACCGACGACCTCGACAGCCGCAACTTCGACGCGGACGTCGGGACGATCGAGAGCGACCGCGAGATGGGCGTCGAGCGTCACTACCTGCTCGATCACCTGCGCCGCCTCATGTACGTCGGCCGCCTGCAGGTCGATCCGAAGCCGACGATGCCCAGCACCGACGGCGTGCAGTACCGTCAATCACTGCACCCGATCCTCGAGCCGTTCGACCTGAAGGGCGTCGGCGTCACCAGCTACCGCTACGTCGATCCCGACAAGCAGGACGACAGCTGGCTGTACCTGCCGTCGCTGCGCCGCGTGCGCCGTCTGTCGTCCGCGCAGCGCTCGGACGCGCTCTTCGGACAGGACTCCGACCTCGACAGCTACTACGGCTACGACGGCCACCCGGCGTGGATGGAGTGGAAGCTGATCGGCGAGAAGGAAGTTCTCGGCGTGGTCCACGCGGAGCACTACCCGGTCAAGTGGACCGAGGGGAAGGGCAGCTTCTCGTTCGACGACAACTGGGAGAAGCGCAAGGTCTGGGTCGTCGAGGCGGTGTCGAAGTTCCCGCAGTACGCCTACTCGAAGCGCGTGCTGTACATCGACAAGGAGGCGTGGGTCGTCCTCTACTCGGACATCTACGATCGCGCCGGCAACCTGTGGAAGGTCTGGGTCAACGACTACTCGTTCCGCAAGCAGACTCCGGTCGGCAAGATCCAGTACGAGGACGAGATGGGCTTCGGCCCGGCGATCATGATGATCGACGTGCAGGGCGCGCACGCGACCAAGGCCGCGCTGCCGAGCCCGCGTTTTCCCGGCGAGGAAGGCACCTACTTCAACCAGGGCGAGAAGTCGGGCACGACCGAGCAGTTCTTCACGATCGCCGCGCTGATCGAGTCCGCGCGCTGAATCCGGGCGAGACGGGGTGTGCGGCGTAAAGCCGCACCCCTCGTCCGTCGAAAGCGAGTCCATGGCAGTCGTCGAAACCACCTCCGGAAAGGTCGAGGGCCGAGAGTCCCCGACGCACCAGACGTTCCTCGGCATCCCGTTCGCCGCGAACCCGGTTGGCGCGCTGCGCTTCGCGCCGCCCGCGCCGCCCGCGGCGTGGACCGGCGTCCGCGCGGCGAAGGAGCCCGGACACGCGTGTCCGCAGCCGGCGAGCCCGCTGCCGGGAATGGCGCCGGGGCCGAT
Source organism: Binatia bacterium (assembly GCA_046327915.1). GTDB lineage: Bacteria > Desulfobacterota > Binatia > UBA12015 > UBA12015 > VGTK01. The sequence continues at coordinate 126,940 of JAXLXO010000007.1, read as the reverse complement.
CGGCGAGGACTGCCTCACGCTGAACGTCTTCACGCCGTCCGCCGGTCGCGGACGTCGCCCGGTGATGGTGTGGTTCCACGGCGGCGGCTTCATCACCGGCTCGAGCAACCAGGCTCTTTACGATGCGAGCCGCCTCGCGGTGCGCGGCGACGTCGTGGTCGTGACGGCGAACTACCGTCTCGGCGCGCTCGGATTCCTCGCGCCCGGCGCCGCCGGCCTCGACCTGCCGGGTGCGGCGGACAACGCCGGCATGCTCGATCAGGTCGCAGCGCTGCGCTGGGTGCGCGACAACGTCGCGGCCTTCGGCGGTGATCCCGGGAAGGTCACGATCTTCGGCGAGTCGGCGGGCGGGATGTCGGTGACGACGCTGCTCGCGATGCCCGCGGCGAAGGGCCTCTTCCGCCGCGCGATCGCGCAGAGCGGTGCTGCGCAGGCGACGTCCTCGCTCACCGACGCGACGCAGGTGACCGAGCTGCTGCTCGCCGAGCTCGGCATCACGAAGGCGACGGTCGCGAAGCTGCGCGACGTGCCGGCGGACGATCTGGTCGTCGCGCAGACCACGGTGACGATGAAGCTCGGCCGCGAGGTGTTCCTGCCGTGGGCGCCGGTGGTCGATCCGGTGAACCTGCCGCTCTCGCCGTCGGAGGCGATCGCGTCCGGCGTCGCGAAGGACGTTCCGCTCCTGACGGGAACGACGCTCGACGAGTGGCGCCTGTTCACGTTCATGACCCCGAAGCACCGCGAGCTCGACGAGGCCGCCCTCGTCAAGCGCATCGGGCGCCGCCTCGAGGCGATCGGACACGGCAACGCGCAGGAGATGATCGGCACCTACCGGAAGGGGCGGCCGAACGCGCCGGCGTGGCAGATCTTCGATGCGATCGAGTCCGACCGCCACTTCCGCATTCCCGCGATCCGCCTCGCGGAGTCGCAGTGCGCGCACCAGGAGCACACGTACATGTACGTCTTCACGTGGCCGTCGCCGGCCGCGGGAGGACTGCTCGGCGCGTGCCACGCGATCGAGCTGCCGTTCGTCTTCGGCACGCTCGACGCACCGAACATGGCGGGCTTCTCGGGCAGCGGATCGCGCGCCGAGCAGCTGTCGCAGGTGGTGATGGACATCTGGCTGCGCTTCGCGAGCGGCGACCAGGGCGACCTCGACGGACTCGCCTATTGGAAGCCGTACGAGGCGGAGAAGCGCACTACCGTCGTGCTCGACGCAGAGTCCTCGATCGCACACGACCCGCAGTCGGCCGAGCGGCAGGCGTGGGCCGGCATCCTCTGACCGCGTGAGCCCGTGCGCACGCGACAGGACATCGCCGCGTGAGTGAAGATCCGGCAGCACCGAAGGACGCACAACCCGCGACGCGCGCGGCGAACGAGGCCGTGCGTCATGCGCTGCCGCTCGGCGATCGCGCCGACTTCGCGCTCGCCGAGCGCGGACGCGTCGCACCGCCCGCGTCGCCGCAGGTCATGAGCGCCGCGGGGTTCCCGGTGTGGAACCTCGACGACTACGCGTTCCTCGACGGCGAGGCGCCGCCGACGGTGAATCCGAGCCTCTGGCGGCAGGCGCAGCTCAACCGCCACGCCGGGCTCTTCGAGGTCGTGGACGGCATCTGGCAGGTGCGCGGCCTCGACCTGTCGAACGTGACGTTCGTGCGCGGCGCGACCGGCTGGATCGTGATCGACCCGCTGACGTCCGAGGAGACCGCGCGCGCGGCGCTCGAGCTGGTGCGGACGCACCTCGGTGATCGTCCGGTGCGCGCGGTGCTCTACACGCACAGCCACATCGACCACTTCGCCGGCGTGCGCGGCGTCGTGGACGAGGCCGACGTGCGCGCGGGGCGGGTGCAGATCGTGGCGCCCGAGGGATTCCTGCACGCCGCGGTCAGCGAGAACGTCATCGCGGGCAACGTCATGACCCGGCGCGCGTCGTACATGTACGGCACGCTGCTGCCGCGCGGTCCGCGTGGCCACGTCGACGCCGGGCTCGGCAAGGGCGTTCCGCTGCTCGCGACCGCCGGCCTGATCGCGCCCACCGACGAGATCACCGCGACCGGCACAGAGCGCACGATCGACGGCGTGCGCTTCGTCTTCCAGCTGACGCCCGACACCGAGGCGCCGGCGGAGATGCACTTCCTGTTCCCGGACCTGCGCGTGCTGTGCATGGCGGAGAACTGCACCGCGAACCTGCACAACCTCTACACGCTGCGCGGGGCGCAGGTGCGCGACGCGCTCGCCTGGAGCAAGTACGTCGACGAGTCGCTCGAGCTCTTCGCGGACCGGAGCGACGTCGTGTTCGCGAGCCATCACTGGCCGCGCTGGGGCGCGGACGACGTCCGCCGCTACCTCGAGGCGCAGCGCGACCTGTACCGTTTCCTGCACGACCAGACGATGCGGCGCGCGAACCAGGGCATGACGATGCTCGAGATCGCGGAGGAGGTCCGCCTGCCGCGCGGGCTCGGCGACGAGTTCTTCGCGCGCGACTACTACGGCACCGTCAATCACAACGTGAAGGCGGTCTACCAGCGCTACCTGGGCTGGTTCGACGGCAACCCCGCGAACCTGCACGCGCTGCCGCCGGTCGAGGCCGGGAAGCGCTACGTCGCGCTCGCCGGCGGCGCCGACGCTCTCCTCGCCCACGCGCGCGAGGCGTTCGCGCGCGGCGAGTTCCGCTGGGTGGCGCAGCTCGTCAATCACCTCGTGTTCGCCGACCCGGCGAACCGCGACGCTCGGCTCCTGCAGGCCGACGCGCTCGAGCAGCTCGGCTACCAGGCGGAATCGGGGCCGTGGCGCGCGTTCTACCTGACCGCGGCGCAGGAGCTGCGCAACGGCGTGCCTGCGTTCGGCAACGGCCCCGGCGTCGCCGCGGACGTCGCGCGCGCGATGACCAGCGACATGCTCTTCGACTACCTCGGCGTGCGCCTCGACGGCGACCGCGCGGCCGGGACGTCGCTCGAGCTCACGTTCCGCGTCACCGACCGCGACGAGCTGCACGCGGTCGGCGTCTCCAACGGCGCGCTGCACCACGTCCACGGCCGCGCCGCGCGCGGCGCACGGGCGACGGTCGCGCTCGCGCACGAGGCGCTGCTGGGGCTGGTCACGGGCACGAAGGCGCTCGCCGACCTCGAGGCGGCCGGCGCCGTCACCATCGACGGTGATCGATCGGCGGTCGAGATGCTGCTCGGACTGCTCGACACCTTTCGCTTCTGGTTCCCGATCGTCGAGCCGTGACTCTCGCCGCCACGCGTCCGTCGTGGCGAAAATGCATTCCGTGCCATCGCGGGAAGCGCCGCACGACGGTACTTCCGGCCCCCGGGGCGAGGGGCTATGTTGCGCGGAGGATGGCGATGGAAACGGCGTTCCGCTCGGAGGAAACGTTCACCCAAGAGGAGTTCTGGAGCTGGCTCGAGCAGGTGCCGGCGTCCGACGTCAATCGCTACGAGCTGCTCAACGGGCGCATCGTCATGAGCCCGCCGGCGAAGCTCCGGCACGGGTGGGTCGAGGCGAATCTGCACCGCACGTTGGGTCGTCACATCGACGAGCGTTCGCCGGGCATCGTCCTCGGCTCCAGCGCAGGCTTCGACCTCCCGACCGGCGACACGCTCGAGCCCGACTTCTCGTTCATCTCGCGTGAGCGCTGGGAGGCAGGCCCGAAGCCGCGCGACGACGAGAAGGGCTTCACGCGCATCGTGCCCGATCTCGCGATCGAGATCGTGTCGCCGACGAGCGTGCGTCGTGACCGCATCGAGAAGCGGATCGCCTACGCGCGCGCCGGTGTCCGCGAGTACTGGGTGGTCGATCCCGAGCGCAACGAGGTCGCGGTGTACGCGACGCTCGGTGACCGCTTCGACGAGCCGCGCGCGTTCACGTCGGGCGCGATCGTCTCGCACGTGCTGCCCGCGCTGCAGGTGAGCGTCGAGCAGATCCTCGCCCGGCCGCGCTGACGCGGACCAGACGCGCAGCGGAGTGGGCCGCTGCACGCGGCCGTCGGAGCCGGGTCGCGCAGCGCTCTTCGCTTGCCGGTGCCGGGCGCCGCGCGCTAGGCCGTGAGGTCTGTTCGCGACCATCCCATCCAGCGCCGATCGACGCCCCGGCGCGCTCGACGGCGTGCGCGTGCTCGACCTGACCGACGTGCAGGGCGCGCTCTGCGCGCGTCTCATGGGCGATCTCGGCGCCGACGTGGTGCGCGTCGAGCCGCCGGGCGGCGCGTCGCTGCGCCGTCTGCCGCCGTTCGAGCCCGGCGCGCAGCCGGGTGAGGATGCGAGCCACGCGCACTGGCTCCACGACCTGAACAAGCGCTGCGTGACGCTCGACGTCGCGACGGAGGCGGGCCGCGCGCGCCTGCGTGCACTGCTCGCCGCGGCGGACGTCGTGGTCGCGGCGCGCTTCCCGGACGTGCTCGCGGCGGCCGGCGTCGATCGTGAGGAGCTGCGCCGCGCGCAGCCGCGGACGATCCTCGTCGACGTGTCGCCGTTCGGCGCGACCGGACCGCGCGCCGGCTGGCGCGGCTCCGACCTCGTGTGCGCGGCGCGCGCCGGCATGACGTACGTGAACGGGCATCCCGAGACGTCGCCGATCGCGCCGTTCGGGCTGCAGGCCTACAACAGCGCGGGCGTGTTCGCCGCGATCGGTGCCCTGGTCGCGCTGCTCGCGCGCCGTCGCACCGGACGCGGCGGCCTGGTCGACGTTTCGATCACCGAGGCGACCGCAGGCGCGGTCGAGCACGTCGGCGGATTCTTCCGGCAGACCGGCAACGTCGAGCGCCGCCGCGGCACGCTGCACTGGAGCCGCTACTTCCGCATCGGCCCGGCCGCCGACGGCTGGGTGCTGCACTCGACCATCGGCGACTGGACGACGCTCGCCGGCTGGGTCGCGATGGACGGCGAGGCCTGGGACCTCTTCGACGAGCGCTGGGAGGAGCCGCAGAACCGCAAGGAGCACTGCGGGCACCTCTTCGACTGCCTCGACCAGTGGGCGGTCGAGCATACCGTCGCGGAGCTGATGGAGGGCGCCGAGCTGCGGCGGCTGCCGTACGCCGAGGTGCGCCAGCCGGAGACGATCGCGAGCGACGAGCAGCTCGCGGCGCGCGGCTTTCCCGAGGCGCTCGCGAAGCGTGACGGCGGCGCGGTCCCCTTCCCCGGCCCCGCCTTCCTGTCGTCCGCGACGCCGCTCCGTGTGCGCCGTGCGCCGGCGCTCGTCGGCGAGCACGACGCCGAGGTCGCGGCAGATCCTGCGTGGCGCGCGGACGCCGCATCGTCGTCGGGCACGCCACCGGTGCTCGCATCCGAGCCGCTGCCCGGCCGCGTGCTCGACGGCACGCTGGTCCTCGACTTCACCTGGGTCGTCGCGGGTCCGATCGCGACGCGGCTGCTCGCCGACCAGGGCGCGCGCGTCGTCAAGATCGAGCGCCGCGACGCGATGGACTTCGGCAACCGGCGCGGCGGCCTCAGTGGCAACCTGAACCGCGGCAAGCAGAGCGTCGTGCTGAACCTCGCCGATCCGCGCGGCCTCGACCTCGTGCGCGGCCTCGCGCGCATCGCCGACGTCGTGATCGACAACTTCTCCGCGCGCGTCATGCGCAACTGGGGGCTCGACTACGACGGGCTGCGCGAACTGAACCCGGACGTGATCGCGGTCGCGATGTCCGGCTTTGGCTTGACGGGTCCGGGACGCGAGCGCGTGAGCTACGGCCCCACGCTGCAGGCGCTGCTCGGCTTCCCGTTCCTGATGCGCCTGCCCGACGGTCCGCCCGTCGGCTGGGGCTACTCGTGGTCCGACATGCTCGGCGGCATGACCGCGGCGCTCGCAACGCTCGCGGCACTCTGGCACCGCGCGAACACCGGCGAAGGCCAGCTCGTCGACCTCGGACAGTACGGCAACCTCGCGGCGCTGCTCGGCCCGGCGACGTCCACGTTGCTGCGCGGACAGCCGGTCGCGGCGCCGGGCAACGACTCGCAGGAGGGCGACGCGGTGCCGCACGGCATCTGGCGTTGCGCCGCGGAGACCGATCCCGCCGGTCAGCCGGACGACGATCGCTGGCTCGCGATCGCGGTGCTCGACGACGAGGCGTGGCAGCGCTGCGCCGCGGTGCTCGCGGCAGATGGCGAGGCGTGGGCCGCGCGTCCCGAGCTGCGCACGCTCGGCGGACGCATCGCGGCCCGTGCCGAGATCGACCGTCGTCTCGCCGCGTGGACGCGGACGCGGCGCGCCGAGGATCTCGAGGCGCGCCTGCAGGCAGCAGGTGTCGCGGCGGGGCTGGTCGCGAACGGTGCCGATCTGGCGCGCGACGCGCAGCTCGCGGAGCGCGGCTACTTCGAGACCGTCGCGACGCCGGAGGGTGGCTGCGAGACCTTCGACGGCATTCCGTTCCGGGCCTCGTCTCTCCCGGGACGGGTGGCGGCGCCCGGTCCGCTGCTCGGCGAGCACACCGACCTCGTGCTGCGCGATCTGCTAGGGCTTCGGGAGGCGGACCTGGCGACTCTCAGGGCCGAAGGAGTGATCGCGTGAGCACGGGACGGGACGGTGGAAAGACGGGCGACGCTGCGACCTACGCAGCAACGGGTGTGGACGTCGTCGGCCTCGAGCCGGGTCTCGGCAGCCTCGTGCAGCGCCTCGCGGCGACCACCGCGTTCCCGCGCGTCGGACGGCCCGCGCTGCCGAACGGCTTCTTCGCCAACGTCCTCGACCTCGGCACCGGACAGGGGCTCGCGATCAGCACCGACGGCGTCGGCACCAAGCTGCTGGTCGCGCTCGCGATGGAGCGCTTCGACACCATCGGCATCGACCTGATCGCGATGAACGTCAACGACGTGCTGTGCGTCGGCGCGGAGCCGATCGCGGTGGTCGACTACATCGCGATCTCGACCACCGACCGGAAGCTGCTCGACGAGTTCGCGACGGGTCTCGTCGACGGCGCGCGCCAGGCGCGCATCAGCATCCCCGGCGGCGAGATCGCGCAGGTGCGCGAGCTGCTCCGTCCGCACCCGCCGCACGGCGAGAGCTTCGACGTCGTCGCGACGGCAGTCGGCGTCGTGCCGATGGACCGCATCGTCGTCGGACGCGACGTGAAGCCGGGCGACGTCGTGATCGGGCTGCCGTCGAACGGCATCCACTCGAACGGGCTGACGCTCGCGCGTCGCGTGCTGGTCGGCGAGCGCGGACCGGAAGGGTATCGCGAGCGGCCGTCGGCGCTGGGCGGCGCGACCGTCGGGGACGAGCTGCTGCGTCCGACGCGCATCTACGTGAACGAGGTGATGGCGCTGCTCGACGCCGGCGTCCCGGTGAAAGCGCTGGCGCACATCACGGGCGACGGACTGCTCAACCTGTCGCGCATCGCCGCCCCGGACGTCGGCTTCGTGCTCGACGCGCTGCCCGAGCCCGAGCCGATCTTCGGCCTCCTCGCCGAAGCCGCGCGCGTCGCGCCGGCCGAGATGTACACGACCTTCAACATGGGCATCGGCTTCTGCATCGTCGTCCCGGAGGCCGATCTGGAGCGGACGCTGGGGATCCTGCGTCCCATCGAGCCGAGGGCGACGGTGCTCGGTCGGGCGGTCGCGGACGCCGAGCGGAAGATGGTGCTGCCGGGTCCGGGCCTCACGGGGACGGGAAAGACGTTCTCGCCCCTGCGTTGAACGAGCCTCTGCGGCGGGGGATTTCCCGCGCGGCGCAGGGCCGGCGCGTCGCCCGGGGGCGACACCTGTCGCGCCGCGTTGACGAACGGAGCCGTTCCGGGCCCCGTAACGGCGCGTCGGGTTTCGCGAGGACGGGCCTCAGGCCGAGCGCAGCGTGGTCGGCGCGGGCGAAGAGGCGGCGGAACGGAGCTTGCTCGCGATGAGCCGACGGCTTTCACGCTCCGGCAGCGCGAGGACGCGGATCAATTCGCGGACGACCTGGTCGGGATTCCGGCCGCGGCACGTCACTTCGTGCTCGGCGAGGGCGTGGACGAGTCGCAGGGGAATGGTCAGACGGCCCTCCCCGAAGCCGACCCGCCAGGCAATCGACCAGACCACCCCACCGACCACGGCGGCCACGGACGAGCAGATGATGAAAACGGCAGTCGCACCCACGTCGACAGAAAGAGACGCGGCGCTCCGTCCTTGCTGTCACGACCGGGAGATTCCCTTGCTGTTTCCGATACCGGCCCGTACAAGGCGTTACCGGCCATGAGCGGTTACCCGTCCGGTGCCGATCGGGTCGCGATTCTGCCGCCTTCGCCCGGCTCGGAAGGCGCCGACGCGACCACAGAGCTGCTGCAGGGCTGCATCCGCGGTGACGTGGACGCGCGCCGCCGGCTCGTCGCCGAATATTCCGGCATCGTCTCGTACGGCGTCTCTGTAATTTTTCAGCAGTTCGGCCGTCCATCAAGACGAGAGGAAATCGAGGACATCTGCCAGGACGTCTTCCTGGCCCTGTTCGATCAGGACGCACGCAAGCTCCGCCAGTACCAGGGGCGGAACGGCTGCTCCTTGGCGAGCTGGCTCAGGGTGGTGGCCAACCGGTTGACGATCGACCGGCTGCGGCGGGAGGGTCGGACGGTTTCTCTCGACGATCCGAACAACAGTGAGAGTTGGCGGGTTCGGGAGACCCATCCGGACACGAGGCCGGGACCCGAGCCGCTGGTAGAGGAGGCCCAACGTGCGTCCAGGGTGCGCGATCTGATCGCGCAGCTGGCGCCGAAAGATCAGCTGTTCGTCCAGCTATTCTATTTTCAGGGATTGCCGATCGAAGAGGTCGCCAACACGATCGGGATCACCACGAATGCGGCGTACGTCCGCAAGATGCGGCTGCACGAGAAGCTGAGAAGGCTCGCCTCGGAGAAGTTCGAAGGCAGATTCTGAAGATGCTGAAGGTCGATCAGGAAGAGCAGAGAGTTCGCGCGATGGTCCAGGAGGCCATGCGCGATCTCATGCTCAATGGCACTCCCGACCAGCAGGTCGCGGACGCTGCCGCTGCGACCGTCCATCCTTCCGAGTACACCCTGGCGACCTACCTCGAGGGCGGCCTCTCCGGATCGGAGGAAGAGGTCTTCGAGCGTCACGTCGCGTTCTGTCCGAACTGCGCGCAGGAGCTGGTGCTCGCGCGCCGCGGTGGCGTCGTCCGCACGGACGCCGCACCGAGCCGCATGTGGAAGATCGCGGCGAGCGTCGCGCTCGTTTCCGCGGGCCTGCTGTCGGCTCTGCTCGGCGGACGCGCGCTCGGCGACCGTCTCGAGTCGGCCGCGGTCGCGCGCCTGCAGTCGGCCTTCGGCGACCGTGCGAAGATCGAGAACGTTTCGCTCAGCCTGCGTGGCGGCCCTGCGGTCGACCTCTCCGGACTCACCGTCAAGGACCCGGACGGCGGCGAGCCGATGCTCACCGCGTCGAACGCGAGCTTCAGCGTCGACATGGGGGCCCTCGCGCACGGCGAGCTGAGCGGCAGCCTGAAGCTCGACCAGCCGGTGATCAACATCGTGCGCGACCCGTCGGGCCGCGTGAACGTCGACGCGCTGCTGCCGCACTCGGTTGGCGCGGAGGACATCTTCGCGATCGCGAGCAAGCGCGCGGTGCACCACGTCGAGATCGCCGGCGGCACGATCCGCGTGATCGACCGCGCGAGCGGACAGCCGCGCGAGATCCGCATGGCGTCGGTCGACGCGGAGCTGCACGGCTTCGGCGAGGGCACGCCGGTGCACCTCGACGCGAAGGCCGGCTTCGAGTCGACGAAGCACAACGTCGTCTTCCAGGGCGACGTCGGGCCGTGGGGCAAGGGCGAGACGCCGAGCTACAAGCTCGACCGCGTCGCTCTGAACGCGGTTCCGCTGCGGGCCTTCCCGCAGGTCGGGAGCGTCGTCGGCGGCGGGCTCACGTTCGAGGGCCGGCTCGCGACGAAGGGCGAGACCTGGAACGACATCACCAATCGCGTGTCCGGCGGCGGCGAGATGACCGTCGTGTCGGGCGCGATCACCGGCCACAACTTCATCGCCGACGTGGTGCAGCCGGTGCTGGGCGAGCAGGAGGCGCCGTCGCGCCTGGGCGCGCTCTTCACCGCGAAGAACACGTCGTTCGACCAGATCGCGAGCCCCGTGACGATCGCCGACTCGCAGATCAACGCGAGCGACCTGCGTCTCGCCGGCAACGGCTACGAGGTCGCGGGCCGCGGCTCGCTGGACATGAACGGCAAGGTCGCGTTCACGGGACGCCTCGAGGTGTCGTCGGACCTGTCGCGCGACCTCGTCGCGATGGCCCCTCTCGCGGGCGCTCTGGTGAACGACGACGGCGAGATCTCGGTTCCGTTCTCGGTCTCCGGCACGTGGCCCAACGTGCAGACCACGGTCGACGTCGAGCGCTTCGCCGCCGACACCATCCTGAAGCGCATCGCTTCGTGGATGTGGCTGTCGCTCAAGCGGCCCCTTCTCGGCTAGCGCCTTTTCCCTTACGCTGCGCGCCGTGAATCGTCCGGCCGCGCGCTTCCGCACGACCGGCTTCGGGAGGACGCATGCCCCACGAGCTGAACGTGCCGCGCCGGATCCTGCTCGGCCCCGGACCGAGCGAGGTAGGACCGCGCGTCCTGCGCGCGATGTCGACGCCGCTGGTCGGCCACCTCGATCCGTCCTTCGTCGCGCTGATGGAGGAGGTGAAGGAGCTGCTTCGGCAGACCTTCCGCACCGCGAACCGGCTGACGTTCCCGCTGTCGGCGACCGGCAGCGCGGGCATGGAAGCGGTGCTGGTGAACCTGCTCGAGCCCGGCGACCACGCGGTGATCTGCGTGAACGGCGTGTTCGGCGGCCGCATGGTCGAGATCGCGAAGCGCGCCGGCGCCGAGGTGACGACCGTCGAGGTGCCGTGGGGGCAGGTGATCGACGCCGACGTGCTGCGCGACATGCTCGCGGCGCTGCCTGCGAACGCACCGCTGCGGCTGGTCGCGTGCGTCCACGCCGAGACGTCCACGGGGGCGCGGCAGCCGCTCGAGGAGCTGTCGCGCATCGCGCACGAGCGCGGCGCGCTCTTCGTCGTCGACACGGTGACGTCGCTCGGCGGAACCCCGCTCGAGGTCGACGCCTGGGGCATCGACGCCTCGTACAGCGGCACGCAGAAGTGCCTGTCGTGTCCGCCGGGGCTGTCGCCGGTGACCTTCGGCGAGCGGGCGCTCGAGCGCGTCCGCTCCCGCAAGCACAAGGTTCAGAGCTGGTATCTCGACGTCAGCCTGCTCGAGCAGTACTGGGGCACCGACCGCGTCTACCACCACACCGCGCCGATCACGATGGTGTACGCGCTGTACGAGGCGCTGCGCATCGTGCACGAGGAGGGCCTCGAGGCCCGCTTCGCGCGCCACGTCAAGCACCACCGCGCGCTGGTCGCGGGGATCGAGGCGCTCGGCCTCGCGATGCCGGTCGCACCCGAACACCGGCTGCCGATGCTGAACAGCGTGCTGGTGCCCGACGGCGTCGACGAGGCGGGTGTCCGCAAGCGCCTGCTGGACCGGCACGGCATCGAGATCGGCGCCGGCCTCGGGCCGTGGAAGGGCAAGGTCTGGCGCATCGGGCTCATGGGCGACTCGTCGACGCCGGCGAACGTCCTGCTGGTACTGGCGGCACTGGCGGAGACGCTGGGCTCGTCGTCCGGCGGCGCGGCGCTCGGAGCCGTCGAGCGGGTGCTCGCCGCTGATTGACGCCGCTCGCCGGGTGGTGCTCGCGGCGCTGCTCGCCGCGGGCTGTGCCGCGGCGCCGGACGCCGCGCTGCCCGCGCGCCGCGGCGCGTCCGCGACGGACGCGGATGCCGCGTCGCCCGGGGCCGTCGCTGCGGACGATGCGGCGTCGCGCGCGGCGCTCGCGCGCGCGGCCGACGCGTCGCGAGCGGTGCTGGCGAAGCGCGCGGCCCGGTCGGACGCGACCGCGGAGACGATCCGCACGGCGCGTGGCCTCGAACTTCTGGCGGCAGCGCTGCGCTCACCGTCGACGCCGCCGCTGCAGGACGCGCTCGCGAAGAGCTTTCGCGCCGGCCCGGTGCGCGAGGTCTTCGTCACCGGCTATCACGAGCCGACGCTCACGGCGCGCCGCAAGCCGGACGCGACCTTCCGCTTCCCGCTCTACCGCATGCCGCCTGCGACCGGTGGTCCGCTGCCGACGCGCGCCGAGATCGACGACGGTGCGCTTGCGGGCCGCGGCCTCGAGCTGTTCTGGACCGACGACCCGGTCGAGCTGTTCTTCCTGCAGGTGCAGGGCTCCGGTCGGCTGCGCCTCGACGACGGCAGCGTCGTGCGCGTGAGCTACGCCGGCAACAACGGCCGCACGTACCGCGCGATCGGGTCGGTCCTGGTCGAGCGCGGCGTCTACCGGCGCGACGAGGTCACCGCTCCGGTGATCAAGGCGTGGCTGCGCGCGAATCCGTCGGAAGCCCCGGAGCTGATGCGGACCAATCCGCGCTACGTGTTCTTCTCGGCCCGTCCGGGCGGCGGCGACGACGGTCCGCCGGGCGCTCTCGGCGTGCCGCTGGTGCCGTGGCGCTCGGTGGCGGTGGACCCGAAGGTGGTTCCCCTGGGCTCGATCGGACGGCTCGTCGTGCCCCTTCCCGACGGCGGCACGTTCGACTCCCTCGTGATCGCCATGGACACCGGCACGGCGATCACCGGCCCGGGACGCCTCGACCTCTTCTGCGGCGCCGACGACCGCGGCGAGCGCGTGGCCGGCGAGCTCCGCCACCCCGGCACGATCAGCTGGCTCCAGCCGCTGTCGTGACACCGGGCCAGCGTGCGGAAGCATCTCGCGCGGTCCGGACGGAAGGCGCAGAATCAGTGCATCCTTTCGCGCAACCGCGTGTTGAAGGGGTATCCGCCGCGATCCGGGCAATGACCGCCCGCGCCGGCGGACGAGAAAGAGAACGATCATGCGATCCCGCGAGTCTGGGATGTCGAGCCCGCAGCGCACGTGGCGCCGCGGGCTGTCCGTCGTGCTTTGCGCCGTCGCCGCGTGCGCCGCATTGGCCGGAAGCGTCCGGTCCGCGCGCGCCGGCGCGGCGGACGAGGAGCCCGGAGTGGCCCGCGTCAGCCTGATCGAGGGCGACGCCTCGTACCTGCGCGGAGATGCCGAAGACTGGACCGGGGTCGCGGTCAACGCGCCCCTGGTCACCGGCGACCGGCTCTATACCGCCGCCGACAGCCGTGCCGAGATCCAGCTCGACCCCGTCACGTACGCGCGCCTGTCGAGCGAGACCGAGGTCAGCATGCTCGAGCTCGGTCCTGAAGTGACGCAGGTCCGCATGACGCTCGGCCTCGCGACGTTCCGCGTGCGCCGCAATCCCGACGGACGCCACGTCGAGATCGACACTCCGGGCGGCGCGTTCGTCGTGCGCGAGGCGGGCGCCTACCGGGTCAACGTCGAGCGCAACGGCGACACCAACGTGCAGGTGCGCGGCGGCGAGGTGACGGCCTACGTCGCCGGCGACGAGTACCAGATCGGCGACGGCCGCGGCGTCGCGATCGACGGCATCGGTGACGCGGCACGTCCGCGCATCTACGCCGCGTCGGGTGCCGACGGCTGGGACGAGTGGGAGTCGCAGCGCGCGGGCCGCATCGAGAACGCGGTCAGCACGCAGTACGTCAGCGACGGCATCTACGGCGTCGAGGATCTCGACGACTACGGCGACTGGGAGAACACCGGCGACTACGGCGCCGTGTGGCGGCCGCGCGTCGCGTCCGGCTGGGCGCCGTACACCGACGGCCGCTGGGTCTGGGTCGACCCGTGGGGCTGGACGTGGCTCGACTACTCGCCCTGGGGCTGGGCGCCGTTCCACTACGGCCGCTGGGTGTACACCAGCGGCTGGTGGGGCTGGGCGCCGGGTCCGATCGTTCCGGCGCCGATCTACGCGCCCGCGCTCGTCGGTTGGTACGGCGGCGGCTGGGGCGGCGTTTCGGTCTCGGTCGGCTTCGGCGCGATCGGCTGGACGCCGCTCGGCTGGGGCGAGCCCTGCTTCCCGTGGTGGGGTGGCTGGGGCGGCGTCGCCGTCGGCAACCCGTGGTGGGGCGGCTGGGGCGGCCCGCGCTTCTACCAGAAGAACGTCACCAACATCACGATCAACAACTACAACTACGGCAACCTGCGTCACCCGGGCGGCTTCTCGAGCATGCCGATCGGCGACTTCCAGAACGGCCGCGGTCGCCCCGTGCCGGTCGGCACGCAGCGTCAGGACAGCTTCCACGCGCTCGGTGGACGCGTGCCGGTCACGCCGACGCGCGACAGCCTGCCCGCGACGAATCCGTCGCGCGGCTTCGGCGGACGCGTCGTGCAGCCGCCAGCGGGCGTCGAGGGGCGCAGCGTGATGGCCGCACGCACGCCGACCACGGTTGGTCAGCCGAGCTTCGATCGCAAGCTGCCGCAGATCCAGCGCGGGCAGGGCACGCCGCTCACGCCGACGACGCTGCGCCAGCTCGGCAGCGAGGGCGGCCGCGCACCGGCCGTTCAGACGGTGCGAACGCCGACCGGCGGCGGGCGTCAAGGACGGACGCTGCCCGCGGTGACCACACCGGACACGGGCCGCGCCCCGGGCCTCGAGGCGAGCGATACCTCCGGACGCACGTCACCGTTCGGCGGCAACGGCGCCGTGCCGCGCACGGCGAACGGAGGTCCGGCAACCGACCCGGGCACCGGCTTCGATCGTGCGGGCCAGGATCGTGCGGGTGTCCCGCGGCAGACCACGACGTACGGCGGCTCGCGCACGCTGCCCGACGGCAACGGCGGCGCGGGTGGTACGCCTGCGGACGGCGGCTCCGCGCCCGTCTACGGCTCGCGCGGCGGCAGCGGTACGGCGCCGGTGTACGGCGCGCGGAACGGCGACGCTCCAGCTCCGGCCTACGGGTCGCGGAACGTCGCACGCCCGCCGTCCACCGTGGACGACGGCGGCCGTGCCATGCCGGTCGCGCCGCGCGAGGGCGGCGGTGCGGCGCACCAGCCGTACGTCGCACGCCGACCTGCGTGGAGTCCGCCCAGCGGCGGCACCACGGGGGGGGCGATGCCGGGCAGCGGTGGCGCGAGCACCGGCCAGAACGAGACCAGACGTGGCACGTACGCGCCGCGCACGACCTACGGCTCGCCGCGCGACGGCAATCCGTCGGGCGGCCGCGCCGCGACGATGCCCGACGTGACCGCGCCGGGTGGTGCGCCGACCTACGGCCGCGTGCCGTCGAACCCGACGGTGCGCTCGTCCGACGCGAGCGGCAGCAATTCGGGCGGTGGCACGAATGCGCGCGCACTCCCCGGCGGCACCGTGACGCGCACGATGCCGTCCGCGCCCACCGCACCTTCCGCTCCCTCGGCCCCGTCCGTGTCGCGTGGCGGCTCGGCCCCGTCGGCGTACTCGCCGTCGATGCGCTCGGCGCCAGCGCCGGCCCCGGACCGCGGCTCGCGCAGCTACTTCTCGGCACCGCGGACGGCGTCGCGCGCGGCGCCCGCGTATCCCACGCGGAGCGGGTCGTACGGCGCTCCGTCGGGGAGCCGCTCGTACGCGACGTACGGCGGCACGCCGCAGGCGCGCAGCGCGCCCTACGGCCAGATGCGTGCGCCGACGTCGTACGGCACCCGCGCACCGAGTGCCGCGCCGTCGTACGGGCGCTCCACGCCGTCGCTTTCGGGTGGCGGCAGCGGTGCCGCGTCGCGCTCGCTGTCTTCGGGGATGAGTCGCGCGTACTCCGCCGGATCCGCGCCGGGCGCCGGCCGCTCCTTCGGCGGCACCGGTGGTGGCGGCGGCTTCTCGCGCGGTGGCAGCTTCGGCGGCGGCACGGGCGGCGGCTTCGGCGGCGGGCGCTCGATGGGTGGCGGCGGCTTCGGTGGCGGCCGCTCCATGGGCGGCGGCTCGTTCGGAGGTCGCGGCGGCTGACGCGAACGAGGGGTCGCGCGACCCCGCGCATGCCTGATAGCAGGGCGGTCCGGATCCGGTTCCGGAAACACGGAGGTTCCCATGCCGCTCCGCGCCCCGCTCGCCCTCCTTCTGCTCGTCCTCGCCGCGACGCCTGCGCCCGCGGTGCAGCAGATCTTCGACCCGGAGGGAGCCTCGTTCTACGACGTGCCGTTCCCCATGGAGCTGCGTCGCGACGGCGACGGCAGCGTGTCGCTCGCGAGCTTTCCGTTTCCGGCGAACGCGCTGGTGCAGTCGTATCGCGTCGCCCTGGAGCGGACGCGCGGCTTCGGGCTCGCGTCCGGCGTGTTCCTCAAGTTCGACGGCGCGATCGATCCCGCGACGCTGCCCGCAGACCCCGCCGCCAGCGCGGCGCCCGGCTCGAGCCTCTTCCTGATCGACATCGACCCGCGCTCGAAGGCGCGCGGGACACGCACGCCGCTGTGGATCGAGTTTCGCGACACGGGCGACGCGTGGCGTGACGATCACCTGCTCGCGGCGATGCCGGTCCCGGGGCTGCCGCTCGAGCCCGACACGCTCTACGCGCTGGTGGTCACCGACGACCTGCACGGCGCAGACGCGGCTCCGGTCACGGCCTCGCCGTTCGTCGAGCAGATGCGGGCGGGGGCCGCGACGACGTCGTTCGAGGCGGCAGCGCTGCCTCTCTTCGAGAAGCTGTGGAAGCAGCTCGAGCGCGAGGAGGGGCTGTCGCGCGAGCACGTGGTCGGAGCCACGGTGTTCCGCACCGGCGACCCGACGGCGCCGATGCAGTCGGTCGAGCGCTTCGTCCGCGCGAAGGTGCGTCCGGAGGCGACGAATCTTGCGCTCGACGCGGCGCGCTCGACGGGCGCCTACTGGACCTTCACGGGAACGTTTCTCGCGCCGCAGTTCCAGACCGGCACGCCGCCGTTCTCCGCCGCCGGCTCCGGCATCTACCAGTTCGACGGCAAGGGACGCCCGCTCGTGCAGCGTCACGACGTGCTGAGCTTCGTCCTGACCGTGCCCAAGGAGCGCGACGACGGCACGCTGCCGCTGCCGAAGAAGGGTTGGCCGATCGCGCCCTACATGCACGGCACCGGCGGCAGCCGGAACAGCTTCGTGAACGACGGCACGGCGGGGCGCCTCGCGGCTCAGGGCATCGCGGGTATCGGCATCGACCAGCCGCTGCACGGGCTTCGGCCCGGCGCGACCGCCGACGGCACCAACTTCTACAACCCGCTGAATCCGGACGCGCTGCGCGACAACCCGCTGCAGGCGGCGACCGACTCGCTCGCCGTGCACGAGCTCGTGCGGCGCTTGACGCTCGACCCGGACCTGCTCGCGTCCGCCGTCCCCGGTGCAGGCTTCACGACGACGTCGAAGACGATCCGCTTCGACCGCAAGCGCGTCATGTACGTCGGCCACTCGCAGGGAGCGACCACGGGACCGCTCTTCCTCGGCGTCGCGCACGGAGTCCTCGGCGGAGTGATCTCGGCCGGTGGCGGGCACCTGCTAGTCAACATCCTGAGCCGCGAGCAGGAGTTCTACGCCGGGCTCAAGCTGCGCGACCTGGTGGAGATCCTGCTCGGCGGTCCGGTCGATCTCTTCCACCCCGCGCTGCACCTGCTGCAGATGGGCAGCGAGGTCTCGGACCCGGCGGTGTTCTCGCCGCTGTTCGCGAAGCGCCGCAAGGGCGCGCCGCTGTCGATCCTGTTCACGCACGGAACCGCCGACGGCTACGTGCCGACGCCGATGGTCACCGCGATGGTCGTCGGTGCGGGCTATCCGCTGCTGGCGCCGACGTTCCCGCCGATCTCGTTCCCCGAGCTGCCGGGCTACCAGTACCAGGAGGCGTTCGACCTCGCGGGGCTGCCGACGCTGTCGCCGCCGGTGTCGGGCAACCTCGTGAAGGGAAAGAAGACGGCGACCGGCGGGCTCGCGCTCTACGACGCGCAGGGCCACTTCCCGTTCTTCAACTTCGAGCCGGCGCGCGCGCAGTGGACCGCCTTCATGCACTCGCTCGCGTACGAGGACGTCGCGACCATCCCCGTGCAGCCCTGAGCCGCCGTCGCGACGTGCATGCTGGTCAGGAGCCGCGGCGCGGAGTAGCTGTGGAGCGGTGACGACGAGCGTACGCGCCGCGCGACGCGCCGGACGGATCGTCGCGCTTCTCGCCGCGTGCGCGGCTCTCGGAGCGTGCGCGCCGAAGAAGCAGCAGCTCGGCATGGCCGAGTTCGAGGCGATCCAGCGCCAGCTCGCGACGCAGGCCACGCAGACTGCCGACAGCGCGGATGCGGCGGCGAAGACGCCGCCCGGCCCGCCGCCGATCCCGCCGCGCGACGACGCCGAGCGGCGCGCGCGAGCGGCGAAGGCTCTGCCGCCCGGCACGGACCTCGGCAAGCTGGTCGCGGCCGGCGACGGCACGCACTGGGCGATGGCGCTGGCGTCGGCGAAGCGCGACGGCCCGAGCGGCGCGCCGCACCTGCTGCTCTTCGACGTCTCGGCGCCGGAAGGTCTGCTGATTGCCGAGCACGACTTCGGCGACGCCGGGTCGGACACGCCGGCGCCGGCGCGCATCGGCCGCGTGCTGCTGCTCGACGCGTCGTCGCGCGACGAGCCGGTCGTGCTCGCGGAGCTGCTGCAGCCCGACGACGCGCGCCAGCCGCTGGTCGGGGCGTGCGGCTGGTGGCTGCGCCGACGCCGCGCGATGTTCGCCTGCGCGCCCCGCCTCACGCCGACGTCGCGCTTCGAGACGCACGACGGTCAGCTGGTCGAGACGTGGCAGGTCGACGCGCTCGGCGGCAACGCAACCGCGAGCGGCGCCCGCACGAGCGGCCGCGTGCTGCACTTCGCCGACGGCCAGTGGCAGGAGACCGACAGCTTCCGTTGTCTCGGCACCCCGCTGGACCAGGCGTGGAAGCAGGCCGGCCGTCAGACGCTGGCGACGTGGCAGCAGGAGACCGTCCGGACGCTGACGAAGTCGGCGACGCGCGCCGCCAGCGGGCTCGACGGCGACACCGCAACGGCACGCCTGCGCGACGCGCTCGCGGTGGACGGTTGCGCCCCGGAGACATGGCGGCTTCTGGGTCGTCTGGAGTTCGAGGCCGGCAAGCCGGGTGCCGCGCGGACGCTCGCCATGGCGCTGGCGCTCGCGCCGCGCGACGACGGCGTGCTGCTCGACCTCGCCGACAGCCTCGTCGTGCTGCGCACCGACGTCGAGCAGCAGCGCGAGTCGTGGCGTGACGTCGTCGCGGTGCTCGGCAGCCGGCCGGCCACGCGCGAGCTGGTGGCCGGTGCGGCAGGAAAGAGCCCGCGCGCCCTCGCACGCGTGCTCTACGGGACGTACCTGGCGCGCACGTCGCCCGAGGACGAGTGGCTGCAGGCGCGACGTCGGCGCGTCGGCGAGGCGCTCGCGACGCTCGACGCGGGAACCGCGCGCCGCTGACGTCGCGCGCCGCCGCTCACGCGATCAGCGCGCGTGCGGCTCGATCGGCGGCACGCCCGCCGCGGCGGCGGTGTCGACGTAGGCGTCGTGCAGGGCACGCACCACGTCGGCGACCGACGGGACGAGCGCCGCGTCTGCGGTCACGCCGACCATCAGGTCGCGATCGGCCGAGACGCATGCGGCGATCGCGAGTCCGACATGCCACGGCAGCATCGCGAGCGGCACGAGACTCGTCGCGGACCGAAGCCCGAGCGTCAAGCATCGCGCGGGAGCTTCCTCGTCGAGCACGACGGTATTCGCCGCCTGGTAGCAGAGCGATCCGAGGAGCGATTGCAGCGGTCCCGGCAGACGGTGCGACATGCGCGCGAGCTGCTCGACACCGGAGCCGCGTGCCGCCGAGAGCGGATGCTGGCGGCTGCGGCGGATCTCGGCGTGACGGGCGCCCGGCGACATCTCGTCGACCGGCAGCGCCACCAGACGCGCCGTCGCGTGGATCGCCGCGGACGACAGCACCGAGGCGCCGTGGCCGTGCTCCTCTCCTGGCACGTAGGCGAGCAGCGTGAGGCCGATCGTCGAGCGCCCGCCGTCGCGCAGGTAGCGTCCGAGCGCGTCGGCGACGATCGTCAGCCACGCGTCCTCCCAGTCGCCGCCGAGCATGTCCTCGATCCCGGCGATCACGTCACGAGACAGCGCGAGCCACGCGACGCGGCGCTCGGCGCCGAGCTCCGCGTTCCACGGCGTCTCCGGCGCCGGCGACGACAGCAGAGTACCGGCCGACTCGAGGATGCGTCCGACCTCGCGCGTGCGCTCGAGCGCGACACCCGGGCGCAGCATGGCCCGCACCTCGCCCGCGAGCGCGCGCGAGCGGCGCGCTCCCTCCTCGGCCAGCGACGCGGCGGTATCGAGCAGCGCCGGAACGACACCGGGCCGCTCGCGTCGCAGCGGCGCCGGCGGCGGCGTCGCGTCGATCGGCGTGCCGAGGAGGACGTCCGCGAGGCCGGCGACGCCGAAGGCGCGCACCAGTGCGACGTGCGCCTTCACGAGCACCACGGTCGGACCGCCGTGCCCGTCGCTGAACGCGACCACCTGCCACGGCGGACGCTGCGCCGGCAGCGGCTCCGACCACACCATCGCGACGGCGCGCTGCAGCGCCGCGCGGTCGCGCACGTCGTCGAGGTCCACGACGCGCACCTGGCGGCTCGCGCGGAAGGTCGCATCCGGCGTCCACGCGAGCAGGTCCGCGGCGAGCGGGACCGTCACCGGGCGGTTCCGCAGCTGCGGGTGCACCAGCGCCGCGCGCGCGACGGCGCGGACGACGTCGAGGCGCTCGATCGGACCGTCGAAGAACACCAGCGCGCCGCCGTGCAGCAGCGAGCCGTCCTCGGCGGGTGCGTACGACGTCGCGTGCTCGTCGGGCTCGGACGCCGGGTGTGCCGGAAGATCCTTCAATCGAACAGCTCGAGCACCTTCTCGGACGGTCGCGCGATGATCGCCCGGCCATCGTGGATCACGACGGGACGCTCCATGAGCTCCGGGTGCTTCAGCAGGACGTCCACGACCTGCGCGCGCGTCTGGTAGTCGGCCTCGTTCAGCGCGAGCTCCTTGAACCGCTTGTCCTTGCGCAGCAGCTCCGCGGGTGCGCCGGGCAGGAGATCGAGGAAGTGCTCGAGCGTCGCGCGATCGAGCGGGGACTTCAGGTACTCGATCACCTCGTGGTCGATGCCGCGCTGATCGAGGATCTCGAGTGCGCCGCGCGACTTGCCGCACACCGGGTTGTGGTAGACCGTGACCTTCTTCGCCGTCGCCATGCGGGCTCGCTACCGCTGCGCGGCGCGTGACGCAATGGCTCGCCGCGGCGTCAAGGATCGATGCGCCAGATGCGGATGCGCGGTCCGGGCCGCGACATGCTCGAGGCGTGCTGCAGGGGTGCGTAGAACGCGTCGGCCATGTCGAACACCGGCGGCGGACCGTCCGGGTCGACCGGATCCTCGTCGAGCACGAGCTTCGCGTTCTTCTCGAGGTCGGCGAGCTGCTCCGGCGTCGGGCCGTGCGAGTAGAACTCCAGCGGCGAGGTGTCGGCGACGACGAAGCGCACGCCCTTCGCGCGCAGCGTCGCGACGTCCTCGATCGGCACCCATGTGTAGTTCGGCGGCAGCTGCGGCTTGCCGTACGGCGTGCCGTGGTCGCTCGCCGCGACCGCACCGCCCCCGGGCTGGTTCTGCTCGATCCACTCGCGCGCGATGGTGCGCGTGTCGCGCCGCGCGAGGATGCGGTTCAGCTTCACGTCGCGGATCACCGACGGCACGAGCAGGGCGAGCAGCGCCGCCGCGACGACCGCGTGTGCGCGTCGCTCCGTCATGCGGCGCGCGAGACCGTCGCCGACGCTCGCGACGAGCCGTCCGCCGAGCAGCACGAGCCCCGGCAGGGGCACCATGACGTAGCGGTAGAACGAGTAGCGGCTGCCGGCCATGCCGGCGAACGCGACCAGCACGAACGCGAGGATCGGCAGCGTGCCGAGCGCGGGACGGATCAGCGCCCACACCAGCCCCGCGACCAGCAGCAGCGCGAGCGCCGTGCCGAACGAGTGCGGCAGGACCTTGTACGCGAGCCACGACCAGCCGTAGCCCGCCGCGACGTTGCCGACGCCGTTCTGCACGAATCCGCGCTGGTAGGCGAAGTCCTTCGCGGTCTGGTCCCAGTCGAGGACGAAGTACGGCGTCGCGCAGAGGAACGCGACCACCGCCGCGTAGACCGCGACGTACGGGCGGATGTCGCGCACGGTGCGCCACAGCGAGCGTCCCTCGCGCCAGCGTGCCTCGAAGTGCGCGAGGCCGAGCGCCACCATCGCAGCGCCCGCGGGATACTTGTTGGCGATCGCGAAGCCGGTGAAGAGTCCGGCGAGCAGCGAGTCGCGCACGCGCCCCAGCCGGATCACGCGCAGCACGAGCCACAGCACGATGGTCAGCCAGAACGTCGTCGCGGCGTCGGTCGTCGCGTACTTCGACTCGCGCACGTGGATCGTCGAGAACGTCACGATGGTCGCGGCGGCGAGGGCCGCCTGCGGCCCGAACGCCTGCGCGGCGGCGAGATAGGTCGCGGGGATCGTGGCGGTACCGAAGGCGGCCGACGTGCGACGCGCGATCAGCCAGGCCAGCGCCTGCTTGTCGGTCGCGTAGACCTCGCGAAAGTTGCGCTTGTAGCCGTGCAGCAGCGCGTACGCGCGGAGCACGCCGTGCTGCACGTACATCTGCGCAGCCGGATAGACCGTGAAGTGTGGATTCCAGTCGCGGTCGAAGCCGAGCGCGCGCGACACCATGTACTCCTCGTCGGGCCGGTACTTGTCGGGCAGCCCGAAGTCGGTCGACGAGAAGCGCAGCACGCCGCCCACCAGTGTGAGCAGCAGCAGCGCCGCGGCCCGCGCGCGTCTCACCGCGGGATGCGCACCGACGGCGGTGCCAGGTAGCGCCACGCCAGCAGCACGATACCGACGACGACGAGCACCGCGACGCCCTTCGCGACCGGCAGGTCCTGCGATCCCCCCTCGCCGCCGGGCGCGGTGCCGCCGAACACGAACGGATCGCCCGAGCGCGGCGTGCCCGCGGCCATCACCGAGATGCCGGTGCACCAGCCGTGGCCGGTGTTGAGCGAGCTGTAGCCGCCGACGCGGCAGGCGATCTGCAGCGACGTGTCGATCGAGCCGGTCTTCACCCAGAACGAGACCGGCTGCCACGGCGCATCGCCGCGCAGGTCGCGCGAGTTGTAGAACGTGTCGAGCACCGACAGGTAGACGCCCATCGCCTGAGCGCCGACCTTCTCCGCGCGCAGCCAGCCGAACACCTGGTACCAGGTGTTCGGCGAGACCGGGACGGTCTGCACCCAGCGCGCGTCGTTCGGCTGGTCGCTGTCGATCGACAGCACGCCGAGCCCGCTCGGGTCGACGAGCCACGTCAGCCGGCTCGCGTCCGCCGAGTAGGCGTCGTTGCGCCAGTCCTTCGGCTTGCCGTCGGTGCCGTCGGCCAGAAGTCCGTTCTTGACCAGCTCGGTGGACGCGTGCGCCGCGGGCGCGAGCGCGAGCACCGCCGCGAGGACGGCGAGCACCAGGGACGATCGGGTCGGACGCGCGCTCATATCCAGTTCATGAACTTCGAGCCCGAGATCCACATGCGCGCCTCCCAGGCGCGCTTGGTGACCGGGGTCCCGAGCCAGATGGGCAGGAAGTACATCGCGACCGCGAGGATCGCGACACAGTAGAGGGCGACGGCCGCGCGCCCGACGCGCAGCTGGTCGCGCTCGCTGGAGAACAGCAGGCCCTCGTACGCGAGCAGCAGGGCGAGGAAGACCAGCGGCCCCCAGCTGCCCAGCGTGGCCATCGCGACCGGCAGGATGCTCGCCAGCAGCGTCGCGCCGATGAGCCCGCGCTCGATCGTGCTGCCCTCGCCGTTCCAGATGCGGTCGAGGGTCCACGACAGCGCGAGGAACGCGAACAGCAGCGACGGCAGGTAGTGGTAGAGGAACAGCGTGCGGCTGATGCCGACCCACGGCGCGAGGTGGATGACCCAGCCCGCGACCACGAAGATCAGTGCGAGCCGCCGCTCGCGCACGGCGTAGTACGTGCACAGGATCAGCGCGGGCAGCGCCGCCCACCACACCGGCGGATTGCCCGAGCCCCAGATGCCGACGACCATGCCGGGCGCCGGTCCGGGATCCTTCCAGTAGTACCAGACCGGACGCAGCAGCAGCGGCCACGTCCACCACTTCGAGCTGTACGGGTGCGTCGCGTCCTTCACCGCGGCCTGGTACTCGGGCACGCGGAACACGATGTACTTGACGAGGTCGAGCGGCGAGTGCCACCAGCCCCACCAGAAGTGGGGCGTGTAGGACAGCACGTACACCACGCTCGCGACGAGCCCGACGACGAACACCGGCCACAGCGCGAAGCGCAGCGGCGCGATGCCGCGCTGCTTGGCGAAGCCCCACGCCGTGAGCCCGATCGTGCCGAGCACGAGCAGGAAGCTGAAGAAGGGGATGTAGAGCTTCGCCGCGACGGAGAGCCCCATCAGGACGCCGGTCAGGAGCAGGCGCCACGTTCGCTCCCACTCCTGCTTGCGGACCATGTAGAGCGCGCTCACGTAGCCCGCGACGCCCCACGTGACGTAGTGGATGTCGATCACCGCGATGCGCGAGTCGACGAGACACAGCCCGTCGAACGCGACGAAGAACGCGGCGAACGCCGCGGCGAGGCGGCGGCGGAACAGCACGCGGCCGAGCAGGTACATGAGCGGCACCAGCGCCGTGCCGACGATCGCGTTCATCGTCCGCCAGCCGGTCGGCGTGTCGCCGAACAGCTTGATCCCGAGGCCGATCGTCAGCTTCGCGATCGGCGGGTGCGGGTCCATGAAGTCCTTGCCTTCGAGGTAGTCCCGGCCCTGCTCGACGAAGTAGACCTCGTCGAACACCAGGTCGGTCGGATTGGCGAGGTCGTGCAGGCGCAGTCCGAGCGACGCCGCGGTCAGCACAAGAAGGAACGCGACCTCGTGCCAGCGCCACGACGGTCCGGTGCCCTCGTCGGGCGTGCCCGCCGTCACCGGACGTTCCGCCGGTGCGCGCGTAGCCGCGGCCGCCTGCGCGGTCTCGAGCGACTGCTGCCAGCGCGCATCGTCCTCGTCGAGCGCCGCCGCGCCCGGCGGGTCGTCCTGCCGTCCGGCGAGCCGCCAGTACAGCCAGGCCGCCACCGGGACGCACGCGACGCCGAGCACCGACAGCGTCTTCCACAGCCAGACGGGACCGGCGGTCGCGTCGGCCTGGTAGAGGTAGACCAGCAGTTCGTTGGCGAAGAACAGCGCCGACAGCACCCAGTACAGGACGCCCCACCGTCCGGTGACGCCGATCAGGCCGGCGAACACGAAGTACGGGTAGAGGTAGCGCTCGTGCATGCGCGTCAAGCACATGAACGCGACCAGCGTCGCCGCGGCGACGAGCCCCGCGTGCAGCGAGCGCGTGCGCCGCCGCAGGTACGGCACGAGGAAGATCAGGCCGACGACGAGCCCGATCGCGAAGCCCCACGTCTGCGTGCCGACGCCGAGATAGCGCTCGGCGTCGTTGCCGCGCATGCCGAAGAGCAGCGCCGGCAGGTTCATCGCGTTGACCGAGGTCTCCGCGTAGTAGCCGGTCGTGCCGGTGTAGAGCTCGACCAGCCAGGTCCACGGACGCTCGCCGCGGAACGGGTCGGCGACGACGAACACCGTCGCGAGGATCGCGAGCAGCGCCGACAGCGGACGTCCGCTCTTCCACCAGCCCCACGGCCAGAGCACGAACAGCGGCACGAGCAGCAACGCCTGCGGCTTGGTCAGGATCGCGAGCGCCGCGAGGCTCCACGCGAGCTCGAAGCGTCGGTCTCCCAGCGCGAGGAATGCGAGCAGCGCGAGCAGTGCCAGGACCGAGTCGGTCTGGCCCCAGATGGTCGAGTTCAGCAGCAGCGCGGGGTTCAGCGCGAAGGCCATCGCGGCGAGCCACGCGACGCGCTTCCGCCCCGGACGAAGCCGCGCGAAGATCAGCCGCGCGACCGCGAGGTCCGCGAGCAGCGCCGGCAGCTTGAGCAGCGCCACGAACCACGGCGACTGCCATCCGGCGCGGAACAGGCGGCTCACGAGCCCGACCGCCCACAGCACGTACATGTAGCCCGGCGGGTAGTCGGCGAAGTAGCCGGGGGCGTAGAAGCGGGCCGGTCCCTCGGCCGCGAGCTTCAGAGCCCACGCCGAGTACGAGCCGATGTCGACCTTGTACGAGAAGTACGGCGCGACGAGGAACTTCGCGATCAGCAGCGCGACCAGCACGCCGTGCAGCGCGAGCCGCTCGGTGAGCGGCACCTCGGCGGGCAGCCGTCCGTAGAGCCAGAGTGCGATGCCGAGCAGCGCCACGATGCCGAGCGCGGCGGGCACGCCGACCGGCGTCGTCGACTCGTCGAGCGGGCCGTAGACGAAGTCCGCATTCAGCGGCGGCGTCGCGACCGCGGTGAGCTCGATCCCGGTGCAGCGCACCTCGCCGGCGGCGATCTGTCCGTAGTTGCCGAGACGGCAGCCGATCGTGAGCTGGTTCTGGCCGGGCTTGGTCTTGTACCACATCGAGACCTGCTGCCAGCCACTGTCCTCGCCCTTGATCTCGCGGGCCTGCTCGAAGCCGCCCATGACGCCGAGGCTCGCGCCGTAACCGGCGGTGACGCCGATCGCGCGGACGCTGCCCGAGAGGCGGTACCAGGTCTCGGGCTGCACGCGGACGTTCTGGATCCAGCGGGCGTCGTTGCCGACCGGGTTGCGGATCGTCACCGCGCCGAGCCCGCTGACGCCCTTCTCCCAGCCGAAGGTCGTGCCGAGGGTCGGACTCCACTGCTCGGTGGTCCATCCGGCCGGCTGCTCGCCGTCGGCCTCGAGGAAGCCGCCGTTGCGCACCAGGTTCTGCGCCTGCGCGAGCCCCGGGAGCAGCAGAATCAGCAGTCCGAAGAAGAGAGTTCGCAGAACGCGACGGCCGCGTTGAAACGCATGGGGGGGCTGGGTAGAGTCGCCCGTTGTCATGAGCACGGCGCGTCGCTCCCCTGCAGCCCCGAAAGCGGCGCCCGACATCGGAATCCTCCCTGTCCTGGTCATCGTCCTAGCTGGATTGGGCGCCGCCCTGAGCGCGGTGGTGCTCTATATCCATCATCAGATCTCGAGTGGCCAGGGTGGCTACACGAGTTTCTGCGACGTCTCGGCCCACCTGTCGTGCGACGTGGTGCTGGCGAGCTCGTACGCGAAGGTCCTCGGCATCCCCGTGGCCGGCTGGGCACTCGCCGCATACCTTGCCACGGCGGCGCTCGCATTCTCCTTGCGCAATGCGCGCAGCGAGGCGCGCACCCGGGCCGCGGCGACGCTGGCGGCGTTCACCGCGGCGATGCTCGTCGTGTCGCTCTACTTCTTCGCCGTCTCGACCTTCGTGATCGGCGTCGCGTGCCCGCTGTGCCTGAGCCTCGACGCGGTCAACATCGCGCTCTTCGGCGCCGCGGTCGCGATCGTCCGTTCGCTGAACGCCGCGGCTCCGCCGGGCTGGACGCCGACCCGCTTCTGGATCCCGACCGCCGGCGCGATCGCGGCACTGGTCGTCGTGCTGCTCTTCATCCAGATGCCGAAGAGCGGCAGCACGCAGATCATGTCGGTCGACGAGATCCGCGAGAAGGACCCGCGCTTCTACGCCTGGTACATCTCGCAGCCGGTCATCGACCTTCAGCTCGACGAGAAGGATCGTGCGTCGGCCGACCAGATCGCGCTGGTCGAGTTCTCCGACTTCGAGTGTCCCGCCTGCGGCCGCGCGTTCCTCGACCTGACGCCGATCCTCGACGCCGCGCGCGTTCCGGTGAAGCTGGTGCACCGCAACTTCCCGCTGAGCTCCGGCTGCAATCCGCAGGTCAAGCAGGAGGGGCATCCGCACGCCTGCCAGGCCGCGGTCGCCTACGAGTGCGCGTCCGCGCAGGGCAAGCAGAAGGAGTACTATCGGACGCTGTTCCAGAACCAGAGCGCGCTCGATACGCCGAGCCTCGTCGGCTACGCGGCGCGCCTCGGTCTCGACCAAGGCGAGTTCGAGCGCTGCCTCGCGTCGCCCGCCGCCGCGGCGAAGGTCGCGGCCGACGTCGCGGCCGGCGCGGCCGTCGGCGTCGAGTCCACGCCGACCTTCTTCATCAACGGCCGCAAGGTTCCCGGCAGCCTCCGTCCGGAGCACTTCCAGTACGCGCTCGCGATCGAGCGCGCCCAGCGGGACGACGCGAGCAAGACTGCGCCGGCGAAGCCCTGACGCGCACGGGCCGCGGTCTTCACGACGCGCATGAGCCCACCCTTCACGACGCGTGACGTGATCGCGCGCTGGCTGCCGGTCGCGCTCTGGGCCGTCGTCATCTCGGTCCTGTCGAGCGACTCGTTCAGCGGCGAGCACACGGCGTCGCTGCTGCGGCCGGTGTTCGAGGTGCTGCTGCCCGGCGCCGCGCCGGCGACCATCGAGACGGCGCACGCCGTCACCCGCAAGCTCGCGCACGTGACCGAGTACGCCGTGCTCGCGGTGCTGGTGTTCCGGGCCCTGGAGCGGCCCGGACGCACGGCGATGACGCTCGCGCTCGCGACGCTCGCGTTCTGCGCGCTCTACGCGTCCTTCGACGAGCTGCACCAGAGCTTCGTTCCGAGCCGAGGCCCGTCGCCGGTCGACGTGGCGCTCGATACCTTCGGTGCGGCGCTCGGCCTCGCCGTCCGGCTCGTGACGTGGACGCCGCGCGTCAGCGCTGGTCGACGATCGCCAGCTTGATCGCGCGCAGCTGCTCGAGCTGCTCGGCGACGCCCGTGAGCGTCGCGATGAGACGGTCGACCTCGCCCTTCGCCCAGTCGAGCTCGCGCTGGCTCAGACGGTCGAGCGCCTGGCGAAGCTGGATGTAGCGCTCGATGACGCCGTTCACCCCACCGAGGCCGCTCTCGACCATCCGGTTCTCCACCTCGCCGGAAAAACGCAGCAGGGCCTCTGCCTGACGCAGGACGTCGTCCATCTCGAAACTCCTCGAAGTCTGATCACAGGTGACCGGCGGCAGAGCTGCTGCCGGTGCGGGTTCGGAAAACGGATTGCTCGGAAAATCGTCGGACGCGAGCAGGAACCACAAGCTCACGAGTCAGGGATCGTGTCGGATGGACACGCCGCGCGCAAACCATTCCTGCGGCCCCGGAACGGTCCCGCGGGAGGGGGTCAGGACTCGGTCGGCGGGGGCGCGAACGGGTCGAAGCCGGTGACGCGGACGTCGAGCCGGGCGAGCTCGGCGTGCAGGCTGCGCAGACGGCGTCCGGCGCGCAGCGCCACACGCCGCAGGTCGCCGCGCTCCTCGCGCAGCAGCGCCAGATAGTACTCGCGCAGCAGCTGGTCCCGGCTCAGGTGCGTCGGAAGGGTATTCTCGGCGTCCCGGACCGGCGCGCTGGCCGGCTCGGGGCTGGACGGCTCGGGCCGTGGCCGCTCGATCGGCCGCTTCGACTCGTAGCTCTCCACCGTGCGCAACGGCGTGCGCAGCGGCAGGCGCTCCTCGCCGCGGTCGAAGGTGCGCGCGACCTGGTCGCGCAGCTCGGCGAAGTTGCCCGGCCACTGCTTCTGGACGAGGCGCGCGCACCACGGCTCCTCGACCTTGCGGCTCGCGAGCTCCTTGCGCTCGCCCCACATGACGAACGAAAGCGCCTCCGAGAAATAGTCGTAGCCCTCGCGGTCGGGATCGAGCTGCTCGCCGCGCCAGCTCTCCGCGACCGCGCGTGCTTCCGTGCGCAGCTCGGCGAGCCGCTCGGCCGGAACGCGCAGCAGATCGTACAGCACGTCCCCGACGTAGACCGGAACGTCGCGCGGCTTCGCGCGCAGCGGCGGCAGGCGGACCTCGGTCTGGCTGACGCGCACGAAGAGGTCGCGGCGGACGCCGTGCCGCGACACCAGCTCGCGCGGCTCCGCCGAGGTCGAGAAGATGAACAGCAGGTCGCGGCGCCGCGCCTCGCCGTTGAGGAACGCGAGCAAGTCGTCCTGCGCCGCCTCCTGGATCTGCTCGAGCTGCCCGATGAAGACCGTGCCGCGCTCGGGCATCAGCTGCCGCGTCGGTGGTGCGCCGGGTCCGCCGAGCTCGGCGCTCGCGAGCCGCACCAGCGCTCCGGGGCGTCCGGCGAGGACGTGCAGCAGGATCGCGAGCTGCTCCTTCCCGACGCCGCGCTCACCGGCGATCAGCATCGAGCGCGCGACGCGCACCTGGTGCAGTCCGCCGGGCAGGGCTGCGAGCACGCTCGGCGGGGCGGGCGGGAAGTCCGGCACCACCATGCGCACGACCTGGTGGAGATCCTGCAGGAGCAGCCAGCGCATCTGCGTGCCGAGACGCGCCGTCTGCTCGTTCGAGAGTCCGTCGATCTCGAAGGGACTCTGCGACAGACGCAGCTCGGCCTGCCAGAGGTCGAAGAAGGCACGTACCTGCCGGCGTTCGAACAGTTGCTTCAGGTACGTGCGCCGTTTGCTGACGCAGTACTTGAGGAACCGTTGTTCGCTCGGGAAACGCATCGCGAGTCG
This sequence comes from Binatia bacterium, assembly GCA_046327915.1. GTDB lineage: Bacteria > Desulfobacterota > Binatia > UBA12015 > UBA12015 > VGTK01. The sequence continues at coordinate 96,568 of JAXLXO010000007.1, read as the reverse complement.
GCGCGCACGGGCCGCGTCGGGCCAGACCGAGGCGAGGTTTAGCCGAGTGGGTCGCGCCCGGTCAATTCCTGCAGCGGTTGCTCCGGCATGGGGCGTGGAGGCGTCCCGCGACCGTTGAACGCCTTCGGCTTTCCAGTAATTGCTGGAGCATGCTCGCGCGCATCTCGCTCTGTCTGGGACTCATTGCCGGCTTCGTGCTCGGCGGCTGCGACCGTGGCGCCCCGCCGCCGCCCGCGGCCCTGCACGCGCACGAGGCGCCGGCCGCGGCGCCCGCTGCGCCCGCGCCGGCGAAGCAGGGCGGCGAGGTCGTGGCCCGCTACGGCGGCGGTCAGCTGACGTCCGACGAGCTGGTCGTCGAGCTGCAGCGTCTTCCTGCCCGGTCGCGGGCCACCATGGACGCCGACGCCCGCCAGCGCTTCATCGAGAACTACGTGCTGAACGACCTCCTCTACCAGGAGGGCGTCAAGCAGGGGCTCGGCGACGATCCGGACATCGAGCGCCAGGTGAACGACCTGCGCCGCCGCCTGGTCGTGCAGCGCGTGGTCAAGAAGCTGCAGGATCTGCCGCCGGTGACCGACGAGCAGGTGAAGGCGTACTACGACGCGAACGGCGACAAGTACTCGACCACGACGATCAAGGCGCGGCACATCCTCGTCAAGGACGAGGCGAAGGCGCACGAGCTGCAGGCGCAGCTGAAGCAGGCTCCCGACCAGTTCGCCGAGCTCGCGAAGGCGAACTCCGCCGACACCGCGTCGGCGCGCAAGGGCGGCGATCTCGGTTTCTTCGGCCGCGGCCGCATGGTTCCCGAGTTCGAGGTCGCGGCGTTCGCGCTCAAGTCGCCCGGCGAGATCAGCGAGGTCGTCAAGACGCCGTACGGCTACCACATCATCCAGCTCGAGGAGCGCCGCGACGGCGACCAGCGGCCGTTCGACCAGGTGAAGGAGCAGATCCGCGCCACGCTGCGCAACGAGGCGATGCAGGACAAGACGAAGGCGTACTACGACCAGCTGAAGCAGGCGGCGAACCTGCAGATCGACGATGCCGTCGTCGAGCGCGTCGCGGCGTCGATTCCGGAGCCGAGCCCCGGCGCCGTGACGATGCCGCCGCACGGCGGGCACTGATTCAAACGAGGGGCCACGCGCCCCTCGCCCTGCGCGGCGAAGCCGCGCAGGGTCCCACTCCCCGCGCTCGCTTCGCTCGGCGCTCGGCTTCGCCTCGCGTGCACGAGGTGGTGGCGGTGGGAGGTCGTGCCCGGGTGCGTGCCCCCGCACGTACTCGACGACGGCGCGCGGCGTCAGGATTTGAGGCGGCGGGCGTCGCCGATGCGGACGGTGAGGCCGTCGGCGTCGAAGTGCTCGAGGAGGGCGAGGGCGTACTTGCGGCTCGAGCCGATGCGCGTGCGGTACTCGCCCATGGTGATCTCGGGCTTCGTCGCGAGGAGCTCGACGATCTGCTCGCGGGCGCGGGCGTAGGCGTCGCGGCCGAAGGCGACGTCGTCGCTGATCCGCACCGCGTCTCCGGTGCGGACGAGCTCCTCGACGATCTCGGTGACCCGTTCGATCGCGAGGCCGGTCGCCTCGGCGAGCTGGCGGAGATCGGGCGGCGTCGCACCGCCGGCGTCGAGCGCGCGGCGGATGCGGGACACGGGATCGCCGGCCGGCACCGAGCGTGCGACCGACTTGCGCGGCGGCGGCGGAACGGGCGCCGCGCTCGGCTGGTGCTGCGGCAGCCGCAGCAGGTCGCCGTCGCGGGCGATCACGCGCTCCGTCGTCAGGCGGGCGATGACCGCATCGAGGAGGCGCGGCGGGACGGGTACGCGCAGGCCCGAGCGCAATGCCTCGGCGTCGATGCCGGTCTGTTCCGGGTGCGCGCGGTGCTGGCGTCCGAGGACGTCCTCGGCGCTCGCCGCGAGCTTCGCCCAGCGCTCGCGCAGCGCGTAGGCGTCGGCCGGCTCGCCCGGCAGCGCGAGCAGGTCGGGAATCCCGCCGGCCGCGCGACGGACGTCCTCGACCGTGCAGCCGAGCGCCTGCGCGGCGTACGCGACGGGCGAGGCGAGCTCCGGCAGCAACTGATGGAACGCCAGCACGCGCGCGGGCAGAGCGGAAGAACGCAGCCGCGCGAGACGCTCCGTCACGCTGCGCTCGGTGCTCGCGTGCCGTACCGCGAACGGATGCACGACCACGCCGCCCGCAGAGGTGCGCGTGCCGTTCTGCGGACGCAGCACGAAGCGGTCGCCGAGCGCGAGAATCATCTCGCGATCGAGCGTCACCTGGCAGAAGCCGGCCGATCCGGGGGCAAGGGTGTCGCCGGGCTCGAGCACGACCACGCTGCCGGCGGTCTCGACCGTGCCGAGGTCGATCTCGACGCGCTCGAACGACTTGAGAGGCTTCTGCGCGCCCGGCCGCACCTCGATCCAGCAGTCGACGCGATCGGTCGCGAACTCGACGCGGGCGTCCGCGAGCACGACGCCGCGCCGCACGATCTTGCGATCGGTGCCCGCGAGCCGGACCGCCACGCGCTGCCCGACCGTCGCCTCCGGCACGCTCTGCCCGTGCACCTGCACGCTCGCCACGTCGCCGACGACACCGCCCGGCCGCAGCGCGACCGGGTCGCCGGGGCGGATGCGGCCCGCGAGAACGGTGCCGGTCACCGTCAAGCCGCGCCCCGCGACGTGGAAGCAGCGGTCGATGAACATCCGGAACCAGCCGTCGGCGGGACGCGGTGCGGGCTGCGCCGTACGGCGCTGGATCTCCGCCCGCAGGTCCGCGATGCCCGCTCCATCGACGCACGACACCGCGTGCACCGGAGCGCTCTCGAAGCGCGAGCTGCGCGCCAGCGTCGCGATCTGCGCGCGGACCTCGTCGACGCGCGCCGCGTCCGCGAGGTCCGTCTTCGTGATCACGAAGACGACGTCGCGCGCGTCGAGCAGGTGCAGGATGTCGAGGCACTCCCCGGTCTGCGGCAGGACCCCGGCATCGGCCGCGACCACCAGGAGGACGAGGTCGATGCCGTGCACGTCTGCGATGAGCCCCCGGACGAGACGCGACGTACCGGGCAGATCGACCACGCCGAAGCGCCGACCGGCGATCTCGTGGTAGCCGAAGCCGAGGTCGACCGTCGGCTCGGCGGGTGCGTCGCCTCCGCCCGCGGGAAGCCCGGACAGGGCGCGCACCAGCGCGGTCTTGCCGTGGCCGGCGGGACCGGCGGTGCCGATGGTGGCCGGCTGCATCCCGGTCGAACTAGCAGAGACGGCAGCGCTTCGCCGTGCGGTGGATCGCAACGTGAACCGGATCTGCGTAGAGTTCTCGGGTGGCAGGAACGCGGCGCAGCGGTGATCCGACGAGTGCTGCGACCGGTGCCACGGCCGAGTCCGGCGCTGGGGCGGGACGCGATGTCGCGACCGCGCTGTGGCTTGCGCTGTTCGCGACGCTCTTCGCAGCACTCCTCGTGCGGAACTTCGTGCTCGGCGCGAGCGAGATCGGACTGATCCACCTGGGACCCCTCACGCTCGCGCCGTTCGGACCCCTGGTCTCTCTCGGGGTGCTCTTCGGCATCCACCTCATGCACCGCTGGGCCGACCGCTTCGGGCTCGTCTGGGAGGACGTCTTCGCCGCCGTCGGCTGGATGCTGGTGATCGGCTTCGTCGGCTCGCACGTGCTCGACGTCGCGTTCTACCAGCCGCGCCGCTTCTTCGAGCCGTCCGTGCTGCTCGACTTCCGCAGCGACTACTCGTCCTTCGGCGGCTTCGTCTGCGGCGGCCTGACCGCCGCGATCGCGTTCCGGCGGCACGGCGTGCCGCTGCTGCGCGGGCTCGAGTGCACGCTGTACGGCTTCATCGGCGGCTGGCTGTTCGGACGCCTCGCGTGCTTCTCGGTGCACGACCACCCGGGGCTCGAGACGACGTTCCCGCTCGGCGTGTCGATGGGCGGCGTCGTGCGGCACGACCTCGGCCTGTACGAGCTGCTGTACACCATCGTGCTGTTCGCCGTGGTGCAGCTCGGCACGCGCGTCCGGCGGCCGGCCGGCTGGGTCGTCGCCGTCGCCGCGACCAGCTACGCGCCGGTGCGCTTCGCGCTCGACTTCCTGCGCGTGCGCGACGCGACCTACGCGGGGCTCACGCCGGCGCAGTGGGCCTGCCTCCCTCTGCTGGCCCTCGGCCTCGTGTTCGTCGCCCGGGTTCGCGCCGCGCGCGGCTGACCCGCGGCGCGAAGCCGGCCGTCAAGCACCCTGCGCGTGGCTCTGCAGACGGCTCCGCACCGCGCCGAGCTCGCCGGACTCGATCGGCACGCCGCGCTGGAACGCGATCACCTGTCCGCTGGTCGCCGGCACGCGCGCGCCCGGCGTCAGGATGCCGACCAGGTTCAGCGGGTCGGCGGCGGCGATCATGACGATCCCGCCCTCGTCCTGCAGCCGCCGCGTCGCACGCAGCGCCTCGACCGCTTCCGGCAGGGCGAACTGCTCGCCGATGAGCCCCGACACGAAGCGTCCGCCCCGGATCTCGCCGCGCGCCTCCATGCGCCGCAGCGCGACCAGGAGATGCCGCCAGGGCGGCGCGAGCGCCTCGCGGACCGTCAGCTCGCGCAGCACGACGCCGTAGCGGCGCAGCAGCACGCGCGCCATCGCCTCGGCGTTCTCGTCCGTACGCTGCTCGAAGCGCGGGTCGCGCGGATCGTGCTTGACGAGCTCGACGTCGGCGGCGCGCGGACGCAGCAGCGCCCAGCGTCCGACGGGCAGCGTGCGCGCCGGCGCGCGTCCGCCGCGCAGCGCGCGCAGGCGGCGCTCGGGGCGGCGCTTCTCCTCGGGTGTCAGCAGCGTGCGCAGGCCCGCAAAGCCGTCGCCGGTGACGAGGCCGCGCGCGACCAGCTCCCAGAGCGCTTCTTCCGCGGCCGTCGGCAGGAGGCCGGCCGCGCGTGCGACGTCCCCGAGGAACGACGCGCCGTCGCGGCGCAGCACGTCGAGCACGTCGCGCGCGGCGCGCGAAAGCCGGCTCGTGACACCTGCGTCCGGCTCGCGCAGCGCCGCCGCCGTGAGCAGCGTGCCGAGCTCCTCGCGCAGCGCCACCGCGAGCGGTGCGTTGCGCGTCGGCGCCGTGCGGCGCCGGCGCTGTCCCGGCAACGCGCCCGACTCCGACGCCGGCGGCGAGAAGCGGCCCCACGCGGCGACGCCCGAGAAGCAGAGGTCGTCGAGCAGGTGCGGGGCGTACTCGTGGACCCGCAGCGGGAACACGCTGCGCTCCCACGCCGGCGCCGGGATCTCGATTCCGTGCAGCTGCGCGACGATGGTCGCCAGCCCGTCGCGCCCGTGCAGCTGCGTGCCGGACGCTACGTGCTGCCAGCGGAACAGGTAGCGCGTGAAGTCGGCGATCGAGACAGGGTCGATCTCGCGCCGCAGCCGGCCCAGCGTCAGGCGGTGGATGCGCGCCAGCAGGCGGCGCTCGCACCACTCCTCTTCCGTGCCGCCCGGGGTGAAGCGTCCGCGCAGCGCGCACCCGTCGAGCTCGCAGCGCGCGAGCGTGGCCTCGACCGCCGTCGTTCGCAGCCCGAGCCGCTGCGCGAGCCGGGCCGTCGTGATCGGGCCCGTGCACTGCATCCAGCCGCGCACGACGGCGTCGAGCGCTCCCTCCTCCTCGGCCGGATCCGGCGATCCGCGCGGTGCCTCGATCGCCGAGGCGAAGCGGACCTCGGGCAGCGCGCGGCGCATGACGAGGCTGCGCTCGGCGCTCACCGCCGCCGCGCGCTCCGTGCCGTCGGCCGCCGTCCAGCGCGCGACGGTCGCACGTCGCGTGGCGATCAGCTCGTCGAGCCAGCCGCGCCACTCCGGGCTCACCTCGTCGAGCGCCAGCCAGCCGAAGCCCTGGAGCGCGTCGTGCAGCTCGTCGGCGTCGCGGACGTCGGGCCACGCCTGCTCGCGCACCTCGTCGATCGCGGCCTGATCGAGCGCGCCGATCCCCTGTGCGAGGCTCGTGTCGGTGCGTCTGAGATTGACGGCGCGCGCACGACGCTCCTCGAGCGGCGCGTCGTCGAGGAAGGCGTACGGGTAGGCGTTCAGCAGCTCGTGCGCCATCTGCGACGGCGCCGCGGTCTCGACGGCGACGGTGCGGATCTCGCCCGCGTCGATGCGCTGCAGGATCGCGCGCAGGCCCTCGGTGTCCATCGCCTCGTGCAGGCAGTTGTCGAGCGTCTCGTTGACCAGCGGGTGATCCACGGGCTCGATCGGCCCGGTGCGATTGTCGCCGCAGCCCTGCTGCGCCGGAAACACCGCCGCGAGCAGGTCGTCCGCCCGCATGCGCTGGATGTTCATCGGAACCTTCTTGCCGCCCTGGTGCCGCAGCAGCGCGAGTGCGCGACTCGCGTTCCAGCGCCAGCGCGTGCCGAACATCGGCGCCTGCAGCACGGCCTGGATCAGGTCGTCGTCGAGGCGGTTGCGGCGCACCATGCCGAACACGCCGTCGAGCGGGAAGCTGTGCTGCTCGCCGAGCGAGAGCACGATGCCGTCGTCGGTCGCGGCGGCCTGGAGCTCGAAGTCGAATCCGACGCAGAAGGACTTCCGTAGCGCGAGCCCGAACGCGCGGTTGATCGCACCGCCGAACGGCGCGTGGAGGACGAGCTGCATGCCGCCGCTCTCGTCGAAGAAGCGCTCGGCGACCACGCGCTCGCAGGTCGGGACCGTTCCCAGCACCGCGACCGTCGCCGCGACGTACTCGACGAGCTGCTGCGCTCCGCCCGCATCGAGCCCGCACTCCTCGATCAGGAACGCGACCGCCTCCTCCTGATCCTGCAGCCGGTCGAGGATCGCCTGGCGGAGGTCCGAGACCGCTTGCGACAGCTCGCGCGTCCGCGCCGGCGCCTCGCCCATCCAGAACGGGATGGTCGGCGGCGTCTGCCCGGCGTCCTCGACGCGAACCTTTCCCGCCTCCACGCGGCGGATGCGCCACGAGTGGTTGCCGAGCAGGAAGATGTCGCCGCGCATGCTCTCGATCGCGAAGTCCTCGTTGACCTTGCCGACCCTGGCCTCGGTCGGGTCCTCGATGACGTCGTAGTCGGCGGTCTCCGGGATCGCGCCGCCGCTGGTGATCGCGGCGAGGCGGGCGCCGCGGCGGCCGCGAATGCGCTCCTGCACGCGGTCGTGGTGCAGGTGCGCGGAGCGGCGTCCGCGCCGCGTGCTGACGCCCTCGGCGAGCATCTCGAGAATTTCCTCGAACTCCTCGCGTGCGAGATTCCGGAACGGCCAGGCGCGGCGCACGAGGTCGAACAGGTCGTCGGTGCGGATCTCCTCCGACGCCGCGGTCGCGACCATCTGCTGCGCCATGATGTCGAGCGGATTCTCGGGCATCCGGATGCGGTCGAGCTCGCCCTGCCGGATCGCGCGCACGGCCCCCGCGGTCTGCATCAGCTCGTCGCGCGTGAACGGGAAGAAGACTCCCTTCGGCACGCTGCCGAGCCAGTGGCCCGAGCGTCCGACGCGCTGCAGGAGCGTCGCCAGCGCACGCGGCGCGCCCAGATGGCACACCAGGTCCACGTGCCCGACGTCGATGCCGAGCTCGAGCGACGCCGTCGCGACGACGACCGGGACCTCGCCCGACTTGAGCTTCTCCTCCGCCGCGAGCCGGATGCGCCGCGACAGGCTGCCGTGGTGCGCGACCACGCGCTCCGCGCCGAGCCGCTCGCCGAGCGCGTGCGCGACGCGCTCGACCAGGCGTCTGGTATTGACGAAGACGATCGTCGTGCGGTGCTGTCCGACCAGCTCGACCACGCGGTCGTAGACCGTCGCGCGCAGCTCGTGCGACGCGATCGCGCCGAGCTCGAGATCGGTGGTCTCGATCGACAGCTCCATCGCGCGCTTGTGGCCCGTGTCGACGATGGCGCAGTCGGGCGTGCCGTCGTCGGCGACGCGATCCGTGCCGACCAGCAGCGAGGCGATCTCCTCGATCGGCTTCTGCGTCGCGGACAGCCCGATGCGCTGCAGGCGGCGTCCGGCGAGCAGGTCGAGTCGCGCGAGCGTCAATGCCAGGTGCGCGCCGCGCTTGTCCCCCGCGACGGCGTGGATCTCGTCCACGATCACCGTCCGCGCCGACTGCAGCATCTGACGGCTCTTCTCCGCGGTGAGCAGGATGTAGAGCGACTCCGGCGTCGTGATCAGCACGTGCGGCGGGTGCTTCAGCATCGCCTGCCGCTCGGCCTGCGGCGTGTCGCCGCTGCGCACGGCGACGCGGATGCCCTGCAGATCGACGCCGGCCGCGTCGGCGCGCTCGCGGATCGCGGCGAGCGGCCCGGCGAGATTCTTCTCGATGTCGTTGCCGAGCGCCTTCAGCGGCGAGACGTAGACCACCGACGTCGCGTCGGCGAGCGTCCCCGCGCGCGCCTCGCGCACCAGTTCGTCGATCGCCCAGAGGAACGCGGCGAGCGTCTTGCCGGAGCCGGTCGGCGCGGCGATCAGCGTGTCGCGGCCGGCGGCGATGTGACGCCAGCCCGCCTCCTGCGGCGGCGTCGCGCCACGAAACGTGTCGGCGAACCAGCCCGCGACGAGCGGATCGAACCGGACCCCCGGCGTCGTCTCGTCCTGCTGCACGCCGTCCACCGTATCGCCGGACGCAGGCTCGAGCGAGCCCCCGCGGCGAGCGCAGGAGCCCGGAAAATTGCGTCCCCCGGACCTGCGTGCGACGATCCGCGCGTGCAGCGAGACGCGTCGCCGGCCGAGGGCAGCCCATCCCGCGGCGCCGCGTCCCGGATGCGCGAGCGCGCCGTGGACGTCGTGCGCCGGCTGCGCCGGGCCGGTCACCAGGCGCTGTTCGCGGGCGGGTGCGTTCGCGACGAGCTGCTCGGCATCGACCCCGACGATTACGACATCGCGACGTCCGCCCCGGCGAGCGTCGTGCAGCAGCTGTTCCCGCGCACGGTCCCGGTCGGGGTGCAGTTCGGTGTGGTGCTCGTCCTGCAGGACGGCGACCCGTTCCAGGTCGCGACCTTCCGCCGCGACGGCGCCTACGTCGACCACCGGCACCCGGTGTCGGTCGAGTTCTCCGACGCGCGGCACGACGCCGAGCGCCGCGACTTCACGATCAACGGCATGTTCCTCGACCCGGAGAGCGGCGAGGTCATCGACTACGTCGGCGGCCGCGACGACCTCGCGGCCGGCGTGATCCGCGCGATCGGCGATCCGTACGCGCGCTTCGACGAGGACCGTCTGCGGCTGCTGCGCGCGGTGCGCTTCGCGGCGCGCTTCGGCTGGGGCATCGAGCCGGCGACCTTTACCGCGATCGCCAGGCTCGCGCCGAGCATCACCGGGATCGCCTGGGAGCGGATCGGCGACGAGATCGTCAAGATCCTCACCGAGGGGCGTGCGCGGCGCGGCTTCGAGCTGCTCGCCGACTGCGGCCTGCTGGACGTCCTGCTGCCCGAGGTCGCGGCGTTGCACGGTGTCCAGCAGTCGCCGGACCACCATCCGGAGGGCGACGTCCTCACGCACACGATGCTGTGCCTCGAGAAGCTGGAGGCCGGACGGCACGACGAGGTGATGGGGCTCGCGGTGCTGCTGCACGACGTCGCGAAGCCGGCCTGCGCGGAGCGGCGTCCGGACGGCCGCATCACCTTCCACGGCCACTGCGAGCGCGGTGCTGCGATCGCGGAGGAGATCTGTCTGCGGCTGCGACGCAGCCGGGAGACGGCGGAGCGCGTCGCGTGGCTGGTCGGGCACCACCTGCACCACGTGCAGGCCCCGCAGATGCGGCTCGCGAAGCTCAAGCGCTTCCTCGGACTGGAGCACATCGAGCAGCTGCTCGAGCTGACGCGCATCGACACTCTGTCCGCGTCCGGTGACCTGTCCGCGTACGACTTCTGCGTCGTCAAGCGCGCCGAGCTGCTCGACGAGGAGCCGCTCCCCGAGCCGCTGCTGCGCGGCAAGGACCTCATCGAGCTCGGCCACCGTCCGGGACCGCGGTTCCGCGAGATCCTCGAGCGCGCGTTCGACGCCCAGCTCGAGGGCGACATCACGACGGCCGACGCGGCGCGCGCCTGGCTTCGCGAGCGCTATCCCGCTCCCGACCGCGGGGCGCCTGCGTGAGCGAGACGGTCCTCGAGCTGACCGGCATCCGCAAGCGCTTCGGCTCGGTGCAGGCTCTGGCCGGCGTCGACTTCCGCTGCGAGCGCGGCCGGGTACACGCGCTGCTCGGCGAGAACGGCGCCGGCAAGTCGACGCTCATGCAGGTCGTGTCGGGACTGTACGTGCCCGACGCGGGCGAGATGCGCCTCGGCGGAACGCCGGTGGCGTGGCGCTCGCCGGAGGAGGCGCGACGGGCCGGCATCGCCATGGTGCACCAGCACTTCATGCTCGTGCCGACCATGACCATCGCGGAGAACGTGGCGCTGGCGCGCGGCGACCGGGGCATCTTTCGCCCGGTGCGCCTCGCAGCCGACGTCGCGCGGCTCGCATCCGAACGGCGTCTCGCGATCGGCGACCCCGGTCGCGTCGTCGGCGAGCTGTCGGTCGGCGAGCAGCAGCGGGTCGAGATCCTGAAGGCGCTGGTCGGACCGACGCGCGTGCTGATCCTCGACGAGCCGACCGCCGTGCTCACGCCGGACGAGGTGCACGACCTGTTCGCGCTGCTGCGCGACCTCGCCGCCGCCGGCACCGCGATCGTGATCGTGACGCACAAGCTCGCCGAGGCGCTGTCGCTGGCGGATCACGTCACCGTGCTGCGGCAGGGGCGCGTGGTGGGGGGTGGTGCCGCGAGCGAGTTCGACGAGGCGTCGCTCGCGGCTCTGATGGTCGATGCGCCGCCGGCCGACGCCGCCGCGCGCGCTCCGGCATCGATCGAGGACGCGGGTCTCCGCGAGCCGGTCGTGGTGGTGCAGGGCGTCTCGGCCGACGACGTGCGCGGCGTGCGCGTGCTCGACGACGTCACGCTGCGCGTCGGCGCGGGACAGGTCGTCGTGATCGCCGGGGTGGAGGGCAACGGGCAGACGGAGCTCGTCGAGGTCGTCGCGGGCGTCGCGCCGAGCACGCTGCGCGGCCTCCGCGGCAGCGTCGCGATCGACGGTCGGGTCGTCCGGACCCCGGCCGACGCGCGCGACGCGGGGCTCGCGGTCGTGCCGCCGGACCGGCAGCGCGACGGCATCGTCGGTCCGCTCGAGCTGTGGGAGAATCTGGTGCTCGCGTGCGACGAGCTGCGCGCCACGGCACCGCGAGGCTGGATCGCGCGCGACGCGGAGATCGCGCGGGCCGACGAGCGGCTGCGTGCGTTCGGCGTTCGGCCGCCCGATCCGACGTTACCGGTCGCGTCGCTCTCGGGCGGCAACCAGCAACGCGTCGTGCTCGCCCGCGAGCTCGGCCGCGCTCGGCTGCGCGCGGTGATCGCGGCGAACCCTACGCGCGGGCTCGACCTCGCGGCGACTGCGGCGGTGCACGGACGGCTCCGCGCGCTCGCCGCGTCGGGTGTCGCGATCCTCGTGCTCTCGACCGATCTCGACGAGGTCGCGGCCCTCGGCGGCGACGTCCACGTGCTCTACCGTGGCCGGCTGCTGGGGCCGTTGCCGGCGTCGGCGAGCCGGCTCGAGATCGGACGGCTCATGGCCGGGCTGGGAGCGGCCGCCTGAAGAACCGATGGACCGCCGCCGTGGTGCGCCTGCTCGCACCCGTGCTGGTCGCGCTCGGCGTGACCGTCGTGCTGGCCGCGGCCGTGGCTCGCGTCGGCGGCGCGGACGCGGGCGACGCGATCCGTGCGCTGGTCGTGGGCAGCGTCGGTTCGACGGCGAACGTCGCGGCCACGCTGCTGCGCGCGACGCCGCTGCTGCTCACCGGAGCGGCGGTGATGCTCGCGTTCCGGAGCGGGGTCTTCAACATCGGTGCCGAGGGACAGTTCCTGGTCGGCGCGCTGGCGGCGACGGTGGTCGGCACAGCACCCGGGCCCGAGACCGGGCGCTGGCTCCTCGTGCTCGCGGCGGGTGCCGCCGCCGGGGCGGGATGGGCGGCGATCGCGGCCGGCTTCCGCATCGGCCGCGAGGTGAACGAGGTCATCACGACGATCCTGCTGAACTTCGTCGCGCTCTACCTGGTCTCGTACGCCGTCGACGGTCCGCTGCAGGAGGCGGCGGGGCAGTATCCGCAATCGGATCTGCTGCGCGACGGGGCCATGCTCTGGCGTCCGATCGCGGGGTCGCGCCTGCACGTCGGGGTCGCGCTCGCGTTCGGCGTGGCGCTGCTGGTCGGCGTGCTGCTGTCGCGCACGGCGCTCGGCCTCCGGCTGCGCGCCGCGGGATCGAATGCGCCGGCCGCGCGGCTCGCCGGGTTTCCGGTGCTGCGCGACTTGACGGTCGCGTTCGCGCTCTCGGGCGCGATCGCCGGCCTCGCCGGCGCGGTGGAGGTCGCGGGGGTGACGGGTCGTCTCTACGAGCGCATCTCGCCCGGCTACGGCTACACCGCGATCGCGATCGCGCTGCTCGGCGGGCTGCGCAGCGGCGGCGTGATCGCGGCGGCGCTGTTCTTCGCGGCGCTGTCCGCGGGCGCGAGCGCGATGGAGCGCAGCGCGGGCGTGTCGTCGGTGCTGGTGCTCGCGGTGCAGGGCGCCACGCTGCTCGCGATCGCGATGCTCAACGTGTCGCTGCTGCGGCGCTTCGCGCGGCTCGAGACGGCGGACGGCGAGGAGGGGTGATGCTGCTCGAGAGCTTCCTCGCGACCGGCTTCGTGCTCGGGACGCCGATCCTGCTCGCGGCGCTCGGCGAGCTGCTGGTCGAGCGCAGCGGCGTCCTCAACATCGGCGTCGAGGGCGTGATGCTCGGTGGTGCGTTCGCCGCCGCGCTCGGTGCGTGGGCGTCGGGCGGTGCCGCCGTCGGCGTCGTCGCCGCGGCTGCGACCGGCACGGCGCTCGCGCTGCTGTTCGCGTTCGCGACGGTCCGTCTCGGCGCGGATCAGATCATCGCGGGTGCGGCGCTGAACCTGATCGCGCTGGGCGTCACCGGGGCGCTCTACCGCGCCGTCCTCGGCGCGACCGGCACCGCGCTCGTGCTGCCGACGCTGCCGGCCATCGACGTGCCGGTCCTGCGCCACCTGCCGGTCCTCGGCCAGGCGCTGTTCGGCCAGAACGCGCTGGTCTACCTGGGACTGTGCTTGACGCCGATCCTGGCGTTCGTCCTGACGCGTACCGGACTCGGTCTGCGGCTGCGTGCGCTCGGCGATCACCCGCAGGCGGCGGCGAGCCTCGGGCTGCCCGTGCGGCGCGACCGCACTCTGGCGCTCGCCGTCGGCGGCGCGCTCGCGGGACTCGGCGGCGCCGCGCTGACGCTCGCCGCGACCAACACCTTCGTCGAGGGCATCACCGCGGGACGGGGCTTCATCGCGCTCGCGGTCGTCGTGTTCGGACGCTGGTCCGCCTGGGGCGTTCTCGGCGGTGCGCTGCTCTTCGGTCTCGCGAGCGCGCTGCAGTTCCAGTTCCAGGCGGCGGCACTGACGATCCCCTACCAGCTCTTCCTGATGCTGCCGTACGTCCTGACGCTGGTGGTGCTGCTGCTGTCGTCGGGACGGGCGAGCGCGCCGCGTGCGCTCGGCGCGCGCTACGAGCGCGAGTAGGGGATCACTCGCCGGGCTGTCCGCCGGTCTGGTCGGAGCGCCGGCTCCAGAAGGTGCCCTTCGCGAGATACCAGACGAAGGCTCCGGCGGCGGCGTACATCAGCACGCCCTCGAAGAGTCCGAGCCCGCCCCCGAGCACCATCACGGTCACGACGAGGATCGTCGAGATCACCGCGACCACCTGCTCGATGCGCGTCTCGCGGTCGCGCTCGTCGGCGACGAACTGCGCGACCTCGGCGCCGCAGTGCGGACACCGGCCCGCGGGCTTGCGGATCAGCTTCTCGCCGCAACCGGGGCAGGGAGGGTAGTTGTGGACCGGCATCGTGGACTCCCGGGAGCCCAGTCTACCGGTTCCGGGCACGCGCGGTAGTCGCCGCGCGTGCCGTCAGCCCGGTCGGACGCTCAGCCGACCGCGGCCATCGCAACGCGCTCGACGCGGCGGCGCGGGTCGTCGAGGTGGCGTGCCTGGAGCCGAACGGGATCGTGCCTGCGCTGCTCGAGCCAGCGCAGCAGGCCGGCGCGCAGGCAGTCGGGGTCGATGTCGAGCACCTCGCACACCGTGTTGAATGCGAACAGCGAGTGATCGCTGCGTGCGACGACCCAGCTCTTCTCGACGTCGAAGATTTCTCTTCCCAGGGGGTCCGTCGCGAAGGCGTACTTCTGGAAGTTCTCGATGCCGTCCTGGAGCACGGCCGCCATCAGCCGCCGCTCACCGTCCTGCCAGGAGCGCTGCCGCAGCAGTCCGAAGAACTGGTCCGGGGTCATGACATCCGGTTCGAGGAACTCGGTGCCACGATCGTCTCGCGTGAGGAGGGAGTATTCCATGCCCCCGTTGGACGGGGGCCTTCGAGCGCTATTCGACGGAATCCGTGCGAGGCGCCGAATCGGCCTCGGCCCGCATCTGCTGTGTCGGCCGTGCCGCGGCGAGGGCGAGGCCTTCGCCGAGCGGCGCCTGACCCGCCAGAGCGGACAGCTTCGTCGCCGCGAACAGATCGATCAGGCGCCGCTGGCCTTCCGCCCACACGTGCTGCATGCCGCAGGTCACGCTGACCGAGCAGAGCGTGCGATCGCCCACGCACACGTTGAGTGCGATCGGACCCTCCACCGCCTCCATGACGTCGCGGAACGAGATGTCGCCGGGGTCGCGCGCGAGCGTGTAGCCGCCGTGCGCGCCGCGCCGCGACACCACGATTCCGGCGTGGATCAGGTCCTGGATGATCTTCTCGAGGAACTTCTTCGGAATCGCTTCCTGATGCGAGATCTCGCCGACCGAGGATGCGCGCCCGGGGTTCTGGCGCGCGAGATTGATCGCGGCACGAAGTGCGTAGTCGACCCGCCGGCTCACCTGCATCAATGCCATGGGCCCTGCTCCTTGTCCTGAGCGATCATCTCTTCAGCGCTCGTCGCGGCGTGGCCGTGCGGGCGCTCGATCGTCCGTTCACACATCGGGAATCTCGACGGTCACGTCGCCCGTGACGACCGACTGGCAACCGAGCCGCGAGTACGGCGTCAAGCCTGGCGCCTGGTCCAGCTTGTCCTCCTCGCACTCGTCCATCTCGGAGAGGTTCTCGGCACCGGCGCGCACGATCACGTGGCAGGTCGTGCAGGCGCAGTTGCCACCGCAGTTGTGGTCGAGTCGAATATTGTTCTTGAGGGCGATGTCGAGGATCGACCCCGGCAGGCCGTGGTCGCCGTACGGAAAGTCCGTGTCGTCCACCTCGACGGTGACGTTCATCGGCAGGAAGGTGACCTTGTGCTTCATGATCCGGCGATCTCGTAGGCGCTCCGGCTCTCGAGCGCGACCTTGATCGAGGCGTCCATGATCCGCTGCGCGAACGGACGGCTCGCCTCGTTGAGCGCCTCGACGAGGTCGCGGATGCGGTTGTGATCCGTGCCGGAGCACGCCTCGCGCAGCTCCGCCGCGGCGCGGTCGATGACCGCGCGCTCGGAGGCGTCGAGGTGCTGCTCGTGCAGCTTCTCGGCCTTCTGCGTCGCGTGCAGGATCGACTCGGCCTCGACCCGCGCCTCGAGCAGCTGGCGCTGGGCGAAGTCCTCCTCGGCGAGGTCGAACGCCTCCTCGAGCATGTTCTCCATCTGCTCCTCGGTGAGCCCGTAGCTCGGCTTCACCTCGATGGAGTGCTCGCGGTTGGTGCGCACGTCGCGCGCCGACACCGAGAGAATGCCGTTCGCGTCGATCAGGAACGTGACCTCGACGCGCGGCAGTCCCGCGGTCGCGGGCTCGATCGGGATGCGGAAGCGCGCGAGGCTCCGGCAGTCCTTCGCCAGCTCGCGCTCACCCTGCAGGACGTGCACCTCGACGTGCGTCTGATCGTCGACCGCGGTCGTGAACTGCTCGCGCGCCGCCGCCGGGATCGTCGTGTTGCGGTCGATGAGCCGCGTGAACACTCCGCCCATGGTCTCGATGCCGAGCGACAGCGGGACGACGTCGAGCAGCAGCATGTCGGTCGCGCCCCCGGACAGGATGCCTGCCTGCACCGCGGCGCCGAGCGCCACGACCGCGTCCGGGTCGATGTCGGCGTGCGGCGCCTTGCCGAAGAAGCTCTCGACCGCGCGGCGTACGGCGGGGATCCGCGTCGCGCCGCCGACGAGGATCACGTGATCGACGTCGCGCGGCTGCTTGCCCGCGTCCTTGAGCGCCTGGCGGCAGCGGGCGAGGGTGCGCTCGACCAGGTCGGCGCTCGCGGCCTCGAACGCGTCGCGTGTGATGCGGACGACACGGGTGCCGCCCGCGAGCGGAAGCTCGACGGTGGTGGCGTCCGCGCCGGACAGCTCGCGCTTCGCGCGTTCGGCGGCGTCGCGCAGGATCGCGAGGTCCTCGGCGGACCAGTCGGCCGCGTCGCCGCCGACTTCCTGCTGCAGCAGCGTCATCAGGCGGCGGTCGAAGTCGTCACCGCCGAGGCGCGTGTCGCCGCCGGTCGAGAGAACCTCGGAGAGTCCTTCGCGCAGCTGCAGGATCGACACGTCGAAGGTCCCGCCGCCGAGGTCGAAGACCGCGACCAGCGCTTCCTCCTGCTTGTCGAGGCCGTAGGCGAGGGCGGCGGCGGTCGGCTCGTTCACGAGCCGCAGCACGTCGAGTCCGGCGAGGCGTCCCGCATCGCGCGTGGCCTGGCGCTGGCTGTCGTTGAAGTACGCCGGCACGGTGATGACCGCGCGCGTGACCTCCTCGCCGAGCGCGCTCTCGGCGCGACGCTTCAGCTCGCGCAGGATCAGCGACGACACCTCCGGCGGCGAGAGCTTCTGCGCCGCGCCGCCCGCATCCCGCAGCACGATGCCGAGCGCGCCAGTCGAATGATCGAACTCGTGCTCGCGGCGGTCGGTGTCGTCGACGTGCTCGACGCCGACGCCCATGAAGCGCTTGACGGACAGGATCGACGCGTGCGGATGCAGCGCCGCGCGCCGCCGCGCGGACTCGCCGACCAGGAAGCTTCCGTCCGCAAGCAGCGACACTGCCGACGGCAGCAGCGGCGAGCCGCTGTGCGGATCCGGCAGGATCTCCGGCCGGTCGTCGCGCATGACCGCGACGAGGCTGTTGGTGGTCCCCAGGTCGATTCCCACGATGCGTGCCACGTCAAGCCTCGAGTGCGTTCTGCAGGTCGCGATCGAGCGTCCGCAGGTAGGAGAGCTCCGAGAGGACGCCCTTGAGCTCGCGCAGCGCCGCAGGGCCGCGCTCGTCCGGTGTCAGCGATGCCTGCGCCCCGGCGTCCTGCACGGGCCACCCGCGCAGCAGGTCGCCGAGCGCCGTGCGCTGCCGATCGAGACGCTCGGTCAGCTCGCGCTGCGTCTCGACCAGCTCGCTGCGCAGCGCGGCAGCGGAGCCGTTCACCGACGCGCGCAGCTCGCCGAGCTTCTCCTGCACGTCGAAGACGTAGGCGGCGAGGCGCGGCGGGACGCTCTGGTTCTCGCGTCCGAGGCTGTCGCCGGAGCGCGCGAGCCAGTAGCGGCCGCGCGCTTCGAGGTCGCGCAGCGTCTTGTGCGCGGCGTTGAGCAGCGCCGTCGCCTGCACGCTCGCGCGCTGCTCCTCGGCGCTACGGGTCTGGTAGCGATCGGGGTGCAGCTTGCGGCTCAGCTCGTAGTAGCGGCGGTCGAGCGCGGCGACGTCGACGCCGGGATGCGGCGGCAGGCCGAGAACCGCGAAGTAGTCGGTGTCCTGCGGCAGCGCCTGGATGGCGTCGCAGCTCCGGCAGAAGAACGCCGGCGGCTGGACTTCGCTGCAGCTCCGGCAGCGGATCGCGCGCACGTCAGACCCCGAACGACGCCCCGCAGCCGCAGCTCCGCTTGACGTTCGGGTTCCGCAGGTTGAAGCCGGCGTGCATCAGGTCGTCCGCGTAGTCGAGCTCGGTGCCGTTCAGGTAGAGGTAGCTCTTGCGGTCGACGATGATCCGGGCGCCGTCGCGCTCGAACACGCGGTCGCCGTCCCGCTTCTGGTCGAGGTCCATCTTGTAGGACAGCCCGGAGCAGCCGCCGCCGACGACCTTGACGCGCAGACCCTTCTCGTCGCTCTGGTCCTTCGCGACCAGGGCGAGGATCTTCTGGACGGCGTTGTCGGTCAACGTGATTCCGGCTGCTGATGCCACGGCTCGGTCCTTCTCGTTCGTGTCTGCGCGATGCGGAGCGTGCGCGTCCGTCAGGCGGCGGCGGTGTCGTCCTTCTTGCCGCCGGTCTTCGCGTCGTGGCGCTCCTGCCAGTCCTTGACGGCCGCCTTGATCGCGTCCTCGGCGAGAACCGAGCAGTGGATCTTGACGGGCGGAAGCGACAGCTCCTCGACGATCAGCGAGTTCTTGATCTGCGCGACTTCCTCGACCGACTTGCCCTTGACGAGCTCGGTCACGTAGCTCGAGCTCGCGATCGCGCTGCCGCAGCCGAAGGTCTTGAACTTCGCGTCCTCGACGATTCCGTCGTCGCTGATCTTGAGCTGCAGCTTCATGACGTCGCCGCACTCCGGCGCGCCGACGATGCCCGTGCCGACGTTCTCCTCGTCCTTGCCGAACGATCCGACGTTGCGCGGGTTGCTGTAGTGATCGATCACCTTCGGGCTGTACTCGGCCATGATTCGCTCTCCGTGTCGCTTTTGCTCGTTGTCCGGCGGTCAGTGCTGGACGCCGGCGAAGTACTGCTTGAGGTCGATCCCTTCCTTGGCCATCTCGTAGAGCGGCGACAGCTCGCGCAGGCGCTTGACCTCCGAGATCACGCGCTGGGCGACGTAGTCGACCTCCTCCTGCGTGTTGAAGCGTCCGAGGCCGAAGCGGATCGACGTGTGCGCGAGCTCGTCGCCGACGCCGAGCGCCTTCAGCACGTACGACGGCTCGAGCGTCGCCGACGTGCAGGCCGATCCCGACGAGACCGCGATCGCCGGCATGTCGCCGTGCGCGGAGCCGTTGAGGCCCATGAGCATCGACTCGCCCTCGATGTACGCGAAGCTCAGGTTCAGGTTGCCCGGCAGGCGCTCGGTCGGGTGTCCGTTGAGGTACACCTCGTCGAGCTCGTCCGTGATCAGCCGGTGCAGACGGTCGCGCAGTGCCACGACGCGCGCCGACTCGGTCGCCATCTCCGCCTTCGCGATCTGCGCGGCGAGGCCGAGTCCGACGATGCCCGGCACGTTCAGGGTTCCCGAGCGCATGCCGCGCTCGTGACCGCCGCCGTCCATCTGTGCCGTCAAGCGCACGCGCGGGCCCTTGGATCGCACCCACAGGAAGCCGCAGCCCTTGGGGCCGTAGATCTTGTGGCCGGTGCCGGAGACGAGGTCGACGCCCAGCTCGTTGACGTCGAGCGGCAGCTTGCCGAAGCCCTGCGTCGCGTCGGTGTGGAAGAGGATGCCCTTTTCTTTCGCGAGCTTGCCGATCTCGGCGATGGGCTGGATCGTCCCGATCTCGTTGTTGGCGACCATGATCGAGATCAGGATCGTCTTGTCGGTGATCGCCTCGCGAACCTGATCGGCGCTCACCCTGCCCTGCTGGTCGACCTGCAGGTACGTCACCGTCGCGAGCTTCTTGCGCTCGAGCGCCTTGCACGTGTCGAGCACGGCCTTGTGCTCGGTGGAGGCGGTGATGATGTGGTTGCCCTTGTCCTTGTAGAACTCGACGACGCCCTTGATCGCGAGATTGTCGGACTCGGTGGCGCCGGAGAGGAAGATGACCTCCTTCGCCTTGCCGCCGATGACGTCCGCGATCTGCTCGCGGGCCTGGTCCACCGCGGTTTCCGCCTCCCAGCCGAAGGCGTGGTTCCGGCTCGCCGCGTTGCCGAAGTGCTCCCGGAAGTACGGCAGCATCGCCTCGAGGACCCGGGGGTCCATCGGGGTCGTGGCGTGGTTGTCCATGTAGATCCGCTTCGACACGCTCATCTCTGCTTCCCGGACCGGGCGCTCCCGGTCATCCGTCACCAGGGATTAATCCGACCTGCTTGGTAGGATTTAGTAGGAGAGCGGCTCGAGGCAGTCAAGGTGGCATCGTCGAAAAGCCACGGCCCCGTTGCACTTCCAGGGGCACCTCTCGTAAGGGCGGACCATGGCGACGGTGACGACCATCGGGCAGATCGGGGACCATGCAGGGGAAACGGTCACCCTGCGGGGATGGCTGCGCGGCCGTCGCTCCAGCGGCAAGCTGCAGTTTCTGCAGGTCCGGGACGGCTCCGGGACCATCCAGTGCACCCTGTTCCGGCCGGAGGTCGCCCCCGAGGTCTTCGAGGCCGCGGCGCACCTCGCGCAGGAGACGTCCCTGGAGGTCGATGGCGAGGTCCGGCCGGACCCGCGTGCACCAGGGGGCTACGAGCTGTCGGTCCGGGACCTTCGGGTCGTGTCGCTTCCGGCCGCGGAGTACCCGATCAGCCCCAAGGAGCACGGCACGGCCTTCCTCCTCGATCACCGCCATCTCTGGCTGCGCTCGCGGCGGCAGAACGCGATCCTTCGCGTCCGCTCGAGCGTCGTCCGCGCCTGCCGCGAGTACTTCGACGATCGCGGCTTCACGCTGGTCGATGCTCCGATCTTCACACCCGCGGCGTGCGAGGGCACGACCACGCTGTTCGCCGTCGACTACTTCGGCGAGCCCGCGTACCTGACGCAGAGCGGGCAGCTGTACATCGAGGCCGCGGCGATGGCGCTCGGCAAGGTGTACTGCTTCGGGCCCACGTTCCGTGCCGAGAAGTCCAAGACGCGCCGGCACCTGACCGAATTCTGGATGGTCGAGCCCGAGGTGGCCTTCATGGACCTGCAGGGCGACATGGACCTCGCCGAGGACTTCCTGGTCGAGGTCGTCGGACGGGTGGTGCGCGAGCGGCGCGTCGAGCTCGAGGCGCTCGAGCGTGACGTGGCTGCCCTCGAGCGCGTCGCGAAGCCCTTCCCGCGCATCACGTACGACGAGGCGCTGGTACGGCTGCGCGACGCGGGCAAGCCGGTCGAGTGGGGCGACGACTTCGGCGCCGACGAGGAGACGGTCCTCGCGAGCCAGTTCGACCGTCCGGTGCTGGTGCACCGCTACCCCGCGCAGGTGAAGGCGTTCTACATGAAGGGCGATCCCGAGGATTCGCGCCTCGCACTCTGCGTCGACGTGCTCGCACCGGAGGGCTACGGCGAGATCATCGGCGGCGGACAGCGCGAGGACGACCTCGCCACGCTGCAGCGCAAGATCGCGGAGCACGAGCTGCCCGAGTCCGCCTTCTCCTGGTACCTCGACCTCCGGCGCTACGGATCCGTGCCGCACGCCGGCTTCGGCATGGGCATCGAGCGCATGGTGGCCTGGCTCTGCGGCCTGCACCACGTGCGCGAGACGATCCCGTTCCCGCGCATGCTCGAGCGCCTGACGCCCTGAGACGGAGGCGGCCGCCGCGCTTGCGCCTGCGCCGGCCGGTTGCGAGAACCGACGCATGCTCGTCATCGGCCTCGTCGGAGGCATCGGCTCGGGCAAGAGCGTCGCGTCGGCGATGATGGCCGAGCTCGGAGCGGAGGTCGTCAACGCCGACCTCGTCGGACACGAGGTCTACGAGCCCGGCAAGCCCGGCTTCGACGCCATCGTCGCCGAGTTCGGCGCCGACGTCGTCGGTGCGGACGGACGCGTCGACCGCAAGAGGCTCGGACCGATCGTGTTCGCCGACGGTGCGAAGCTCGAGCGGCTGAACGCGATCGTGCACCCGCTGATCCGCGCCGAGATCGAGCGCCGCATCACGCGGGCGCGCGAGAAGGGCGCCGTGCGCGCGGTCGTGGTGGAGGCGGCGATCCTGCTCGAGGCGGGCTGGCGCTCGCTCGTCGATCAGGTCTGGGTCATCTCCGCGCGCCGCGAGGACGTCGTCGAGAGGCTCGCTGCCCAGCGCGGCATGGCGGCGTCAGAGACCGACGCCCGCATGGCGAAGCAGATGACCGACGCCGAGCGGCGCGCCGTCGCCGACGTCGTGATCGAGAACGCGGGATCGCTCGACGACCTGCGTACTCGCCTCACGGGGCTGTGGCAGACGGTGGTCCCGCGTTGACACAGGCGCCGGTGGCCTTAACCTGAAGCTCACCTTTCCGCGTCCCGCTCCGCGCTCGCCCGAAGGCCGCGCGTTTCCTCTGATCCCCGACCGGACGCGCGCCCGTTCCCGTTCACGAGGAGATCCTCGAAGCGAATGAAGAACCTGAAGCTCTCGTTGTGGTACCTGCCGGCGGCGCTCCTGCTGATCCTGCTCGCGCAGACGATCTTCGTCGCGCCGCGCCCCGTCCAGGTCAGCTACAGCGAGCTGCAGCGCCTCGCCGACCAGAATCACGTCGAGCGCGCGATGATCACCACCGACGAGATCCGCTTCCAGCTGCGTCCCGACACGCCGCTCGAGGGCGAGCTGCAGAAGCAGGTCGAGAAGGCGCGCGGCATGATGGGCAGCCTCTCGCCGGACCAGCGGCCGACGTTCGTCGCGACGCGTCCGCCTGGGCTCGACCTCTCCACGCTCGTCAAGATTCTCACCGAGCACGGCGTCACGTTCTCGGGCGAGATCGCGGACAACTTCTGGCGCACGCTTCTGCTCGGCTGGCTGCTGCCGTTCGGCCTGATCATGCTGATGTGGAATCTCGTCGCGCGCCGCATGGGGCCGGGCGGTGCGGCGGGCGCGCTGTCGTTCGGCCGCAACAAGGCAAAAATCTACGGCGAGAACGACGTCGCGGCGCGCTTCGGCGACGTCGCGGGCATCGACGAGGCGAAGGCCGAGCTCGAGGCCGTGGTCTCGTTCCTGCGCGATCCGGCAAAGTTCCAGCGTCTCGGCGGCCGCATCCCGAAGGGCGTGCTGCTGGTCGGTCCGCCGGGCACGGGCAAGACGCTGCTCGCGCGCGCGATCGCCGGCGAGGCGCACGTGCCGTTCTTCTCGATCAGCGGCTCCGAGTTCATCGAGATGTTCGTCGGGCTCGGCGCGGCGCGTGTGCGCGACCTGTTCGAGCAGGCGAAGGGCAAGGCGCCGTGCATCGTGTTCATCGACGAGCTCGACGCGGTCGGGAAGTCGCGCGCCGGAGCCGGTCTCCAGATGGGCCGTCACGACGAGCAGGAGCAGACGCTCAACCAGCTGCTGGTCGAGATGGATGGCTTCGACGCATCGAAGGGCGTCGTGCTGCTGGCCGCCACGAATCGTCCCGAGGTGCTCGATCCCGCGCTGCTGCGCGCCGGACGCTTCGACCGGCGCATCATCGTCGAGCTGCCGGATCGCGTCGGGCGCGCGAAGATCCTGCAGGTGCATCTGAAGAACGTGAAGGCGGCGTCGAACGTCGACGTCGACGGTCTCGCCGCGCGCACGCCGGGCCTCTCCGGCGCGGATCTCGCGAACCTCGTCAACGAAGCGGCGCTGCTCGCCGCGCAGCAGGGCGCGGACGCGGTCGAGACGCGGCACTTCCTGCTCGCGGCCGACCGTCTCATGACCGGACTCGAGCGCCGCAGCCGCGTGCTGCGCCCGCAGGACCGCACGCTCGTGGCCCATCACGAGTCCGGCCACGCGCTCGTCGCGGCACTGCTGCCGAACTGCGATCCGGTGAGCAAGATCACGATCATCCCGCGCTCGATCGGCGCGCTCGGCTTCACCATGCAGCTGCCGACCGAGGACAAGGTCCTCATGCGTCGCAGCGAGCTGGTGGATCGTCTGGCCGTGATGCTCGGTGGCCGCGTCGCGGAGGAGCTCGTGTTCGGCGACGTCAGCACCGGCGCGCAGGACGATCTCGAGCGCGCATCGCAGCTCGCTCGTCAGATGGTCTGCCTGTTCGGCATGAGCGATCGCCTCGGTCCGTTGAGCTACGGGCGGCGCGAGTCGATCTTTCTCGGCGACGGCTTTCTCGGCCGCTCCCAGGCGGCGAGCGAGGCGACCAACGAGGCGATCGACGCCGAGGTCTCGACCCTCGTCCGCGGCGCGCACGCGACCGCGCGCCAGCTCCTCTCCGAGCGGCGCGAAGGTCTCGCCGGCCTCGCACGGACGCTCGAGCAGGAGGAGACGCTCGAGGGCGACACGCTCGACCGGGCGCTCGCCGCGGCGCGCGTCCGCGACGCGGATCGTACGCCGCCCGGCGCGGAGGGTACGACGCTCGTCGCCTGACACCTGCGCCGCGCGCGGCGAGGGTCGCCGCTCAGTTCCGGTGTGCGAGCGCGTCCCGCAGCGCGTCGAGCACGAGCGCGCGGAACTGGCCCCACGGACGCCACTGTCCGGTGCACGAGCGCAGCCGCTCGGCGGCGTCGCTCAGGGTCGGCAGGTCGGCCTCCAGCCAGCCGGTGATCCCTTCGCTCTCGTCCATCGGGTGAAGCTCCCCGCCCTGCTCCTCGAGGATGAACAGGTAGCTCGCGAACGCGTGGCGGGAGTTCGGCGCGCGGTACGTGAGCACCGCTGCGAAGCGGCTGATCTCGACGTCGAGGCTGGTCTCCTCGCGCGTCTCGCGCAGCAGCGCGTGCTCGATGGTCTCGCCGCGCATGATGCCGCCGGTGGGCAGCCGGAAGGTGCTCTCGGGATACGTGCCCTTCGTCTGCAGCAGGTAGAGGCCGTTGCGCCGCCGGATCGCCATCGCGACCTCGCCGTCGCGCCGGCGATTGAGCGGCGAGAAGCGAAGGCTGGGCAGGGTGTGCGCGACCGCGCGCGGGCGGCCATAACGACGAGCGAGAACGGCGATCTCCGCTTGCATCGTCACCGCCCCGGTTCCGGCTAGGCCCTCGGCCTCCGCGGTGTGGCCTTCCGTGTGCGATGGAGCCTCACGAGCCACCTATACTCGACACGGTAGGGGCAGGAAACCGCGGCGGGGGCGCCTCAGGGCGCGATCGAGCGCCGATCCGCCCGCAGCGCGTACGATGCCGACCAGATGCCGAGGCCGAGCATCGCGGAGCGCGTCAGGATGTCCGTCCGCGCGGCGAGGGAGATCCGCGACAGGTCGGTGCTGACGACGAGATGCGCGAGCCCCTCGATCGAGACCAGCACGAGCCCGCTCGCGGCGAACGCGAGGAGCAGCGGGGCGCGCGCGTTGCCGCGCAGCAGCTGGCGGGCGGAGAAGGCGGCGATCGCCACGACGTACGCGTGCGCGAGCAGGCGCGACGCCGTCCAGTTCGTCGCGGCGTCGCCCTCGACCTCGACCGCGCCGCTGAGCACCAGCAACCAGTGGATGACGATCATCCCCGACGCCGCGAGGAGCATGCGTCCCAGCCACGCCGCTTCGCCGGCGAGCTCGGGATGCGCGACGGGCGGCTTGCGGTCCGTGCGCGTGCTGCGCGCCTTCGGCCGCGGTGAATGATCGCGGAGGTAGACGAGCTTGTGCGGGGTGCGTTCGTGTTCAGTCGACATGGCCGCGCAGACTTGCGACGCGACGCGGCTCGTGGCCGATGCGTGGACTGGCCCCGCAAGTCCACGCCGATGCTACTCGCGCAGCCGGTTGGTGACAAGTCCGACCCGTGACGCGCCTCGACCATGGCGGAGGCTCCGGGGTGACGCTAAGTGAGCTTCGTGCCCGAGGAGCGCGTGTGGAGCAGGCGCATCGCCGACGAGCTCTGGTCCGGAGTCGTCACGCCGCTGAGCTTCACCATGCTCGCCGATCCGATGGCCGAGCACCTGGTGCGTCGTCGGTTGGAGAATGCGGGGCTCGTCGCGCTGTCGCGTGAGCCGGTTTTCCGCCTCTCGTCGTCCCACGTGTACGTCAACGCGTCGCTGATCGCGGACGTCATGGCCGAGGTCCCGAACGTCTTCCTGAGCGACGGGCTGCTCGATCTGCTGCCCGCGCCGCTGCGCGAGCCGCTGCGGACGCGCGCGCGATCGGTGCTGTCGGTGTCGCTCGCCGTGATCCTCGCTCGACTCGGCCTGCACGAGACGGCCTGGATGCCCTGGGCGCGGGCCGACCTGTTCCGCGATGCGGCTTCGCGGATCGCCGCCGATCTGGCCGCGCTCGCGCCGGCCGGGTCGGCCTCGGACGCCGCGCTCGCCGATGCGATCGAGCGTGTTCGCGGCCGGCTGGGCTCGTTCCTCGAGGTGGTGAGCTGGGGGATGATCCACGCCTACGTGTTCTTTCATCTCACCGGCGAGCTGATCGCGCGCTGGGCGCCGGATCTCGATGCGGCCGCGACGATGTCGGAGTTGACGATGGGCCTGGGCGGCATCCGGACCTTCGAGGTGCACGACGAGGTGCTCGCGTGCGCGGCTCTCGCCCGAGCCGACGAAAGCCTGCGTCGCGATCTCGCCGCTGATCCGCACGGTGTCGCGGATTCGTGCGTCGCGGGAGCCCCTGGCGCGTTCGCGGACGGCATCCGGACGATCCTCGCGCGACACGGCCACCGCTTCGTCGCTCGCGATCTGTCGCAGCCGACCTGGCGCGAGCAGCCCGCGGTCGTCGTCGAGATGGTTCGCAAGCTGCTCGATTCGGGAACGCGCGAGTCTCCGGAGGGCAGGCGTGCGAAGCGTCGCGAAGCGGTACGGCGCACCGGCGAGCGCATCGCGACGGGGCTCGGCGGAACCGTCAAGCGGCTCGCGTTCGAGCGCGTGCTCGGCTTCTGCGAGCAGTACTACGTCCTGCGCGAGAACATGCGCTACCACGCCGATCTCTTCCTCGCGGCGTTGCGCTTCCTGGCGCTCGCCGCCGCGGAGAGACTCACCGCCGCAGGTGCGATCGACCGGATCGACGACGTGTTCTTCCTGCAGGTGGACGAGGTGCACTCCCAGCTCGTCGGGACGGGAGAGGAGCCGCGCGCGCTGGCGCAGCGCGCGTCCGCGCGGCGCGCGGAGCACGTTCGTTGCGCCGCCGTCGATCCTCCGGAGTGTCTGTTCGGCGACGACGGCGCGGCCCTGGTCGCGGCCGAGCCGGCGGCCGATCTCCACGATCGCTCGCGGTCCGGTGGGGCGCTGTCGGGGGTGGGTGTGTCGCCCGGCATCACGACCGGCACGGTGCGGGTGGTGCGGTCGCTCGACGAGCTGCAGGATCTCGAGGCGGGCGAGGTGGTCGTCGCGGCGGCCACGGACCCGAGCTGGACGTCGATGCTCGCCCTCGCAGGCGCGATCGTCCTCGAAATGGGAGGACCGCTGTCCCACGGCGCCATCGTCGCGCGCGAGCTCGCGATCCCGGCGGTCGTCAACGTCGCGAACGCGACACGCGAGCTCGCCAGCGGCGAGCTTGTCGTCGTCGACGGCGGACGGGGCTCGATCCGCCGTGCCTGACGCGGGTCAGCGCGCGAGGCCCGAGTAGCTCTGCAGCTGCTCGATGCTGCCGGTGGCGTCACTGCCCTGACTGGTGCGGGTCTCGCGCTTCACCAGCCCGATCCCGCGCGCGTACCACTCGAGCACCTGCTGGCGCGCGGAGCGCGTGTCCGATCCGCGGTGCAGCGTGAGCGTCTGAACGGTCGCGACCTTGAGCGCGTCCGGAAACGTTCCGGCCGGAACCGTCACGCTCTCGACGCCCTCGACGCGGCTCCCGCGAGCACCCTGCGCGACGACGCGCGTGCCACCGTCCATGGTCTCGATCTCGGTGTCACCGCGCCAGCTGAAGCCGGGCTTCATGTCGCTCGCGGGCGGCAGACCGGGAAGCTTCGCCTTGATCACGCCCGACGTGCCGCCGCCCGAACCGTCGATCGACAGACTCACGCCGCTTGCATCGCACCGCGCCCTGGTGGTCGCCGTGCCCGCAGTTGCGTCCGGACGTCCGGGGAGGGCAACCTGCTGCTGCAGATCGGCGGTCGTGACTCCGTCACTCTCGGTCACGGACGTCACGGTGATCGTGCGGCGCATCAGCTCCTTCGAGCCGACGGCGCCCTCCTCGTACACCCACTGCGCGCCCTGCCTGAGCGGAAAGAAGGCGTTGCAGTCCTCCGCCGCCGCCGGACAAGGCGCGACGGTCGCTGCGGCGAGGGCCGCGAGCGCGCACAGGCTTCGAAAGCGATCACGCATCGGGCTCACAGATGCGCCGGGTCGCGGTACTCGCCGAAGACGCTGCGGTAGATGTCCGAGATCTCGCCGACGGTGCAGCCGACCTGGACGGCCTGCACGAGCGGCGGCATCAGGTTCGCATCGGTCGCCGCCGCCGCGCGGACGCGCTCCAGCGCCGCCTGGACACCCGCACGATCGCGGCTCTGCTTGAAGCGCTTGACGCGCTCGATCTGCCGCTCCTCGAGATCGATCGGGATGCGCAGGATGTCGACCGGGCGCTCTTCCGGAACGGTGTACTTGTTGACGCCGACGATGACCTGCTCGCCCTTGTCGAAGCGCTGCTGATCCCGATACGCCGATTCCGCGATCTCGAGCTGCGGATAACCCTGCTCGATCGCCTTGACCATGCCGCCGCGGCGATCGATCTCGGTGATGTAGGCCTCCGCGGCCTTCTCGATCGAGTCGGTGAGGGCTTCGAGGGCGTAGCTGCCGCCCAGCGGATCGACGGTGTTCGCCACACCGCTCTCCTCCGCGATGATCTGCTGCGTGCGCAGCGCGACCATCACGGACTCCTCGGTCGGGAGGGCGAGCGTCTCGTCGAAGGAGTTGGTGTGCAGCGACTGGACACCGCCCAGCACCGCGGCGAGGGCCTGCATCGTCACGCGCACCACGTTGTTCAGCGGTTGCTGCGCGGTGAGCGTCACGCCGGCGGTCTGCGCGTGCATGCGCAGGCGGCACGCCTCGTCCCTGGTCGCGCCGAAGCGCTCGCGCATGATCCGTGCCCACAGCCGCCGCGCCGCGCGGAGCTTCGCGATCTCCTCGAAGAAGTCGTTGTGCACGTCGAAGAAGAACGACAGCCGGTGCCCGAAGTCGTCGGCCTTCAGTCGCCCCCGCCGCACGACCTCCTCGACGTAGGCGATGCCGTCGGCGAGCGTGAACGCGAGCTCCTGCACCGCCGTCGAGCCGGCTTCGCGAATGTGGTACCCGCTGATCGAGACCGCGTGCCAGCGCGGCGCTTCCGCCGCGCAGAACTCGATCATGTCGGCGACGACGCGCACGGAAGGCTCGGGTGGCGAGATCCACTCCTTCTGCGCGATGAACTCCTTGAGCATGTCGTTCTGGATCGTGCCGCCGAGCTTCTTCCAGGAGATGCCGCGGCGCTGCGCGATCGCGAGGTACATCGCGAGAAGAACCGACGCGCTGCAGTTCACCGTCATCGACGTGGTGACCTCGTCGAGCGGGATGCGATCGAAGAGGCGCTCCATGTCCTCGATCGTCGAGACGGCGACGCCTTCGCGGCCGACCTCACCGCGCGAGCGCGGATGGTCGGCGTCGTAGCCCATGAGCGTCGGCATGTCGAAAGCGGTCGACAGGCCGTTCTGTCCTTGACGCAGCAGGAAGTGGAAGCGCTGGTTCGTGTCCTCGGGTGTCCCGAAGCCGGCAAACTGCCGCATCGTCCAGCGGCGGCTCAGGTACATGGTCTCGTACGGTCCACGCAGGAACGGGTACGAGCCCGGAGCGCCGGCCGGTGCGGGAGCGTCCGCCGGCTCGAACAGCTGCTTCAGAGGAAGGCCGCCGTGCGTCGTGCGCTCGGACGCCTCGGTGCTCGCGTCGGGACGACGCACGCCATCGCCGGTTGCCACGGCTTCCTCCTAGTAGGCGAGAGGTGATCCGCCGCTGGCGGACGCCGGTCGCTGATCCTCCTCGGAGTCGCGCAGGGCCTTCACGACGACTTCGGGGTTGACCTGCCGCTGCTCGATCTTTCCGATCGCGTCACGCACGAGCCGCTGGGTCGTCTCGTCGCTGCTGCTGTCCCCGATACGCTTCAGGTCGCCGACGCTGGCGGGATCGCCGATCTCGCCGAGGGCGTAGATCGCGGTGCCGCGGGTCGCCGTGTCCGTGTCGCGAGACAGGAAGTCGGCGATCGGCTTCGCGCTGCGGGTGTCGCCGATCTTGCCGAGCGAGACCAGGACCCGCTGCTGCAGCCAGGGCTCGCTCTCCTTCATGTAGAGAACCTGGACCAGCACCGGCGTGGCGTCGGCGGCACGCAGCGTGCCGAGGGCGTCGATCGCCTTGATCTTGACGCGCGGGTCGAGGTCGGCGGTGGCCTCGATGAGGTGCTCGACCGCTTTCTTGTCCTGCGATGCTGCGAGCGCCTTGACGGCCTCGAGGCGGACGGAGGGATCCTCGTCGCGGAGGTTCTTCGTCGACTCGTCGATGTCGCTGGCGCCGGGATTGGTCTGCCGCGTCGAGCGCTGCGGATTGCTTCCCGGAAGTCCGACCTGCGCCGCGGCCGGCAGGGCTCCGAGAACGATGATGGACGTCGCGGCAGCGATCCGCACGAGTTTTTTCGCGAAGCTGATCACGTGTCGAGTAACGACAGAAACCCAAACGGCGTGCAAGGTCGGGATCCGTGCAGCGCGTCGCGATGGGTGATCGAACGCCGCGGCGAGCTGCGGGCGAAAAAAAAAGGGGCCCGGGTTTCCCCGGGCCCCTTCTCCTCTCTGACCTCTTCGACTCAGTCGAAGAGACTCGTCGGCGTGTCGAGAAATGCCCGCGATGCCGAAGGTCTCGCCTTCGCGCTGCCGCTGGCACCGAACCGCCCAACTGCCTGTCCGACGATGCTGTACAGGTAGTCCCGATCCCCGCTACCGAAGCCGGAAACCGGATGAAGACTGATAATTCCAGACGTGGTGACGTCGACGTTCTCCGGAATCAGGCCCACGTTCTCCCCTTCACTCGAAATCTGGGTGAACCTTACGCAGCCGGTTTCCTGCTCCGGTAGCGACGTCGGGATCTCAAGCGTGTCATAAAACTTCGTGGCAAATCGCAGCTTGTCCTTGCTCGGAATCACTTGACCAGCGGTTTGCTCGCGGAGATGTGACAAAACGACCACGCTAGCGTCGACCGAGGTCGGGTCAAAGATCTCCAAGTCGAACGAAGCGATGCCATTAGACGGCGGAACGACCACCGCCGTCCCTGCATTGTTGAGGCCAAGTCCGAACGCATCGTTGCCGAAGGCGTACCCGACCGTCGTATCGGCGAATGTGAAGGTACCCACGATAGCATCGTCGGCCAGTCTCGAACCTGGGCTGGCAAAGTTACCGCACGCGGTATCGGTCGTGTAGGCGGTGACCGTCACCAAGCCGCGTTTGCCAGTCAGATCGATAAGCGGTCCCACTTCCTCATTGCTAGCGTTTAGAGCGCGGGCGTTCGTCGGATCAACAACGACCGTGTCATTAAGCGTCAAGCAAATTGAAAAATCCGCTAACTCATTGCAGGACTCCGACCAGAAAGTCCAATGGGTCGACACTTGCGCACCACCGGACGGCGATTTGCCGTTGATGTTGCTCACGAGCAAGAAAGTCGACTTCCCCTCCGTGGCATCGAACGGCATGACGAGCTCTGCACCGGGCTGCGTGTACGAATAGCCGTCGTCACCGAGAATCGCCGAGCTCGTGCCCGCGCTTCCCATGACGATCGCGCTGACCGCTGCCAGGGCGACCAGAAATCTCCTCTCGCGCATCACCTTCATCTGCTCCTTTCTCCCCCGCTCGCTGAAAAGTCACGAGCTGCAGGAACGCCTTACCCACGCCTTCTTCGGTCCAAGTAAATCCTGTAAGCGGTCTTTCGCGGCGTCCTCGCCGCCAAGTCTCCTCGTCCGCGCAGGGAACGTCTCCGGATCGCGGCATACGCCGCCCCCTCCCCGAGACTCGCGAGTCCTAGCAACTCATGTACGCCATTACAACAAGCGAATGATCCGTGTTCCCCCCTGCCGCACGCCGCTTTCTTCGCCGACGCGCGGACGGCCGTCCGCCTCCGCGAACGGCCGATGGGAAGAACGACGGTCGGGGCCCGCCGAACCTTACGCCCGAGCGACGAGGAATGACGCCGGAATCAGGGAATCTGGCCTGCGCGCTGGCCGGGGAGCAGGGGAGCCGCGACCGCAGCCGGGGCCGCCGTGAACGCCCGCGCGACGGGCCGGCGGACGTCGATCCAGCCCTCGGTGCCCGCCCACGGCAGCGCGGGCACGGGAAGGACGGGCTCCGGCCGGACTTTCGGGCCTGCGAGCGGAGATGCCGCGATCGGCAAGGTCGAGACCGGAGCGCTGATCGGAGCTCTGACGGCCACCTCGGCGAGCGGCGCCGCCTGGACGGCCGGCGCCACCGGCCGGACGGGTGCTGCGAGCTCGGCCTCGGGGCCGGTCTGCCAGCCCCGCCTCTTGAGCTTCTCCAGCAGCGTCGTCCGGTTGACGTGGAGAAGGCGGGCCGCCTCGCGCTTGCTGCCGCCGGCGAGCTCGAGGGCTCGGCCGATCATGCGGCGCTCGAACGTCTCGAGTTCCTGGTAGAAGTCCGCTCCCTCGGGGCCGAAGTCCCAGGGGCCGTTGGCGGGCGCCGCAGCGACCGGCATCGACGGCCGGAACGCCCCCGCGTCCGCGCTGGACCCGATCGGGGCGGGAAGGTCGGTCGGCAGCAGGATGCCCGGCTGCTCGCTGAGCAGGACGGCGCGCTCGAGGACGTTTCTCAGCTCGCGGACGTTTCCCGGCCAGTCGTAGGCCATGAGTGCCGCGGCGGTCTCGGGCGCCAGCTCGACCTGCTCGCGATCGTTGCGCAACGCGCTCTGGGCGAGGAAGTGCAATGCGATGAGCGGGATGTCCTCGCGGCGCTCGCGCAGCGCTGGCAGGTGGATGCGCACGACGTCGAGCCGGTACAGGAGATCCTCGCGGAAGGTGCCCTGACGGGCGGCGGCGTGAAGGTCGCGATGCGTCGCCGCAACCACGCGCACGTCCGTGTGGCGGCTGGTGTGGCTGCCGACGGGATCGAACGTCCCGTCCTCCAGGACGCGCAGCAGCTTCACCTGGAAGCGCGCGCTCATCTCGCCGATCTCGTCGAGGAAGATCGTGCCCCGATCCGCGAGCTGGAAGCGGCCGGTGCGGGCCGCGATCGCGCCGGTGAAGGCGCCGCGGACGTGACCGAAGAGCTCGCTCTCGAGCAACTCCTCGGGAATCGCCCCGCAGTGAACCGGCACGAAGCTGCGGCTCGCGCGGTTGGACAGATGGTGCAGTGCCCGCGCGACGAGCTCCTTTCCGGTGCCGCTGTCGCCCGTCACGAGAACGGGCGCATCCGAGGCGCCGACCCGGCGCAGAACGTCGAAGATCCGGTGCATGCTGGGATGGTCGCCGATCAGTCCCATGAAGCCGGGAAGGGCGCTGGTCGCTTGCTCGTTCTGGCGGCTGTTCTCGGAAAGCATGGGTCGTCCTCTCGGGATGGCTGGATTTCGGCGGAAGTCGCGCGGCCGCTCGGCGGCGGCGCTGGACGTTTTTGCAAGGACGAAGCCATGTCGACGGACCGACCGTCCGTACGGGAAAAGCCTGCCGATTCAACCGCTTAAGGCTTTGATGAGGCAGCCACGCCGCGGCGCGGCTACGGTACAAAAGTGACGCTCGCGTGTGTCGCCGTTCATTTTCGTAACGCAGGAGCCCGGCGGAAGGGTCGTCCTCGGGCCCCTGGGCGATACCCCGGGAAGCGCGATTTCGGCTGCAGGAGTCTCGATGACGCGCCGCTCACGGCTTGCCGGTCGGGATCTGCTCTGCGCCCCCGCACACCGCGAACAAAATTGAACGTGTGCAGCGCGATTCGCCCGAGCCATCGGCGACTTACGGTGACCGTCGCAATGCGTCGAAGTGCGCACGTCGTCCTTGCCGACCCCGGGCAGGGGTGTTACCGACCTCGGCAAATGGCGCGGGTCGTCAAGCGATATGCCAACCGTAAGTTGTACGACACGACGACGAGTCGTTACGTCGCGCTCGACGACATTGCCGGGTTGATCCGGAGCGGCGAGGAAGTCGAGGTCACGGACAACGAGACCGGCGCCGATCTGACGGCGGTCACGCTGGCGCAGATCATCCTCGAGGAGGAGCGCCGCCACAAGGATCTGCGTTCGCTCGCGGTCCTGCGCGAGCTCGTCCGGTACGGCGGCGACGCGATCTCCAACGTGACGAGCCGCGGCATGGAAGCCCTCGGCGACGTTCGCGGTCGCGTCTCGGAGATCGTCGGCGAGGGGGCCCGCCCCGCGATTCTCGACGAGGTCCTGAGCACGTCGCGTCGCCAGATCGAGGATCTGCAGCGGCGTGTCGATCAGGGCATCAGGCAGTCGGTCGAACGGCTGCGCAGCTATCCCGGCATCGGCGCCGAGGTCGAGCGGCTCGAGAGTCGCGTGCGCGACATCGAGAACCGGATTCGCCGCATGCTCGCCGGCGAGAACGGCAAGATCGAGGACTCGGCCGACACGCCTGCATCCGCGCCCCCGTCCGACGACTGACGCGGCATCCGCTCGGCGGCCGCCGCTCAGCGATTCAGGAACACCGGGCAGGGCGCGTTGCGGAGCACGTACTCCGTCGTGCTGCCCAGCACGAGTTCGATGATGCGCCCGTGTCCGTGCGAGCCCATGAACACCAGGTCGTAGTGCTGCGCGCGGATCTCGGCCGGGATGCACTCGTACGCGTGGCCGGTGATCGCGTAGGGGCGCGTCTCGATCGAGTAGGACGACAGGTAGCGCCGCGCCTGATCGAGGATCTTCTCACCCTGCTCCGCCTCTCGGCACACGGCGAGGATCGCGAGCGGAAGCGAGAGCTGGCTGCAGACCTCCGCGGCGACCTGCATCGCGGCGCTGGCGCGCTGGCTGCCGTCGTAGGCGAGCAGCGGCGAGCGGATCTCGCTGAACTCCAGTGGCGTGACCAGCACGGGCTTCGGGCATTGCCGCGTCACGCTCTCGGCGGCGCCGCCCAGCAGGCCGGTCGAGAAGCGTTGATTGACGCCACGGTGCCCGATGACGACCAGGTCGCTCTCGCGTGCGCGCTCGCAGATCTCGCTCGGCACGATGCCGATCTGCAGCGCGGTGTCGCAGCGGACGCTCTCGCTCGCGCACGTCGCGCGGAACTCCTCGAGCAGAGCCGCGCCGCGCTCCTGCAGCGCCTCGCGCATCTTCGACGTGAAGTCGAGGTAGGGCTCGAACCCCAGGGATCCCGAGATGTCGTGGAAGAACGAGCCCTCGATCGACACGATGTCGACGACGTGAAGACCGGTGACCGTGGCGTCGAGGCGCCGTGCCAGCCAGGTCGCGTAGCGAAGCGCCGTTCGCGCGTGCTCCGAGCCGTCGATTCCGACGAGAATGCTCTTGATCATGCCACCCTGCCCCCGGTCGGCCTGCGCGGTTTCTTTACTTCGGCGCGTCGCCCCGATACTAACGCGGCGCGATGGGCGCAGCCAGCAGTCAGCGGCGTGGGGCGGGCGGTGGTGTGAGTGCGGCGCGGTCGAACCGTCGCGGCGGACGGGCGGCGGCGACGCCGAAGCGTCCGAGCGCGCGCGCGGCGCGGCTCGCGGCACTGATCGCGGAGCTCGAGAACGCGGCCGAGGCCGTGGGCATCCGTGTCCGGCGCGAGCGGCTGATGCGCGAGGTGGGCTACCACGCGCGCAGCGGGCTCTGCCGGGTCGGTGGCGAGGAGATCCTCTTCCTCGACCACGATCTTTCGCCCGACGACGAGATCGAGCTGCTCGCCGTGGTGCTCGCGGATCGCGACCTGTCGGCGGTCGAGATGTCTCCCGAAGCGCTGCGGCTGATCGCGCGTGTTCCGCAGCCCGACGATGTTGACAAAGCGGAGCCCCGCCCGTAACGCCTGTCCATGCTCTCGCGCGCGGAGCGTTTCGCCGCATTCCGCAAGGCGCTCAAGGACAAGAGCCTCAAGACGACCTCCCAGCGCGACGACATCGCGCACGTCTTCTTCGGCGGCCATCGTCACATGAGCATCGACGAGCTGTACCGCGAGGTCCGGAAGGTCAATCCGCGGGTCGGCTACGCGACGGTCTACCGCACGATCAAGCTGCTCAAGGAGTGCGGCCTCGCCGACGAGCAGCACTTCGCCGACGGCCAGACCCGCTACGAGAACGCGGACGTCGGCGAGCAGCACCATCACGACCACGTGATCTGCGACCGCTGCGGGCGCATCGTCGAGTTCGCGGACGACGATCTGGAGCGGCTGCAGGAGGACATCGCGACCCGCCTCGGATTCGTGCTCGCCCGGCACCGGCTGGAGTTGTACGGAATCTGTCGTGATTGCCGCGAAGGCGTGCGCCCGAGCGCGTCCGCCGACCGCATGGCGACCACGTCGCGACGCTGAGGAGATCCGCTTGAAGGCGCCCTGCCCCGAAACGATTCCCGCTTTCGGGCGGCGAACCCGCTGCCGGAGCCGGGCCACGCGCTGCCACGCGCTTGACATCCAGAGTTGAAAATGATGTTCAATTTCAGCCGATGAAGAAGGCGGAGGAAGGACCCGTGGCGGGATCCGCCGAGCACCGGTGCGTGTGCGGCAGTCTGCTGGCGCGGCTTCGGCCCGAGGGGGTCGAGCTCAAGTGCAGGCGCTGCAAGCGCGTGGTGGTCATCCCCTGGACCAGCGGGACGCGCTGGCACGGCGTCGACGTGCGCTGGGAGTCCTCCGACTCGGAGAGCTGACCGCCGCGCTTCGAGTCCGCAGCGCTGTCAGCCGGCCGGCTTCGCGCTGCCCTTGCCCTTCGGGCTCTTCCCCGCACGAGCTTCGGCGGACGCGGTCTCGATGCGCGGGAACAGGCTCACCGGCTCACCGATCCGGTGTCTTGTCGGGAATGCACCGCCCCACGAGAGACCGAGATCCCTGAAGGCACTCTCGCCGAGGCCGAGCGCCGCGCGCAGCCGCTCCGCCGTGTCCGGCATGAACGGCGCGAGGAGCTGAGCGGCGACTCGCAGCGACTCCAGGCAATTGTGCAGGATCGCGCCGACGCGCGGCAGCTGCGCGGGATCCTTCGCAAGCGTGAACGGCGCCGTCGCGACGATGTACTTGTTCGCGGCATCGAGCGCGCGCCAGACGGCCTCGAGGGCGCGGTGGAACGCAAGCGCGTTCACGTGCGTGTCGAGGTCGGTACGTGCGCGCACGAAGGCCTCGGCGAGCTCGCCGTCCTCGGGCGTCCGCGGATCGAGCGGCTGCACCTCTCCCGCGAAGTACTTCTGCATCATGGCGAGCGTGCGGCTGGCGAGGTTGCCGAGGCCGTTCGCGAGGTCTGCGTTGATGCGCGTGACCAGCGCCTGCTCGGTGAAGTCGGCGTCGTTGCCGAACGCCATCTCGCGCAGCAGGAAGTAGCGCACGGCGTCCATGCCGTAGGTGTCGCGCAGCACGAGCGGCTTGACGACGTTGCCGAGCGACTTCGACATCTTCTGCCCGCCGCTGGTCCAGAAGCCGTGCACGTTCAGGTGCTCGTAGAGCGGATAGCCCGCCGCGAGCAGCATCGTCGGCCAGAACACGGCGTGGGTCTTCAGGATGTCCTTGCCGATGAAGTGGCTGGCGACCGGCCACAGCTCCTCGCGGCGGCCGCGTGCCTCGAGGCCGCTGACGTAGTTCAGGAGCGCGTCGAACCAGACGTACGTGACGTAGCCCGCGTCGAACGGCATCTCGATGCCCCATTCGAGACGCGACTTCGGTCGCGAGATGCAGAGGTCGCCGATCGGCTCGCGCAGCATCGCGAGCGCCTCGTTGCGGTAGCCCTCCGGCCGGATGAAGTCCGGCTTCGCCTCGATGTGGGCGCGCACCTGCTCCTGATACTTCTCCATGCGGAAGAAGTAGTTCGGCTCGCTGACCTCGACCGGCTTGGTGAGGTGCTGCGGGCAGAGGCCGTCGACGAGCTCCTTCTCGGTGTACAGGCGCTCGCAGCCGACGCAGTACAGCCCGGAGTACGCTCCGAAGTAGATGTCGCCGTTCGCATGGATGCGCGCGAGGACGTCCTGCACGAAGCGCACGTGATGCGGATCCGACGTCCGCATGAAGTGGTCGTAGCGGATGCCGACCGAGTCCCAGACCGCACGGAACGTTCCGCTGACGCCGTCGACGAACTCCTTCGGCGAGACGCCCGCCGCGGTCGCCGCCTCGGCGATCTTCTCGCCGTGCTCGTCGGTTCCGGTGAGCAGGAACGTGTCGTCGCCGCGCTGCCGGTGGAAGCGCGCGAAGCTGTCGCAGACGACGTTCGTGTAGGTCGAGCCGAGGTGAGGCTCGGCGTTCACGTAATAGAGCGGTGTGGTGATGTAGATGCGTCCGGACATGGTCTCCGCCGGTCAGCTCTCCGCGTCGGGACGGCGCTCGACGAGATCCTCGAGCGAGCACTCGACGACCAGGCCGTCCTCGTCGCGACGCAGCAGCACGTGCTGCTTGAGCGTCAGGTGCTTGACGATCTCGCCGTCGCCCTTGACGCTCCTGACCTTCTTGCCGATCCCGGGAAGTCCGCGCCGCAGCGAAAGGTAGGTGTCGTACTCGTAGCGCAGGCAGCACTTCAGGCGGCCGCACATGCCGGCGAGCTTCGACGGGTTCAGTGAAAGATCCTGCTCCTTCGCCATCTTGACGGACACCGCCGCGAACTCGCGGAGCCACGAGCTGCAGCACAGCTCGCGCCCGCACGGACCGACGCCGCCGATCAGCCGCGTCTCGTCGCGATCGCCGATCTGGCGCATCTCGATGCGCGTGTGCAGCGCCTGCGCGAGGTCGCGGACCAGCCCGCGGAAGTCGATGCGCGAGGCGGCCATGAAGTAGAACACCGCCTTGCCGCCGTCGAAGCGGTAGTCGACGCGGATCAGCTTGGCGTCGAGCTTGTGGCGTGCCGCCAGCGACGCGAAGGCGCCCTGCGCCCGGCGCTCCTGCGCGCGATTGTGGTCGGCGCGGCTCAGGTCCCGCTCGTCGGCAAGACGGAGGACGCGCGGCAGGCGGACGTCCTCGTTCGGCCAGCGCGGACGCGGGTGGCCGGTCACTTCGCCGAGCTCGGGGCCGCGCTCCGTCTGCACCACGACGAGATCGTGCATCGCGAGGTCGAGAGACCCCGCGTCGTACGCGCCGGCTCGTCCCGCGACGCGGAATCGCACGTCGACGACGTCCCGGAGCGGCTCCGGGGCGGCGGCTCCGGCGTCGGGTTCCTGCGGAAGATCGGTTTCCATGTTCGGCTTCAGCCTCGGCGTTCGCCGAGATCGAGCAGCAGCCTGTCCCAGGTCAGGTTCGCGTTCGCGTTCCGCTCGAGGTCGCGGACGCTAGCATAGACGTTCGCCATCCGGCGATGCGCCCGGCGTACCGCGGCGAGACGCTCGTGGTCGTCGTCCGGGTCGCCGGCGGCCGCCGCGTCCCGGGCCGCGGCCAGCATCAGGTCGCGGAACGATCCGAGCACGGTCGCCGTCGTGAGCGCCTGCTGGCTGCGGTTGCGCTCGCCGCGCGGGCTGAGCTCGCCGGCGAGGTCGAGGCGCTCCGGGATGCTCAGCCGGTCGATCTGCTCGAGACGCGAGCGCAGATCCTCGCAGCGCGTCCAGCCCGCGTCGCTGGTGAGCTCGCGTGCGCGGTCGAGGCTGCCGTCGGCGAGCGCCGCCGCCCGGCTCGCGACGTCGGCTGCGATCCCCTCGCGCTCGAGCAGCGACGCGACCATCGCGTCGTCGAGCGGCGCGAACAGCAGCCGCTGGCAGCGGGAGCGGATCGTCGGCAGCAGCGCGTCGAGGTTGCTCGTCACGAGCACGAGGGTCGCGCGGCCGCGCGGCTCCTCGAGCGTCTTCAGCAGCGCGTTCTGCGCTTCGGCGGTCAGGCGCTCCGCCTGGTCGACGACCCCCACCTTGCCCGACCCGCGGGCCGGACGCAGCGAGAGCGATGCGCACACCCGCCGGATCTGCTCGATCGACAGCATGCTCGCCGTCGCGCGCTCTGCCTGCGCTGCGGCGAGGTCCTCGAGGAACAGGTCCGGGTGCGTTCCGGCGCCCACCAGACGGCAGTCGATGCACGTTCCGCAGCCGGCGTTCGGCCTCTCGGGGCACAGCACGGCGCGGGCGAGGGCGAGCGCCGTTGCCCGCTTTCCGACGCCGGCGGGTCCGGCGAAGATGAACGCATGCGCCAGACGACCGTTCTCGATCGCGCGGCGCAGGAGACCGACGGTGCGGTCCTGACCCTGGATCTCGTCGAGCGTCACGCGGCGGCCGCGAGGCGCGCCCGGGCGTGCTCGGCGAGCTCGCGCGCGAGGTCCGCGATCTCGAGGCGCGCATCGAGCAGCACGACGCGCGCGGGCTCCGCGTCCGCGATCGTCAGGAAGCCGTCGCGGACGCGCCGGTGGAAGTCGAGCGCCTCGCGCTCGAGCCGGTCCGCGGGACCGGTCGCCTTCGCGCGCTCGAGGCCGATGTCGGGCGGCAGGTCGAGGAAGAAGGACAGGTCGGGCGACACGCCGCCGCGCGCGAACGCGTCGAGGCGCTTGACGGTGTCGAGCGGCAGCCCGCGGCCGTAGCTCTGGTAGGCGATCGTGGAGTCGGAGAAGCGATCGGCGATCACCACCGCGCCCCGGGCCAGCGCCGGCTGGATCAGGCGACGGACGTGCTCCGCGCGGTCCGCGAGGTAGAGCAGCAGCTCGGTCTCCGCCGTCGGCCCGGGCGAGTCGTCCTCGAGGAGCATGCGGCGCAGCGCCCGGCCGAGCTCGGTTCCGCCGGGCTCTCGCGTCAGCACGACCTCGTGGCCGTCGCGGCGCAGCGCGTCCGCGAGGCGCGCGGCCTGCGTGCTCTTGCCGGCGCCTTCGACGCCGTCGATGGTGATGAAGCTCGCCATGACTCCGGGGGACGGCGTCATGCTCCCGCAGCGCGCGTCGCGAGGAAGCGAGCCATCGTGTCGGCCGCCCCCTCGCCGCTGCGGACGCAGTCGGCCAGGCCCACACCATGGTAGGCGTTGCCGGCGAGCGCAAGTCCCGGCATGGCCGCCGCCCGCTGCTCCGCCTCCGCGATGCGCCCCGCGTGTCCGACACGGTACTGCGGCATGGACTCGGGCCAGCGCTGCACCCAGGTGAGAACCGGCTCGGCCGCGATGCCGAGGAGCTCGCGCAGCTCGTCGCGCGCCGCGCGGACCAGGGCCTCGTCGTCGAGCGCGAACTGCTGCGGCTGCAGCGCGCCGCCGGCGAAGAGGCGCAGCAGGACCGTGTCGGCCGGAGCGCGGCCGGCGTACTTGACGTCGGTGAACGAGCCGGCGATCACGCGCCGCTTCTCCGGACCGGGAACCACGAAGCCGAACGCGCGCGGCGGGTTGGGCACCTGATCGCGGCGGAAGGCGAGGGTGATGACCGCGCTCGACGCACACGCGACGTCCCGCAGGATCGCGCCGAGCGACGCATCGGCGTCGTGCAGCAGCCGTCCTGCGACCGGCGCCGGCAACGCGACGATCACCGCGTCGGCCGTGATCGCGTCGCCGCTCGCGAGCGTCACGGACCAGCGCGGATGGCCGTCGTCCGGAGCGGCGACGCGCACGACCGAGCGCACGGGCGTGTTCATCCGGACCGTTCCCGCGGGCAGCCGCGCCGCGAGAGCCGAGACCATCGTGGTCATGCCGTCGCGCAGCGTGACGAACAGCCCGAAGCGCGCGCCGCTGGTTCCCGACGCGGACGCCGCACCCGCGCGCTTCGCCTGCGCTCGCAGGCCGAGGATCACGCTCCGGTGCGTGCGCTCGAGCTCGAGGAAGCGCGGCATGGTGCTCGCGAGCGACAGGGTCTCCGCGTCCGCGGTGTAGATCCCGCCGACCAGAGGCTGCGCGAGCCGCTCGAGGACCTCGTCGCCGAGCCGCCGTCGCACGAAGCTCGCGAGGCTCTCGTCGCCGCCGGCCGGCGGACCGCCGCGCGGCAGGAGCAGATCCTTCGCCGCTGCGAGCTTGCCGCGCCACGACAGCACCGGTGACAGGAGAAACGGCAGGATCCGCGTCGGGCCCAGCAGCTGGAAGCCATCGGGCAGCGGAACCAGCTTGCCACCGCTCACGATCAGCGTGCGCCGGTTCGCATCGTTGGTCGGCAGCAGCTGATCCTCGAGACCGATCCGGCGGCAGAGCGCGATCGCCTCGGGCTTCTCGCTGATGAACGAATCAGGTCCGCCCTCGAGGACGAACGGTCCGCGGTGCTCGGTCGCGATGACGCCGCCGAGGCGACCGCTGGCCTCCAGCAGCACGACCTCCAGCTCCGAGCCGCACTGCTCGACGACACGATTCGCGGCGGCGAGTCCCGTGATGCCGCCGCCGATCACCACCAGGCGGCGGCGCCCGGCAGGCGAAGCGCTCAGGCCTTCCACGCGTCCTTCACCAGGCCGGCGAGCATCGCGATGAAGTCGTGATGGTCGCTCACGGTGCCGGCGCGCGTCATCTCGATGCCGCAGCGCGCGGCCGTCGCCTGCGCCTCGTCGTCGAGATCGTACAGCACCTCGACGTGGTCGCACACGAAGCCGATCGGCGCGACGACGACGCGGCGCTCGCCCGCGGCCGCGAGCTGCTCGACGACGAGATTGACGTCGGGCTCGAGCCACGGATCCTGCGGACGGCCGCTGCGCGACTGGTAGGCGAGCTGCCAGCGCGCATGTCCGAGACGCTGCGCGATGAGCCTGGCGGAGCGCGTGAACTGCTCCACGTAGCGCGACGTCGACGCCATCTCGGACGGGATGCTGTGCGCGGTGAACACGAGCGGCGTCGTTGCGCGCTCGGCGGGCGGGATCGACTCGAGTGCCGAGGCGACACGCGCCGCGGAGGCGGCGACGTACCCGTCCGAATCGTGCCAGTTCGGCGCGAACGCGACCTCCGGGCACGCTTCGCCGGCGTCGCGGATCGCGGCCTGCGCGGCGAGCACGTCCTGCAGGTAGCGCTGCCACCCGGCTTCCGAGTCGTGCGCGGACAGGATGATCCCGAACGCGCGCTTGACGCCGGCGTCGCGCATCTCGCGCAGCGTGTCGGCGAGGTACGGGTGCCAGTTGCGCATGCCGACGTGGACCGGCAGCGCCACGCCGTCGTCCGCGAGCCGCGCGCGCAGCGCGTCTGCCTGGCGGAAGGTCAGCTCGTTCAGCGGCGAGCGTCCGCCCATCTTCTCGTAGTGGTGCGCGACCTCCTCGAGGCGCGCCGGCGGGATCGGACGCCCCCGCGTCACGTTCTGCAGGAACGGCCGGATCTCGTCCGGTGCCGTGGGTCCGCCGAACGCGATCAACAGGACGGCGTCGAAGGGCTTCGCCGCGCCACCGCTCATCGCGCGCTCAGCTCGTGCACCGTCTCGACGAGCGCACGCACGTTGTCCGGCGGCGTCTCGGGCAGGATGCCGTGGCCGAGGTTGAAGATGTGCCCGGGCCGTCCAGCGGCTTCCGCCAGAAGCGCGCGAGCGCGCTCGCGCAGCACGCTGCGCGGACCGAGCAGCAGGCCGGGGTCGAGGTTGCCCTGCACGGCGCGGTCGTGACCGACGCGCTTCCAGCCGTCCGCGAGCGTGATCCGCCAGTCGAGGCCGACGACGTCGCCGCCCGCCGCGGACACCAGCTCGAGAAAGCCCGACGTTCCGGTGCTGAAGTTGATCACCGGCACGCGGCCGCTGATCCGGCGGAAGAGCTCCTGCATGTGTGGCAGGACGCTCGCGCGGTAGTCCTCGGGCGCGAGGTTGCCGACCCAGCTGTCGAAAACCTGCACCGCCTCGACGCCGGCGTCGATCTGGCCGTTCAGATAGTCGGCGGTGACGTCGACGAGCCGGGTCATGAGCGCGTGGAAGGCCTCGGGTTGTGCGTACATGAGACGCTTGGTGTGCGCGTAGTTGCGCGAGCCGCCGCCCTCGATCGCGTAGGACGCGAGCGTGAACGGCGCGCCCGCGAAGCCGATCAGCGGCACCCGCCCGCCGAGCGCCTGCTTGACGAGGCGGACGGTCTCGAAGACGTACGACAGCGAGTCCGCCACGTCGACGCGCGGCATGCGCTCGACGTGCGCCGCGTCGCGCACCGGGTGCGCGATCACCGGACCGTCGCCCTTCGCGAAGCTGAGCCCGACGCCGAGCGGCTCCAGCACCAGCAGGATGTCGGCGAAGAGGATCGCCGCGTCCACGCCCATGTGGTCCACCGGCTGCAGCGTGACCTCGGCCGCCGCGGTCGGCGTCTTGCAGAGCT
This sequence comes from Binatia bacterium, assembly GCA_046327915.1. Classification (GTDB taxonomy): domain Bacteria; phylum Desulfobacterota; class Binatia; order UBA12015; family UBA12015; genus VGTK01. The sequence continues at coordinate 52,711 of JAXLXO010000007.1, read as the reverse complement.
CCAGGAACGACAGGCGCTCCCGGATCGCACGGTACTCCGCCATGTACCGGCCGGCCTGTCGCATCAGCCAGATCGGCGTGTACGGAACGGGTTGACGGCGGCAGGCGAGAAGGAACGGCGCGGACGACGACATGCGGGCGCGAATGTAGCGCGACGAGAGCCGCCCACCAACCGGCGATCTCGCCGCGACCGCGGGGTTCAGGCGCTGCCGCGCGGCGCGCGCTTCGCGGCGACGAGCGCCGGGCTCCGCTCGGCGATCGCGTTCGCGAGCCAGCCGAGCTTCGGATGCTCCGGCGTCAGGTCGACCGGCAGCCCGACCTCGGTGAGCGCCTCCGCGACCGTCGGCCCGATCGCGGCCACGACGACGTGCTCGCGGAGCGCCGCGCGGACGGCCGCCGCGCCGCCGTCCGCTTCGGCGGCGACACGCAGCAGGTGGTCGAGCTGCACCGCGGTCGTGAACACGGCGACGTCCGCCTCGCGCGCGACCAGGCGCGTGATCGCCGCGCGTAGCGGCGCCAGATCGTGCGGCAGCGCCCAGCGATACACCGGGACGCGCAGCACCTCCGCGCCACGCTCGGCGAGCCCGTCGAGCAGCGCCGGGTTCGCCTTGCCGTACTCCTGCACGGCGACGCGAAGGCCGCGCACCGGCAGCTCGCGGTCGAGCGTCTCGAGCAGCTCGCGCCAGGTGTTCGGCTCCGGCACGCGCACGTCGGCGGTCAGGTCCAGCGCGCGCAGCGCCGCGACCGGCTTGGGTCCGCGCGCGACGATCTTCACGCGCCGCAGCAGCTCGACGAGCCGCGTGGTCGGGCAGCGCGCCTGCACCGCCTCGACGAGGGCCCGCGTGCCGACGCCGGTGAGCAGGATCACGACGTCGATCTCGCCGCGCTCGAGCCGGACGACGAGCTCGATCGCAGCCTCGTTCTCCTCGATCGGCACCTCGCGCAGCGCGGGTGCGGTGACTACCTCGCCGCCGTGGCGCGCGAGCAGCTGCGCGAGCTCGGCGGAACGCCGGCTCTCGAACGCGATCACGCGGAGACCGTGCAGAGCGCTCGTGGGCGGATCGGACGGCGTCGTCGACATCCCTTCCTCCGTAGCGCTCGCGCCGACACGGGAAAACGCCCCGTGGCACCGTCCGCGTGGCTTCAGAACCGCTCGACCAACCGGTAAGGTCGTCGGCCATGCGCGTCGTCGCGTGTCCCCAGTGCGGAACGCCACTGCCGTGGGAAGGGAACCCGCATCGGCCGTTCTGCTCCGAGCGTTGCCGGCTGGTGGACCTCGGCGCGTGGCTCGACGAGAAATACACGATCCCCGCCCCGCTCGACGACGAGAGCGCGGACGAAGGCGATGCCGCGGCGCCTCCGGCGCGCGGTGGACGGAACGGACGGAGAGATGGCTGAAGCGACCCGGATCGATCCCCGCGCGGTGGTGAGCCCCGACGCCGTGCTCGACGAGGGTGTCGAGATCGGACCCTTCGCGATCGTCGAGCCCCGGGTCGTGATCGGCGCGCGCACGCGGATTCTCGCGCATGCGTACGTCTGCACCGGCACGACGATGGGCGAGGACAACGTCGTGCACATGGGTGCCGTCGTCGGCAACGAGCCGCAGGACAAGGCGTACGACGGCTCCGCGACGTTTCTCGACATCGGCCACCGCAACGTGATCCGCGAGGGTTGCTCGCTGCACCGCGGTACCGCGCCGGGCAGCAGGACCGTCGTCGGCGACGACTGCTACTTCATGGCGACCTCGCACGTCGGCCACAACTCGCGCGTCGGTAACGGCGTGATCCTGGCGAACGGTGCGGTGCTCGGCGGGCACGCGCAGGTCGGCGACCGTGCGTTCCTGTCCGCGTACTCCATGGTCCACCAGCATACGCGCGTCGGCCGGTTCGCGATGCTGCAGGGAGGGAGCGCCGTCTCGATGGACGTGCCGCCGTTCTGCATCGGCGTGAACGGCACCAACCGCATCGGCGGTGTGAACGTGGTCGGGCTCCGCCGCGCGGGCTTCGACCGCGCGCGCATCCTGGCCATCCGCAGCGCGTACCGGATGCTCTTCCTCGGACGGCCCAACCTGAGCGTGGCGCGGCAGCGCGTCCTCGACGAGACCACCGCCGCCGGTGGTCCGACCGCCGACGTGCGCGAGATGCTCGATTTCATCTCGGAGGCGAAGAAGGGCGTCTGCGCGGCGCGCAGCGCGCCCGGCGAGGGCGGTCGGGATTGACGCGCCGTCGGGCAGCGTCGGACTTCCCCGTCCTGCCGGCCGACGGCCACGCCGTCTATCGGCTCGGCGCCGGACTTCTGCTCGTGTTCAAGCCGCGCGGCCACACCGAGGAGCCGCACGCGCACGCGTACCGCCAGACGCTGCGCATCCTGCGCGGCGCACTGCGCGTCCGCACGGCGCGCAGCACGCAGGTCCTCCGACCGTCGAGCGAGCCGCTGACGATGGCCGCGGGGCGCCGGCACGCGACCGACGCGCTCGCGGACACCTGGCTGATCGCGGAGTCGCCGCCGCCGCGCGAGTGAGACCGGACGGTCGCGCGTTCGCGTTCAGCTCGCGGCGGCCTGCATGCGCCGCGCGAGCTCCTCTTCGCCGACGTCCTCGACGTGCGTGGCGAACCACCACTGGTTTCCCGCGCCGTCGCGCACGCCCGCCGAGCGGTCGCCCCACGGCTGCGTCTCGGGCTCGCGCAGCGTCTCGAGGCCGAAGCTCCGAGCGCGTGCGTGCGTCGCGTCGCAGTCGGGCACGTAGACGTGCAGCATGCAGGGCATCGCCGGAAACTCGCCGCTCGCCTCTCCGATCATGATCACCGAGTCCTCGATGCGGACCTCGGCGTGCCTGATGGTGCCGTCGGGCCGCAGCGAGCGATGGATCTCCTCGCCGCCGAAGACCTCGTGCAGCATGCAGATGACCTGCTCCGCGTCCTGGGTGACCAGATAGGGCGACACCGCGTTGTGTCCCGCGGGAACGTGAGGGACTTTCATGGAGAATCTCCTTTCGCGCCTTCTCCGTACGCGGCAATCGTGCGGCGCGTCTTGGAAGAAAGTCCGCGTCAGGCGGCCGCGGTGGTGCTTCCCGGATAGCGCTGCACGACGAACTCCCGCGGCGTCAGGCCGCCGAGCTCGCGGAACTCCGTCGTCATGTGGGACTGGTCGTAGTAGCCCGCGTCGAGCGCGGCCTCCGCGAGCGACGCCGGCTCTGCGTCGAGCAGCGCGAGCGCGCGCCGGAAGCGCACGATGCGCGCGTAGGCCTTCGGCAACACCCCGACCTGATCGCGGAACAGCGCCGCGAGCCGCGTCTTCGAGAGTCCGGTGTGGTCGCGGAGCTCGGCGATCGGCACGCGGCCGCCGCTCTGCTCGATGCGCGACATGCTCCACGCCACCGCCGGATCGACGCTGCGCGCGCGGCGGACGCGGTCGCACACCCACGCGGCGGCGCGCGCGAAGCAGACCTCGACGGTGGCCGCCGCGTGGCAGCGGTCCGTGAGCTCGCGCGCCGCGGTGCCGAGCAGGTCCGGGAGGTCGACGGTGTACCCGCTGACCGCGCTCATCGGCTGCGACAGCAGCGCGTACGCCCCGGCCGGACGCAACCGCAGGCCGAGCACGCGATGCCAGTCGGGGTGCTCGATCACCACCGCGCTCGTCTGAAGGCCCGTCAAGCATGCGCGCAGCGTCTCGCTGCCGCGTCCGACCACCAGCCGGTGCGGGTCGCCGAGGCAGACCGCCATCTCGAGCAGCCCGTTGGGCAGCAGGCGCTCGCGTGCCGCGCCCGTGGTGCCCTCGCTGTACCAGAAGCGCTCCACCCACGGCGCGAGGTGCGGCGGCTGCCAGAGGCTCGCGGTCCAGTGTCCGAGCTCGGAGTCCTCGCGGGTCGTGACGATGTCACCGGTCACAGCGTTCCCACGCGTACCACGGCGCGCATGCCGAGCGGAGGCCCTTCGGCCGGCGAGACGCCCTCAGCGCGGCCGCCGGCAGACGAAGACCTCGAGACGCCCGGGCTCCACCTGGCTGTGCACGAACGGCTCCGAGCGGGCGTCGAATCCCGCCTCGCGCAGCACCCGGAGCCAGTCCTCCCGCGCGAACAGCCCGAAGACGTGTCGCTCCTGCACGACGCGCGGCACGCCGTCGCCTTCGACGAGCAGGCACGCCCAGTCGGCGACGTAGGTGTCGTCCGCGGGGTCGGGATCCCGGATCCACTGCAGGTAGCGAAGCGCGCGCGCGCCGTCCTCGCTGCCGCCGCAGTTCGTGGTCTCCCGGAACGTCTCGCGCAAGGCGTCGGGCGCGAACAGCGCGACCCCGCCGGGGCGGCAGTGCACCCAGGCGGTTCGCACGGCGGCCGCGAGGTCGTCGAGCGACGTCATGTACGACACCGCGTCGTGCACGAAGACGGCGTCGAACGTGCGATCGAGCCGGACGTCGCGCATGTCGCCGAGGACGTGCTCGCACTCGGGGTTCAGCGCACGACTCACATCGAGCATGCCGGGCGCGCGATCGACGAGCGTGAGCGCGAAGTCGACCTTCAGGTGGCAGGCGTTGCCGCCGCCGCCCGAGCCCAGCTCGAGCAGCGTGCGCGGCGGCGTGTCGGACGCGTCGAGCAGCAGCGCCCGGTACGCGTACGCCTCCTCGAGGTAGTGCGCCGGTGACGAGAACAGCGGCCACCAGTCCGCGAGCTCGCCGTAGATCTCCTCGTCGCCCATCGACGGGCGCCTAGCCGATGCGCCTGCGGCGCGCGAGAGCCGACGCGCGTCAGGACGCGCCGGCCGGCTGCGCATCGGACGGCGCGGTCGCCGGCAGCAGAATGCGGACGATGGTCCCGGCGCCGGGGCGGCTGTCGATCGTGAGCGCACCGTTGAGGACGCGCAGGACGCGCGCCACGATCGCGAGCCCGAGCCCGCTGCCGGTGCTCGCCTCGCCGCGCACGAAGGGCTCGGTCGCACGCACCACGAATCCCGGCTCCATGCCGCTGCCCGTGTCCGCGATCTCGATCGCGACGCGGTCACCATCCGTGCCGGCCTGCAGCCGGATCTCGCCGCGTGCGGTGAACTTGACGGCGTTGCCGAGCACGTTCAGCAGGACCTGGCGCACCCGGTCGGCGTCGGTCCACGCCACCGGCGCACCGTCGACCCGGGACGAGAAGCGGATCGGACGCGAGCCGATGAGCGCGCGCGTCGCGTCGCCGAGCTCGTCGAGCAGCGGCGCGAGGGAGACTTCGCGGAAGTCGCAGGTCACTGCGCCGCGCTCGATTCCGGCGAGGTCCAGCAGATCGTCGACCAGCCGGAGCAGGCTGCGCGCACCGCGCTCGATGCGCTGCACGGTGTCGATCTGCTCGGCGTTCATCGGACCGAAGGTCTGCTCGCTCAGCAGCTGCACGTAGCCGAGGACGACGTTGATCGGCGTGCGCAGCTCGTGCGAGACGGTGGCGAGGAAGTCGTCCTTGGCACGGCTCGCGCGCTGCAGCTCCTCGAGCAGCAGCACGCGCCGCATCGCGACCGTCGCGACGACGCTCAGCAGGCGACCGTGCTCGCCCGCGTCGGGTCCGAAGCGGTGCGGGTCGTCGAGCTCGCTCGCCGTGAGGAGACCGATCGTGCCGGTGCCGTCGGTGAGCGGCATGACCATCGCGGCCTGCGGGCGGAAGGGCAGCGGGATCGGCGTCGCCGCGTACGGGCTCGAGCGGAACTCGTTCACCACCAGTACTTGACGCGTGCGCAGCGCCTCGTCGAAGCCGGGCTCGATTCCCGGGGGGACGTGCAGCGTGCCACCCGTGGCGCGCTCGCCGTACGGCCCCGCCGCGGCGAGCGGCACCAGGTCCTCGCCTTCGAGCAGGAAGAGCGCCGAGCGCGTGGTCGAGAACAGCGTGCGCGTCAGCTCGCAGATGCGGACCGCGGTGGTCTCGGCGTCCGACGCCGTCAGGATCTCCGCGCCGAGCGTCGCGAAGTGGCTGCGGTAGGACCGCATCGCCGTGCTCGTCTCGTGCAGCCGCGATCCGTCGAGCACGGTCGCGACGTGCGGTGCGATGGCGGCCCAGGCCGCCGCGTCCTCGGAGGACACGCCGTCTGCGGCGAGGCACGACACGACGCCTTCGAGGTGGCCGCGGTGCACGAGCGGAACGAGGAGAACGTCCGCGGCCGGCGGCGCCGCCATGGCGGTGCGAAACCGCGCGAGCTCGTCGGCTTCCTCGACGTCGCCGTGCCCCGGCGTCAAGCGCGGCAATCCGGACGACTGCCGTGCGGCCAGCGCCTCGACCGACGACGGCTTGACGCGGAGATCGGCCAGCCGCTCGGCGGACGGCATCGGCGGAGACCCGGCGCGCGGCTCCAGCAGGCGAAGCAGGGGATTCTGCACCCACACGATCGCCGCGTCGCACGGCAGCAGCTCGCACACCGCCTCCGCGAGCGCCTGCAGGAGCTGATTGCGGTCGCGGGTCCGCTGCAGGCGCTCGAGGGCTTCCCCGAGCAGTGTCGCGGCGCGCGGATGCACCGAGCGAGTATCGGCGGATCTGCAGCCGATCTCAAAGGGGAGCGCGCAGGACGTGCCCAATGGAGCTCCCCCGTTCGGGGGGGGGGCGCCTGGCTCGCGGAAGATCAGGCGCTTCGCGCGTCCCCCGCCGGGAGCGCGACCTCGACGCGGTCGCCGACGCGCCGGGCCGGCCAGGTCGCGACGGGTCGCCGCACCGGGGCCGCGGCCGGTGAGCCGTCGCGCACGTCCACCTTGCCGCCGTGCAGGGGGCACTCGAGGATGAAGCCGCACAGGCGTCCCGCGGCGAGCGCGGTCCGAGCGTGCGAGCAGCGGTCGTCGAGCACGTACGGCACGCCGTCCACGTTGCACAGCAGCAGGTCGCGTCCGCCGGCGCGGAACGGCGCGGTGCGGCCGGGCTCGGGAAGGGCGACCGGGATCTCCGTCCAGGTCGCCGCGGGATCGCTCAGCGCGCCGCTCCGTCGACGTAGCGCATCAGCGTGTCGTGAAAGTGGCGGATGCGGATCTCCTGCGAGCTCAGGTGCAGCTCGCGGAACGCGGACGACCGCATGCCCGCCTGGATGCGCGGCAGGTTGTAGAGGTCCTCGTCGAGCAGGTCGCCGCCGTCGACCCTTCCCGCACAGGTGTCGCGCGCGCCGTCGAGCATGAGCTTGTCGGGACGGGGAACGTCCTGCGCCGGCATGTTCACGAGGCTCAGGAAGTCGAAGAACATCCGGTTCGGATCGTCGGGATGCGGACGGTGCGTGAACACCCAGACGAACATCGAGTGCGTGTTGAACGTGAGGTTCGGGAACACCGTGTAGTGGAAGTCGTCGCACATCTGCGCCTCGCTGAGACGCGAGAAGTCGGCGCCGGTGAACGGCGCCATCGCGCGGATCGCGTCGGCGAAGGCGCGGCGCGCCTCGGGCTCGGTACCCTCGAAGTCCTTGACGCCGACGCGCTCGAGGAAGAGCTCCTTGATCTCCGGCGTGACCGTGCCCGCTCCGGGATGCCGCAGGCTCGCCTGCAGCTCCGGGTAGATCATGCGCGTATGCTTGTCGTAGCAGTCGTACTGCGTGCGCGTGTCGTCGCTGAACGCGATCGTCCACGGATGTGTCGCGGAGATGTGGTACGCCTCATTGAACGCGTCGACGGACGTCTTCCAGTTGCACGCGATCTCGATGGTGCAGTCGAAGGCGATCTTCCAGCGCTCGAAGCCGTAGACGTCGAGGTGCGAAGGCACGATGCCGAGGAAATCGGCGAGCGGCTCGACGTCCGGATCGAGGCAGACGAAAACGAAGCCGGCCCACGTGTCGCAGCGCACCGGACGCAGGCTCAGGCGGTCGCACGGCGTGCCCTGCGGGAACGTCTCCGCGTCGAGCGCCTGCAGCAGCGTGCCGTCGATGGCGTAGCGCCAGCCGTGGAACAGGCACGAGAACTCGCTCGCGTGGCCGCGCCCCGGCTCGCGCAGCCGGTTGCCGCGGTGCATGCAGACGTTGTAGCGCGCCGCGATCGAGCCGTCCGGCTGACGAATGACGAGGATCGACTCGGGTCCGATCTCGAAGGTGAAGTAGTCGCCGGCCTCGGGGATGTCCGACGTGCGTCCGGCCATCAGCCAGACCTTCGACCACATGTGCCGCCACTCGAGCTCCGCGAACTCGCGGCTCGTGTAGCGCTCCTTCGGTATCCCGTCGTGCCGCGCGAGCGCTCCGCCCGCACCGTTGGTCGTGGTTCGCATCGCCGGCTCCTCGTCCGAGCGTCGAACTTCGACCAAAGGCCGCCGGGACGCAACCACGATGGCGTGGCGCGGCCGCTCACCGCGGCGTGATTCCGTGCCGCGACGCGGCGTTCAGAGCCGGCCCGTCAAGAGCAGCACGATGAGCACGAGCAGAAGGACGCCGCCGATGCCCGACGGACCATAGCCGAACTCGTGATAGCCCCACGTCGGCAGGCTGCCGACCACGAGCAGCAGCAGGATCACCAGCAGCACGATGCCCATCGTTCCCTCCTCGCACCGCGTTCGCGGTGCCGGCGGTACGCTGGCTGCAAGACGGAGGCCGCATTGCGGCGAGCCGACGCACGCTTCGCTCGGGCAGTCGCGAGCGGTGCCGACGACTGCAGCCACGCGTCCGGCGGCGACAGCGTAAAGTACAAGCTCCCTGCACTTCTTGCACCGGGCGGCAGGCGGTTCGCGCACGGCGGACGCACGAACCCGTGCGCCGCGCGGCGCGACGACGATGGCCGCGCGCTTGCATCGGCGACGGCACCCGGTGCCGGCGTTCGGCGCCGCGAGCAGGAGGAGAGCATCACGATGAAGGCGACCGAGCTCCTGAAGAAGCAGCACCGCGAAGTGAAGACGCTGTTCCGCCAGGTGAAGAAGGCCGACGCGCGCGGCCGGCGCGCCGGCATGGACGAGATCGCGGCGAAGCTCGAGGCGCACATGCGCATCGAGCAGGAGATCTTCTATCCCGCGGTGCAGGAGATCGGCACGAAGAAGGCCGACGAGATCGTGCCCGAGGCGTTCGAGGAGCACCACGTCGTCGAGCTCGTGCTCGGCGAGCTGCCAGGTGTGGATCCGAAGGACGAGCGCTTCGAGGCGAAGATGACCGTCCTCGAGGAGCTGGTCGAGCACCACGTCAAGGAGGAGGAGAAGGAGATGTTCAAGCTCGCCGAGAAGCTCGGCTCCGAGCGCCTCGCCGAGCTCGGAGACGAGATGCAGAGCGCGCTCGACGAGGCGGGCGCAGGCTCGCGCGGCGGACGCTCGAACATGCGCGCGGCGTCGGCCGCCGCCGGACGTCGCTGAGCCACGCACGGGCTGCCGCGGGGGGGGACGCATGGCAGACGAATCCGGCGCCGCGATCGCGGCCCACGGCAGCCTGAATCTCCCGGCCGTCGTCGTCGACAGCTACAACGTCGAGGCCAAGGACGAGGACGGCTTCATCGGTGACCGCGCGAATCGGCGCGCCTTCAGCGACAGCTTCGAGAAGTGGCGCGAGCCGCTGCGCCGCGCCGGTACCGACCCGTTCGGCGAGCGGCCGATCAACGACTTCAGCAAGAAGGAGCTCGAGGCGATCCTCGCGAAGGGCGACGCGGAAGCGGCGGCCGTCGTGCAGGGCGCGATCGAGGACTTCGCGCAGGAGCTCGCCTTCGTCGTGCGCCGCTTCCTGAAGCTCAAGGGCTGGCGCGACACCGAGCGCATCTCCGTCGGCGGGGGCTTCAGCTACGGCCGCGTCGGCGAGCTTGCGATCGCGCGTGCCGGCGTCGTCCTCAAGCAGGACGACCTCCCGCTCGACCTCGTGCCGATCCGCAACCATCCGGACGAAGCCGGCCTGATCGGCGCGGTGCACCTCGCGCCGTCGTGGATCTTCGGCGGCCACGACGCGATCCTCGCCGTCGACATCGGCGGCACGAACATCCGCGCTGGTGTCGTGCTGCCCGGCGGCAAGAAGGGCGGCGCGAAGGGATTCAATCTCGCGAAGTCGTGCGTGTGGAAGTCGGATCTGTGGCGGCACGGCGACGAGAAGGTGAAGCGCGACGAGGCGGTGGCGCGCCTCGTCGAGATGCTGGAGAAGGCGATCCGCGCGGCCGAACGCGAGGGGCTGTCGCTCGCTCCGTTCGTCGGCATCGGCTGTCCCGGACGCATCGAGGAGGACGGCTCGATCGACCGCGGCTCGCAGAATCTTCCGGGCAACTGGGAGAGCCGGAGCTTCAGCCTGCCGCAGTGCCTGCGCGAGGCGATCCCGGCGATCGGCGAGCACGAGACCGTGGTCGTGCTGCACAACGATGCCGTGGTTCAGGGGCTCAGCGAGATCCCGGTGATGCAGGACGTGGAGCGTTGGGGCATCCTGACCATCGGTACCGGGCTCGGCAACGCCCGCTTCACAAACCGCGCGAACGCGACCGGCGCGAAGAAGTGAGCAGCACTACTCGCCGACGTAGTGCACGGCGATGCGGCGCTGGTGCGGCGCATGGCGATGCTCCCATACGTAGATTCCCTGCCACGTGCCGAGCAGCATCTGGCCGCCGTCCACCGGGATCGACAGCGACGACTGCGTCAACGCCGCGCGCACGTGCGACGGCATGTCGTCGGGGCCTTCCGCGGTGTGCGCGAAGCGGGGATCGCCGTCGGGCACGAGCTGCGAGAAGAACGTCTCGAGGTCGCGCAGCACGTCGTGGTCGGCGTTCTCCTGGATCAGCAGGCTCGCCGAGGTGTGGCGCAGCAGCAGCGTGAGCAGTCCTCGCTGCGCGCGCGCGGCGCGAAGCCAGCCCGCGACGTCGGCCGTGATCTCGACGATCGAGCGGCCGCGCGTCGCGATCTTCAGCTCTCCGAGTTCCTGCCGCACGAGGGATGACTAGGGAAGCGCACTGCCTGCGGCAACCGCCCCTCGTGCGACAGGTGTGGAGAGCTTCAGTTCGCCTTCGCGGCCTCGACCTTCGCTGCCTTGCCGCGCTTGACGGCGCGACGGCCGCGCTTCTTTCCGGGACCGCGCTTCGCGAGCGGAGTCGCGGCGGAGTCCGTGCCGGCCTTCTCGTACACGCCCTTGCCGACGCGACGCACGCGCTTGGTCGTCTCCCAGCGGTTGAGTGCCGGATAGACCTGCGCGCGTCCCTTGGCGGCGGCGCCGGGGTGCTTCATCACGTCCTCGACGCCGAAGCGCTTCGGCAGGAACGAGAGCACCTCGTCCCACTTGACGCGCTTGCCGCCCGAGCGCGCCGCTCCGGGGGGACGCCCCGGTCCGCGCGTCGCCACCGTGCGTGCGCCGCTGCCGGCGAGCTGGCGCCACTGGTGCAGCTGCCCGCGAAGCTCCGTGAGCTCCTCCTCGAGCGAGCGGATCTGACCTTCGAGCTGTTGCAGGACCTTCGCCGCCTGCGCGCGGATCGCGCCGAAGAAATCCGCCTTCTTGCCTCGGGGCATGTGCTCCTCCTCTTTCGAATTCACGATACGAAGACAGTGCTTATGTCGTATCGGTCATCCTAGCAACTGCCAATAGAGGAGCGACTTAGGTCAGCGCAAAATCCGCTCAACCTTCCGAAGCAAGTCCGGATTCGGTCTTAAGGTCTGCAGAAGCAGGTCTTTCCAGGAACCCGCGCGGCGCGAGGCGAGCGGTCCGGGCCGCTTCCTTCGGTACGAGCCGTCCGGAGTCCACGACGTGCCGCGCCACCGCGCCGGCGAGCACGTCGATGCCCAGGCGGTTGAAGTGGCAGCAATCGTCCACGTACACCGTGTCGGCCGTGCCCGCGAAGAGGCGTCCGAGGTACGTCGAGTCGACGCCTTCCGTGCGCAGCCGCTCGCTCATGCGCTCCACGATCGCGTAGCGCGGCGTGACCTCGTCGAACCACGCCGTGTTGCGCGTGAAGCTCTCCCGCTCCTCCGGACTGAGCGGCTTCGATCCGCGGTCGTACTGGTTCGGCTGCACGAAGTGGAAGAACGGCTTGCCGCGCAGCCGCGCGATGGTGTCGGAGTACAGGAGCAGCTCGTGCCACCAGACGAAGTAGTCGTCGCGCCGTCGCGCGATCGCGCTCTCGTCGTGCTCGGCGGCGACGCCGTCGAAGGGACCAGCACTCTCGAGATCGTGGCGCAGCGACTCGACCTTCGTTTCGTAGCGCGCCGCCCACACGCGCCACGCGAGATGTGCGAGTGCGCTCGAGCGAAGGATCGGCCGGTCGAGGAGGCGCGTGACGCGCGCGGCGCGCGTGTGCAGGCGGATCAGGTCGGCGCGGTCGAGCGTCTCGTCCGCGGACGGCTGGCGCGCGAGCGTCGCGTACACCGCGGACCACGGAAACTCGGCCGGCTGCCGTGCGAGGTGCCAGTCGCCGAGGTGGATCACCTCGTTGAAGCCCTCGACCAGAACGACGACGTCGACCTCGTCGAGCCAGCGCACCATTGCGGCGAAGTGTTGTGGTTGACGCCAACCGCCGATCGCGAGCGACATCACCGTGACGCGTGCGTAGCCCTTCTCGCGCGCGGCCGGGAGGAGGATCGCGGCGATGCGCTCGCGCGCGTCCGCGACCTGCATGGCAACCGATCCGCCGAACACGCCGACGACGAGCTCGTCGTCGGCCGCGTCGTACGGCAGCGAAGGAACACCACCGTAGAAGCCCTGTGCATTCGTTCCTTCGTATGAAGGACGGAAGGTGTAGCCGAGGAACGGATGCAAGGTGAACGCGGCGCCATTCACGCGATCGAGCGCGGAGCGTGCGTCCTTCGTTCCGGACGATCCGTCGTGCAGCGGGATCTTCGCGAGGAACGCGGCGCGCTCCTCGCGTCGCGACGCGAAGCCGCGCGCGTCGGAGGAGAGCCGCGCCGCGAGCTCGCAGCCGAGCAGCGTGGCGACGATCAGAAGCGACGTCAGTCCCAGCTTTCGCATCGCCGGAACCGACGCCGCGCGAGTGCCGGTCTTGCGCGCCCTTCCGCCGGCGCTCGCGATGAAGAGGCCGGACGCTCAGGCGCCCTTGGCGGCGGCGGTCGGCGCGAGCAGCCCGAGGAGGTGATCGCGCACGTCCGCGGGCCACGCGGCGACGAGCCGTGACAGCCGCTGGTGGTCGCCCGCGAAGAGCGCGCGCGAGACTTCCTCGAAGCCCGGCAGATCGCCCGCGACCGCCCACAGGAAGCGGCTCGCCGCCTCGCGTGCGCGGCGCGTCTCCGCGCGGCCCGTGTCCAGCTTTCGCGCGTCGTCGACCAGGCGGCGGAGCGTCGCGGAGGCGCCTCCCGGCTGCTCCGCGAGCCAGCTCCAGTGGCGCGGCAGCAGCGACACCTCGCGGCTCACGACGCCCAGCCGCGGCCGTCCGGGGCCGCTGCGGTCGCTCGCCGGAGCCGGCGGCGCGAAGTGCGGGTGTGACGCGAGCCGGCTGCGGACGTCGTCCGGCGTGCCGCGCCAGTCGAAGTCGAGCTGCGTGCCGGTGCGGTCCTCGAAGACCAGGACCGGCGCGGTCTCGCCGGCGTCGATCGCGGACTTCGCGCCGAGGATCGTCTCGTCCAGCGGGCCCGTCGCGAGCCGGCGGACGCCGGCAAAGGCGGTGTAGGTGTCCAGCATTGCGCCAATTTCACCCGGGTAAAAGGCGGAGTCAATCCACCCGGGTAAAATTCGCAACCGCCCGATTCAGCTCCGCAGGCCGGGCGCCTCGTGTCCGCTCTGCGCGACGTACTCCTGGTAGCCGCCGCCGTAGGGCAGGGCGCCCTCCGGCGTCAGCTCGAGGACGCGGTTCGACAGCGCGGCGAGGAAGCGGCGATCGTGCGACACGAACAGCATCGTGCCCTCGTAGCTGCCGAGCGCCTCGACCAGCATGTCCTTGGTGTCCATGTCGAGGTGGTTGGTCGGCTCGTCGAGCACGAGGAAGTTCGGCGGATCGTAGAGCATGCGCGCGAGGACGAGGCGCGCCTTCTCGCCTCCGGACAGCACCCGGCACGACTTCTCGATCGAGTCGCCGGGGAAGCCGAACACGCCGAGCAGCGTGCGCAGCGAGCCGATCGACGCCAGCGGGAAGGCGTCCGAGATCGTCTCCCAGACGGTCTTCGCGGGATCCAGCAACTCCATCGAATGCTGCGCGAAGTAGCCGAGCTTGACGCTCGCTCCGACCGACACCGCGCCGCGGTCGGGTTCGGAAGAGCCCGCGACGAGCTTCAGCAGCGTCGACTTGCCCGCGCCGTTCACGCCCATCACGCACCAGCGCTCGCGGCGCCGGATCATGAGGTCGAGGCCGCCGTAGATGACCTTGCTGCCGAAGGACTTGTGCACGCCGTCGAGCTTCGCGACGTCGTCGCCCGAGCGCGGTGCCGCCGGGAAGTCGAAGCGCAGGCGCTGCCGCTTCGCGGGCGGCTCGAGCTTCTCGATCTTGTCGAGCTTCTTGACGCGCGACTGCACCTGCGCGGCCTTTGCCGCCTGCGCCTTGAAGCGCTCGATGAAGCGCATCTCCTTCGCGAGCATCGCCTGCTGGCGCTCGTACTGCGCGGCCTGCTGGCGCTCGGAGAGCACGCGCTGCTGCTCGTAGAAGTCGTAGTTGCCGGAGTACGAGACGAGGTCTCCGCCGTCGATCTCGACGACCTTGGTCACCACGCGGTTCAGGAACTCGCGATCGTGCGAGGTGATCAGCAGCGCGCCCTCGAAGCGTGCGAGCCAGCTCTCGAGCCAGACGATCGACTCGATGTCGAGGTGGTTGGTCGGCTCGTCGAGCAGCAGCACGTCGGGACGCAGCAGCAGGATGCGCGCGAGCGCGACGCGCATCTTCCAGCCGCCGGAGAGGTTGCCGACGTCGGCGTCGACGGTCTCCTCCGCGAAGCCGAGCCCGGCGAGGATCTCGCGCGCGCGGCTCTCGAGCGCGTAGCCGTCCAGCTCCTCGAAGCGCGACTGCGCGTGGCCGAGGCGCTCGAGCAGCTCCTCCATCTCGTCGACGCGCTCCGGATCGGCGAGCGCGTGCTCGATCGAGCGCAGCTCCGCCATGGTCTCGGAAACCGGGCCGGCGCCGTCCATGGTCTCGGCGACCACGGACTTGCCCGCCATCTCGCCGACGTCCTGGCTGAAGTAGCCGACGGTCACGCCACGATCGATCGAGACGTTCCCGTCGTCGGGCTGCTCCTCGCGGGTGATCATGCGGAAGATGGTGGTCTTGCCGGCGCCGTTGGGACCGACGAGGGCCGCCTTCTCGCCGCGGTTCAGCACCGCCGACGCCTCGATGAAGAGGATCTGCTTGCCGTGCTGCTTGCTGATGGAGTCGAGACGGATCACTGCGGATTTCCGGGCGAGCCGCGTGCGGACGCACGCGGGAGAGGCGCAACCCCTCTCCCGTAACGGACGGGATTCCGTGCGGCACGCGCACCATCGCAACTTTCTCCAGGTTCGCGATCGTGCGATGGGCTACGCGGACGATCATGGCACTGAAAACCTGCGACACCGGCGCCGCGACGCGCATCCGCCCCGCCACTCCGATCGGCCGCCGCTTCGACACCGAGTCCGCGCTCGCGCACCTCCGTACGGCCGACGCGCGCCTCGGCGCCTTCATGGACCGCCACGGCGCGTTCGCCATGCAGCTCAAGGACACCAGCAGCACGTTCGCCGCACTGGCCGAGGCGATCGTCTACCAGCAGCTCAACGGACGCGCGGCCGCAACGATCTTCGGCCGCTTCGCCGCCCTCTATCCGGGGCAGAAGTTCCCGGTCGCGGCCGACGTCCTCGCGACGCCCGACGAGCCGCTGCGCGCGGCCGGCCTGTCGCGCAACAAGATCCTCGCGATCCGCGACCTCGCGGAGCGCACCGTGCAGGGCACCGTGCCGGACGTCGCCGCGCTGCGCCGCATGCCGGACGACGAGGTCGTCGCATGCTTGACGGCGGTGCGCGGCATCGGCCGCTGGACGGCGGAGATGCTGCTCATGTTCCGCCTCGGACGTCCGGACGTGCTGCCGGTCGACGACTACGGCGTGCGCAAGGGGTTCGCCGTCGTCTACCGGAAGCGCGCGCTGCCGACGCCCGCCGAACTGCTGCGCCACGGCGAGCGCTGGCGTCCGTTCCGCTCCGTCGCGAGCTGGTACCTCTGGCGGGCGGCGGAGGACGCGCCGCGTGCGACGCCGGCTTCACCGCCCGCCAAGCCTCGCGTCAAGCCGTCGGCGGCGGCCGGAGGCAGATCGCCGCGGCGTTGAGCGCGCGTCCGCGCGCTCCCCCGATCCGGCGTCGAGCGGCGAATCGGCCGTCGATGCGCGCGGTCAGCGCCGCGGACCGCGAGACTTCTCGGCGTCGCGCGCGCAGTCGATGCAGACCGCGACCTCCGGCATCGCTTCGAGCCGCGCCGCCGCGATCCCGTCGCCGCAGCGCATGCAACGTCCCCACGTCCCGTCGTCGAGGCGGGCGATCGCGGCGCGAAGCTGCGCCACCCGCGTGCGGTTGTCGGCGTCCAGCGCCTCCACGACCTGGTCGTTCTCGAGCAGGATCGCGTTCTCGTCCCAGTCGCCACCGAGCGGATTCTGCTCGCGACGGAGGTCGCCTTCGATCTTCGCGTTGCGCTCGAGGATGTCCCGGATTCGCGCGCGGAGCGCGTCCCGGATCGCGTCGCGGGTCATGATGTCACCTCGCGTGCCTTGCCTCCCGTCACTTCTCCTGTGCGGGATGATTCGGCTCGTAGACGCTGTACAGGTAGACGGGAATCGACAGCGCGCCGAGATGGTGCTCGATCAGCGGTCGGACGTCGTCCCACGCCAGCCGCCCGACGCCGGTCGCGAGACGCGGCAGAGCGACGCTCGTGAATCCTTCCTTCTCGATCACGCGGTGGAAGGCCCGCAGGGCGGCGTTGACGTGCTCGAGCGACGCGGCACCCGGGTGCGCGCCGTGGCCGTACGCGGCCTTCTGGGTGAACAGGTTCGCGATCCGGACGCCCGGCCCGCCCCAGATCCAGAGGTCGCCCTCGGCGGGGTGGCTGACGCGGCAGTAGTGGCGGAAATCCTTGTACATGGCAGGCCAGCGCTCGCGCAGGGCGAGGGCGAGGCCGTTCGAGAAGTCGTCGTTCGGCGCCACGCCGTGCGCCACGACGTCGGCTTTCGACAGCAGGATGTCGCCGTGGACGTCGCGGATCATCTCGTCTCCTTCGATGTCTTCCCGTCGGCGGGATTTGCCGCCCCCGACGAATTCCCATGAGCGCGGATCACCGCGTGGCCGGACCGTGATTCCTTGGTCGATCGGGATCAGGGAGCAACGAGAGGGCCACGACGCGTCGTCCCAACGGCGGCGCCTCGCCTGCCGCCAGGCCGGCCGGCGCGTGCGGTTTCCCGGGAGCCGGGAATGTGCGCACGTTGCCGGAGCGACCGGGCGACCGCCGGAGGCGCCGGTGGCGGTGCTTGACGGACGCCCGCCGTCGCTGGGTCGATCGAGATGACGGAGCGCGCCCCGGACGAAGCGACGCCGCACGCTGCGGCCGGCATCCTCGCCTGCGTGGCGATCGCGGCGCTGTACCGAATGGCGCTGGTCGCGACGCTCTGGGACGTGCCCGGCGACGGCCCGTCGCGGGCGGCGATCGCGCTCGGCTGGGCCGCGGAGCCGCAGCTTCTGGTCTGCGGGGGGTGGCCGCCGGGCTTCAGCTTCGTGGTCGGCGGGTTCTCGCGGCTGGTGCCGTGGCCGCTGTGGACGGCGCCGCTCCTGAACCTGGCTCTGGGTGTCGCGTCGGTGCCGCTCCTGTACGGGATCGGCGCGCGAACGTGGGGCCCGTGGGCGGGCCTCGCCGCCGCGGCGGCGCTCGCGGTCCTGCCGCTGCACGCGGAGCTCTCCGCGACGTCGCTGACGGAGATCTCCTTCGTGTTTACGGTTCTCGCCGGATGGCTCGTCCTGGTCGGCGCGGCCTCTGACGAGCGCACGCTGCCGCGGCTCGGGCGGATGCTGGCCGGCGGCGCGATCCTCACCCTCGCCGCGATGCTGCGCTACGAGGCCTGGATTCTCGCCCCGCTGTGGCCGGCGTGGTGGCTGTGGCGCCGCCGCGACCCGCGCGAGACCACCCTGCTCGCGGTTCTCGTCGCGTGGTTTCCGCTCGCGTGGACCCTCGGCAATGCGCGCTGCGGCGACGCGTTCATGGGCTTCCGCGCGGCTCTGCAGGAGCCGTCCGCGGGCGCCGGCTTCGGGCTCGCGGACGCGATGGCGTACCTCGCCGACCTGACGGCGCACGAGCTCGGGACGCCGCTCGCGGTCATGCTGGCGATCGGCGCCGTGCTCGAGGTCGGACTCGTGTGCGTGCGTCGGACGACGCCCGCGCGGCTGCTCGCGCTCGGCGTCGCCGGCATCGCCTGGGTCCTGCTCCTGCGCTTCGCGATGAGTCGCGGCACGAGTGCGTGGAACCGCTACGCGATCGCGGCTCTCGTGCTCGCACTGCCGCTCGCGGCAGCCCCGCTCGCGCGCCTGCCGCGCACGCGCGCGGCGCGCCTCCTCGCGACCCTCGGGGTGTCGTTCGCGCTGCTGTGGATGCTCGTTCCCGACCTCCGGGGAGCGCGCCCGCGGCACTGGCTGCGCAAGGCGCCGCCCGTGCAGGCCGCGGAGACCGCGCGCTGGCTCGCCGCGGATCCGTCGCGCGGCACGATGCCGATCGTCAGCACGACGGCCGGCTGGGAGCTCTGGTACCTGCCGCTGCACGACCCGTCGGTCTTCCCGCGTCTGTGGGTGGTGAGCGGGTGGATCTCCGACGACGACGTCCACTGGCACGTCGAAGCACTGCGCGGCGCGGGTCCGTTTCTGCTCGCGACCCGCGACGGCGACGAAGCCGACGTGCATCGGCTCGAGGCCGCAGCGGGCGTGCCCTTGACGGCCGGCGAACCCGTGTTTCGCAGCGGGCCGTTGCGCATCCACCAGGTGTCGCTGCCGTCGCGCGGTCCGTGACGCCAACGCGCTTGCGTGGCCGCAGCGCTCCTTGAAGAGTGTCGCGATGCGCGGGGGCACCAGATGACGACGGCGGCTGCGGGGCATCGCGTCCTGATTCTGTTCGCGCACCCTGCGCTGCACCGCTCGCGCGTGAACCGCGCGCTCGTGCGCGCGGTGCGCGACGTCGCCGACGTCACGTTCCACGACCTGTACGAGCTCTATCCCGACTTCGACGTCGACCGGGTGCACGAGCAGGAGCTGCTGCTGCGTCACGATCTGCTGGTCCTGCAGCACCCGCTCTACTGGTACAGCACGCCTGCGCTGGTGAAGCAGTGGATCGACGTCGTGCTCGAGCACGGCTGGGCGTACGGCGCGGGCGGCGAGGCGCTGCGCGGCAAGCGCATGCTCAGCGTGATCACCGCGGGCGGCGGCGAGCGCGCGTACACGCCCGATGGCGTCAACGGCCACACGATCGGGCAGCTGCTCGCGCCGCTCGCGCAGACCGCGCGCCTGTGCGGCATGGAGTACCTGCCGCCCTACGTGCTGCACGGCACGCACGCGCTCGCGGACGACGAGATCGAGCGCCTCGCCGCGGAGTACCGCGGCGTCGTCGAGGCGCTGCGTGACGGACGCGCGGATCTCGAGGCCGCGCGCGCACGACGCTACTTCAACCACGATCTCGCGACCGTGCTGCGGAGCTGAGCGTGCCGCACGACTTCTTCTTCCAGGCGTTCGTCTTCCTCGCGGCCGCGGTCGTGTCCGTGCCGATCGCGAAGCGGCTCGGCATGGGTGCGGTGCTCGGCTACCTCGTCGCGGGCGTCGCGATCGGTCCGTTCGGTCTCGCGCTCCTCGGCACGGAGTCGCAGGACATCCTGCACTTCGCCGAGTTCGGCGTGGTGATGATGCTCTTCGTGGTCGGCCTCGAGCTGGAGCCGTCGCGGCTGTGGCGTCTGCGCGGTGCGCTGCTCGGCCTCGGCGGCCTGCAGGTGCTCGGCACCGCGGTCGCGATCGGTGCCGCGGCGACCGCGTTCGGCGTCGCGTGGCGTCCGGCGCTCGCCGCCGGATTCATCCTCGCGATGTCGTCGACGGCGATCGTGCTGCAGTCGCTGACCGAGAAGGGACTTCTCAAGACCGAGGCCGGCGAGCGCTCGTTCGCCGTGCTGCTGTTCCAGGACATCGCGGTGATCCCCCTGCTCGCGCTGCTGCCGCTTCTGGCGAGCGTGGCCACGACGGTCGCGACGCACGGCGCGGCGGAGCACGGCGTCACGTGGATCGACACGCTGCCCGCGTGGTCCCGCGCGCTGGTCACGCTCGGCGCGGTGGGCTCGATCGTCGCCGCGGGCCGATGGCTCCTGAGTCCGCTCTTCGGCGCCATCGCGCGCACGCGCCTGCAGGAGCTGTTCACCGCGGCGGCGCTGCTGCTGGTGGTCGGCGTCACGCTGCTGATGACGCACGTCGGACTCAGCCCCGCGCTCGGAACCTTCGTCGCGGGCGTGGTGCTGGCGAACAGCGAGTACCGCCACGAGCTCGAGACCGACATCGAGCCGTTCAAGGGGCTGCTGCTCGGCCTCTTCTTCATCGCGGTCGGCGCGTCGATCGACTTCGCGCTGGTCGGCGAGCGCATCGCGCTGGTGTCCGCACTCGTGCTCGGTCTGGTCGTCGTCAAGTTTCTCGTGCTGCTCGCGCTGGGACGAGCGTTCCGCATGCGTCTCGACCAGAACCTGCTGTTCGCGATGGCGCTCGCGCAGGGCGGCGAGTTCTGCTTCGTGCTGCTGTCCTTCGCGGTGCAGAACGCGATCCTCGACGCGACCTCGGCGAACGTGCTGGTCGCGACGGTCGCGCTGTCGATGGTCTCCACGCCGCTGCTGCTGCTCGTGCACGAGAAGATCCTGCAGCCGCGCTTCACGCGGCCGGCGCGCCGCACGCGCGACGAGGACGAGATCGACGAGCACGGAACGGTGATCCTCGCCGGCTTCGGCGCGTTCGGCAGCATCGTCGGACGCCTGCTGGTCGCGAACCGCGTGCCGACGACCGTGCTCGACTTCGATCCCGATCACGTCGACGTGCTGAACCGCGTCGGCATGAAGGTCTTCTACGGCGACGCCTCGCGGCTCGACCTGCTGCGCGCGGCCGGTGCGGAGAGCGCGCGCCTGATGGTGCTGTCGATCGGCGACCACGAGAAGACGCTCGAGATCGTCGCGACCGTGCGGCAGCACTTTCCGAAGCTCGGGATCCTCGCGCGCGCGCACAGCCGACAGGAGGCCTACGACCTGTTCGGCGCGGGCGTCGAGAGCGTGTATCGCGAGTCGCTCGACAGCTCGCTGCGCATGGGCGTCGACGCGCTCCGCCTGCTCGGCTTCCGCGCGACGCAGGCGCACCACGCGGCGCGGACGTTCCGCCGCCAGGACGAGCACGACGTGCGCGAGCAGGCGCGCATCAGCGACGACAAGGAGTTCTTCGACAGCGCGTCGAAGGCGGTGCGCAGCCTCGAGGAGCTGCTGCAGCGCGAGCTCGACGGCGACACGGCCGCGGGCGACTCGGCGTGGGACTCCGAGTCGCGGCGCCGCGAATACGGCCGCCGCGACTGATCCGCTCTCCTACCAGGTCTGCCGCCACGAGATCGGGATCACGTTGGTTCCGATCTGCGGCAGGTTCAGCGGCTGCAGCGCGATGCCGCCGCCGCGCGTGAGGCCGAAGAAGGCCTTCGTGGTGTCGTCGCCGAAGGTGACCTTGATCTCCGTCGGGATCGAGTTGCCGACGGCGACGAAGCGGTCGGCTCCGATCAGCATTCCGTTGGCGCCCGAGCCGATGCCGCCGCCGGTCGACGTGCCGCCGCCGAGGCCCGAGCCGCTCGTTCCCGCGAGATCCGTCGTCGGCGCGCCGGTGATCGGGTCGATCACGTAGATCTTCGCACCGCCGCCGGCTTCGCACTTCGCCGTGTTCGGGGTGAAGGTCGTGAAGATCACGTTGAAGTACACGCTGGGCGCCGCGAGCATCTTCTCGCCGGTGCCGCCGAGCGTGATGTACCAGCCTTGCTTGTCGGTGATCTCCTCGACGAGGCCCTGATACTCCTCGCTGTCCACGGGGAAGATCTGGTTGGTGACGTTCACCAGGTCGTTCTCGGTGAGGTTGCCGCTGCCGTCGTCGCGCACCGCGTAGAAGCGGTCGACGGTGTCGGTCGTCATTGGATTCGAGCGGTCGCCGGTGCCGAAGTACACGGTCACGTAGCCAGAGTTCACCACGGCGTCCGGCTTGTAGAAGATGCGGTGGCCCGCCGGCGCGGAGAAGAGCTTCGATGCCGTGCCGTCGAAGTTCAGCCGCCACACGTTGCCGCCGAGATCGCCGACGTAGCCGCGGTCGAAGACGTTGTCGCCGTTCACGTCGAACAGCAGCACGTCGCCCGCGACCGGGTAGGTCATGCCGCCGGGGATCGAGAACGGCAGCTTCGCTCCGGTCAGCAGGTCGACCATGAACACCGCACGTCCCATCGCGCCGGCGCCGCCGTTGGCGGTCGTCTGCGTCGCCGTGTCGAACGCGGGATCGTAGCCGCCGCCGAACACCGCGACCTCCTGCGAATTGCCGCCGACGGCAGCCCGCTTGAGCTCCGGGGCCGACGAGGAGTAGCCCAGCTCGCTGAAGCCCGACGTCGTGTTGTTGATGCGCCACAGCAGCTTCGGCGCGGTGCGCGAGGTGATGTCCAGCGCGTAGTACGCGCGTCCGCCGCGGCCGAGGCCGAACACCACGATCTTCCGTCCGTCGTCGAGCGTGCGCAGATGCGGCGAGCCGTCGGCGAAGAACGGATGCTGCGTGGCCTCGCCGGGCACCAGCTGGTGCAGGTTCGCCAGCGCGTCGGGCGGCACGAAGGCCCACAGCTCCTGGCCGGTCGCGTCGTCGAACGCGTGCAGCATGCCGTCGTTCGCGCCGACGATGATGAGGTCGGGCTGGCTCTGGGACGCGTAGCTCGCGAGCAGAGGCACCGAGTGGATGACGTCACCCATCACCCAGGTCCGCTTCTCGGTGGTGTTGCCGTCGCTGTCGGCGTCGTAGCTGTCGAAGCCGTAGATGTAGTCGATCAGGCGGTCGCGGTCCGCCGGCTGGCCGAGGCTGCCGCTGAGGCCGAGCGTCGCGTTGGTGATCGCGGTGTTGCTCTTCGCGAACGCGTACGTGTTGGCGGTCAGGTCGAGACCGCCCAGGTTGCCGGTCGAGCTGCCGAGGTAGGTGTAGATCTTTCGCGTCGAGAGGTCGCGCTGCAGCAGCACCGCGCCGACGCCGCCGGAGGTCACGGTCACGCCGGACGGTCCGCCGGTGGTCGCGTCCCAGTAGGACTCGGCGTTCGCGAGGATGCTGCCGTCGGACGTGGTCGCGCTGCCGTTCCCGGACGAGCAACTCGGGGTGGATGCGTTGCAGATCACGCCGTCCTGCGTGTTCAGCGCGTACTTCTTGATGTTGCCCGGCCAGCCCTGCGCGCCTTCGCGCGGCGCGAACAGGGCGACGTACAGACGGTCGCCCGACTGCGTGCGGTTGGTCTGGCTGACCGGCACCACGGGTGCGACGAACGACTGCGCGTCGTTGCGGATCAGGTTCAGGATCTCGCGGAGCGCGTCGTCGAGCTCGTTCGGCGTGATCGCCGAGATGCACTCGCCGCCGCCGTACTTCTTCGACGCGCGCCACAGCAGCATGCCGCCGCCCGGCGACGTGTCGCCCTCGGCGGGAGGCTCGCAGTAGTTGATGCCGAACGACACCGCGTAGAGCTTGACGGGCTGGTTCTGCGGGTTTCCGTTCGGGAAGAGGCTCCGCATCTTGATGACCGCGTCGTCCATGTAGTCGGAGCCGCAGTTGAAGCTCTCGCCCGTGGTGGCGACCCAGTTGGGGCTCGAAGGATCCTCCTTGCCGTCGCCGTTCAGGTCGCCGGGGTTGCCGACGAACGACTTGACGCGCGAGAAGTCGCAGCTGCTCTGCGGCGACGACAGGACGTCCGCCTCCATCTCGGGAACGCCGTCGGTCACCATGATCATGTAGTTGCGCTGGCAGGTGTACTGGACCGGCGATCCCCAGCCCGACTTCGAGACCTCGCCGTTGTAGTACTTCCAGCCGTCGATGATCCGGATCGCGGTCGGCGTCCCGCCCTCGGCCTGGAGCCCGCCGATGCTGCTGATCAGGTTCGCCTTCTCGTTGCCGGTGGTCAGGTCGCTGATCGGGACCTGGTAGACGTTCGAGTTGACCTGCCAGCTCGTCACCCACGACGAGGACGAGTAGTTCGTGGCGTTGTAGTTGATGCCCGGCGGGTCGAAGAGCAGCAGGCCCCAGCGGACGCCGCGATTGT
This sequence comes from Binatia bacterium, assembly GCA_046327915.1. Taxonomy (GTDB): domain Bacteria; phylum Desulfobacterota; class Binatia; order UBA12015; family UBA12015; genus VGTK01. Next base: position 28,619 of record JAXLXO010000007.1, on the reverse strand, counting down.
CGGGGTCGTTGATCGTCGAGATCATCGCGCTCTTGGCGAGTCCCATCTGGTTCTGCGGCTGGCAGCCGTTTCCCTGGCCGGGGCAGTCGGCCTGGCTCGCGCACGGATCGAACGGCGCCTGCGTGCAGTAGCGCGGCTGGTTGGTCTCCCAGTTCAGCCGGTTGCCCTTCTTGCGGCGGCCCTCGCGGTCGTCGATGTCGTCGTGTGACGCGGGCACCAGATCGATGAAGGTTCCGGCGCACGCGCTGCCGTCGGCGACGTAGTTGTTGACCGTCTTCTTGCACGTGCAGTCGGCATTCACCGCTGCGCCGTTCACGCCGCCCGAGGCGGCGCAGCGCGTGTAGACGACCGACGGCTCGAACGATCCCGAGTACACCTGGTCGGGGAACGGGGCGTACGGGACGTTGCCCATGCTTCCCGAGTTGTCGAACAGGATGAGCACGTTGGGCGACACCTGCGTGCCCGTGAAGATGTCGGTGTCGAGTGCGCGTGCCGCCCGGGAGCCGACAAGGCTCGCCACGAACGCCACGACCGCGACGGTGATTCCAAGACAGGTCCTCTTCATGGGACTCAGCTCCACCCTGATGCGCGCCCGAAGTGCGGGCGCGACGAACTCTTCGTCTGCACCGGGAGAGGCAATTTCGCCGCCATGCGGCACACGATGGCCGGCGCGGCCGCGCGACGACGCCGGCGTCCGCGACCGTCTGATTCACGACGCTCGTGACGGCCAGCGGCATGAACGTGGCATCGGCAATCGACCTTAGGGGAACTGCCGAGGTCGATCGTCGAGGGGCAGTCTCAGGAATCTTCCGGCCGCGATCCTTCGAGCGCGCGCCGCACCGTCGCGATCAGCTCGTCGGGGTGCGCCGGCTTCGGCAGGTGCGCCTGGAAGCCGGCGGCGAGGACGCGCGTGCGGTCCTGCGCCGACGCGAAACCCGTGAGCGCGATCGCGGGGATGCCGCGGCCGCTGTCGGTCGCGCGGATCCACTCGAGCAGCCGGTAGCCGTCGACCGCGCCGAGCCCGAGATCGGAGATCAGGATCTCGGGGCGGTGCTCGCGGAACGCGATCAGCGCGTCGCTCGCGCAGCTCGCCTGCACGACGCGCGCGCCCTTGTCCTCGAGGAAGAGCGCGAGCGACTCGCGCGAGGCGTCGTCGTCCTCGACGAGCAGCACGCCGACGCCGCCGAGCGCCGCGTCGCCGGTGGCGGACGCCGCCGCGGCGAGCGCGGGGCGCTCCTCGGGCGGTCGCGCGGCGGGCAGCGTCACGGTGAAGGTCGCCCCCTTGCCGGGCCCCGCGCTGCGCGCATCGACGCGTCCGCCGTGCGCCTCGGTGAGGTGCTTGACGATCGCGAGCCCGAGGCCGAGGCCGCCGTGACGGCGCGTCGGCGACGAGTCGGCCTGCGCAAAGCGGTCGAAGATGCGCGGCAGGATGTCGGGCTCGATGCCCTCGCCGTCGTCCTCCACCTCGATCACGACGTCGCCGCCGTGCGGTTCGCAGCGCACCTCGACGCTGCCGCCGGGGCGCGTGAACTTGACGGCGTTCGAGACCAGGTTGGCGACGATCTGGTGCAGCCGCTCGGGATCGCCGGACACGAATGCCCGCGGCACCGACGACGTACGAAGGACGACGTCGCCGCGCTGCGCGACCGGACGCATCTCCTCGGTGGTCGCCTCGACGACCGCACAGACGTCCACGACGCTCGTCGAGAGCTGCAGCTTGCCCGCGACGATGCGGGACACGTCGAGCAGGTCGGAGACGAGCTGCGCCTGCAGGCGCACGCTGCGCTCGATCGCGTCGAGCGCGCGCGCGGCGCGCGCCGTGTCGAGGCGTCCCGAGCGCAGCACGGCGATCCAGCCGACCATGCCCTGCAGCGGCGAGCGCAGCTCGTGCGAGAGCGTGGCGAGGAAGTGGTCCTTCGCGACGCTCGCCTGCTCCGCGTCCGCGCGCGCCGTCTCCGCCTCGATGCGCAGCCGCTCCGCGTTCTCCAGCAGTCGCTCGCGCGCCTCGTGGTCGAGGCGGCGCTCCGTGACGTCGTGGAACGCGCCGGTGCCGACCATCGGGCGTCCGGCCTCGTCGCGCAGGAAGCCGCCGCGCGCTTCGATCCAGCGCACGGTGCCGTCCGGCCAGACGACGCGGTAGGTCTCGCGGAAGAGTCCGCCGCTGGCCCGCGCTTCCTCCCACGCGCGCGCGACGCGCTCGTGGTCGTGGGGATGGACGCGCTCGAGCCAGGTCTCGGGACTCGCCACCGCGTGCTCGGGGTCGAGCCCGAGCAGGTGGAAGTGGCGCTCCGACCAGTTCGTTTCGCCGGTGCGCAGGTCGACGGTCCACGTCGCCATGCCGACCAGATCCATCGCAGCGTGCAGGCTCTCCTCGCTGACGCGGAGGCGCTCCTCGCGTGCGCGCCGCGACGACTCGGCCGCCTCGCGCGCGCGCAACGCATCCGCCGAGCGCTCCTGCACGCGGCGCGCGCGCTCCATGAACGCGACGAGCAGCGCGCCCGCGGCGAAGAAGATCACCGTCTGCGTCAGGTCCGACGCGCCCTTCCAGGCCACCAGCACACCGCGCGGCCGCACCCAGAGCAGGTTGCCGAGCAGCCAGCCCGCGACGAGCAACGACGCGCCCGACCACGCGCCCGCGACCCACGTCACCATCACGCTGGCGATCGCGAACAGCACGTACGGCAGACGGTCGCCGAGGATCGGGTCGAGCACGCCGCGAATCGCGACGACCACACCGGCCGCCGCGAGAGTCACCACGACGCGGCCGGCTCGCGACCGCACCGTCCACGGCTCGGCTTCGGAAGCTTCGACTTGCGCGCTCGGGGGAGGTGTCATGGGCCTTCGGCGGCGCCGCCACTCAAGGTCCTATGCCAGCGCGCGAGCGCTGGGAAGGTCCCCGGACGAGGGCTGCGACCTGCGTGCGCGGACGCACGGCGGATGCTCCGGCGCCGTCCGGTGGCGGACGGCCGGCGTGAGGCTACGGTGCACGCATCGACGTGTCGCCCGACCGGTTCATCCGCCCCCGCCGTGCGCGGCTCGCGGCCGTCGCACTGCGGGCGGTGCTCGTGCTCTCGTCGGGCTGCGCGCTCCTCGCGACGCCGCAGGGGCCGCCGCGAACGTCGCCGAGCGCGCAGCGGCTCGCGGCGGGACCGTTTCGCGTCCTGTCGGCCGACGTCGCGCTCGAGGATCGCGCGCACGGACGCACGCTGGCGACCACGGTCTGGTGGCCCGAGGGCGCGCCCGGACCGGCGCCGCTCCTCGTGCAGGCGCACGGCTTCCTCGCGAACCGGACCGGAGCGCGCTACGTCGCGCGCGATCTCGCGAGCCATGGCTGGGTCGTCGTCGCGGCCACGCATCCGACCACGACGCTGTTCGCGCCGGGGGGCCCGAAGCTCGAGGACGTCGTTCGCCAGCCGGCCGACGTGAGCTTCCTGATCGACCGCGTGCTCGCCGACGACGACGGGATGCCGCAGCTGCCGCCGATCGACCCGGCGCGCATCGCGGTCATGGGCCACTCGCTCGGCGGGCTGACCGCGACCCTCGCCGCGTTTCATCCGCGGCTGCGCGACTCGCGCGTTGCGGCGGCGATCTCCGTCGCCGGTCCGATGACGCCGTTCGAGCCGCGCTTCTTCGCGAACGCGCGCGTGCCCTTCCTGATGATCGCCGGCAGCGACGACGTCATCGTCGACTGGCGCACGAATGCGTTCGTCGTGCTCGACCGCGTGCCCGGCGGAACGCTGGTGCTGCTCGCGGGCGCGTCGCACACCGGCTTCGACGACGCGGCGAGCGGCCTGCCACGCGCGCTCGACAACCCGGACGGGCTCGGCTGCTGGGTGCTCGAGCGCACGCTGCACCTCGACACCGCGCTCGAGAAGCTGCGCGCGCAAGCGGAGGACGGCGACGGCGTCGACTTCGAGCACGGTCTCGTGCGGCCCTGCACGGAGACGCCGCCGGACGTCGCGATGGACCCGGCGCGGCAGCAGGTCATCACGACGCTCGCCGTGCGCGCGTTCCTGGAGGAAAAGCTCGATCCGGACCCGACGGTCCGCGCCGCGGCGGATCGTTACTTGACGGACGACCTGCCGCGCGACTTCGCGGAGGCGAGCGTGACGCGCGCGTACTCGCCGGTGCCCTGAGCGCGAGCGGGCGAGTGCTCGCGCGATGGCTGCACTGCAGCACCTGCGGCACGCCGCGGCGCGTCCGCGCGAAGATTGCGCTCGACACGCTTCGCGATTCGTGGTGAACGGGCATCGAGTCGTCGCGCGCAACGACGCCATGACGGCGAGCCGAGGAGGGAACCTCATGCCCGTTCGCGAACCAGTCCCGTCCGGTCGCTCAGGGATCGCGGCCGTCCTCTCGCTCCTGCTGGCGGCGCACGTCGCGGCGCTCCTCGCGTCTCCGCGGGACGCGCTCGCGGCGTCCTGGCGCCAGCCCGGGTACTCCGCGGGCCGCAGCTCGTTCAACCCGCGCGAGATCGCGGTCGACCCGGCGAACGTCGCGTCCCTCGCGGAGCGCTGGCGCGTGGCCGGCGTCGGGGCGAGCGGCTCGCCGGTGGTCGCCGACGGGCGGGTGTTCGTCGCCAACGGCGAGGAGATGATCGCCGTTGCATTCGCGGACGGAGCATTGCGGTGGCGCGAATCGGTCGCGTTCGACGATCAGTGCTGCGGCGTCGGATCTCCGGTGCTGACGCCCGATGGAAAGGTGACCGGCCAGATCTCGTGGATCGGCGGGGGAGGCACGGCCCGTTACGATCGAGCGACCGGCGCGTTCACCTACAGCCAGGAGCTCCACACCGGGTACCTCTACCGGGCCGTGACGGGGGGAAGCGTGTACTCGGTGAGCTTCACGTACGGCTCCGGCGGCCCGCTGCTGTACACGCTCCTGCCGTACGGTGGTCTCGTCTTCTACGGCGGGCTGTCGAACACGACGGTCAACGGGCTCGCCGTGCGGGGTGACCGCGCCTACGTCGCCTTCGGCAACACGCTGCAGGCATTCGACCTGGCGTCGTGTCCCGATCCGATCGTCTCCTTCATGACCTTCTGTCGGCCGCTGTGGACGAAATCCCTGCCGCAGCGGATCGACACGCCGGTCGCGTTCCGCGAGTCGGTCGCCGTCGTGTCCGACGACGGCACGCTGGAGGTCCACGCGGCCGCAGACGGCGCCCTCGAGTGGTCCGCCGCGATCGCGGCCGGCATCGCTCACGCGCCGGCGGTCGCGAAGCGGCGCGTCTTCGTGCCGACCGAACGCGGGCTCATCGTCGCGTTCGACAGCCGCGGCTGTGGCAGCGCGACGTGCGACCCCGTCGAGCGCTTCCGCACGGGATCCCCCGTGACAGGTCAGCCCGTCGTCGCGGGCAAGGTCCTCTATGCGGGCACGAAAGACGGCCGCATCGTCGCGTTCCGCGCAGCCGGCTGCCCGGAGGCGGTGTGCGATCCGTTGCTCGACGTCGACCTCGGCGGTGGTGCCATCGTCGCGGGACCGATCGTGGTGGACGGGACCGTGATCGCGGGAACGGCCGACGGACAGCTGGTCGCGCTCGGTCTCGCGCCGCCGGGCTGAGCGGCACTGCCGCGGACGACGGTCAGCTGCGCGCGGCGAGCACGCGCCGCGCGCAAAGCGCGGCGACCGCCATGATCGGAATCTGTGGATTGACGCCCAGGCTGGTCGGAAAGACGCTGGAGTCGGCGATCCACAGGCCGTCGATCGCGTGGTGGCGGAAGTCGGGCCGCACGACGTTCGTGTCGGGGTCGCGGCCCATGCGGCAGGTCCCGAACATGTGCGTGATCGCCGCGGTGTAGGCCGCAGGACGCGACGGACCGTCCCGCTCGAGATCCGCGAGAACGGCGGGAGACGTCACGTGCGGCGCGAAGCCGCGCACACCCGGGTGCACCACTTCCGCACCGGCGGCGAGCATCATCTCGCCCATGACGCGCAGCCCGCGCCGGAAGCGGCGCACGTCGTACGCGGTCGGCGTATAGGTGACGACGGTGCGTCCGGCGATGCTGCGCACCCGACCGCGCGCCTCGGCCCGCACGGCGGCTCCCCAGTCGAGCCAGTGCGCCATGTCCGCGATGCTGCGCGCGAAGTCGCGTCCCACGCCGTCGAGCCGTGCCGCGAGTACCGTCAGGTCGAAGCCGAGCGCCTCGAACTTGAGCCCTTCGCCACGCAGTCCGGTGACTTCGTGGCCCTGCGTCGCGCCCTCCCACATGCGCACCGGCTCGCGGAAGCGGCCGGCCAGCGACACGCCGGGATGGCACTGGAAGTTCTCCCCGACGGGCCCTTGGCGGATGCGGTTCCGCAGCAGCAGCGCCGGCGTTTGCACCGCGCTCGCCGCGAGCACGATCGCGTGCCGCGCGCGCAGGCGCACGGCGCCACCGCCGCTCGCCAGGCCGCAGACCTCGACGGCGCGTCCGTCGAGGCGCACGACGTCGCGCGCCTCGACGTCGCTCAGCAGCGTCGCGCCGTGCGCGAGCGCATCGGCGAGCAGCGTCGTGTCGGCGGACTGCTTGTAGCCGTGCGGACAGCCCTGAAGGCAGCGGCCGAGCCCGGTGCAGCCCCGCACGTTGCGGCGGATCGGGCGGTGCGCGAGGCCGAGCGCGTCGGCGCCCTGCGCCATGAGCAGATTCTTCCGGCCCGCGACGGCGGGATCGGTCGGAGCCACGCCGAGCCGCGCCTCGATCTCGTCGGTGAGGGCCTCGAGCTCGTCCCACGGCAGCGCGTCGCGCAGCGACGGGTCGGCGACGCACCACTCGTCCCACACGTCGCGCGGCATGCGCCAGCAGATCGCGCCGTTGATCGGCGAGCTGCCGCCGACCATCCGTCCCTGGAGGTACGGGATCGGCGCCGCGCCGAGCACGACCGACGATCCCATGTCGCGGTAGAGCCGGGACATCGCGCCGAAGGCGCCGAGCGGGAAGTCCTCGGGACGTACCAGCGGTCCGGCCTCGACGACGATCACGTCGGCTCCCGAGCGTGCGAGCTCGCGCGCGGCGCTGCTGCCTGCGGGACCGCTGCCGACGACGATCACGTCGGCGTTGCGAACCAGCGCGGAGCGGACCGTTGCTCCGTCGAGGTGGCTCACGACGCGTCGCTCGCGGCCGGCACTCCGCGGGACCGTGCGATGCGCTGCACGCGAGGGTCGTCGAAGTAGGCGAAGCACGCGACCAGCTTGACGAGCAGCAGCAGTACCGCGCCGCCCGGCAGCCGCTCGGTGCGGCGCAGGACGTCGTCGCGCGTGTCGTCGTCGAGCCGCGCGAACGTCGTCCGATGTCCGAGGACGAGCGGTGCGACGGCGCCGACGAGCCACGTCGCGGCGCGGAAGCCGAAGCGCAGCGTCCACGGGGCTGCCTGCGCGAAGCGGCGCCAGAAGTCGCGGCGGTCGAGCTCCGCCATCGCCGGCAGACCGTCGCCGGGCGCGGGGATCATGGCGTCGAGCAAAGCGTCGCGCGTGCGTGCCTCGATGGAAAACGTGATCCTTCTCCCGCCGGCCGTCCCGGAACCGCCGCGCCCGGGGACGCTATCGGACGCGGGCGACGTGTCAATTGCCGGTTCCGGCGCGACGCCGGCGATTGCGCGGAGTCGCACCGGCGTGGCATCCCGGTCGTGCCCGGATGCTCTTCCACAGCCTCGATTTTCTCGCGTTCCTGCTCGTCGTCCTCGTTCTCTACCACGTGCTGATCCGCGACTGGTCGCACCGCAAGCTGATGCTGCTCGCGGCGAGCTGGCTGTTCTACGCGACCTGGAGCCCGTCCTTCCTGCTGCTGCTGATCGCGTCCACCGCGGCCGACTTCCAGCTCGCGCGCTGGATCTACGCGCGGCGCTGGGAGGCGCCGGGTGTCGAGCGTCCCGAAGGGCGGGCGCGAGCCCGCGGTCTGCTGGTCGCAAGTCTGCTCTTGAACCTCGGCGTGCTCGGCTGGTTCAAGTACGGACTCTTCCTCTACGGCAGCATCGGCGAGATCCTGGCCTTGCCGCCGGCGCCGCGGATTCTCGCGGTGACCGTTCCGCTCGGCGTGTCGTTCTACACGTTCCACGCGATCAGCTACATCGTCGACACCTACCGCGGCATCCGCCCGCCGACGTCGTCGTTCCCCGACTACGCGCTCTACGTCGCGTTCTTCCCGCAGCTGGTCGCCGGTCCGATCACGCGCTGGGGATTCTTCGGACCGCAGCTCGTGTCGCGGCGCGAGGTCGGCTGGCACCGCATCGACGGCGCGCTCTTCCTGCTCGCGGTCGGCTTCGTGAAGAAGGTCGCGTGCGCGGACTCGCTCGGCGGCTACGTCGACCAGGTCTACGCGCACCCGCTCGCCGCGTCGCGGCTGGAGCACTGGATCGTGCTCTACGCGTACGCGTTCCAGATCTACTTCGACTTCTCCGGCTACACCGACATCGCGATGGGCGTCGCGGGGCTGCTGGGCTTCCGCCTGCCGGAGAACTTCCGTCATCCGTACCTCGCCGAGAACCCGAGCGAGTTCTGGCGGCGGTGGCACATCTCGCTGTCGACGTGGCTGCGCGACTATCTGTACGTCGGCCTCGGCGGCAACCGGCACGGACGGGTGCGAACGTACGTCAACCTGTTCCTCACCATGCTGCTCGGCGGGCTGTGGCACGGCGCCGCGTGGACGTTCGTCGCGTGGGGCGCGTTCCACGGGCTGTGGCTCGCGGCGCACCGCGCGATCGTGCGCGACGCGCTGCTCGGACGCCGCATCGCGGAGCTCGACGTCCCGCGCTGGCTGCGCCGTGCCGTGACGTTCCACCTCGTCGCGCTCGCGTGGGTGCCGTTCCGCGCGCCGTCGTTCACGCACGCCTCGGCGATCCTGCGCGGCCTGTTCACGGGCGGCGATCAGCTGAACGCGCCGCTGCCGCTGGCGGTGATCGCGATCATCCTGGTCGGCCTCGCGACGCACGGCTTCGCGCTGCAGTCGCGTCTCGAGCACGTCTTCGAGCGGTGGCCGCGGCCCGCGCAGGGAATCGCGTACGGCATGGTCATCATCGTCATCGCGCTCACGATCGGGCAGTCCGAGCGCTTCATCTACTTCCAGTTCTGAAGCCGCGATGTCCGATCCGTCCTCGAGCAACCTGCGCCGCGCCGCTGCCCTCGTGCTGCCGTGCCTCGCGACCGTCGCGATCGCGGTGGCGATCGCGTGGTGGTTCCGGAAGCCGCTCGTCGAGGAGGCGACGCGGAACAGCGCCATCGAGCGCCATCTCATGCCGGACCTCGACCGCTGGGTGCGCAAGCCGAAGCCGGGTGCCGTGCGCGGCGTCTTCTTCGGCGACTCGCTCACGATGTCGCTCGACTCGATCGCGCGCGGCGGCCCGAAGGGCGGCGTACCGGTGATGGTCGAGGAGGCGCTGCGCGCGGCGGGAACGCCGGTCGACATCCTGTCCTTCACGCACGCGGCGTTCCGTCCGGTGCACCTCGCCTACGTGCTCGACGAGGTGCTCGCCGGACATCCGCGCTTCGCGGTGGTGGAGATCAACCTGCGGCTGGTCGCGCCGACCTGGAAGGCGGAGACGGCCTTCCGCTTCCTGCCGATGTCGCGCCGCATCTCTCTCCAGCGGCAGATCGCCCTGTCGCCGTTCCTCCGCGAGGAGGGGCTCGGGACGTTCCACCCCAACGTGTACCGCCTCCAGGAGGCGCTCTCGCTGCTGTACGTGATGGACGGCGTGCGCATCGCGGGCCACGACTGGCTCGACACGCAGTCGGCGCGCGTCGAGCGGACGCTCGGACTCACGCGCAACGCGCGTCCCGCGCAGTCGGGCGAGCTCAACGACGACGCCGCCGCCTACGCGTCGAGCCTCGCGGATTCACCGTCGGCGGCGATCCTGCGCGTGCTCGACGAGGAGCTCGCGGCCGCCGGAGTGTGGACGCTGTACTACATGTCGCCGCTCAACCCCGACGGACTGAAGGCCGCGGGCGTCGAGGATCCCGATGCGCTCGCCGCGCGCGTCGACGGCCTGCGCGCCGCTTCCGGAATCCCGGCCGAGCGCTGGCTCGACCTGCACGCGGGCTTCCCCGCGAGCGCGTTTCTCGACCAGATGAACCACCTGCGTCCGAGCGCGTTGCGCACGGTGGCGGCGAAGGTGCTGCACAAGCTGCGCCCCGTCCTCGCGGGGCGCGAGCAGACCGCTCAGCCCTGAGCGCCTGCGCCGCGGAAACGAAAAAGGCCCGGCCCCGGGGTGAGCCGGAGCCGGGCCCTTGCGGACGGGAGTCCGCGCGACGCTCAGCCCTTCCGGTCGAACTCCAGGACCTGCTGGAACGTCGGACGGTTCGTGGTCGGGAACCTGTCCGGCAGGACGTTCGGCACGAAGCCCGTGGTCGACGCGTCCTTGCGCCACTGCGCCGGATCGGACGAGGACTGGTTCTTCGCGGCCTCGTCCACCGCACCGTGCAGCGCCTGCCAGAGCGACTCGGCGCAGGCGTCGATCGAGCCGTTGCCGCAGTAGCGCAGGTGGTACTTGCCCTTCACCGGCTCGCCGAGGATCGTGCGCAGGTCCTTGTCGGCGTACGACGCACCCTCGAGGCCGTTGAGGTTGCGCACCTGGTCGAGGTCGTCGACCAGGTCGCCGAACACCGGCGCCATCACCGCCGCGACGATCGGGCGGAACACGGCGTCCATGAGCACGGGGCCGGCATCGTCGAACTTGCCGTCGCCGTCGACGTCGATGCGCGGCGCATCGCGGTCGACCCAGTCGTCGAGGATGTCGAGCACCTGCTGGTCGCGCGCGCTCGGGGCGTCACCGCGGCGCAGCGCGCGGCTGATCACCGGCCACGCCGACGCACGCACGTCCTCGGTCGCGGCGCGGTTCATGATGCCGACGTTGTCGGTGATGACCGGCTTCGCCGGCCACTTGTCGAAGTTCTCGACGCGCTGGACCGAGCCGTAGGGCTCGTCGTCGCCGTGCATGAAGCCCGGCGCCGACTGGTTGTTCCAGTTCAGCAGCAGGCCGTCCGGACCGCTCACGTCGTGCGGGTGCTGGCGCTCCTGCAGGTAGCCGAGCCATTCGTACTTGCCGTTGCCGATCGTCGGCAGGCGGCGGTCGAGACCGCGCGGGCGGCGCGGCAGCAGGCCCGAGGTGAAGTACGCCGTGCTCTGGCGCGACACGTAGGCCCAGTTGAACGTGAAGCCGAACTGGTTCGCGGTCTGCCAGAAGCGCGCGGGGTTGCTCGCGCGGCCCTCCGTCATGCGCTTGAGCGCGATCAGGTTGAGACCGTCACGTCCGAAGGTCGAGCGGCGGCGCGACAGCGCGTACGGCTTGCCGCCTACGGTCGCGGTCGCGAACACGCCGCCGTGCACCGTCTTCTGGTAGATCAGCGGCGTGTCGCCGAGGGTGCCCGCGTTGAAGGTCTCCATCGCGACGCAGCGGCCCTTCCACACGTAGTGCTTCGAGTCGCGCGTCGGCGTGCCGCGGCGCGGTTCGCACAGCTCCTCGGCGTAGACGTCGCGGACGTCGTGTCCGGCGGACGTGAGGCTCCACGCGTAGTTCTCGGTGCGGCCGATCAGCATGTACATCGCGAGGCCCGGCACGCCGACGCCCTGCGCCTTGATGCCCGGTCCTTCGAGGTGAATCTGCTGCACGATCTCGGGGTAGTAGTAGCCGAGCTGCGGACCCATCACGGCGAGCGAGTTGCCGCTCTGCGAGCGCGACGGCGCGGTGACGAGGAAGTTCGACGCACGCTTGCGCGCCGGGGCGGCCGCGGCCTGCGCGCCGGTCTGGCGCGGGTCGATGCTCTCGATCGAGCCCGCGTCGACGACCACCGAGCCCGTGACCGTTCCGCCGGTGAGCGGACGGTAGTTGAAGCGCTTCTTGATGGTCGTCGGCGCCTCGGGATCCTCGGCGAGCATGACGTCTTCCCACGCGTCGTGGCCGCGGCGCTTGCCGAGCTGGTCCTGCAGCTTCGCGAGCAGGTCGGAGTTCGCCGCCTCGCCGCCGCCGCCGGCGCCGAAGATCGAGCCGATGAACGCGACCACCGCGACGACGTCGTTGACGCCCGCCTTCGGCTGGTCGATGGCGTTCTTCTCGTTGTAGGCGTTGATGCCGTCGGCGTAGGCCTGCGCGTCGGCGATCACCTGGCGACCCTCGTCGCCGTACTCGGTCTCGAGCAGCTTGACCTGCTCGGTGACCAGCGCCTCCGCCTCGGCGCTCGGCGTGAAGGCCTGCAGGCTCGTGACCAGCGAGAACGCGTCGATGTTCGGCACGTCCGCGACGGCGACGCGCGCCGGGTTGCGTCCGACCTGCAGCAGCAGCGCGCGGTCTCGCGCGGTCGCCCAGCCGGCGCCGAACGCCACGTCGTCGCGCGTCTCTCCGTAGACGTGCGGCACGCCGTACGCGTCGTAGATCAGATTCAGGCCCGGACGTCCGGTGATTTCCTCGCGCGCCGGAGCGATCGGCTGGAAGTCCTCGGGCAGGAACAGGTCGTCGATGTCGGCCATCGTGACGTTGTCACGCAGCGGCGTGAGCCCCGCGTACAGCGGCAGCTGGTCGCGCGAGTTCTCGGTGAACGGCACGCCGCCGTAGTTGCCGGGCGGCAGGATGTAGCGGGCGAGATCACCCGCCGACGCCGGGACTGCCGCGAGAAGCGAAAGCACGGCGAGCGAGAAGAGGGCACGATTGATCACGGGGTTCTCCTTCGACCCGTTGGCTACACCGGGCCGGGTGAGGGGGGCAATGCCGTTCCGTACGGCGTGGTCGCACGGATGGATGCCCGACTCTCAGGGGTCGGAGGAGGCGCTCCGGGCGTCCGGCCCGGCACGGAGGCCGCTACTTCGCCGCGACGGCCTGCATGATGGGCGTACAGGGGGAGTCGAGCGGCCCCCGGACCCCGCCCCGCAGCGTCCGCCCGTCGATCAGGAAGATCCATTCCCCGTAGTCCACCTTCACGAATCCGTCCTCTTGAAGGGCCGCGATCGTGGGCGGGAACGCGGTGGTCTCGCCATCGGGGTAGCGGATCGTCACCCCCGTGCGCGCCTTGTCGTAGGTGACGGTGAACGTCGCGTGCTGCGCCTGCACGGGACCGCCACACTGGGCGTCGAGCGTGGTGGCGCCATAGTAGTCGCCGGCGATCGGCGGCGTCGCCGCAGTGACCTCGTCGGCGCGGAAGTCCTGCAGCTCGCGGTCCCACCTGACGATCGTCGTCATGCCGACCCGCGGCGTGTTGAGCAGCGGGAAGCGCGCATTCCCGAACGGACTCGCGACGCCGAAGGTGCTGAATTCCTGCAGCGCGAACTCGACGCCGTCGGCATAGGCGACGACCCGGTGGCGGCCGGGCTGCAGCAGGTTGAGGTTGATCAGCAGCCCGAAGCCGGTGTCGGCGCGGCCGCAGACGGCACGGGTGTCCTCGCGCGAGGTGTGCGCCCCCGCGGTCTGCGGCGGTCCGTCGTCGATCCGCAGCTGGATCTTTCGTCCCGAGCAGTTCCAGCCGCTGATCAAGGCGATGCCGGTCTGGCTCGAGTTGTACGACGGGGTCTCGATCGCACCGCGTCCGGCCGCGCCGGCGGCTGCGGGAAGGCCGGCGGTGGCAAGCGCTGCGGCGACGAGCAGGCGGGTCGTCCGCGGGAAGCGTGCAGCCATCGTGTGTCTCCTTCGCGCGTCGTGCCGCGCTGCTGCGGGTTGCAGGCGACGGACGCGGCCTGGCGGCGAGTCCTTACGGGCGGACGCCGATGACGCAGCGCTCGACGCTCCCTGCGTCAGCGGTTGGTTCGATCGCGGGACCGGGAGCCGCATGCCAGAACAAAGTTCGATCCGGTCGGGCGTTCGCGGGAGGTCGGGCCGTCGCGCGTGCGTGGTACGCTGCGCCGATGCGACGCCCGACCCTGCTCCTGCTCGGAGCCGCGGCCCTGACGACGGCCGGCTGCTCCCCCCTGCTGGCGAGCTTCGACTTCGGCGGCGACGAGCCCACCACCTTCGTGACGTCGGTCGCCGCGGGCGAGCCGCAGCGCGCGTACGACCTGCTCTGTCCGGCGACGCGCTTCGGTGTTCCGTTCGAGTCGTTCCGCAACGCCGTCGAGCACAACGGCTTCCTGCTCGCCGCGACCGGCGTGACGATCAACAAGTACGAGTCGGGCGGCGGGCTCGCGGTGGTTCAGAAGGGCTGGCTCGAGTCGTCGAGCGGCGTCGCCGCGGCGTCGTTCTACCTCTCGAAGATCGACCAGGCGTGGTGCTTGACGGGCATCGAGATCGGCGGCTCGCCGGTGCTGCCCGCGCCGGGAGCGTCTGCGTCGGCCGCGAGCGCTGCGCCCGCGGCCGACCGTGCGCGACTCGCGGCACCGCTGCGCAACGAGGCGTACCGCGCGTACGGGCTGTCCAACACCGCGACGCGGCGCTACCGCATGACGACCAGCGACGAGCAGTACGTCGGCACGCAGCGCGCCGACCTGCTCGACGTCGGACCGTCCGAGGCGCGCTTCCGCGTCGTGCGCGCCGGCGGCCTCGCGACGCTCGGCTCGCTCGAGGTCGCGCTGCAGGCCGACGGCATCCACCTCGCCGCCTCGTCGCAGGGCACCGTCAAGGACAGAACGCTCATCCTGCCGGCGAAGCTCCCCGACGGCGCCACCTGGCAGAGCGAGTACGTGATCGGCTCCGGCGACGGCGCCACCCACTACCGCGGCACCGACGTCGTGGAAGGGCGCGAGACCGCGAGCACGCCGGCCGGCGCGTTCGACGCGATCCGCATCGTCTCGAACGCGACCGTCGAGTCGGCGGGGACGCGCGCAACGGTGCGCACGACCGTCTGGTACGCGCTCGACGTCGGCTCCGTGCGGACCGAGAGCGAGACCACGGTCGAGGGCGGCGTCCCGACGAAGGTCGTGGTGGAGCTGATCGACGCCGGCAGGCCGTCCTCCTGACGATGCCCTGATTCACCAGTCTCGAAGGTGGCTTGACTAATCTAAAATGATCCTTCAAGAAAGTTCTCCATGCCGAAGCCGGGACGACACATCGAGGGCGCGCGGACGCGCGAGCGCGTGCTCGAGGCCGCGGCCGACCTGATCGCCCGGCAGGGCTACGCCGCCACCTCGATCGCCCAGATCAGCCAGCGTTCCGGAAGCAACCCGGCGTCGATCTACTGGGCCTTCGGCAGCAAGGAGGGCCTGCTCGCGGCCGTCATGGAGCGCGCCGCCGACGCCTTCTTCGCGCAGCTCGAGCCGCCGCGCGAAGGCGACGTGGTGTCGTGGCTCGCGGTGCAGGCCGAGACCTTCGCGTCCGGGCCCGAGTTCCTGCGTCTGCTGCTCGTGCTGTCGCTCGAGCGGCGCGAGGGCGATCCGACGGTTCTCGAGGCCGCGCGCCGCGTCCGCACCAAGGCGGCCGACGGACTTTCCGCGGCCTTCGCGGTCGCGTTCGGCATCACCGACCCCTTCCGCCGGCGTGCCGTGTGCGATCGTCTCGCGCGCTTCACGCTGATGCTGCTCGACGGCGTGTTCGTCGCGAGCCAGATCGAATCCGACACCACCGACCTGCGCAGGGCCTTCGCGACCATCGCGCTCGCGGTCGAGGTGACCGGCGCGCGGCTGATCGCGGACGCGTCCCGCAGCGAACGCGTCGGCGCGGCGTCAACCAACGACGAGAAGAACGGAGAACGGGAATGACCGCAGAAGCAGCCGCCGCCGCGCTCGCGACGAAGACCCTCACCGGCAGCGACATCCTCGCCAACGCCCGCGCGCTCGCCGACTCGATCCGCAGCAAGGACCTCGCGGCCGAGTACGACCGCCTGCGCAAGCTGCCGAAGGAGATCGTCGAGGACGTGCGCGCGGCCGGCATCATGCGCATGAACATGCCGCGCTCGTGGGGCGGGCCCGAGATGACCTCGATGGAGCAGGTCGAGGTGATCGAGACGCTCGCGCGCGCCGACGCGTCGGTCGCGTGGTGCTCGTTCATCTGGTGCGACTCCGGCCTCTACTCCGGCTACCTCGAGGATTCCGTCGCGCGCGAGATGTACCCGCGGCTCGACATGGCGACCTCCGGCTGGATCTACCCGGCCGCGGCGGCCGAGCGCGTGCCCGGCGGCTACCGCGTCAGCGGCCAGTGGATGTTCGGCAGCGGCTCGAACCACTGCGACTGGCTCGCCGCCGGCGTGGTCGAGGTGAAGGACGGCGCAGCTGTGATTGACGATCAGGGGCGTCCGAGCTGGAAGATCCTGCTCGCGAAGCGCGACGAGTACGAGATCCTCGACACCTGGTACACGACCGGACTGCGCGGCACCGGCAGCAACGACTACCGCGTGCGGGATCTGTTCGTTCCCGAGGAGCGCAGCTTCAGCCTGCTCGGCACACCGCAGCGTCCGGGGCCGCTCTGGGCGCGACCCGACACGCTGCTGCGCAAGATGGCCGGCGTCCCGCTCGGCGTCGCCGCGGACGCGATCGACACCGCGATCGCGATGCTGCGCGACAAGACCGACCGCCTGAGCGGCATCCCGTACCGCGACATGCCGCGCGTCCAGCTCGCGGTCGCCGAGGCGCAGGCGATGCTCGGATCGGCGCGCAGCTACGTCTTCAGCTCGCTCGAGACGCAGTGGCGGAAGCTCGAGAGCGGCGAGCCGCTCACCGAGCTCGAGCGCGCGAACGTGTGGCTGTCGCGCACCAACGCGTTCCAGACCGCGCGCAAGGTCGTCGGGCTGCTCTACGACACCATCGGCGCGAACGCGATCTACGCCGACCGCGGCCCGTTCGACCGGCACATGCGCGACATCCAGACCGGATGCCAGCACATCGTCGGACAGACCAAGGCGTGGGAAGGCGTCGGGCAGCTGCTGCTCGGCGGAACGCCGGCCGCGCCGCTGCTCTGACCGGCCGATCCGTCTCCTGCCGGACGCGACGGCGGTCGTCCTTCAAGCGGAGGATTCGTCCGTCGCGAGCCGCCGCGCCCGCCCGCGGTGGCCACGCGCGTTGACGCCTGTCGCCATGCGTTGGTCCGCGGCGGGGGCGGGTGTCGACGAAATGCCCATGTTCCGCGCGGGCTTCCCCGTGCCGGAGCCGTGGTCCCTCTCTTGCGTTGCGGTCGCGTGGCCGCGGTGTTCGCGGCTCGAGACGCAAGGGGGAGATTTCCATGAGGACGCAACGTCGGTCGGTCGCGATCATCAGCCTCGTCGCCGCCGGCATGGGTCTGTCGATCGCCGTCGCCTCGACGGCGCACGCACTCTTCAATCCGGGCTCGGTCGGGCTGCCCGGCAAGCCCATCGGCGGCCGGATCGGCGATCCGCTGCCGTTGCCGTCGCCGGGACTGCCGCCTCCTCCCCCGCAGCCGACCCCGACTCCGGACTTCGCGCGTCCGAGCATCAAGATCGATTCGCGCGCCAGCGGAACCATCACGATCGAGTGGTGCGACCGCTCCGGCGCGGAGACCGGCAACCACCTCTGGGCCACCAACGATCCCCAGGCGCCGATCGACGGCGACGTCGCCGCCGCCGGTGGCCACATCGTCGCGGACCTGCCCGCGGGTCCGAACGGCTGCAAGAAGTTCGTGGTCGGCGGGCTCGTCGTCGGACCCGGCAACGATCTTCCCGTCGCACAGGCGCTCGCCGCGACGCAGTCCCTCGGCGGCATCGCGCTGGGCTCGCTGCAGCCCGACACCCTGTACTGCTTCCAGATCGTGCCGCACGACTTCTTCTCGGAGTACGGCGACTACAAGTCGGGCATCGTGTGCTCGTACACGCACGAGCGTCCGTCGCGCTCCGTATACCGCGCGCAGCTCGTGCTGCGGACCGCGTCGGGCAGCGACGACGGCACGGACGACCCGGTGAACGTCGCTCTGAACCGCCGCTACCTCGGCGCGCTCTACGAGTATCTCGCCGGCGACGAGCAGCCGTTCGGCAACACGACGCGGCTCGACCGTCCGGGTGACGACCACGAGCGCGGTGCGGTCGAGGTCTACGACCTGAACCTGTCGCGCATCTCCGATCTCGGCGACATCACCGAGATCAGCATCGAGAAGGACGGCGACGACATGTGGTGCCTGTCCGGCGTCGCGCTGGTGATCAACGACGAGACGCTGTTCAGCGAGGACTTCTCTCCCTGCCGTCGCGCCACGAACGAATCGGTGCTTTACGTCTCGCACGAGGATCTGCGCGCGGCGCCGGCCTGGGCGTCGTACCGGACCAACCTCGTGCCGGCGGACGCGGCGACGCGGCTGCTGAACGGCCAGACCGTGCCGATCCTCGAGATCTCGCGCGGCGACCTCGAGAAGCGCATCGAGGGCGTGGTCGGCGACTCGATCAGCGGCAACAGCCTCGAGTGGCGCGGCTCGAAGGGCGTCGAGGAGACGCCGGTCGACGACCGCACGGCGCACGTCGAGCTCGACCTGCAGGCCGACGTCACGGGTCCGAACCCGAGCGTCGACATCGGCTTCGACCTCCAGTTCGCGATGGCCTGCAACGGCAACGGCATCGACTTCTCGATCACCACGCCGCCCGACAGCCTGACCGTGAGCGCCGACGCGTCGTGGGTGTCGTACGTCCTCTCCGGACTGTTCTGCAGCGGCATCGACAGCTTCGTCGGCCAGGACTGCCCGGTCGGCATCGAGGGCGCCATCGAGAGCCAGGTGCAGAAGAAGTTCGCGCCGATCGCGGACGTGATTCGCTTCGACCTCGGCAGCCAGGGGGCCGCGTGCGGCACGGTCTTCAAGCCGGTTGCGCGCGTCACCGCGGCGGGTGCGCTCGTGATCGAGGTGCAGTCGCTGGTGACGCCGCCGACCGGCCCGCAGCCGACCGCGCAGCCGACGCCGAAGCCCACACCCGCGCCGACCGTCGCGCCGCCGGTCGGAATCGTCGGCAGCACGCTGCGCCTCGGTGACGATCCGACGGCGCCGGTCGATCCGCTGCTGCAGACGATGACCTTCAAGTCGTCGTCGGAGCAGGGCCCGAGCGGCGTCGTCGAGCCGGCGTTCGGCAGCGCTGCCGACCCGACGATCGGCGGTGCGGAGCTGGTGGTCTACCGCGTCGGCGGCGGCGCGGGCGACGTGACGCGCATTCCGCTTCCCGCGAGCCGCTGGCGCCGCATCCAGGACACGGTGTCGCCCGGCTACAAGTACGTCGATCGCAAGTCGAAGGACGGGCCGATCACCAAGGTGCGGATCCAGTCCGGCAACCTGCTGGTGCGCGGCCACGGCGATGGACTGTACGGGCTCGCCGGTGCGCCGCAGGGCCAGATGGCGGTCCGGCTCCGCATGGGCAGCGGGCTCACGTGGTGCGCGACCGCGCCGGCGAAGCCGCCGCTCGCGACCAACGACTCGACGTCGAAGTTCCTCGGCGTGCCCGACTCGCCGCCGCCGATCACCTGTCCGGTGATCCCGGACGGGCAGGGCTCGGCCACGCGCGCCTTCCTCGACGCGCCGTCGAGCCTCTTCGATTGACGTGCTGACGGTTCGTCGGTGACGAGCGCCCCGCTTCCCTCCGGAGGCGGGGCGCTCGTGCGTCGAGCGCCCGTCTCGCGGGGGCGCCGACCGCGGGTACCGGGGCTTCGCGCGCGCGATACGGTAGTTGACGATCGGGACGCAGGCGCTAGAACCGGCGCGGCTCGTGCGCAGCAGCATCTGTGGGCAGGAGTCGTGCGCGAGCAGGGCCCGCGACGATCCTCGACTTCCTGCGGCAGCGGCGCCGCTGGATCGTCGGGATCCGCGGGCTGTCGCGGGAGTCGGCGTGGGCGGCCTACTGGGTGACGATGTGGCAGCTGGCGCCGTTCGGCCGGCTGATGGCGCTCGCCGCGACGTGGTCGAGCTTCTCGCCGTGGTGGCTCGTCGTGTCGTCGCAGTTTGCCGCGGTGACCTATCTGTACCTGTACGTCATCGGGATGCTGGTGCAGGACCGCGATCGCGTCACCGGCGACTTCGCGACCCTCGGACATACGCTCGTCGTGATCGCGCTGCTGCCGATCGCGATGTTGCTCGAGATCGCGGCCGTGGTGTGGGCGCTCTTCACCCGGCGCAGCAGCCTCGGGTTCCAGGTCGTCGCGAAGTAGGTTATGCCCGCGACCGGTCCTGTCATGGAGTCGTTCCGTTCCGCGAGCGAAGGCATTCCGTCGGCGACGGCGCCGGCACTGAGCTTCGTCATCCCGCTCTACAACAGCGAGGCGACCATCTGTGCGGTGGTGCGGGACATCGAGTCGCTCGACATCGCCGGCGGGCACGAGATCGTCCTCGTGAACGACGGCAGCCAGGACCGCACGAGCGACGTCTGCCGCGAGCTGGTGCGCACGGCGCGCGTGCCGATCCTCTTCATCGAGCACACGCGCAACTTCGGCGAGCACAACGCGGTGCTGACGGGCTGGCGTCACGCGCGCGGCGCGTACGTGGTCAACCTCGACGACGACGGACAGAACCCGCCCGCCGAGGCCAAGCGGCTTCACGAGCACGCGGCCGCGAACCGGCTCGACGCCGTGTTCGGGCACTACGCGGACAAGAGACACGCCGCGTGGCGCAACTGGGGGAGCTGGTTCACCAACCGGCTCACCGACGTGATCCTCGACAAGCCGCGCGGCTTCTACCTGTCGAGCTTTCGCTGCGTGAGCGCGCAGGTGGCGCGCAACGTCGCTGCCAACACCGGACCGTTCCCGTACATCGACGGCATGATCCTGCAGGCCACGCAGCGCATCGGCGCGATCGAGGTGCGGCACGACGACCGCTCCGCCGGACGGAGCGGCTACACGATGCGGCGCCTGGTGCGCCTCTGGCTCAGCACCGTGGTGAACTTCTCGGTCATGCCGCTGCGGGTGGCGACGGTGCTCGGGCTCCTCATGGGGCTCGTCGGCACGATCGGCGTCGTCGGCGTCGCATATCTGCGATTGACGAACCGGGGGCCGACGTTCGGCTGGGGCTCGCTGATGGCGGCGCTGCTGGTGTTCTCGGGAACGCAGCTCGTGATGCTCGGCGTGATCGGCGAGTACCTCGGGCGCGTCTTCCTCGCCGTGAACCAGCGGCCGCAATCGCTGGTACGCGAGGTTCTGCGCGGTGGACCGTCCCCCGCCGAAGCGGATCGCCCCGCCTAGTCGACCGCGATCCACTCGACGCCGCCCGCCGACCTCGGGCCGTCGTCGTCCGGTCCGGCGTCGCGGCCGAGCCAGTCCGCGAACTCCAGCGTCACCACGCTTACGGGACCGCGCGTCGTTCCGTCGGGAACGAGCGCCTCGATCTCGCCGCCGCCTTTGGGAACGCGCGCGACGAGGACGCGGTGTCCGTCGACCGAGACGGCGATCCACTGCTGCTCCGCGCGAAGACCCGGCGCCGCGATCACGCGCATCGCGAGCCGGAAGGCGCGGTCCCGCGGCAAGGGGAGGGCGAGCATCGCGAGAGGTCCCTCGGCCCAGCGCAGGTCGGCGCCGTCCACGCGCTCGGGGGCGCTCCAGCCGCGACAGAGAAGCCGCGCGCCGTCGTCGGTCGCGAGCCCTGCGCGTCCGTGCACCGCTTCGACGACGCGTGCCGGTGCTTCGTCGCGCACCGTCGCGCTCAGGTCCGGAGCGAACTCGAGGCGCGCGACGCCGGCCAGCTGCGCGACGCAGGACGGCGGCACGATCGCGACTGCGCCGTTGTCGAGCGAGCGGTCGTATTCGCGATGCTTGGTCGCGACGAGGGAGTCGGGAGCCGCCTCGAAGAGCCAGCGGACGTCCGCGCCGATCCGCCGGTCGACGTACTCCGCGCGGCTGAACCACCACGGGCTCTGCAGCTGGTCGAGTCCGGTGACGACGATCTCGCGCCGGCTTGCCAGCGCGTCGCGATGGCGCGCGATCTCGTCGAGGATGCGCGCGTTCCTCTGCTGCTTGACGGTGAAGTCCGCCGCCAGGTCGGTGCGGCCAGGGGTCGTCAGAAGCACGAACGCGAGCAGCGCGACGGCGGCGGCGACGAGCGCGCGGCGTCGTCCGCGGTCGAGCACGCTCGACAGCTCGCCGCCGCCGAGAACGATCGCGGCGAGCATCAGCGGAAGCCAGTCGTACGCGTAGAAGCCGTAGACGTGCCGGAGGAGCGGCGCGTAGGGCAGGATCCACGCGGCGACGAGCAGCCACACGCAGACGAGCCGCCACGCGAGGTCGCGACGCACCGCAAACGCGAGCGCAGTCACCAGCACGAGCGCGGCGAGGATCACGCACGCGCCCGGCGAGATCGTCAAGTACTGCAGGGCGACCCGTCCGAGGTCGAGCGGAGCGAAGCGTGTCTCGTACACGCCGGTGCCGCCGGTGAACGGCGAGTCGACGATCAGCCGTCCGTAGAGGAGAGCCGTCGCCGCGACGGGAAACAGCGCGAGCAGAAGGGCGAACGCCGCGCGTGCCTGCTCGTGGCGTCGTGCGAGGATCTCGCGCAGGACCGTGAGTCCTGCGACGAGGAGCACGAAGGGCACGCAGTCCTCCTTCGCGAGGCCCGCGAACGCGAACAGCGCGAGCGCGGCGATCCGCGAACGTCTCGTGAGGGCTCCGCCACGCAGGACGAGCAGCGCCGCCGGGGTGCCGAACGTCGTCGACATCGCGTTCGTCAGCGTGCCCGTGTAGCGGTACGCCTCCGGCGAGTCCTCGAAGAGGAAGAAGCAGAACGCGACCGCCGCACTCGCCGCCGCGAGCTGGAGGGCTGAGCGCCGGAGCTCGAGAAGCCGCGCGACGAAGAGCGTCGCGAGCGCCTGGTAGAGAACGATCAGGGCGAAGAGCGTCAGGTAGAGCGCCTGCGCGTGGATGCCGGACAGGAGCGCGTAGGCCAGATCCGAGGCCGGACGCACCAGGGGCCACGGCGGTGCCGCGAGCGAGGTCGCGAGCAGCTCGAAGTCGTCGTGGTGGAACGGCGTCTGCCAGAACGGGTTGTGCGGCGTCAGCGCGAACGCGGCGACGCTACCGCCGAGGAGTGCCGCGATCGCGCACGCGGCGAGCGTCGCGGCCGTGAGGCGGCCCGCGGCTTCCTGCGTGTCCACGTCGCGCATCGACGCGCGAGGGATAGCAGGTCGGGCGATGCAGCGCCGTCGGCGCGGGCCCGGATCGGGCCCCGGTACGTCCCGGTGACGCATGCGAGGGCGAATCTGCGCTTGCCGCCCCTCGAACGGGTGAAGTATCGCGGTTCCGGCATGCGTCTCCTCCGGTCGCCGCTCCTCCACTTCCTGCTCCTGGGAGGGACCGCGTTCCTCGTTCGTCAGGCGGGCTCTTCGCCGCTGGCACGTCCCGAAGCCGCGCCGCAGGCGATCGTGATCTCGGCCGCGCGGCTGCGCGAGATGCGAGCGTCGTTCGCGCGCGACACCGGCACCTCGCCGACGACCGACGACGAGCGGACGCTGCTGCGCCGCGAGATCGACACCGAGCTGCTCTACCGGGAAGCGCTCGCCCTCGGCCTCGACCGCGACGATCGCAGCATCCGCTGGCAGCTGGTGGAGAAGATGAGCTTCATCGAGGGCGTCGAGGCGCCCCCCGACGACGAGGCGCTGTACCGCAAGGCGCGCGATCTGGGCCTCGACCGCGACGATCCGGTGATCCGGCGCATGCTGGTGGAGAAGATGCGTCTGCTCGTGCAGGCGGGGGCGGCGCGCCGGCCGATCGACGACGCGACCCTGCGGGAGCATCTCGCCGCGCACGCCGAGCGCTTCGAGCGTCCGGCGCGCATCTCGTTCCGGCACGCCTGCCTGAGCCGTTCGCAGCGCGGCGATCGCGCCGAAGCCGACGCGCAGGCGCTGCTCGTGGCGATCCGCGCGGCCGACGCATCGGCCGTCGACGCGCTGCTCGCGGCACGGGGCGACTCGTTCCCGGTCGGGACGGTCGTGCGCGGAAAGTCCCAGACCCAGATCGCGGCGATCTTCGGCGACGCATTCGCGAGCGCGCTCGCGATCCGGAAGGTCGGCGAGTGGGCGGTCGTGCCGTCGGCGCTCGGCGTGCACGTGGTGCGCGTCGACGACGCGGTTCCGTCGGCGACCCCCGACCTCGACGCCGTACGGACGCGCCTCATGGCGGAAGTCATCGCGCAACGGACGGCGGACGATCTCGATCGTCTGCTCGCCACGCTGCGCCAGCGATACGCGGTCACGGTCGAGGACATGGTGTCGGCATCGTGAGGTCGCTGCTTCTCGCACTCGCTGCCGCGCTGGCCGTCGCCGGCGCCGCGGACGCGCATCCGCTCGCACCCGCGCTGCTCGAGCTCCGCGAGGTCGGGCAAGGCCGCGTGGACGTGCACTGGAGAGCGGCGCCGTTCGTCGTTCCCGGTGCTCCGATGCGACCGGTGCTGCCCGCATCGTGCATCGACCGGGGCGCCCGGAGCGAGGGCATGGAGAGCGGGGCCGTCGTCACGCGCTGGACCGCCGAGTGCGGACCCGCCGGGCTCGTCGGCCAGAGCGTCGCCGTGGAGGGGCTCGGCGCCGCGGGCACCGAGGCGCTGGTGCGCGTCGTCCTTCCCGACGGCCGGACGGTGCAGAAGGTGCTCCGCCCGACCGAGCCGGACTTCGTCGTTCCCCCGCGCCCGTCGACGATCGCCGTGCTGTGGGACTACGCGCGGCTCGGCGTCGGGCACATCCTGACGGGGCCCGACCACCTCGCGTTCGTCGCGGGCCTCTTCCTGCTGGTCGGCGCGGGCCGGCTGCTCGTCAAGACGATCACCGCGTTCACGCTCGGGCACAGCGTCACGCTCGCGCTCGTCGTGCTCGACGTGCTGCACGTTCGAGCGCGGATCGCCGAGCTGGCGATCGCGCTCACCGTGCTCGCGCTCGCCAACGAGCTCGCACGTCCGGCCGGGACGCCGTCGGCGATGCGGCGCTGGCCGTGGCTCATGGCCGCGGTCTTCGGACTGCTGCACGGCCTCGGCTTCGCGGGCGCGCTGCGCGAGGTCGGGCTGCCCGATGGCGAGATTCCGACCGCACTCCTCGGTTTCAACGTCGGCATCGAGGCCGGACAGCTCGGCTTCGTCGCCGCTCTTCTCGTCGCCACCGCCATCGTGCGTCGGCTCGTGCCGCGTCTGCCCGCATGGGCGGCGCAGGCTCCCGCCTACGCCATCGGGGCTCTCGCCGCGTTCTGGTGTTTCGAGCGCGCCTTCCCCTTCTTCCAGTGAGGTCCCGCATGATGTTGCGCGTCGTTCCGATCCTTCTCCTCGCGGCGGTGTCCGCCCAGGCGGCGACCGTCCCGCCGCCGTGGCAGCGGACCGAGACGCGCGCCGAGTGTGCCGCCTACGATCCGCTGCGCGCACCGTTCGTCGGCGAGACGCACATCCACACGGCGTACTCGTTCGACGCCCGCATCGGCGACGTCACCAACACGCCGACGGAAGCCTACGCCTTCGCGAAGGGCGCCGCCGTCGGCCTGCCGCCCTACGACGCACTCGGGCAGCCGCTACGTCAAGCACAGCTGCGCCGGCCGCTCGACTTCGTCGCGGTCACCGACCACGCCGAGCAGTTCGGCGAGGTGCGGATCTGCGAGTCGCCGGGCGATCCGCACTACGACGAGCCCGAGTGCGTGCAGATGCGCACGCTCCTCGGGACGGCCGTTCCGCTGCCGCCCGGGCAGCAGCCCCCCGCGGTGTTCACGTTCGCCGTGCCCTACACCGGGATCCCGCCGTTCCATCGCTTCGCGTGGTGCGGCGACGGCTCGTGCGGCACGAGCGCCTCGCTGGTGTGGGGCGACACGCAGGCTGCGGCCGAGGCCGCGTACGACCGCAGCGACGCCTGCGCGTTCACCTCGTTCGTCGCGTACGAGTGGACCCTGTCCCCGTTCGGCGTGAACAGGCACCGCAACGTCATCTTCCGCAACGCGACCGTGCCGCCGCTGCCGATCACGACCATCGAGGCGGGCGATCCGCCGACGCTTTGGGCGGCCCTGAAGGACCAGTGCCTCGACGGCCTGCCCGGATGTGACGTGCTGGCAATCCCGCACAATTCGAACCTGAGCCTCGGCCAGATGTTCTCGGAGACCTACGACGCGGCCGGCGCCGCGTTCCGCTCCGCGATGGAGCCGCTGATCGAGATGACGCAGCACAAGGGCGACTCCGAGTGCCATCCGCAGTTCAGCAGCGACGAGGAGTGCGGCTTCGAGAAGATGGTGCGCACGACGCTGGCCGACACCGATCCGTCGCACGTGCAGAAGCCGCTCTCGTACGTGCGCAACATTCTCGAGGAAGGGCTGCGCCAGGAGCAGCAGGTCGGCGTGAACCCGTTCCAGCTCGGCTTCGTCGGCGGCACGGACACGCACAACGGAACGCCGAGCATGGTGAACGAGGCCGACTTCGGTGCGGTAGGCGCACTCGGCAGCCGCGACGCGACGCCCGCGTTCATGGTCACGCCGTATCCGCTGGGCGGGATCGAGGCGCAGCCCGGCGGACTCACGATCGCGTGGGCGGAGGAGAACTCGCGCGACGCGCTCTTCGCGGCGATGCGCCGTCGCGAGACGTACGCCACCAGCGGCACGCGCCCGACGGTGCGCTTCTTCGGCGGCACGCTCGCCGGAATCAGCTGCGGGTCGGGCGACTTCGTCGAGCGCGGCTACCGCGGCGGCGTTCCGATGGGAGGCGAGCTCGGCGGCGTCAACGGCGGCGAGAGCCCGCGTTTCGCGGTCCTCGCGACGCGTGACCCGGGCGGCAACGGCGATCCGAGCACGCCGCTCCAGTACGTGCAGATCGTGAAGGGCTGGGTCGACGCCGCCGGGACGACGCACGAGCAGGTGTTCGACGTGGCCGGTAGCCGGAACGAGGCGGCGACCGTGGACACCTCGACGTGCGCACCGAGCGGTACCGGCGCCGACACGCTGTGTGCGGTGTGGAAGGATCCCGAGTTCGATCCCGCCGACCGCGCGTTCTACTACGCGCGCGTCATCGAGAACCCGGTGTGCCGGTGGAGCACCTACGTCTGCAACGCGCAGGGCATCGACTGCTCGAACCCCGGCAGCGTTCCGTCCGACTTCGCGTCGTGCTGTGACACGCGGTTCCCGAAGACGATCACCGAGCGCGCCTGGACGTCGCCGATCTGGTACCGCCCCGACGCGATCGGCCGCGTCCGCGGCGGCGTCAAGTACGGTCGCACGCCGGGCACCGACACGCTCTCGCTGACGCTCACGTTCGCGCAGGCGCCGGCGGAGCTGGACGTGCGCACGAAGCCGCTCACGCTCTCGGTGAAGGACGACGACGAGATCTTCGCCGTGACGATCCCCGCCGGAGCGATGGTCGAGCGCGAGCCCGGGCGTCTGTTCGTGTGGGAGGCCAACGGTGCCGGCGGCGTGCGCCGCGCGACGTTGCGCGTTGCCGCCAACGGCCGCCACACGCTCAGCGTGCGCACGATGCCGGGCGACCTGTCGCACGCGGATCGCGTGGACCACATCGTCAACGTCGACCTCGCGACGGGGAGCTACGCGACCAGCCATGCGCGGCGGTGGACTGTGCGCGGGACGCGGCTGGCGCCGCTGCGGTGATCGTCCCGCAGGAGGTACACATTGCAGGAGCAACGGTCGCCTTCGAGGGTTCGGGCCGCAGCAGGGCGGGTGATGCTCGCCCTCGGCGTCGCCGTGTTCGCGGTCCGGCTGCTGCACGCCGGACCCTACGCGGTGCCGAGCGGCGCGCCCCTGCTCGGTGGGGTGGGCGCGCTGCTGCTCGCCGTCGTGCTGCTCTGGTCGGCCGCGCCGCGCTGGCTCGGGTGGCTCGCACTGGCGACCAGTCCCGTGGTGCTCTTCATGGGGCTCTACGCCACCTTGGCGGAGATCGAGGAGGTGGTGTCGATCCACGCCACCGACAGCGCCGGCAATCCGGCGGAGCTGCGCCTCTGGATCGTCGATCGCGACGACGGAGAGTGGGTGGGGATGCCGCGCACCAAGGCGGTCGAGCATTCCCTCGACGGGGCGCGCGTCGAGCTGCTGCGCAACGGGGAGATCCGCTGTGTGGTGCCGGAGCTGCACGAGGATCGCGCGACCGTCAAGGCCATCCACGCGCTGAAGGTCGAGAAGTATGCGGTTGCGCGAGGTGCCGCTGCGATCGGGCTGTACCCGCGCGAAGCCGGGGCAGGCGCCGTGTCCCTGCGCCTCGATCCGTGTCCGGGCGGGTGAGGGAGGTGTCGAGCTCGCTCGCCGCGCGCGTCTACGCTCCGACCGCCGTTCCGGTCGCCGGGGGCTCGCGGCGGTCGTGAGTACGTGCGCGCAGCAGCGACGAGCCGCCCACGGGTGGTTGGCCCCGGCCCGCCCGGTGCGCCTCCGCCGGCAGGCTCCGTAACCTGAACCTGCTGAAGCGACGGCGGTTTCGCGAATGCCGGAGGCGGGACTTGAACCCGCACTCGGTTGCCCGAACCGGATTTTGAGGTCTGGAATGCAGGTGGCACTCTGCACCAGTCTGCACCGATCGGCAGTGAGAATGGAGGGTTGTGACCCCCGTCAACCACAGGGGGTTGCACCTCGTTTCACGACTATCGGGACAGTTCCGGGACAGGTTGCTGGTCCCGTCAGGCGCCCGCCCGACGTCAGGCGCTCGCCCGCGGACGGCCCGGCGAACGGTCGCGCGCCGCTTCGACCCACTGGATTCGACAGCCTGTGGGAGCCGGAAAGCGTAACGAGGACGCGAGTCTTTCGGCGGCTGTCCCGGTTTCGCCCCGGTGCGTGGGCTGAGCCATGAGCAGCCGGAACCGCAGCGCGCAGGCGCGGCCGGGAAACCGGAACGGCGAGACGCACGGCCTTCGCACCATGAAGCGCGCTCTGACGGAGCTGGGTGGGCGCGCGATC
>JAXLXO010000069.1:0-2552 GCA_046327915.1 Binatia bacterium | reverse complement strand
GCCGGCACCCGTCCTCGTCGTCGTGCACGTGCCGCGCGACCGGAAGAGCGCGCTGCCCGCGCTGTTCGCGGCCCGCTGCGGGGTGCGCGTCGCCGAGGCCGAGGACAAGATCGAGGCCGACGCCGGAACGGTCTACTTCGCGCCGGCCGGCTACCACCTGCTGGTCGAGCGCGACGGACGCCTCGCGCTGTCGAGCGACGAGCTGGTCAACCTTTCGCGGCCGTCGATCGACGTGCTCTTCGAGTCGGCGGCGTTCGCGTTCGGACCGCGAGCGCTCGGCATCGTGCTCTCCGGCGCGAATGCCGACGGGGCGCACGGCCTCGCGCTGATCCGTCAGCGCGGCGGGCTCGCCTGGGTGCAGGACCCGGGAACCGCGCAGGTCTCGTACATGCCCGACGCCGCGATCGCGGCCGCCAGTCCGGACGCGGTGCTCGCGCCGTCGGCGATGGCGCGCGTGCTCGCCGCCTGGGGAGCGGCCGCATGAGCCACCTCGACGCACCGGAAGTGGTCGTGCTCGCGGTCGACGACGTGGAGGAGAACCTCGTCGCGCTCGAGGCGCTGCTCGCGCAGCCGGGGATTCGCATCCTCCGCGCGACCAGCGGCACCGAGGCGCTCGAGGAGCTGCTGCGCCACGACGTGGCGCTGGCGCTGATCGACGTCCACATGCCCGGCATGAGCGGCCTCGAGCTCGCGGAGCTGATGCGTGGCTCGGAGCGCACGCGCAGCGTGCCGATCATCTTCCTCACCGCCGACACCGCCGAGCACGCCCGCGTGTTCCGCGGCTACGAGGCGGGCGCGGTCGACTTCCTCGTCAAGCCGATCGACCCGCAGCTGCTGCGCAGCAAGGTCGGCGTGTTCGTCGAGCTGTGCCGGCAGCGCATGCAGCTGGCGGCGCAGGTCGAGGAGCACCGCAAGCTCCTGCGCATGTCCGAGCTGCTGATCGGCGTGCTCGGACACGACCTGCGCAACCCGCTCAACGCGATCCACCTCGCGGGCGAGGCGCTGCTGCGCGTCCATCCCGACGACCCGACCATCGCGCGCCTCGGCGGACGGATCCGCTCGTCTTCGAAGCGCATGGCGCGCCTGATCGCGCAGCTGCTCGACTTCGCCACCACACGGCAGGGCAACCTGCCGGTGCAGCCGAAGGACGCAGACCTGCGGCAGCTCGCCGAGAGCGCGCTCGCCGAGTTCGAGCAGCAGCCCTCGGCAGGTCTGCGCCACGAGGTGGTCGGTGACCCGCGCGGCACGTGGGATCCGGATCGCATCCTGCAGCTGCTCTCGAACCTGCTCGGCAACGCCCTGCAGCACGGCGATCCGGGCGTGCCGATCGTGCTGCGCATCGACGGACGCGACCACGACGTCGTGCACGTCGAGATCGAGAACGGCGGCGTCCTGCCCGACAACGTGCGCGACGACCTGTTCGCACCGTTCGTGCGTGCCAACGCGGGCGGCGGCGGCGCGGGACTGGGGCTCTACATCGTGCACCACATCGCGCGCGCACACGGCGGCGAGGTCGCGGCGGAGTCGGGCGCGGGGCGGACGGTGTTCCGCGCAAGGCTGCCGCGGCACCATCCGTCCACGAGCGGAGCCTGGGAGGACGATGCGACGCGCGAGGGAGGCTGAGCGCTGCCGTCAGGCCGGCCGTGCCTCGTCGAGCTGCCCCGGGTGCGCCGGGACCGGGTGCCACGGCGGGACACGCTTCAGCGCGGCGAACGTGCGCTCGATCGCGTTCGGCGTTCCCCAGTCGCTCCAGCCGGTCTGCTCGGCGCGCACGACGACCAGCTCGTCCGCGATCGTCGACAGGAAGTCGTTCGAGAAGTTCCAGCCGGGCTCGGTCGCGTAGTGCCGCTCGAGCGTGGCGCGCAGGCGGCTCGCGACGTCGAGCGCGCGCAGCGTCGCCGGCAGCCGCTGCTCGAGCAGCGCGAGCACGCGCGGCACGCGGAACGCCATCACGAACGAGTTCCACAGACCGCCGGCGCGGACGAGCGAGGCGGCGACGGCCGGCGTCGGCTTCTCGCGGAACGACGCGACGTGGAACGCGTCGCCGCGTCCGCCGTCGAGTCGTGCCGCCGGCATGACGTAGCCGTACTCCGGCGACGGGTCCTCCGGCTCGATGCCGAGCAGCGCGAGCTTCCCGGGATGCCGGTCGACGACGGCGAGCGCGCGCCGCACCGATGCGCGGAACGCGGCGTCGTCGGCGACGTAGTGATCGCTCGGGAACATCGCGACGCGCGCGTCGGGGTGCCGGCGTCGGATCTCGAGCAGCGACCATGCGATGCCGGGTCCGGTGTCGCGGTTTCGCGGCTGAACCAGCACGTTCTCGCCCGGGATGCCGGCGAGTTGCGGCACGGCGAGCGGCAGGTGATCGTGGTTCACGATCACGACGGTGCGCTGCGGCGGGACGAGCGGCGCCACGCGGTCGAGCGTCGCCTCGAGCATCGAGCGCTCGCCGGTGATCCTGCAGTACTGCTTCGGGATCGGCTCGCCCGCGAGCAGGCGCGTGATCGCGCGCAGGCGCGTGCCGTCGCCGCCGGCGAGAACGAGAGCCCAGG
>JAXLXO010000068.1:0-2719 GCA_046327915.1 Binatia bacterium | reverse complement strand
CCCGTGCTGCCGCGGCGGGCGTCTGGCGGGCGTCCTGCAAACGGTCCGCCAGCGGCGGGAGGTCGTCGTTGCACGCACGCGGCGGGGTGCAGCTCCGCGAACGTGTAAGAACGTCGCGAAGCTCTTGCAGAAGCTGCAGCGCGGACGAGGAGCTCGGCCCGCGCGCCGCCGGCGGGATCAGCGGCCGGCGCGCTCGATGAGGCCGTTCATCGGCCGGGTCGGATCGAGCACCTTGTCGCCCACCTCGGCGCCGAGGACCGGCAGATTGCCGCGCTCGATCAGGCCCGCCTGCACGAGCACGGACGCCTGATCCCAGTAGATGCGCTCGCTGCACAGCAGGCCGTCGCGGAACTCGACCGACACCGCGATCGGCACGACGATGCGGCGTCCGGTCGGCGCGACGCCGGGCAGGATCCAGTCCATGGGGACGGTGTGCGTGAAGCGCGCGACCAGCTCGTCGACGAGGCGCTGGTCGCCGATCGTGCGCGCGATCGGCACGATCTCGAAGTCGGGCGGCATGTGCGAGATGAAGTGCCCGGCGTAGAACGCGCGCAGCTCGGCCTTGCCGTTGCCGCCGGTGAGCACCGGGACGTGATTGACGCGCGCGTCGTCGACCATCGTGTCGATGGTCGCGGCGGTGTCCTTCGTCGCGAACTCGTGGCGGATGTGCTCCTCCCAGAGGTCGTTCAGCTTCTGCTGCGCGGCGGACAACGGCTGCGGGCTCATGGCGCCTACCGTCGCACGTGGGCCGCCGGCCGCAAAGCGTCTCAGGGCGCGGCGTCGACGACCAGCGCCAGGACGAAGCCGTCCCAGCCCTTGCCGCCGACGGTCTGCAGCGCGGTCGCGTCGACGCGCGGCTCGTGCGCGAGGCGCCCGGCGAGCGCGCGGACCCCGCGCACGCTCTCGTCGGTGCTCGCCGCGTCGAGCACGGCGCCGTCGCGCACGACGTTGTCGATCACGATCGTCGCGCCGGGGCGTGCGAGGCGCAGCGCCCAGTCGAGGTACGCGACGTTGGAGCGCTTGTCGGCGTCGATGAAGACCAGGTCGAATGGCGCGCGGCGCTCGGCCGCGAGCAGCGGCAGGGTGTCGAGCGCCGGTCCGACGCGCAGGTCGACGCGCGACGCGACGCCGGCGCGCGCCAGGTTCGCGCGCGCGACCTCGGCGTGGCGCACGTCGGCCTCGAGCGTGACGACCACACCGTCCGCGGGCAGCGCACGCGCGAGCCAGATCGTGCTGTACGCGCCGAGGGTGCCGATCTCGAGGATGGCGCGCGCGCCGGCGATGCGCGCGAGCAGGTGCAGCAGCTTGCCCTGCGACGGGCTCACGTCGTGCGCGGGCAGGCCGGCGGCGGCGTTCGCGGCCAGCACCGCGTCGAGCGTCGGATCGGGCGCGATCAGCTGCGCGTCGAGCCAGCGCTCCACGGCCGTCCAGTCGGCATCGGTCGGCATCGTCGATCTCCTGCTGCGTGTCGGGGGCGGACCGGGCGCTCGCCATGTCGTCCGCAATGGATTGCATGCGCGCGCGCCCGGCGGAACGCGAGTGCACGCCCGTGGTCTCGTGGTCGCGGCGATTCGTTGCACGAATGCGAGGCGGGTCGCGCGGTTCTGCACTTGTCGCGACGTGACGCGGAGCGCATTCTGATCGTGCAGCCGGCCCTTCGAGGCCCCCTCCGCTGCCGCACGGAATTCGGCTCCCGCCAGCACTTCGAGGCATCACCTCCATGCACCACCGCTCCACCCGTCGCGCGCTCGCGCCCGCGCTCGCTCTCTCGTTCCTACTGTCGGCCCTGTCGGCGCACGCAAGCGTGTCCGGCATGACGTCGCTGCTCGGACAGTACGACGTCATCGTGCTCGACGATCTCTCCACCTCGTCCGACGTCGAGGGCCGGACGTTCGTCGGCGACGACGTCACCGGAACGAGCTCGGCGAACTTCGCGATCGCGCTCGCCGTCGCGCCGGGCGATTCGACGCTGGTCGTGGTCGACGACGTCGTCGCCGGAAATCCGCTCAACCTGAACGCGGGCAGCCTGCGCATCGGCGGCACGACCAACGGACGCATCGTCAATTACAACGGCGGCGGCGCGCTGATCGCGGACCCGTCGCTGAGCGTGGAGCCGAACGCGACGATCCTGAAGAACGCGTCGCAGACCATCGCCGGCTACGCGTCGAACAACACCGCGACGATTCCCTCCGGACAGCCCGGTCCGCTGAAGTTCACCGTCACCAGCACCGACGCGTGCGGCGTCGCGGTCTTCGACGTTCCCGCGAGCGTGTTCTCGAACGGCAACGTGCAGCAGATCGAGCTCGACCCGGGCTCGGCGTCGACCATCGTCATCAACGTGTCGGGTGCGAGCGTCAACTGGACCAGCGGCAACATGGTGTCGCAATTCACGAGCGCGTTCTGGCGCGCGCGCGTGCTGTGGAACTTCCACCAGGCAACCTCGATCGCGTTCGGCTCGCACAACATGATGGGCGCAGTGCTCGCACCGCTCGCGAACGTCACGACCAGCGCCAACGTCGACGGCAGCATCGCGGCGAACTCGCTGACGACGTCGTCGGAGGTGCACCTGCCGACGTTCATCGGCAATCCGCAGTGCGCGAGCCCGACGCCGACGCCGAAGCCGACCGCGAGCCCGACGCCGGCCGCGACGCCGACGCCGACCGCGAGCCCGACGCCGGTCGCGACGCCGACGCCGAAGCCGACCGCGAGCCCGACGCCC
>JAXLXO010000067.1:0-3048 GCA_046327915.1 Binatia bacterium | reverse complement strand
GGCGACGATCCGTGGGACGCCTGGACGCTCGAGTGGTCCACGACGTCGCCGCCGCCCGAGTACAACTTCGAGCAGATCCCGGTCGTGCACAGCCGGCGTCCGCTGTGGGACCTGAAGCATCCCGAGGATCC
Organism: Binatia bacterium; assembly: GCA_046327915.1. Taxonomy (GTDB): domain Bacteria; phylum Desulfobacterota; class Binatia; order UBA12015; family UBA12015; genus VGTK01. The sequence goes on along the minus strand of JAXLXO010000067.1, from coordinate 2,917 downwards.
GGACTGGAGGTACGAGTAGTGACGACCTCCACGACGGGCACGCTCGCGCCACCGCACGCACCGCCGCCGATCCCGATGCCGTGGACCATGCCCGACAAGGGCAAGGTCGGCATGCTGCTGCTGATCCTCGCGGAGAGCTCGTTCTTCGCGATCTTCGTGGTCGCGTACCTGTTCTACATCGGCAAGAGCCTCAACGGGCCGTTCCCGGCCGACGTGCTCGACCTGCCGATCCTCGGCTCGATCTGCCTGCTGTCGAGCAGCTTTACGATCATGGTCGCGATCCGTGCGCTGCGGGACGGCGCCGTCGGACGCTTCAACCTGTGGTGGCTGGTGACCATCCTGCTCGGGCTCGAGTTCCTGATCGGAACGGGCGTCGAGTGGTACGGCCTGATCGTCCACCACGGACTGTGGATCGACACCAACCTCTTCGGCACGACCTTCTACTCGCTGGTCGGCTTTCACGCCTTCCACGTCACGCTCGGCCTGCTGATGCTGTCGCTGGTGCTGTTCTTCGGGCTCACCGGACGCCTTGCGCCCGAGCACGCGGAGCGCACCGAGATCCTGTCGTGGTACTGGCACTTCGTCGACACGGTGTGGATCGTCGTCTTCACCGTCGTCTACGTGGTGGGCCGATGAGCGCGCAGCACCGGGAGCTTTCCGACGGCGTGGTCGCGCCCTCGCCGACCATGTGGCCGATGCTCGCCGCGCTGGGCGCGACGCTGGTGTTCGCCGGACTCGTCACGCACGTCGTCGCGACGATCGTCGGTGCGGGACTGTTCGTGGTCAGCGCCGTCGGCTGGTTCCGCACCGTCCTGCCCGAGGAGGAGACCGAGGTCATCGCCTTCGTGCCCGAGGCACGGCGCGCGCGTGCGATCGTCGCGTCGACGCGCACGGTCGAGCACCTGCATCCCGGCGGACCGCTCGGACACCGCATGCGCCTGCCGGTCGAGATCCATCCCTACTCGGCGGGTCTCCGCGGCGGCATCGTCGGCGGCGTCGTGATGGCGCTGCTCGCGTGCATCTTCGGGCTCATCGACCAGCACAGCGTGTGGTACCCGATCAACCTGCTGGCGGCGTCCGCGGTGCCGTCGCTCGCGACCGCGAGCGTGCAGGAGCTGATGCAGTTCAGCATGCTCGGCCTCGTCGTCGCGACCATCGTGCACGGGCTCATGTCGCTGCTGGTCGGCATGGTCTACGCGATGATCCTGCCGATGCTGCCGCGCCAGCCGATCCTGCTCGGCGGCATCATCGGACCGCTGCTGTGGACGGCGATCGTCTGGGCGTCGCTGGGCATCGTCAATCCTGCGCTCGACGAGCGCATCCACTGGGGATGGTTCATCGCGTCGCAGATCGGCTTCGGCCTCGTCGCCGGCATCGTCATCGCGCGCAGCGAGAAGATCAAGACGATGCAGGCGCTGCCGATCGCGCTGCGCGCCGGCATCGAGGGCGGCATGCTCGAAGGCGGAGAGGACGACCGGTGAGCGCACGCTTCGTTCACGCGCTCGCGGCACTCGCGCTGCTCGCCGGCTGCGACTCCCTGCCCGGCAAGCCGACGCACGACGAGCGCTACGTCCGGCCGGACAAGGTGACCGCGTTCGCCGATCTCTACGGACAGAACTGCTCGGGCTGCCACGGCGCCGATGGACGCCTCGGCCCTGCCCGTCCGATCAACGATCCCGTCTACCTGGCACTCGCGAGCGACGCCGACCTGATCCGCGTGACCTCGAAGGGCGTCTCCGGAACGACCATGCCCGCGTTCGCGATCTCGGCCGGCGGCACGCTGACGGACCAGCAGATCGCGGATCTGGTGCGCGAGATGCGCACGCGCTGGGCGAAGCCGCAGGACGTCGCCGGCGTCAAGCTGCCGCCGTACGCGGCGCCGCTCGGCGACGCGCAGCGCGGTGCCGCGGCGTACGCGTCCGCGTGCGCGTCGTGCCACGGCGCCGACGGCGCCGGTGTCGCCGGCAAGGCGAAGGGCTCGATCGTCGACGGCTCGTATCTCGCGCTGGTCAGCGATCAAGGCCTGCGCACGACGGTGATCGCCGGCCGCAGCGATCTCGGCATGCCGGACTTCCGCGGCGGCGCCGGTGCGACGCCGCTCGGCGCGGCACAGGTCGCCGACGTGGTCGCGTTCCTCGCGGCGAAACGGCCCGAGTTCCCCGGCCGCCCGTACCCGGAGAGCAAGTGATGTCGGATGAATCGCAGGCGTCGTCGCGGCGCAACTTCCTGATGCGCATGGGCATCGCGCTCAACGTCGTTGCGGCGTCGTTGATCGCGGTGCCGGTGGTGGGCTACATCGCCGCCGCGATGCGCAAGCGCTCGTACCAGGCGTGGGTGAAGCTCGGCGACATGAGCCAGTTCCCCGCCGGCGAGACGCGGCTCGCGACCTACCAGAACCCGTTCACGGTGCCGTGGGACGGCAAGACGTCCAACGTCGCCTGCTGGGTGCGCAACACGGGCGCGAACAAGATGCAGGTCTTCGCCGTGAACTGCGCGCACCTCGGCTGCCCCGTGCGCTGGTTCCCGGAGTCGAAGCTCTTCATGTGCCCGTGCCACGGCGGCGTCTACTACGAGGACGGCTCGCGCGCGTCGGGCCCGCCGCCGCGCGGACTCTACGAGTACGAGTACGAGGTCCGCGGCGACGAGCTGTGGGTCCGCGGCGGACAGATGCCGACGCTCGCGAATCCGGTTTGACGCCATGAGCAGCAAGCGCGTCGAGAAGGTGGAAGAGGAAGCCGCGGGCGTCCTGCGTCGCGTCGGGGACTGGATCGATTTCCGCGTCAAGTTCCGCGAGTCGTTCCTGCCGTCGATCGTCCACCCGATCCCGAGGAACACGGCGAGCTGGGCGTACGTCTTCGGCAGCGCGACGCTGGTCTGCCTGATCCTGCAGCTCGTCACCGGCATCTGCCTGGCACTC
>JAXLXO010000066.1:0-3457 GCA_046327915.1 Binatia bacterium | reverse complement strand
GCGCCTCGCGCAGAGCGAGAAGCTCGCGGCACTCGGACAGCTCGCCGCCGCGATCGCGCACGAGGTGCGGAACGCGCTGGGCATCATCCGCTCCGCCGCGCAGGGCCTGAACGAGGGACTGCCGGCTGCCGACGCCGATGCGCAGCGCGCGTGCTCGTTCATCACCGCGGAGATCGACCGGCTCGGCAGCGTGGTGTCGTCGCTGCTGAGCTTCGCGCGTCCGCCGCGACTCGCGCCGCGCACGGTGCCGGTCGGCGCGCTCTTCGAGCAGGCGCTGCTGCTCGCACGCCAGGACCTCGAGGCGAAGGACATCCGCGTGGTGCGTGCCGCCGATCCGGCGCCGCCCGACGTCCGCGCCGACTCCGACCTGATCGTGCAGGTGCTGATCGGCCTGCTCGCGAACGCCGCCGACGTCGTGCCGCGCGGCGGCGAGGTGCGGCTCGGCGCACGCGCGACCGGCGACGGGCTGGTCGAGATCGACGTCGCCGATTCGGGGCCGGGCGTGCCCGAGGAGCTGCGCGCGCGCATCTTCGAGCCGTTCTTCACCACGCGCGACAAGGGCACCGGGCTCGGGCTCTCGGTCGCGCGGCAGATCGTCGAGGCGCACGCGGGACGCATCGACGTCGCGGAGCGTCCCGGCGGCGGGGCGCTGTTCCGCATCGCGCTTCCCGAAGCGCGCGCGACGAGCGCGGGAGCTGTCGCATGAAGCCGCGCATCCTGGTGGTCGACGACGAGGAGCGCATGGCGTCGGTGGTCGCGATGGCGCTCGCCCGCGCGGGATACGAGTGCGAGACCTGCAACAGCGGCGAGGCCGCGCTCGCCGCGGTCGAGGCGCGCGGCGCGGACGCCGTGGTCACCGACTGGCGCATGCCCGGCATGGACGGCATCGAGCTGCTGCGCCGCCTGCACGAGAAGCGTCCCGCGCTGCCGGTGATCCTGATCACGGCGCACGGCAGCGTGCCGTCGGCGGTGGCGGCGATGCGCGAGGGCGCGTTCGACTACCTGACGAAGCCGTTCGACAACGACGAGCTGCGTGCGCTGGTCGGCCGCGCGCTCGACCTGACGCGCCTCGAGCGCGAGAACCGCTACCTCAAGCAGGAGGTCGCGAGCCGCTACGCGCCCGACGCGATGGTCGCCGAGAGCGCGCGCTCGAAGGACCTGCTCGATCTCGTGCGGCGCGTCGCACCCAGCAAGGCGACGGTGCTGATACAGGGCGAGAGCGGCACCGGAAAGGAGCTCGTCGCGCGGCTCCTGCACTACTGGAGCGACCGCGTCGGCCAGCCGTTCGTCGCCGTCAATTGCAAGGCGTTCGCCGAGGGCGTGCTCGAGAGCGAGCTCTTCGGTCACGAGAAGGGCGCCTTCACCGGTGCGGCCGCGTCACGTGCGGGCTGCTTCGAGCGTGCGCAGGGCGGCACGCTCTTCCTCGACGAGATCGGCGAGGTGAGCCTCGACTTCCAGGCGAAGCTGCTGCGCGTGCTGCAGGAAGGCGAGGTCCTGCGCGTCGGTGGCACGCAGGCGCGCAAGATCGACGTGCGCGTCGTCGCCGCGACCAACCGCGTGCTGCGCGACGAGGTGCAGGCGGGACGGTTCCGCGACGACCTGTTCTTCCGCCTCAACGTGATCCCCGTCGTGCTCGCGCCGCTGCGCGAGCGCCGCGAGGACGTGCTGCCGCTGGTACACCACTTCCTCGCGCGCCACGCGACGGGCGGCGGACGGCGCTTGACGCTTTCGCCGGAGGCGGAGCGCGCGATCGCCGAGCACGCGTGGCCCGGCAACGTCCGCGAGCTCGAGAACGTGATGGAGCGCGCCGTCGTGCTCGCGCGCGGCGACGTGATCACGCCCGAGGACCTGCTGCTCGAGCAGACGCTCGGACCGTCGGCCGCACGGCGTGCGGCCGTCGACACCTCGGGCACGCTGCAGGAGTGTCTCGATCGCGCTGCCGAGGCGCGCATCCGTGCCGCGCTCGAAGCCGCGCAGGGACAGCGTGTCGAGGCCGCGCGTGCGCTCGGCATCGAGCGCACGACGCTCTACCGCATGATGAAACGCCTCGGTCTCGAGTAGGGGGCGTCGGCTACTCGAGGACGTACGACGTCATCGACAGCGAGCCGTACGCGTAGCCGTCGTCGATCACGCGCGGCGGCCGTCCGGCGGCGCTCGCGAGCCCGGCGAGGTACAGCAGCGGCAGGAAGTGCTCGGGCGTCGGCGCCGCGTGCGCGTAGTCCGGGTGCTCGCAGAGCGTGACCGCATCGTGCGGCCGTGACGTCATCACCTCGCGGGCCGCGTCGTCGAAGCGCTGCGCCCAGTCGAATCCGGCGGTCGGACGTCCCCGGTCGAGCGAGCCCAGGTCGTGCACGACGTTGCCGCTCGCGACGATCAGCACGCCGCGCTCGCGCAGCGGCGCGAGCCGGCGTCCGAGGTCGAGGTGGAACGAGGGCGCCTGACGCGCGTCGATCGACAGCTGCACGACCGGCACGTCCGCGTGCGGCAGGACGTGCACCAGCACGCCCCACGTGCCGTGATCGAGACCCCAGCCCTGGTCGAGTCCGACGTCGAGCGGCCGCAGCAGGTCCGCGACCTCCGCCCCGAGCGCCGGATCGCCCGGCGCCGGGTACTCGAGGTCGAACAGCGCCTGCGCGAAGCCGCGGAAGTCGTGGATCGTCCGCGGACGGTCCATCGCGGTGACCGCGAGCGCCGGCACGTACCAGTGTGCGGACAGCGCGAGCACGGCGCGCGGGCGTGGCAGGCGCTCGCCGAAGCCGCGCCACGCGAGCGTGTGCGGGTTCAGCTCGAGCGCGTTGGTCGGGCTGCCGTGCGCGAGGAACGCGGCCGGCATCGGCACGTGCGGAGGGTGGTGCGCGGTGGGGCTCATGAGGGGAACATCCTCGCCGGGCGGCCGACCTCACGCCATCAGGCGGATCGTCTTCCGGAAGCGCGTCAGCGCGTAACCGAAGAGCGCGGCACCGATCGCCCCGAGCGCGACGAACTGCGGCCACACGGTCGCGAAGCCCGCGCCACGGAACAGGATCGCCTGCGCGAGCATCACGAAGTGCGTCGTCGGCGCCGCGAGCATCACCAGCTGCACGACGTGCGGCATGCTCTCGCGCGGCGTCGTCCCGCCCGACAGCATCTCGAGCGGAATCATCACGAGGATCATCAGCAGGCCGAACTGCGGCATCGAGCGCGCGACGGTCGCGAGGAAGATGCCGAGCGAGGTCGCGGCGAAGAGGTGCACGGCGGCCCCGGCGAGGAAGAGCGGCAGCGAGCCGTGGATCGGCACGCGCAGCAGCCCCTGCACGACGAGCACCAGGCTCGCGGCGCACGCGACCAGCACGACGAGCGCCATCGACCAGACCTTCGCCGTCATGATCTCGAGCGGCGTCACGGGCATCACGAGCAGGTGCTCGATCGTGCCGTGCTCGCGCTCGCGGATCAGCGCGGCGCCGGTCAGCACGAGCGC
>JAXLXO010000065.1:0-3575 GCA_046327915.1 Binatia bacterium | reverse complement strand
CGCGTCAGGTCGTAGCCCGGCATGTACTCCTGCGGGTGGCCGGCGATGGTGACGTTGTTGTCGTCGACCAGGATCTTGACGTTCAGCCCCTGCGCCACCGCGAGGCGCGCGGCCTCGGCGTCGTCGCCCTCCATCTGGCTGCCGTCGGAGCCGAGCAGGACCACCGCCTTGCCCGGGTTCGCCATCGCGACGCCGTTCACGAAGGCCCACATGTGGCCGAGGCGTCCCGAGCTGAAGTGCACGCCGGGCGTGAGCAGCTTCTCGGGATGGCCGGGCAGCCCGCTGTCGAACTCGCGGTAGTGCATCAGCTTCTCGGCCGGCATCGCGCCCTCGAGGACGCTCATCAGGTACTGGGTCGCGACCCGGTGTCCCGCCTCGTCGAAGAAGATCGGCACGATCGGGGCGCCGCCGGCGATGAAGCCGCGGACGATCGTCACCTCCGGCACCGTGTCGTACGCGCCGCCGGTGTGCCCCGACAGGCCCTTCGCCCCGGCGAGCGCCGTGAAGAACACGATCGCGTCGCGGCAGAGCTGGATGTTGTGCTGGAGGGCCGCACGCTGGTCGTCGGTGAGCGTGTCGACCTTCGGGTCGAGCTTCACCGTCTTCAGCGCTGCGAGGTCGATGGGGAACTTTTCCGAGGGCATGGCCCTACTTAGTCGAAGTCGTTCCCCTGTCGCCAGAGAAGTGGCCCGGCTTTCTTCGCCGGAGGCTCAGGACTTCGCGTCGGCGGCCGGCGTCGGCTTCGGGATCTCGGCGAGGCTGACCAGCGCGTAGCGCGAGCCCTCGACCAGCAGTACGCCCTCGACGCGGTCGCCCGCCTCGACGCCGTCGAGGAGATCGCGGGTCGCGACCGGGAACGGCATGGTCATGCCCTGCATGAACCCGGCGATCGCCTCGTGGTGCAGGACGATCTCGTTGCGCGCCGCGGTGATCGACACCACCTCGCCGCGGATCGGGTAGAGCTTGCCACCCGGCATTCCCGAGCAGCCCGCGACCCCGCCACCGAGCACGAGGATCAGCGCGACCGCGGCGATCGTGCGGCGAAGCTCAACCCGCATTGGCCGGCAGCACCGTGAACGAGAAGCCGCGGAAGGCGTAGTCGCCGTTGTCCTCGTCGAACACGCCGATGGTGAACGCGAACAGGCCCGGCAGGGTCGGCGCCCCGGTGAGCTTGCCGCCGTTCGAGAGCGCGATCCCCGGCGGCAGGATGCCGTCGTCGATGAACCACTGGTCGCCGCCGCAGTCGGAGTCGAGCTGCACGAAGTAGCTCTGTCCCACGACGCCATCGGGAAGCTCGCTGGTCGAGATCGAGGTGCTGCAGCCGTCGCAGCCGAGCGGCCCGCCGATCGGCAGGGCGACCACGACGAGGGCCACGAGGACGGCCGGAGCCGCGAGCCAGCGAAGGACGCGCCGAGCGAGCATGGCGCGCACGATACTCGCTCTCGTGCCGGCTTCCAAGCCGGAAAGCCGTGCCGTCCGCGTCGTGGGCGCGTCAGTGGCGCGCGTCGCCCACGCGCTCGACGAAGAGGAAGAACGCGGCGCACGCGACATAGCCGATCGACCAGCGCCAGCCGCTCGCCCAGCCGATCTCGTACATCCCGCCGGCCGGCGTGAGCGCGCCCGCGTGCACGAAGCCGAAGAACGCGATCACCGCACCGATCAGCGCCCACACCGCCGCGGTGCGGAAGGCGCGGTCGATGAGGTGCGCGCTGATCGCCGACCAGATCATGCACGTGAGCATGAAGCCCTGCGACAGCGCCACGAGCCCGTGCAGGTCGAGGCCCGCCATCGCGAACGCCTTCGGATCGGCCAGCACGCGCGCCGCGAGTCCGGGATCGCCGGTCACGTTGCCGGCAGCGCCGAGGGCCTGCGTCAGGACCAGCGCGCCCCACGCGGCGATCGCCGGGAAGAGCCCGACCGCGACCGCGGGCGCGTGCTCCGGCGGCGTCGCCTGGAACGCCTGCGCGGTGATGATCACGCCGATCCACAGCACGATCGCCATGCCGGCTTCCATCGGGACGAGCGTGTTGATGAAGTACGTCAAGCCAAAGAGCGCCAGCACGGCGAAGAACAGGCCGTTGAGGATCGAGTAGCCCGAGCGCGCACCGAGCGCCTTCCAGCCGGGGTGTCCGATGTAGATCGTGGTCGGGAAGCACGAGCCGAAGAATGCGGCCACGACCGAGCCGATGCCGTTCACCGCGAGGCTCGACATCGTCGGGTACGCGTCGCCCGCCGCTTCCGCCGACTCGATGTTCTGCAGCGAGCCCAGCACGTTGAAGAGCCCCATCGGCAGGATCACCGGGATCAGGTACTGCGCGAACAGCGGGTGCGTGAGCCCCGCGATCAGGTCGGACGCGAGCGGCACCGGAAAGTAGAAGCCGACGGTCTTCATCGCGCCGGGGATGCGCGCGGCGTCCACCGGCGTCGGGTCGCCGAGCGCCCACAGCAGCCACGCCGCGATCGTTCCGAGACCGAGCGCCCACGCGCCGCCCGGAACGCGCAGCGGCAGGTGTGTGCCGGAGAAGTACGTCACGAGGATCACGCCAAGCGGCAGGATCGCGACGAGAGGTGCACCGAAGGTCTTCATCGCGAAGTCGATCGCGATGAAGCTGATGGCGATGCCGGCGAGCGTCGAGAGCAGAGCGGCGCGCGGCGTGTAGCGGCGGATCTGGTCCGCGACGAGCGCGCCCGCGAGCTCGATCAGCGCCGACACGAAGCACGCCGCGATGCCGATCTGCCACGCGACACGCGCGGCGTCCGCTTCGGAGAGTCCGTCGCCGAGCGCCGCCAGCTTGACGGGCAGCATGACCAGCATCACGAACGCGAACAGCGACACGGTGTTGATGCCGTACGGCAGCGCGGTGACGTCGGTGCGGCCGGTGCGCGCCGAGAGCTGCTGCGCCTGCCACGCGTAGAAGAAGTTGCCGATGACGATCGACAGCGCCGCGGCCGGCAGGATCGTGTGCAGCAGCAGGTCGATCGGGAAGCCGAGCACTCCGGTGCAGAGGCCGAGGATCAGGAGGAACTGGATCAGGTTGTCGATGGCGAGTCCGAAGAAGCCGTCGACGTCCCCGGCCTGGAAGAGCGGCTGCGCGACGCCCGGCGTTCCGCCAGTCTTCGCCCCGCGCGCAGATGTCGCCTCACTCATCCCCTCGTGCCTCCGACGAGCATCGTCCCCCGGCGCGAAGGACGTTAGCTGCCCCTGCTCTCTTACCCGCCGCCCGTCCTTGACGCCGTGCCACGACGCCGTGCCCTGCTGCGGGCGCGACTCGACAGTCCCTGCCACGGAGGGGCGGTGTGGGTCCCGGCTCCGTTCCGGTCGCCGTGGCCGGGAGGCACGGGAATGCAGGGACGGCTCGGCTCCCCAGCAGTCACTGCGCCGGGACCCACACCGCCCCTCCGCGACAAACACGGTGCGCGCGCCCTCCGCACGAACGCCGTGCACGCGGCCCGGCACGACCTGCGACGCAACCGGCACGGCCCCGCGAACGCGGCCGGCACGGCGTCCCGAGCGGGGGCGCGTGGGCCTGCCGGCGGAGAGACTAGGATGAAGTGGCCCGGTCAAGAGCCTCTCG
>JAXLXO010000064.1:0-3597 GCA_046327915.1 Binatia bacterium | reverse complement strand
GGCGTCGCGGCGTCCGCTATGCCGCCTGCGACCGCGGCTGAGCGGGAAGACCGGGCACGGGGAAGCACGCGCAGGCGCGCTCCACCCGCTCGCGCACGCGCGCCGCGACCGCCGCGTCGTCGGGCGCGCGCAGGACCTCGGCGATCCAGCCGCCGAGGAGCCGCATGTCGGCCTCCTTCATGCCGCGCGTCGTCGCGGCCGGCGTGCCGAGGCGTATACCGCTCGGCCGCAGCGGCGGGTTCGGGTCGTCGGGGATGATCTGCTTGTTGGTCGTGATCGACACCGCGTCGAGCGCCTCCTCGGCGCGCCGTCCGTCGATGCCGAAGCTCGCGACGGTGTCGAGCACCAGCATGTGGTTGTCGGTGCCGCCGGTCACCAGCGTCGCGCCGCGCGCGAGCAGCTCCGACGCGAGCGTGCGCGCGTTGCGCAGCACCTGCTCGCCGTAGGCGCGGAACGCGGGCTCGGCGGCCTTGCCGAGCGTGATCGCGACGCCGGCGATCACGTTCATGTGCGGCCCGCCCTGCATTCCCGGGAAGACCGACTTGTCGATCCGCCGCGCGAGCGCCTTGCGGCACAGGATCATGCCGCCGCGCGGCCCGCGCAGGCTCTTGTGCGTGGTCGTCGTGACGACGTCGAAGCCGGCGTCGAAGGGGTTGCGCATCACGCCCGCCGCGATCAGCCCGCCGACGTGGCTCACGTCCGCCATCGTGAGCGCGCCGACCTCGTCGGCGATGCGCTTGAACTCCGCGTAGTCGTAGTCGCGCGGGTACGACGTGTAGCCGCACAGCACGATCTTCGGCTTGACGTCGTGCGCCATGCGGCGCAGCTCGTCGAAGTCGATGCGGCCCTCGTTCGCGGGATCGGTGCCGTAGCGGGCGAAGCGGAAGATGCGGCCCATGTGCGACACCGGCGCGCCGTGCGTGAGGTGGCCGCCGTGCGACAGGTCCATCGCCAGCACGGTGTCGCCGGGCTCGAGGAACGCGAGGTAGACGGCCTGGTTCATCGGCGAGCCCGAGAGCGGCTGCACGTTCGCGTGCTCGGCGCGGAACAGCGCGCAGGCGCGCTCGCGCGCGAGGCGCTCGATCGCGTCGGTGAACTCCTGTCCGCCGTAGTAGCGGCTGCCGGGATAGCCCTCGGAGTACTTGTTGGTGAGCACGCTGCCGAGGGCCGCGAGCACCTCGGGGTAGGTGTAGTTCTCCGACGGGATCAGCTCGACGCCGCGCCGCTGCCGGCGCTCCTCGCCGGCGATCGCGTGCGCGACCTCGGGGTCGGTCTCGGCGAGCAGGGCGCGGAAGTCGTCCATGGGTCCGTCCTCGTGTCGTGGCCGGCGCCGGCGCGCGCGGCGGTCAGCGGGGTTCGCGATCGTCGATGGTGAAGCGCACGCCGCCCGAGAGCCCGGGCACCGGCGGCGCGACCTTGGTCACGGTGAGCGCGAGGCGGGCGTCGTGCGGCAGCCGCGTCCGCACGACGTCGCGCAGCTCGAAGGCGAGACGCTCGACCAGGCGGAACTCGCGTGCAGCGCAGTACGCGCCGGCGAGCCCGGCGAGCTCCGCGTAGCAGACGGTGTCGGCGAGCTCGTCGCTCGTGCAGGCCGCGGGAGCGGTCGCGAAGTCGATCACGAGAGCGAGGTCCACCGCCTGCGGCACCGCGCGCTCGGGTGCCTCGCAGCCGAGCCGCACGTCGAGGCGGATCGCCGGAACCTCGAGAGTCGTCCGGACCGCGAGCGCAGCGCCCCCGGATCGCGCCGTCGTCGCACCGCCTGCCGTACCGTCGTTCCGCATCGCACTCTCCTCCGCGGCGGAAAGCCGCCCGACGACACGGCTACCGGCGCGCCGATTGATCGGCAACGTTAATCTTTCTAAGCAGTTCGTACCGTGAAGCTGAACGATCTCGACCTCAACAAGCTGAACGTCTTCCTCGCCGTCGCGGAGCTCGGTGGGATCACCGCCGCGGCGCGGCGGCTCGGCCGCACGCGCTCGGCGGTCAGCCAGAGCGTGTCGGCCTTCGAGTCCTCACTCGGCACGACGCTCTTCGACCGCGTCGGAAAGCGCATGCTGCTCACGCGTCCGGGACGCCTGCTGCACGAGCGCGCTCGCGACTATCAGGGCGGCCTGCAGCGCGTGGTCGACGAGCTGTCGGACGATGCGGGCGAAGTCCGCGGCCTCGTGCGCATCGGCCTCTTCCTCGGCTTTCCGCGCGTCCGCTTCGCGGCGTTCGTCACGCGCTTCCGCGCGCAGCACCCGCGCGCGTCGGTGCGCATCGTCTTCGCGCCGCAGGACGACCTGCAGCGCCGACTGCTCGCGAACCGACTCGACTACACCTTCTCGTTCCACACGCCCGAGAGCGGTGGACGCATCGAGGCGACGCGCCTTTTCGGGCAGAAGCTGGTGCTGGTCTCGGGGCGGCGCTTCTTCCGGCGCGGCTTCGATCCCCGCGAGCTGCCGCGCGTGCCGGTGATCGACTACTACCAGAGCGATCCGCTGATCGAGCGCTGGCTCGCGCACCACGTCGGCGCTTCGGCGCCGCGCGCCGACGTGCAGGTGTGGGCCGCGACCACCGACATGGTCCTCGAGCTCGTGCTCGACGGGGCGGGCGTCGGCGTCGTGCCGGACTCGCTGGTCGCACCGTACGTCAAGAGTCGCCGCCTGCGCGTGCTCGGGACGCGCAAGCCCGACCTCGCGGACTTCATCTGGCTGAACGAGCCGCGCGGCGCCTACCGCGACGCGACGCTCACCGCGTTCCGCGACGCCGCCATCGCGGCGTTCCGCTAGGGTCGGACCCCGTCGCGAGCGTCAAGCAGATTCGGCGAGCGACGGCTGGTAGTCGAAGTACGCGTTGCGCTTGATCACCTCGGCCACGACCGCCGGCACCATCGCCTCCCACGACGCATCTCCCCTGCGGATCCGCTCGAGGATGTCGCGCGAGAAGATGTGCAGGTAGTCCCGGTTGAAGTTGTCGAGCTGCTCGATGTTGCCGCGGTCCGACAGGTACTCGAAGAGCTTCCTGAGCCCGGACGCGACGTGCAGCGTGCGCACCGTCGTGATCTCGCCGCTCGGGTCGAGCAGCGGATAGACGAAGAGCTTCAGGTCGTTCTTGAAGAGACGCCCGAACGACTCGAGGATGCCGCCCTCGAGATTCTGGTAGAAGTGCTCGTCGAAGAGCTCGCGCAGGCTGCCCGCGCCCATCACGACGCCGAGCTGCCGGTCGGTGTGGCGCGCGAGATAGGCGGCGAGGCGGTAGTACTCGAAGTAGTCGGAGATCAGCACCGTGTAGCCGCACGCGGCGATGACCTCGGCACGCGCGAGGAAGTCGTGCACGTCCACGGTGCCGGAGCCGCCGTTCGACGAGATCAGGTTCCGCATCGTGATCTCCATCAGCGGAACGACATCCCCGTCAGCGACGCCGGGCTCGCGCGAGAACTTCTCGAGCGCGCTCGTCATCATGTCGAGGTTGACGTGCGTCACCGGCTTGAAGCTGCCGCGCTCGACCAGCACCGGCTTCTTGCGCAGCACCTCGGACGGCTGCAGGACCGTGCCGTCGGCGGCGAACATCGCCGCCCCCGTCAAGCCGAGCTGCACGAGCTTCAGGCTCATCACG
>JAXLXO010000063.1:0-3967 GCA_046327915.1 Binatia bacterium | reverse complement strand
TCCGGCGCCGACGTCGTGAACCTCGCCGTGCACGGCTGGGCGCACGACCAGATGCTGCTCCGCCTGCGCGAGGAGGCCGCGGCGTACGAGCCCGACGTCGTGCTGCTCGGCTACGCACCGTGGGACGACGAGCGCAACCTGCTCTCGTTCCGCGACTGGGCGAAGCCGTACTTCGAGCTCGTCGATGGACGGCTGGAGCTGCACGGAGTGCCGATCCCGACGCCGGACGAGATCCTCGCGCGCGAGCCGTGGCGCTCGAAGCTGGTCGACCTCGCGGGCCTCGCGCTGCGCCGCCTGCGCTGGCGGCACGGCGGCCTGAAGGACGAGCGGCGCGAGATCACCGACGCGCTGCTGACCGCGTTCGCGGCCAGCGCACGCGACGTCGGCGCCCGCCCCGTGCTCGTCTACCTGCCGACGAACGAGGACGTGGCGAGCGGCTTGCCGTCCGCGCGCGAGCACGAGGTCGCGGCGCTGTGCCGCGCGCAGGGCGTCCCGTTCCTCGCGCTGCGCGAGCGCTTCCACGGCTCGTTGCCCGCCATCCCGCCGGACCGGACGTCGCACTGGACCGCGCAGGAGCACGAGGTCGCAGCGGACGAGATCGCGAGCTTCCTGCGCCGCGAACGTCTGCTCGAGCCACGCGACCGACGCGGCGGCTCCGGCAGCGAAGCCTCGGCCGAGGTGTCCGCCGCTCCGTGACGCGCCGATTCTCCGAGCGAGGAACGCGCGCCCGCGAGGTTGCCCCGCCACGGTCCGCGTGGCACGTCGAACGTCGATGAAGCGCGTCTACATCGACGGCCAGGCCGGCACGACCGGGCTGCAGATCCGCGAGCGCCTCGCCGCGCGCGACGACGTCACGCTGCTCGAGATCGCGGAGGCGCGCCGCAAGGATCCCGCGGCGCGCGAGGAGCTGCTGCGCGCCGCCGACGTCGCGATCCTCTGCCTGCCCGACGACGCCGCGCGCGAAGCGGTCGCGCTGGCCGGCGATTCACCGGTGCGCTTCCTCGACGCGAGCACCGCGCATCGCGTCGCCGAAGGCTGGACGTACGGCCTCGCCGAGCTCGCGCCCGAGCAGCGCGACGCGATCCGCTCCGCGAAGCGCGTCGCGAATCCCGGCTGCTATCCGACCGGCGTCGTTCTCCTGCTGCGTCCGCTGGTCGACGCCGCTCTCGTCCGCGCCGACACCGCGATCTCCGTGCACGCGCTGTCCGGCTACTCGGGCGGCGGACGGCAGATGATCGAGCGCTGGGAGGATCCCGCGACGAAGCTCGCGGCGCTGCCCTTCGAGGCGCCGTACGCGCTCGACAAGGAGCACAAGCACGTCCCGGAGATGACGCGCTACGCGCGCCTCGCGCACAAGCCGCAGTTCGTGCCCGCGGTCGGACCGTTCCGCTGCGGCATGCGCATCGAGATCCCGCTGCACGCGTCCGTCCTGCCGTCGGGGGTCGATGGCGCGCGGCTGCACCAGGCGCTCGCCGCGCGCTACGCGGGCGAGGCGTTCGTCGCGGTGCGTCCGTTCACGTCGAGCGTGCCGGGCGACGAGCACGCCTTCGACCCGCAAGCGATGAACGGAACCAACCGCATCGAGCTCGCGGTGCTGCCGAACCCGCTCGGACACGTGCTGCTGGTCGCGACGCTCGACAACCTCGGCAAGGGCGCCGCGGGTGCCGCGGTGCAGAATCTGAACCTGATGCTCGGGCTCGAGGAGACGCGCGGCCTGTAGCGGCGACCGCCGTCGGCACCGCCGACGCATTGACGCCGGTCCCCCGAACGTGCTCTTGCGTCGCGCGGAGGGACTCGATGATGCGTACGACGCCGGCCCGTCTCGGTCGCATCGCCTTCACCGCGCTCGCTCTCGGAGGCGCCCCCGGCGCCGCCGACGGAGTTGCCTGCGACGCGAGCCTCACCGGCACCTGGGCCGACACCGGCTCCCGGCGGGTGCAGATCGTCGAGGCCGACGGATCCGTGTCGGTCCGCGTCTACACGCTCGACCCGCACGGCCGACGAAACGCCATCTCCCTCTCGGGAACGCGCGCCGGCGATCGCGTGATCGCCACCTATTCCTTTCTCCAGTTCCCCGCGGGACTCATGATCGCCGTGGCGAGCTGCGACGCGCTCGAGGCCCGCTGGTTCACCGCGCAGCAGGGCGGCGTGACGGGCGATTCGTTCGAGCTGAGGCGTCGATCGAACGGCTACTGCGGCGACGGGGTCGTCGGGCTCGAGGAGGAGTGCGACGACGGCAATCTCGACGACCGCGACGCCTGTACGGACGTGTGCCTGCTGCCACGCTGCGGGGACGACGTTCGGGACCCGCGGGAGGCCTGCGACGACGGCAACGCGAACGATCGCGACGGCTGCTCGGCCACGTGCCGGCGCGAGCTCCCGGGCGCTCCGCAGTCGTGCCCGGACCTGAGCGGCACGTGGCGTGTCACCGACGACGATCGCGGCTTCGCAGGATCGTGGACGATTCGCCACGCGCGCGACGGCACGATCGAAGCGGTGGTGTTCGCTCCGTCCGCGCGGGACCTCGTGGCGAGCCGCGTCGCGTTCACCGGTCGCGAGCGCAACGGCCGCATCGAGCTGGTCGGCCTGGTGCGCTACTTCGAGCGGGAGCTCGAAGTGCGCTTCGCGGGCTCTGCGCTCGGCTGCGAGAGACTCGAGCTGCAGCGGGTCGGAGTGGGCGATCGGGACGTCGCGCCGCCGCTCTACGTCCTCGACCGCGTGTCGCGCTCCTTCTGCGGAGACGGGCTCGTCGACGCCGGTGAGCGGTGCGACGACGGCAACCTGCTCCCCGGCGACGGCTGCTCGTTCGCCTGCACCCTGCCGATGTGCGGCGACGGACTCGTGGATCCCGACGAGGATTGCGATCCCGGCGATTTCGTTCGCGACCCGACCTGCGAGAGCTGCACCCGCGACCCCGCCCCGTGCTCCGACTTGACGGGGACGTGGCGTGGCGGGGGCACGATCCTCCTCGACCGGCCGCGCGACGTGCAGGGGCTGCATCTGAGCCTCGTCGACGACGGACGCGGCGGCCTCCGCGGCGCCGTCGCCGGCGACGCCATCGGCCTGCGCAGGGAGATCTGGCTCGCCATCGAGGGAGCGCACGCGGGCGCCGACATCCGGCTCGGCACCAGCGTCCGCACCACCACCGCGCTCCCGTCACCGCCCGACGGCCTGAGCACCGTGCTCGCGGGCACTCTCGACGGGTGCGATCGCTTCGCGATCGGTGATGCCGTCTTCTCGCGGATCTCGACGGACGTCTGCGGCGACGGACTTCGCAGCGCCGTCGAGCGCTGCGACGACGGCAACACCGCAAGCGGCGACGGATGCTCGGCGTCCTGCACCGGCGAGAGCCCGCGGCGCGGCGATCGCCCGACCGTGCCACGCCTCGGCGTCCGGTGACGGGGATGCACGGGCGGCCTGTCGCCCGCCCGCCGCGGCTCCGGTTGACCGCGGACATCGGGCCGCCGCATGATCGCGGCCGGATGCTCACCGCCGACGAGCGTGCGTCGTGGCAGCGCGACGGGTTCTTCGTCCGCCGCGCCTTCGCAGCGCGCGAGCCCGTGCTCGGCGACATGCTCGCGCGCGTGGTCGCGATCTGCCGCGATCACGCCGCGGGGCGCGACGTTGCGCCCGCGCTCGTGCTGCCCGAGGCCCGCGGCAACCCCGCCGCGCGCGCGCCGGAGGACCTGATCTCGAAGGTGTTCCGCCTGCACCGCGATCCGACGTTCGCGCGCTTCGCGCGCGATCCCGCGCTGCTCGACCTGGTGGCCGGACTGCTGGGCGACGACGTCGACTGCTTCCTGTCGCAGTTCATCTTCAAGACGCCGGGCGCGTACGGACAGCCGTGGCACCAGGACGCGCTCTACTTCCCGTTCGAGCCCGACCGGCAGCTCGGCGTGTGGCTCGCCGTCACCGAGGCTCGGCTCGACAACGGGTGCCTGCACGTCCTGCCGGGCTCGCACCGCGA
>JAXLXO010000062.1:0-4074 GCA_046327915.1 Binatia bacterium | reverse complement strand
CAGGGCGCGCTCGTCGTGCAGGCGAAGCAGTGCCGCAACTGCCACTCGATCGGCGGCGAGGGCGGACTTCGCGGACCGGCGCTCGACGACGTCGCGACGCGTCTCACGCGCGACCAGCTGATCCGCCAGGTCCTGCAGGGCGGCGGCAACATGCCGGCGTACGGCAAGAACCTGAGCCCGGCGGAGGTCACCGCGATGGTCGCGTTCCTCTCGACGCTGCACCCCGAGGGCGAGCTTCCCGCACGCGACTCGTCGGTTCCCGCCGCACCTGCCGCCCCTGCGAAGGCCGCCGACGCGGGACGCACCGGCCCCGGCGCGGGCTGAGGAGACGGCGCCGTCCGCGCGGACGGCGCACGACGTCGCGGCATGAGCACCGTCACCGAGGCCACGCTCGCGTCGTTCACGCTGCGTCCGTGGACGCTCGCGGCACTCGCGCTCACGGCACTGGTCTACGTGCGCGGCTGGCGTGCGCTGCGCGCGCAGATGCCGGGTCGCTTCGCCACGCGGCAGCTCGCGTCGTTTCTCGTCGGGCTGGCGGCGCTGCTGGTCGCGGTCGCGTCGCCGCTCGACACGTTCGCGTCGCTGCTGCTGACCGTCCACATGGTGCAGCACCTGCTGCTCACGATGGTCGCGGCGCCGCTGCTGCTGCTCGGGTCGCCGCAGATGCCGCTCCTGCGCGGACTGCCCGCACCGCTCGCGCGCGCCGTTCTCGGACCGTTCCTCGCCTCTGCCGAGCTGCGCAGCGCGGGACGCGTGCTCACGCATCCGGTGGTGGCGCTGCTGGCGTTCGTGACCACGACGACGGCGTGGCACCTGCCGTTCCTCTACGAGCTCGCGCTGCGCTCCGACGCGTGGCACGCGGTCGAGCACGCGTGCTTCCTCGTCGCCGCCCTGCTCTTCTGGTGGCCGGTGGTCGTGCCGTGGCCGAGCGAGGAGCAGTGGCCGCGCTGGGCGATCCTGCCGTACCTGCTCGCCGCCGACGTCTCGAATACCGCGCTGTCGGCGCTGTTCTCGTTCTCCGAGGTCGTGCTCTACCCGACCTACGCCGCGGCACCGCGACTCGGCCTGTCCAGCGCGATCGCCGACCAGTCGGCGGCGGGCGCGCTCATGTGGGTACTGAGCTCGATCTTCTTTCTCGTCCCCGCGGCGACGATCGCGATCCGCCTGCTGACGCCGCCGCTCGCGCGTCCGGGCGCCGTGCCCGACGACGGCCGCGACGCCGAGCGCGCGCTCGCGGCCGCGCGCGACGCGGTGCTGCGCCGCCGGACGCGGCCCTTCGACCTGCTGCACGTCCCGGTCGTCGGCGGATGGCTGCGTCGTCCGGGCTTCGTGCGCGGGCTGCGCGTCGCGACGTTCGCGCTCGCGACGCTGGTCGTGCTCGACGGGCTGCTCGGGCCGTCGATGGCGCCGATGAACCTCGCCGGCGTCCTGCCGTGGACGTGGGCGCGCGGGCTGCTCGTGGTCGGGCTCCTCGCCGCGGGGAACTGGTTCTGCATGGCGTGCCCGTTCCTCGTGCCGCGCGAGCTCGGGCGCCGCTTCCTGCCGGCGCGCCTGCACTGGCCGCGCGCGCTGCGCTCGAAGCTCGTCGCGGCGGCGCTGATCGTCGCCTACCTGTGCGCCTACGAGGCCGCCGACCTGTGGGACAGCCCGTGGGCGACGGCGTGGATCCTGATCGGCTACGCGGGCGCCGCGTTCGCGGTCGACGGGCTCTTCCGCGGCGCGAGCTTCTGCAAGTACCTGTGCCCGATCGGGCAGTTCGACTTCGTGATGTCGACGCTGTCGCCGCTGGAGGTCCGCGTCAAGAGCCTCACGACGTGCGTCTCCTGCACGACGCGCGACTGCATCCGCGGCAACGAGGAGCAGCGCGGCTGCGAGCTCGACCTCTACCTGCCGCGCAAGCAGGGCAACCTCGACTGCACCTTCTGTCTCGACTGCCTGCACGCGTGTCCGCACGACAACGTCGGCATCCTCGCCGTCGCACCCGCCGCCGACCTGACGCGCGATCCGCGCCGGTCGTCGCTGGGACGCCTTTCGCGCCGCACCGACGTGGCGCTGCTCGCGCTGGTGATCGTCTTCGGCGCGTTCGCGAACGCGGCCGCGATGACCGCGCCGGTCGCGGCGTGGACGGACGCGCTCGCCGTCGCGTCCGGACTGTCGCGCGCCGCGATCGCCGCGGCACTGCTCGCGGTCGCGCTCCTTCCGCTGCCGCTCGCGGCCGCGCTCGTCTGCGCGCTGCTCGGACGCGCGCTGTCGGGAACACCGGCCGGCGTGCGCGAGCTCTTCTGCCGCTACGCGCTCGCGCTGATCCCGCTCGGTGCCGGCATGTGGGCAGCGCACCTGGTCTTCCACCTCGCGACCGGCGGCGGCGCGCTGCTGCCGGTGATCCAGCGCGCCGCGAGCGACCTCGGCGTGACCGCGCTCGGGACGCCGTCGTGGTCGATGGCGGCGCCGGCCTCGGGACAGGGATGGCTGCTGCCGCTGCTGCTGCTGATCGTCGATGCGGGGCTTCTGCTCACGCTGTGGGTCGCGTGGCGGCTGACCTTCGCGGGCGACGCTCCGTACGCGACGCGGCCGGCTCGCGGCGCGGGTCTGCTGCTGCCGTGGGGCGTCCTCGCGTCGCTGCTCTGGGGTGCGGCGATCTGGATCCTGCTGCAGCCGATGCAGATGCGCGGCGCGATGATGCACGGATGAAAGCGCGCGCCGTCCTCCCCGTGCTGCTGCTCGTCAGCGCGATCCTGTCGACGGCCGCCGCGCCGCGCGCGCTCGCCGACGGCGGCCTGGTGCGTGCGAGCAACACGCAGAGCGGCCTCGTGGTGACGCTCTTCACCGCGCCGACGCCGCTGCGCACCGGCGACGCCGACATGAGCGTCCTCGTCCAGGACGCGGCGACGCGCGACCCCGTGCTCGACGCGCAGGTGCGCGTCCGGATCACGCCGGACCACGAGGACGCGATGCCGCAGATCCTGCCGCTCTCGCACGCGGCCGCGACCAACAAGCTGCTGCAGGCGGGAACGGTCAAGCTGCCGATCCCGGGCCGGTACCGCATCGTCGCCGAGGTCCGGCGCGGGCTCGCACGCGCCGTGGTCGTCGCGGATCTGACCGTCGAGCCGCCGCTGCCCCCGCTACTGGCGCTGTGGCCGTATCTCGCGTTACCACCACTCGTGGTCGGGATCTTCCTCGTGCAGCAGTGGCTACGTCAGAGATCGCTCGGGACCGCGCGGGGAGGCTCCGCCGCGGCACGGCGTGGAGGTGCGTCGTGAGCGCGCCGTGGTGTGGAGGCACTCCGTGATCGCGGGCAAGCGGGTATGCGTCGTCATGCCGGCGTACAACGCCGAGCAGACCCTGGAGCAGACCGTCGCGGAGATCCCGCGCGACGTCGTGGACGACATCGTGCTCGTCGACGACGGCTCGCACGACTCGACCGTGGAGGTCGCGCACCGGCTCGGGCTGCACGTGATCGTGCACCCGAAGAACCGCGGCTACGGCGGCAACCAGAAGACCTGCTACACCGAGGCGCTCAAGCGCGGCGCGGACATCGTGGTGATGGTCCACCCGGACTACCAGTACACGCCGTTGCTCATCCCCGCGCTCGCGAGCTGCGTCGCGAGCGGCCTCTTCGACGCGGCGCTGGGCTCGCGCATCCTCGGCGGCGGTGCGCGCGGCGGCGGCATGCCGCTCTACAAGTACGTCGCGAACCGGCTGCTCACGCTGACGCAGAACCTGCTCATGAAGCAGAAGCTGTCCGAGTACCACACGGGCTATCGGGCGTTCTCGCGCCGGCTGCTGACCACGCTGCCGCTCGAGGAGAACGACGACGACTTCGTGTTCGACAACGAGATGCTCGTGCAGGCGCTGCACTTCGGCTTCCGGATCGCCGAGGTCACCTGCCCGACGCGCTACTCGACCGACTCGTCGTCGATCAACTTCCGGCGCAGCGTCAAGTACGGCTTCGGCGTGCTCGGCACGGCGATGCAGTCGCGCCTGACCATGATGGGGCTCGCGCAGCCGCGCTTTCTGTCACCGGAAGGACGGAAGCTCGGCCAGCCCTGACGCTCGCGCGCGGGCCGGGCGCGA
>JAXLXO010000061.1:0-4109 GCA_046327915.1 Binatia bacterium | reverse complement strand
GTGGTGGCCGGACGGCCTGACCGGGATGGACGTTTCGGACCGTACGATAGGGGGAAGGCTCGTGCTTCTCAATGGCCGATGTGCGGCCCGGGCGTGGTGCGCGAGGCCACGATCGTGCGGTATACGGGCCACGTGTCGACGCAGCGCGACGAGGGTCCCTCCGACGTTCCCGGCTGGATCGCCGACCGCCTCGGCAGCGCGCGCGCCGATGCGGAGCGCATCGCCCGCGAGCTGATCCGCGACGGACGCATCACCGCCGACGAGGTCGCGTCCCTCGCGTCCGCGGTGGACGAGGCCGTCGAGCGCGGCCGCGCCTTGATCGGTGACGCGCTGCGCGAGCCGCGGCGCATTCTCGCCGGCCTCCGTCAGGCCGCATCCGATGCGACCGCCCACGCGAACGACGCATCCGCACCGCCGCCGCCCCCCGACGACGCCGCGGCCCGCATCGCGCGGCTCGAGGCCCGCGTCGCCGCACTCGAGGCCCTCGTCGCGGGCGATGCGAAGAGCCGCGGCGACGGCGACGGGATCTGATCGCGATGCAGATCTCGACGCTGTTCCGCATCCCGCAGACGGTGCGCAACCTGCAGCGCCTGCGCGAGATCGCCGCGGTGCTCGTCAAGTACGGCTGGGGCGACCTCGTGCCGCGCCTCGGCCTCGTGGGCGGCATCGAGCGCGTGCGGCGCCGGCTCGCCGGCGTCACCGAGGACCCGGCGGCGGAAGCCCTCACCACCGAGCAACGCATCCGCATGGCGTTCGAGGAGCTCGGTCCGACGTTCATCAAGCTCGGACAGGTCCTCGCGACCCGGCCCGATCTCATCCCCATGAGCCTCGTCGAGGAGCTGCGCCACCTGCAGGACCGCGTGCCGCCGTTCCCGGGCGAGGACGCGAAGCGCGAGGTCGAGCAGCAGCTCGGGCGTCCGGTCGAGGAGCTGTTCGCGCGCTTCGACGTGACGCCGCTCGCCGCGGCGTCGATCGCGCAGGTGCACCGCGCGACGCTGAAGGACGGCACCGAGGTCGTGGTGAAGGTCCGCCGCCCGAACCTCGAGACGCAGATCGCGCGCGACCTCGACGTCCTGACGAGCCTCGCCGGCCTGCTGGAGGACAACGTCCCCGAGAGCCGGCAGTTCTCGCCGCGCGCGATCGCCGAGGAGTTCCGCCGCTCGATCTGGCGCGAGATCGACCTGACGAAGGAGGCGCGCAACATCGAGCGCTTCGCGCGCAACTTCCGCGGCGACCGCACCGTGCACGTGCTGCGCAACTACCCGGCGCTGTCGGGCAAGGCCGTGCTGACGCTCGAGTTCATCGACGGCATCAAGGCATCCGACGTGACGGCCCTCGAAGCCGCGGGCATCGACCGCTCCGACCTCGCCCGGCGAGGCGTCGAGTTCGTCGTCAAGCAGATCTTCCAGTACGGCTTCTTCCACGCCGACCCGCATCCGGGGAACATCTTCGTGCTGCGCGACGGCCGCATCGCGCCGATCGACATGGGCATGATGGGCCAGCTCGACCGCGACCTGCGCGACGCGCTGCTCGAGCTCCTGGTCGGCGTGCTGCTCGGCGACGGCGGCAAGATCGTCGCGCTCTTCCGCCGCCTCGAGCTGGTCGACGAGAGTGCGGACCTCGGCGCGCTGCGCCGCGACGCGCAGGAGATGATCGACGCCTACAACGAGCTGCCGCTCGAAGAGGTCGACATCGGCGTCTTCATCGGCGAGCTCTTCGAGGTGCTGGCACGACACCGCGTGCTGGTGCCGCCCGAGCTGCTGTTGACGGGCAAGGCGCTCGCGACCGTCGAGGGCGTGGCGCGCATCCTCGACCCGCGGCTCGACCCGATGCAGGCGATGCGTCCGCTGGTGCTGCGCTCGTACCTCGAGCGCCTCGCCGACCCGCGGTTCCTGGCGCGCGACGCGATCCGCGCCGGCGAGGACACCGTCACGATGCTCGCGACGCTGCCGCGCGAGCTCACGGCGATCGTCGCGCAGCTGCGCAGCGGACGCCTCACCGTCAAGGCCGAGATGGACGGCTACCGGCACGCCGAGCTGGAGCGCGCGCGCAGCGCGAACCGCGTGTCGCTGAGCCTCATGGTGAGCGCGCTGCTCGTCGGGTCGTCGATCCTGCTCGCGTCCGGCGGCGGACCGACCGTCTTCGGCATCCCCGCGAACCCGGTGCTCGGCGTCCTCGGGCTGCTCACCGCGGGCGGCGGGTATCTGATCGTCGCCTGGGGGTTCCTGCGCTCGGGCCGGTTCTGAGCATCCGAACACGAAGGGCCGGCGGAGATCCCGCCGGCCCTTGACGCGAGACGACCGCGCGCTCAGCCCTGCGCGGACGCCACGCCGTCGCGCTTCGTCAGCGTCGACGGCCCGCGACCCGGCAGATCGAAGCGGTCGAGGTTCATGACCTTCGTCCAGGCCGCGACGAAGTCCCGGGCGAACTTCTCCTTCGCGTCGTCGGCGCCGTACACCTCGACCAGCGCGCGCAGCTGCGAGTTCGACCCGAACACGAGGTCGACCGACGTGCCGGTCCACACCAGCTCCTTCGTCTTGCGGTCGCGCGCCTCGTAGACGTCGCCGTCGCCGGGCGCCTT
This sequence comes from Binatia bacterium, assembly GCA_046327915.1. GTDB lineage: Bacteria > Desulfobacterota > Binatia > UBA12015 > UBA12015 > VGTK01. Next base: position 1,528 of record JAXLXO010000061.1, on the reverse strand, counting down.
CTTCCACTCGACGTCCATGCCGGTGAGCGTGACGAAGAAGTCGTTGGTGAGCGCACCCGGCTGCTTCGTGAAGACGCCGTTCTTCGAGCCGTCGGTGTTGGCGCCGAGGACGCGCAGGCCGGCGACGAGCACCGTCATCTCCGGGGCCGTCAAGGTCAGGAGATCCGCACGATCGACGAGCTGCTGCGCCGCGTCCTTGCCCTTCGCCTTGCCGCCGAAGTTGCGAAAACCGTCGGAGGCGGGCTCGAGGTACGCGAACGACGCGACGTCGGTCATCTCCTGCGTCGCGTCGGTGCGTCCCGGCGCGTACGGCACGTCGACGCTCACGCCGCCGCGCTTCGCCGCGTCCTCGACGCCGACCACGCCGCCGAGCACGATCAGGTCCGCGAGCGAGACCTTCTTGCCGGCCGAGCCGTCGTTGAACTTCTTCTGGATGCCCTCGTAGGCCGCGAGCACCTTCGCCAGCTCCGCCGGCTGGTTCACGGCCCAGTCCTTCTGCGGCGAGAGGCGGATGCGCGCGCCGTTGGCGCCGCCGCGCTTGTCGGTGTCGCGGTAGGTCGAGGCCGACGCCCACGCCGTCGTCACGAGCTGCGGCGTGGTGAGCCCCGACTCGCGGATCATGCCCTTCAGCGTCGCGATCTCCGCGGCACCGATCACCGCGCCGTCCGCGGGGGGCACGGGATCCTGCCAGATCTGCGCCGGCGGAACCTCCGCGCCGAGCAGCCGCGTGCGCGGACCCATGTCGCGGTGCGTGAGCTTGTACCAGGCGCGCGCGAAGGCGGCCTCGAACTCCTGCGGGTTCTCGTAGAAGCGCTTCGCGATCGGGCCGTACGCCGGGTCCTCCTTCAGCGCGAGGTCGGTCGTCAGCATCATCGGCAGGTGCTTCTTGTCGGGGTCGAACGCGTCGGGGACGTTCGGGCCCTTGGCGTTGGTCGGCGTCCACTGCTGCGCGCCGGCCGGGCTCTTCGTCAGCTTCCACTCGTAGTCGAAGAGGTGCTTCAGATAGTCGTGCGACCACTTCGCGGGCGTGTTGGTCCACGCGCCTTCGAGCCCGCTGGTGATCGTGTCGCCGGCGTTGCCCTTGCCGTACTTGTTCTTCCAGCCGAGCCCCTGCTCCTCGAGCGGCGCCGCCTCCGGCTCGCGCCCGACGTATTTGTGCGGATTCGCCGCACCGTGCGTCTTGCCGAGCGAGTGGCCGCCCGCGATCAGGGCGACGGTCTCCTCGTCGTTCATGCCCATGCGGCCGAAGGTCGCCCGGATGTCGTGCGCCGCGGCGAGCGGATCGGGCTTGCCGTTCGGCCCCTCCGGGTTCACGTAGATGAGGCCCATCTGCGACGCGGCGAGCGGCTTGTCGAGCTTGCGGTCCTTCGTGAAGCGCTGGTCGGCGAGCCACTCGGTCTCGGGACCCCAGTTGACGTCGGTCGGCTCGTAGACGTCGACGCGTCCGCCGCCGTAGCCGAAGGTCCTGAAGCCCATCGTCTCGAACGAGACGTTGCCGGTGAGGATCATCAGGTCGGCCCACGACAGC
>JAXLXO010000060.1:0-5316 GCA_046327915.1 Binatia bacterium | reverse complement strand
CCGCGCAGCGCCGCGAGCTGTGCACGACGGCGCAGGCTGCCCGTCCCGACGCGCGCACCCGGCGGCAACGCCGCGAGCGCCGGCAGGCGCGACAGCGCGTCCGCACCGGCGGGGCCCTCGGCTCCAGCCGCAGGAGCGTCCGCCGCACGCCGCACGAGGACGTCGCGCACGTCGGCGCGTGTCGTGACCGCGGCGAGCGCGAAGCCCGGCGGCAGCTCCGCAGGCACGTCCTTCATCGAGTGGATCGCGAGATCGATCTCGTTCGCCGCCAGAGCCTCTTCCAGCTCCTTGATGAACAGGCCCTTGCCGCCGACCTTGGAGAGCGAGACGGTCGCGAGCTTGTCACCCGACGTCCGGATGACGACGAGCTCCGCCGGCACGCCGGCCGCCTCGAGGCGCGCGACGGTCTGACCGCTCTGGGCGAGCGCGAGCGCGCTGCCGCGTGTTCCGACCCTGAGCTTTGCCACGTCAGCGCTCTTCCTCGTCGTCGGCCGCGTCCCGAGCCGCCGCGGGCTCGAGCGCGAACAGCCGGTGCACCAGCTCCGCGACCTGCGCCGCTTCCGACGCATCCTGCAGCGCGAGCTGCTTGAGGACGGCGAGCGGCGGGTGGAGGATCTTGTTGACGATCGCCTGCGTCATCGCCTCGAGCGCGCGGCGCTCGTCGGGCTCGAGCTTGCGCAGCGCGACCAGCGCGCGCTCGAGCTCGTTCTTGCGGATGCCGTCGAGCTTGCCGCGCAGCGCGACGATCGTCGGCGTGACGTCGCGGCGCGAGATCCACTGCCAGAAGCGCTCTGTCTCCTCGCGGACGATCTCCTCGGCCTCGACGGCTTCCTTCTCCCGTTCGGCGCGGTGGTCGTCGGCGACGTTGGCGAGGTCGTCGATGTTGTACAGGTAGACGTTGTCGAGGTCGTTGATCGCGGGATCGAAGTTGCGCGGTACGCCGAGGTCGATGAAGAACATCGGCCGACGGCGGCGCGCGCGCAGCACCTCGTGCAGCTGCGACGGACCGAAGAGGTAGCCCGACGTCGTCACCGAGCCGAGCACGACGTCGGCGAGCGGCAGGTACTGCGCGTAGCGGTCGAACGGTACCGGCGTGCCGCCGAACTGCCGCGCGAGATCGACGGCGCGGTCGAACGAGCGGTTGGTGACGATCACGCTCGCGATGCCCTGCCCGACGAAGTGCCGTGCGGCAAGCTCGCTCATCTTGCCGGCGCCGATCAGCATCGCGGTCTTGTCGCCCAGGTCGTCGAAGATGCGCTTGGCGAGCTCGACCGCCGCGGAGCTGAGCGACACGGCCTTGCCCGCAACGCCGGTCTCGTTGCGCACGCGCTTCGCGACCGTGAACGAGCGCTCGAAGCAGCGCCGCAGGATGCGCGCTGCGGCCGCACCTTCCACCGCGAGGCGGAACTGCGCCTTCATCTGGCCGAGAATCTGCGGCTCGCCGACCATCATCGAGTCGAGGCTCGAGGCGACGCGGAAGACGTGCTGCAGGGCCTGCTTGCCGCGGTGCACGTAGCAGTGCGAGGCGATGGTCGCGGCGGGGACGCCGCGCTCGCGCGCGAAGAACTGCGTCACCGGCTCGACGATGTCGACGTCGCGCGCCGACACGGCGACGAGCTCGACGCGGTTGCAGGTCGAGATCAGCACCGCCTCCTCGACGGGTGCGGCACCGATCGCGCGCTTCAGCACGTCGGCGACGTCCTCCTCGGGGAACGCGAGGCGCTCGCGCAGCTCGACCGGGGCCGTCCTGTGGTTCAGGCCGAACACCCAGAGCTCCACCTGCGGCTCGGCCTCGCGGCTCCGGAGCGCCTGCACGCGCGCGGTGCCGTCGCTCATCCGAAGCTCTCGGCGTGGCGACCGGGCGCCAGCACGTTGACACCGATGAACGCGACGAAGAGCACGCCGAAGCCGACGATCGTCAGCGCGGCGGCGCGGCGCCCGCCCCAGCCGACGGTGACGCGGCCGTGCAGCAGGATGGCATAGAGGACCCAGATGATCGTGGTCCACATCGTGCGCGGCTCCCACGACCACATGCGTCCGAACGACAGCTCGGCCCACAGGACGCCGCTCACGATGCTCATCGTCAGCAGCACGAAGCCCCAGCCGAGAAACTTGAAGTTGACGTTGTCGAGCGTCTCGAGCGGCGGCATCCGGCGCGTCATCTGCCCGATGCTGTGCGACTTGAGCTGCTTCTCCTGCCACAGGTAGACGAGGCTCACCAGGAAGGCGAGCGCGAACGCCGCATTACCGAGGAACGCGAGCGTCACGTGCACCGGCAGCCACGGGCTCTTCAGGAGCGGCGGCACGTCCTGCGCGCCGCCGTGCGCGACCAGCGCGACCAGCGCGCCGACGAAGCCGATCGGTCCGACCATCGCGCCCAGCACCGCGAGCCGGTAGCGGAGCTGCGCGAGCAGGTAGACGCCGACCAGCAGGCACGCGAAGAGCGCGCCCTGGTCGGCGAGCGTCGCGACGGCGATGATCCCGACCTCGAACGAGCGCGCGATGATCGCCGCCCCCTGCAGCAGGAAGCCCGCCGCCAGCGAGAACGACGTCGCGCGGCGCATGGAGTCGCGCGGGTTCACCAGCGAGAGGCCGCCGCAGACGGTGCCCGCGAGATAGAGCAGCAGCGCGAGCCGCAGGAGGATGGCCTCGCTCATCGCGTCCCTCCGGCGGCCGCCTGCTCGGGGAGGCCCGTGCACGCCGCGGCGATCAGCTCGTCCACGCGCCGTCCGTCGCCGCCGCGCAGCGCGTCAAGCAATCCGCCGTCGACGATGCGCATGAACGCCGCCTGACGCCGGGGCCCGGGCGCGTACCGTCCACGGAGCTTCGCGAGCGTGTCCACGGCGGCGGCATACTCGGGACCGAGCGTCTCGTCGAGGTCGTCGCGAATCCGCCGCGCCAGGGCCGGGCTCGCGCCCGAGCTGCTCACCGCCACGACGAGCGGATCGCGGTCGAGGATGGCCGGCATCACGAACGAGCAACGCTCGGGCTCGTCGACCGCATTCAGCCAGATTCCGGCCGCACGGGCCTGCACTGCGATCGCCTCCTGGAGAGCCGGATCGTCGGTCGCGGCGAACGCGAGCGCGACGCCGTCGAGGTCCTCGGGGCGGTAGGCGCGCTGCTCGACGCGCACCGACGGCGTCGCAGCCGCCAGTTCCGTCACGCGCGTGCCGATGCGGGTCGCCACGACCGTGACACGCGCGCCCGCGGCGAGCAGCTGCTCGACCTTGCGGGCGGCGATGGCGCCGGCTCCGACCACGAGACAGGCCCGTCCTGCGAGGTCGACCAGAATCGGCAGGTAGCGCATGGCGCGGTCCACGCCTAGCATCGTCGGCCCGCCGCCGCACGGGCGGCCCGCAGCGCCATGCGCCCCGTCGTCAGGACGGGATGCGCAGGCGCTGTCCGGTCTGGACGGACTTGCCGACCTTGTTGGCGTCCCGGATCGCCTCGACCGTGGTCCCGTACTGCCGCGCGATGCCGCCGAGCGTCTGGCCGGCCTTCACCTGGTGGACGACCACCGAGCTGCGGCTCTTCTTCGCGCTGCTCGCCGAGCGGGTCTTCGTGCTCGCCGACACCTTCGTGATCCCGCTGCGCGAGCTCGCCGACGCCCTGCTCGTCGAGCGCGAACGGCTAGCGACCTGGACGCGCTCGACGCGCGGCGGGGGCTCCGCGCTCGAGACCTGCACGACGTCGCCGCCCGAGGGCACGCGCAGCCGGTAGCCGCGCGGCATGGACGCCCGCCCGTCGGTGACGCTCGACAGCAGCGCCGGATTCGCGACGATCAGATCCTCGCGGCTCACGCCCGCCAGGCTCGCCGCCTGATGGATGCCCATCGCGTAGGGCAGCTCGACCTCCTCGCCCTCCACCGCCGGCATGTGCGGCAAGTCGCCGAACAGCTCGTCGGCGCGCGACGACACGTCGACCGCGGCGAGGAACTCGACGTAGAAGTTGCGCGACGCGAAGCCGAACGCCTTGCCGCGGTAGCCCATGACGACGTCGCCGATGTCGACCGAGTTCACCTCACCCGTCCCGCGCGACACGCCGCCACGACCGTGGTTGTACGCCGTGATCGCGAGCGGCCACTCGCCGAGCGCGTCGTAATCGGCCATCAGGTGGCGCGCCGCCGCGCGCGTCGCGCGCAGCGGATCCTTGCGCTCGTCGACGGCGTCGTTGACCATCATGTACTGGCGGCCCGTCGACGGCATGAACTGCCACACGCCGGCGGCGCCGACCTTCGAGTACGCGTTCACGTCGAAGCACGACTCGATGAGCGGCACGCGCGCGAGCTGCGGCGGCATGCCCTCCTCGCCGAAGATGCGCTCCATGCGCGCGAGGTACGGACGCTGGCGCGCGACGCCGAGCGCGAAGCGCTCGCGCAGGCCCGGCTGCGTGCGGATGCGGTCGGCGGCGAGACGGAACTTGTCGTCGCCCGCGACGTCCGCGAACATCTTCGCGACCTTGCGCTCGTCGGGGCCGAGCCCTTCCGCGGAGCCGCCGTTCGCGTCGAGGCGCAGCAGGATGTCGCGCACGCGCGCCTCCGCCTCCTCGACCTGCCGCTTCTTCTCGTTGATCTGCGGCATGGTCAGAGGCTGGCCGTCCTCCGCCCAGGAGCGGAAGTCGAGCACCTCGTAGACCTTGCCGAGATACCAATCATCGTGCACCACCACCTGGTGCTCGGAGTACTTCGCGAAGATGTCGCGCCAGAACGCGATCGCGGGCTCGAGCACGCGGGGGCGCGGGAACGTGTTCTCGTCCGCACGCGCGGAGCCGGCCGCGGCGACCAGCGTCAGCGTCAAGATCAGGAGACCAGCACCGGCGCGCAGCGCGCGCACGACCGTCGAACCAGCGGCGCCGGAACGGCCCGCACGGCTTCGCTTCATCCGCATCTCCCCACCTCCGCACACCACGACGTGAAACACCGCCTCGTCGCGGTCTTGCGCCGGGTGACTCCCTCCAGGTGCATCGGCACTCTCCCGGCGTCGTTCAAGCTCCGTTGGTGCCCTTCGGTACCAGACGTCCTTTCCCGGCGTCAACGGTTTTCCGCCGTCTGCGTGAGGACTTGCGCCCTTGCGCTGGTGGCGGCCCTGGCCGCCACGGGAACGTCCGGGTGCACGCGGGAAGCCCCGCGGGAGCCCGGGTGGGTGGTGGTCGGGCTCGACGCGCCGCCGAATTCGCTCGACCCCCGGTCGGCGACCGACGCGAGCGCCGTGGCGATTCTCGATCTCGTGCACCGCGGGCTCGTCCGGACGTCCGCCGACGGCGCTCCCGCCCCGGACCTTGCGGAGGCCTGGGACACCCCCGATCCCGTCACCTACC
>JAXLXO010000006.1:0-274617 GCA_046327915.1 Binatia bacterium | reverse complement strand
GACTCGGCCGGGGTCGCGGTGATCTCGCGGAGCGGCGTCAAGCTGCACAAGTCGTCGGGCAAGATCGCGCGCCTCGAGGCGACGCTGCCGAAGCGCGGCCTCCGCGGCACGACCGGCATCGCACACACGCGCTGGGCGACGCACGGACTGCCGACCGACGCGAACGCGCACCCGCACGCCGACTGCTCCGGCGAGATCGCGGTGGCGCACAACGGCATCGTCGAGAACTTCGCGGCGCTGCGCGCCGAGCTCACCGCTGCGGGACACACCTTCCGCTCCGAGACCGACACCGAGGTGCTCGCGCACCTGATCGAGGCGGCGTACCAGGGCGACCTCGAGCAGGCGGTGCGCGAGGCGCTGCGCTCGGTGCAAGGCACCTACGGCATCGTCGTCATCGACGGCCGGCACCCCGACCGCATCGTCGCCGCGCGCAACGGCAGCCCGGTCGTGATCGGCATCGGCGACAAGGAGATGTTCGTCGCCTCCGACGTCGCCGCGCTGGTCCGCCACACGCAGCAGATCGTCTACCTCGACGACCGCGAGATGGCGTCGATCGAGGCGGGCGGCTTCCGCACGTCGACGCTCGACGACGAGCCGACGCAGAAGAGCCCGGCGACGGTGCCGTGGGGCTTCGAGGCGTACGACCGCGGCGAGCACGCGCACTTCATGCTCAAGGAGATCCTCGAGCAGCCCGAGACCTGCGAGCGCACGCTGAAGGGCCGCCTCGACGCGCAGTTCGGCACGGCGCACCTCGGCGGGCTCAACCTGAGCGCGCGCGACCTGCTCGACATCCGCCGCGTCAAGATCCTCGGCTGCGGCTCCGCGTACTACGCGGGACTCTCCGGCGCGCACATGATCGAGACGCTGGCGCGCATCCCGACCGACGCCGAGCCCGCGTCGGAGTTCCGCTACCGGAATCCGGTGATCGAGCGCGAGACGCTCTACGTCGCGGTGAGCCAGTCGGGCGAGACCGCGGACACGCTCGCCGCGGTGCGGGAGGTCCGCCGCAAGGGCGGACGCGTGCTCGGCATCGTCAACACCGTCGGCAGCACGATCGCGCGCGAGTGCGACGGCGGCATCTACATGCACGCCGGACCGGAGATCGCGGTCGCGTCCACCAAGGCGTTCACCTCGACGCTGCTGTGCACGGCGCTGCTCGCGCTGAACCTCGGCCGCGTGCGCGACCTCTCGTCCGCGGACGGCAAGCGCGTCATCACCGCGCTCGGCCGCATCCCCGAGCAGGTGCGCACGATCCTCCGCGAGCGCGAGCGCATCCGCGCGCTGGCGGTCAAGTACATGCAGCACCCGTCCGCGTTCTTCATCGGCCGCACGCACGCCTACGCGGTCGCGCTCGAGGGCGCGCAGAAGCTGAAGGAGATCAGCTACGTGCACGCGGAGGCGTACCCGGCTTCCGAGCTGAAGCACGGACCGCTCGCGCTGATCTCGCCCGAGACGCCGACGTACGTCGTGCTGCCGCAGGACGACCTGTACGAGAAGTCGCTGTCGTCCATCGAGGAGATCCGCGCGCGACGCGGACCGGTCATCGCCATCACGCAGCCCGGCGACGAGTCGCTGCCGACGCGCGTCGACGACCTGATCGTCGTGCCGCAGACCGAGCCGGTGTTGAGCGCGCTCCTGCTCACCATCCCGCTGCAGCTGCTCGCCTACGAGACCGCGGTCGCGCTCGGCCGCGACGTCGACCAGCCGCGCAATCTCGCCAAGAGCGTCACCGTGGAGTGACCGCGCCCATCGCGGCAGGGTGCGCGAGGTGCCATGGCGGATGCGTCGTCGCCTGCGGACAACGGTTGGGAATGCGGGCCGCGCGTGTTGACTGGTCCTCGCCGCCGCGGAACTTCGGCGACATGAGAGCGATCCGCCTGCACCATCGTGGCGGCCCCGAGGCGCTGGCGCTCGACGACGCGCCGATGCCCCGCCCGGAAGCCGGCGAGTTGCTGATCGACGTCCGAGCGGCCGGCGTCACGCCGACCGAGCTCGACTGGCTGCCGACGTGGACCACGCCGGAGGGCGCGCCGCGCACGCTGCCGGTCGTTCCCGGACACGAGTTCTCCGGCGTCGTGCGAGCCGTCGGACCCGGTGTCGGCGACCTCGCGCCGGGCGATGCCGTCTACGGCATGAACGACTGGTACCGCGACGGCGCGCTCGCCGAGCGCTGCGTCGCCCGCGCCGACGACGTGGCACCGAAGCCGCGCTCGGTCGATCACGCGACCGCCGCGGTGGCACCGATCTCGGCGCTCACCGCGTGGCAGGCGCTGGTCGACCGCGCGCGCCTCGAGCCCGGCGAGCGCGTGCTGGTGCACGGCGGCGCGGGCGCGGTCGGCAGCTTCGCGGTGCAGATCGCGCACCTGTGCGGCGCGCACGTGCTCAGCACCGTGTCCGCGCGCAACGCACCGCTGGTGCGGCGGCTCGGCGTCGAGGTCACGATCGACCGCCATGCGACGCGCTTCGAGGAGGCGGCGCACGCGATCGACGTCGTGCTCGACACCGTCGGCGGCGAGACGCTCGATCGCTCGTGGAGCGTCCTGCGACCCGGCGGCCGGCTCGTGACCGTCGCCGCGTCGGGCGAGCAGACCTCCGACCCGCGCGTGCGCGACGCCTTCTTCATCGTGCAGCCGAGCCGCGCGCAGCTCGCCAACGTCGCGCGCCTCATCGACGCCGGCGACCTGCGCCCGCTCGTCGGCGCGGTCTACGACCTCGCCGACGCGCGCAGCGCGTTCACGAGCCGTCCCGCGAACGGCAAGAACGTCGTCGTCATCGGCTCTTGACGCGGCCGCACGAAAGGAGCCGGCGGGACGCGCGCTGGAGATGGTTCAGCCAGCCTTGTTCAGAAGCTCACTCGCGAGCTCACCCGCAACCTTCACCGCCCGCGCCTCGAGATCTTCGGCATTCCCGTCGCTGGCCGCCAACTGCGATCGCACGACTGGCAGCAGCTCGGCGACAAGCAGCGGCTCTCGCTGTTGATCGAGCCCCTTCTCGAACTCGACCGGGCCGGCCGCGTAGACGTTGGCGTACAGGAAGGCGATGTAGCTCAGAGCGCTGCTGGTGAGTGCAACCTTCTTCTCCTCGGCCTTCTCGATGAGGCCGATTGCGATGAGCCTGAGGTTGGCGTCGGACGGCACGGGCTTTCCGAGCTTGCCGAGATTCAACTTCAGCAGCGGAACGAGTCGGTCGGCATAGATTTCGGTGATCTTCGTCATGAGGCCTCCACGTCAACGAGCGGAGCGCCCCTATCAGGGACCTTCTCGAAGGTCCACGCTCGGGCGCCGCGCCGCTTCGGCTGCACTGCACAACCCTCGCGCAGTCGATGCCGCGACAATCGGCAGCGCCTGTCGGGCAATGGAATCGTTCGCCGAATTGTCGCGGGAGAACGGGTTTCGTGCGCGGCACAACGGTTGCTGCGGGTGGACGGCTGGAAGGAGCACGCAGTGACCCTCGACCGCCTCCACGAGCAGATCGTCGAATCCGCGAAGAGCCCCCTCGACCAGGCGCGCGCACTTCCATCCGCCGCCTACACCGACCCGGAGCACTACGCGTGGGAGGTCGAGCACCTGCTGCGCAAGGAGTGGCTTTGCGCCGGCCACGTGTCGCAGGTGCCGAACTCCGGCGACTTCCGGAACCTCGACCTGCTCGGCGAGCCGCTGCTTCTCGCGCGCGGCAAGGACGGCGAGGTACGCGTGCTGTCGCGCGTGTGCCCGCACCGCGGCATGGACATCAATCCGCCGGAGTACGGACGCGCCACTGCGGGCAACGCACGCGTGCTGCGCTGCCCCTACCACTTCTGGACGTTCGGTCTCGACGGCAAGTGCACCGGCGCACCGGAGATGCAGGAGTCCCAGCTCTTCTGTCGCGACGAGACGCGCCTGCACCGGTTCCGGACCGAGATCTGGAACGGCTTCGTGTTCGTCAATCTCTCCGGCACGGCCGAGCCGCTCGCGACGCTCTACGACCGCATGGGCGAGCAGATCGCGCCGTGGCGCATCGCCGACCTCGAGATGGTCGCCGAGGTCGAGTGGGACTGCGCCTTCAACTGGAAGATCCTCGTCGAGAATTTCGCCGAGTGCTACCACCACATCGGCGCGCACTCGAAGATCTTCGAGCCGCTCTTCCCGGGCAAGACGTGCTGGTCCGAGGACGAGCATCCCGGCTACACCGTCGCGCACCTGCCGCTGATCCAGTCGCTCGCCGACGAGGTGCGCACGCAGACCAGCTCCCTGCGGCAGTTCGTCGACATCGACACCGTGCCGATCGACAAGCGCACCGACTGGTACGTGTACGTCGGCTTCCCGACCTTCCTGCTCTTCGCCGCGCCGGACCGCGTCTACTGGTACCGCGTGATGCCCGAGGGACCCGAGCGCATGAAGCTGCTCACCACGCTGCTCGTGCTGCCGGAGGCGAAGCAGATGCCCGACTGGGACAACCGCTTCGCGGAAGACATGAAGATGCTGCGCGCGTTCCACCTCGAGGACATGGAGATGTGCACCGCGGTCCAGCGCGGCATGCACTCGATGGCCTACGAGCCGGGACCGCTGAGCCACCTCGAGAAGCCGCTGTGGCTGATCCAGCGCTACCTGGCGCGACGGATCGAGGCGTCCGGCGGACCGCGCCCCGACCGCAAGCCCGTGCCGCTGCGCGCGGCGAGCTGAGCGGCGGCGGCCCCGTGCTCCGGCGCATCCGCGCGCGGCACCTGCTGGTCGCGGCGGCGCTGGCCACGGCATCGTACGGGGCGGCCCACACCGCCGAGCCCGCGAACTACGTGCTCTGGGCGCTGATCTTCCTGTCGCTGCTGGTGGACTGACGGCCGCACCGACCCCGCCGCCGGCCGCGACAGTGGCTCGCCTTCGCGTCGCGCTGACGTTCGACGATGACGCGGCCGCGGTTTGCGCTTGCGCCGCGCCGCCCTTTCGTGGCAGCGGGGACCGTCCAAATCGCTTCCTGACGGAGCGTGACCCATGGATGATCCACCACGGCCCGGCGAGCCTTATCTGCGCGGACTCGAGCGTCTGCTCGCGGTCGTGCAGGAGCTGTCGCTCGTCCGGACGCTCGACGACGTCACGACCATCGTGCGCAGCGCCGCGCGCGAGCTGACCAGCGCCGACGGCGCGACCTTCGTGCTGCGCGAAGGCGACTACTGCCACTACGTGGACGAGGACGCGATCACGCCGCTGTGGAAGGGCCGCCGCTTCCCGATGGACCAGTGCGTGAGCGGCTGGGCGATGAAGCACCGCGAGCCGGTGATCATCGACGACATCGCGCAGGACACGCGCGTTCCCTCCGAGGCGTACCGTCCGACCTTCGTGAAGAGCCTCGTGATGGTGCCGATCCGCACGCTGTCGCCGGTCGGCGCCATCGGCACGTACTGGGCGCAGCACCGGCGCGCGTCGCGCGAGGAGGTGCGTCTCCTCTCCGCGCTCGCGGACAGCACCTCGATCGCGCTGGAGAACGTCGGGCTCTACGCGATGCTGGAGGAGCGCGTGCGTCAGCGGACCGCGGCGCTCGAGGCGAGCGAGTCCGAGCTCGCCGCGAAGAACGACGCACTGCTGCGCGCGCAGCGACAGCGCGAGGAGCTGGCGGCGCTCCTGGTGCACGACCTGAAGAGCCCCGCGAGCGGCATCCTGATGTCGAGCCGCGCGCGGCTGCGCAGCGCGACGCTGGCCGACGCGGAGCGGCGCGCGTGGAAGAACGTCGCCGCCGCGGCCGAGGTGATCCACCGTCTCGCGCTCAACCTGCTCGACGTGTCGCGCAGCGAGGAGGGCGCGTTCTCCCCGAAGATCGCGCCGCTCGATCTGCGACGCATGCTGACGGACGTCGCGGACCAGATGGCGCCGCTGATCGACGGCCGTGAGCAGACGCTGCAGCTGCGCGTCGACGGCGCCGCCGACGCCGTGCACGCCGATGGCGAGCTGCTGTCGCGCGTGCTGCAGAACCTCGTCGACAACGCCGTACGACACAACGCTCCCGGCGGACGCGTGCACCTCGAGGCACGCGTCCGCGACGACGGCGGGACGGAGATCCGCGTCATCGACGAGGGCACCGGCGTGCCGCTGGCGCTGCGCCGCCGCATCTTCGACAAGTACGTCCGCCTCGGCGACGACGCGGTCCCCGCCGACGTCGCGGGGCGCGGGCTCGGCCTCGTGTTCTGCCGCCTCGCGGTGGAGAGCCACGGCGGCGACATCGCGGTCGAGGACAACGTCCCGCACGGCAGCGTGTTCACCGTGCGGCTGCCGCGCGCCGTCTGACCGCCACTGCCCCGCGTCCGCGCGCGTCCTGACCGGCGCGGCGCGCGGCGGCTTCCGTCAGAGCTTGCGCGGCGACGGCAGCAGGTCGTCGAAGCGCGGTGCGCGCTTCTCGCTGCGCGCCGCGAACGACTCCATCATGTCGCCTGGCTGGAACATGCCGGTCTGCCAGGTCGCGATGTAGTTCAGGCTGTCCGCGACGGAGTGGTCGCGCGCGTAGTTGATCATCTCCTTCGAGCCCCAGATCGCGAGCGGGCTCTTCTGCGCGATCTCCTCGGCGATCTCCATCACGCCGGCGAGCATCGCCGCCTGATCGGGATACACCTCGTTGACGAGGCCGATCTCCTTCGCACGCTGCGCCGACATGCGGCGTCCGGTGTAGGCGAGCTCTCGCACGACGCCCTCGGGGACGATCTTCGGCAGGCGCTGCAGCGTGCCGACGTCGGCGGTCATGCCGATGTTGATCTCCTGGATGCAGAAGAAGGCGTCGGCGGTCGCGTAGCGCATGTCGCAGGCGCTGACCATGTCGACGCCGCCGCCGATGCAGCCGCCCTGGATCGCCGCGAGGACGGGCATGCGGGCGCGCTCGAGCGCATTGAAGCTGTCCTGCAGATGCAGCGCCATCAAGCGCAGATTCGCACGCGCGCGTCCGATCTCCGCGGTGTCGCCCGCGCCCGCCGACGACGCGACGCCGGAGTCGCCGGTGAAGACCGACAGGTCCATGCCGGCGGTGAAGTGCTTGCCGGTCGACGACAGCACGATCGCGCGGGCACGCCCCTCGTCGCTGATCGCGTTCACGATCTGCGGCAGCTCGGTCCAGAACGCGGGCGTCATGGTGTTGAGCTCGGCCGCGCGCTTCAGCTTGACGTGCGCGACCTTGCCGGCGTTCTCGACCTCGAAGCAGCTGTACGACATGGGATCCTCCGTCACGGCGCCGCGTGCGGCGGCGTGCTGCCGGGCGTAGCACGGGCCCGCGCCGGGCCGCATCCGCGCCCTGTGGCCGTCCCGGACGCCCGGGGCTGGCAGCGACGCGACCCTTCGTGCCAAGAAGAGCGTCATGTCGGACTGGTTCGCAGGCGCACGTCTCGGAATGTTCATCCACTGGGGTCACTGCAGCACGCGCGGGCTCGAGCTGTCGTGGCCGATGGTCGGCGGCAACAAGGCGCTGCCACTCTGCCAGGATCTGTCGGTCGAGGACTACCAGTCGACCGCGAAGACGTTCGCGCCGAAGCCGGGCGCCGCGAAGATCTGGCTCGACGCCGCGAAGCGCGCCGGCATGCGCTACGCCGTGTTCACCACGCGCCACCACGACGGCTTCTCGATGTTCGACACGAAGCTGTCCGACTTCTCGGTCGCGCGCGGCCCGTACGGCGGCGACATCGTGCGCGAGTACGTGGACGCGACGCGCGCGGCGGGGCTCAAGGTCGGCTTCTACTACTCGCTGTCCGACTGGCATCATCCCGACTATCCCGCGTTCACCGATGCGAGCCGTCCGTACCGCTTCGGTGTCGAGTCGCAGCCGACCGACGAGCAGTGGGAGCGCTACCTCGCCTACATGTTCGGCCAGGTGCGCGAGCTGCTGACGGGCTACGGCAAGATCGACGTGATCTGGTTCGACGGCGGCTGGGAGCGTCCCGGCGTCAAGTGGAAGAGCCGCGAGCTCGAGGCGATGATCCGCGAGCTGCAGCCCGGGATCCTCATCAACGACCGTCTCCCCGGCTGCGGCGACTACGACACGCCGGAGCAGTTCGTCCCGGCGATCCCGCCCGCGCGCGCGTGGGAGACCTGCCTCACGATGAACGAGAGCTGGGGCTACAGCCCGTCCGACACCGACGAGAAGTCGTCGCACGAGCTGATCCACACGATCTGCGCGGTCGCGTCGCGCGGCGGCAACCTGCTGCTGAACGTCGGCCCGATGGGCGACGGCAGCCTGCCGCCGTGGCAGGTGGAGCGGCTCGACGCGATCACGCGCTGGATGAGCCGCCACGGCGACGCGATCCTCGACACGACACCCGGCCTCGAGGCCTGGCAGTTCGACGGCCCGACCACGCGCAAGGGCGACCGCATCTTCCTGCACGTGCTGGCGCGCCCCTACGAGAGCGTCAAGGTGCGCGGCATCCCGGTCCGGAAGGTGAAGGCCGTCCGTGCGCTCGGCACGGACACGCCGCTCGAGCACCGCGCGCGCTGCACCGTCATCGACACCATGTTCAACGCGAACCCGATGGGCGAGCTG
The DNA here is from genome assembly GCA_046327915.1 of Binatia bacterium. Taxonomy (GTDB): domain Bacteria; phylum Desulfobacterota; class Binatia; order UBA12015; family UBA12015; genus VGTK01. The sequence goes on along the minus strand of JAXLXO010000006.1, from coordinate 266,133 downwards.
ACGATCCAGGTTCCGGCCTCGGTCATCGACGAGTTCGCGACCGTGATCGAGCTGACCATGGAGCCCGAGGCCTGACGCGGGCGCGCCCGTTCGCTAGAGAGCGGACGTGGATTCGCACGCACACGCTGTCGCCCTCGCCTGCAAGGGCTTCCTCGACGACGACGAAGGCCGCCGCCTGCACGACCTCGGACGCGAGTGCGCGTCCCTCGGCCCGGTGGTCGAGATCGGCAGCTACTGCGGCAAGTCGACCGTCTACCTGGGCTCGGGCGTGAAGGCGGGGGGCGGACTGCTGCTCTGCGTGGACCACCACCGCGGCTCGGAAGAGCACCAGGTCGGCGAGGAGTACCACGACCCGGACCTGTTCGACGCGCGCGTCGGACGCCTCGACTCGCTGCCCGAGCTGCGCCGCACGCTGCACCTCGCGGGCCTCGACGACACCGCGATTCCCGTGGTCGCGCCCTCGCCGGTCGCCGCCCGCTTCGTGATCTCCGACCTCGGCATGGTGTTCATCGACGGCGGGCACAGCCACGCCGCCGCGCACACCGACTACGAGTCGTGGTCGGACAAGATCGTCAAGGGCGGCATCCTCGCGATCCACGATCTGTTCCCCGATCCGAACGAGGGCGGTCAGGCGCCGATCGAGATCTACCGCCGCGCGCTCGCATCGGGGTCGTTCGACGAGCTGCCCGGCACGAAGACCCTCGGCGTGCTGCGCCGCCGCTGAGCGTCGCCCCGGACCGCCGCACGGGGATCACCCCCGCGCCGCGGCGTCCGCGCGGCGCCACCACGCGGACAGGTACGCCGCGGACGCGAGGAAGAGCGGTGCGGCTTCCGGGTCCGCGCGTCGCGCGTCGAGGCACGCGAGCGTGTACTTGACGAGGTGCGCGTCGTGGTGCAGCGACGCGCGCGTCGCGAGCGCCTCGACGATCCGCGGCGCCGTCGCGGGCGTCGCGTGCCACGCGGACGCGACGGCGTCCTCCGGTGTTCCGTCGAGCGCCGCGAGCGAATCGCGCGGCGCACGACCGGCCGGCGTCCATGACGGATCGAGACGCACGCGGCCGAGCGTGGCGCGGAAGCCGAGCACGTACGTCGCCGCCACCGCGACGGCGTCGCGCGGATCGCGGCACGCCCGCGCCACGCCGAGCGTCGCCTGCGGCATGCTGAGCGCGTGGCTCCAGCCGTACGGTGCGTGCGCCGGGTCGTCCTGCAGCATCGACCACGCGGCGACGCGCGCGAGCGCGCGGCTCGCGGTCGCCGCGTCGAGCGCGCGCGTCGGCGCGTCGAGCAGCTCGGCGGCGAGGCCGCTGCGTTCGACGAGGTCCATCGTCGGGTAGATGAAGTTGCTGCCGGGATCGCCAGGCGACCGCGGCGCGAGCAGGCTCTCGATCAATGCCGACGGCGACGCAGCGCCTGCTTCCGCGCGCTCGACGCCGCCGTCGCGCGCGGCGCTGCGGTACCAGCCGAGACGCCACTCGCGCTCGCGCACCAGCTCGCGGACGAGCGGGCGCAGCGTGCGCGCGACGGCCGCGCTGCGCGGCGCGACGCGCGGCAGGTGGTAGAGGAAGATGCTGCCGTGCGCGGCCGCGGCGAGCCGCGGCACGACGTCGTCCGCGAGCGCGCGCACCAGAGACTCGGCGTCGAGATGCGTCGCGAGCCAGGACGCCGCGGCATCGGCATCCGCGTCCTCGCCGGCGGCGATCGCGGCGACGAGATCCGCCGCGGCACGCAGTGGATCGTTGTACGCCCGCTCGCGCGGCTCACCGACCTCGTCGCCCGCGGCCGCGTACTCCGCGCCGAGCGCGGCGAGACGCTCGCGCGCCGCCTCGCGCGCGCCGGGCCGCACGAGCGGCAGCAGCGCCATGCGGGCGAGAAGCTCGAGCGGCGCGTGCAGGACGAACGAGTCCGTGGGCGCCTGCTTCGGCCGCGCCACGCGGGCCGCGACGTCGTCGCAGAGCTGCGCGTCGCTCGCGGCCGGGGGGCTCGCAGGGAATCCCGCAGCGGCCGTGAAGGTCGCTCCGGGGACGGCATCTCCGACGTTCGCGTTCCTCATGGCTCGACCGCTAGCACTTCAAGTTCACTTGAGGTCAAGGTCCGTTCGTGATCTTTTTCGCGCATGGACGAGGAATGGCTGACGATCGGACAGGTGGCCGCGCGTGCCGGCCTCGCGCCGTCGGCGCTGCGCTTCTACGAAACCGAGGGCCTGATCCGCGCCCGGCGCAGCGGCGGCGGACAGCGGCGCTTCCACCGCGACGTGCTGCGGCGCATCGCCTTCGTGCGCGTCGCGCAGCGGGTCGGCCTGACCATCGGCGAGGTGCGCGACGCGCTCGCGGCGCTGCCGTCCGAGCGCACCCCGACGAAGGACGACTGGGCGCGGCTGTCGCGCGGCTGGAAGCCGCGCCTCGACGAGCAGATCGCGACCCTCGAGCGCCTGCGCGACCGCCTGACCTCCTGCATCGGCTGCGGCTGCCTCTCGTTCAAGGCGTGCGCGCTCTACAACCCGTCGGACGCGGCGGCGCGGCTCGGCGCCGGCCCGCGCTATCTGCTCGGCGACGATCCCGGCCGGGCCGCCGCCGCGGCCCGGCCGGCGGACACGGCGAGCACGCCCGCACGACGACGCGCCACGCGGCGCGGCGCCGTGCTATCCCCGTTGCGCAGGGGGTGAGCGATGATCGAGCGGATTCCCTTCGGCCGCACCGGCCACGACAGCACGCGGATCCTCTTCGGCGCGGCCGCGCTCGGCAGCATGCGGCAGGAGCGCGCCGACGCGGTGCTCGAGCAGATGCTCGCGGCCGGCGTCAATCACATCGACACGGCGGCGAGCTACGGCGACGCGGAGATCCGGCTGGCGCCGTTCCTGAAGCGCCACCGCGACGCGTTCTTCCTCGCCACCAAGACGGGACAGCGCACCGCCGCCGGTGCGCGCGAGGAGCTGCACCGCTCGCTCGACCGCATGGGCGTGGCGCACGTCGACCTCATCCAGCTGCACAACCTGGTCGACGAGACCGAGTGGACGACGGCCCTCGGCCCGGGCGGCGCACTGGAGGCGCTCGTCGAGGCGCGCGACGCCGGCCTCGTGCGCTTCATCGGCGTGACCGGACACGGCACGCGCGTCGCCGCGATGCACCTGCGTGCGCTCGAGCGCTTCCCGTTCGACTCGGTGCTCGCGCCGTACAACCGCGCGATGATGGTGCAGCCCGAGTACGCGGCGGACTTCGAGCGCCTTCATGCCGTCTGCCGCGAGCGCGGCGTCGCGTTCCAGACCATCAAGTCGGTCGCGCGCCGGCGCTGGCGCGACGACGACACCGACAAGCACTTCAGCTGGTACATGCCGCTGCGCGACCGCGACGCGATCCGCCGCGCGGTGCACTTCGTGCTCGCGCGCCCCGGCCTCTTCCTCAACAGCTCGAGCGACGCGACCATCCTGGCACCGATCCTCGAAGCCGCGTCGCTGCCCGTGGTCGCACCGAGCGACCAGGAGATGGCACGCGACGCGGCGGAGTACGGCGTCGAGCCGCTGTTCGCGCCCGGCATGGCCGACGCGTTCTGAGCCGGCTCGAGCTGCCCGGTCGCCGCTTCAGCCCTCGGGCCCGAAGATCGCGTGCAGCCCCTCGATCGCCTCCGGGCCGTACGAGACCGCGCCGACCGGCACGCGTGCGCCGATCGCGTCGATCACGCGGCTGGTCCACAGCGGCCCGAAGCCGCCACAGAGCTCGATCAGCTGCACGCCCTCCTCCACGAGACCGCGCGCGACGTCGGGGCCTTCCGCGGGCGACGTGACGCCGACGGTGATCATCTCGAACGTCGGAGAGCGCATGATCATGCGCGACGCGAGATCCGAGCCGGTGACGATGAATCCGAGCTTCGTGAGTGCCATGCAACGCGCAATATGCCGTGCGCGTGCTTACGAGAAGGACTGATTTCGTCTACGTTCAGACTGCGGAGGTCTGATGATCGAGCTGGAACGACTGCGCGCCTTCGTCACCGTCGCGCGCACGCAGAACGTCACCCGCGCGGCCGAGCTGCTGCACGTCTCGCAGTCGCCGCTCAGCCGGCAGATCCTGGCGCTCGAGGACGGGCTCGGCGTGGCGTTGTTCACGCGCGAGCGCAAGCGCCTGCGCTTGACGCGTGCCGGACGCGCCTTTCTCGCCGACGCCGAAGGACTGCTGCGCGCGGCCGAGAGCGTCGAGCAGCGCGCGCGGGCCTGGGCGAAGGGCGAGGCTGGCCACCTGACGATCGGCTACGTGGCCGGGGCGATCTACGCCGGCGTGCTGGTCACGGCGCTCGAACGGCTGCGCCGGCGTGCGCCGCGGGCGACCCTCGAGCTGCGCCCGATGCGCTCGCACGAGCAGATCCACGCGCTCGCGAGCGGGGAGATCGACGTCGGCTACGCGTACGCGCCCGGCGAGAGCGGCACGCCGCTGGTCGTCGAGCCGTTCGTGCTCGCCGTGCCGCGTGGCGAGAAGGCGCGCAGCGCGCGGCAGCTGCTCGGCAAGCTGCCGCTCATCACCCTGCCCGAGGCGTTCTCGCCCAAGGGGCACGCGGAGCTGCTGGCGGCGTGCGAGCGCATCGGAGCGCGGCCGGAGGTGCGCATCGAGGCGTCGGACCCGGCGGTGGTGCTGACGCTGGTCGGCGCCGGGCTCGGCGTGGCGCTCGTGCAGACCGGACTCATGCGCCACGCGCCGCGCACGACTCGCTTCGTGCGCCTGCCTCCCGCCTTCGCGCTCGACGTGCGCATCTACCGCCTCGTGCGTTCGGCGGCGTCGCCGCTCGTCGAGCTGCTCGGCGACCGTGCGGCGTGAGTGCACGCGGCCGGGACTGCGTCCGACGGGGGGCATGGGGTCGGCGCCCGGACGTCGTCGAGCCGGTCCACCGGGCTCGCCGTGGCCCCGCACCTGCAATCCGATGCTTGCACGTCGGTGGCGCGCCGGGCCATTCTGGGGCGCCGTCGCGACTCCACGCGACCACGGATCAAATCGGGGAGAACCATGCGCCTCGCCCCCATTCGCTTCGCGTCCCTGCTGCTGCTCGTCATGCTGCTCGTCCCGATGGTCGCATCGGCGTTGGACCCGGCCCTGCACTGCGTCGATGCCAAGAACAAGGCGGCGGCGCGCGCGCTGAAGTGCCTCGCGAAGGCGCAGCAGAAGCTCCTGCTCGGCCGCCCTTCCGACCCCGGCGCCTGTCACGCGACGCTGGCCCGCGCCTTCGCGAACGCCGAGAGGTCCGGGGCGTGTCCGGTGAGCGGCAACGCGGCCGCCGTCCAGCAGCGCATCGACACCATCGCGGCGGACGTTCTCGACGCGCTGCACGCCACGATGGTGAGCAACGACGCGCAGAAGCGCTGCCTGATCAAGGAGAACAACTCGGTGGCCGGCTATGCCGTGTGCCTCTCCAACGGCGTGAGCCGGCGCCTGGCCGGCCCGCCGCTGCCGATCGCGATCCGGATCGACACCGACCTCGGCAAGTGCCACGTCGCCGCGAGCCGCCCGTTCAGCAACGCGGCCGACTGTCTGGTCGGCTTCATCGGACGCGAGGTCCCGCTGCACATCGCGGCCGCCGCGGCGTTGAACTTCGAGGGCGCCGACCTTCGGGGGGCCGTGCTTCTCGGCGGCCTGCAGGGTGCCGACCTTCGCGGCACCAACCTGTCGGGAAGGGACCTGTTCTACCTCTTCCTCGAGAACGCGGACCTGACCGCCGCGAACCTGACCGGGGCACGGCTCGGCTCCCACCTCGACGGCGCGGACCTGAGCAACGTCACGTGGAGCGCGACGCAGTGCCCCGACGGGACGTTCAGCGACACCAACGGGACGAGCCCGGAGTCCTGCTGCGGGCACTTCGGCGCCACGGTTCCCGCAGCCTGCTCGCCCTGACCGTTTCCATTCGGAACGGGGGCGGGCCGGGCCGGCTCAGACGTCGAAGGCGGGATCCGCGTCGTCCACCCGCGACGGCACGCGCAGCGGCTCGTCCTCCGCGACGGCCTCCTCCGCCGGCGCCGGCGCTTTCACCGTGCCGAGGTCGTCGCCCGCGAGATCGCGGAAGAACGTGCGCGTCATCGTGACGCCGGCGAGCGCGTCGTGCGCCAGCAGCACGGTCGCGGCGGTCCACGTCGTCTGCTCGGCCTCCGGCCAGCGGATGCGGTCCGGGTGCGTGGTGCCGGTCCAGTAGCTGCCGTTCTCGAGGCGCTGCTCGCGCATCCACAGCACGACCTGGCGCGCGCGGCCCGACAGCCCGACCGAGTCGAACGCCAGCGCCAGCTCGCAGCTCTCGGCGACGGTGTACCACGGACGGTCCTTGACGCAGCGGCAGCCGACGCCGTCCTCGATGAACGCCGCGTTCTGTACCGCGTCGAGCAGGTGCAGGCGTCCCTCGCGACCGCGCAGCGCGCCGCCGAGAACCGGGTAGTACCAGTCCATCGAGTGGCGGCCCTGCGGCTCGGGCAGATCGTCCTTCTCGAAGCGTCCGCGGTCGTAGCGCAGCAGCCGGACGATGCCCTCGCGCGCCTCGCGCCACGCCGGACGGTCGATGCCGAGACGCTCGGCGATGCGCACCGCGCACACGAGGCTGCCGTGGATCGACGACGTTCCGGTGATCAGCGGCGAGCGCCACGGCTTGCCGTGCGGGTCGAGCGCCCACGCGATTCCGCCGCACGGCAGCTGGTGGCGCACGACGAAGTCCATCGCCTTCGACACCATCGGCCACAGCTCGGCGAGCAGGTCGGCGTCGGGCTTGGCGCAGAACTGGTGCCACACGCCGGTCGCGACGTAGGCCGCGTGGTTGGTCTCGCGCGTCGCGTTGCTGACCGCTTCACCGCGCCACTCGCCGGGCCACGAGCCGTCATCGTTCTGCGTGCGCGCGAGGAAGCGGTAGGCCGCGGTCGACTCCGCGTGGCGTCCCGCGACCGCGAGGCCCATCGCCGCGTGGACCATGTCCCACGGATCGCTCTTCGAGCCGCGCTGCCACGGGATCTCGCCGCTCGGCAGCTGCTGCGACGCGATCCATGCCGCCGACTGCTCGAACTCCTCGCGGGTGAGAGGTCCGCGCTTCGGCTCCATGCCCAGCTTCGATCGTGCTCGCATCGGCGTCATCCTTTGACGGCGTAGAGCACGAGGCTCTTCCCGATCAGTGGGTTGAGCGCCTCCTCGGCGAGACGCGTGATGCGCGGCCGGGACATCAGGTCCCAGACGAGCATGCGATGGTAGAGCTCGACCGGCAGCGCCTTGTCGCGATCGACGCCGACCAGGCACTTGAGCCACCAGTACGGTGCGTGCAGCGCGTGCGCGAAGTGGCTAGCGAAGACGCGGTAGCCGTTGCGCTCGAGCAGTCCCTTGATCGTCGAGCGCAGGTAGATCCGCACGTGCCCGCCCGGCGTGTTGCGGTAGCGCTTCGACAGCGCCCAACACACGGCCTCGGGCATCGTGCGCGGCACCGACACGGCGAGCACGCCGCCCGGCTTCAGCACGCGCGACACTTCGCGCAGCGCGCGCTCGTCCTCGGCGAGGTGCTCGAGGACTTCGGAGATGATCACGCAGTCGAAGGCGCCGGTCGCGAACGGCAGCTCGTAGATGCTGCCCTGGAACGCGCCCCACGGTCCCGCGTCGGGCGACGCGCCGCCCGCCTGCGGCGGCAGCGTGTCGAGTTCGCGCAGCGACGCGGCCGTATCGACGATCTCCTTCTTGCCGAAGTCGAGCGCAATCGCGGTGACGCCGGGGAGCGCACGCACGCCGCGCACGTGACGTCCGCCTCCGCAGCCGACGTCGAGCACGCGCGTGCCCGGCTTCAGGTTCAGCTTCTCGAAGTCGACGGTCAGCACGGCTGCGCCGCCCGTCGGTGCGCGCGCCGGTCGATCAGCTCGCGGTACGAGTCCACGGTGCGCTCGGCGGCGCGCCGCCACGTGAACTGCGACAGCACGCGCTCGCGTCCCGCCGCGCCCATCGCGCGGCAGCGCTCCGGCGCGTCGAGCAGAGTGCCGATCGCGCGCGCCAGATCCGGCGCGGAGCCGGGCTGCACGAGCAGTCCCGCCTTCTCGTCGCGACCGACGACCTCGGGCAGCGCGCCCGCGGTGGTCGAGACGACGGGAACCTCGCAGGCCATCGCCTCGCCCGCCGGAAAGCCGAAGCCCTCGTAGAGCGACGGCACGATCGCGACCGTCGACTCGGCGTAGGCGCGCGCGATCTCCTCGGCCTCGACGCGTCCGGTGAAGTGCACCGCGTGCTTGATGCCGAGCTGGTCGACGAGCTTCGCCGTCTGCGTGCGCAGACCCGGCGAGCCGATGACCGTGAGCTCGAGCGTCGGGCGCGTGCGGCGCAGCTCGGCGAGCGCCTCGAGCAGATACGGGAAGCCCTTGAGCGGCGAGTCCGCGGACAGCGTCGTGATCAGGCGGTCGGGACGGCGCTCGATCTCCGGGTACGGGTGGAAGACGTCGAGGTTGATGCCGTTGCCGACCACGCGCAGGCGGTCGCCGGCGATGCCGTAGTCGTTCTGCAGGTCGCGCGCCGAGGCTTCCGAGACGGTCAGCACCTGATCGAGCTCGCGCGACACCGCCTTCTGCACGCGCAGGAAGCTGTACCAGCGGCGCAGGCCCCAGCGCTTGACGTACGTCGGGGCGGCCTTCATCGCGATGCGGAAGTCCATCGTCACCGGGTGGTGGATGGTCGCGACCACCGGCAGGTGGGAGCGCATCGCGAGCAGACCGGGGCCGAGGCACTGGTTGTCGTGCACGACGTCGTAGTGCCGGGCGAGCGCCTCGCGCTGGAACTTCCGGGCGACGCGGCGCGAGAACGTGAGCGGCTCGGGAAAGCCGCCGGTGACCGTATGCGCGTACTCGGAGACGTTGATCGGGTCGCGCAGCTCGCGCAGCGTCGGGCGGCGGAAGAGCGCGGTCTCGTCCCAGAGGTCGAGGCTCGGGACCTTCACCAGGCGCACGCCGTCGGCCAGCTCCGGGTACGGCGGTCCGCTCCAGACGTCGACCTCGTGGCCGAGCTGGCGCAGCTCGTGGCTCAGCAGCCGGACGTAGATGCCCTGCCCGCCCGAGCGCGGGTTTCCGCGGTAGGTGAGCAGACAGATACGCAGCGGTTTCCCGGACAATCGAGCACCCTGATTTTCAGCTGGAGAGACGCACGGACGGACGTCCGACCGAGTGTCCGGGTCCGCCGCAGCAGGTCGGTTGATTAAGGCTTGGCGGGGGGCATTGCAACAAAGCGGCGCAGGGGCTGCCGGAACCCGGACCCAGCGGAATCGCGACGGTTTCCGCCGTCGGGAGGAGCGAATGGGCGCGGCTTCGGCGCTTGACTCCGTGCCACGACCGGGCGGACGGTCGGTTTCGCCATGCCCTCCTCCCGTACGCTCGGACGCGACGACCTGGTGCTCTGCGCGGGCACCGTCCCGAACGCGAGCTTCGCCGAGCGCATCGACGCCGCGCGGGCCGGCGGCTTCGCCGGGATCTCCCTGCGCGTGCGCGATCACGCGCGGGCCCGCGCCGAAGGCCTGTCCGACGCGGACCTGCGCGCCCGCCTCGACGACGCGGGGATCGCCGTCGCGGAGATCGAGGTGCTGAACGCGTGGCGCCCCGGAGCCCGCGGCGGACGCAACGCGCCGAGCGCCGACGACGTGTTCGCGATCGCGGCCGCCGTCCGCGCGCGCTCGATCTGCGTGGTCGAGGGCCCCGGCGAGCTGCCGTCGCTGGGAGAGGCGGCGCGGATCTTCGGCGCGCTGTGCGACCGCGCCGCGGACGCCGGCCTGCTGCTGCACTTCGAGTTCTTCCCCGGCTCGGCGCTCGACCTCGACGCCTGCCTCGCGATCCTCGCCACCGCGGACCGTCCCAACGCCGGCCTCACGGTCGACACGTGGCATCTCGCGCGGACGCCGGGCGGGCTCGAGCGGCTGCGCGCCTCGGGCGCACGGGTGTGCGCCCTGCAGCTCTGCGACTCACCCGCGGTGACCGCACCCGAGCCGGACTACATGGCCGCGACGCTCACCGGGCGTCTCGTTCCCGGCACGGGCGCGCTCGACCTCGCGGGCTTCGTGCGCGCCATGGACGCGGACGGCTGCACGGCGCCGCTCGGCGCGGAGATCTGGTCCTCGGTGCTGGCGGAGCAGCCGCCGTGCGAGGTCGCGCGGCGCGTCGGCGACGCGCTGCGGGCGCTCGCGACGGCCGCGCGGGGCGATCGCGGCGCCGGTGCGCTCGCGGCGCGGTGAGCGCGGCGGCGGCGCGTCAGTCTTTCGGCCAGTCCTTCGACACGCGCAGCGACCAGCGCGGCGCACGCCGCTCGAGGAACGCCATCACGCCCTCGAGTGCGTCCTCGCGTCCCATCACGACGTGATGCAGCGCGGTCTCGCGGCGGCCGATCTCCGACTGCGAGAGCGCTTCGCCGTCCCACAGCAGGCGCTTGCACAGCGCGACGGACAGGGGCGCGGTGTTCACCGCGATGTCGCGCGCGATCTCCATCGCCGCGGGCAGGACCTCGGCCGCGGGCAGCGCGCGGCTCGCGATGCCGAGGCGCTCGGCCTCCTCGCCGCGGAACGTGCGCCCGGTGAGGAACAGGTCGACGGTGCGCGCGAAGCCGATCGCGCGCGGCACCGTCCAGTGCGAGTACGCGTCGGGAATGACGCCGCGGCGGACGTGCAAAAATCCGTACTTGCCCTCGTGCGCGAAGATCCGCACGTCGCACTGCATCGCGAGCGTCAAGCCGATGCCGACCGCGTGCCCGTTGACCGCGGCGATCACGGGCTTGCGGATCGCGAACGCGGGCGGCTCGACGCCGGCCGCGCTGAACTCCTTCTCGTCGCGCTTCTCGAACGTGTTCCCGCCCGGCGCGAGATCGGCGCCGGCGCAGAACGCGTCGCCGGCGCCGGTGAGCACCACCGCGCGAACGTCGTCGTCCTCGTCGCACGCGGTGTAGGCGCGCCCCAGCTCGACGCCCATGCGGCCACTGAACGCGTTCTTGTGCTCCGGCCGGTGCAGCGTGATCAGCGCGACGCCGTCGCGCACCTCGAAGCGGATGTCCTCGTAGGCCATGGCGGCTTCGTACGCCGGACCGCGCCGCCCCGACAAGCGCGGACGCGCGGGGCGCGGCCGCGGCTTGCGGCGTCCGCGATCGGGCGTAGCGTCGGGCGCATGGTCGATCAGGTGCGCACCGAGCTGCTGCCGCTGCTCGACGAGATCGCGCGACAGGAGAGCGTGGTCGCGTCGCCCGGCGCCGCGGACTTCTTCCGGCGCGTCGCCGTCACGATCGGCGACGCACGCGAGGTGGACGACCTCGGCGGCCCGTTCATGGAGCTCGCGACGACCGCGTTCCGCGGCTTCGTCCTCGACCCGCACGCGACGGTGCTGATCGACCAGCTGCTCGAGCGCGCGCAGCTCTACGCGCTGCTGTTCTCGTCGCAGGGCGAGACGGTCCAGTAGCAGCCCGGACGCGCGGAGCCGGTCCGTGCGGGCCGCCGCACGATCCCGCGATTGACACGCCCCCCGGATCCGTGGGCGGAGGGCACGATGTCGGCAGGCAGGACGCGACCGGAAGCACCCGCGCCGGAGATCCACGGCTTCGTCGCCCCCGGCTTCGAGCCCGTGCGCGACGCGTTCGCGCGCAACTTCGCGGAGCACGGCGAGGTCGGCGCCGCGTGCTGCGTCTACCTGCGCGGAAAGCCGGTGGTCGACATCCACGGCGGCCTCGCCGACGCCGCGACCGGACGCCCGTGGCAGGCCGACACGCTGCAGCTGGTGTTCTCCGCGACCAAGGGCGTCACCGCCGCATGCGTGCTGATGCTCGTCGAGCGCGGCGTGCTCGACCTCGACGCGCCGGTCGCGCGCTACTGGCCGGAGTTCGCGGCGAACGGGAAGAGCGCGATTCCCGTGCGCTGGCTGCTGTCGCACCGCGCCGGCCTCGCGGCGATCGAGGGCGACTTCACGCTCGACGAGGCGCTGTCGTGGGAGCCGGTGGTGGCGGCGCTCGCGGCGCAGGCGCCGCTTTGGGAGCCGGGCACGAAGCACGGCTACCACCTGCGCTCCTACGGCTGGCTGCTCGGCGAGCTCGTGCGCCGCGTCGACGGCCGCACCGTCGGACGCTTCCTCGCCGACGAGGTCGCGCGGCCGCTCGGCCTCGACCTGTGGATCGGGCTGCCCGAGGAGCAGGAGCACCGCGTCTCGGCGATCGTCCCGCCGGCGCCGCCCGCACCCGAGATGCAGGAGGTGATGGCGCGGCTGTTCGCGCCCGATACCATCGCCGGACGCGCGTTTTCCGGGCCGTCGAACCTGTTCCACTACGACGAGATGTGGAACACGCGCGCGCTGCACGCGGCGGAGCTGCCGTCGTCGAACGGGATCGGAACGGCGCGCGCGCTGGCGCGGCTCTACGCGGCGCTGATCGGCGAGATCGACGGCGTGCGGCTGCTGCGTCCGGAGACCGTCGCCGCCGCCTGCGTCCCGCAGTCGGAAGGCAGCGACGCGGTGCTCTACCTGCCGACCCGCTTCGGACTCGGCTTCATGCTGCCGCCGGCGCTCGGCCCGTCGGCGGCGCCCGCCATGTTCGGCCACCCGGGAGCCGGCGGGTCGCTCGCGCTCGGCGATCCGGAGCGCGGCCTCGGCTTCGCCTACGTGATGAACCGGATGAGCCTCGCGACCGCCGGCGACCCGCGTGCGGACGGTCTCGTCGCCGCGCTGGGCCGCTGTCCCGGTGCTTGACCGGGGCCGCCCGGAGGCGTCCACGAGCAGCGCTAATGAGCAACGTTAGAACCCTTCCGGATCACCTCGCGAGCCGATCCGGATGACTTCCGTCGGATGAATTGCAATCATGCTCGGAATCGCTAGTGGGGAGATCTCCTCATGAGTACGCCACGCTTTCAACTTCGGTCGTCGATCGGAAAGAAGCTGCTGAACGGCATCACCGGCGTTCTGCTGCTCCTCTTCATCGTCGCGCATCTCGCGGGGAACCTGACGATCTTCGTCGGCAAGGACGCGCTCAACGCGTACGCCGCGGCGACGCACAGTCTGGGTCCCCTGCTGATCGTCATCGAGCTCGGGCTCGCCGCGGTGTTCCTGCTCCATGCGGGCTCGGCGATCTCGGTCTGGCGTGACAACCAGGCTGCGCGCGACACGCGCTACGCGGTGTCGAAGAGCAAGGGTGCCGCGAGCAAGCAGACCGTCGCGTCGCGAACCATGATCATCACCGGCCTCGTGCTGCTGGCGTTCCTGATCCTGCACCTCTGGCAGTTCCGCTTCGGCCCGACGACCCCCGAGTACCAGACCACGCTGCCCGGCCACGCCGGCGAGGTCTGGAACCTGCACCTGATCGTCGTCGAGACCTTCAAGAACCCGATCTGGACCGCGCTCTACGTCGCGGTGATGATCCTGCTCGGCTTCCACCTGCGGCACGGCTTCTGGAGCGCCTTCCAGTCGATCGGCCTGCTGAACCCGAAGCTCCGTCCGCTCGCGTTCTCCGCGGGCGTCATCTTCGCGATCGTCATCGCGGTCGGCTTCCTCCTGCTGCCGATCTTCGTCTTTCTCGCGCACGATCCGAATGCGGGCGTCGCGGCGCTGGTGCACTCATGAACGCTCCTGCGATCGGACAGCTGGAAGTCGTCGACGGCAGCCTCGATTCGAAGGCACCGGGCGGCGACATCCGCACGCGCTGGGACCGCCACCGCTTCGAGATGAAGCTGGTGAACCCGGCCAACAAGCGGAAGTACACGGTCATCGTCGTGGGCACGGGCCTCGCGGGCGGATCCGCCGCCGCGTCGCTCGCCGAGCTCGGCTACAACGTGCTCAACTTCTGCATCCACGACAGCCCGCGGCGCGCGCACTCGGTCGCGGCGCAGGGCGGCATCAACGCCGCGAAGAACTACCCGAACGACGGCGACAGCGTCTGGCGCCTGTTCTACGACACCATCAAGGGCGGCGACTTCCGCGCCCGCGAGTCGAACGTCTACCGTCTCGCGCAGCTGTCGGTGAACATCATCGACCAGTGCGTCGCGCAGGGCGTGCCGTTCGCGCGCGAGTACGGCGGACTGCTCGCCAACCGCTCGTTCGGCGGCGCGCAGGTCTCGCGCACGTTCTACGCACGCGGCCAGACCGGACAGCAGCTGCTGCTCGGCTGCTACGGCTCGCTGATGCGCCAGGTCGAGCAGGGACGCGTCAAGCTTTTCCCGCGCCGCGAGATGCTCGACCTCGTTCTCGTCGACGGCCACGCGCGCGGCATCATCTGCCGCAACCTCGTCGACGGAAAGATCGAGCGCTACGCGGCCGACGCGGTCGTCGTCGCGACCGGCGGCTACTCGACGGTCTACTACCTCTCGACCAACGCGGTGCAGTCCAACGCGACCGCGATCTGGCGCTGCCACAAGCGCGGCGCGCTGTACGCGAACCCGTCGTTCATGCAGATCCACCCGACCTGCATCCCGCAGATGGGCGAGGGGCAGTCGAAGCTCACGCTCATGTCGGAGTCGCTGCGCAACGACGGCCGCATCTGGGTGCCGAAGCAGCAGGGTGACAAGCGCGCCCCGAAGGACATCCCGGATTCCGAGCGCGACTACTTCCTCGAGCGCCGCTACCCGGCGTTCGGCAATCTCGTCCCGCGCGACGTCGCGTCACGCGCGGCGAAGCAGATGTGCGACCAGGGCTTCGGCGTCGGTGCCACGGGCCGCGCGGTGTACCTCGACTTCGCGGAGGCGATCGGACGCCTCGGCGAGGCCGTCGTCCGCGACCGCTACGGCAACCTGTTCGACATGTACCACGAGATCACCGACGAGAACCCGTACAGGGTTCCGATGCAGATCTACCCGGCGCCGCACTACACGATGGGCGGCCTCTGGGTGGACTACAACCTGATGAGCACCATCCCCGGCCTGCACGTGATCGGCGAGGCGAACTTCTCCGACCACGGCGCGAACCGCCTCGGCGCGTCGGCGCTCATGCAGGGCCTCGCGGACGGCTACTTCGTGCTGCCGTACACGATCGGCAACTACCTCGCCGGCGTCGCTCCGGGGAAGGTCAAGGACGACCATCCGGCGTTCGCCGACGCCGAGGCGAACGTGAACGCCGGCGTCAAGAAGCTGCTGTCGCTGAAGGGCAAGACCACCGCGCGCGAGCTGCACTGGAAGCTCGGCCGCCTGATGTTCGACCACGTCGGCATGGCGCGCAACGCGAAGGGCCTGGTCGAGACCATCGAGAAGATCCGCGCGCTGCGCGCCGAGTTCTGGGAGAACGTCCAGGTCGAGGGATCGGCCGACGACCTCAACCAGGCACTCGAGTACGCCGGACGGGTCGCCGACTACTTCGAGCTCGCGGAGCTGATCGCGATCGACGCGCTGTCGCGCGACGAGAGCTGCGGTTGCCACCTGCGCGAGGAGCACCAGACCGAGGAAGGCGAGGCCGTGCGCGACGACGCGAACTACGCGTACGTCGCGGGCTGGGAGTACACCGGCGACTTCGGCAAGCCCCGCCTGCACCGCGAGAAGCTCGATTTCGAGAACGTCCACCTGGCGACGCGGAACTACAAATGAGCGCACAGAACGGAACGGGGCCCCGCTCCTACAAGCTGAAGGTCTGGCGGCAGCCGCGCGGCGCCGCCGGCGGCAAGCTGGTCGACTACGAGGTGTCGGGCATCGACCCGGGCATGTCGTTCCTCGAGATGGTCGACCAGCTCAACGAGTCGCTGCTCAAGCGCGGCGAGGAGCCGGTCGCGATCGAGAGCGACTGCCGCGAGGGCATCTGCGGCACGTGCGGCGTCGTCATCGACGGCATGGCGCACGGCCCGATCCCGAACATCACGACGTGCTCGCTCCGCATGCGCTCCTTCCCGAACGGCGCGACGATCACCGTCGAGCCGTTCCGCGCCAAGGCCTTCCCGATCATCAAGGACCTGATCGTCGACCGCAGCGCGATGGACCGCATCCAGCGCCGCGGCGGCTACGTGTCGGTGAACGCGGGCTCGGCGCCCGAGGCCAACTCGACGCCGATCGCGCGCGACGTGCAGGAGTCCGCGATGGACTCGGCCGCGTGCATCCAGTGCGGCGCGTGCGTCGCCGCCTGCCCGAACGCGGCGGCCCACCTCTTCGTCGGTGCGCGCGTGCGCCAGTTCGCGCTGCTGCCGCAGGGCCACCCGGAGCGCAACGAGCGCGTGCTCGCGATGGTCGAGCAGATGGACGCCGAGGGCTTCGGCGACTGCTCGAACCACGGCGAGTGCGAGGCCGCGTGCCCGAAGTCGATCTCGATCGAGAACATCGCGACCATGCGTCGCGAGTACATGCGCGCCGCCGTCGGCAAGCGCTGAGCAGATCGATCCGCTGCGACGCCGCGCGCTCGACGCGCGCGGCGTCCGCCCGCGCTCAGTCGCGCGGCGGGCTGGCCAGTACCGCCGGATCGGGCTCCTCACCCGGCGCGAGCTGGTAGAAGCCCCACGGCGGGTTCGCGTTGACCAGCCGCCCGTTCTCGCAGTGCGCGAGGAACGGCGCGAGACGCTCGGTCGGGTGCTCCGGCACCATCCAGTAGTACCCCGGCGGGACGTCGAGCCAGAGCACGCCGCCGTCGACCGACGACGCGGTCTCGTTCGGGTCAGGAACGATCTTCGCGGAGAAGTAGATCGCGCCGCGCACGCCGTCCGGCCGCGGGTCGATGGTCG
This sequence comes from Binatia bacterium, assembly GCA_046327915.1. GTDB lineage: Bacteria > Desulfobacterota > Binatia > UBA12015 > UBA12015 > VGTK01. The sequence goes on along the minus strand of JAXLXO010000006.1, from coordinate 249,526 downwards.
CGGTCGAGCCGGGCAGGCCGTGCGGGTAGACGTCCTTGAACCCCGGATCGAACTCGGTCGCCTGCCGCGCCTCGAGGATCGAGAAGGTGGACACGATGACGCACTGCTTGATGATGCCGTTCTCGTCGACCGGCACGTTCAGCAGGGCTGCGAACGCGGTGTAGATCGGCTCCGGCACGACCTGGAAGTGCACCGCCTCGAGGTCCTTGCCCGAGGTGTGGAAGGTCTGCAGGTAGATCGCGCGATAGCCCGCGGGCGGGACGATGTAGGGCGTCACCAGCGCGTCGTCCGGAACCTCGATGTCGTAGCTGCCGTCCGCCGCGACCGGCGCCGACAGCTCCGGGTACTCGTCGATGCGGATGACGGCGCCCGGCAGGTGGTCGTCGATGCCGAAGAAGGCGTAGACGACGCCGCGGATGTGGACGGTCCCCGCCTGCCCGCCTCCCGAGCCGTCGCTGCAGCCGGTGAAGGCGACGAGGCTCGCGAGCGCAAGCAAGAGAAGCGGAAGTCTGGTCGGACGCATGAGCGGGCTCCTGTGGGCGACGGGTACGATCACGGCGGTCTGCGGAGATCCTTGACGGTGTGGTCCCTAGCAGGACACGCCGCCGGACACCCGCCGCGACGAGACCCGTCCGCCGCATGCACAGACGCGCTTGCGACGGCCGCGCCGATCGACGACATCTGCGCTCGGTGCGAGCAAGCGTGTCGACGACGGATTCCGTTCGGGAGCAGCGCGCGTTCCGCGGCGCGTGGTGGCTGCCGAACCCGCACCTGCAGACGGTGTGGGGCCAGGTCGCGCGCTCGCGCACGCTGGTGCCCTTCGAGCGCGAGCGTCTGCCGACGCCCGACGGCGACGAGCTGATCCTCGACCACGTCGCGGGCCCGTCGGACGGGCCGCGGCTCTTGATCCTGCACGGCCTCGAAGGCAGCTCCTACTCGGTCTACGCGCAAGGCATGGCGCAGCTCGCCTCGGCGCGCGGCGCACGCGTCACGATCATGAACTTCCGCTCGTGCGCCCGTGACCCGAACGACGTCAAGCGCTGGATCCCGAACGGACGGCCGCGCCTCTACCACTCGGGCGAGACCACCGACCTCGATCACGTGGCGCGCACGCTCGCGGCACGCGACCCGGACACGCCGCTGCTCGCGGTCGGCGTGTCGCTCGGCGGCAACGTGCTGCTGAAGTGGCTCGGCGAGCACGCCGGCGAGACCATCGTCCGCGCCGCCGCGACGATCTCCGTGCCGTACGACCTCGACGCCGGCGCGCGCCACCTCACGTCGCGCACCGGACGCCTCTACGTGCGCAACTTCCTCGGCACGCTGCTCGCGAAGGGGCACGACCTCGTGCGGCGCTTTCCCGAGATCGCGGACCGCATCGACCTCGAGCGCGCCGCACGCGCGCGCTCGTTCCACGACTACGACGACGCCGCGACGGCACCGCTGCACGGCTTCGCGAGCGCCGTCGACTACTACGCGCGCTCGAGCTCGATCCACTTCCTGCCGCGCATCACCGTGCCGACCCTGTGCGTCAGCGCGGCGGACGATCCGTTCCTGCCGCGCGCCGTGCTCGACCTGGTCGCGCAGCGCGCGCCGAAGAACGTCGAGCTGCGCGTGACCGCGACGGGCGGGCACGTCGGCTTCGTCGCCGGCGCGCACCCGCGGCGTGCGGAGTACTGGGCGGAACGGACGGTCGTCGATCGGCTGCTCGCGGCGGCGCGGCGCGGCTGACGCCGCACCGCCCGCCGCCGTTCAGCGCTCAGATGCGGTCGTTGTAGTCGTACACCTCGACCTGCAGCTCGGTCTCGTTGTTCTCGACGTTCGCGACGTCGTCGAGGTCGGCGCTGACGTCGTTCGCCTGCGCGCGCACGGTGAGCGAGCAGCGGAAGGGCGTCGTCCGCGACACCGACAGCACGTTCTGCAGCTTGAAGGTCAGCACGAAGCTCGCCTTCACCCGGCCACCGAGCGGAACGTTCGCGGCGCTCTGCAGCCCGCTCGCGACGGCGTCGGAGTCGATCTCGCTCACCACGCCGTTGCCGCAGCTGCCGGCCGCGATGGCGAGGCTGTACGAGCGCGTCGCCGGCGCGGACGCTCCGAACTCCACGTTGCTCACGCTCACCTTGATCGCCTTCGAGACCTGCGGCTGTCCCGCGCGGATCGCGAGCTCGAGAGCGTCGACTTCCACGACACGATCGGCGGCTGCGGCCTGGTCCCGAACGGCACACGGCTGCGCTGCTTCGACGGCTCGGCACGCTGAGGCCCGCGACGTCCCGCGAGAGCCCGCACCAGCCCCGTGCGGGCTCTCGCAGCGTCGCGCCCCCTGCGATTCGCGCCGTGCCGGGTCGGCCTTACCGTCCCGACCCGCCGATCGAACCGTAACGTTACGACTCGTTTACCGATCGTTTAGGACTCGCTCCGTCTCCCTCCCCTAGACCACGCCCATCGACGCGAACGACGCGTCGGTGCCCGCCGGCAGGTCGCCGGCGCGGCAGCGGCCCAAGGGACCGGGAGAAGACGATGAAGCTCGACGTTCGCACCACCGCGCTGGCCACGGCGCTCCTCCTCACCACGGGATCGGCGGCGCACGCCCTGGTCCTCGCCGAGAAGTCGCCGGCGCAGAAGCTGCGCGCCGACATCGGCAAGCAGATGACCGGGTACGTCAAGTGCCTCGGACGGGCGTACGTCGCCTGCGAGAAGACCGGCACGCAGACCGGCACCGAGTGCACGCTCGAGACCGGCACCGCGGCGCCGTCCGCCGACCCGAAGGGCAAGTTCGCGAACGCGGTCGCGAAGTGCGACGCGAAGCTCGACTTCACGAAGAAGGCGCCGCGCGATCTGACGTTGCTCGAGAGCTACCAGCTGCTGGGCTGCCCGCGCTACAACCTGCCGTTCCAGCTCGGAGGACTCGAGAATCTCCAGCAGGCCTTTCAGCTCATGAAGTCCGCGCTCGACGACGTCATCCCCACGAACATGCCGACGCTTTCCGGCTGCAACGACGGCAAGTCGTGCGCGATCGCGGCGCAGGCCGTGCTCGACTTCCTCGACGGGCTGAACAAGTGCGAGCTCTCCTGCGAGGAGGACTACGCGAACAAGCGCGGCGACGGCGGCACCACCGACAGCCTCACCCGGTGCGATGCGAACGGCGACCCGAACGCGCAGGCGTGCATCGCGAAGGCGACCGACCGCTTCCGCGCGAAGGCGTCCTTCTGGCCGGGGCGCGAGGCCGTCGTCGCCCAGTTCACCCCTCTGTTCGACCAGCTCTTCGACTCGTACTGGAACATCTCCGATCTGTGCCTCTGAGCCGCGCCCGGTGTCCCGCAAGGGTCGCGCGCGCGGGCGTTGTCACCGCGCGCGCGACCCTGCTAGCACCGAGGCGTGGCGCGCCCCGCGGACCCGCTCTCCGAAGATCCCGTGGCCCTCGTGCGCGCCTGCGCCGACGGCGACGTCGAGGCGCGGCGCCGCTTCCAGGAACGCTTCGCCGAGGACGTCTACAACTTCCCGGTCAAGATCTACGGCCTGCCGCCGGACAAGGCCGCCGACTTCTACGTCTACGCCTTCGAGCGCGACCGCATCTTCGCGCGGCTGAAGACCTTCGAGGGTCGCGGCGGCATCCAGCTCCGGACGTTCCTCGCCTACCACGTCCTGAAGGCGCTCTTCCTCGACTGGCAGCGTACCGACCGCGAGATCGAGACGGTCTCGCTGCACACGCCGCTCGGCGGCGAGAGCGGCGAGCGCACGCTCGAGGACGTGCTGCCCGCGCCCGACGACGAGGCCGGCGACGACTTCGGGACCGGCGGCGACGCGGCCGCGTTGTGGGACTCGTTGAACCCGGAGGAGCGGCTCGATCTCAAGCTGCTGTCGCTGCTCGAGCACGAGCTGACCCCGGACGACGTGCGGCTGCTGGCGAAGCTCTCGAAGCGGAGCCTCGACGAGACCGTCGCCGCCGTCACCGAGATCCAGGCCGGACTGCAGGCCCGGGACGCGCGGGTCGGCGAGCTCACCGCCGAGCTGGACTCGGCCTGGGGCTGGCTCGAGCTTCGCCGCCGCGAGCTGCAACAAACGTCGAAAAAGCTTCGTCAGATGTCTGCGGAGCCCGACTCCCCCGCCCGGCAGCGGCTCGCCGAGCGGGAGCGCGAGCTCCAGGCGGCGATCGAAAAGCGAAGCCAGCAGCACGCACGGACGCTCGAGGAGCTCAGGGGCTACAAGGTGACCACCTCCTACAAGGACATCGCTCGGCTGAAGAACTCGACGGTCGGCACCGTCTGCTCGCGGATCTTCCGCATCCGGCAGCGGCTGGAGACGCGCATGGGCGTACGGGGAACCGAGCCTTGAGCCACGTCGACCTGCTCGTGCTCTCGCAGCACGCCGACGGCGAGCTGCCGCCGTCCGAGGCGCGGACGGTCGCGGAGCACGTCGCGTCGTGCCCGGCCTGCGGCGCGCAGCTGGCCCGCATGACGAGGCTCACGCGGGCCGCGGGATCCGCGAACGCCGCTCTCCACGGAACGATGCTCGATGACGACGCTCGTCCGGCGAGCTGCCCGTCGCCGAGCCTGCTCGCGGGCTTCGGTGATGCGGCGCTGCCCGCCGCCGCGCGCACGATGCTCGAGCAGCATGTCGAATCGTGCGATCCGTGCCTCGGCGACGTTCTCGCCGCACGTCGTCTGCTGTCGCGACTCGACGCAACGGAAGCCCTGCCCGTTCCGGCGGCGCTGCGGGAGCGGGTCGCGAGCCGCTGGCTGGCGCCCGCGGCCGAGCCGTCGGCGCTGACGCGTCTCGTGATCCGCGTCGGGCGCGCGGGCGCGGAACTGATCGAGAGCCATCTCGTGGCGCCGCTGCGCGATCTCGTCGAGGCGGCCACGCCGCTGCCCGCGGTCCGCTCGGGCAGCGTCGCCACCGAGGCGCGGACGTTCACGCTACACGGCCCCGACGCCACCATCGTCGCGTCGATCGCCGGGGAACGCGACGGCGTCGGCCTGACGCTGCGCCTCGAGGGCGACGACGGCGAGCCGCTCGCGGACCAGCGCGTGTTCCTGCGCCGTCACGGGCGCTCGCTGTACTCCGCGCGCACGGGCGTCGACGGCGTGCTGCGCATGCCCGGCATCGAGCACGGCGTCTACGAGGTCGACTGCCCGGGCATCGCGACGGCGTTCCAGCTCGACCTGCGGGTCTGACGCGGCGAAAATTCGGCGCCGCGGCGCGTCCACGGCCGTCGAGGACATGGCCGATTCTTCGCGGGCGACGTCGTTCCCCGGTCTCGGGACCGCTGCTATGCAGATCGCAACGCCCGTGCCCGCATCAGCTCCATCGCGCAACGTCACGCTCCTCCGTCACGACGACCTGATCGTCGTGGATCTCCCCGAGACCGGGACGCTCATCCCGCGCAGCGAGGTCCGCGTCGACGACGCGTTCCTGCGCGACCTCGCCGCCGAGATGGCGGCGGTGAGCAACCGCCGCGGTGCGAACCCGGCGCGCGATCTCGCGCGCATCGGCAGCCTCGTGTTCTCGCACCTGCTGACCGAGCCGGCGCGTCGGCGCCTGCGCGAGGCGCGTGGCGGCGACCTGCACCTGCGTCTCGACGAGCGTCTCGTGCACGTGCCGTGGGAGACCTGCCACGACGGCGAGAGCTTCCTCTTCGAGCGCTTCCGCATCGGACGCCAGGTGATCACCGGGCAGGCGATCCCGCGGACGCACGCCGGACACGCGCCGCACGAGGGGCTGCGCGTGCTGGTGATCGCGGATCCGGCGGAGGACCTGCCGCAGGCGGCGATCGAGGGCGAGCGCCTGTGCACGCTGCTCGACGACGTGCCCGGCGTGACGGTCACGCTGCTCGCCGGACGCAGCGTGCGCCGCATCCCGCTCCTCGCGGCGCTGCAGGAGCACGACGTCGTGCACTTCGCGGGGCACAGCCACTTCGACCCCGCGGATCCAACGCAGACCGGCTGGCGCCTCGCCGACGGCGTGCTCACCGCCGCCGAGCTCGCGAAGCTTCGGCCGCCGCCGTTCCTCGTGTTCTCGAACTCGTGCGAGGCGGGCGCGTCGGCGGCGTGGGAGCGCGGCGCCGGCTTCGACGGCCACGCGTGGGGCATCGGCAGCGCGTTCCTGCTCGCCGGCGTGCCGAACTACGTCGGCACGTTCTGGGTGGTGCACGACGACGAGAGCCTGACCTTCGCGACGGCGTACTACCGCTCGCTCGCCGCGGGTGGATCGCTCGGCGAGGCGCTTGCCGAGGGGCGCAGCACGGTGATGTCGTCGCACGGGACGCGGTCGCTCACGTGGGCGAGCTATCTGCAGTACGGCGACCCCGAGGCTCGACCGGTCGCCGCACCGGCCGAGCCGCGCTCGCGGCGGAGTCCCGCGAGTGCCGCCAGCGCGCGCTTCGCGGTGTCGCTCGCCGCGGGTGACGCGGCGCCTGCGGTCGATCGCGTGCGCGCGGTGCAGCCGCTGGTCGGCCGCGACGCCGAGCTCGCGCGGCTCGACGCAGCACTCGCGGCCGCGCGCCGCGGCGAGCGCCGTGCGATGTTCGTCTGCGGTCCGCCGGGCATCGGCAAGACCACGCTGCTCGACGCGTTCGCCGCGGCGAGCGGCGACGCGATGTTCGCGCACGGTCAGTCGGTCGAGCACTACGGCGCCGGCGAGGCGTACCTGCCGTTGCTCGAGGCGTTCGGACAGCTCGGCCGCTCGGCCGACGGCGCGCTGCTCGTCAAGCATCTGCGGCGGCACGCACCGACCTGGCTCGCGCAGCTCCCGGCGCTGGTCGATCCGGCGGAGCAGGAGGCGCTCGCACGGCGCGCGCTCGGCTCGACGCGCGAGCGCATGCTGCGCGAGCTCGCGGAGCTGCTCGACGTCTTCACCGCGGAGCGTCCGCTGGTGCTGATCGTCGAGGATCTGCACTGGAGCGACCACGCGACGATCGAAGCGATCTCGTACGTGGCGCTGCGCCGCTCGCCCGCACGCCTGCTGCTGCTCGGGACGTATCGTCCCGCCGAGGTGCTGTCCGGCGACCACCCGCTGCGCGCGGCGACGCAGGAGCTGCGCGCGCGGCGTCTGAGCGAGGAGATCAGGCTCGAGCCGCTCGGCGAGCCGGACGTCGCGCGCTACCTGGCGATGCGCCTCGACGTGCCGCGGGTCGGCGACGACCTGATGCGCGTCGTGTACCGCCGCACCGAGGGACACCCGCTCTTCCTCGTCAACGTCGTCGACTTCGCGCTGCGCGAGGAGCGCATCGTCGCACGCGACGGCACGGTCGCGCTGCGCGGCGGCGAGGACGCGCTCGCGGACAGCATCCCCGACGGGCTCGTGCCGATGATCGAGCGGCAGATCGAGTCGCTCGCGCCCGACGAGCAGCACCTGCTCGAGGCGGCGGCCGTGGCGGGCGCGGAATTCTCGAGCGCGGCGCTGGTCGCGGCACTCGACGGCACGCAGGACGCGATCGAGGACCGCTGCGAAGGGCTCGCGTGGCGCGGACAGTTCCTGCGCTCGTCCGGCATGGAGAAGTGGCCCGACGGCACGCTCGGCGGACGCTACCGCTTCGTGCACGCGCTCTACCAGAACGTGCTCTACCGCCGCGTGCCCGAGGCGCGGCGCGCGCGCCTGCACCGGCGCATCGCCGAGCGCAAGGCGGCGGCGTTCGGCGCCGACAACCTCGAGATCGCGGCCGAGCTCGCGGTCCACTTCGAGGCCGCCCACGAGCCGCGCCGCGCGCTCGGGCAGCGCGTCGGCGCGGGTGATCTCGCGGTGCGGCGCCACGCCGAGCGCGAGGCGGTCGAGCACTACCGGCGCGCGCTCGGACTGTGCGCGCAGACGGGCGCGTGCGATCCGTCCGGCGAGCTGTCGATCCTCGTCAAGCTCGCGACGCGCCTGATGTCGACCGCCGGCTACGCCGCTCCCGAGCTCGAGACGATCTTCGACCGGGCCTACACGCTGTCACGGCAGATCGCGTCGGGCCGCGACCTCGCGCCGCTGCTTCGCACGCTGGTCTCGTTCCACCAGGTGCGCGCACGACTCGAGGCGGCGCGCTCGGTCGGCGAGGAGCTGCTCGCGCTGTGCGCGCGCAACGACGACGAGGTCGCGCTGGTGCAGGCGCTCTACGGACACGGCGTCACGCTGTACGACCTCGGCGAGCTCGAGTCCTCGCAGCGCCATCTGGAGCGCGCGCTCGAGCTGTACCGCCCCGAGACGCACGAGACGCACGCCGCAGTGTACGGCGGCTACGATCCGGGCGTCGGTTCGCGCTGCTGGCTGTCGTGGCTGCTGTGGATGCGCGGCGAGGGCGATCGCGCGCTGCGCGTCGCGGCCGACGGGCTCGCGCTCGCGGACGAGCTCGGACACCCGTTCTCGCTCGGCTTCGCGTGCATGTCGTCGGCCGTGCTGCACCTGCACCGCGGCGACGCAAAGGCAGCGGCGTCGCCGCTCGAGCGCGCGCGCCTGGTCGCGATCGAGGACGGCTTTCCGTACCTGCGCGCGACCGTCGGCAGCATCGAGGCCTGGCACGCACTCGCGTCGGGCCGCCTCGACGCGGCGATCGAGCTCGGCGAGGCGGCGCTGGTCGCGCAGCACGAGACCGGGGCGCGGCTCACGCAGCCGGCGTACCGCATCATGCTCGGGGTCGCGTACGGCTTCTCGGGCGCGATCGATCGGGCGCTGGCGACCGTGGACCGCGGCATCGCCGAGGTCGAGGAGACCGGGCAGCGCCTGCACGGTCCGGGGCTGTGGCGCGCGCGCGGCGAGCTGCTCGGGCTGCGCGGCCTCGCTTCGCCGCAGGAGATCGAGTCCTGCCACCTGCGCTCGCTCGAGCTCGCCCGCGCGCTGGGCGCGCCGACGGTCGAGCTGCAGTCGGCGCTCGGCATGGCGCGGCACCTGCGCGCCACCGGCCGCGCCGGCGCGGTGCGTGCGCTCGTCGAGCCGCTCGTCGGCGGGTTCCGCGAGGGGCTCGACACCGGACTGCTGCGCGACGCGCGCGCCCTGCTCGAGAGCTGAGCAGGACGCGCGCGCCGCCGCGCTCGTCAGGACAGCGCCTGCGCGGAGGGCTGCGCCGCGCGGTCGCGCTTGCGGCACGGCAGGAACATGCCGACCGAGCGGCGGTAGTGGCGGTACGGCTCGCCGTGCGCGTCCTCGAGGTCGGCCTCCTCGAACGGGATCGCGGCGAGGATGTAGCCGGTGCAGCCGATGGCGAAGACCAGGTGCGCGACGGTCATCGTCGGCGCGGCCCAGAACGCGACCAGCCAGCCGACGTACAGCGGATGACGCACGAGACGGTACGGACCCGGCGTGCGGAACGGCAGGTGCGTGTACGGGCGTCCGGTCAGGTGCAGCCATACTTGACGAAGACCGAAGAGATCGAAGTGGTTGATCAGGAAGGTGCTCACGAGGACGATCAGAAAGCCCGCCATGCAGAGCGACTGCAGCAGGGCACGCGCGCCGGGGCTGCGGACGTCCCACACCACGCCGCCCATCGGCTGCCAGTACGCGAACAGCAGGATCAGCGCGACGCTCGACAGCAGCACGTAGGTGCTGCGCTCCGCCGGCTCGGGGACGATGCGGGTCCACGCGCGCTTGAACGCCGGGCGCGCCATGACGCTGTGCTGCAGCGCGAAGAGGGCGAGCAGGCCCAGGTTCACGAGCAGCGCCGTGCCGAGCGGTCCGGGGACGCCGCCGTCGAGGGACGTCGGGGTGGCGACGTTCGCCACGAAGCCGATGGCGTACAGGAACGTGGCGAAAAACACGGCGTAGCTGGCCACGCCGTAGACGAAGATCGCGATGCGTCCGAGCATGATTGGTCTCCTTCTCGGCGGGTCGTGCCGCCGTCGTTGCCGCACGCAGATCCGACGAGGGAATCGCGCCGCTCATTGCGTCGACCTGCGACCCCGGGCCTGGACCGCGGCCGGGGCCGCTTCAGGCTCACGGGGCCTTGTTGGGCGGCTCGTCTCCGGCGATCGCGCCCGGTTCAGTGGAGGTGATCGGCGGGGCGGGCATCCGACTGCGCGGGCGCGCGTCAAGCAACTCGGGCACCGCGGCACGCAGCTCCGGCCGCCTCACCGGCGTACCGCAGTCGGGCCGCCGGGGTCGCGCGGACGGCGCCGACGACGGGATCAGGCCAAAAAGGTAGGGTTTTACCCGATGCGCGCGGGTCGTCGATCCGCTCGGATACGCGCATGAGCCCGGGTCCGAACCGCCCCGCCGGCGGACGCGCAGAGCTTCCTCGCCGAGCCGTACCGTGGGCGCTGCGCGAGGCCCGTTCGTCAGGCACCACGTCCGACAAGACTTGGCATTTACGAACGTCTCGTGCCCCCGATCGAGTTCCGATTTCCCTGCCCCGATCGCGCGCCATTGCGTGCCAGGACCAGCGGCCGGCAGCTCGGCCGACGAAAGGAACCGGCAAGATGATCATTCGCAAGCGTCCACCGACGACCCTCTCTCCCGCACGCGCATGGTCCGCGGCGCTGCTGCTCGGCCTGGCCGGCTCGCTGTGGATCGGCGTTCCCCGGGCGTCCGCCGGCCCCAGGGAAGAAAGCCTCCAGCGGTGCCAGGAGAAGGCGATGAAGAACACGCAGCAATACGAGGCGGCGACGACCAAGGCGCTCGACTCGTGCCTGAAGGCGACGCTCCAGGCTCTCCTCCTCCATCGCCAGGTCGGTCCCGACGCCAGGGCGGCCGCGAAGTGCGCGGTGCAGATGCAGGCGATCGACGACAGCCGGCAGCTCGGGGCGAGCGCAGCGGAGAAGATGGCGGCGAAGATCCGGAGCGCGTGCGATCCGTCGGCGAACCCCAAGCTCAAGCACACGCTCGACGACGTGACCGGCAAGGGAGATCCGTCGGTCGAGAATCCCCTGAACGCGAAGAAGATCGAGGCCTTCTGCGCGCAGCACACGTCGAAGCAGACCATCGACACCGTCGACGACTGGATCCGGTGCCAGCGGGGGGCCGCGGAGGCCGCGGCCAGCTCCAAGATGGCCGCGAAGTTTCCCGACGCGCCGAGCGTCATGGAAAAGATGAAGAACGCGATCGCCGATCTCCCCCCGAACCCCAGGAACGCCGACCTCAGGAACGACGCCGCGTCCAACCTGGACAAGCTGCGCCGGATCATCGACGCGAACCACGACGAGCAGGCGGATCTCGTCTGCTCGCAGCCCGACAACTCCTGATCAGTCTGTTTCGAGCGGCCGTGCAGAACGGCGGAAACCGACCTGCCAGCGGGACGTTTTGGCACAGTGTGCCACGGTTTCTCACGCCCTCCGATCGAGAGCAGAAACCCGGCTCGTCCGTTGCTCGACGCGCCGGCCGATCCCGAATCGAAACGCAGACAAACCGGAGGTGCCCATGGCCGGACTCGAAAGGACCGGTCCGAACGGTCCCAAGGCACTCGATCCAGCGGGACCGATCGGGGCACCGCCGACTCGACGACTCGTGCTCGCGTTGACGGCGGGCGTCCTGACGATCGCTGCGGCATCGGCCCTCGCAGCCCCGGGCGACACGAATCGGATCAGCTCCGGGGTCGGCACCGCGCAACACTCGTCGCTCTCGGACGACGGCCGGTTCATCGCCTTCGAGCTGTACCAGCAGGGCATCAACACAGTCGATGTGTTCGTGATCGAGCGGAGCACGGGAACGATCGAGAAGGCCAGCGTCGCCGTCGGCGGTGGCCAGGCCGACAACAACTCCTACGAGCCGTCGCTTTCCGCCGACGGCCGCTACGTCGCCTTCCACTCGTACGCCTCGAACCTGGTTGCGGGGGATACCAACTTCGCCCCCGACGTCTTCGTCCACGACCGGCAGACCCACACGACGGAGCGGGTGAGCGTGGGAGCGGGCGGCGTCCAGGCGGCGACGTTCGGAGCGCTGCAGAGCTCGATCTCCGCCGATGGCAACCGGATCGCGTTCCGATCGGAAGCGTCGACCCTGGTTCCGGGTGACACCAACGGCACCTCCGACGTGTTCGTCCGCGACCGGCAGGCGAACACGATCGAGCGCGTCAGCGTCGCCACGGGGGGCGCCCAGGGCAATGCCAGCGCAATCGAGCCCTCGATCTCGGCGGACGGCCGCTACGTCGTGTTCTCGGCCAGCTCGAGCAACCTCGTGCCGGGCGACACCAACAACGCGAGCGACATCTTCGTCCGCGACCTGCAGGCCGGCACCACCGAGCGCGTCAGCGTCTCGTCGTCGGGAGTCCAGGCGAACCTCGATTCGTTTGCCAGCGGGGATCCGTGCTGCGGGCGACGCATGATCTCGGCCGACGGGCGGTTCGTCGCCTTCCAGACCAGCGCCTCGAACCTGGCGGCCGGCGACGACAACAACACCTCCGACGTGTTCGTCCGCGACCGGCAGACGAACGAGACCTCGCGGGTCAACGTGAGCAGCGCCGGCTTGCAGGCAAACGGTCCGTCGGCCTTCGGCGCGATCTCGGCCGACGGCAGGTACGTCGCCTTCAGCTCCCTGTCGTCGAATCTCATCTCCCCGCCCGACTCGAACGTCAGGTTCGACGCCTTCGTCCGCGATCGCGAGACCGGCGTCACCACGCGCGTCAGCGTCGCCACGGGCGGCGGGCAGGGCAACGACACCTCGATCGCCAACTCGATCTCGGGCGACGGCCGCTACGTCAGCTTCGAGTCCGACGCCAGCAACCTGGTGGCCGGTGATGCCAGCGCTCGTGACGTCTTCCTTCACGAGCGCGACGTCGCCGCGAGCAGCTTCACGCTCACCGTGGAGAGGTCCGGGACCGGCGCGGGATCCGTCGCCTCGGATCCGGCGGGGATCAGCTGCGGCACCGATTGCAGCGCGGCCTACCCCGAGGACACGGTGGTCACCCTGGTCGCCGCGCCCGACGGCGAGGCGGGATCCACCTTCGCCGGCTGGTCCGGCGGCGGCTGCTCGGGCACCGGCGACTGCACCGTGACGATGAGTCAAGCGCTGACCGTGACCGCCGAGTTCACGGGACCGCCGCCACCGCCCGACACCATCATCACCACCGGAGGCAGCGCGACCAATGCTGGCGTCGCCTTCTTCCAGTTCACCGCCGACCCACCGGCCGGTGCGACCTTCGAGTGCTCACTCGACGGTGAGCCCTTTGCTGCCTGCTCGTCCCCGTACACCAGCCCGGTCATCGATCCGGGAGCGCACCGCTTCGACGTCCGCGCGAGCAACGCGAACGGCACCGACGCCACTCCTGCCACCCGCTTCTTCACCGTCGACCGGGTTGCGCCCACCACGACGATCAGACTCGACGGCATCCAGGTTCCCGCGGGTGCCTTCGCGGGCAGCGTCACCGTCGACGCCGACGTGACCGATCCACCGCTGAGCTCGGGGATCCGCAACCGGTTCTGCGTGGTCGATCCGCCGGCGCCGCCGACGTCCTTCGGCAGCTTTGCCTCCCAGCCCTGCGGCGTGGTGGTCACCGCAGTCGGAGCTCATACTGCCTATGCGATCGCCAACGACGAGGCGGGCAACGAGAGCGCGATCGTCAGCGCGACGTTCTCGATCGTCGCGGCACCGGACACCACCATCACCGATGGCCCGAGCGGCGTCGTGTTCTCGGTCCCCGCCTTCCGGTTCGCCTCGAACGTCGCGGGTGCACGCTTCGAGTGCCGGATCGACTTCGGCCCGTACACCGCCTGCTCCTCGTCCATCCTCGCCTACAAGGTCTTCGGGCTCTCGCAGGGCGCTCACACCTTCGAGGTCCGCGCGATCGGCCCCGACGGCCTGGTCGATCCGTCACCGGCCAGCCGCACGTTCACCCTCGGCACCCAGGCGTCCGACGGCGGCTGCAGCTTCCGCTTCGCCTTCAGAGGCGACGACAAGTCCTGCGTCGCCGAGCGCGTCATCTGCCCGCTCGGATCGGTCTGCACGAGGGTGGGCGAGGTCACCGTCGTCAACGAGGACATTGGCATCAGCTACGCCGGGGTCGTGAGCCAAGCGCTCTCCGAGGTCGTCCCTCGCGGCTCGACGACAAAGCCACTGAGCTACAACTACGGTTGCTCGGCTCCGTCGTTCCCTTCGTTCACCAAGGGTCCCTGTCCGGGGTCGTGGACGGATACCGTGATCGGCAAGGGGCAGCCGGTCGCCGTCGTCTGTGGCACCTACCTTCTCGGCAATTACTCCGGGGCAGCGACCCCGCTCCCGGGTCCCGACGAGTCGCGGGGCATCACCTGCGACGGGACGATCACGGTCCGCCCGGCGACTGCGCTCGAGGCGGCGGGGACAGGGACCGGAACGGGCGTGGGCATCGTCGTTCCCGGTCCCGGGGTCCTCGTGATCGCTCCGCCGCCCGTCGGAGCGCGGTCCTCCGTGGCCGGGCTTGCCGCCGCTCCCAAGCCTCCCTTCCGGAAGATCAGCCGCAAGATCAAAAGTGAGGGCGTCAAGGAGCTGAAGCTGGGCCTCGGCCCCGCCGAGGCGAAAACGCTCCGGACGGAGCGCCGGCTCGAGCTGACGCTCGAGATCACCTTCACTCCGACCGGGGGCGCGAGCGTCTCGCGAACGCAGACGGTGGTCCTGACCAAGCCCTGCAAGCCGACGAAGAAGCGTCCGTTCTGCTGACCCATACGCGTGGAGGTCCCCATGTCGCCTTCATCGAGCTCCCGGTCGTCGAGTCGTGCACTTCTCGCCAGCGCGGTGGGGATTCTGAGCTTGCTGGAACTCGCCTGCGCTCCAGCGGCGCATGCGGGGTGGATCCCGTACAGCGGCGGCGGGGAGGTCGACGCGGGCGAGAACCCGGTCGGAGCCCCGGTGTTCACACCGGAGTTCGGGCTCTGGATGTCCTATCTCGGACCGGTGACCCCGAACGGCAATCCGGAGGTCCGGATCGCGTCGGCCCCGGGGTGGGATGCGGTCGGGGATCTGGGGCCGCTGCCGCTGAACGTCTCACCTACGGCCGCGATCGACGAGGAGGGTTACCCGACCATCGCCGGGAGCCACGAGGAGGTCTGGGTCACCTGGGGCGAGGAGGGCAAGCCGTATCTCGCGGGTGCCCAGCCGGAAGGGTTCTTCGCGGGGATCGATCCGCTCCACGAGGTTCGCTGGCTCTCGACCGCGGTCGTCTTCTCGGAGCTCATGCTCGCATGGGTCGAATACGATCCCGTGGTCGGGACCAGCGAGATCCATACCCGCCATCGTGGCGTCGGCGAGGATCTGCAAACTCTCGCCTGGCTGGAATACGGCAGCACGGTGAACACGGATCCGACCGCCACCGTCAGCGACGTCCAGATCACGAGCGGGCCCCAGGACTTCGTGCCCCAGGCAAGACCCGCCGTGGCATGGCGAGAATCCGACGCCTCGGGATCCCGGATCCGCGTTTCCTACTTCAAGCTCGATGACGGGCTGTGGCACTCGCTGGATGACGTCGTCGCCCGGACCCCTGGATTCGATGTCTTCTCGCCGACGCTCCAGTCCGTCGGTTTCTCCTACCGCGACGACATCGGACTCGTCCTCACGTGGTGGGAGAACAACCGCTCCGGCTACGACCTGCGGGTCGCGCGGCTCGACAGCAGCCTGCACTGGGAGGTGCTCGGCGAGCCGCTCAACGATATCCGGGCTCATTTCGGCGGACCGGCCTCGATTTCCGGTAACGCTCCCATGCCCTGGGTCGCCTGGTCCGAGGATCCCGACACGGGAGGAAGCTCGTCGCGCGTGCGCGTCGCAAACTGGAACGGAGTCCGCTGGACGCAGGTGGCCGACGATCTGAACCGTGACCCGACGGCAGACGCATACAGACCGACGATCGGCAGGGATCCGTTCCCCGAGCGACTCGTCGTCGCGTGGACCGAGATCAAGGGCGCCGACCGGCACCTCTACGTCTCCGAGCTCGACCCCGACGGCCACGCGCTCGTCCGCTTCTCGGCGACAGCCTACGAGGTCGGGGAGGCCGACGGCACGGCCACGATCACGATCCAGCGCGAGGGCGGAGACGGGGAGGTGTCGGTCAGCTACGAATCGACCACGGGCAGCGCCACGCCCGGCGCCGACTACACGGGCGTCTCGGGCGAAGTCACCTTCGCCGATGGCGAGACGTCGAAGACGTTCACCGTTCCCATCCTCGACGACCACCTGGATGAGGGTGACGAGACGCTGGGTCTGAGGCTGGTCGCCGCCGGCGGCGACGCCGTACTCGACGTTCCGGACGCGGCGACGCTCACGATCCGCGATTCGTCATCGCCCGAGACCACGATCGTCGGCAATGCGACCGCCACCAACGCCGGCGTCGGCAGCTTCGCCTTCGCCGCCGTGCCGCCGACCGGTGCCACGTTCGAGTGCTCCTGGGACGACGAGCCGTTCGCGCCCTGCACCTCGCCACACCAGAGCGGCGTCCTCGACCCGGGCAATCATAATTTCCGCGTTCGCGCGAGCAACGCGAACGGCACCGACCCGACTCCTGCGAGCCGCGACTTCATCGTCGACCGGGACGCTCCCACCACGACGATCCGGCTCGATGGCAGCCAGACCGCCCCCGGCGCATTCGCCGGCAGCGTCACCGTCGACGCCGACGTGACCGATCCGGCGCCGAGCTCGGGCATCGCCAGCAAGTTCTGCGTGGTCGATCCGCCGACGCCGCCTGCGTCACTCGGCGCCTTCGGCTCGCAGCCGTGTGGCGTCGTCGTCACCGCAATCGGCACCCATGTCGCCTACGCGATCGCCAACGACAACGCCCGCAACGAGAGCGCGATCGTCAGCGCGACCTTCTCGATCGTCGCGGCACCGGACACCACCATCACCGACGGCCCGAGCGGCGTCGTGTACTCGGTCCCCTCCTTCCGGTTCACCTCGAACGTCGCGGGTGCGCGCTTCGAGTGCCGGGTCGACTCCGGCCCGTACACCGCCTGCTCCTCGGCCATCCTCCCCTACAAGGTCTTCGACCTCTCGCAGGGCACGCACACCTTCGAGGTCCGCGCGATCGGCCCCGACGGCCTGGTCGATCCTTCACCGGCCAGCCGCACGTTCATGCTCGGGACCCAGGCGCTCGACGGCGGCTGCAGCTTCCGCTTCCCCTTCAAGGGCGGCGACCAGTCCTGCGTCGCCAAGCGCGCCGTCTGCCCGCTCGGATCGGTCTGCTCGAGGGCGGGCGAGGTCACCGTCGTCAACGAGGACATTGGCATCAGCTACGCCGGGGTCGTGAGCCAAGCGCTCTCCGAGGTCGTCCCTCGCGGCTCGACGACAAAGCCACTGAGCTACAACTACGGTTGCTCGGCTCCGTCGTTGCCTTCGTTCACCAAGGGGCCCTGTCCGGGGTCGTGGAGCAACACCGTGGTTGGCACGGGTCAGGCGATCGCCGTCGTGTGCGGCACGTACCCTCTCGGCAATTACAGTGGAGCCGCCACCCCGCTCCCGGGTCCCGACGAGGCACGGGGCATCATCTGCGACGGGACGATCACGATCCGCCCGGCAACTGCGCTCGAAGCGGCGGGGACGGGGACAGGGACGGGCGTGGGCATCGTCGTTCCCGGTCCCGGGATCCTCGGCGTCGCTCCGGCTGCCGGCCTTGCGCGCTCGTCCGCCGCCGGGCGCGCCGCCGCCACCAAGCCTCCCTTCCGGACGATCACCCGCAAGATCAAGGGTGAGGGCGTCAAGGAGCTGAAGCTCGGCCTCGGCCCCGCCGAGGCAAGATTCTCAGGACGGAGCGGCGGCGCGAGCTGACGCTCGAGATCACCTTCACTCCGACCGAAGGCGCGAGCGTCTCGCGAACGGAGACGGTGGTCCTGACCAAGCCCTGCAAGCCGACGAAGAAGCGTCCGTTCTGCTGACGGCGTCAAGTACAGCCATCGGATTCCGTGTCGAACCAACCGGTGCGATCGGCGCGCCGACCAGAGCAGGAGAAGCCATGAAGAAAGCGAGCGCAACCGTCACCGCAGCGCTGATGATCGCCATCGGAGCCCAGGCGCACGCCGCGACGAAATGCCCGGCGGATTCGGTGCGCGCGGGTACCGCGTGCATGGACAAGTACGAGGCGAGCGTGTGGTTCGTTCCGAACGCGACGACCACCAACAAGAGCCTGGTGAAGAAGATCCAGCAGGGGAAGGTCACGCTGGCGGACCTGGCCAAGGGTGGAGCCTCCCAGGCAGGTGCCACGGGCGACGACTACGGGCTGTGCAGCGACACCGGCGCCCTGTGCACGGGCTTCTTCGCCGTGAGCGTGGCGGGAGCGACGCCGTCGGCCTACGTCACCTGGTTCCAGGCGGTGGAAGCCTGCGGGAACTCCCAGAAGCGGTTGCCGACCAACGTCGAGTGGCAGAAGGCGGTGACCAACACGCCGGACCCCGGATCGGACAACGGGTCGACCGACTGCAACACGGCGAGCACGTCCGCGGTGGTGAGCACCGGCTCGCGCAGCGCCTGCGTGTCGTCGGCCGGCGCATTCGACATGGTGGGAAATCTGGGCGAGTGGGTCGCGGACTGGGTGGGCTCGACGGGCGCGTGCCCCGGCTGGGGCGGCCTCAGTAATGACGCCATGTGCCTGGACGGGGGGAGCGTCGTGGCGGCGGGCCCTGGCGTGCTGGCCCGCGGCGGCGGCTTCCTCGACCTGACATTTGCCGGGCCTCTGGCGGTGGAGGTCCTTCCCCCGACGGGGGCGTTCGTAGCCTCCTACGTCGGTTTTCGCTGCGTGCGGTAGTCCCCCGCGCCGGCGGCGCCGATCCCCGACACCGCCGCCGGCAAGTCGCGCGGCGACGTCCGCCATGGGCGGCGGCCCTGCCGTGCGGGTCAACCGGCAGCGCGCGCGTGGTGGCTGGCCGCGATCAGGTCTCACCCGCTACGGCCTGCACGGAACTCCCGAGCAGCGGGTGGACCTCTTCGGTCGGCCCTCTGCTCTACCGGTCTCCGCGGGGGCGTGTCCCTGGTACGGACTGGCAGGCGTTACGGGCGCCGAGTCAAGTACGGATCTACTTGACCGGCCCCGACGCCCGGCAGGGCAGCCGCGAGGTTCGAGAAGCCGACGGAGCAGAGCGGGACATTCGACGCGGCCGTTGCGCCGCCGGGCGGGCGGATGGCTCGGCGCCGGCTGGCGCCCCGAGACGAAATCTGGTCTGGTCCGCGCCGTCGCGGGTCGACCGGCGCAGTCGTCGGTCCGCGGGAAGGAGGATCATTCCGTGAAGACGCCCTTTCCCCTCGTCCGGCTCGCGGCCGCGCTGGCCGTCGTGGGCACCCTCGCCGCCGCTCCCGCGGCGCTCGGCCAGGGCGCCGCGCCCGCGAAGAAGCCCAACATCCTCGTCATCTGGGGCGACGACATCGGCCAGTTCAACATCTCCGCGATCAACCGCGGCATGATGGGCTACAAGACTCCGAACATCGACCGCATCGCGGCGGAAGGCGCGTACTTCACCGACTGGTACGGCCAGCAGAGCTGCACCGCGGGACGCGCCGCGTTCGTCACCGGGCAGTCGCCGATCCGCACCGGTCTCACCAAGGTCGGACTGCCGGGCGCGCCCGAGGGCATGAAGATCGACGACCCGACGATCGCCACGCTGCTGCGCGCGCAGGGCTACGTCACCGGACAGTTCGGCAAGAACCACCTCGGCGACCGCGACGACATGCTGCCGACCAACAACGGCTTCGACGAGTTCTTCGGCAACCTCTACCACCTCAACGCCGAGGAGGAGCCGGAGCATCCGGACTACTTCAAGGACGCAGCGCTGCGGAAGCGCTTCGGTCCGCGCGGCGTGATCCAGAGCTTCGCCGACGGCCGCATCGTCGACACGGGTCCGCTGACGAAGAAGCGCATGGAGACCATCGACGAGGAGGTCACCGCGAAGACGATCGACTTCATCGAGCGTGCGAAGAAGTCCGACAAGCCGTTCTTCGTCTGGTGGAACTCGACGCGCATGCACATCTTCACGCACCTGAAGCCCGAGTCGGACGGCAAGACCGGGCTCGGCGTCTACGCCGACGGCATGGTCGAGCACGACGCGCAGGTGGGCCAGCTGCTCGACAAGCTGAAGGAGCTCGGCCTCGAAGAGAACACCATCGTCATGTACTCGACCGACAACGGCGCCGAGACCTTCACCTGGCCCGACGGCGGGACGACGATGTTCCGCGGCGAGAAGAACACCAACTGGGAGGGCGGCTACCGCGTGCCGACCTTCATCCGCTGGCCGGGCACGATCAAGCCGGGCACCGTGATCAACGACGTCGGCGCGCACGAGGACATGCTGCCGACGCTGGTCGCGGCCGCGGGCAATCCGAACGCGACGAAGCAGCTTCTCGACGGCACGACCATCGGCGGCCGCAAGTACAAGGTCCACATCGACGGCTACGACCTCGCTCCCGCGTTCCGCGGCGAGGCGCCGTGGCCGCGGAAGGAGTTCTTGTACTGGACCGACGACGGCAGCGTCGCGGCGCTGCGCTACGGCGACTGGAAGATCACCTTCCTCGAGCAGACGGCGGAGGGCATGAACGTGTGGCAGCAGCCGTTCACCGTGCTGCGCGCGCCCATGGTCGCGAACCTGCGCATGGACCCCTTCGAGCGCGCCCAGCACGAGAACGCGATGGGCTTCCAGCGCTGGTACCTCGAGCACATGTTCGTGATCGCGCCGGCCGCCGGCTACGTCGGCCAGTGGCTAGGATGAAGTGGCCCGGTCAAGAGCCTCTCGGTTTGGTGTCAGCTTCCTATCAATCTCGCGTCCTCTGCCGTGGTGGTACGGGTCAGCAGGCGAGGCGAAGTCGGCGACGGTAGATCACACTAGGATCCGCGGATTGCCGCCGAAGCGGTAGCGCCGCATGAAGGTGATCCGTCGGGAGCTGCCTCATTCTGCTTGCCGCGCGTTCGGAGCGTTGCCCCTAGCGCCTTGTCACTCGGAGGATTCTCCTTCCCTGGCCGGGCCCCACCTGCTGGCCCGTACCACCACGATTTCTCGTCAGACGACCACACGGCCGTCGGCCAATGCCATGGCCCACACGAAGCCACAGAGCTCCCGCGCCACGCACGCACACGCGTGGGGGCGCGCTTTTCCTCGCTCGATGAGTCGGGCGTAGCGCTTGGTCAGCCGGTGCTCCGCTTTCTCGCTGATCGCCACGACTGCAGCCGGCTGCCCTTCGAGGGCACGGCGCAGGCGAGCCGATCGCCCCGCGCGATAGCGGTATGCCCACGCACTTTCGATGAGGATGCGACGGACGTGGCCGTTACCTGTCCTCGTCAGTCGCCCTCGATGCGTCTTCTCGCCGCTCGAGTGCTCGCTCGACACCAGCCCGAGGAACGACATCAGCTGCCGCGGACTGCTGAATCGACGCAGGTCGTACAACTCGGTGACGACGACCATCGCACCGAGCTCTGCGATACCCTTCAGGCAGCACAGACGATCGACGATCGGCTTGAACGGCTCGCTCCGTGCCAGTGACAGGATCTCCCGGTCGAGCGCCGCAAGCCGGTCGTCCAGATGCAGCACCTGCGCGTGGTAGTGATCGAACACGACGCGATCGGCATCGGTGAAGTCCTGCGCGCGCAGCCACGCTCGATGCACGCCCCGCCATGCCGTCCCGCTGAAACGGCGACCGTGCCGAAGCAGGAACTTGCTCAAGCGCTGCCGCGCCGCCGTCAAATCCCGCCGGATCGACTCTCGTGCCCGCACAACGTCTCGTGCAGTTTCCTGCGACGTCGTCGGCACGGTGATCGTCGTCAGCTCCCCGGCCCGGTAGAGCCGCGCGAGCTTGATCGCGTCGCGGCGATCCGTCTTCACACGATCTGCCGCCTTTCGCGGGATCAGCGCCGGCGCGATCACCCGGCAGTCGACCTTCAGGCCCTGAAGCTGCCGGAACAGGTGGTAGCCGCAGGGGCCTGCCTCGTAGCACGCCCGGATCTGTCCCTCCTGCTTCAGGCGCGTGAACGTCCGGCGGACGTCCTTCGCCTCATTCGGAATCGTCCACGACTGCTCCTTGTCGGACTGTCCGACCAGCTTGCAGATCGTGATCGAACCCGCGTGCACGTCCAGACCCAACCAAATAGTCTCGTCCATGGCCGGCTCCTACGCTTTGCGGCTCTGGCCGCTCGGTTTTCCGAGAGGCTAACCCGCGTACGCGCGTATGTGAGCCGGCCACTTCATCCGTACTGCAGAGCTTCAAGGAGTTCCCGCCCCGGCAGAAGCCGGGCAGCTTCAACCTCGACCGCGTGATGGAGGCGGTGACGAGCAACGACGGCACCGACTGAGCCCGCACCTGGGTGCGCCCGGCACACGGCCGGGCGCATGGCAGGCTCCGTCTGGCGCCGCGCGCGCGGCCGCGCCATGCTGCGCGCCAGCGGGAGGTGCGGGGCCATGGCGGAGCAGCGGAGGCGGTTCTACTTGACGGCGCGCGCGGGCGTCGTCGCGGCGCTGGTGCTGGGCGCGATCACGGCGCGCACGACGACGCGGATCGCACGCGCCGCGGATCTCGCAGCGGTCGACCCGCTGATCCTCGGCACGTGCCCGGCCGCAGTGCACGACCGCTACGTCGTGACGGGCCCGGACGGCAACGTCTACCGCACCTGGCACCCGCAGCAGGTGCCGCTCGACGCGGCGAGCGCGCACGGCGAGACGTGCCGCTTCGCGCACGAGCACGGAGACGACCCGCGAAAGAGCCGCGCCGACCGCGCGCTGCCGGCGTTCGGCTACATCAACGCCGTCGCAGGAACGCCGCACGACGAGGCGCACGAGGGCTTCAAGGTCTTCGTCGCGAACCGCGGCACGGTCAACGACGAGGGCCGCCGCATGAAGGGCCACAGCCGCGTCGTAGCGCACATGGGCACCGGCGGCGTCGCGCGCTTCGTCCGTCCGCACCACTCGTTCGAGATGACGCTGCGCAAGGGCGCGTACCGCGTGCACGTGCAGGGCATGGCCGACACCGGGCTCGCCGGCTCGATCTGCGAGCGCGACGCCGGCGGCGGGATCGGACGCACCGTCGTGACCGTGCCGGGCACCGGCTGCGACGTCGGCTCGCTGTACGAGATCTGGCAGTTCGTGCTGCCGATCCGCCTTCCCGACGGAACCGAGATCGTGCGCGCGCACGCCTCGACCGCCGTGTTCGACCCGATCACCGTGATGAACCCGGTGGACCGCGCGCAACTCGTCCGCACGAGCGACGTGCTGCCGCAGTGGGGCGAGCAGCACGGCTGCGACCGCGAGGCGTACCACGGTCCGGTGTACTGGTATAACCGCCTCGGCTCGACGACGACGTACCGCACCGACGCGTTCGGCGTGATCCGTCCCGACGGCGCCCTCGAGCAGACGGTGAGCCGCCACGACGCGATCGGCATCCCGCTCACCGCGGACCAGACGCAGTTCAAGCTGCACCGGTCTGCGTGCGCCCCGGGGCTCGGGGTCAAGAACTGATCGCCGCGCCGCGGCGCACTGCTGCCCCCCGGATTCCGACCGCTCGCACCGAACGGCTTGCCGGACGCGCCCGCTTCGGGAAGGGTTCCGGTCCATGACCGCAGCCGCCGGAGCCGTCCCCGACGCACCGCCCGCGCCGCCCGGACCGACGTCCGGTAGCGCCCCCGAACCGATTTCCGCCGACCTCATCCCGCTGTCGCGCAAGATGCTCTACGGCGCGGGCGAGCTCGTGGTCGGCATCCGCATGGCATCGCTGAACACGGTGCTGTTCCCGTTCTACACCGACGTGGCGCTGCTCACGCCGGCGCTGGTCGGCAGCGCGATCGCGCTGGGCCGCGTGTGGGACGGCGTCAACGATCCGATCACCGGCTGGCTCTCGGACCGCACGCGCACGCGCTTCGGACGGCGGCGTCCGTTCCTCGGCGCGATGATCGTGCCGCTGGTGCTGTGCTTCGCGATGCTGTGGCGCCCGCCCGTCGGCTCGACGACCGAAGTCTTCGCCTACCTCGTCGGCGCGCTCTTCCTGCTCGACGTCTTCTTCGGCTTCTACGCGACGCCGTATCTCGCGCTCGGCGCCGAGCTCAGCACCGACTACGCGGAGCGCGCGCGCATCGTCTCGGTGCGCGCGATGTTCCACAACGTCGGGCTGCTGATCGGCGGCGGCGCGTTCCTCGGCATCGCCGCGGCGCTCGGCGGCGGCCACGCCGGCTACGCGAGCGCGTCGCTGGCGCTCGCGGCCGTCATGCTGCTCGGCGGCGTCACCGCGTTCCTCGGCACGCGCGAGCCGACGGTCGCGACCGACGACGAGCGGGCGACGTTCCGTGGCCTGCTCGCGGATCTCAAGTCGACGCTGCGCCTGCGCTCGTTCCGCATCATCGTCGCCGGATCGGCGATCGCGATCTGCGGCTCGTCGATCAACCAGGCCTTCGCGCTCTACGTCTTCCGCGACGCCTTCGGCGCCAGCTCGCGCGCCGGGCTCGTGATCGGCGTGTACCTGCTGGCGGCGACGGTGAGCTTCCCGTTCTGGGCCATGGCCGCCGCGCGCTTCGGCAAGAACCTCGCGTTCGCGGTGTGCCTGTGCTGGAGCGTCGTCGGCCTGTCGTTCTCGCCGATGATCGACCAGTCGTGGCCGCTCGGCGGCGTGCTCGCGTTCATCGTCGTCGCGGGGATCGGCGTCGGCGGCTACGTGCTGCCGCTCGCGATCGTCGCCGACGTCTTCGACGAGGACGAGCTGGAGTCCGGCAAGCGCCGCGAGGGCGCCTTCTTCGGCGTCTGGACGCTGGCGATGAAGCTCGCCGGCGCGGCAGGCATCGCGATCTCCGGCGTGCTGCTGCCGTGGCTCGGCTACGTGCCGGGCGCGGCCGAGCAGAGCGCCGACGCGATCTGGAAGATGAAGCTCGCGTGGGGCCCGCTGCCGGCGGTGTTCTTCGTGCTGACGATCCTCGTCGTGCGGCGCTTCCCGCTGACGCAGCAGCGCGTGCACGAGATCCAGGCGGAGCTCGCCGCACGGCGTCCGGGCGTGGCGCGCGCGTCGGGCGCGCGGTCGTTCATTCCCTGAGGGGCGCTCAGAGCTCGAGCTTCTCGCCCTGCGTCGCGAGCACGAAGCGTACGCCGTACGGATTCGTCTCGCGCAGCTCGCGCGCGATGCGCTCGCGCGGGCTCTCGCCGCGCTCCAGCGACGGCTTGACGTGCGTGATCACGACCGGCAGCCCGCGCAGCGCTCTCCCCGGATCGTCCGCGTTCACGAGCGAGGCGAGCACGCCGAGCTCTTCGTTGATCCAGCGCGGCGTCAGGTGGCCGTAGAGCTTCGCGTCCGGGCGGTCGCTCGGATACGACGCCTCGAGGAAGATCGCGCGCAGCTTCTTCTCGCGCACGAGCGGCGCCACGTGCGTCCACAGCGCGCGCAGACGACCCTGCCCTTCGACGGCGTCGGGCCCGGTGTCGCCGAGGTAGAGCAGGCTCTGGCCGCCGCTCTCGACGAGGAACGCCGTCGACTCGGACGTTCCGCCGTGGCTCAGCGGAAACGCCGTGACGCGGAAGCTCGTTCCGGGAACGTCCTTCGCCTCGCCGCTCGCGAGCGGCAGCAGCGTGTAGCGCGACAGCGCGGGCGCCGTACCCTCCGTCGTGAAGTTGGGCCAGAGCTTCCAGTTGAAGACGTGCTCGCGCAGCACGTCGAGCGTCGCGGGCAGTGCGAGGATCGGCTTCGGCGTGTCGTCGGTCGAGTTGAGGATCAGTCCGGCGACGTGGTCGAGGTGCGCGTGCGTGACCAGGTACGCCTTGACGTGCTGCTGCAGCACGCGACCTTCCGGCGTCAGGTCGTCGCTCGCGTCGTCGAGGCGCAGACTCGAGAATGCGCCCTTCGCGAGCGCCGCGCGGATTCCGGCGTGCAGCGTGCCGGCGCTTCCTTCGACGGCATCGGGCCCGGTGTCGCCGAGGTAGAGCAGGCTTGCCGCCGCTCTCGACGAGGAACGCCGTCGACTCGGACGTTCCGCCGTGGCTCAGCGGAAACGCCGTGACGCGAAATCTCGTTCCGGGAACGTCCTTCGCCTCGCCGCTCGCGAGCGGCTGCAGCGTGTAGCGCGACAGCGCGGGCGCCGTGCCCTCGGTGGTGAAGTTCGCCCAGAGCTTCCAGTTGAAGACGTGCTCGCGCAGGACGTCGAGCGTCGCGGGCAGTGCGACGATCGGCTTCGGCGTGTCGTCGGTCGAGTTGAGGATCAGGCCGGCGACGTGGTCGAGGTGCGCGTGCGTGACGAGGTACGCCTTGACGTGTCGCTGCAGCACGCGGCCTTCCGGCGTCAGGTCGTCGCTCGCGTCGTCGAGACGCAGGCTCGCGAGCGCGCCCTTCGCGAGTGCCGCGCGGATTCCGGCGTGCAGCGTGCCGGCGTCGAGCGCGATGCCCGCGTCGCCGCCGGCGGGGAATACGAGAAAGGACGAGAGGTCGTCCTCGGCGAGACCGCCCGCGTCGCCGAGGACCACGACATCGAAGGCCGGCGCCTGCGCGGCCTCGGCCGGCGTGACGGCGAGAGCGGCCGCGCAGATCGACAGCGCGGCCAGCGTCCGGCACAGCACCGATGCGCCGCCGCGACGGCAGCGACGCAGCACCGGACTAGCGGGCAGTCGCCGCTCCGCCCGCATCGTACGTCGTCAGCATCGACGCGGCGCGCCTGCGCAGCTCCGCCGGCTCGCCTTCCGTGCCGACCGCCTGCATCACCGCGACGTACACGTCGGCCATCTTGTCGCGCGCGCCCGCGGGCGCCGCGTCGAGGCCGATGTCGAGCGAGCCGAGGCTGCACGCGTGCTCGCCCTTCGCGAGCTTGAGGATCAGCACGCCGGGGCCCGCGTCCGCGAAGCGCACGTCGCGCTCGACGATTCCCGTGTTCATCGGACGCCCGACGCCGGACCACGACTCCGGCGTGCCGCCGGAGATCTGCACGCGGTAGTAGCGGCGCGGCCCCGCCATCGGCTTCACGTCCTCGATCTCGCCGACCGTGCCGACGATCGCCTTCAATCCCGCGGCAGAGCCTTCGCGATCTGCGTCCGCCTTCGCCTCGTCGTACGACGGCGGCTCGACGAGCAGCTTCGCGACCGCGTCGAACTTGCCGTCACGGAGGTCGCGCACCACCTGCTCGGCGCAGGCGCTCCCGTCCGGCGCGGCGTTCGCCGGCGTCGCTGCGACGAGGAGCGCCAGAGCGGCTCCGGTCGAAACCCACGTTCTCATCGCGCGCCTCCCTGCCCCGCCTTCTCGGACTGCGCGGACTGCGCGATCTTCGCCCAGGTGTCGCGCAGCGTGACGATGCGGTTGAAGACCGGCTTCGCCGGCGTCGAGTCGGGGTCGACGGCGAAGTAGCCGAGACGCTCGAACTGGAAGCGGCTGCCGTCCGCGGCGGCCGCGACCGACGGCTCGACGCGCGCGTCCGCGATCGTCTCCAGCGAGTCCGGGTTGAGGTCGTCGAGGAAAGATCCGGCCTCCTCGGGGTTCTCGCTGCGGAACAGGCGGTCGTACACGCGAACTTCCGCCTGCACCGCGTGCACCGCCGACACCCAGTGGATCGTGCCCTTCACCTTGCGGTTCGCGTCGGGCATGCCGCTCTTCGTGTTCGGGTCGTGCGTGCAGCGCACCTCGACCACGTCGCCGGCGTCGTTCTTCACCACGCCGATGCACTTGACGATGTAGCCGTAGCGCAGCCGCACCTCGCCGCCGGGGACGAGACGGAAGAACTTCTTCGGCGCGTCCTCGCGGAAGTCCTCCTGCTCGATCCACAGCTCGCGCGCGAACGGGACCTTGCGCGTGCCCGCCGCCGCATCCTCGGGATTGTTCACCGCGTCCATCTCCTCGACGCGGCCCTCCTCCCAATTCTCGATGACGAGCTTCAGCGGCTTGAGTACCGCCATGACGCGCGGCGCGACGCGGTTCAGCTCGTCGCGGATCGAGAACTCGAGCTGCCCGACGTCGATGATCGCGTTCTTCTTCGCGAGCCCGATGCGCTGGCAGAAGTCGCGCAGCGCTTCGGGGGGCACGCCGCGGCGGCGCATGCCGGCGAGCGTGGGCATGCGCGGGTCGTCCCAGCCGCCGACGTGTCCGTCGCGCACCAGCTCGAGCAGCTTGCGCTTGCTCATCACCGTGTACGTCAGGTTGAGGCGCGCGAACTCGATCTGCTCGGGACGGCTCGGCAGCGTGAGGTTCTCGATGCACCAGTCGTACAGCGGGCGGTGGTCCTCGAACTCCAGCGTGCAGATCGAGTGCGTGATGCACTCGAGCGCGTCGGAGATCGCATGCGCGAAGTCGTACATCGGGTAGATGCACCACGCGTTGCCGGTCCGGTGGTGCTCGACCTTGCGGATGCGGAAGAGTGCGGGGTCGCGCAGGTTGATGTTCGGCGACGCCATGTCGATCTTCGCGCGCAGGATGTGCGCGCCGTCGGCGAACTCGCCGGCGCGCATGCGCGCGAAGAGGTCGAGGTTCTCCTCGACGCCGCGCTCACGGTACGGGCTGTTCTTGCCGGCCTCGGTCAGCGTGCCGCGCATCGCGCGCAGCTCGTCGGCGGTCGAGCTGTCGACGTAGGCGAGTCCCTTGCGGATCAGCTCGACGGCGCAGTCGTGGATCTTCTCGAAGTAGTCCGACGCGTAGTACTCGCGGTCGGCCCAGTCGAAGCCGAGCCAGCGCACGTCGCGCTTGATCGACTCGACGTACTCGGTGTCTTCCTTGACGGGGTTGGTGTCGTCGAAGCGCAGGTTGCACAGCCCGCCGAACTCCGCCGCGACGCCGAAGTTCAGGCAGATCGACTTCGCGTGCCCGACGTGGAGATAGCCGTTCGGCTCGGGCGGAAAGCGCGTGTGGACGCGGCCCTCGTTCTTGCCCTCCGCGACCTCGGTGGTGATGCGCTGGCGAATGAAGTCGAGGCCGGGGGACTTCGGGGCGGAGCTGTCGTTGCCGTCGCGGTCGCTCATGGTCGCGGTTGGTTTAGCGGTCGCACCGCGAATTACGAGCGTCACCCGGTCGGGCGACCCGAAGGCAAGGACCGTCGAGGTCCACGGTCGAGACCGGGCAGCCGGGCACGTCCGCGTGCGTTCTCGTCTCGTCCACGTCGCGCACCCTACCACAGCGGGCAAGGGCACGGACGCCACGACGTGCGACACGCGACCACGCCCGTGGACAGCGGGCGGTGTCTCAGCGCGCGACCCTGGCCGACGGCTCGACCACCAGGCCGAGCTTCGCGAAGGCGTCGTAGGTCGCGAACTTGTAGAGGTCGCCGAGCGTCGGATAGTTGAAACAGATCCGGTTGAAGAGCTGCGCGTCGGCCCCGAGCATCATCGCCGTCAGGCCGACGTGGATCAGCTCCGTCGCCTGCTCGCCGATCACGTGCACGCCGATCAGGCGCAGGTCGTCGCGGCGGAAGATGAGCTTCAGGAAGCCCGCCTCGTCGCCGATGATGCGCCCGCGTGCATTCTCGACGTAGCGCGCGCGCCCGACGACGTAGGCGGTACCGTCCGCCGTCAAGGACTGCTCGGTCGCGCCGACCATGCTGGCCTCGGGAATGGTGTAGATGCCCGTCGGCAGCAACGTCGAGACGTCGGTCTTCACGGCCACGCCGCTCAGATGGCAGGCGGCGACGCGCGCCTGCTCCATGCCGGTCGCCGCGAGCGCCGGCGGGCCGATCACGTCGCCCGCCGCGTAGATGTGCGGCACCTCGCTGCGGAAGTGCTCGTCGACGCGGATCAGGCCGCGCTCGCCCGGGATGATTCCCGCGGCCGCCAGGTTCAGCTCGTCGGTCTGGCTCGCACGACCGGCACAGACGAGGAGCGCGTCGCAGGCGAGCGTCGCGCCCGAGCTCAGCGTGACGATCACGTCGCCCGGCCGCGACGTGTCGCACGCGACCACGCGCTCGCGCCAGTGGAAGTGCACGCCGTTGAGCGTCATCGCGTAGGTCAGCGCGCGCGACACCTCGGCGTCGAGGAATGGCATCAGCACCTCGCGTCCGTCGACGACGTGCGTCTCGACGCCCATCGCGGCGAACGTCGACGCGTACTCGCTGCCGATCACACCCGCGCCCACGACGACGAGCCGCTTCGGCAAGGCGTCGATGTGCAGCAGCTCGTCGGAGTCGTGCACGCGGTCGTCGACGAAGGGGAACTCCGGCGGGCGCCACGGCTGCGAGCCCGTCGCGACGATGATCTTGTCGCCGCGCAGGTCGAGGTGGCTGCCGTCGTCGCGCCGGACGCGCACCGTGTGCGGATCGACGAACGACGCGTTGCCGTGGACGCAGGTGACACCGCTCCGCGCGAGCCGGCTCTCGACCATCTCGCGCTCGCCCTCGATGACCTTCGCGCAGTGGCGCGTGAAGTCGCCGATCGTCGCCTCGCGCCGGAGCGACAGGTCGACGCCGAAGAGCTGCCGCGAGTGCCACCCGGAGAGCGCGAGCGCAGTCTCGCGCAGGGTCTTGCTGGGCACCGTGCCCGAGTTGATGCCGGCGCCGCCGAGGTTGCGCTGCTTCTCGACCAGCGCGACCTTCGCACCGAAGATCGCCGACACGTTCGCGCCGACGTTGCCGGCCGGACCGCCGCCGATCACCACCACGTCGTACGAGTCCATGCGGCGACCGAGCCACCTTTCGCGGCTCGCCGCAAGGGCTTCAGCCGGCGTCGAGGACGTCGCTCGCCGCGAGCTTCACCGGCGCGGGGGCGGCCTCGCCCGGTCGCGGTCCGAGGATCTCGACCAGGTCGGACGATTCGAGCTTCTCCTGCGCGAGCAGGCGCTGCGCCAGCGCCTCGAGCCGGTCGCGCTTCTCGGCGAGCAGGCGCTTCGCCTCGGCGTAGGTCTCGGTGAGGATCTCGAGCTGCTCCTCGCCGATCTTCTGCTCGATCTCGCCCGAGTGCGGCGCCCCCTGCGGGCCCTGGCCGAGGAAGCCGCCCTGGACGTTCGACGCGAGCGACAGATTCGGCAGGCGCTTCGACATGCCGTAGACGGTCAGCATGTCGCGCGCGATGCGGCTCGCCTTCTCGAGGTCGTCCGACGCGCCGGTGGAGATCTCGCCGAACACGGTCTCCTCGGCGGCGCGTCCGCCGAGGAGCGTGCGAATGCGTCCGAGCAACTCCTCGCGCGACATGAGGAAGCGGTCCTCGAGCGGCGCCTGCAGCGTGTAGCCGAGGGCACCGCGGCCGCGCGGCACGATCGAGACCTTCTGCACCGGATCGGCGCCCGGCGTGAACCAGCCGATCAGCGTGTGCCCGGACTCGTGGTACGCGACGGTGCGCCGCTCCTTTTCATTGAGCACGCGATTCTTCTTCTCGAGGCCGCCGATCACGCGCTCCATCGCGTCCTGGAAGTCGCGTTGCGCGATGTCGCTCCCTCCTCTGCGCGCCGCGAGCAGCGCCGCCTCGTTGCACAGGTTCGCGATGTCCGCGCCGACGAAGCCGACGGTCTGGGCCGCCATGCGCGCGAGGTCGACGTCGGGTCCGAGCGTCAATCCCTTGGTGTGGATGCGGAAGATCGCGAGGCGCCCCTCGCGGTCGGGACGGTCCACGAGAACCTGACGGTCGAAGCGTCCGGGACGCAGCAGCGCCGGGTCGAGCACCTCGGGACGGTTGGTCGCGCCGATCAGCACGACGCCGGACTTGCCGTCGAAGCCGTCCATCTCGACGAGGATCTGGTTCAGCGTGTTCTCGCGCTCGTCGAAGCCGCCGACCGGCATACCGGGCTGACCGCGCGACTTTCCGATCGCGTCGAGCTCGTCGATGAAGATGATGCAGGGCGCCTTCTTCTTCGCCTCGGCGAAGAGGTCGCGCACGCGTGCGGCACCGACGCCGACGAACATCTCGACGAAGTCCGAGCCCGACAGGCTGAAGAACGGCACGCCCGCCTCGCCCGCGATCGCGCGCGCGAGCAGCGTCTTGCCCGTGCCCGGCGGTCCGACGAGGAGCACGCCGGTCGGGAGCTTCGCGCCGAGACGCGTGTACTTCGCGGGCTCCTTCAGGAACGACACGATCTCGTGCACTTCCTCGACCGCCTCGTCGACGCCGGCGACGTCCGCGAAGCGCACCTTGGTGTGCTCGTCGGCGGCGTAGATCTTTGCCTTGCTCTTGCCGACGCGCAGCGCGTTCGGGCCGCCGCCCATGCGCTGCATGACGAAGCCCCACAGCAGGAACATCGCGCCGAACGGCAGGATCCAGTTGAAGAACAGGTCGCGCAGCCAGTGCGTGTCGAGCTCGGCGCGGAAGTCGACGCCGTGCTCCTGCAGCGTCCTGACGAGGCCCGGGTCGGTCAACGGAACGACCGTGAACTGGCGCTTGAACGCCTCCTCGCGCTCGCGCTGCTGCTGCTGCGCCTTCTCCTTGACGCCGGTGAACCACGTCTTCAGGCCCGACAGGTCGAGGCGCCACGGCGTCTTCTTCTCGGGCGCGGTGATCACCTTGCCCTCGTGCTCGTGCCCGGCGCCGGCGGCCGGGGTCGCGTGCGGTGCGGGCGCCGTGGGCTCGGCAGCGGGGGCCGCCGCGGCCGCCTTCGGCGCGCTCGCCGCGGCTGCGGCCTCGTCGGCAGGCTTCGTCTCGCCGTAGATCTGCTGGGGCGTCAAGACCACCGTCGCGACCTCGTTCTTCGCGACGCGCTCGAGGAACTCGCTGTACGGGATCTCCGGAACCTCGGGCCCCGGGAAGAACACCGCGTCGATCAGCAGGATGAGGCCGAGGACCCAGAGGTAGTAGACGATCGAGAACCGCGCGCGACGTTCCAAGCCTGGCCTCCGGAGGGCGCGCCTTCTTCGCCGCTTCCCTGGCGTCGGCCGCGTCCGGCTGGCACCTTACCGCGCGACCCACTTCGCGCAACGATCCCGCGCGACGAGCCGCGCATGCTCTCCGCCGCCCGGGCGCAGCGCGCGCACTGCACCCACCTTTCGAGGAGACTCCGTTGCCCAACGCCGCCAAGCCGAAGCCCGCCGACCGCTGCGACGAAGCACCGGGGCGCCTGCGTCCCGTCGTCAATCGCGACCGCTGCGAGGGGAAGGAGACCTGCGTCGAGGTCTGCCCGTACGACGTCTTCGAGATGGGCACGCTCTCGTCGGCCGAGAGCAGCGCGCTGTCGTGGCTCGGCTGGCTCAAGTCGATGGCACACGGCTGGCGTCAAGCCTACGCCGTGCGCGCGGAGCAGTGCCACGCCTGCGGACTGTGCGTCGAGGCGTGCCCCGAGAAGGCGATCAAGCTCGCGAAGGCCTAGAAGAACGCCTCGCCGTCGATGAACGCGCCGCTCGCGGAGCCGGCGCAGCGCACGACGCCGCCCTTCGCCGACGGCGGGTTGGTGTCGCGAACGCGGACCTGCACGCCGATGCGGAAGCCGTCCTCGGATGCACCGTTGGTGCGGCTGAAGCGCGTGTAGCTCGAGCCCGCGCCGAAGGCGTCGGTCGGCGGCGCGTCGGTCTTCACCAGCGCCGGCGCATCCACGACGCCCAGGTCGAAGACGCCGAACTTCGCGGGCGTCGAGCGCAGCTTGACGTTCAGCAGGACGTTCCCCGAATCCGCGAAGCGGAACGACTGGTTCGCACCGAACGACCCGCCGACCACGGGCGCCGCGTCGCCCTCGCGCTCGGCGACGGTCACTGTGCCCGTGCCGCCGTCGCGCACGAAGATCGCGTCGGTCCGCGTCGTGCCGACCGTGGTCGCACGGAAGGCGACGTCTCCCGTGGCGTTGAGGCGCGGCGTGTCGAGCAGCTTCGCGTACGTCGAGCCACCGATCGGCGATGCATCGCCGGCGAGAAGCAGCGTCGTGACGCCGAGCCCGTTCACGAGGAAGAGCCCGGTGGTCGCGCTCTCGGCGACGTTCGCGCAACTGGTCTTCGACGTCGCGCGGATCACGGCCGCGCCCGCGAGGCCGAGGTCGACCGCCTGCGTGGAGCACACCTCGCGGCCGTCGAGCGTCGCCGCGCCGTCGAGGACGAGCGTCGAGACCGCGTTCGACGTGGAGTCGTAGACGAACACGCCGCCGCTGCCGCCATCGACCGTCGCGACGAAGGGCACGCGGCTCGCGCCGTCGATGTCGCCGACGAACGGAAACGCGTCGAAGACGCCGCCACCGGGCGACGCCTGCGAGCGCACGGCTGCAGTCTCCAGCGAGCCGCCGTCGCGCACGAACACGCCCTGCCCGGACACAAGCTGCGCGAAGAACGCGACGTCGTCCGCGTCGTTCACCGACAGCGAGAAGAAGCAGCGCTGCGAGCGGAAGGTGCCGCCGTTGGGAGCGGGACCGTCGGCGCGCGCGACCACCTGCCCCGCGCCGAGGCTCGGGTAGAAGTAGAGCTTGTCGCGCGCACCGTTCGCGCGCGCGACGAACACGGCGTCGCCGGCGTCGTTGACCGCGACCTCGTCGCGGAACACGTTTCCGTAGACGAGACCGTCCGGATCGAGCTGGCCGGCACGCGCGACGGTGGAGCACGCGAACTGCGCGTGCGCGGTGCCGGACAGGGTTGCGACGAGGAGCGCGGCTGCCGGGAGAAGGATCCGTAGCATCATCAGGCCTCCTGGGAGTCGAACGTGTTGGAACGCGCGCCGGGAATCCGGGCGACACTCACCACGGCCACCGCGCGGATGCAATAGGGTGTGCGAGGATCCGCTTGCGGCCGGCCGGAGCATCGGCGAGAGCTGCCGCGGGAGGAACGAACCATGCGTCTCGACAAGCCGCGCGTCGCACCGTTGCCGGAGAGCCAGTGGACCGAGGGGGCCCGCGCCGTGATCGAGCCCACGCGCGGCATGGCCGGCGGGAAGGTCTTCAACATCTTCTCGACGCTCGCCAACCACCCCGAGCTGCTGAAGCGCTGGATGGTCTTCGCGAATCACGTGCTCGTGAAGTCGACGCTGCCGCCGCGCGAGCGCGAGATCCTGATCCTGCGCATCGGCTGGCTGTGCCGTGCCGAGTACGAGTGGAGCCAGCACGTGCTGATCGGCAAGGCGGTCGGGCTCAGCGAGGAGGAGATCGACCGCATCTCCGCAGGACCGGACGCGCCGGGCTGGAGCGAGGACGACGCGGCGCTCGTGCGCGCGACCGACGAGCTGCACCGCGACGCCTTCATCAGCGACGCGACGTGGGCTGTGCTGGCCAAGAAGTGGTCGGTGCAGCAGCTGATGGACGTCGTGTTCGCCGTCGGCCAGTACAACCTGGTGTCGATGGCGCTGAACACGCTCGGCGTGCAGCTCGACGAAGGCCTGCCGCGCGCGAAGGGGATGCGGTAGCGGGAATCAGCGGCGGCGCAATCTCTCCAGGCGCGCGAGCAGGCTCGACGTGTCCCAGCGTCCGCCGCCCATGTCCTGCACCTCGCCGTAGAGCTGGTCGACGATCGCGGTGACCGGCAGGTGCGCGCCGTTGCGGCGCGCCTCGTCGAGCGCGTAGCCGAGATCCTTGCGCACCCAGTCGACGGCGAAGCCGTGCTCGTACTGCCCGGCGATCATCGTCGCGTGACGGTTCTCCATCTGCCACGACTGCGCCGCGCCCTTCGAGATCACGTCGATCACCGCCTGCACGTCGAGGCCCGCCGCGCGCGCGAAGTGCACGCCTTCGGCGAGGCCCTCGATCAGACCCGCGATGCAGATCTGGTTGACCATCTTGGTGAGCTGGCCCGCACCGGCGGGGCCGAGCAGCCGGAACGTGCGCGCGTAGCACGCGACCACCGGCTCGGCGGTCGCGAACGTCGCCGCCTCGCCGCCGGCCATCACCGTGAGGATGCCCTTCTCCGCGCCCTGCTGTCCGCCGGACACCGGCGCGTCGAGGAAGCCCACGCCGCGCGCCGTCGCCGCCGCAGCGACCTCGCGCGCCAGCGCCGCCGACGTCGTCGTGTGATCGACCAGCGCCGCGCCCGCCGACATCGCGCCGAGCGCACCGTCGGGGCCGAGCACCACGTCCCGCACGTCCTCGTCGCGCCCGACGCAGGTGAAGACCAGCGCCGCGTCGCGGGCTGCGTCTGCCGGTGTCGCGGCCACGCGTCCGCGGGTCGAGCCCGCCCACTGCTCGGCGCGCGCGCGCGTGCGGTTGTATACCGCGACCTCGTGCCCGCCGGCCGCGAGGTGCCGCGCCATCGGGAAGCCCATCACGCCGAGTCCGAGGAATGCGACCTTCATGGGCGTCCTTTTGCCACGCGTCCGGCACGGCGCAACGGCGCGGCACGACGACGCGGTGCCGCGCCACCGCGTGACGCCGGAGCCGCGATCTGCGAGAGCAGACGCCCATGAAGAGGATGTCCGCCGCGCGCCTCGAGCGCATCGCCCGCGACGCGGGCCGGACGCTCATGGTGCAGGAGGACGAGATCTGGTCGCGCCACAGCAGCGACAAGGTCGACTGCGCGGCGGGGCTCGGCGCCGTGATCCGTACCCTGAGCCACGCGCTGCCGCTCGCAACGCCGATGGCGGCGCTCTCGGTCGGCTCGGGCGAGGAGCCGCAGTTCCGGATGCTCGCGGCGCTCTTCCGGGGCGGCGTGCACCTGCTCGACGTCGAGCAGGCGTCGCTCGACGTCGTCGCGGAGCGCATCGCGCGGCAGAAGGTCCCGCACGTCGGCCTGGTCCGCGGCGACTACGCGAAGCTCCTCGCCGACGACGCGAGCACGCGCCACTTCCGCGCGCGCGGCCTCGCCGGGCGGCGCATGCAGCTCGTGATGTTCCACCACTCGCTGTACTACGTGCCGTTCGACGCGTGGCGGGGGATCCTCGCGCGCGTCTGGAAGCACCTCATGGCGCCGGCGCGCGACGGACGCGTCGGCAGCGCGCTGCACGCGGTGATGATGGCGAGCCACAGCGACGACCCGCACACGACGTCGTGGCTCTACCAGCACTTCGCCGGGCGCTTCTTCGGCGTGCACAACGACCAGGACCTCGCGGCCTTCGCGCGCTCGCTGCGCCGCGAGCCGCTGGGGGAAGACCAGCAGGTGGTCGCGAAGTCGTCGCGCGTGGAGTTCCGCGTCGACGACTTCGCGCGCTTCATGAGCGTCGTGTGGATGATCCTGCTGTACCCGAACGTGCACCGCTACACGCTCGAGCAGCGCGTGGAGATCACGCGCTACGTGTACGAGAAGATCTGGCACCGCGGACTCCCGCTGGTGCAGGTGCAGGACCACCTCGCGCTCTACCGCGGCCGCGCGCCGCGCGGGCTGGTGTGAGCGCGTGAACGCGCCGGCGTCGCGGCCGAAGCGCCCGTGGTGGCTGCTGCACGTCTTCGGACCGGTCCCGAACGTCGACCAGGGGTCCTTGACGCTGCTGGGTCTCGTCTCGCTCGCCTACTTCTTCGAGAACTACGACCTGTCGCTGATGATGTCGGCACTGTCGTACATCGCGGCCGACTACGGCATCGCCGAGTCGCAGCTCGCGGGCTACACGGGGCTCATCCGCCTCGGCGCGCTGCCGGCGTTCCTGCTGGTGCCGCTCGCCGACCGCCTCGGACGCCGCCGCATGTTCCTCGCCGCGGTCGCGGGCATCGCGGTGCTGACCTTCGCGACCGCGTTCGCGCCGACGGTCGCCGCCTTCGTCGCGGTGCAGATGCTGGTGCGCACCTGCGTGCTGGTGGCGTCGACGATGGCGTTCGTGATCGTCGCCGAGGAGTTTCCCGCCGAGCACCGCGGCTGGGGCATCGGCATGGTGGGCGCGCTCGGCGCGTGCGGCTTCGGCTTCGGCGCGATCCTGTTCGGCTTCGTCGAGCGCCTGCCGTGGAAGTGGCGCGCGCTCTACGCGGTCGGCGTGTTCCCGCTGCTCGTCATGCCGCGCCTGCGAAGAGGCATCCGGGAGACGCGGCGCTTCGACCACCATCGCGCGCAGAACATCGGCGACGGCGGCATCGGCGGCGTGCGCGGCTGGTTCGCACCGCTCGCGGGACTTGCGCGGAGCTACCCGCGCCGCGTCGCCGGCGTCACGCTCGCGGGCGCGCTCTACTCCGCGGGCGAGACCGGCGTGTTCCAGTTCTGCGGCTACTTCACGCTCAACACGCACCACTGGGAGCCGTGGCGCTTCTCGCTGATGGTCGTCGTCGCGGGTGCGGTCGGGATGCTCGGCAACGTCGTCGCGGGACGCCTCGGCGACCTCTTCGGGCGCCGTCCGGTCGGCTTCGCGGTCGCGGCGAGCTTCCCCGGTCTCGCGTGGCTCTTCTACCACCTGCCCGGCTTCTGGCTGCCGCTGCTGTGGGCGTTCCTCACCGTCTGCTCGGTGTCCTGCAACGTCACGATCCGCGCGCTCGCGACCGAGGTCTTCCCGACCTCGCACCGCGGCACGTCGGGCGGCTGGCTGTCGCTCGTGCAGACCCTCGGGACTGCGGCCGGGCTCGGCGTCGTCGGCCTCGGCATCGCGGAAGGCGCGACGCTGCCGACGATGGTGAGCACGCTCGCCGTGCTGACGATCGTCGCGGGTGCGTCGCTCTTCCTGCTGCCCGAGACCAGCGGCCTCGAGCTCGAGCAGATCAGCAGCGACGACGAGTAGCCGCGATCAGGCGGGGCGGCGGCCCGCGTAGACGGCGAAGCGGCCGGACCGGAACGCGCAGTGCACGTTCTCGAAGCCGGCGTCGCGCAGCCAGCCGAGCTGCTCGTCGAGCGTCGCGAGACGGTCCGCCGTCATGCGCTCGAGCGCCGACGCGAGGTCGCTCGCCGAAACGCCCGACGCGCGCACCGACGCGATCCACGCGTCGTGGTTGGCGCACTCCTCCTCGTGCGTCGGCGCGAGCACCTGCTCGGCGTTCACGAACACGCCGCCCGGCACGAGCGCATCGCGCACGCGCGCGAACAGCTCGCGCTTCGCGCCGTGGTCGAGGTGGTGGATCGCGAGCGCCGAGACGACGACGTCCTGCCGCGGCGGCAGCGCGAAGCTCGCGAGGTCGCCGAGCGCGAAGCGGAAGCGGCCCTCGGGCTCGTCCGCGAAGCGCTGCTTCGCGACCTCGAGCATCTGCTCCGCGACGTCCACGAGCACGAAGCGCGCGCGCGGAAACGCGTGCGCGAGCTGCTGCGACATGAGGCCCGTCCCCGCGCCGAGGTCGAGCACCGCGAGCTCCGCGTCGGATGGACGCTCGACGAGCGCCGGGACCGCGCCGTAGAGCGCGTCGAAGCACGGGACCAGCTGCCGGCGCGTGCGGTCGTAGATCGACGCCGCGCGATCGAACAGCGGACCCGCATGCGGGGTCGGCGCGGGCGACGTCTCCGGGTGCATCGGCTTTCGTCTAGCGTGCGGGCGGCTCCCGCGGAAGGGGGGCGCGTCACGGATTGCACGGGCGTGCGCCGGATCAGTGCCCGACGCGTGCCGCGCTCCACAGACGATCCTGCGGCCCCTGCGGCAGCACCTCGCGGATCTTCGCCTTCACCGGGGGCACGACGTCGGGGTCGCCGGCGCGCTTGCGCGCGACGCCGAGCGTCGTGAGCGCCGACGCCCAGCGCAGCCGCACCGCGCGATCGTTCCTGCCGAGCGAACGCAGCGCGTCGATCAGGAACGCGCGCACCGCGGGATCGTTGCCGGACGCGAAGTGCAGGCTCGCGAGCGCCAGCGACGACACGTCCACGTCCTCGCTGCGCGCGAGCCCTTCGAGCTGCGCGACCGTCTCCGGCGGCAGGCCGCCGTCGACCTTGAGGAAGCGGCGCGAGAACGATCCCAGCGCCGCGAACTGCGCGATCACGTGCCGGTCGCCGGGCCACAGCAGCAGTCGCGCCGCCTCGTCGCGCGACGTGACGTCCTGCGCGGCGATGGTGGCGTCGACCACCGCCGGGTGAGGCTTGACGCTGCCCCACCACGCATCGGACTGCGCCTGCAGCGCGTCGACGCTGCGGTCGGCATGGCACTGCGAGCAGGCGTTCTCGATGCCGAGGCTCGCGTCGAACGCGGGCCGCGGGATCGGGATCGTGTGATCCGAGCGCGCGAAGCGGAGCCGCGTGCCGACCGCGGGCTCCTGCAGGAACGGCATGTGGCACGCGGTGCAGACGTCGCCCGACGAGCCCTCGGGATGGTGCGTGTGCGCGGGCGAGTCGATCGCCTTGCTCGCGTGGCAGCCGGTGCACTGGCCGTCGTCGAAGCGGCCCTCGAGCTTCTTCCCGAAGACGTCGCGGTACTTCTGCGAGTGCGGGTCGTGGCAGTCCGTGCACGTCATCGAGCCGCTGACGTAGCAGTCGCTGAATTGATGATTGTCCTGGTAGCTGAAGGTCCGGATGCGGCCGTCGGGAAAGTACGGATTGTCCTCGAGGACCCAGTACTTGAGGGCCAGGTAGTCCTCCCAGCGGCGGCCCGGGAGATAGTCCGGATCGAGCACCGGGCGGCTCGCGTGGCACTGGAAGCAGACGCGCAGCGACGCGTCCTTCGCGTACGTGTCGAGCGACGGCAGGCCGTCGTCGGACTTCGCGGCGCGATCCGGATCGTTCGCCCACTCGAGGTGGCGGCGCCCCGGCCCGTGGCACGACTCGCAGTTGATCGCGAGCGACTGGAAGCGCGTCGTCATCGGCGCACCGTTCACGCCGGGCAGGACCTGGATCTGGCTGCCGTGACAGACGTCGCAGTTCGAGAACATCGGCGCGTTGCCGAGGATGCGCTTCGGCGACCAGTTGGCGAGGTCGGCGAGGCCGAAGCTGCCGTCGATCGGCGCCCACGTGCCGTCCTTCGCGAGCTGCGCGAACCAGACGCCCTCGCCGCGGATGAAGTCGAACGGCAGGAAGCGCAGCGTGCCGTCGGGAAGCCGCGTGAAAAAGCTCTGCGTCCCGCCGCCCATCATGTGCCCGCCGCCGACCACCGCCGCGACCTCGATGGTCTCGGTGGCGCCGTCGTGGTGCTTGACGGTGAACGAGACGCGGCCGTCGTCGGCCTTCGCCGGCAGCACGCGCGCGTCCTCGAAGAGCAGCGGCTTGCCGTCGAAGCGTGCGATCCAGTCGATCTGCGGCTCGCCCGGGACGCCGCCCGCGTGGCCGTGCGTCGACGCGGCCCACAGATCGTACTGCTCGGCGTGGCACGGACGGCACGCGTCGGCGCCGACGAAGTCGCGGAAGAACGTCTCCGGCGCCGCCGGCCGCGGCAGCGGCGGCGGGAACGGCGCGTCCGCCGCGACCGGAACGGGTGTCGGCGCGCCAGACGCGGCCGCGAGCGGCGCAGTCGCGACGGGCCTCGGTGCCGCGGGCACGGCGGCGCCGGACGAAGTCGCTGCGACGGTGACGCCGCGCGACCACGCCGGCCCCTCGCAGACGCACAGCTCGCGCAGGTGCGCGACCAGCTCGCGGATCTGCGTCGGCGCGAGCGTACCGCCCCAGGCCGGCATCAGGTGGCTGCGGTTGAGGATGGCGCCGCCCGACGCGATGCCGTCGTAGAGCGTGTCGTCCGCGCGCGTCGCGAGGTATGCGGCGTCGGCGTGCGCCGTCGGACGGATCGGCAGCGACGCCGCATTGAAGCCGTCGCCCTGCCCGCCGACGCCGTGGCACGGCGCGCAGTCGTGGCGGTAGAGGCGCGCCGCCTGCGACTCGTCGGACGGTCCGGGCAGGATCGCGTCGAACGGCGACAGAGTGCGCGGCGCCGTGCGCGCCTCGTGCTGCTGCGCGAGGAAGCGCGTGACCAGCTCGCGCGTGCGCTCGGGCATCGGCAGGCGCGGCATGATCGCGTGCGGCGCCATCGCCTGCGGCTCGCGGACGATCGCGGCGACGAACTCCGGCGTCAGACGATCGCTCACCGACGACAGATCCGGACCGATCATGCCGCCGCGCTCGCCGAGCCGATGGCAGCCGAGGCACGGCAGCTTGTCCTGCAGCAGCGTCCGCGCGCGCTCGACGCCCGCCGCGTCGAGCGCAGCCGGCGCGGACGGCAACCGCTCCGCGCCGCTCCGTCGCGCCATCAGGAACGCGGTCAGCGCATCGGCC
Organism: Binatia bacterium; assembly: GCA_046327915.1. Lineage (GTDB taxonomy): Bacteria > Desulfobacterota > Binatia > UBA12015 > UBA12015 > VGTK01. The sequence continues at coordinate 207,933 of JAXLXO010000006.1, read as the reverse complement.
TCGGCGTCGGCCAAGCGAAAGTCCGGCATCCGGCTGGCGCTGCCGGGCGCGCCGCCTGCGGGGCGGATCACCGTGGGCGACGCGAGGTAGCCACGCAGCCACGCACGCTGCACGCGGATCCCCTCTCCCGCGAGATCGGGCGCGTCGCCGTCGCGCGCGCGCCGCTCGCCGAGCGCGTGGCACGCGGCGCACTGCAGCGCCGTGAAGACGCGCTCGCCGGCTGCTGCGTCGACGGTCGGGTGACGTGCCCGCGCCGCATCGAAGGCCGCGGTGCGCTGCTCGCGCTGCGTGCGGCCGAGCGCCGCGAGCCCGGCGACGATGCGCGGCAGCGCCGCGTCCGCGCCGGGCGTGGTCGCGGCGAGCGCACCGCTCGCGTCGGGACGCAGCAGCAACGCGGGCATGACGCCGTCCGGCACGCCGAACGCCGCGGGGTCGACCAGGAAGCGCGCGATCCACGCGGAGTCGAGGCGCGCGCCCGCGTCCGAGAGCTCGGGCCCGAGGACGCCACCCTGCCCGCGCCAGACGTGGCACGCGAGGCAGCTCTGCTCGCGCAGCGTCGCGACCAGCGCCGCCTCTTCCGGTGCGGCGGTCTGCGCCCGCTGCGCCGCGGCCGCCACCGGCGCCGAAGCGGCCGCGGCCGGCAACGCGCGCTGCGCGCCGAGGAAGAGCGTCAGCGCGAGCGCCTCGTCCTCGCTCAGCCGGAAGTCCGGCATGCGTGACGCACCGACGTTGCGCCGCACACGTCCCGGATCGCGCAGATAGGCGAACAGGTAGCCCGGCTCCCAGCGCAGCCCCGCGAACGACAGATCGGGCGCGCGACCGCGCGTCGCGACCGCGACGTCGAGTCCGGAGTGACAGCCGGCGCAGCCGAGCTCGGCGGCGAGACGCGCGCCTTCGTCCTCGACCGAGCCCGCCCCGGCCGCGGGAACGGCGCACGCAGCGAGAAGCAGGACGACGAACGGCAGCAGAGCTCGGGCGGACACGCACGATCCGGGGGAGGAGCGAATGTCGTCAGCTAGCGCGCAACGTGGACCGCGGTCAACCGTCCGCGACCGTCGTCGGCAAGGCGGACGCCCGCGGGCGAGGCGACCGCGCCCCTGCGTGTGGCACTGCAGTCGAACCGCCTCCGGCATGCATGCAGAGCACGCATCGACAGATGGATACGAATTCATTTATTGACTTCACGCGTGGAGCGATGCCTATGGCGCCGAAGACCGACCGCGGCACCACCCGGCGCCGCCGATCACCGGAAAGGAGCCCTCCTTCATGCGACACTCGCACCCCTCCCGATCCACTCCGCCCGGCCCGCCCACGCGAGGCGATGGCGCGCGGCACCGACGCAGGACGTACCTCGCGACGCTTCTCGGAGTACTGGCACTCGTGGACGCTTCCGCGGCGCACGCAGGATCGGCGCCGTTCGAGCAGGTCTACGCATCACGCGCCCGGCTGGTGAGTCGCGTGCCCGCATCGGGCAACGGGCAACGCGTCATCGGCTTCGACGGCGCCTCGAGCTTCGTGGTCGGCAACACGGCGTACTGGTCGACCGGGGATCTGAACATCGACGGCGATGGGGACGGGTTCTACGACAAGTACACCGAGCCGTTCGGCTTCCGGACGGGGACGATCGGCCGAGCGCCGCTTCGCCACCCCGACAAGGGCGTCGACCTGAAGCTGCGCCAGAACGCGGCGGGAGTCGTGCTCCCCGCGCTCCAGCCGAACACCGCCAACCACGAGTGCCTGTTCTGGCCCAATGAGCTCTTCGAGGCCGACTCGAGGCTCTACTTCTTCTTCGGCATCCAGTACGAGGCCCCAGCCTGCGGCGCGCCGGGCGCTGCGAAGACGACCGGGATCGGCCTCGGGCGCCTGACCGATCCGGGCAGCGACGACCTCGGTCCGGTCCGGGAGGGGACCGCAGGCGACTGGCAGTACTACCTGAGCCCGCTCAGGATCGGCAGCGTCGTCTACACGTTCAGGATCGGTGCAGGGACGACTCTCCTCGCCGCGCGTGTCGACGAGAAGCACGTCGCATCGCGCGACCGGTACGAGTACTGGACCGGCCCCGACACGAAGTGGGGCGGCGAGACCAACGCCGTGCCGCTCGCGCAGCTGGAGTTCCTCGACGGCACGCCGAAGATCGCATTCAGCGCCCACCTCGGACGCTTCCTGATGATCTATGCCTGCAACACCTTCTCGGCGATCTGCGCACGGACGGCGAAGCTTCCGGGAGCAACCGCGGCCGCGCTCGAGAGCGGCTTCAACGAGAAGACCGTGCTGATGGACCACCCGGCCGCCTTCTACGTGACGTGGCACTGGGGCTACGTCGATTCGCGGCACCCGGAGCGCATCTACCTGACGACCGCAAGACAGCCCGAAGGCCGCCTGTACTACGCGACCTGGTGGGAGCTCGACCTCTCGGCGCAGCCGCCGGCCGCGACGCGGACGTTCTACTACGGCGGCCGGGACCTGTACCGCGACGGACCGGGCGGCGGCGCCTGGGACTACGCAACCTACGATCCGGGCTCGCCTGGAGCCGGTCTGAGCACCGGCACGATGATCGCGGGCTTCGGCCCGCCACATCCCAATCCGGACATCCCGCCGCTGGGAGGCTTCGTGGGCAACGAAACCGTCGCCGGCACGAGCGCTCCGGGCGCGGCGCCCAACGCCGTCTGGCCGAGCGAGACGCGCGGCGGCGCGATCGTGTGGACGGCACCGGCGATGGGGCGGATCGAGATCTCCTCGACGATGTGGCTCGAATCGACGCGCGGCGACAACGCGCTCGGCGAGATCTTCCTCGTGCGCGGCGGAACGGTCCTTCCGCTGTGGTCGAAGAAGCTGGTCGCGAAGTGGCACAAGACGCGCCAGCGGCATGTGCACCGCACGAACGTCGCCGTGCAGCCTGGCGATCGTCTGGTGCTCGGCGTCCGCAAGGGCAAGCACTCGACCAGCAACGCGCTGAACGACCTCACCTACATCGACGTGTCGATCACGCTCGACCGGGCCTGAGGCTGCGAACGGCCGCCCGCGGGCTCCCGGCCGGCACGCCCGGGCCGGGAGCCGTTGGTGGTTCCACCGCCATCAGGAAGAAGCGGTCGCCCGCGTCGACCCGGTGCATGGTCTCGCGCAGCTTGACGCGCCCCGACACGGCCTCGAACGAGCGCCGCAGCTCCGGCACCGCGAGCTGACGCCCGTTGACGTAGACGTACGCCGGTCCGGGTGCTGCGGCGGCCTCGCCCGGCAGCGTCTCGATCGGCCGCGCCGCGATGCCGTCGATCCAGACGCCTTCGGTGGGCGGCAGCACGTAGAGCCGCGCGCCGCGCGGCACGTCCGACAGGGCGTCGCGCAGGAAGCGCAGCTCCTTGATCTCGAAGCGTCGGTTGTAGGACGACGCGACGAAGGCGCGCGGATCGGAGCCGTGCCACTCGCCGCGCCACGCGAGCAGAACGAGGAGCACGGCAGCGCCGGCTCCGAGCAGCGCGAGACGCGTTCGCCGAGGCCAGCGCGCGGCCGCTCCGTCACCGCGCAGCAGCGTCCCCGCCGCGCGCGCGAGCGCGACGATCCCGTTCGCGAGCAGCAGCACGACGGCGGGCAGCAGGAGCAGATCGAAGCGGAACGAGTCGTGGCCGTCCGCGCGCGCGCCCCACGGCGGCGGCTGGTGCGCCTCCTCGACCCAGCCGAGGTTCAGCCCGTAGAGGACGAAGACCACCGTCAGGACGAGCGACATCCACAGCAGCGCGAGCGTCGCCGCGCGGTTGCGGCGCAGCCCCGCGACGAGCCCGACGACGGCGAGCAGGATCGGAACCTTGCGCACGCCGGGGTCCGGGCCGACGAAGAAGCCGACGTTCACCCGCAGGAGCTCGAGCGCGGAGAGGCGGCTCTTCCACCAGGGCGCGTAGCGGATCGGCGAATCGAGGATGCCCGGCACGTACACGGCCGCGAGCACCGCCGCGACGGCGATCAGCACGACGTGCCCGACACGCGGCACCCGCACCTCGCCGCGCAGCAACCACGCCACCACGGGCAGCACCGCGAGCAACACCCAGTTCTCGACGCGCATGGTCAGCGCGAGGAAGAGACACGTCGCGAACGAGGCAGCGCTCAGCCAGGTCGGCGCGCGCAGCTGCGCCGCGAAGGTCGCGAGCACGAGCAGGAGCAGCAGCAGCGACGGGATCTCGATCGACGCCGACGCCGCGTGCTTGACGTGCAGCGGCATGACCACGAGCAACACCGCCGCGACCAGCGACACGGTGCGGTCCACGCCGAGGCCGCGCAGAGCGACGTCGAGCGCCGGCGGCGTCAGGCTCGCGAGCACGATCGTCAGCAGGAACGCGACGCCGCTCGACGGACGGAAGAGCGCGAACGCGAGGGCGTCGAGCGCGACGCCGGCCGGCGGGCCGGTCCACAGCCGATACGCGCCGCTCTCGAGCAGGCGCTGCGCGTGGTCGAGGTACTCGTACTCGTCGTTGAAGGTGTAGTGCACGCGCTCGGGCCAGAGGAGCCGCAGCGCGAGTGCGCCGACGAAGAGCGCCACGCCGACGGCGAGCGAGCGCCGCGCGTCCGCGTCGTCCGGCAGGCGGCGCGCGAACGCGACCGCGTGCAGCGCCGCGCAGACCAGCGCCGCCGCGAACGCGAGCGCGAACAGCGGTGCCGTCGCCCACGTCGTCCAGGCGTTCGAGAAGGGGCTGATCGCGCCCGCGAGACCGGTCGTCACCGGCCGGACAATGGCTCAGACGGCGTCGCCTGGCGAGTCCACGAGACCTTCGAGCAGACGGCGAGCCGCGTGGACGTCCGGCAGCCGCACCTCCGCGCGGCTCGCACCCGGCCCGACGTGCACCGTCAGCGCGCCTGCCGGCAGCGTCGCGAACAGCTCCTCGTCGGTGCGGTCGTCGCCGAGCGCGACGATCAGCGTGTCGTCGCGCATCGCGAGGATGGGGCCCAGCAGCGAGCCCTTGTCGAGCCCGAACGGACGCACCTCGATCGAGCGGTCGTCGCTCACGACCTCCACCGGCAGGTTGCTCAGCAGCTGCGCGAGGTGGATGCGCAGCTCGTTCGCCTGGAAGGCGCCGAACACCGGCTCGGACATGCGCCAGTGCCAGACCAGCGACGCGGTCTTCTCCTCGATCAGCGAGCCCGGTGTGCGCTCCGTCACGGTCTCGAGGATCGGCAGGACCTGCTCGCGCCACTCCTCCTGCGGCATCGGCTGGTGCGACCACTCGCGCGTGCCCGCGGGACGGCACCAGAAGCCGTTCTCCGCGTAGAGCGCGATCGGCAGCTCGCCGAACCAGCCGTCGACCGTCTCGCGCGAGCCGCCGCTCACGAGATGGATCCCGGTTCCGCGACGGCGCGCGAGCGCGTGCAGCAGCCCGAGCAGACCTTCGTCGGGCAGCGCCATCTCCGGCGCGCTCGCGTACGGCACGAGGGTGCCGTCGTAGTCCAGCAGCAGGACCAGCGTCCGCACCGCGCGCATGCGTTCCTGGACCGCGTGCAGGCTCGGCGCGTCCGTCATCGCGAACGCCGACAGCTCCGCCGGCGGCCCCGACTCGCCGAGCACCTGCAGGAAGGAGCGCACCCAGGAGTGCACGTCGTAGCGGCGCACGCGGCGGCGAAGCGCACGCATGCGGACGCGTCGCTCGCCGCCGGGCAGCGTGAGCGCGCGGCGCATCGCTTCCGCGGTACGGTCGATGTCGTACGGATTGACGAGAATCGCCTCCGCCAGCTCCGATGCCGCGCCCGCGAACTCGCTCAGCACGAGTACGCCTTCCTCGTCGGTCCGCGCCGCGACGAACTCCTTCGCGACGAGGTTCATGCCGTCGCGCAGCGGGGTCACGACGAGCACGTCGGCGGCGCGGTAGAGCGCCACGACTTCTTCCTCCGACAGCCCGCGGTAGATGTAGTGGATCGGCACCCAGCGCGGCGTCCCGAAGGCCCCGTTCACGCGCCCGATGAGCGCGTCGACCTCGTTGCGGAACGTCTGGTACGCGGCCACGTCGGTGCGCGACGGTACGGCGACCTGCACCATGCGGACCTTCTCGGCGAGCGACGGGTGGTCGCGCAGCATCTTCTCGAACGCGAGCAGGCGGCGCGGGATGCCCTTGGTGTAGTCGAGGCGGTCGATGCCGACGACGAGCGTGCAGCCGTCGGCGCCACGCAGCTCCGCGACCCGCGCCCCGACCTCGTCGCGCCCCGCGAGCTCGGCGAAGGACGCCGCGTCCACGCCCATCGGAAAGACGCCGAGCCGGATCTCGCGCGTCCCGGAGCGCACGCGATCGACGTTCGCCGCGATGCCGAGCACCAGCAGCAGCGACGACGCGAACGCGCGCAGATACGACGCGGTGTGGAAGCCGACCAGATCCGCGCCGAGCAGCCCCTCGAGGATGCGCTCGCGGTACGGCAGCGCGCGGAACACCTCGGAGGCGGGAAACGGGATGTGCAGGAAGAAGCCGATGCGCGCGTCCGGCACGCGACGGCGCAGCAGCTGCGGCACCAGCATCAGCTGGTAGTCGTGCACCCACACCACGTCGCCCGGCTGCCATCGCTCGGCGATCGCGTCGGCGAAGCGCTCGTTGACGCGCTCGTACGCCTCCCAGTCGCCGACGTACTGCGGCAGCTGGTCGATGCGGTAGTGGAACAGCGGCCAGAGCACCGCGTTCGAGAAGCCCTCGTAGTAGTGCTTGACGTCCTCGGGCGTGAGCCAGACGGGTACGAAGCGCTGCTCGTCGAGCTGCTGCGCGACCTCGGCACGGCGCTCCTCCGACAGGCTCGCGACGTCGCCGGGCCAGCCGATCCACAGCCCGTCGGCGCGCGCGTGGGGACCCGCGAGCCCCGTCGCGAGCCCGCCCGGGCTGCGCTCGAGGCGTACGCTCTCGCCGTCGGTGCGGATCGTCACCGGCAGACGATTCGAGACGATGATCAGCCTTGCCATGGTGGTACGCGGCTTCACCGTGGATCCGGGACGCACAGGTGCGCGTGCGCGAGCAGCGCGGCGAGGTCCGCGACGACCGGGCGAAGCACCTCACTGTACAGGCGCCCCGGGTGGGCGGGAACCCACCCCCCGTGAAAGAGCGGTCAGCCGCGCAGCGGTGCGCGGCCGATGCCCGGCCACACCCGAAGCACGCCGAACGCCGCACGGACCGCGATCCACGCCGCCGTCGCGAGCCACACGTGCAGCAGCGCGTTCGGCGAGCGGACGTCGATCACCGCGAGCAGCGCCGCGCCGGCGAGCGTCGCCGCGAGCATCGCGTTGCGCAGGTAGCGGAAGTCGCCGGTGCCCCAGTGCACGCCGTCGGTGACGAACGACAGCGCATTCAACGGTTGCGCGAGCGCCGCGACGATCCACGCCGCGGTGAACACGTCCGACGCCGCCGCCGGGACGAGCAGCCACTCCACCTGCCGCGTCCCGGCGAGCATCAGCACGACGAGCAGCACGCCGGTCGCGACACCCCACTGGCAGCCGACCGCGGCCACGCGCCGCGCGACGGCGACGCGTCCCGCGCCGAGGAAGAATCCGACCAGCGTCTGCGTCGTCGCCGCGTACGCGTCGAGCAGCAGCGCGGTCAGCGTCCACACCTGCCGCACCGCCTGGTGCGCGGCACCGGCGTCGGCACCGGCGTGCGTCGCCGCGCGCGTCGCGAGCAAAAGAAACGCCAGCAGCAGCGCGGTGCGCAGCACGAGGTCGCGTCCGACGACGAGCAGCTCGAGCAGCGTGCGCAGCCGCACGCGCGCGAACGGTCCGAGCACGCGCCACACCGCGGTGACCGCCCACAGCGCGCCGACGATCTGGCTCGCCGACGTCGCCCACGCGGCACCCGCGACGCCCAGCGGCGGGATCGGGCCCGCGCCGAAGATCAGCAGCGCGTCGAGCACGACGTTGACCACGTTCACCGCCACCGCGATGCGGAACGGCGTGCGCATGTCCTGCCGTCCGCGCAGCGCGCCGAACGCGACGATCGTCGCCAGCACCGCGGGCGCGGCGACGAGACGGATGCGCAGGTACGTCACCGCGTCGGCGAGAACCGCGTCGCCGGCGCCCATGAACGTCGCGAGCTCGTGCAGGAGCGGCCACGCGAGGAGCGCCAGCATCGTGCCGCCAGCGAGCGCCGCCACCAGCGCCGTCGCCACCGCCTCGGACGCACCGCGCGCGGCCGCACCCGTCGCACCGTGCGCGCGCGCGACGGCCGTCTGCGTGCCGATGCCGAGGAAGTTGAAGACCCAGAAGAGGCTCGACAGCAGCGTCGTCGCGACGCCGAGCGCCGCCGTCGGACCGGCGCCGAGCCGCGCGACGAACGCGGTGTCCGCGACTCCGGTGAGCGGCTCCGCGATCAGCGAGAACAGCACCGGCAGCGACAGCACCAGCATCGTGTGGTGCGGCCGCCGCAGGAACGGATGCGTCTCGACCTCCTCGCGCACGGCTGCGCAGGTTGATCGCGGCGGCGCGCGGACGCAAACGCGCCGCCGCCACGGTCACGGGACGAGCCGGCGTCCGTCGTGCGCGTCGAACACGAACACGTCGCGCGGCGCCGCGGCGACGCCCGCGGGCGGCTGCGCGACATTGCCGGCCAGGCGCGCGACGATCGTCGCATCGCCGAGATGCGCCCGCACCAGCGTATCGCCGCCGAGGATCTCGACGGTGCGCGGCTCGACGCGCGCCTGCAGCGCGGCCGCAGTGTCGCGCGCCTGCTCGGCGCCACGCGGCGCGAACGCCTCGGGACGGATCCCGACCTTCACGCGGCCGCGCCGCGCGCCGAGCAACGCGCGGTGCGACTCCGCGAGCGGGACGGACGCGCCCGCGACGCGCAGGCTCGCACCATCCCAGTCCCCGTCGAGCAGGTTCATCGGCGGCGACCCGACGAAGCCCGCGACGAACGCGCTCGCGGGACGCTCGTAGACCTCGATCGGTGTGCCGATCTGCTGCACACGCCCGCGGTCGAGCACCACGATGCGGTCGCCGAGCGTCATCGCCTCGGTCTGGTCGTGCGTGACGTGCAGCGTCGTCACACCGAGGCGACGTTGCAACGCACGGATCGAGCGGCGCACGTCGGCGCGGAGCCGCGCGTCGAGGTTCGAGAGCGGCTCGTCGAGCAGGAACAGCGCCGGCTCGCGCACCAGCGCACGCGCGAGCGCCACCCGCTGCCGCTGTCCGCCCGAAAGTGCGGCGGGCTTCCGCTCGAGAAGGCCGTCGAGCTCGACCAGCGCTGCGACCTGCTCGACGCGCCGACGGCGTTCCGCGCGCGGCGCGCGACGCATGCGCAACGGAAACTCGATGTTGCCGCGCACCGTCAAGTGCGGGTAGAGCGCGTAGCTCTGGAAGACCATCGCGACGTCGCGCTCGTGCGCGGGCACGTCGTCGATGCGCCGCTCGCCGAGCCGGATCGTCCCCGCCGACAGCTCGTCGAGCCCCGCGACGAGGCGCAGCAGGGTCGACTTGCCGCAGCCCGACGGGCCGAGCACGGTCACCAGCTCGCCGTCGGCGACGTCGAGCGTGACGTCGCGCAGGATCGGCACTCCGCCGATCGTCCGGCTCACGCCGTCGAGGATCGCGCGCGCCATCAGCGCCCGCTCCCCGACAGCACGCCCGGGCGGAACGCGCGCCCGATCACCAGCAGCAGCACCAGCGACGGCAGCAGCATGACCGCGGCGACGGCGCTCGACAGGCCCGGAAAGCCGAACGCCGACAGATAATAGAGGAGCGGCGGAAGCGTGCGGTTCGTGACCTGCAGCAGCAGCGCGAAGGTCAGCTCGTCCCAGGAGGCGAGGAACGCGAGCAACGCCGCCGTCGCGAGCTGCGGCAGGACGAGCGGCAGCGTCACGCGCAGCAAGGCCGTGCGCGGCGGTGCTCCGTCGAGACGGGCCGCCTCCTCGAGCTCGCGCGGCACCGCGCGGAAGCCCGCGCGCAGGACCAGAAACGCGACCGGCAGCGCCAGCAGCACGTGCGCCAGCCACAGCCCCGGCGCGGCCGGCCGGTTGTAGAGCCCGAGCCGCACCAGCACGACGGCGAGCGGCACCGCGACGGCGATCGCCGGGAACACGCGCGCGAGCAGAACGAGCGTGCCGAGGCCCCGGCTCGTGCGTTCGTCGCGTGCCGCGAGCCACGCCGCCGGCGCCGCGATCGCCAGCGTCGCCACGACGGTCACGATGGCCACCAGCACGCTGAGCGCGAAGCCGGAACGCAGCTCGACGGTGGCGGCGAGAGCGCCGAAGTGCGCGAGCGTCGACGCGCGCGGCACGAAGACCGGCGGCCACGCGAAGCTCTCGCGGTCGCTGGTCACGGCTTGCTTGACGACGATCAGCAGCGGCAGCACCGCGACGAGCGCGATCGCCCACGCGGTGCACGTCGCGAGAGCGCGAGCCACCGCGGCACGCCGGCGTCCGCTCACACGGCCTCCGCGCGGCGGCGCAGCAGCGGCACGCTCGCGGTCACGCACAGCAGCGCGAGCACGAACGACGCCGCGGCGGCGAGCCCGTCGTCTCCGTAGTCGGACCACTGGTGGTACGCGTAGGTCGACAGCACCGGCACCCCTTCCACTCCGGTCAGCACGAGCGGCGCCGCGAAGATGCGCAGCGCATCGAGACCGCGCAGCAGCAGCGCCGCGAGCAGCGCGGGGCGCAGCAGCGGAAGCGTCACGAACCACAGGCGCCGCGCGGCGCCCGCGCCGTCGAGACGCGCCGCCTCGACGACGTCTGCCGGCAGCGCACCCAGTGCGCCGAGCACGATCAGAAACACGACCGGCGTCGTGCGCCACGCGTCGACGACGATCACGCTGGTCCACGCCGCGGCCGAGCCGGGCACGAGGAAAGGCGCCGGCGGCAATCCCGCGAGCGCGAGCACGCCGTTCGCGTAACCGCGCGGCGTGAGCAGGGCGCGCACGACGGTGAGAAAGACGATCTCCGGCAGCGCGAACGGGATCACCACGGCGGCGCGCACCAGGCGCCGCCCCGGGAAGCGCCGTGCCAGCAGCAAGGCCAGCGCGACCCCGGCGACGAGCTCCAGCGCGACGCTCGCGGCCGGCACGACGACGTTGCCAAGGAGAGCACGGCGGAAGAGCGGATCGGCCGCGAGCACCCGCAGATTCTCGGCGCTCGGGAAGGCGCCGCTGGCGCCGTCGGTGAGCGCGAGACCGACCGCGCGCAGCAGCGGCCAGGCGAGCATCGCGACGAGGAAGAGAGCGAGCGGCAGCGCGGGGAGCGCGCGCAGGCTTCGGCCGCGCACCTCAGCCGCCATCGCGCGCCGTCGCGCGTGCCGCCGCGGCGAGCGCGTCGTCGGGGGCCACGCCGTCGAAGACGACCGCGCGAAAGGCGTCCTGCCACGCACGGCTGAGAAGCGGGTAGTCCGCGCGCTCGGGCCGCGGACGCGCCTCCCCTCGCTCTGCGGCGAAGCCGGCGAGCAGCGCGCCGTCGGCAGCGGGTGGAACGTCGCGACGCGCCGAGAACCAGCCGACCTCACGACCGAGCCGTTCCTGCACCTCGCGCGACAGCAGGTGGCGCAGGAGAAGCAGAGCCGCATCCGGGTGCGGCGCATTGCGCGGGATCGCGAGGTAGCCGCCGCCGAGGACCGTCGCGCGCCCCGCGGGACCGGACGGCAGCGGTGCCGTGCGGATCGGGTCGGGCGCCATGCCCTGGCTCGCGAGCGCCGCGGCGGCGAACGGCCAGTTGACGTGCAGCACCAGCTCGCCGCGAGCCATCGCCTCGACGATGGTGGCCTCACGGAAGCCGGCGGTCTGCGGGTTCAGGTACGGTGCGAGCGTGGCAAAGAGAGCGAACGCCGCGTGCGCGCCGCGATCGTCGAAGTGCGCGCCGTCGCCGCCCGCTGACCAAACGAACGGCAGCAGGTCGCAGGTGAGGCCTTCGTAGCGCGCCCCCTTGAAGCCGATCTTGCCGGGATGCGCGCGCGCGACCGCGAGCAGCTCGTCCCACGTCGCCGGCGGCGCGCCGAGGGCCGCGTGGTCGTAGAGCAGGGCCTGCCACGTCACGCGATGCGGCACGAAGCGCAGCCCGTCGATCGCGCCGGCGCGCACCGTCGCGGGATCGAGCGACGCCACCACGTCGGCCAGCGCTGCGGCGTCGAGTACGCGCACGTCCGCGGCCGCGAGCGCGAGCGAGTGCACGTCGAGCTCGACCAGGTCGAGGGTGCCGTCGCCGGCAGCCGACTCGGCGGCGAGCGCGCGGCGAATGTCCGCGTACTGCTGCGGCACCACCATCACCCGCGCGCCCGTGCTGCCGGCCCAGTCCGCGACGACGTCGCGATACGGCGCGAGCTCGTCGGGCAGGACTCCGACGGCGACCGTCACGACGTCGCGGTCGCGGGTACAGCCGGGAGCCGCGCAAAGCGCGACCGCCAGTGCGACGATCGCGGACCGCGCGACGGAGGTCGCGATCGCGCTACGCGCGAACGGCACCGCGAGCCGCATGCGCGGACGGTGCCCCGGCGCCGCGGCCGATTCAACGCGGTCCGCGCTGCCGCTTGACGGCGCACGCCGCCACGGGAACAACCGGCCGGCACGCGATGGCACGCATCGTCTTCACCACCCTGGGCTCGTGGGGCGACCTGTTCCCGATGCTCGTGCTCGCGAAGCGCCTCGGCGAGCGCGGCCACGCGACGACGGTCGCCGCCACGCCGGCGTTCCGCAAGATGGTCGAGGACGAGGGCGTCGCGTTCGCGCCGATCGGCATCGAGCTCGGACTCGAGGAGTACGCGGCGCATCCGGAGATCCTCGACCCGGGACAGAACGGGCTCGCCGGGATCCGCAACCTGATGCGCCTCTTCATCCTGCCGAACCTCGCGCGCACCGCGCGCGACCTCGAGGCCGCGTGCGACGGCGCCGACCTCCTGGTGACGCACCCCGCGCAGCTCGCGGCGCCGATGGTCGCCGAGCGGCGGAAGCTCCGCTGGGCGACCGCGACGCTCTTCCCGGGCAACATCCCGAGCGCGCACACGGTGCCGCAGGGCAACCCGCTGCCGGCGCTGTCCGGACCGCCCGGACGCGCGGCGAACCGCTACGCGTGGTGGTTCTCGCGTCTGGTGCTGCGCGCGCTCTTCGACCGGCCGCTGAACGCCGTGCGCCGCGAGCTCGGACTGGCGCCGGGGCGCGACGTGTTCCTGCTGAGCGGCCTGTCGCCCGAGCGCACGCTCGTCCTCTCGTCGCCGCACTACGCGCCGCGACAGCCCGACTGGCCGGCGTCGATCGAGGTGACCGGCTTCGCGCTCTGGGACGAGCCGCGCGCGGCGCCGATGCCGCCGCAGCTCGACGCCTTCCTCGCGAGCGGCACGCCGCCGGTCGTGTTCACCCTCGGCGCGAGCCTCGCGATCGACCCGCAGCACTTCTTCGCGATCGCGTCCGAGGCGCTCGCCGAGGTCGGCGCGCGCGGCGTGTTCCTCGTCGGGCGCGAGGCCAACGTCGCGGGACACGCGCGGCCCGACGTCGCCGTCGTGCCGTTCGCGCCGCTGTCCGCGGTGCTCGCGCGCGCGTCGGCGATCGTGCACCACGGCGGCATCGGCACCACCGCGACCGCGCTGCGCAGCGGAGTGCCGGCGCTGGTCATCCCGCGCGCCTTCGATCAGCTGCACCACGGCGAGCGCATCACCGCGCTCGGCGCCGGACGCATGCTGCGCTGGAAGAAGCTCGACGCGCGCCGCCTCGCGAGCGAGATCGCGCAGCTCACGGGCGAGCCGTCGTACCGGGCCCGCGCCACGGCACTCGGCGCGGAGATCGCGCGCGAGGACGGCATCGGCACGGCCGTCGCGCGACTCGAAGCGCTCGTCGGCTCGCCGGGAGCCTAGCCGGCCACGTATTGCAGCAGCACCAGCGCGTGCGCGACCACCAGCGTGCTCGGCGTGCGCAGCACGCGCTCGCCCGTGTGCGCGGTGCTCAGCACCTCGCGCCAGCGTCCCGGCAGCGCAGGCGCCGGCAGCGTGAACGCGCGCGAGCGCATGCTGCCGTTCAGCAGCAGGAGCAGGTCCTCGCGGCCGCCGCCCGCGTGCGCCGACGCGGTGCCGCTGCCGTCGTCGTGGATCAGCATCGCCAGCGCGTGCGTCGCGGGGCTCGACCAGTCGGCGTCGGTCATCTCGTGCCCGTCCGGGCGCAGCCAGACGATGTCGCGCTGGCCGTCGGCGCCGATCGGCCGCCCGGTGAAGAAGCGCCGCCGGCGCAGCGCGGGATGCGCGTGGAACGCCGCGGTCGCGGTGCGCACGAACGCGAGCAGCTCGCGGCGCTCGGCGTCGAGGTCCCAGTCGAGCCACGCCAGCTCGTTGTCCTGGCAGTAGGCGTTGTTGTTGCCGCGCTGCGTGCGCCCGATCTCGTCGCCGTGCGACAGCATCGGCACGCCCTGCGAGAACAGCAGCGTCGCGATCAGGTTGCGTACGGTCCGCGCACGGACGCGGGCGACCGCGGGTGTCGCGGTCGGCCCTTCGACGCCCCAGTTGCGGCTCAGGTTGTGATCGTTGCCGTCGCGGTTGCCCTCGCCGTTGGCCTCGTTGTGCTTCGCCTCGTACGTGACCAGGTCGCGCAGCGTGAAGCCGTCGTGGCAGGTGACGAAGTTCACGCTCGCGAGCGGCGTGCGGTCGGCCGCCTGGAAGAGGTCGCTGCTGCCCGAGAGGCGTGACGCGAGCTCGGGGACGGCGCCCGTGTCGGCGCGCCAGAAGCGGCGCACGGTGTCGCGGTACTTGTCGTTCCACTCGAGCCAGCCGCCGGGGAAGCTGCCGGTCTGGTAGCCGTCGTAGCCGAGGTCCCACGGCTCGGCGATCAGCTTGACGCGCGACAGCACGGGGTCGTGCGCCAGCACCTGGAAGAACGCCGCGCGGCGGTCGAAGCCGTCGTCCTCGCGCCCGAGCGTCGGTGCGAGGTCGAAGCGGAAGCCGTCGACGTGCATCTCGCTCACCCAGTAGCGCAGGCTGTCGACGACGAGCTGCACCGCGCGCGGGTGCGCCATGTTCAGCGTGTTGCCGACGCCGGTGCAGTCGACGTACGCCGCGGGGTCGTCGGCCGCGAGGCGGTAGTACGTCGCGTCGTCGAGGCCGCGCAGCGAAAGCGTAGGGCCGAGGTGGTTGCCCTCGCCCGTGTGGTTGTAGACCACGTCGAGCAGCACCTCGATGCCGGCGCGATGGAACCGCTTGACCATCGTCTTGAACTCGGCGACCTGCCGTCCGTCGCTCGACGTCGCGAAGCGCGGGTCGGGCGCGAAGTACGCGATGGAGTTGTAGCCCCAGTAGTTGACGAGGCCGCGCTCCGTCAGCGTCCGCTCCGCCGCGATCTGATGGATCGGCAGCAGCTCGACCGCCGTCACGCCGATCGAGCGCAGGTGCTCGAGAATCGGATCGGACGCAAGGCCGAGGTACGTCCCGCGCAGCTCCGGCGGCACCGCCGGGTGCCGCATCGTCATGCCCTTCACGTGGCACTCGTAGATCAGCGTGTCGGCGAGCGGCGTGCGCGGCGGGTGATCGCCGTCCCAGGGATACGCGTCGGCGACGACGAGACACTTCGGCACGTGCGGCGCGCTGTCGGCGGTGCTCGGCGCCGTGCGGCCGCCGGGCTCGAGGATCGCGTAGCCGAGCTGGGCGTCGTCCCACCGAACGGATCCCGAGAGAGCGCGCGCGTACGGATCGATCAGCAGCTTCGCGGGATTGAAGCGGTGCCCGCGCTCGGGCGCGTAGGGTCCGTGCACGCGGTAGCCGTACGCCAGGCCGGGACGCGCCCCCGGCAGGTAGCCGTGCCAGACGAAGCCCGTGCGCTCCGGCAGCGCCAGCCGGACCGACTCGCGCTCCGCGTCGGCGCGGTCGAAGACGCACAGCTCGACCGAGGTCGCGTGCTCCGAGTAGACGGCGAAGCTCACGCCCTCTCCGTCCCAGTGCGCACCGAGAGGAGCCGGAGATCCGGGCAGCAGGCGCATGAGGTCAATGGCCATGCCCGCCGCGGCATCGCAAGCGTCACGCGGCGCCGACTCGGCCGGTCGACGGTTGCCGCGCGACCGTCGTGCAGAAGCTTGCGCCTCCGCCGTCACCCGTGCCACGCATCGGCCATGGCCAGATCCACCCGCTCCTTGGTCGTGATGATGGGCCTCGCGTCGCTTCCGCTCCTCCTCCTGTCCGCCGCGATGGCGTTCGTCGGGGACACGACCGGATTCATGCCGCACGGCCACTGCTACCTGTGGCGTCCGCCGCTGGTGGCGCTGCACGTGTCCACCGACGTGCTGATCGGCGTGTCCTACGTGGTCATCGCGTTCACGCTGGCGTTCTTCGTGTTCCGTGCGCGAACGAGGCTGCCCTTCCACTGGATGTTCCTCGCCTTCGGGACGTTCATCATCGCCTGCGGCGCCACGCACTTCATGGAGGTGTGGACGCTCTGGTGGCCCGACTACTGGACGGCGGGCAGCGTCAAGGCGCTCACCGCCATCGCCTCGGTCGCGACTGCGGTCGCGCTCCCGCCGCTGGTGCCGCGCGCGCTGACGCTGCTCGACGCGGAGCGCCTCTCCGAGGAGCGCCGCGTGGCGCTCGACGAGCGCTCGCGGCTTCTCGCCGAGGCGCGCACCGCGACCGCCGCCGCCGAAGCCGCACGACGGCAGGCCGAGGAGGCGAACCGCACCAAGGACCACTTCCTCGCCATCGTGTCGCACGAGCTGCGCACGCCGCTGTCGCCGATTCTCGCCTGGGCGCGCCTGCTGCGCACGCGTCCCGAGGCGCGCGTCGACCTCGAGCAGGCGCTCGCCGCGATCGAGCGCGCCGCGCGCACGCAGGCGCAGATCGTCGACGACCTGCTCGACGTGTCGCGCATCGTCACCGGCAAGCTCGACTTCGAGGCGAGCCCGCTCGAGCTCCGGCCGGTGATCGAGGCGGCGGTCGAGACCGTGCGGCCCGCCGCCGACGCGAAGGGCGTCACGATCGAGACCGCGCTCGACGCCGACGCCGGCATCGTCGCCGGCGATCCGCAGCGGCTGCAGCAGGTGGTCTGGAACCTCGTCGGCAACGCCGTCAAGTTCACGCCGGGCGGCGGACGCGTCACCGTGCTGCTGCAGCGCGCGGGCGACCGGGTCGAGCTCACCGTCGCCGACACCGGCTGCGGCGTCGCGGCGGACAAGCTGCCGCACCTCTTCGAACGCTTCTGGCAGGCGGACCTCTCGCCGTCGCGCGCGCACGGCGGGCTCGGCCTCGGCCTGTCGATCGCGCGGCACATCGTCGAGTTGCACGGCGGGTCGATCACGGCGCACAGCGACGGCGTCGACCGCGGCACGGTGATGCGCGTCGAGCTGCCGGCTCGTCCGTCGCTCGACCTCGACGGCGCGTGGCGCGGGCGGTCCGTCGCGGACGGCGACGCGCGCGCAACGGACGGCGCCACGCGCCTCGACGGCCGACGCGTGCTGGTCGTCGAGGACGATCCCGACACCGCGCAGACCATCGAGGTGCTGCTCCGCCTGCACGGCGCCGACGTGCGCGTCGCGGTCTCGGCGCGCACCGGTGCGGCCGTGGTCGAGGCCTGGAATCCGGACCTCGTGCTCTCGGACATCGGCATGCCTGGCGAGGACGGCTTCGCGTTCCTCGAGCTGGTGCGCGCGCTCGACCCGCAGCGCGGCGGAGGCGTCCCGGTGGTGGCGCTCACGGCGTTCGCCCGGGCGGAGGATCGCGCGCGCGTGGTGGCGAGCGGCTTCGCGCGCCACGTCGTGAAGCCGGTGGACCCGGAGCAGCTGATGGCCGTCGTGGCGGCGGTGCTGGACGAGCGCCCGGCGAGCGACGGGTCGGAGCCGTCGGTCAGCGCATGAAGAGCGCGAGCGACGCGCCGAGCGCGACCAGGAGCGAGCCGACGAGCCACGCCGGACTGCGCTGCATGCGCGGCCGGGTCTCGACGTCGCGCACGAACTCCGCGTGTCCGCCGACGCCGCCCGCGGTCGCCTTGACGAGGCGCAGCGTGAGCACGAAGTGGATCATCACGCCGATCGCGAGGAGCACCACGCCGAGCGGGTGACCGCCGCGCCACAGGCAGTAGAGCAGGAGCAGGAATCCGGTCAGGGGAAGCACTGTCGCGCTCGTAGCAGACGCGCACGCCGCGTGGCACGGCGCTCAAGCGGCAGGCGCGGGAGGACGAAAGTGGCGGAGATGAAGCGGCCGGCGAAGATCGACGCGACGACCCGCGATGCCATGGCGGACGCGACCAGCGAAGCGCCCGCATCGTACGCGCCGGGCCTGATCGCGGCGCCGCCGCGCGCCGCCGCGATGGCGATTCTCGTCGCGGCGCTCGGCTACTTCGTCGACATCTACGATCTGATCCTGTTCAGCATCGTGCGCGTCGCGAGCCTGAAGTCGATCGGCGTCGCCGACGCGGACCTGCTGACGACCGGCGTGCTGCTGCTCAACATGCAGATGGGCGGCATGCTGATCGGCGGCGTGGTGTGGGGCGTGCTCGGCGACAAGCGCGGACGCCTTTCGGTTCTGTTCGGCTCGATCTGCCTGTACTCGGTCGCGAACGTCGCGAACGGCTTCGTGCACGACGTCCATACCTACGCGGCGCTGCGCTTCGTCGCCGGCGTCGGGCTCGCGGGCGAGCTCGGCGCGGGCGTCACGCTGGTGAGCGAGCTCATGGGACGCGAGGCGCGCGGCTACGGGACGACGATCATCGCGACCATCGGCATCTGCGGCGCGGTCGTCGCCGCACTGGTCGGCGACCTGTTCGACTGGCGCACCGCGTACTTCGTCGGCGGTGGTCTCGGCATCACGCTGCTGCTGCTGCGCATCGGCGTCTACGAGTCCGGCATGTTCGAGCAGACGAAGGCACAGGCGCACGTGCGGCGCGGAAACTTCCTCAGCCTGTTCGCGACGGCGGACCGCGCGCGGCGCTACGTCGCGGTGATCCTGATCGGCGTGCCGATCTGGTACGCGGTCGGCGTCCTGATCACGTTCTCGCCCGAGTTCGGACGCGCGCTCGGCATGGCGGAGATCCCGTCCGCGGGACGCGCGGTGCTGTTCGCGTACGTCGGGCTCGCGATCGGCGACGTCGCGAGCGGGCTCCTGAGCCAGTATCTGCGCAGCCGGAAGAAGGTCGTTCTGCTGTTCCTCGTGCTGACGGTCGCGTGCGTGACGCTCTACTTCACCGTCGCCGCCGCCTCGCTCACGACGTTCTACGCGGTGTGCACCGTACTCGGCTTCGCGACGGGCTACTGGGCGGTCTTCGTCACGATGGCGTCGGAGCAGTTCGGCACCAACATCCGCGCCACCGCGACGACCAGCGTGCCGAACTTCGTGCGCGGCGCCGTCGTGCTGCTGACGTCGGCGTTCCAGGCCGCGACGCCGTCGCTCGGCGTGGTGGGCAGCGGCGTCGCGGTGGGCGCCGTCACGATCGTGGTCGCGTTCGCGAGCCTCGCGGCGCTCGACGAGACCTTCGCACGCGACCTCGACTTCCTCGAGGAGTGACGCCGGCCGGCGCCCTCAATCGTAGTGGCGCAGCTCGATGAGGTGGCGGCTCGGGTCGAGCAGATAGATCGCCTTGCCCGGGCCGCGCGCCCCGTCCTCGTCGCCCGGCCCGCGGCCGTTCGCGGCGTCGTGGAACGAGTCGCCGAACGGGATGCCGGCCGCGCGCACGCGCGCGAATGCGGCGTCGAACTCGTCGCGCGGCAGCGCGAAAGCGAGGTGCACGTTGCCCTCCGTGCCCCACGGCGCGAGCTGCAGCGTGAGATCGTCGGCGACGCGCACGACGGTGAACGGCGGCCGCTCGCCCTCGCACCCGAAACCGAGCACGCCCTCGTAGAATGCGACGCTCGCGGGCACGTCGTTCACCGGCAGGATCAGGTGGTCGAGTCGCGCGGCCATGGCACGCCCTCCTGCGCACGTCATGCACCGCAAGCGGCGGGCCGGGCAAGGGCCGCGCTCACAGCGAGCGCAGGAAACGCAGCAGCGAGCGCCGGTCGTCGGAGTCGAGCGCGCGGAAGCGGTCGCGCGACACCGCGCCCTGCCCGTCGTGCGCGAGGATCGCCGCCTCGATCGTGGTCGCGCGGCCGTCGTGCAGGAAGCTCGTGATCGTGCGCAGGCCCCAGAGCGGTGCGGTGCGCATCTCGCGTCCGCCGGCGCCGTCCTGCGCGATGCCGTCGCCGAGCGAGCCCATGTCGTGCAGCAGGAAGTCGGAGTACGGCGAGAACTCGCGCGCGCGCAGCGCCGGCGACTCGTGCCAGCCGGTCTTGAGTGTCGCGACGTGGCAGTCGGCGCAGCCGAGACGCTCGAACACGCGCTGCCCGTCGCGCACGACGCGGCGTCCCGCACCGTCCGCGCGCGGCGGTGGCGCGAGGAACGACATGAAGTCCGCGAACAGGAACACGTCGGCGCCGTCGTCCTCCGGGTCCGCGACCGGATCGCAGCGCAGCAGCGAGCAGTCGCCCTGCGGACAGTTCTCCTCGGGGAAGAACGGCGTCGTGATGCCCATCTCGTTCAGGTACGCGTCGCCGGAGAAGTGCAGCAGGCTCGGCACCTGCGCCTTCCAGCCGAAGCGTCCGACGCGCTGTCCGCCGCCGACGGCGTCGGCGACCCAGCGTGCACGTCCCGCGGTCGCGGGCGTTCTCGCGCGCTGGCGCGCCGCGAGCTCGAGCAGCGTGCGGTCGTCGAGCGCGTCGACGAGACCGAGGCCGAAGAGCGGCGTCGTCCGGCGCAGCGCGGTGACGTTCGCGACCGGCGGCACGACCTCCGCCACGTAGTTGCACTCGCCCTGCGCGCCGATGCCCTGCTCCTGGATCAGCGAGCCGCCCAGCCCGGCGAGCGGGTCGAACGTGCCGCGCGCGCGGCGCCCGAAGCGCGTAACGGTGCGGATGCCGCCGCCGCCCGTCGCGGGCGACACGTGGCAGGCGCCGCACGAGTCGTCGTTGAACACCGGACCGACGCCGTCGGCGACGGTCTCGTTCTCGACGAAGACCTCGCGTCCGGCGGCGAAGCGCGCCTGCTCGTCCTTCGTCAGGCCGGAAATCGCGGCGCCGAGCGATTCTTCACTCGCGGCCGCGACGGGACCGGCGAGAGCGAGCGTCGATACCAGGACGATGAAAGCGGCGATGGCGGAACGTGTCTGCACGGGCGAGCCCTCCATGGGCGCGCGTGCGGAGCATCCCGCGTGCCGCGACGCCGGAACGCCCGACGCTGCCGCGCTCGCGCCGGCCGGCCCAGCGGAACGCGAGGCTTTTCCGCGTTACGCGAGCGACGCGGCACCACGGACGCGCGTCACGCGCTGCGGAAACCCGCACGCGCGCATGCGGACCACCGCACGCGGCGCGCGCTCGCGCGGGACCTCACGAAGCAAAGAAAAAAGTTCGATCGAAACTGCCTCGACGCACGTCCAAGGCGCCGTGGACACCGGAGCCGCAGACCCCTTCGCCCCGGGCCGCCGCATCGGCCCGTACCATCTGCTGCGCGAGATCGGCCGCGGCGGCATGGGCCGCGTGCTGCTCGCGCGCGACACCGCGACCGGCGACCGCGAGGTCGCGTTCAAGGTGCTGCTCGCCGACACGACGCACCGGCCGCTGCTCGAAGCGCGCTTCCAGCGCGAGATCCGCAATCTCGCGCGGCTGCGTCATCCCGGCATCGTGACGATCTTCTGCGCCGGCAGCTTCGCCGGGCATCCGTACCTCGTCATGGACCACCTCGCCGGACGCGACCTGCGCGAGTACCTGGCGGAGATCGCGTCGCTGCCCGAGGACGAGCGCGTCACGCGCGTGACCGCGACGCTCGCCGACGTCGCGCGCGCGGTCGAGCACGCGCACGCGAGCGGCGTCGTGCACCGGGACATCAAGCCGTCGAACGTGCGCGTCACGCGCGACGGCGACGTGCCGGTGCTGCTCGACTTCGGGATCTCGAAGTGTCTCGACGACCTCGGCCTCACCGGCATCGAGATGCCCGGCACCGCGCTCTACATGGCACCCGAGCAGGTGGACGTGCGGCTGCGCGCGAGCGAGCACCTGATCGACGTGTGGGCGCTCGGCGTCACGCTCTACGTGGCACTCACCGGACGCGCACCGTTCGACGGCGACTCGGCGCTCGCGCTGTCGCACGACGTCCTGCACGCGGAGCCGGAGCCGCCGTCGCGGCTGAACCCCGCGATTCCGCCCGCGCTGGAGGCGGCCGTGCTCGGCTGCCTCGTCAAGGACGCGCGCGAGCGCATCCCGTCGGCCGGCGCGCTGGCGGACCTGCTCGACGCGGCGATCGGCACCGGGATCGCGGCGCGTCCAGCGCCGATGCCGCTGGCACCGGACGTCGCGACGATGATCGACGCGGGCGGCGTGGACGACGGGAGTCCTGTCGACGTGCCGCTCGAGGAGAGCGCCACCATGCTCGGCAGCGACGCCACCGCGTTCGCGGCGACGGCGTGGAGCGCGTGGCCGGTCGAGCCCGAGCCGACGCGTCCGTGGCGCGACGTCGCGGCGCGCGTCGCGCTGGCGCTCGCCTGCCTCGTGCTGCTCGCGATGACGCGCGACCTGCGCATCTCGCCGTCCGGCCGCAGCGCGGACGCCGCGACCGGGAGCCCGCGCACGGACGCGAAGCGCGACCCCGCCGACGATCCGCGGCTGCGCGCGATGCTCGCCGACGACGACCGCCTCGCGCGCTCGGTGCTGCTCTACACCAGCGACGTCGCCGGCCCGTCGCGCCGCGCGCTGCTCGGCGCGCTGCGCGCGCTCCGCCAGGGACGCCCCGACGCTGCCCTGCCCGCGCTCGCGTCGTTCGTGCGCGACAATCCGGGCAGCACGCTGGCGCCGCTGGCGCGCTTCTGGAGCGCGACCGTGATGCTCGCGTCCGGACGCGCGGGCGAGGCACGCGACGCGTACGACGCGATCGTCACCGCGGCACCGCGCAGCTCGTTCGCACCGCGCGCGCTGCTGCTCGAAGCGTCCGCTGCGCGCGCTCTCGGCGACCGCGCGACGCACGACCGCCTGCTCGCGCGACTCGCCGCCGATTACCCGGGCAGCGACGCCGCTCGCGCCGCCGCGGAACCTCTGCCCCTGGCTTGACGGTTCCTACTGAATCCCGTGGCGCTTCAGCTTGTCGTAGAGCGTGCGCAGTCCGATGCCGAGACGCTCCGCGGCGCTCTTGCGGTTGCCGCCGACCTCGGCGAGCGTGCGCTCGATCAGCACGCGCTCCGCGTCCGCGAGGCTCTTGACCTCGCGCGCCGCGTCGGCGGCCGACGCCGGACGCAGCACGAGGTGCTCGCGCTCGACGCGGCCGTTCCCGGCGAGGATCAGCGCGCGCTCGATCGCGTTCGCGAGCTCGCGCACGTTGCCGCGCCACGGGCTGCGCACCAGCTGCTCCATCGCGTCGGGCGCGATGCTCGCGTCGGCGATGCCGAGGCGGCGTCCGATGCGCGCGAGGAGAACGCGCGCGAGCGGCTCGACGTCACCGCGGCGCTCGCGCAGCGGCGGCAGTGCGACCGGAAAGACGGCGAGGCGGTGGTAGAGGTCCTCGCGGAAGCGGCCCTCCTCCATCAGCCTCTCGAGCGGACGATTCGTCGCCGCGATCCAGCGCACGTCGCAGGCGATCGTCTGGTTGCCGCCGACGCGCTCGAACGAGCGCTCCTGCAGGACGCGCAGCAGCTTCGCCTGCAGGTCGGGCTTCAGCTCCGCCACCTCGTCGAGGAAGAACGTCCCGCCCTCGGCGAGCTCGACGCGGCCGCGGCGGCGCGACAGCGCGCCGGTGAAGGCGCCGCGCTCGTGGCCGAAGAGCTCGCTCTCGAGCAGCGTGTCGGACAGTGCGGCGCAGTTGACGGCGACGAACGGGCCCGCGGCGCGCCTGCTCCAGCGGTGCACCGCGCGCGCCGCCACTTCCTTCCCCGTGCCGCTCTCGCCGAGCAGCAGCACGGTCGCGTCGGTCGGCGCGACCTTCCGCAGCGCCTCGACCACGGGCTTCATCACCGGATCGCCGTGCGTGAGTGGCTCGTCGGCGTCCTCGTCGGCGAGCTGCTCGCGCAGTGTCCTCAGACGGCGGCGCTCGAGCGCGCGCTCGGCGAGCAGCAGCACCTGATCCGGTCCGTCGACCGGCTTCTGCAGGTAGTCGAAGGCGCCGAGACGCATCGCCTCGACCGCGCTCGACACGCTGCCGTGCGCGGTGAGCACGATCACCTCGAGGTCGGGCTGGCGCGCGTGCGCCTCGCGCAGGACCTCCATGCCGTCGCGCTTCGGCATGCGCAGATCGGTCACCAGCAGGTCGAAGGCGCGGCGCGCGAGCAGCGCGAGCGCTTCCTCGCCGTCGGCCGCCTGCGCGACCTCGTGCCCGCCGAGCTCCAGAGTCTCGGCGAGGAAGCTTCGCACGCCCGCTTCGTCGTCTGCCACCAGGATGCGCGCCATTCAGGTCCTCGCGAACGTGATGCGGAAGCACGCGCCTCCGCCGGGAAGATTCCGCGCGGCGATCGCGCCGCCCTGCTGCTCGACCACGCGCCGCGCGATCGGCAGCCCGAGCCCGGTGCCGCGCAGCTTGCGCGTGTGGAAGGGCTCGAAGATGCGCTCCTCGTCGCCCGGCGCGATGCCGGGTCCGTGGTCGCGCACCTCGAACACCAGACGGCCGCGCTCGAGGAACGCGGCTGCCTCGACGTGCGCGCCGTCGGGCGACGCCTGCACCGCGTTGCGCAGCAGATTCACCAGTGCTTGACGCAAGCGCGCCGCATCGAGCGGCCACGCCGGCAGCTCTGCCGCGACGCGCAGATCGATGCGCGCCGCGTCCACCGCCTCGGCGGACTCGCGCAGCAGCGCCGCGGCGTCGGTGTCGCGCAGGTCGGGCGCGTTCGAGCCGGCGAAGTCGAGCAGATCGTTGGCGAGGTCCTGCAGGCGCACCGCTTCGCGCACGACGAGCTCCGCCTTCGCGCCGCGCGCGGCGTCGCCGTCGAGCGAGCGCGCGAGCAGCTGCGCGTGTCCCTTCAGCGACGCGAGCGGATTGCGGATCTCGTGCGCGAGGACGGCGCTCATCTCGCCGAGCGCCGCGAGCCGGCGCTCGTGCTCGAGACGACGCACCAGCAGATTGCGCTGCCGCGTCAGGAACGCGAGCAGCACCGCGCAGCCGACGAAGGCGGGCACGGCGACCACGCCCGCGAGCAGCGTGCGCCGCGCGACCAGCAGCAGCTGCCGCGCCGCGAGCGGCTCGAACTCGAGCACGAGGCGGAGCGGCGGCCGGCCCGGCGGACCGAGACCGGGCGGCGGCGCCCCGGGCGGTCGGCCGAACGGCGGTGCGTCGGGCGGCGGACCGTCGAAGGGTGGGCCGTCGGGCGGGCCCTCGCCCGGCGATCCCGGCGGATGCATGCGCGGATCGCCGGGACGCGGCCGCATGCCGCCCCGCGGCTCGGCGGGTCCGACGAACATGCGCATGCGGTCGCCCACCACCACCGGCTCCATCGCGCGCAGCGCGGCGATGCTCGCCGGTGTGAGAGCGCGCACCGGCGCGCCGGCCGAGATCTCGACACCGCCGCCGTCGGGCCGCAGCACCGCGACGTAGCGCAGGCCGTCGGCCTCCTTCCGCGCCAGCACCTCCTCGAGGATGCTCGCGCGCGGCGGCCGCGGGCCGCGGCGCAGTGCCTCCTGCACGGACTCGGCGAGCTGCGCGCCGTCGCCGCGCGCGAGAACGATCGACGCGTCGCCGATCGCGCGGTGGACGAACAGCAGCATCGCCGCGAGCAGCAGGCTCGCGACGACGGCGACCGCGACGAAGCCGGGCGCGAGCCAGCGATCCCACCAGCGCGACGCGCCGGCGCTCGTCCCGAGTTTCGTCGTACGCGGTCGTGCCAGCTCCGCCGTCAAGGCTCCTCCCCGGTCGGCATCCGCCGCCGGCCACGCACGTGGCGCTCGGTCGCCGTCGACACGTTCATTCAATCGCCATGCCAGACAGATTCCGTCGCTCTCACCGTAGAAGAATGCCGAGCCCCGCCTTCCGACGTGCGGGGTCCCGCACGCACCGTGCGAGCTTCCGCACCCGGCCCCCCCGCCGGATCGCGACCTTTCTCACGTGGTCCGATCGGGCTATCAGCACGCGGTGTCCACCGCTCGCGCGCCATGGCGTCTCGCCGTCCTCGTCGGCCTCCTGGTCACGGCGGCTGCGTGGGCATGGATGAGCCACCTCACGCCCCGCTCCACCATCTACTCGATCGATCTGTACTTCCTCTTCTACCCGGCCCACCTGCGCTTCGGCGAGGAGATCGCCGGCGGTCGCCTGCCGGTGTGGAATCCCGACCTCGGGCTCGGCATCAACGAGCTCGCCGACAGCCAGTTCGGCTTTCTGTACCCCCCGAACCTGCTCTTCGCGGCGCTGCCGACGGCGCTGGCCATGGACGTACTCGCGTGGTCGCACGTCGTTCTCGCGACCGGGGCGGTCTGGCTGCTGTGCCTCACCTGCGGATTGTCGCCCGCGAGCGCAGCCGTCGCCGCGGCCGCTCTCGGCTGCGGCAGCGCGCTGCACGCACTCGCCGGCTGGACCACGATGCTCGCGACATTCGCGTGGGCGCCCGCGGCGTTCCTCGCGGCGCGAAGGCTCGCCGACTCCCCGGGCTGGTCTCGCGCCGTGCCCCTGGCCATCGTTCTCGCCCTGCAGCTGCTCGCCGGTTATCTGCAATTTTCACTTTACACGGCCGCATTGATCCCGCTCTTCATCGGGTTGTCGGGATCCGCAGAAGCCGACCGCCCGCGGCGGCTGGTCTCCGCCGTCGCATGGACGACGCTTGCCGGCACGCTCGCGCTCGGCCTCGCCGCCGCCGGCGTGCTGCCGGCGCTCGCGGCGGTTCCGGAGAGCCTGCGCGACCCGAAGAACATCCCGGAATGGTTCTACGAGCTCGTTCCGGTGCGGCTCGGCGACTATCCCGCCGGCCTTTCCGCGCCGGCGCTGGATGCACGGATCCCGGCTCACGCGGGCGTGCTGGTTCCGCTGCTCGCGATCGGTGCGCTCGTGACGCGCGGTTCGGGCGACCGTCTGCGCACTCCGGCGCTCGCGCTGACTGCCATCAGCTTCGTCCTTTCGCTGGGCAAGCAGACTCCGATCTATCCGCTGCTGTGGAAGCTCCCGATCGGTCATCTGCTCACGCACCCGCACAAGTGGGTGTACTTCTTCTCCCTCGGCCTCGCGCTGCTCGCGGCCTGCGGCACCGAAAGCGCACGCCGATCGCCAGACGTGCGCGAACGCGTCGCCTGGCTGGCGGCCGGCATCGCGCTACTCGTGATCGTGCCCTTCGCCACCGCGGCGCGCGCCGTGGGGATGCTCGTGCTGCTCGCGCTCACGCTCGCGCCACAGCGGTGGCGGCACGCCCTGGTGCTCGCGCTTCCGCTGGTGGTGGTCCTCGTCACGCTGCCCGCATATCGCGAGCGCGCACAGCGACCGTCCGACAACCTCAACTACCTTCTCCGCTACGACGATGCGTACGAATGGCTTGCGACGCATCGGAACGAGGGCCGCACCTTCGTCCTGACCCCGGACCTCAGCGGGAGCCCGCGACAGGGCGAGATCCACCGCGTTCCGCAGGTGACCAGCAACGGAACCTTTCTGAGCGCGCGCCTCGACCGCTACATGCGCGCCACCCGTGATGCCGCGACCGCGGGCGACGCACCGCGCGCGGCCGCACTTCTGGGCGCGTCGGGGTCGCGCTTCGTCATGACCGGGCGCGGGAAGCTGCCGTGGCTCGCCGAGCAGGGTGCAGAGCGTGCGTTCACGGGCGAGGCGAGCGACGTCTGGGAGCTTCGCGGTGCGGCACCGCGCGCGTATCTGTCGCGACGCAGCGTGGTGGTCCCTGCCGCGAATGTGATCGACACGATCGCGACGAGCCCGATCCCGAACGAACCCGGAGTCGTGCTCGAGACCGAGGACGGCCCGCTCGCCGCCGCGCCACCGGACGACGCCGATCCGGGCGAAGCCCGCATCGTCGAGAGCACCGATCGCGTGGTGCGTATCCAGGTCGATGCGGCGCGCCCCGCCGTGATGGTTCTCCTCGATTCCTGGTCGACGGAGTGGCACGCGACGATCGACGGCAGCGCGGTGCCCACACGGAAGGCGAACTCCATCGCGCGCGCGGTCGAGGTTCCAGCCGGCCGGCACGAAGTCGTCTTTCGCTTCGCGCCGCGCTCGCTTCGGCTCGGCGGCGTCCTGTCGCTGCTGTCGGGGCTGCTGCTCGCCGCGGTCAGCGTCGCGCGATCCCGGCGAGGCCGTCGCACCGCGACGTGAGGTCTGCCCTCAGGACCGCATCAGCGCCGCGCGCGCGAACATCGCCCAGGCGGCGAGGAACGCCACGCCGCCGATCGGCGTGATCGCACCGAGCCACCGCGTCCCCGTCAAGACCAAGGCGTAGAGGCTGCCGCTGAACAGCGCGATGCCCGCGACGAAGAGCCACGCCGCCGGTCCGACACCCGGCGGAACCTCGAGCGGCGCGGGCGACGGCCCGCGTCCGGCGAAGAGTCCGAGCAGGACCAGCGCGAGTGCGTGGTACATCTGGTAGCGCACGCCGACCTCGAACACGGTGAGCATCTCGGGCGGCACGCGCCCCTGGAGCCCGTGCGCGCCGAACGCGCCGATCGCGACCGACAATCCGCCGAGCACCGCGCCCAGCGCAACGATTCCGTTTGGTGTCATCCTCACTCGTCCCTGAACGCAGGCCTGCGCTTCTCGACGAAGGCCTGCACCCCTTCCGCCGCATCGGCCGACTTCGACAGCACCGTCTGCGCGAGTGCCTCGATGTCGAGCAGCTCGGACAGCGTCTGCTCCGCACCGTGATAGACGGTGAGCTTCGACAGCGCGAGCGGCCCCGCGGGATTGCGCGCGACCTTGCGCGCGAAGTCGCGCACGCCGTTCGCGAACTCCGCGTCGGGCAGGACGCGGTTCACGAGGCCGAGCTTCTGCGCCTCGTCGGCGGTCAGCGGATCGCCGGTCCACAGCAGCTCGAGCGCGCGCGCCGTGCCCAGGAGCCGCGGCAGGAAGTACGCGCCGCCGAAGTCCGGCTGCATGCCGACGCGCAGGAACGGCACCGAGAAGCTCGCCGACGCGGTCGCGAGGCGCACGTCGCAGGCGAGCGCGATCACGCAGCCCGCCCCGATCGCCGGTCCGTTGACCGCGCCGATGATCGGCTTCGGGGTCTCGCGGAAGCGCTGGATCGCACGCGTCATGCGCAGCATCTCGCGCGAGCGGCGCACCGGCGACTGCGCGAGGCGCTCGCCCATCGACTTCAAGTCGCCGCCCGAGCAGAACATCGAGCCCTGCCCCGTCAGCACGAACACGCGCACGTTCGGATCGGCAGACCCGTCGTCGAGCCGGTCCTCGAGCGCGCGCCAGTCCGGCGGCATGACGGCGTTGCGCTTGTCGGGACGATCGAGGGTGAGCGTCGCGACGCCGTCGTCGCCGATCTCGTAGCGGACTCCGTGCTCCATCTCGCGTGCGCTCACGTCAGCAGCAGACCGACGTCCGGTCCGCCGCGCAGCGTGTGGCCGCCGTCGATCGACAGCACCTGCCCGGTGATCCACGACGAGCGGTCGCTCGCCAGGAAGAGGATCGCCTCGGCGATCTCCTCCACCTTGCCGACGCGGCCGAGCGGCATGTGCGACTCGTAGTTGGCGCGGACCTTCGCGTGCTCCGCGAAGATGCGCGACAGGTCGGTCGGCACGAGGCCGGGACGCAGCGCGTTCACCCGGATGCGGTGCGGTCCGAGCTCGTCGGCGGCGCAGCGCGTGAGCATCTCGAGACCCGCCTTCGACACGCAGTACGCGCTCATCAACCGGTGCGTGAGCTTGCCCGCGATCGACGACACGTTGACGATCGAGCCGCCCTGCCCGTCCTGCATCATCGCCGCGGCCTGATGCTTCACGCAGTACATGGCACCGTCGAGGTTCGTGCGCAGCGTCATCGCCCAGTCGTCGGCGTTCTGCTCGGTGACGCCGGCGATGAAGCCGGTGCCGGCGGAGTTCACCGCGATGTCGAGCCGACGGAAGCGGTCGACCACCGAGTGCACGACGCGGCGCACGTCGTCCTCGTTGCCCACGTCGCCCGCGACCGCCCACGCGTGATCCGACCCGATCTCGTGCACGGCGCGCGCGAGCCGCGTGCCGTCGCGCCCCATGAGCGCCACCGTGGCGCCCGCTTCTGCGAGAGCGCGCGCGGCGGCGAGCCCGATGCCGCTGCCGCCGCCGGTGACCAGTGCGACCTTGCCGTTCAACTCGGACATGACGACCTCCCTTCGGGAAGAGGAGTGCCCAGTCTGCCCGACGTCCCGCTCAGATGAAATCGGCGATGGCGGCGAGCTTCTCGACCCACTCGTCGGGGATGAGCGTCAGCTCGCCTCCGAACTGCTTGCAGTAGAGGACGATCTTGGCCGTCTCCTCGAGGTTCATGGCGCGCGACGCCGCCTCGCGCAGCGTCTTGCCGACGGTCATGAGGCCGTGGTTCTGCAGGAAGCAGCCGCGGCTCTTCTTCATCGCCTCTTCCACCGCGTCGGCGAGCTCCTTCGAGCCCGGCATGATCCACGGCACCAGCTGCGTGTCGCGCAGGAAGATCGCGTCGGTGTTGATCGGCGGGAACGGCAGCCCGACGATGCCGAGCGCGGTCGCGATCGGCGCGTGCGTGTGCAGCGCGCCGGTCATGTCGGGGCGCGCGCGATAGCTTCCGAAGTGCATCATCCACTCGACCGACGCGCTGCGCGTGCCCTCGACGGTCGAGCCGTCCTCCCGGATGCGGACCAGGTCCTCCTCGCGCAGATTGCCCTTGTAGAGGCGGCTCGGCGTGATCCAGATCGTGTCGTCCTCGCCCTTGGCGGAGACGTTGCCGCCGGTGGCGGTGAGCAGTCCCAGCGCGAACATCTCGTTGGTGATCTGGACGACGAGTTCCTTCGCTTCGGCGTTCGTGGTCATTGCGCGGTGCCCTTTCGTGATCGGAGCAGGCACCCTTTCGCGCCGGGGGCCCCGTCGTCAAGCGGTCGCTTGACTCACGAGCCGTCTGCCGAGGTCAGCCGCCGGTTCCGCGGCGCGCGTCGAGTGCCGCGGCCGAGGTCTCGATCGGATTGGTCTCGATGCGCTCCGGCGTCGCCTCGAGCCGCGGCTCGCAGGTGGCGAGCGCGATGCGGCCGCGGATCGCGACGTCCTCGCCAGGACGCGGCGCGGCGTCGGCCGTGCCCGCTCCGAGCGGCTCGACCGACACGACGCGCAGGCGCTCGCGCGCGCCGGCGCTGCTGCCGTCGACGACGATGCAGTCGCCGTCGTCCGCGGCCGCGTGCTTCGCGGCCAGGATCAGCGTTGCGAGCTCGCGTCCGTCGTCCCCCGCGACCAGCTTCGCGCGGCGCGAAATCTTCAGCGGGTGCACGGTGATCGCGTGCAGCGTCGTCTCCGCGCCGACCAGATCGCCGTAGCGGTCGTAGTCGGTGCGCGCGATGACGCGCGCGTTGCCCTTGGAGAGGTTCTCCTTGACCTTGGAGGTGCTCTCCTCCCAGAAGCGCGGCTTGCCGGTGTCGACGTGCACGAAGCCGTTCTTCTTGTAGTAGCCGGCGCCGCAGCACTCGAGCGCTCGCAGGCGGTCCCACAGCGCGCGCTGGTCGACGCCGCCGAAGTGCAGGTCCGCGGCGAGGCCCTCGCTGTGCATCGAGGTCCGCGCCGCCTGGCCGCCCTTCGCGATCAGCGCGGCGTTGTAGCCCTCGCTGCGGTAGCCGGAGACCAGCAGCAGCGGCTGCGGGTTCTCGGTGTCCTCGAGGTAGTCGATCATCTCGACGAGGCGCACCGAGACGCGCGTCTGCGCGTCGTCGCCGCGCGAGCGGAACAGCGCGTCGATCTTCGCGAGTGCCGCGTCGGAGTACGTGCCGTCCGGGTTGCGGAAGCGCACCACGACCTTCTCGTGCGTGTGGCCGTTCTCGAGGTGCAGCACGCCGTCGCCGTGCAGGAAGAAGCGCTGCCGGGGCGACGCGGCGTTGGCGGTCGGACGCTCCTCCGGCCCCGCGTCGGGCGGTACCGCCGCGGGCCCCGCACGGTCGGGCGCGAGCGCCCCCGCATCGGGCTCCGCAGCGTGCGCCGCGCAGGCCAGCAGCGCGACCAGACCAGCCACTCCCGTCCACCCGACCCGGCGTCGTCGCATCACGCGGCAGAGGTACTGCTCGGCCCCCTCCGAGTCGAGCCGTCCGATGCGACGCCGACGTGCAAAGCCGGGCGCAACGAGCGCGATGCCGTGGTATCGTCGCCTCCGTGCGTCCCTGCGACCTCTGCTCCAGCTCCGTCATCGCCCGCGCGGCCTTCCTCGGCGAACGCTCCGACCGGCGGATCTGGCTGTGCGTCGGCTGCCACGACCGCTTCTCCGAGCACGACCTCGCGCCGGACGAGCTGCTGTCCCTCGCGCGGATCGCGCAGCGCCGCGCCGGCAAGTGCGACTGGTGCGCGCAGGAGCTGCCGGCGGCGCAGGTGCGCGTGCCCGGCGCCGACGGGCGGACGTTCGCGTTCCAGCTGTGCGCCACGTGCGCGCGCGACGCGAGCGAGAACTCGGCCGGGCAGGTGCTGCACGGACAGGCGGCGCTCGAGGGCGACACCACCGTCGACGAGCGCTACGAGAAGGAGCTCGAGGTGCGGCGCCGGCGCCGCGAGATGCACCGCGTCAAGTAGCGTCGCGCGTCACGGCGCGCGCACCACCTCGACGGTGTTGCCGGTCGCCGCGAGGCCACCCGACTTCTTCTGGGTCATCGCCTTGCAGCCGTCGACCTGCACGCCGTCGGCCGCGTTGTACGACGCGCCGTCGAAGCGGAAGCAGGTCGCGACGCCGCGGACCGTGCCGCCGTGCATCCGGTTGCGGCGCGGCGCCTTCCAGCCGCGCTTCGCGTCCTTGTAGGCCTGCAGCACGAAGCCGACGCCGGTCAGGCGGTTGCCGGTGAACACGTTGTCCTCGGACTCGCCGCGCAGCTGGATCGGCCGGTCGGCGACGTCGTTGTCGGTGAACACGTTGCGGCTCGAGTGCTTGACGTACATCGCCGCGGCAGACGCGCCGCGCAGGACGTTGTCCGAGATCGTGTTGCCCTCGGCGTCGAGCAGGTAGAGGTTCTCGCGCTTGCTGTGCGTGATCTCGTTGCCGTCGATCACGTTGTCGTCGGCGCCGGAGCCGACGTGGACGCCTTCGTCGCCGCTGCCGGTGACGAGGTTGCCGCTGATCCGGTTGTGCGTCGTCTGCACCGCGAGCTCCATGCCGTAGCGCGCACTGTCGACGACGTCGTTGTCCGCGATCACGTTGGCACCGCCGCCGCGGACGCGGATGCCGGTACCGAAGCCGGCGACCGTGCAGCCGCGGACGGTCGCGGCGGTGCCCTCGACGACGATGCCTTCCTGCGCGTCGAGCGGGGCCGCGAGGATCGCGTGGCCGGCGCAGTCGAGGACGGCGTTGCTCTTGACGCGGAGGCCGGTCGTGCAGCCGACCAGATCCGCCGCGAGCGTCGCCGAGCCGCGGACGCTGTCACCGCAGGCGCACGCGACGTTGCCGCCGCACTCCTTCGCCTCGGCGGAGGCCGCTGCTCCGAGCACGACGACGATCGCCACCCGCGCGAGAACTCCACGCCAACTGCCACAGCACATCATCGCCGCTTCCCCTTCCACTGCCTCTGCCAGAGGTACGACCGTCGGAAGCGGGGACTTGAGGAGAAGTGCGAGGCCCTTGACCGCGACGGCCGGCGACGGCGATACGAGCGGGATGGATCTCACGCACAGCGAGGAAGACGAGGCGTTCCGGCGCGGGCTGAAGGCGTGGCTGCGCAAGCACATGCCGAAGCGGAACACGTACGTCGATGGCGGTGACGACTTCAGCTACGACGACCCGCGCCGCGTCGCCGCAGCGCGTGCGTGGCAGCGAACGCTGTACAAGGCCGGATACGTCGCGATCGGATGGCCGAAGGAGTTCGGCGGTCAGGGCGCGAGCATCATGCGCCAGACGATCCTCAGCGAGGAGCTGATCCTGAACCGCGCGCCGAGCCTGATCGGCTCGATGGGCCTGCAGATGGTCGGGCCGACGCTGATCCGCCACGGCACGCCGGAGCAGCAGAAGGAGCACCTGCCGAAGATCCTCACCGCGGACGAGATCTGGTGCCAGGGCTACTCGGAGCCCGGCTCGGGCTCCGACCTCGCGTCGCTGAAGACGCGCGCCGAGATCGACGGCGACTTCTTCGTCGTCAACGGCCAGAAGGTGTGGACCAGCGCGGCGCAGCTCGCCGACTGGATGTTCTGCCTCGTGCGCACCGACGTGAACGCGCCGAAGCACAAGGGCATCTCCTACGTCCTCATCGACATGAAGACGCCCGGCATCACCGTGCGTCCGCTGCGCCAGATGACCGGCGAGTCCGGCTTCAACGAGGTCTTCTTCAGCGACGTGCGCGTGCCGCGCACCAACCTCGTCGGCAACCTCAACGAGGGCTGGAAGGTCGCGAACTCGACGCTGCACTTCGAGCGCAACATGCTCGCGAGCACGACCCGCACGCAGCAGCTGATGAACGACCTGATCGCGCTCGCCCAGCGGCGCACCAGGAACGGCGTCAAGGCGACGCGCGATCCCGCGGTACGGCAGCGCATGGCCGACGTGCTGATCCGCACCGAGTCGATGAAGTACCACGCGCTGAAGCAGCTCTCCGACGAGATCCACGGACGCCCGCCCGGCATCGGCGCGTCGATCAACAAGCTCGTCACCACCGAGCTCAACCACGACATCTGCGCCGTCGCGCTCGAGATCCTCGGGAGCTACGGGCAGCTGCGCCGCAACGCGCCGCACGTCGAGGACAAGGGCGCCTGGCCGAAGGACCACATGTTCACGCTGGGCCTCGTCATCGGCGGCGGCACGTCGCAGATCCAGAAGAACATCATCTCCGAGCGCGGGCTCGGCCTGCCGAAGGGGGCCTGAGCGATGGATTTCGGATTGACGTCCGACCAGCAGATGCTGGCCGACAGCGCGCGCGAGTTCCTCGCCGCGGAGTCGCCGGCGACCACGGTGCGCCGCATCTCCGAGGACGAGCACGCGTTCTCGCCCGAGCTCTTCCGCAAGATGGTCGAGCAGGGCTGGACCGGCATCCTCGTCCCCGAGGCGCACGGCGGCCTCGGGCTCGGCATGCTCGACGCGGCCGTCCTGCTCACCGAGCTGGGACGGAGCCTCACCCCGGCGCCGATCCTGTCGTCGGCGGTGCTCGCGACGAGCCTCATCGTCTCAGCGGGCTCGGCGGTGCAGAAGAAGCAGTGGCTGCCGAAGCTCGCGTCGGGCGAGGTGATCGCCACCGTCGCGTGGCTCGAGGAGGGCGACCGGCTCGATCCGGGCGGCGTGCTGCTGAAGCCGCGCCGTGCGCGCGGCGGCCTTCGCCTCTCGGGCTCGAAGCTCTTCGTGATGGACGCGGAGATCGCGCACCTCTTCGTGGTCGCGGTGCGCACCGGTGCAGGCTCCGGCGAGGCCGGCGTGTCGCTGCTGCTGGTGCCGCGCGACACGCCGGGCATCTCGGTGACGCCGCTGCCGTCGATCGACGTCACGCGCCGCGTGTACGAGGTCAAGTTCGACGACGTGGCGGTGACGCCGACCGCCCTGCTGGGCGGCGAGGGCAAGGGCTGGAAGCACCTCGCGAAGCTGCTCGACGCCGCGTGCGTCGCGATCGCGGCGGAGAGCCAGGGCGGCTCGGAGCGCGCGCTGCACATGGCGGTCGAGTACGCCAAGGTCCGCGAGCAGTTCGGGCGCACGATCGGCAGCTTCCAGGCCGTCAAGCACATCGCGGCGGAGTGCTTCAGCGAGATCGAGCCGTCACGCTCGCTGGTCTGGTACGCGGCGTGGGCGCTGCAGGGCAACCCGCGCGACGCGTCGCGCGCCGCCGCGATGGCGAAGGCGCGTCTCGGCGACGTCTACTCGCGCACGACCAACCGCTCGGTGCAGATCCACGGCGGCATCGGCTTCACCTGGGAGCACGACATCCACTTCTGGTTCAAGCGCGCGCGCTGCAACGAGGCCGCGTTCGGCAACCCGGCGTGGCATCGCGAGCGCGTGGCGCAGCTGTCGGGCTGGTAGGACGATGCACCTGACGCACGCCCTGTACGTTCCCGGGGGAAGCGGACCGCACCCGACGATCTTCGCCTTCCACGGCTTCGGCTCGAACGCCTTCGACCTGCTCTCGCTCGCGCCCGACCTGTTCGGCGGACGCGCGATGATGATCGCGGCGCAGGGCCCCGAGGAAGTCCGCCTCGACGCGATCGCGAGCGAGCCCGTCGCGGGCTTCGGCTGGTTCCCGCTGCTGCCGGGAGACCCGCGCGCGCGCGACAGGCAGGCGCCGGTGCGCGCGATCGAGCTGGCGCGCGAGTTCATCGACGAGGCCGAGCGCCGCTACCCGGTGGACCGCTCGCGAACCGTCGTGCTCGGCTTCAGCCAGGGCGGCGTGATCGCCTACGGGCTGGCGCTGCCGCAGCCGGAGCGCTTCCGCGGCGTCGCGGCGCTGAGCAGCTGGCTGCGCGACGAGGCGGTGAACGCACTGCCGAAGGCGAACCGCTCGGGGCTCGCGGCGCTGGTGCAGCACGGCACGCGCGACGAGACCATCACCGTGTCGCGCGGCCGCGACTCGGCGAACAAGCTGCGCGCGCTCGGCGTGCAGGCGACCTATCGCGAGTACGACATGGCGCACGAGGTGAGCGCGCAGAGCGTGGTCGATCTCGACGCTTGGCTCACCGCACAGCTCGCCTGAGCCCGCGTCGCAGCCGCAAACGAGAAACGGCCGGATCCCGCACGGGACCCGGCCGTTTTCGCGTCGCCCGCCGCGTGGCGGCGGAGCGTCGGGATCAGAAGGCCTTGGTGCTGTCCTTCGTCGACATGCGGTAGAACATGGTGCAGAACCACCAGCCGACCGCCGTCATCACCACCGCCCACACCCAGCCCGGAATGCCGGCGAGCTGCGCGAACGACGTCGTGTGGCTGTCGATCATCATCCACACGAGGGGCACGGACAGGTAGGTGTTGTGCTTCGAGCGCGTGCCGGCGAGCGCCACGAGCGCCGCGTCCGGCGGCGTGCCGCCCTGCACCGCCGCGATGATCTTCTTCTGCGACGGCCAGATGCGGAACCAGACGTTGAACGCCATGATCGTGCCGAACATCGCGCCGGTGTGGATCATCGTGCCGCGGTAGCCGAAGCCGCCGACGTACACGTCACCGAGCACCACCGCGGCGACCAGAACGAGACCGACGACGAACAGCGTCTGCAGGTTCTTCGCGAACTCCTGCTTGACGAGCACGTCGTAGATCAGGAAGCCGAGCAGATTGACGGCGATCATGACCAGCGCCTTCGGCGTCGACACGTCGGTGCCGGCGTCGAACAGGTTGCCGCCCGCCCAGCCGTGGTAGAACACGAGCGCCAGCAGCAGGATGCCGCTGCCCCACGTCCACGCGGCGCCCCAGCGGAACCAGAACAGCGCGCGCGGCAGCAGCTCCGGGTTGACCTTCTTCTTGGTCTCGCCGTCCATCGTGCCCTGGAACGGGCCGTTGACGAAGTTGAAGAAGTACAGATGGCCGATCCACATGATGCCGGCCACCACGTGAATCCACCGGAAAAGAGCCTCGAGAACCTGCATCGACCGCCTCCCATTTCATCGACGGGGCATCCGCCCCCGCGCCGGGCCGCGCGCGTGTGCGCGCGGAATTCGTTGCCGTCCGGTCAGATCGTCATCTACGCATGCGTTCCGGACGCACCGAGACGGGGCGTCCGGGGTGGGCCAGGATCACGCGCGCTTCCGCGGCGGTGATCGCACGGCCGAAGAGGCAGAACTCGCCGCGGTCGTCCTGCTGGTGATTGGCCCACTCGGCGAGCTCGGCCGGGGTCGGCGCGTGGCCGAGTGCGACCGTGCACTCGCGCACCACGAAGCCGAGCATCATCTTGCCGGCCGCGATCGGATCCGGCGCCTCCCGCACCGGAGCCTCCGCGGGGGCACCCGGCACGCGCGGATCGCCACCCGCACGCAGCGCGGGCCACGGTCCGCGGATCACTTCTGCCTTTTCCGACACGGGGCGAGAGTGTCGTGTACCTCAACGGCCATTTCAAGGCGCACGTGCACCGCTGCGCGCCCGGACGGGGAATCGGCGGGGCACCCCTTGGGGTCCTGGCCGACCTCGGTACGCTGGGGGGACGAGGAGGCCTCTGCCCCGTTCCCGCAACCCGGGAGGAAATCCATGACCAGGACCCGAATCGTGGCCGCGGCGCTGCTCGCCGCACTGACGCTGTCGCCCGCCGTCGCCCGCGCGAGCCTCGCCGAGAACGTGGACCAGGCGACGACCATCCTCGAACGCTTCAAGGAGATGCCCGAGAAGGGCATCCCGGACGCGGTGCTGCGCGACGCAAAGGGCATCGCCATTCTCACCGTCCTCAAGGCGGGCTTCGTCGTCAGCGCCGAGGGCGGCACCGGTCTCGTCATCGCGAAGCTCGGCAAGGGCCGCTGGAGCGGGCCGTCGGCGATCGGCACCGGCGGCGCGGGCTTCGGCTTCCAGGTCGGCGCGGCGGTGTCGGAGTTCGTCGTCATCCTGAACACCGACGACGCCGTGAAGGCGTTCTCGCGCGGCGGCAACGTGACCATCGGCGGCGACATCACCGCGGCGATCGGTCCCGTGGGACGCAACCTCGGCGCCGACGTGATGCCCGTGGCGGCGGTGTACACCTACAGCCGCAGCCAGGGACTCTTCGCCGGCGTGTCGCTGCAGGGCTCGGTGATCGCGACCCGCGACGACGCCAACACCGAGTACTACGGCCGCGCGGTCACGCCCGACGAGATCCTGAGCGGCGCCGTCAAGCCACCGAAGTCGGCCGACAAGCTCGACCGGGTGCTCGCGAAGTACTGATCGAGGTCCGTGCCGCGCGCGCGGCACGCAGCGCAGGCCGTGCTCGTGTTCGCGGCCGCAACCGGTACGATGGGCGGATGCTCACGCAGTCGGTCATCGACCGGGACGCGGCCCGCGACACGGGCACGGACGCGGCCGGCCTCGAGAACGCGCTCTCGGTCTTCGAGAACTTCCTCGGCAGCGGCACGCATCCGGGCGCACAGCTCACCGTGCGCAGGCACGGTCGGATCGTGCTCCAGGCCGCCGGCGGCACGACGCGCCCGGGCAACGAAGGCCCGGCGGTCACGCAGCAGACGCTCTTCCTGATCTTCTCCGCGACCAAGCCGCTCACCGCGCTCGCGATCCACATGCTCGCCGAGCGGGGCGTGCTCGATCTCGACGCGCCGATCGCGCGCCTGTGGCCCGAGTTCGGACGCGGCGGCAAGGAGAGCGCGACCGTCGCGCACGTGCTGAGCCACCAGGGCGGCATCCCGGTCGGCCCGAAGTGGCTGACCTGGGAGCGCTGGCACGACCTCGACGAGGTCGCGCGCGCGATGGCCGAGCGCGACGCACGCTGGGCTCCCGGCACGGACGTCGGGTACCACCCGCTGAACTTCGGCTGGATCCTCGGCGAGGTCGTGCGCCGCGTCGACGGCCGATCGCTCGGGCGCTTCGTCGCCGACGAGATCACCGGTCCGCTCGGGCTGCGCGACACCTTCATCGGCCTGCCGCCGGAGCGCGACGCCGAGGTCGCGCACCTGGTCGACCTGTCCGGCGAGTCCGCGTTCGTGTCGGACTTCAACCGGCCCGAGGTGCACGCCGTGCAGTGCGGCGCCGCGACCGGCATCTCGACCACCGACGACCTGACGCGCTTCTACGCGATGCTGCTGCGCGGCGGAGAGCTCGACGGCGTGCGCCTGGTGCGGCCGGAGACGATCGCGCGCGCGACGCGGCTGGTCGTCGACGGAAAGATGGACCGCACGCTGCAGGTGCCGGCGCGCTGGGCGCTCGGCTTCATGATCGGCGGCGCGACGTCACCGTTCGGACGCCGCTCGAGCGAGCACGCCTTCGGACACTCCGGTCACGGCAGCACGACCGCGTGGGCCGACCCGGAGCTCGGCCTGACGCTCGCCTTCTTCACCAACGGCGTGCAGACCTCGCTCGTCAACTACATGCGCATGACGCGCATGTCGGACGCGGTGCTGGCGGCCTGCGGCCGCGCAGCACCGGAGCGTCCGCTCACTCCGCCAGCGCCGCCCGAGCCTGCGTCGTCATGACGCGCACCGGATTGTCGATCTCGTAGCCGATCTCGTCCCAGAAGGCGCAGTTGGCCGTGAGGTTCGAGGTCGTCGAGAGCGGCGAGTCGAGCAGCATGTACTCGAGCCCGGCCGGCGTGAAGCGCGGCCAGCCGAGGCGGCCGCCGCCGTTCGGGTCGTCCTTCTTCGCGAAGTCCGACCAGTAGCCGATCATCTGGTCCGACAGCAGCGCCTGCGCGGGCGTGAACGTCGTGCCGAGCGTCTTGTCGACGTGGAAGGTGAACGGCAGGTCGTCCGCGTGACAGGCCTGGCCCTCGCACAGCGGAACGCCGGGCCACACGTTGATGGTGTTCTCGTCGAAGCGGTAGGCGTACATGTCCGACCGCGCGGTGCGCGCGACGTACTGGTTCGCGCAGAAGAACAGGTAGTCGGTCGCGACGTCGGACAGGTTCTGCGCGTTGTCGCCGTTCGGCACGACGCCGTAGAGGGCGATGATCTTCTCCGTGTTCTCGACGCCGAAGAGCAGGCCGAGCACGGTCGCGTACTCGGCGGCGCTGATCGTGCCGCCGCCGACCTCCGCCGCGATGCCGGCGATGAAGATGTTGCCGTCGGCCTCGTTGGTGCCCATCAGCGTCGGCAGCGGCACGCCGGTCGCGCCCGCCGCGACGGTCGGGTCGGCCGCGACGAAGTCGCCGTCGACCACCGGCGCGAACACGAGGAAGCCCGCGAGGCGCGCGCCGAGAAGGCTCAGCAGCTGCAGCGACACGGCCGACTGCTGCGTCAGGATGTCGTCGACCGACACCTGCTGCAGGCACTCGATGCCCTGCCCCTCGCAGCCGAGGTTCTTCGCGAACAGCGCACCCGACACGGCCGCCTGCGCCGGGCTCTTGTACGGGATGCCCATGGGGTTCGACTGCTGGATGGCCGAGCGGAAGAGTCCGGCACTCGACGGGATCGACAGCTCCTGCAGGCCGACCGACATCGCACCGGCGCTCTCGCCGAAGATCGTGATGCGGTCGGGATCGCCGCCGAAGCTCGCCGCGTTGTCCTTCACCCAGTGCATCGCGAGCTGCTGGTCCTTGAGGCCCTGGTTGCCGGTCGTCCCGCCGACGCCGGAGAGAAAGCCGAGCGCGCCGACGCGGTAGTTCAGCGCGACGACGATCACGTCCTCCTTCGCCGCGACGTACTCGCCCTGGTAGAGCGGGTACTGGTTCGCGCCGCTGGTGAACGAGCCGCCGTAGATCCACAGCATCACCGGACGGTCGTCGCCCTCCGCCACGCCGGTCGGACGCCAGACGTTGACCGTCAAGCAATCCTCGCTGATCGACGTGGCACCGTAGGGCGGGTTCAGCTCCTGCGGACACGCCGGGCTCAGGGTGTTCGCCTGGAACACTCCCGACATGCGCGCCTTCGGAACCGGCGGCTGGAAGCGGTTCGCGCCGCCCGTGCTCTCGGCGTACGGAATGCCGAGGAACGCGTCGACGCTCTTCTGCGTCAGGTCCCCCGCCGGCGTCACGACGCCGCAGACGTCACCGACCGTGGTCCCGACGACGCCCGTCGCGCAGTCCGAGCTCGGCGACGTGTGCGAGCAACCCGCCACGCCAGCCAGAGCCACCATGGCTGCCGCGGCAGCCCACCTCGTCACCGAACCCCTCATGCCGACCTCCAGCCCCGAGCGTGCGCTCGCTGCACCGGGACAGCGGCGCGATCGGGGGAGGACCTTAGGCCGATGGCGCACCAATCTCAACAAATGAGCCGCCGCGGCGCACGACGACTCGACGCGGCGTCGGGCGGCGACATAGAACGCGCGCATGGACCTGAGCGACGCCCCCCACGAGCACGAGTTCCGCGTCCGCGTGCGTGACTGGATCGCGGCCCACGCACCGCGTTCCGACGAGCGCGGCGATGCCGCGCGCACGAAGCGCTGGCAGCAGGACCTGCGGGCGGCGGGCTTCGTCGGCGCGTCGTGGCCGAAGGAGTACGGCGGCGGCAGCCTGACCAGCGAGCAGCAGGCGATCCTGAACGAGGAGCTCGCACGCGCCGACGCGCCGCCGATCCCGGGCGGCATGGGCCTGCTCTGGGTCGGACCGGCGATCATCCGCTTCGGCACACCGGCGCAGAAGGAGCGCTACGTGCCCGCGATCCTGAGCGGCGAGCACACGTGGTGCACCGGCTACTCGGAGCCCAACGCGGGATCCGACCTCGCGTCGCTGCGCACGAGCGCCGTGCGCGACGGCGACGTCTACGTCGTGAACGGACAGAAGATCTGGACCACGGTCGCACACCTGTCGAACTACTGCTTCCTGCTCGTGCGGACCGCGGACGGTCCGGCGAAGCAGGCCGGGCTGACGGTCCTGCTGGTGGACATGAAGCTGCCCGGCATCGAGGTGCGGCCGCTGCGGCAGATCACCGGCGACTGCGAGTTCAACGAGGTGTTCTTCACCGACGTGCGCGTCCCGGTCGACGCGCGCCTCGGCAGCGAGGGACAGGGCTGGGAGATCGTGCGCTCGGCGCTGGTCGACGAGCGCACCGGCATGGCGGCGTCGATCCGCGTCGACAAGGACCTCGACGCACTGATCGCGCTCGCGCGGCGCAACGGCAAGGGCGCCGATCCGGTGACGCGGCAGAAGATCGCCGAGCTCGCGATCGGTTGCCACGTGCTGCGCTGGAGCAGCGCGCGGATGCTCAGCGACCTGCTGCACGGGCGGCTCAATCCGGGCATCGCCTCGTCGAACAAGTTCTTCACCAGCAACCTGCTGCAGGCGCTCAGCGAGGCGGCGGTCGAGGTGATGGGGCTCGACGGCCTGCTCTACGAGCAGCCCGACGGTCCGCACGACTTCGGCAGCGCGTCCACCGGCTACAAGTTCCTCTACAACCGCTGCTTGACGATCGCCGGCGGCACCAGCGAGGTGCAGCGCAACATCATGGCGCAGCGGGTACTCGGCCTGCCCCGCTGACGGCCGCGCTTGAGCATCGCGCCGCGCGCGGCTAACGGCAGGGATCATGCGCACCGTGCGACGCCGCTGCGGCGCCCTGGCGCTCGCCGTCCTCGCCGCGGCCGTCGCCGGCTGCTCGGCCACGACCGTCAAGCCAAAATCCACGGTCGCCTTCGACCCGTCGGCCTACCGCCGCTACGAGTGGGCGACGGCCGCCCCGACGGTGGTCGCCGACGAGGAGCGCGAGCGCGATGCCGCGGTGCTCGAATGGACGGTGCGCCACGCCGTGAACCAGCAGCTCGCGTCGCGCGGCTACGAGGAGATCGCCGCCGGCAGCCCGGACTTCCTCGTCGACTTCGGCATCCGCCTCGAGGAGAAGGACGCCGACACCTTCGGCGAGTTCATCAAGTACCGCGACCAGGGCGGCAAGCAGGACGTCGGGCCGGCGTACCTGTTCGGCTACCAGGAGAGCTCGGTCGTGGTCGAGGTCACCGACGCGCGCTCGGGCAAGCGCCTGTGGCGCGGCGCCGCCAAGACCGTCCTCGACGACGGGCAGGACGTGACCA
The DNA here is from genome assembly GCA_046327915.1 of Binatia bacterium. Lineage (GTDB taxonomy): Bacteria > Desulfobacterota > Binatia > UBA12015 > UBA12015 > VGTK01. The sequence goes on along the minus strand of JAXLXO010000006.1, from coordinate 164,462 downwards.
AGATCGAGAGCGCGGTCGCGCAGATGCTGGCCGACTTCCCGAGCCGCCCCGGCTCGGTCGCGGCGTCGGCGCCGCCGACCCGCAAGCCCAGCGAGCCGAAGATGGGCGACATCCACGTCCCCGAGCCGTGACCGGCCCGGCCGCTGCGTGCGGCCCGCACGGCAGGCCGCACCGCATCCGCGGGATTGACTGGCGCGCGGCACCCCGGTAACCATTCATCCGGATAGACGGATGGAAGCTGCCGCCCCCGCCATGCTGTCGTGGATGACGTCGCTCGCCGACGCCACCCGCGCGCGCACGCTGCGCCTGGTCGAGCGCCACGAGCTGACCGTGGCCGACCTGTGCGCGATCCTGCAGGCGCCGCAGTCCACGGTGAGCCGCCACCTGAAGGTGCTCGCCGACGAGGGCTGGGTGACTGCGCGCCCCGACGGCACGAGCCGCCTCTACCGCCTCGCGAGCGAGGGCCTCGACCCGGCCGCGCGCCGCCTGTGGAGCCTGCTGCGCGAGCAGACCGCGCGCATGCCGGTCGCCGAGCAGGACGACCACCGCCTCGCGCGTGTGGTCGCGGAGCGCCGCACGCGCTCGCAGGCCTTCTTCTCGACGTCCGCCGGACAATGGGACCGGCTGCGCCGCGAGATGTTCGGCGGACGCTTCGACGCGGTCGCCCTCGCGGGGCTGCTCGACGAGCGCTGGACCGTCGGCGACCTCGGCTGCGGCACCGGACAGATCGCCGAGACGCTCGCGCCGTTCGTCGCGCACGTCGTCGCGGTCGAGAGCTCGCGCGCGATGCTGAAGGCCGCGCGCCAGCGCCTCGGCGCGCTGGAGAACGTCCGCATCGAGCACGGCGAGCTCGAGGAGCTGCCGCTCGACGACACGTCGCTCGACGCGGCGACCATGTGCCTCGTGCTGCACCACCTCGCCGACCCGTCCGCCGCGCTCTCCGAGGCGCACCGCGTGCTCAAGAACGACGGACGCCTGCTGATCGTCGACATGTTCGAGCACGACCGGGCCGAATACCGGCAGCAGATGGGCCACGTGTGGCTCGGATTCTCCCGCGCGCAGATCGAGCAGTGGCTCGGCGACGCGGGCTTCGGCGGCGTCCGCGTGCGCGCGCTGCCGGCGGACCCGCAGGCGAAGGGCCCCGCGCTCTTCGTCGCGAGCGCGCGCCGCGCAGGCCGCGGCAACGGCCACGCAGCATCCCGTTAGCGTTGGTTCGTCACGTACACCGACCCGACGACACGATCGTCAAGCCAAGGAGGAATCACGATGAGCTCGATCCGCAAGCCGAGGGAGGCCGCAGCACCGGCCCGCCTTCCGTTCAAGGTCGCCGACCTCTCGCTCGCCGAGCTGGGCCGCAAGGAGATCCGCCTCGCCGAGCAGGAGATGCCGGGCCTGATGGCGATCCGCGCGCGCTACGCGAAGAAGAAGCCGCTCAAGGGCGCGAAGATCATGGGCTCGCTGCACATGACGGTGCAGACCGCGGTGCTCATCGAGACGCTGGTCGACCTCGGCGCCGACGTGCGCTGGGTATCGTGCAACATCTTCTCGACCCAGGACAGCGCCGCCGCCGCGGTCGCGGTGGGTCGCAACGGCACGCCCGCGAACCCCAAGGGCATCGCCGTCTTCGCGTGGAAGGGCGAGACGCTGGAAGAGTACTGGTGGTGCACCAACGAGGCGCTGGTGTGGCCGGACGGCTCGGGCCCGGACCTGATCGTCGACGACGGCGGTGACGCGACCCTGCTCGTGCACAAGGGCCTCGAGTTCGAGAAGGCCAAAAAAGTCCCGAAGTTCGACCCGAAGAAGGACCCCGAGGAGTGGGGCATCATCCTCGACCTGATCCGCCGCATCCAGTCCGAGGATCCGGGCCAGTGGAAGCGCATCAGCCCGGCCATCAAGGGGGTCAGCGAGGAGACCACGACCGGCGTGCACCGTCTCTACGTGATGGCGAAGGACGGCTCGCTGCTGTTCCCGGCGATCAACGTCAACGACTCGGTCACCAAGTCGAAGTTCGACAACATCTACGGCTGCCGCCACTCGCTGGTGGACGGCCTGAACCGCGCGACCGACGTCATGCTCGGCGGCAAGATCGCCGTCGTGTGCGGCTTCGGCGAGGTCGGCAAGGGCTGCGCCGAGTCGCTGCGCGGCCAGGGCTGCCGCGTCATCGTCACCGAGATCGACCCGATCTGCGCGCTGCAGGCGGCGATGCAGGGCTACCAGGTCGCGACCGTCGAGGACTTCGTCGAGACGGCCGACATCTTCGTCACGACCACCGGCAACTTCGACATCATCACCGCGGCGCACATGGCGCGGATGAAGGACAAGGCGATCGTCGGCAACATCGGCCACTTCGACAACGAGATCGACATGGCCGGCCTCGCCAAGGTCAAGGGCGTCAAGAAGATCAACATCAAGCCGCAGTACGACGAGTGGGTCTTCGCCGACGGCCACTCGGTGCTGATCCTCGCCGAGGGCCGTCTGCTGAACCTCGGCTGCGCGACGGGCCACCCGTCGTTCGTGATGAGCGCGTCGTTCACCAACCAGGTGCTCGCGCAGCTCGAGCTGTGGACGAACAACAAGCAGTACCAGAAGAACGTCTACATGCTGCCGAAGAAGCTCGACGAGGAGGTCGCACGCCTCCACCTCGAGAAGCTCGGCGTCAAGCTCACGAAGCTGACCCCGAAGCAGGCGGACTACATCGGCGTGCCGGTCGAGGGTCCGTACAAGCCGGAGCACTACCGCTACTGATCGCGGCGCCGTCGCTCACCGCGGTCGGACCGTGCGCCTCGGCGCGCGGCTGGCCGCGGGGGAGCGGCCGGATCCCGGGACGCGTCCCGGATCGGGATCCCTTTTTCGCAATCCGGACCGCCGTCCGGTTTGCGCGGCCGGGAACGGCCCCGCCCCGGGGGCCGAAAAGCTCCGCGGGTTCCGACGTTTCGGGCTCGACGCCGCGTGGCAGGATGCTTGCTGGGCTCCCGCGGCGAAGGAGAGCCCGCATGAAGATTCTCGGCCAGATCGCGCTCGGCTGCCTGCACGGCGCGGAGCGTCTCGCCCCGTCCGCCGTCCGGCTCGGTGAACGCCTCGCCAGCCTCTCGAGTTGGGTCGAGGACCGCCGCACGCGCCTCGCGATCTTCTCCATCCTCGCGGACTGACGCACTCCCGGTACGTTCTACACGCGCTCCGCATCACCGCACTGCTCGTGACCGGAAAAGCGCCGCGTGTCCGTAACCGGCGGCGGTGGCACGAATGTCGCGTCCCGGCGCGGCATGACGTTGTGGAGCACGCTGACCGGCATCACGCGCTTCGGCATCGAGATCTCGCGGAGCGCGCTCGGCTTCGGGGAGCGTCTCGTCCCCTGGCCGCTCTCTCTCGTTCCCCGTGCGCTGCGGCTGCCGCTGGACGTCGCGGCCGACGTGGCGGCGCTCGTCACCGGCTCACCGACTGCGTTCGCGCCGCGTGACGAGGACGCGGCGCCGGCGCGAACCGCACGCCCGCCGCGACCCGACGCCCCGCGAGCCAACGCCGCCCCGGACGCGCGGCGAGCCGGCACCGCGCGCAGGCAGCCGCCGTCCTCGGCGCAGCAACCGCCGCCGTACACCGAGCCGCGCACCGCGACCATCGCCGGCGCGCGCAGCGACGGCCCCGACGACGCCCGACGCCACGATCGCGAGTTCCGCGCCCGTCAAGCACCGCTGTACGTCCGCGACGCCGGCCACGGCCCCGCGATCGTCCTGCTGCACGCATTTCCGCTGAACAGCCGCATGTGGGAGCCGCAGCTCGAGGAGCTGTCGGACCGCTTCCGCGTGATCGCCCCCGACTTCGCGGGCTTCGGGCTGTCGTGGGTTCCGGAGGGCACGTTCTCGCTCGACGAGCAGGCACACGCGATCGATCTCACGCTCGACGACCTGCAGATCGACGAGCTCGTTCTCGTCGGCCTGTCGATGGGCGGCTACGTGGCGCTGCCGCTTCTCGAACGCCTCGGCTCGCGCGTGCGCGGGCTCGTCCTCGCGAACACGCGCGCGACGGCCGACGACGAGGCGACGGTCTCCGAGCGCCACCGCCTCGCGACGGAGGTCGAGGCGGAGGGCGTCGACGTGGCGGCGGAAGAGCTGCTGCCGAAGCTGCTCGGCGCGACCGCCGCGCGCGACCGTCCCGACCTCGTGGACCGCGTGCACGGCCTGGTGCTCGAGAGCCGGGAGGCCGGCATGGCCGGCGCCCTGCGTGCGATGGCGGCGCGCCGCGACTGGACGTCGAGACTCGCCCGCATCTCCTGCCCGGTGCTGGTGATCGGCGGCGAGGAGGACTTGCTGGTCCCGCCGGCCACCGTGCACGCGATGGCAGCGCGGATCCGCAACGCGGTGGTCGAAATCCTGCCCGGCGGCCACCTCTCGAACCTCGAGAGCTCCGCGGACTTCGACCGCACGCTCGCCGACTTCGCGTGGAGCGCCTTCGGCGCGCCGCGCGCGACGCCGCGCGCCCGCCGCACCGGTGCTTGACGACGAAAGGAGCCGACACGTGAAGCTGCTGCACGCGCGCGAGGCGCGCATCGTCGACGGCGCGGTCCGTGGAACGGCCCCCGACGCCGCGCTGGTCATCGAGGGGCGGAGCTACGGCGTGCTCGAGGCGACCGAAGCAGGGTTGCAGATCGTCGACGCGACCGACGCCGAGCGCTGCGCGCTGGTCGAGGCGGGCTACGCCCTGCCCGCGCACATCCTCCCCGAGGAGGGCGCGTCCTGAGGGCGGCCTTCGCTCGTCGCGCGGCTTCGGTGTAGACGTCGGCCCCATGAAGCGACGTCGTCTCGGCCGCACCGGCCTGCTGGTCTCGGAGATCTGCCTCGGCACCATGACGTTCGGCTCGATGGCCGACGAGGCGACGAGCCGCCGCATCCTCGATCAGGCGGTCGACTCGGGCATCGACTTCCTCGACGTCGCCGAGACCTATCCCGTCCCGCCCGACGCGAAGTGGGCGGGCGCGAGCGAGGAGATCGTCGGCCGGTGGATGGCGGGACGCCGGCGCGACTCGCTGTTCGTCGCGACCAAGATCGCCGGCCCGGGCGGCGGCTGGTTCCAGACCCCGATCCGCAGCGGCAACACCGCGCTCGACCGGCACTCCATCGCGCGCGCGGTGGACGGCAGCCTGAAGCGTCTCGGCACCGACTACATCGACCTCTACCAGACGCACTGGCCCGACCCCGGCCTGCCGATCGAGGAGACGCTCGAAGGGCTCGCGCGCGCGGTCGAGGCCGGGAAGGTCCGCGCCGTCGGCTGCAGCAACGAGACCGCGTACGGCCTGACGAAGAGCCTGTGGGCCGCGGACCAGCACGCGCTGCCGCGCTACGAGACCATCCAGAACAACTTCAGCCTGCTGAACCGCCGCTTCGAGGACGCGCTCGCGGAAGTGTGCCGCCGCGAGCAGGTCAGCCTTCTCCCCTACAGCCCGATCGCCGCCGGCGTGCTCTCCGGCAAGTACCTCGACGGCGCGAAGCCGGAGAAGGCGCGCTTCACGTTCTACGCCGAGCACAGCCCGCGCACGCAGGCGATGACGAAGCGCTTCGTCAACGATCGCACGCTCGAGTCGACGCGCCGCTTCGCGGCGATCGCGCAGGAGGCCGGGATGGCGCCGGTCACGCTGGCGGTCGCGTGGAGCCTCGCGCACGACTACGTCGGCTCGACGATCATCGGTGCCACCGAGCCCGCGCAGCTGGGCGACGCGCTCGCCGCGTCGGACGTCAAGCTGTCGTCCGACGTGCTGCGCGCGTGCGACGCGGTGTCGCGCGAGATCCTCTACCCGATGGGCTGAGTGCCACGGGCGGCCGCGCTCAGCCGCCGTAGCCGCCGAAGTCGATGCCGACCAGGCGGCCCTTGTCGAACGTCAAGTAGCGCACCAGCTGGCGCGAGCCGAGGTCGTACACCCAGATCTCGCGTCCGCTGCTCTTGCCGCGTGCGCGTCCCGCGCGCGCCTTTCCGTCCATGCCGCGGCGGCTCGTCGGCGAACCGCACTTCGCGAGCACCTCGCTCGCGCTGGCGCCCGGAAGCACCACGGTCCGTCCGCACGTCAGCCCTGCCTCCGCGACGCCGCACCACGCGGCGAGCACCAGCGCCGCAACCACTCCGCACCACGTCCTCGTCCTCATCGTCGAGCTCCTTCGAGGGGCTCGGGGGAACGTGGCTCTACGCGGACGTCACCGGCCGCGCCATGGCAGGGGCGGCAAAACCGTTCACGGCGTGCCGGACGGCGCCTGCAGCGCGACGGTCGGGAACGCGCGCGCGACCACGCGCAGCGAGTCGTCGGAGCCGTCGAGCGGCTGATCCGTCCAGCGCGCCCAGAGGCGCAGCGCGAACGGGTTGCGATCGACCGTCCTGCGGATCACCGGCACCGCCTCGTCGTCGGAGATCGGCCGCGCCTCGCACGCGAACGTGCGTCGTCCGTGGTGCACGCGGACCCGCGGGTTCGCGCGCAGGTTCCGGTACCAGTCGGTCTTCCCGTACCAGCCGGCGCTCACGAAGTAGGTGTCGGTGTCCGGGACGTGCACGAAGCCGAGCGGTGTCGTCCGCGTGAGGCCGGTCTTGCGGCCGGTGGTCTCGAGGAAGAGCACGGTCTCGGAGAGCCGCTTGTCGAGGCCGAGCCGCTGCTGCAGCAGCGGCATCCGGAAGAGCGCGCCCAGCACGCGGCCGGGCTTGTCGCGCGGCGCGAAGCGCATGATCGCGTACTCGCCGGCGAAGTAGGCGAGCTCCGCGATCCGGCCGATCCGGCCGCGCGGCGTCGCCTCCATCAGGCGTCGCGGTGCACGGTGTCCGGCGAGAACGCGGGCAGGCAGACGGCGACGTACTCCGCGCCCTCGGCCTCGGGGCTCGAGTAGCGCACCCACTCGCCCGGCTTCGCGACGATCGCCTGCCCGGCGCGGACCTCGATCACGCCGCCCTCGTGCTCGACGCGCAGCATGCCGCGCAGCACCAGCGTCACCTCCTCGAACTCGGGACGCTGCCCGGGCTCGACCCAGCCCTGCGGCGACTTCATGTGCGCCACGCTGACGTTGCTGTGACCGGAGTTCACGCGGCCCGCGAACTCGGCGATCTGCTTCGGCTTGTTGCCGGCGGCCTCGATGACGGTCGGCTTCGCGATGAGGGTTGGCATCGGGCGGTTCTATCCGCGCGCCGCCCCCCTCACAACGCCCGTCGCGTTGCCGCGCGGCGCGTTCGATGCGACCTTCGTCGCATGGATTGCGACGTCAAGCTCTCGGGCGGACAGGTGATCGACGGAACCGGCAGCGCGGCCGTCCGCGCCGACGTGGCGCTGCGCGGCGATCGCATCGTCGCCGTCGGCGACCTGGCGCAGGTCGCGGCGCGGACGACCATCGACTGCACAGGCAAAGTCGTGACGCCCGGCTTCATCGACATCCACTCGCACTCGGACTGGCTGGTCCCGGGCGGCGATTCCGGCGCGCTGGTCGAGCCTTTCGTCCGCCAGGGCATGACGACGCTGGTCGGCGGCAACTGCGGCTTCAGCCCGGCGCCCGCGACCGCGTGCAACCGGCACTCGCTCGAGGCGTCGAGCCGCCTGATCGTCGACGACGCGATCGACCTGCCGTGGAACGACATGGAGGACTTTCTCGCAGCGCTCGAGCGCACGCCGCTGCCGCTCAACGTCTCCGAGCTGGTCGGACACGGTGCGGTGCGCGCGGCGGTGACGGGACCGCTCAACCCCGCGCCGCCGACTGCCGACGAGCTGCGCGCGATGGAGCGCCACGTCCGCAGCGCGCTCGACGCGGGCTGCGTCGGTCTCAGCACCGGCCTCGGCTACCCGCCGGGCATCTTCGCGGGCGAGGACGAGCTCGCCGCGTTCGCGTCGTGGACGGGAGCCGCGGGCAAGCTCTTCACCTCGCACCTGCGCGCCTACAGCACCGTCAGCCCCGTCTATCAGACCGATCCCGCGCAGCGCGCGCACAACCTCGCCGCGATCGACGAGATCCTGCGCGTCGCGGAGCGTGGACGCACGAAGCTGCAGATCAGCCACCTGATCTTCGTCGGCCGCAACAGCTGGCCGACCGCCGACGACGCGATCGCGACCATCGAGCGCGCCCGCGCGGACGGCCTCGACGTCGCCTTCGATGCGTTCCCCTACACGGCGGGCAACACCACGGCGAGCGTCCTCTTCCCGCCCGAGATCCTGCCGCAGCTCGAGTCGATCCTCTCCGATCCCGCGCTGCTCGACGCCGTCAAGCAATTCGGCCAGGACGTGTTCTCCCGGATCGGATTCTGGCTGGAAGACATCCAGATCATGCGCGCCAACGCGGCCGCCTTCGAGCAGTACGAAGGCCTGTTCGTCGGCGACGCGGCGAAGCGCGCCGGCATGGACGTCTGGGAGTTCTACGGACGGCTGGTCCTCGAAAGCGGCCGCATGGCGCGCGTCCTGAACCACACCTACAGCGGCCACGACGGCACCGAGGACGCGCTGCGCCGCGTGCTGGCGCACCCGCTCTGCACCATCGAGACCGACACGTTCCTCACCGCGCACGGCTTCCAGAACCCGGCGAGCTACGGGACGTTCCCGCGCGTCCTGCACACGTACGTTCGCGAGGGGTTGTTCACGCTGGAGGAGGCGGTGCGCAAGATGACCGGAGCCGCGGCGGAGCGTCTCGGCTGGCGAGAGCGCGGGTTCCTGAAGCAGGGTTGCGCTGCGGACGTCGTCGTGTTCGATCCGAAGCAGCTGCGCGACACCGCGGACTTCGCAACCCCCGCGCGCTTCCCCGAGGGCATCGAGCACGTGCTGATCAACGGACGCCACGTCGTCGACGGCGGACGCTACGACGCGCACGCTGCGGCGGGAAAGGTGCTGCGCTCGTGAAGGCGCCGGTCACCGTCAAGGGTCCGCTGCTCGCGTTCGCGCTGCGCTATCTCGGCGGCCTGCGCTTCCCGTACCTCGCCGCGATCACGGGCACGCTCTTCGTCGTCGACCTGATCGTGCCGGACTTCATTCCGTTCGCCGACGAGCTGCTGCTCGGCATGATCACGCTGCTGCTCGCAATGCTCAAGAAGCCGAAGGAGCCCGGCGACCCGACCCGATAGCGCTCCGCAACTTTCGCGCGCGGCATTTGCTTGTGCGCGGCAAATCCCGCTTCGATGTTCGGGCGCGCGCGCGGGGCGTGCGTGACGGGGGGCGAGATGGGACAGCTGTCGCTGCTGCGCACGCGGCGCTTCGCGGGCATCTTCTGGACGCAGTTCTTCGGCGCGTTCAACGACAACCTGCTGAAGAACGCGCTGGTGATCCTGATCACCTACCGCTCGCTGAGCGTGCTGGGGCTGTCGTCGGAGAACCTGGTCGCGCTCTGCGGCGGGCTCTTCATCCTGCCCTTCTTCCTGTTCTCCGCGACCGCCGGCGAGCTCGCCGACCGCTTCGCGAAGCACCAGCTGGTACGCGCGGTGAAAGCCGTCGAGATCGGCATCATGGCGGTCGCTGCCTTCGGCTTCTGGCGCGAGGACGTGTGGCTGCTGCTGCTCGCCCTCTTCCTGATGGGCGTGCACTCGAGCGTCTTCGGTCCGGTCAAGTACAGCATCCTGCCGCAGCTGCTGACACCCGAGGAGCTGGTCGGCGGCAACGCGCTGGTCGAGATGGGGACGTTCCTCGCGATCCTGCTCGGCACGATCGGCGGCGGCGTCGCGGTCTCGGGCGGAGCCACCGGTCTCGCGATCCTGGGCTGGTGCATTCTCGCGATCGCGGTCGCGGGCCTGTGCACGAGCTTCCTCGTGCCGCACGTGAAGGCCGAGAGCCCCGGGCTGCGCATCGACCCGAATCCGATCCGCCCGACGATCGAGACGGTGCGCCTCACGCGCAAGGTCCACTCGGTCTTCCTCGCCGTGCTCGGCGCGTCGTGGTTCTGGTTCTTCGGCTCGATCATCCTCGCCATGCTGCCGATCTACAGCCGCGACGTGCTGCACGCGGGCGAGCACGTGGTGACGCTCTTCCTGGCGCTGTTCTGCGTCGGCATCGGCGTCGGCTCGATGCTGTGCGAGATGTTCTCGGGGCGGAAGCTCGAGCTCGGACTGGTCCCGCTCGGCTCGATCGGCATGACGGTGTTCGCGTTCGACCTGTACCTGGTCGGCGCGCCGGCGGCCCCGTCGGGCGAGCTGCTGACCGTCGGCGGCTTCCTCGCGAGCCCCGGCGCGTGGCGCATCTGCCTCGACCTGCTCGCGATCGCGCTCTTCAGCGGCTTCTTCATCGTGCCGCTCAACACCTTCATCCAGGACCGCACCGCCGACGCCGAGCGCTCGCGCGTGATCGCCGGCGGCAACATCCTGAGCGCGCTCTTCATGGTCGCGTCGTCGCTGCTGCTCGTCGTGATGCTCGAGGCGAAGCTCAGCGTGCCGCACGTCTTCCTCGTGCTGGCGCTGCTCAACACGATCGCGTCGGGCTACGTCTACAAGGTCCTGCCGGAGTTCCTGTTCCGCTTCGTCGCGTGGATCATCGCGAGCGTCATGTACCGGCTGAAGGTCGTGCACCCGGAGCGCTTCCCCGAGCAGGGCGCGGCGGTCCTGGTGTGCAACCACGTGAGCTTCGTCGACTGGCTGATCGTCGCGAGCTCGTGCAAGCGGCCGATCCGCTTCGTCATGTACCACGGCTTCTTCAAGCCCTGGTACCTGCGCTGGTTCTTCCGCGACGCGAAGGCGATTCCGATCGCACCGGCGCACGAGAGCGTCTCGACCATGCGGCGCGCGTTCGACTCGATCGCGAAGGAGCTGTCCGACGGCGAGCTGGTGTGCATCTTCCCCGAGGGCAAGATCACCTCCGACGGCGAGATGAACCCGTTCAAGCCCGGCGTCGAGAAGATCGTCGAGCGCACGCCGGTGCCGGTGATCCCGATCGCGCTGGTCGGGCTCTGGGGCAGCTTCTTCAGCCGCAAGGGCGGCAAGGCGATGACGAAGCCGTTCCGGCGCGTGTGGTCGCGCATCCAGCTCGTCGTCGGCGAGCCGGTGCCGGCGGATCAGGTGAGCGCGCCGGATCTCGCGCGGCGCGTGGCCGAGCTCGCGGGCGTCGACCCGCCGCGCGAGCGCAAGCCCGACGCTGCGGCTAGCGGTGGTGCTGCTGCCCCTCCCACGTCCGCTGCATGACGAGGAAGATGAACGACGCGGTCCACGTGATCAGGATCAGTCCGGTGAGCGCCTCGATCGCGGTGAGGATGCGCAGCGACGACTCGTGCAGCGGCTCCGCGCCCATCGAGGTGTAGGACACCGCCGAGTAGTAGAACGCGTCGAAGCCGTCGAGCTGCAGCTCCTCGGCGAACTGCGTGTCGGACAGCGAGCCGACGACGAGGATCGTGATCGCGAAGATCCAGATCTCGAGCAGGTGCGCGACCAGCGCGACGAGAACCATCATGCCGACCGCCGTGCGCGAGTGACGCTGGAAGCGCGGCAGCACGCGGTCGTTCAGCAGGCGCAGCGTCGTCAGGTGCACGTAGACGCACAGCACGACCGTCAGCGCGCAGCCGATGACCGCGCCCAGCATGGGATCCACTCCGCTCATGCACCAGCGGCGCGAAGCACGAGATACACCGCGAGCACGACGCCGAGCGCGGCGAGCAGGGAAGCGAGCGACGCGGCCCAGCCGACGTTGTAGTTCTGCGGGCGATCGGCCGCAGGCAGCGCACGCGAGAATCGGACGAACTGCACCGTGCCCATCGCGATCGACGCCGCGCCGAGCAGGACGAACGCCACGCCGAGCGCGGTCGAGCTGGTCGCCGGGGGGGCCGCGTCCGGACCGTGCGCGGCGAGGCGGATGAAGAGCCCGAAGCGCGCGACCACGAAGCCGAGGCCCATGACGGCGAGCCCGGTGCGGATCCACGCGAGCAGCGTGCGCTCGGCCGCGAAGAAGACTCTCGGATCGCTGCCGTCGCTCATCGCGGCGCCGAGCCTCCATCTTCGCGGCTCCACTGCGCGAGCTCGACGGTGATTCCCTCCGGGCCGGTCAGGAAGACGAGCTTGCGGTCGTGGAAGTCGAGCACGCCGCTCTTCGGCGCGAGGCCGGCCGCGGCGAGGCGCGCCAGCTCCGCGTCGACGTCGTCCACCGCGAAGCAGACGTGGTTGTAGCCGAGCGCGTCGAGGCGCGTCGGGTCGTTGCCCGTGTACGGCGCGGGCCGACGGTAGCGCAGCAGCTGGATCTCGAGCCGCGGCGACGCCGTCTCGTGCACCAGCGTCACGTGATCCGCCTCGATCCCCGGGACGCCCATGTAGCCGTCGAACGGCGCACCGGCGATCACCACTGCGCGCTCCTCGCGAAAGCCGAGCAGCGCGAAGAAGCGTCGCGCGCCGTCGAGGTCGCGCACCGCGACGGTCACGTGATCGAAGTGACGCAGGCCGCTCGTCACAGGTGGCGCGTCTCCGCGGGTACGTGATCCCACGCGTCGTTGCGTCCGTCGAGATACTTGACCGGTGCCGCCGCGAGCTCGCCCGGGTCGAGGTCGTCGAGAGCCGTCAGATACACCGAGACGAAGTGGCCGCCGATCTCCTCGACGTAGCCGCGCGAGAAGCCGCGCACGCCGCAGCGCGCGCAGAAGAGGTGGTGCACGCCGTTGCCGGCGAACATGTAGTCCTTGAGATAGTCCTCGCCGTCGATCACGCGGAAGGCGTCGGGGCGGATGATCGCGGTCCAGGCGCGCGTCTTGGTGCACAGCGTGCAGTTGCAGCGGCGCGTGCCGGCGTCGAGGTCGATGTCGGCCTCGAACTCGAGGCGGCCGCAATGACAGCTGCCGTGGTACGTCTTCAGCATCGCGCTCGCCTCCTTCCCCGCCCGACAGGACTCATCGCAGAAGGATTCGCACCAAAGCGCGTGCGCGTCCACCCGCGCGGCGGACGGTCAGGGGTAGAACGGCGTCGTGTCCCAGACGTTCTGCGGCTCGAGGCGGAAGCCGAGATACGACAGCGGCACCACCTCGCGGTCCTCGTCGCGCATGTCGTTCTCGTGGTTGTGCGAGTCGGTGAACCACACGACGATGTCCTGCCCGGCGATCGGCTCGTGGTCGGCGGCGTAGGTCGCGACGTCGCGCGCGCGCAGCTCGTTCGGATGATTGCGCGTCACCCACATGGGGAACTTCGTCCATGCCTCGGGGAACTTCGCGATGCCCTCGCGCGACGGCGCGAGCGTGTAGCCGACGGGACGCCCGCGTCCGTTCACCGCGGTCGAGTCGGTGACCTCCAGGTGCGTGAACGCCTTCGGATCCCACTTGAAGCCGCCCTCGCGGGTGATCTCCCGGTCGGTGTCGCGCACCGACGAGCCGACGCGGACGCCCTTCAGCGTCGCGGTGTCGCCGCCCGCGCCCGCGACGTCGAGGTCGACGCGCCACGCGAAGTTGTGCATGTGGCCGGCGGTGTCGTCGGGGCCGCCGTACTTGCGCCCGGTCGAGGCCGCGTGCACCTCCATGGTGCCGTCGTCGAAGAACTCGTAGCGCATCATGTAGTCGTAGTTCGCCGCGTTGACGATGCTCCACAGGACGAGCTTCTCGCCGCGCCGCGCGAGCGCGAAGTACGGATCACGCCAGGTCAGACCGCGATCGCCGATCTCCTTGCAGATGCGGTCGCCGTCGAGCCGCGTCGCCGGGCACTCGGTGGTGGTGAGCGCCTGCAGGTCGAAGGCGTATTCGGTCAGGTCGTGGAAGCGCGGCGAGCCGGAGTGGTAGGGCACGAAGATCTCGGCCATGCGCACCTCGCCGAGCACGCGGATCGGCGTCGCCAGAGCGCCCGGCCGGAACTCGGCTTCGCGGATCACCAGCGTCTGCGACTGGCTCTCCGTGCCGCTCTCGTCCGGCATGCGCACGATCTCGTAGCAGAAGCGCCACTGCGAGACGGCCGGCCCCGCGGTCGGGAAGGTCTGGATCATCTCCGTGCCACTCGCGCAGGCGGCGCGGGCTTCGGACGGAGCCGTCACGGCGGCGAAGGCGGCGAGCGCCATGGCGAGAAGCAGAGCGGACGTGCGCATGCGAGGGTCTTCCGGTTGGCGTGGGCGCGGCGGATGACGCTGCCGGCCGGGTGTGGGAACGGACAGAGTAGGCGCCGCGCGCGCCGCGCTCAAGCGCAGAAACGCGGCGCGGTGGCGCTCACGCGAAGGCCGACGGGCCGGGCCCGACGCCCATGAAGTCGAGCAGCAACTCGATCTGCGCGTCGAGCATCGCGAGGCCGCCGTGGATCGCCCGGTCGCGGGCGCGCGCCGCCGCGAGCAGCGGCGTGACGTCCCGCGTGACCACGCACTCCGCGACCAGCGCCGCGGCGTCGATCATCGCCTCGGTCAGCGGCAGCGGGTCGCCGTCGTGCATGCCGAGCGACGTGGCGTTGACGGCGACGTCGTACGCGGCACCCGGACGGTGGCCGATCGTCACCTCGGCATACGGGAAGACGTCGGCGATCCGCGTCGCGAGCAGCTCCGCACGGAGCCGCGTCCGGTTCTCGATCGCCAGCGACGCACAGCCGTGCTTGACGAGCGCGAAGGCGATCGCGGCTCCTGCGCCGCCGGCACCGCAAAGGAGGACCCGCTTGCCCGCGACGTCGTGGCCGGCCGCCGCGAGTCCCGCGACGAAGCCCTCGCCGTCGAGCGTCGTGCCGGCGAGGCGTCCGTCGGCGTCGCGCCGCACGGCGTTCACCGCACCGACGAGCCGCGCCTCCGGCGTCAGCTCGTCGAGCAGCGGCACGATGGTCTCCTTGTGCGGCATCGACACGATGGTGCCCGCGAACGTGCCGACGCGCCGCAGCCCCGTGACGACGGTCGCGAGATCGCCCGCCGCGACTTGCAGCGGCAGCAGCACGAACTCGGACGCGCGCCCGCGCCTTGCGAGCGCCGCGTTCGCGAGCGAAGGGGAGCGTGCCTCGACGAGCGGGTCGGCGATCAGGCCGAGGAGGCGCGTCCGTCCGGTGATCGTCGTCATCGCGCGGACGCTAGCGCGCGCGTCGGGGCGAAGGAACGGCTCGCGATTCTGTTGCCGTCGTCGGCCCCGCGCGCTCGTCGTGCCGCGTCAGTCGCGATCCGGCGCGCCGGGCGGGAACATCGGACGGTACGGACGCGCCTCGTCCACCGCGCGGGCGAACGACGGTCGCGCGAGCAGGCGCTGCCGGTACCCACGGACGTTCGCGAGCGACGCGTCGATCGGCTGCACCCAGTCGGCGAAGAAGAGCGACGGCGCGGCCGCGCAGTCGGCGAGCGAGAACGCATCGCCGGCGGCCCACGTTCGTCCGCACAGCGTGCCGTCGAGCCAGCGATACGCGCTGTCGAGCAGCTTGCGCGCGTCCGCGACGCCGGCGGGATCGCGCTGATCCGGCGCACGGATCGTGTCGAAGACGATCCTCTGCATCGGCGTCATCACGTAGTTGTCGAAGAAGCGGTCGAGGAAGCGCACCTGCAGCGCCGCGCGCGGGTCCGACGGGATCATCCGCACCGGACCGGGATGCATGAGGTCGAGGTGCTCGACGATGATCGTCGCCTCCATGACCGGGCGTCCGTCGTCGACCAGCACCGGCATGCGCATCAGCGGCCAGACCTCGCCGAGGCGCGCGGCGTTCGCCGGCTCGTCGGGTCCCAGCATGCGCAGCGTGAACGGGACCGCGTTCTCGTACAGCGGGATCAGGACCTTCTGGCAGTACGACGAGAACGGGTGGGCGTAGAGCTCGAGCGGCATGGCGGTTCTCCTTCGGAAGCTGGTCGAACGGCGCCGGCGGGAATCGACACGCGCCCGCTGCGCGACGCGCCGACGTCGCGGATCAGTCCGCGACCGGGACGAGCAGGTTCGCGTCGCGTGCGAGCAGCCAGCGTCCGTTCTCGCGGCGCAGGATCGTCAGCGTGTGGCCGGCGCGCTTCATCGGCGTTCCGCCGTGCGGTGGCGTGACGGTGATCGCGAGGCGCGAGCGCATGTAGGCGACGTCCCCCGCGATGACGAGCTCCTCGATGTCGCTGGTGCCGTCGATGGTCGGCCGCTCCGCGCCTTGCTGCGCGCGCGACGCGGCCGCGAAGTCGGGCTTTCGCATCGGCGGCTGGCCGGGGACGAGGAAGACCGCGTCGTCGGCCATGAGCGACAGCACGGTGTCGACGTCGCCGGCACGGGTCGCCGACAGCCACGTCGCCACGAGGTCGCGGATCTGCTGCTCGTCGGTCATCGGAGCTCCTTCCGTTCCGCATCCGGCGAGAGACGGCTCACGAGCCGCGACGCCCGTCCTCGATCGGCCACGGCACGTACGCCGCGACCCACAGCAGCACGAGGTTGCCGACGGGGACCAGCATCAGCAGCGCGAGCCAGGGCGAGAAGCCGAGGCGACGGCAGATCCGCGCGCCGGGCCAGAGGACGAGGGCCAGCATCGCGACGACGTACGCCACGACCGCGAGCTCGGGAATTCCCATCACGTCCTCTCCTCGTGTCCGGAGCGGTCTTGCTCGCGCCCGTCACGCTCATCGGACGCGCACGGCGTCACTGCCGCTCGCGCCCCGGCAGGCCCGGCACGTCCTTCGCCCATGGCAGCGCCGAGCTGCACCAGCCCTGCCCCACCGGTGCCAGCTCGCGCTTCTCCACGAGTCCGCCGACGCGGAGCGTGTGGCCCGGCGGGTCGTCGCCGTCGGCGCAGGCGTAGATCGGCGAGCCGCACGTCGGGCAGAACGCGTGGCGGCGGCGGTTGCCGCTCTCGGCGACCTTGACGTACGTCGCCGGCGCGCCCGTCAAGAGCCGGAATCCCGTCGACGGCACCGAGACGCGGAACGCGGATCCGGTCAGCACCTGGCAGTCGGTGCAGTTGCAGACGTAGACGTGCCGCGGATCGGCCTCCGCCTCGTAGGTGATGCCGCGGCAGTGACAGGCACCGTGCACCTTCATCGCGCCCCTCCCCGCGGACCGCGTGCGCGTGCGGCCCGTGCGAGACAAGGCGCACACGCGCGCGGCATCGACAAGAGCCGCGCCGCGTGATTCGTCGTCGCGCATGGATCCGAAGCCCGCGCCGGAGTGGCAGACGACTGCCTGGCTCAACACCGACACACCGCTCGACCTCGAGCAGCTGCGCGGACGCGTCGTCGTCGTGCACGCGTTCCAGATGCTGTGTCCCGGCTGCGTCTCGCACGGCATCCCGCAGGTGCTGCGCGTCGCGGAGCTGTTCGCGCGCGCACCGTTGACGGTCGTCGGGCTGCACACCGTCTTTGAGCACCACGAGGCGATGGGCGTCGAAGCCCTGCGCGCGTTCGTGCACGAGTACCGGATCCGCTTTCCGGTCGGCGTCGACGCGCCGGGTCCGGACGGCGACCCGCTGCCGCGCACGATGCGCGCGTACGGCATGCAGGGCACGCCGACCCTCGTGCTCATCGACGCGCAGGGACGGCGCCGCCGGCAGGTCTTCGGCGTGCACGACGACCTGCTGCTCGGCGCGGAGATCGGGACGCTGCTCGCTAAGCTGTGATCAGCGGCGAACGGGCGCAGCGGAGCATGAAGGCCGGGCGCTGGCAGCGCGCTCGTAGAGGAACTCCGGCGCGAGATCCGCGCCTGTGTCCCACGAGATCGTATTGAGGTCGGTGTCGAGCCGAAAGCGGCGAAACTTTTCCTCATCCCGGAGCGGCTCGAAAACCTCGCCCCACAGATCGTTGCCGAGATCGATCTCCCCCGCGCAGCCATCCGCGAAGCGCAGCCGGATCCGGTATCCACCGGCATACTCCGCGCTCTCGAGCCGTGGCGTCATGGACTACTCCACCGGACCGATGCGCAGCAGCAGTCCGTGCATGCGCGCACGCGTCCAGTTGTCGCGCAACTCCTGGCGATGCGACGCGCACCACTCGCGGACACGTTCACGTGCCCACGATGGCAGCTTGCCCACGACGACGCCATCCTCGATTCGAACCGTTGCCTCGTACTCGGCAAAGCGCACATGGGCGTGCGGCGGTTCGTGGTCGCGGTAGAACATCGCCACCACGAGACCGGAGAAGCGCGCGATCTCGGGCATTCCGATCGCTTGGACCGCCTCTCGAGGGACACCGCAACGCGCCACGACAAGACAATGAACGGGAATGCAAGAGATTCGCTGACGAGCCGTCGAGCGCCGCAGCTCACTGCACGCAGCGGCACCCCGGAAGCGACCGCGTCTCGAGGTACTGCACGTTGTTGCCGTACTGCAGCGTGCCCTTCTGCCACGCGACGAGGTGCAGCAGGCAGCGGTTCGCGTCGTCGCGCTCGAAGGCGAAGGCGTAGCTCACGCCGGTCGTCTGCGACGGCAGGCGGAAGGCGTTCGCGCCGAGCTCGACTTCCGCGAGAGCGCGCGCGGCGCTGTCCCCGAGCGCCGCCGCCTGATCCGCAGGCTCCTGCTGGTCGAGCAGGATCGACTCGAAGGCGTCGCGCAGCGTCTGCTGGCACTTCGGCGCCCCGGGGTTCCTGAGCTTCGCGACCGTGGGGGAGCAGGCGGCGGCTCCGATCACGACGACGAGCGCCCACAGGGGCCACGCGCACGGGCGACACGAGCGCGCGAGCACGGTCATCGAAGTTGCCGTTGGCAAAGCGACCGTGTTCTATCACGCTCGACGCGCGCCTGCCCTTGTCACGGCGCCGCCGCACCGCCAAGAAGGTCCCTTCAGCCCACGAACGAACGGAGCGCACGCATGGCCGAGACGAACGAGTACACGCCGCCGAAGGTCTGGACCTGGAACAAGGAGAGCGGCGGCCGCTTCGCGAACATCAACCGCCCGATCGCCGGCCCGACGCAGGAAAAAGATCTGCAGGTCGGGAAGCATCCCTTCCAGCTCTACTCGCTCGCGACGCCGAACGGCGTGAAGGTCACGGTGATGTTCGAGGAGCTGCTCGCGAAGGGACACTCCGGCGCCGAGTACGACGCGTGGATCATCCCGATCAACGTCGGCGAGCAGTTCACCTCGGGCTTCGTGAAGGTCAATCCGAACTCGAAGATCCCGGCGCTGCTCGACCGCTCCAACCCGGACAAGCCGACGCGCGTGTTCGAGTCGGGCGCGATCCTGCTCTACCTCGCCGAGAAGTTCGGCGAGTTCGTCCCGGCCGATCCGGCGAAGCGCGCCGAGTGCTACTCGTGGCTCTTCTGGCAGATGGGCTCGGGACCGTTCCTCGGCGGCGGCTTCGGACACTTCTACGCCTACGCGCCGCTGAAGATCGAGTACGCGATCGACCGCTACGCGATGGAGGTCAAGCGCCAGCTGCACGTGCTCGACCTGCACCTCGCCGAGAACGAGTACGTCAGCGGCGACGAGTACACGATCGCCGACATGGCGATCTGGCCGTGGTACGGCGCGCTGGTGAAGGGCCTGCTGTACGAGGCCGCGGAGTTCCTGAGCGTGCACGAGTACGAGAACGTCATGCGCTGGACCAACCAGATCGCGGCGCGCCCGGCCGTCAAGCGCGGACGCGCCGTCAATCGCGCCTGGGGCGACGCGGCAGGGCAGCTCATCGAGCGCCACGACGCGAGCGACTTCGACAAGCTGAAGCTGGACTGAACGAACGCGGGGGGCCGCGCCCGACGGCGGCCCCGCTTTTCGTCGCCTACCCCTTCGACACACGCGAGCACGTCGTGCATTCTTGACGGCGCCGTGCCACCCCCTGGGCCGACCTCCCCGATCTCGTTCCCTCCGTTCGAGCTCGACCTGAGAGCGGGCCTGCTGCGTCGCGCCGGGACACCGGTCCCCCTGCGGCCCAAGACCTTCGCCGTCCTCGAGCACCTCGCGCAGCGTCCCGGCGAGCTGATCGGGAAGCGCGCCCTGCTCGACTCCGTCTGGGCCGACGTCGCGGTCACCGAGGACGTCGTACGGCTGTCGATCCGCGAGCTGCGTGCGGCGCTCGACGACGACCCCGCGGCACCACGCTTCATCGAGACCGTTCCGCGTCGCGGCTACCGCTTCGTCGCCACGATGGGCTCCGCGCGGACCGCAGCGCCCGCCCCCGCGCTCGCGCCAGCAGCACTCGTCGCGACGGACGGCAGGATCGTCGGCCGGATCCGCGAGCGCGCGGAGATCGCCGACGCCTGCCGCTCGGCGCTGACCGGCCGGCGACAGATCGTCCTCGTGTCGGGCGAGGCCGGCATCGGCAAGACGACGCTCGTCGACGTGGCCGTCGCCGACTTGACGCAGGGCTCCGATCCGCCGCCCGCTGTCGTACGCGGCCAGTGCGTCGAGCAGTACGGCGGGGGCGAGCCCTTCCTGCCCGTGGTCGAGGCTCTCGCGGAGCTCTGCCGCGGCGAGCACGCGCGGCGCGCCGAGGAGGTGCTCGTCGCGCACGCTCCCGACTGGCTGCTGCGCGCGCTGCGAATCGCCTCGCCGGGCGAAGCCGCGGAGGCGCCGAGCACGCCGGAGCACTCGCTGCACCGGCTCGCGACCACCCTCGAGGTGCTGTCGGCAGAGACCCCGCTCGTGCTGGTGATGGAGGACCTGCAGTGGTGCGACCGCGCCACGCTCGACCTGCTCTCGGTTCTCGCGCAGCGCCGCGAGCCCACGCAGCTGCTGCTGCTCGGCACGCTGCGCCCGGCCGACGCCATCGCGCAGGGGCATCCGGTGGCCGACGTGCGGCGCGAGCTGCTGCGCAAGGGACTCTGTCGTCAGATCCTGCTCGGCGGACTCTCTCCCGACGACGTGGCCCACTACCTCGCGCTGCGCTTTCCCGACGCGACGCTGCCGCCCGACCTGCTGCCGGTTCTCGTCGAGCGCAGCGCCGGCAACCCGTTCTTCCTCGTGACGCTGGTCGACCACCTGCTCGCGAGCGGATTGCTCGCCTCCGGAACGCGCTGCGAGCTGCGCGCCCCGGTCGAGACGCTGCGCGAGACGATTCCTTCGCAGGTTCGCGCGATCATCGAGCCGCGACTCGAGCGCCTGCCCGACGACGTCCGGCGCGTCCTGCAGCGCGGCAGCGTCGCGGGACTCGAGTTCGCCGCGCACGCAGTGGCCTCCGTCGCCGGGCCGGACGAGACGCTGGGCGACGTCGAGCAGGTCGAGCAGATCTGCGACTCGCTCTCGGGTCGGCACGAGATCCTCCAGGCCAGGAACGAGTGCACGTGGCCGGACGGCACGAGCAGTGCCCGCTACGCGTTCGCGCACGCGCTCTACCGCGACGTCGTCTATCAGACGCTCCCGCCCTCGACGCGGCGCCGCCTGCACCAGGCGATCGGCGAGCGACTCGAGCAGGCGCACGCCGGTCGCACCGCGGAGGCGGCGAGCGAGCTGGCCGCGCACTTCGAGCGCAGCGGCGACGCCGCGCGCGCGGCGCGCTTCCACGGCGAAGCGGCGATCCACGCGCGCTCACGCTTCGCCTACCAGGAGGCCCGCGCGCACCTCGACGCCGCTCTCGCCAGGCAACCCGAGCTGCCGGACGGTCCGGACCGGGCGCGGCGCGAAGCGCTGCTGCTCAACGCCCTCGGTGCGACGCTGTTCTCGCTCAACGGCCACGACGACGAGGACGCGGCGCGCGCGTTCGCGCGCATGTGCGAGCTGGCGGAACGCCTCGACGACGGTGCGCTGAAGCTGCGCGCGATGGACGGCCTGCTGCTCGGACACGCGATGCGCGGCGAGCTCGAGGCCGCACGCTCGCTCGCAGAGGGCATCATCGACGAGGCCGGTCGGCGGAAGAACGCGGTGGCCGGGGCCAACACGCGGATGACGCTCGCGGCGGTCGTCTACCACCAGGGGGACCTCGCGTCCGCGCACCGGCTCGCGCAGCACGTACGCGACTTCAGCGACAGCGACACGACGCCGCTTTCACCCACGCTCGCCATGTCGAGCCGTTGCCTGCTGTCGTGGACGCACGCGCTCCTCGGTCAGCCGGCGGAGGCGCGCGCGCGTCTTCGCGAGGTGGTGGAGCGCGGCACGGCGCTCCACGTCCCGCACTCGCGTGCCCAGTCGACCAACATGGCCGCGCGCGGATTCGCGCTGCTGCGCGACGTCGCGGCGACGCGCGCGCTCGCCACCGACTGCGTTCGGCTCGCGACCGAGTTCGGCCTCGAGGTCTTCCGCATCGAGGGGACGCTGGTGCTGGGCTGGTGCGACGCCGTGGACGGGCAGGCCGCGGGCCTCGCCACCCTCGGCGAGGCGTACCACGCGTATGCCTCGCCGAGGCGACGGATCAGCGCCACCACGTACGGCGCGCTCCTCGCCGAAGCGCACCTCGCGCACGGCGACGCGGAGAGCGCTCGCCGCGCCGTGCAGGACACGTTCGCACTCGCCGACGCGACCGGCGAGCGCGTCAGCGATCCGGAGCTGCATCGCCTGCATGGCGAGAGCCTGCTCGCTGGCGCGCCGGGCCGCGCGCAGCGGGACGAAGCCGCCCGGAGCTTCGAGCGTGCGCTCGCGCTGGCGGAGCAGCGCGGCGCGCAGCTCTTCGCCCTCCGTGCCGCGACGAGCCTGCTGCGGCTGCGCGGCGATGCCGTGCGCGAGCGCGTCGCCGGCGTTCTCGCGCGCTTCGCGCCGCACGAGGACTCCGCGGACCTGCAGGCGGCGAGGGCGCTGCTCGCGCCATAGCCCGCTCGGCGGCTGACGGTTCGCTCCCGCTGCCCACCGGGCATCCGGGCGTGAGCGAGGTTTACGCGAAGTCTCACGGTTCCTTCCGGACGCGGACCGGTCGCCGGGGCTAGTCAGCCCGCATGACCGTCCCCGAGCCCCGGCCGACGAGCCACGCTTCGAACGATGGTCCGCTGCTTCCCGAGCGCGCCTTCGTGATCCAGCTCCGCGTCGCCCGCGACGGCGACCCCGAGCTCTTCGCCGGACGCGCCGAGCACATCGCGTCCGGTGAGGCGACGGGCTTCGACTCGGTGACCGAACTGCTCGCATTCGTGCGCCACACGCTCGCCGGTCAAGCGACGTCGGCGGCGGGCGAACCCTCCGGAGGATCCGACCGATGAGCGAGACCTCCCCCCACGTTCGCGCGCAAGGCGCAGCGACGACGGCGGCACTTCTGCTGCTCCTGGTGATCGCCGCCGGCCTTCCGGGCTGCACCGACGGCGGCAGCACGAGCGCCGCCCCGGCGGAGACCGAGAACACCCTGCTCGTCTGGGCCGGCGACCAGGCGCACACCGCCCCCGACTTCCTCGCCGTGGTCGACTTCGACCCCGCGTCGCCGGGCTACGGGAAGGTCCTGCGCACGGTCCCGCTCGCGGGGCCGAACGCGTACGGCAACGAGCCGCACCACGCCAATCTGTCGCGCGACGGCAAGACCCTCGCACTCGGCGGACTGCTCAGCGTGCTGCGCGGCCAGGACCAGGTGTTCTTCTTCGACGTCGGCGATCCGCGCGATCCGCAGTTCATCCGCTCGAACAATCCCCCCGGCGCGTCGATCACCGACGAGTTCATCCCGCTCGCGAACGGCGGGTTTCTCGTCACGTTCATGGGCGGCGGCAACGGCGCCGCTCCCGGACGCGTGGTCGAGTACGACGCCGAGCAGAGGTTCGTCCGCGCCTGGCCCGACGACCCGCCCGCCGGCGGCTTCAACCCGCACGGCATCGCGGTCGACGAGGCGCACGGCCTCATGCTCACCAGCGACTTCATCTGCCCGCTGCGCACGCTGCACGTCGACGGCGGCAGCAGCGCTCACCTGCGCGGCGCGATCCGCGTCTGGGATCTCGAGCGACGCGAGATCACGAAGACCATCACCGTCGGCGATCCCGGAAACCCCGCCGGCACGATGGAGGTGCAGCTGATCCCGAAGGATCCGCGGCAGCGCGCCTACACCGCCGGGATGGCCGACAACCGCCTCTACCTCGTCGACCCGCAGGACGGCACCGCGACCGCGGTGCTCGACTTCGACGGCTTCGACATTCCCGAGGCGCACGCGATGCCGCAGCTGTTCCGGCTGAACCGGCAGGGCACGCGTCTCTTCGTCTCGCTCAACTACGGCGGGCACGCGGGCAAGATCGTGATGCTCGACGTGACCAGGCCCGAGCAGCCGAAGCTGCTGGACGTCGTCGACCTCGGACCCGGCTCGGGCCCGCACTTCCTGCGCTTGACGAGCGACGAGCGCCGGCTCGTCGTCAGCGACTACTTCCTGGTCGAGGATCTGACGCCGGGCGGCGTCGTGATGGTCGAGGGCGACCACAGGATCCACGTGATCGACGTGCGCGAGGACGAGATGGAGCTCGATCCGCGCTTCGACCTCGACTTCGACCGCGACATCGCCACCGGTCCGGCGCGCCCGCACGGCATGGTCCTGCTCACCGCGCGCGCCGGCCAGAAGTCCGAATGAGACCCGCGCGGAGCATGGATCCCGCGCCGAGGAGACACCAGATGAACCGTACCCGCATCGTCGTCTGCACGCTGACCGTCGCGCTCGCTCTCGCGAGCGTCGCCGGCGCCGCCCCGACGCCCGAGGAGAAGTGCATCGCCGCCAAGCTCGACGCGCAGCGCAAGAAGCGCTTCTGCGTCGCGGGCGCGCAGCGCGCCGCGATCCTCGGCAAGACCGCCGACGTCGCGAAGTGCACCACGAAGTTCGACAAGCAGATCGCGGCGGCGGACAAGGCGGCCGCCGCGAAGGGGACGTCGTGCCGCTGGCTCGACGTCGGCGACGGCACCGCGACCGACCTGAGCACCGGCCTCCAGTGGGAGCTCAAGACCGACGACGGCAGCGTGCACGACAAGGACAACGTCTACACCTGGAGCAGCGCCATCGACGGGCGCACGCCGAACGGAACGGCATTCACCGAGTTCCTGCACGAGCTCGACGGCGGCATCACGCCCGCTGGCGTCGCGACACCGTGCTTCGCCGGCAAGTGCGACTGGCGGCTGCCGGAGATCGACGAGCTGCGCGGCCTCATCAGCGTACCGTACCCGGACTGCACGGTCGTCCCGTGCACGACGATCATCGGGCCGACCGCGCCGTCGTTCTACTGGACGCGGACGCACCTGAGCACCGAGTACACGCGCACCGTCAGCTTCGGGAACGGCATCTACGGCAACGCCAACAACGGCCTCTCGCTCGCCGTGCGCGCGGTGCGCACGGCGGATTGAGCGACGACGCCGCACACCGCGCGACGACGAAGGAGCAACGACCCATGCGCACGATGATTCTCGCGAGCCTGTGGATGCTCGTCTCGGCGTGGCCCGTCCACGCGCAGGTGCAGAGCAAGGACGCACAGGCCTGCATCAACAAGCTGAACCAGGACGGCGCCGCGACCGCGCTGCAGCAGGGCAAGGAGAGCCTCGCCTGCCTCACGGCGGCCGGCAAGGGCAAGCTCGCCGGCACGGCCGCGGCATGCTTGACGGCGGACGCGAAGGGCAAGGTCGCCGCGAAGCGCCAGAAGACGGCCGACGACGCGGCCGCGAAGTGCACGACCGCACCCGACTTCGCCTACTCCGGCGCCGCGGCCGTCAACGCCGCCGCCGTCGCCGGCGAGCTCGGCCTCGTGGCCGATCTCCTCGGCGCACCGCTCGACACCGCCGTCATCGGCTGCGCCGCCGACGCGGACGGCTGCCGTTGCCAGCAGCAGGTCGCAAAGTCCGCGCAGGGCCTCGCCGCGGCCCAGCGCACCGCCTTCGTCAAGTGCACCAAGGACGCGCTGCAGGTGCGCAAGCTGCCGTTCCCCGACGGGGCCGCGAGCGCCGCGGACGTCGCCGCGTGCGTCGGCGACGCGAGCATCCCGTCGTCGATCGCGGGCGGCGGCAAGGGCGCGATCCCGCGCCAGAGCGCGAAGCTCGCCGACGCGATCGCGAAGAAGTGCGACGCGCCCGGCGTGACCGCGTCGGCCTTCGACGACGGCCTCTGCGCCGGCAAGACCGCCACCGCGCTCGCCGCGTGCGTCGAGTCGCTGGTCGCGTGCCGCGTCTGCGAGACCGCCCGGGACATGGACGCACTGCCGCTCGACTGCGCGCCGCTCGGCTGTGCCGCGTTCCACGGCAGCCAGACGTTCACGCAGACGGGCGTCGTGCACGGCTTCACCGTGCCCGCGGGCGTGCTGCGCTTGACGATCCGGGCGACCGGCGCCGAGGGCGGCAACTACGGCGGCAAGGGCGGCGTCGTCACGGCGACGATCCCGGTGACGCCGGGCGAGGTGCTGTCGGTGGTCGTCGGCGGCTTCGGCGGCTGGGGCGGCGAGGCCGGCAGCAACGGCGGCGGCCAGGGCGGCTTCCGCGTCGGCGACTCGTACCTGGGCATCGGCGGCGGTGGCGGCGGCGCGAGCGACGTCCGGCAGGGCGGCAGCGCGCTCGCGAACCGCGTCGTGGTCGCGGCCGGTGGCGGCGGCGGCATGGGCGGGAACCTCGGCGTCCTCGGCGGTGACGGCGGTGGCCTCGTCGGACAGCCCGGAATCGGGACGCCCGCCTGGGTGGGCAACGGCGGCACGCAGAGCGCGGGCGGCGCCGGTGGTGCGGTGGTGATCGCGGCGGGCTGCGCGGGTCAGGACGGCGGCCTGGGCTTCGGCGGCAACGGCGCATTCTGGGTCGGCCAGGTGTCGCTGTGCGCGAACTACGGCGGCGGCGCCGGTGGCGGCGGCTACTACGGCGGGGGCGGGGCTGGCGCCTCCGGCGAGGGCGGCGGCGGTGGCGGTGGCGGCTCGAGCTACGCGGCCCCCGCGGCGACCGACGTCGTGTTCGGTCCGGCGACGGGAGAGTCGGGCGAGGTCGCGATCAGCTGGTGAGCGTGCGCGGGGAGCCGGAGCGTCCGGCTCCCCGCGCACGCCTTTGGCCATCGGTCGCAGCGCTGCACGACCCCGCTCAAGACCGCGCGTACCACGCCAGCACGCGCAGCGCGTGCAGCGTGATCCAGCGGCTCGGCCGTCCGACGCCGTCGTCGAGCTCGACCAGCATGTCGCCCGGGTATCGGATCTCGACCGGCCAGCGGCCATCCGCGTCGCGCTTCGCCGCGACCAGCGCGACCGCGTCGGCGAGGCGCGGGTCGGTCGGGACGCCGGCACGGCGCAGGTAGTCGAGGCCGCGCAGGACGTCGTGGTGCCACCACGACGGGAACGCGAGGCGCGTGAACGCCGGCGCGCCGTCGTGAGCGTCCTCCGGGCCGAGCTTGCGGTCGTACGGGATCGGCGCGCCGGTCGAGCGGCGACGGAAGAGCCCGCGCTCGAGCAGGTACTCCTGTCCGCGCAGGCGCGCCGCCGTGACGTCCGGGGTCGCGGCGCCGGCGCGCTGCTCGTACTCGAGCAGCGCCTCGAGCACGCAGATCGTCGTGTTGAACGACGCGCGCGTCGAGCCGTTCTCCGCGTCGCAGTTCCAGCCGCCGTCCGGCAGCTGCTCCGCGACGAGGCGCTCGACGAGGCCGCGCACGTCCTCGCCGAAGTACGCTCCGACCGCCGCGACCTGGCCGTTGATGCACGGCTCGACCTCGCCCGCGAAGAACGAATGGTCCGCGCACTCGGGCGGCGCGCAGCCGCGCCAGGTGACGTTCTCGCGCACGAGACGGAGCGCACGGCGCGCCTCCGCGCTCTCCGGATCGAGACCGAGCTCGCGCAGCAGCATCAGCGCGTGCATGGTCGACGTCCAGCCGCGATTCCACGCGGCACCGCCCCAGCGTCCGTCGGACGCCTGCAGCGCGATCAGCCGTGCACCGAGCCCTTCGCGGGCGACGCGCGCGCGCTCCGCGGAGACCTCTCCGGGCGCCGCGCCGGCCAGGTCGCGCAGCACCTGCCAGCGGAGCGCCGGATCACCGTCAAGTAACCACGCGAGGTCGGGGCTCACTCCCCGATCATAGCGCGACGCTCACGCGGAGGAACGTCGCGGGGATCGACGTCGTGTCCGTGCGCGGACTCGCGTTCTGGCTCTCGAAGAGCTGATGCAGCTCGCGCTGCAGGTCGTCGGCGCGACCGCTCTGCTCCGCCGCGGCGAAGGCGTTCATGGTCGGGCCGTAGAAGTCACGGAAGGTCGACAGCAGCTCGGACGGACGGCCCGGATGATCGAAGGTCCACGACGAGCGCTCGAACGAGACCCGCTCGCGCGGCACGCCGGCGGCGGCGAAGCGATCGCTCACCTCGGCCTCCACACCCCACGTCATCGGGCTCACGAAGCCGGCGGGCGGAGGCGGCGAGTACGCCGAGCAGATCTTCAGGATCTGCGCGACCAGCGTCGGATCGCCGGGGATCCAGTTGCCCATGACGATGCGTCCGCCGCGCCGCGCGACGCGCACCATCTCCTTCGCGACGTCGTGCGGACGCGGCGCGAACATCGCCCCGAAGACGCTGACGACGAGGTCGAACGAGTCGTCCTTCAGCTCGCGCAGGTCGGACGCATCGCCTTCCTGAAAGCGGCAGTTCGCGAGGCCTTCCGTCCGCGCGCGCTCGTTTCCGGCCTCCACCAGATTGCGCGCGATGTCGACGCCGAGGACGTTCGCACCGCGCTTCGCGGCGGGGATCGCGGTCGTGCCGTCGCCACAGCCGAGGTCGAGGACGTCGAGGTCGCGCGCGACGGCGAGGCCGTCGACGAACGCCGCACCGCTCGCGCGCATGGTCGCGGCGATGCGCGTGAAGTCGCCCTTCTCCCAGAGTGCCTTGTTCGGGTTCATTGCGTCGTCTCCTGCGGGTTGCCCGCTGCAGAGGACGGTTGGGTGGAGCGAGTCTATTGCGGTGCCGTGCGTCCGCTGTTGCACCCGCACTACGCGCTGCACGCGGTGGCCCCGTCCGCGAGCGGGCCGCTCGGCCGCGTCCGGACTGCGGCTACGGCACCCATCCCGGCAGTACAGCGGCCTGCTTCACCCAGACCGTCATCTGCGCCTCGTCCAACTTCCCCTCGCGGACGTCGATCGAGCGGACGTCCGGCTGCTTGCTGGCGTTCGGCGGGAGCGGACGCAGCGATGCGCCGTGGAAGAAGGTGACCTTCACGTAGTGCGTGAAGACGTGAAACGAGAGGAACCAGCCCTGCTCCGCGACGCCGTAGAACGGCGAGTTCCACTTCACGGCCTTCTGCACCGAGGGAGCTGCGCGCACGATCAGCGCGTCGAGCCGCTGGCCCACCTCGCGCTTCCAGTCCGGCATCGCGGCGATGTACGCCTGAACCGGAGCGTCGCCGTCGGCCTTTGCGATCTGCGGGTTGCCGCCCGCGAGGAGGACGACGCCGTCGTTCGCGCGCGGCTGCTTCCGCTCGGTCGCGCGCGGTGCCGGCGCGACCTTCGTCGTCTGCTTCCGCGTCATCGTTCGTGTCCGCGAGGTCTTCGGCGCCATCAGCTGCATGTACTCGCGCGCGGCGGTCGACGCATCTGCAGCACTTCCGGTGTTCGCGGTCCTCCGCACTCGCGGCGTCGTGCGGCCGCGTCGCATCGCTACGTCGTGGACTCTCGCCGAGCCGCGAGCCGCTTGCGGCTGCAGCCTCTCATCTTTTGATCTTCACGCCCTTGACGGATCTCACCACGGCCACCCGCACGGGCGCCTCGACGCGACGAGCGCAGCCTCTCTCGCGCGTCGCGGCCTCACTGACGGCCGATCTCTCCAGACGGCGGTCACGCGTCTCCCGCGTGGAGATCGCGCCCCCTGCGCCTCCGCAGCAGGCCTCGAAAACGCGATGGTATCCGCACGTCATGATGCCCATCGCACCCATGACGCCGCCCGCGCGACCGCTCGCACCCGCGGATGTCGACCGTCTCGCCGACGAGATCGCCGAGCTGTCGTCGCACCTCGACGCCGCGACGCACCGCTTCCTCACGCTGATCCGCCGCTTCGACGAAAGCGAAGGCTGGGCGACGCACGGTGCGCTCTCGTGCGCCCACTGGCTCGGGTGGCGCATCGGCCTCGATCTCGGGGCGGCGCGCGAGAAGGTCCGCGTCGCGCGCGCGCTCGCAACGCTGCCACAGATCGACGACGCGCTCCGCCGCGGCGCCGTCAGCTACGCCAAGACGCGCGCCATGACACGCGTCGCGACGGCGGCCAACGAGGCGACGCTGCTCGAAATGGCGCAGCACGCGACCGCATCTCAGCTCGAGCGAATCTGCCGCGGCTACCGTAGAGTCCGCGCCGCCGAGGATGCCGAGCAGCGCCCCGAGAGCCTCGCGGACGAGGAGATGCGCCGCTTCGTGCGGACGACGGAAACCGAAGACGGGATGGTCCGCGTCGAAGCGCGGCTCCGCCCCGAGGAGGCGGCGATGCTGATGCAGGCGCTCGACGTCGCGCGCCGGTCGGCTTGGCGCACGGACCCCGGTCTTGCCGCGGAACCGATCGGCGTTTCCGCGGAAACGCCGCGGCGACACCCGTCGCTGTCCCGCGCCGACGCACTCGTCGTGCTCGCGGAGACCTTCCTTGCGTCCGCCGCGCACGGCCGGGAGACGTGCTCAGGTGCGTCACCCGTGGAGTTGGTGATCCACGTCGACGGTGCGGCCTTGCGTGCGGATACGGATGTCGAGAACGAGCAGGATCCGACTCGCCTCCACGCGACGCTCGCCGACGACATCGCACTGTCGATCGCGACTGCGCAGCGCCTCGCCTGCGACGCGGCCGTCGTCACCGTCACGCACGACGCCGCGGGCAACGTCGTCCGCACCTCTCACCGCACGCGCCGCATCTCGACGACGCTGCGCCGCGCACTCCGCACCCGCGACGACGGCTGCCGCTTTCCCGGCTGCAGCAACCGGATCACGGACGCACATCACGTCGTCGCCTGGGCGCGCGGCGGCGCCACGACATTACGCAACCTGTGCTCGCTGTGTCGCCGCCATCACCGTCTGGTGCACGAGCACGGCTACCGGATCGAGGCGAGCGCCTGTGGCGAGCTGCGATTCCATCGGCGCGACGGAACGGTCGTGCCACTCGCCGACGAGCATCGTACTTCGGTCGGCACGGCGCGCGACGGCGTCACGGCACTGCGCGAGTCGAACGCGGAACGCGAGCTCGTCATCGACGCGAGCACGGCGTTTCCGCGCTGGGACGGCGAACGCGTCGACTACGCGCTTGCGGTGCAGTCTCTTCTCGAATCGGGAGACGCTCCGCCACGCGCGTAGATGGCTTCGCCTCTCAGTCGAGAAGCCATCCCGAGAATCCGCCCGGGTCGGCAACAAAGAGCGCAACCAGTGCGGCGAGCGACAGGAGATACAGCGCGGCCTGACGTCGCACCGAGCGACCGCCGCTGTGGTTGGCGACCACGATCTCGACGAACGGCCAGATCAGCAGAGACAGGAAGGCAAAGCCCGTGAACACGCCTCGCAGCGTGTCCACGACATGGACCGGTCCGGGTGGGACATACGTGCCGTATGTCGGCAGTCGCCCCATCGAGATGCGGATCACGACCCCGACCACGATCGTGAGCAGCAGAGCGATCGCGGGCAGCGACGACAGGAACCACGCGAAGCATGCGAAGGCTCGCTTCATGGTCATCCATCGGTGCAGATCACGGAGGGGCGTTCAGATGACCCCCCTCTCCTTCAGCTCGCCGACCCTCTCCCACGACCACCCCAGCTCGTCGACCAGCACCTGCTCGGTGTGCTGCCCGAACTCCGGCGCCGGCCCCGCGATCCGCGACGGCGTCTCCGACAGCCCGATCGGCACGTTCAGCATCTTCAGCGCGCCGAGGGAATCGTGCTGCACTTCCGAGATCAGCCCGTTCGCCTGGATCTGCGGGTCGTTCGGCAGGTCCGACACGCTGTTCACGTAGCTGAAGATGAAGTCGCCGCCGTCGGTCAGCACCTTCATCCACTCGTCGCGCGTCTTCGACGCGAACACCTCGTCAAGCAACGCGACGAGCTCCGCGGCGTTGATGCCGCGGTTCATCATCGTGTTGTACTTCTCGTCGGTCGCGAGCTCGGGCTTGCCGATCACGCGCGTGAAGTCGGCCCACCAGCGATCCGCCTGCGCCATCGCGAACGCTAGCCACTTGTCGTCGCTGCAGCGGTAGTGGTTCCACAGGGGATTGAACGCGAACTGCCGCGACGGACGCGGCATTTCGCCACCGAGCATCAGGCGCGACGACATCGACAGGCCCTGCAGCCACGTCATCGCGCCGAGCAGCGACACGTCGACCTCCTGTCCGATCCCGAAGCGCTCGCGCGCGAGCAGTGCGGTGATGATGCCGAACGCGAGCATCGTGCCCGCCATCTGGTCCGCGATCGCGCCCTGGATGCCGACCGGCGGCGTGTTGGGCTCGCCGGCCGCCAGCATGATGCCGCTGCGCGCGAGGCCGAGGTAGTCCATGCACGGACGCTCGGCGTCGGGGCCCTTGCGACCGAAGCCGCTGCCGTTGCCGTAGATGATCTTCGGGTTGATCTTCTTCAGCGTGTCGTAGTCGAGGCCGGCACGCGCCGCGGCGCCGGGACGGAAGTTCTGCACGAAGACGTCGGCCTTCTTCACCAGCTCGTGCACGATCTCGCGCGCCTCGGGCTGCTTGAGATCGAGTGCGATCGAGCGCTTCCCGCGGTTGTTGGCCTCGAAGTAGAAGTTCGGGAAGCCGCTCAGGTCGAGGCCGGACGCGCGCAGCACGCCGCGTCCGGGGTCGCCGCCGACGCGCTCCTCGATCTTGATCACGTCCGCGCCGAGGTCGGACATCATGAGCGCCGAGATCGGCCCCTGCTGCCAGATCGTCCAGTCGAGAACGCGGATTCCTTCGAGCGGTAGCGGCATGACGTAGAACCTCCGACTCCTGTCCTTCCACGTCCCCGCGGGACTGGACAAGGGCGGCGCGCATGGGCTTGATGGGCGGCCATGGAGAAGATCAACACCGTCACGGGCACCTGCACGCCCGACGAGCTCGGCCGCACTCTCGTCCACGAGCACCTGCTGGTCGGCTACCCGGGCTGGCAGATGGACGCGCTCGCGCCGCCGTTCAAGCGCAACGAGGCGAAGAAGCGCGCCGTCGAGGCCATGCACAAGCTGCAGGAGCACGGCGTCAAGACGTTCCTCGACCCGTGCCCGATGGACCTCGGACGCGACCCGGAGTTCATGGCGGAGGTCTCGCAGGCGTCGGGCATGCGCATCATCTGCACCACCGGCGCCTACTTCGAGGAGCAGGGTCTCACCTACACCTTCAAGAACCTGCCGCTCGACGACATCACCGCGATCTACGAGAAGGAGCTCACCGAGGGCATCGGCGAGACCGGCATCAAGGCGGGGCTCATCAAGATCGCGACCGGCGACCACCACGTCTCCGACTACGAGCGCAAGCTGCTGGTCGCCGCCGCGCGCGCCGCGAAGAAGTGCGACGTGCCGCTGATCTCGCACACCCAGGAAGGCAGCTGCGGCCTCGACCAGATCGAGATCGTGACCGCCGAAGGCGTGCCGCCGCACCGGCTGCTGGTCGGACACTCGGACGGCATCGACGACCCGCAGTATCACCGCAGCATCGTCGCCGCGGGCTCGTACATCGGCTTCGACCGCCTCGGCATCACGGTGATCCAGCCCGACGAGGTGCGCGTCAAGAACATCGCGAAGCTGGTCGCCGACGGATACGGCGGCCACGTCTGCGTGGCGCACGACTCGAACTGCGCGGCGTGGCTCGGACGCCCGGTGTTCGGCCCCGGCGTCGTGATCGACCCGGCGATGATCCCCACCATGATGCCGAACTGGACGCCGACGCACCTCTTCGAGCGCGTCATCCCGATGATGCGCGACGCCGGCATCCCCGACGACGCGATCGCGAAGATGACGGACGAGAACCCGGCCCGGTGGTTCCGCGGACAGCCTGCCTCGTGAGCACCACCGGCGAAGACATGCGCGGCCGCACGGTCGTCGTCACCGGCGCCAACTCCGGCATCGGCAAGGCCTGCG
The DNA here is from genome assembly GCA_046327915.1 of Binatia bacterium. Classification (GTDB taxonomy): domain Bacteria; phylum Desulfobacterota; class Binatia; order UBA12015; family UBA12015; genus VGTK01. The sequence continues at coordinate 130,856 of JAXLXO010000006.1, read as the reverse complement.
CGACCGAGCTCGCGCGCCGCGGCGCGCACGTCGTCATGACGGCGCGCGACGCGAGCCGCGGCCAGCAGGCGGTCGCGGACGTCAAGCGCGCGAGCGGCAACGCCGACGTCGAGCTGCTGCTCGCGGACTTCGCTTCGCTCGCCGAGGTGCGCATCCTCGCGAACCGGATCGCGTCGCTGCCTCGGCTCGACGTCCTGGTCAACAACGCGGGACTCATGCTCACCGAGCGCCGCGAGACCCGCGACGGCTTCGAGACCACCTTCCAGGTCAATCACCTGGCGCCGTTCCTCCTGACCTCGATGCTGGTCCCGAAGCTCGCGCAGTCACCGGGTGCGCGCATCGTCACCGTCGCGTCGGACGCGCACACCAGCGGCGGCGCGCTCGACTTCGACGACCTGCAGAGCAAGGGCCGCTACACGCCGTTCGCGGTCTACGGGCGCTCGAAGCTGTGCAACATCCTCTTCACGCGCGAGCTCGCGCGGCGCCTCGAGGGCAAGGACGTCACCGCCAACTGCCTGCACCCCGGCGTGGTCGCGACCGGCTTCGCGGGCGACGGCGACGCGACCGGCTGGTTCGCGTGGGGCATCAAGCTCGCGCGGCCGTTCATGATCACGCCCGAGAAGGGCGCCGACACGATGGTGTATCTCGCGTCGTCGCCGGACGTCGCCGGCACCTCGGGACACTACTTCGTCAAGCGCCGCCAGAAGACGCCGGGGCGCCACGCGCAGGACGACACTGCCGCGCGCCGGCTGTGGGACGAGAGCGTGCGCATGACCGGCGCGCCGGCCGTGGGCTGACGACGGACCGTCACGTGTCCTCCGTCGCGATTCGCCGGCCCGCCGCAGTGCGGATCGGTCGTCTTCTCTTCGCCGCCGCCCTCGCCGCGGCGATGGTCGCCTCCCCTTCGGCGCAGGTCACGCGTGCGGCCGCTAACGCAACCGAGCCGCCGAGCGTCGCGCCGCGCCCGAGCGGCGGCTGCAGCGCGAAGACCATCGCCACCGGACGCCGCATCGAGCAGACCATCACCGTCGACGGCGTCGAGCGTCGCTACATCCTCGACGTCCCGGCGACGCTGGAGCCCGGCAAGCCCGCCGCACTGCTGTTCGACTTCCACGGCATCGGCCACAGCGGCGCCGGTGTCTGGGACGTCTCCGGGTTCAGGCAACTCGCGCCGCGCGAGCGCTTCATCACGGTCTACCCGACCGGGCTGCCGGTCAGCTTCACGCGTGGCGACCGCATGTTCTCGGGACCCGGCTGGCAGATCAACGCATTCACGCCGAACCGCGACGTCGATTTCACGCTCGCGATGCTCGACCGTGTCGAGCAGACCTACTGCATCGACGAGGCGCGCGTGTTCGTGACCGGCTTCTCGAACGGCGGCTTCTTCAGCCACGTCCTCGCGTGTACGCACCCCGAGCGCTTCGCCGCGGTGGCGCCGGTGAGCGGCGGCTGGCTCGCGTCGTGGACGTGCGCACCGTCGCGTCCGGTGCCGGTGCTGATCCACCACGGGCGTCAAGACAACGTCATCGACGTCGGCGAGGCGCAGCGCGCGTTCGACGCGTGGCTCTCGATCAACGGCTGCGCGGCGCCGCCGGGCGAGCGGCCGGTCGCGACGACATCGAGCGATGCTTCGGGGATCGCCTGCCGAACCGGCACCGGCTGCCGCGGCGCCGCCACGGTCGTGCTCTGCGAGGGCGACTTCGAGCATCGCTGGCCCGCGTCAGCCACACAGCGCGTTTGGGACTTCCTGCGCGCGCACCCGTTGCCGCCCAGGCACTGAGATCGCCATCGCAGCCCCCGCCGGAAGGGACGGCGGAGGCTGCGACCGGTGGCGTACCCTTACTGCGGGCGGCCACCGCGCGGCGGACGCGCCGCCTGCAGCTCGGTGAGCGAGATGCCGCCGCTGCCATCGGTGTCGATGTTGGTGAACATCGCCTCGTCCATCCTGGCGCGCATCAGCTCGTGGAACGATGCGAACTCCTCGGTCGACAGTACGCCGTCGCCGTTCGCGTCCGCCTCGGTGAAGACCTCCTGCTGGATCGCCTGGAACTCCGACGCGTCGACGCCGGGAGGGAACGCGCGCGCCGTCACCGGCAGGGCGCAGAGTGCGGCCGCGAGGGCCAGGGCACGGAACTTCATCATCGTCGACTCCTGTTCTTTCCGCTGTTTCGCCGCCCCGGCTTCGTCCGAGGCTGCCCGTTGTACGGAGCGCCGCGAGGATTCCGTCGCGGCTCTCGAACGAATCCGGCGGACGTGCGACACAGGCGCCAACGACGGAGGAAACCGTGAGCCTGATCACCATCGCCAACGACACGCTCGAGCTCGACGTCGTGCCCGAGGCCGGCGCGAGCATCGCCCGCCTCGCCGCGCGCGTGCGCGGCAACGTCGTCCCGATCCTGCGCCCGACGCCCGACGACGCGATCGCGTCGCTCAATTCTTCGCTTTTCGCTTCGTTCGCGCTGGTGCCGTGGTCGAACCGGCTCGCGGATGCGCGCTTCACCTTCCGCGGCACGACGCACCAGCTGAAGCCGAACACGCCCGAAGGCTACGCGATCCACGGCGACGTGCGGAAGCGTCCGTGGCGCGTCGTCGCGCAGACGGCGACCACGCTCGAGCTCGCGTTCGCCTCGCGCGACTTCGCCGACGTGAACTTTCCGTTCCCGTTCGAGGTCGTGCTGCGCTACGCGCTCGACGGCGCCACGTTCGGTGCGACCATCGAGCTCACGTCGCGCGCCGCCGAGCCGATGCCCGCCGGCATGGGCTTTCATCCGTACTACCGCCGCACGCTGCTCGACGACGCGGAACGGGTCGAGCTGCGGGCGACCGTCGCGCGCGCGTACCGCGAGCTGGTGCCGGTGCACCCCGCCGCGCAGATCACTCCCGAGCAGGACTTCTCGCGCGGCCGCGCGCTCGGCGATCAGGACTTCGACACCTGCTTCGCGGGCTGGGACGGCACGGCGACGATCACGTGGCCGGGCTCGCGCGTGCGCGCGCACGTCGCGTGCGACGCGACGCTCGACCACATGATCCTCTTCGCACCGCCCGGCAAGCCGTTCTTCGCGCTCGAGCCGGTGAGCAACGCGAACAACGGCTTCAACCTCGCGGCGCTCGGCGACCCCGATGCGGGCATGCGCGTCCTCGAGCCGGGCGCGACGCTGCGCGGGACGTGGCGCTTGACGGTCGAGGCGTAGGCGAAAAAGGAAACGGCCCCGGAAGCCGAAGCTCCCGGGGCCGTCCCTCCCTCCGCCGGATCGCGTCCGATCCGGCCTCCCTGGCATTCCACGGAGATTGCCGCCGGATCGCGTCCGATCCGGCCTCCTGCGGTGGCTCAGATCACTTGCAGACCACCGTGCTCGCCGTCGGGTTCAGGCGGCAGACGCCGACGCCGAAGCGCGTCTCGGCGCACTGTCCCGTCTCCGCCGTCGGCGAATCGACGACGAACGTGCCGGCGAGCGGCAGCTTCGCCGGCGTCACCGCGAGGCTCGCGTTCTTGCCGCGCACCGTCCACTTGAGGAGTCCCGGTGCGGTCGAGCTCTTCTTGAGCGACAGTCCGGTCACGCCTGCGATCGGGCTCGTGCCGCGATTGACGTACGTCCAGGCGTCGCCCTTCTTGTTCACCTTCCAGCCGATCTTGGTGTTCCGGTCGTACGCGCCGCCCGGCAGGATCGCGTCGAGCAGGACCGCGCGGTCCTTGTCCATGAGGACGATGCGCGCGCCGTTCGCGACCGGATTCACCGTCGGCGACGCCGGCATGATCGCCTGTCCGCCGTAGGTGAACTTGTCGTCGCCCGGCGGCGTGTTCACCTTCTGCACGACCAGCTTGCTCTTCGACGACGACACGTTGAGCACGTCGTTGCAGGGGTCGCACGCGTCGCCGAGGCCGTCGCCGTCGCTGTCGACCTGCGCGCCCGGATTGGCGTCGCAGTTGTCGACGGCGTCGCAGAAGCCGTCACCGTCGCTGTCCGGCGAGCCGGTGTCTCCGGGGCACGCGGCGCTGATGCCGGTGCACGACTCGGCGATGTCGCACGCGTTGACCGACGCGCGGCACACCGTCGTGGCCGGCACGAAGGCGTCCGCCGGGCACGACTTGGTCGTCCCGTTGCACGTCTCGGCGACGTCGCACACGCCGGCCGTCCCGCGGCAGGTGAAGCCCGCCGGTCGGACGCCGTCGGCGGGGCAATTGACGCTCGTTCCGGTGCAGGTCTCCGGTGCATCGCACGCGCCGCTGGCCGCACGGCACTCGGTGCCGGCATCCGCGAGCACGTCGGCCGGGCACGCCGCGTCGGAGCCGGTGCAGGTCTCCGCCGGATCGCACAGCCCGGTCGACGCGTGGCAGATCACGCCACCCGCGACGAAGGTGTCGCCCGGGCACAGCGGGTTGGTGCCGTCGCAGAGCTCCTCGACGTCGCACACGCCGCCGCTCGCACGGCACGACGCGCCGGCGGGAGCAGCCGCATCCGCGGGACAGGCCGACGATGCGCCGTCGCAGACTTCCTGCACGTCGCAGATGCTGGCCGCCGCGCGGCAGGTCGAGCCGTTCGCCGCGATCTGGCAGCTCGCGGTGCAGCAGCTGCCGGGCTGACCGTTGAGACCGCCGTCGTCGCACTGCTCGCCGACGCTGGCATCGACCGTGCCGTTGCCGCACAGCGAGGTGAAGGTGACCGTGACGAAGTGTCCGTCGCTCGCCTGCGTGCGGCCCGGATCGCCCGGGTAGCCGCAGACGTCGCAGCCGGTGACCGTGCCCTCGCTCTCGCCCTGGCGCACCGACGCCTCGCACGAGTTCGAGCGCACCGAGCCGTTCCACGTGAACGTCAGCGTGTGCGCCTGCCCGACGCCGTTGCTGGCGCGGACGATCTCGGCGCTGCTCGACTGGCTGTAGGGCGTGCTGGTGTCGCCGCCGCCGTTCCCGATGGAGCCGGGATCGGCGAGGTTCAGCGAGCCCGAGGTGAGCGCGATGTTCGTCGTTCCGGTGACGCCGCTCACGTCGGCCGCACCGTCGCAGCCCGACACGTCGCTGCGGCGGCCCATCGAGCCGACGCGCGTGGTGCCGATCTGCACGCGGTACCCGCCCGGCGCGGTCGCCGTGAACGAGACGTTGTGCTTGGCGGTGCCGCTGGTGTCGTGCGTGCTCGCGACGCCGACGTCGGCGTTGACGTTCCACGCATAGCGGCTGGTGAACGTCGTGCCGTTGCTCGGCGTCGAGAACGCCACCGAGTTGCGGCAGTCGCCGTCCGAGCTGCCGCCGCCGCTGCAGCTGGCGCCGGTGGTCGAGTTGCCCACGCCGGACAGCGCAGCCATCGCGAGCGACGGAGCGCTCGCCACGAGCAGCGTCAGGCCGAGCGCGATCCCGGCGCTTCGCCGGCCTCGCGGGGTGAGGAGATCAGGAAGGTGCATCGTCGATCCTCCTTCGGTCGATCGGCCCGGGCGACGCGGTCGCCGCGGCAATTACGAAAATCGCTTCGGTCCTCGAAAACGGGACGACCCCCGGGAGGCCGTGAAGCGCACTCCAGGGGGTCGTCATCGCCAGAACTCCGTGCCTCAGATCGGCGGCTTGCAGCGCACCGTCGTGCCCGCCTTGTTGAAGCGGCACTCGCTCGAGTACTCGGCCTCGGTGCACTGGCCGGTGGTCTCGGCCGACGGCGGATCGAGCACCACCGTCGCCTTCACCGGCAGGTCGGGCTGCGCGAGCGTGTAGGTCCCGCTCTTCGCCTTGATGCGGAACTGGAACGTACCCGGCGCGCCGCGCAGCTCGTTCACGGTGACCGTGAACAGGCCGTTGTTCAGGACGTCGCCGTTGGCCTTGTAGAAGAAGCCGCCGCGGCCGTTGGCGCGCCAGCCGCTCTTGGTGGCCGCGCTGTACGTCCCCGGCGGGATGGTCGCGTCGACGACGGTGTCGTTCTGCGAGTCCTGCAGGACGAAGCGGAAGCCCTTGGCGACGAGATCGACCGCCGGGGTGTTCGGCATGTCGGCCGTGCCGCTGTAGGTGATCTTGTCCTTGCCGTCGCCGACGACGCGGACGTAGAGGCGCGGCTTCAGCACCACCGAGTGGGTGAAGTTGTTGCAGATGTCGCAGGCGTCGCCGTCACCGTCGCCGTCGTCGTCACCCTGGTCGGGGTTCGCGATCGAGGCGCAGTTGTCGATCAGGTCGCAGAAGGTGTCGCCGTCCTGATCGGGCAGCCCGGTGTCGACCGGGCACGCCGCGGTGCTGCCGGTGCACGACTCGGCGACGTCGCACACGCCCGCCGAGGCGCGGCAGACGGTGCTCGCCGGCTTGAACGCGTCGGTCGGACACGTCGCTGTCGAGCCGGTGCAGCTCTCGGCGAGATCGCAGACGCCCGCCGACGCGCGGCACTCCGTCGTCGACGGCTTGAACGCGTCGGTCGGACACGTCGCGGTCGAGCCGGTGCAGCTCTCGGCGAGATCGCAGTCGCCTGCCGACGCGCGGCACTCCGTCGTCGACGGCTTGAACGCATCCGTCGGACACGCCACGCCGACTCCGTCGCAGCTCTCCGCGACGTCGCAGTCGCCCGCCGACGCGCGGCACTCCGTCGACGCGGGCTTCACCGCATCCGACGGGCACGCGGCCGTCGAGCCGGTGCAGCTCTCGGCGACGTCGCAGTCACCGGCCGCGCCGCGGCACTCGTGGCTCGCCGGCTGGAACGCGTCCGTCGGACACGCCGCCGTCGAGCCCGTGCAGCTCTCCGCCACGTCGCAGGCGCCGGCCGACGCGCGGCACTCGTGGCTCGCCGGCTGGAACGCGTCCGTGGGACACGCCGCCGTCGAACCCGTGCAGCTCTCGGCCACGTCGCAGTCACCCGCCGACGCGCGGCACTCGTGCGACGCGGGCTGGAACGCATCGGTCGGGCACGTCGCCGTCGAGCCGGTGCAGGACTCCGCCAGGTCGCAGTCGCCCGCCGACGCGCGGCACTCGGTGCTCGAGGGCTTGAACGCATCGGACGGACACGCGGCACCCGAGCCGGTGCAGCTCTCCGCCACGTCGCAGTCACCCGCCGACGCGCGGCACTCGGTCGAGGCCGACGCGAAGGCATCGGTCGGACAGGTGGCCGTCGAGCCCGTGCAGGACTCGGCGACGTCACACACGCCCGCCGAGCCGCGGCACTCGACGCTCGACGGCTTGAACGAATCGCCAGGGCACGTCGCGGTCGAGCCGGTGCACGACTCGGCGACGTCACAGTCGCCCGCCGACGCGCGGCAGGTCGTGCTCGACGGCTGGAACGCATCGGCAGGACACGCCGCACCCGATCCCGTGCACGACTCGGCGACGTCGCAGTCACCCGCCGAGGGACGGCACGTCGTGCTCGACGGCTGGAAGCCGTCCGCGGGGCACGCCGCACCCGAGCCGGTGCAGGACTCCGCCACGTCGCAGACGCCCGCCGACGCGCGGCACTCGGTGCCCGACGCGGCGAACCCGTCCGCCGGACAAGCGGCACTCGATCCGCTGCAGCTCTCGGCGACGTCACACACGCCGGCCGAGCCGCGGCACTCGACGCTCGACGGCTGGAACGCATCGGTCGGACACGCCGCCGACGATCCCGTGCAGCTCTCCGCCACGTCGCAGACGCCGGCCGAGCCGCGGCACACCGTGCTCGACGGCTCGAACGCATCCGCAGGGCACGCGGCGCTCGATCCGGTGCACGCCTCCGCCACATCGCAGTCGCCTGCCGATGGACGGCACGTCGTGGTCGACGGCGCGAACGCGTCCGCGGGACACGCGGTGGTCGAGCCGTCGCAGGTCTCGGCCGCATCGCAGACGCCGTTCGACGCACGGCACTCCGTCGTCGCGGGCGCGACCGCGTCCGCGGGACACGCCGCACCGCTTCCGGTGCAGCTCTCCGCCACGTCGCAGGCGCCGGCCGACGGACGACACTCGACCGTGGCCGCCGCGAAGCCGTTCGCGGGACACGCGGCGCTCGATCCGTCGCAGCTCTCGGCGACGTCACAGACGCCCGCCGAGCCACGGCACTCCGTGCCCGCGCTCACCACCGCGTCCGCCGGACACGCACCGCTGGATCCGGTGCACGCCTCGGCGACGTCACAGGCGCCGGCCGACGCGCGGCACTCGGTACCGGCCGAGACGAACGCGTCGGCCGGGCAATCGTCGTTCACGCCGTCGCAGCTCTCGGCGACGTCGCAGGTGCCGGTCGCGGCGCGGCACTCCGCCGTGGACTTGCCGTCCGCGGGGCACGCGGCGCCCGATCCGGTGCAGCTCTCCGCCACGTCGCAGACGCCGCCGGCGGCGCGGCACTCGGTGCCGGCCGAGACGAAGCCGTCCGCGGGACACGCGGCACCGGAGCCGGTGCAGCTCTCCGCGACGTCACAGGCACCCGCCGACGCGCGGCACTCGGTGCCCGCTGAGACGAAGCCGTCCGCGGGACACGCCGCACCCGAGCCGGTGCAGGACTCGGCGACGTCGCAGGCGCCCGCCGACGCGCGGCACTCGGTGCCCGCGGAGACGAAGCCGTCGGCGGGGCACGCCGCACCCGAACCGGTGCAGGTCTCGGCGACGTCACAGGCGCCGGCCGAGCCGCGGCACACCGTGCCCGACGCGACCAGGCCGTCCGCGGGACACGCGGCACTCGAGCCCGTGCAGGCCTCGGCGACGTCACAGGCGCCCGCCGACGCGCGGCACTCCGTGGCCGACGACGCGAAGCCGTCCGCCGGGCAGTTGTTGTTGATGCCGTCGCAGCTCTCGGCGACGTCGCAGACGCCCGACGCTCCGCGGCACTCCGCGGTCGACTTCGCGTCCGCCGGGCAGCTCGCACCCGAGCCGGTGCAGAACTCCGCCACGTCGCAGACGCCACCCGACGCGCGGCACTGCGTCGCCGCGGAGGCGAAGCCGTCCGCCGGGCAGTCGTTGTTGACGCCGTCGCAGGTCTCGGCCACGTCGCAGACGCCGGCCGTCCCGCGGCAGAGCGACGTCGACTTCGCATCCGTCGGACACGTCGCACTCGAGCCGGTGCACGACTCCGCCGGATCGCAAACACCGCCCGAGGCGCGGCACTGCGTGCCCACCGACTTGAACGTGCACGACGACGTGCAGCACGAGCCGGCCGTTCCGTTCGCCGCACCCTGGTCGCACTGCTCGCTCACCGACGAGTCCACGGTGCCGTTGCCGCACAGGCTGGTGAGGGTGACGCTCACGAAGTGGCCGTCACTCGCCTGCGTGCGGCCCGGGCTGCCCGCATAGCCGCAGGCGTTGCAGCCGGTCGTCGTGCCGCTGCTTTCCCCCTGACGGACCGCCGCCTCGCACGAGTTCGAGCGCACCGAGCCGTTCCACGTGAACGTCAAGGTGTGCGGCTGCCCGACCCCGTTCGACACGCGGAAGATCTGCGCCGACGAGGTCTGGTTGATTCCGACCGACTGCGTCGTGCCCGTGTTGCCGATCGCCCCCGGGTCCGCGAGGCTCAGCGAGCCCGAGCTCAGCGCGATGTTCGACGAGCCCGTCACACCGCTGGTGTCGGATCTGCCGTTGCAACCCGACGCGTCGTTGATCAGGTTCATGTCGCCCTGGCGCGACGTGCCGATGTCGAGGCGATAGCCGCCGGTCGCCGTCGCCGTGAACGCGACGTTGTGCTGCGCGTTGCCGCTGGTGTCGTGCGTGCTGCCGACGCCGGTGTCGGCGTTGACGTTCCACGCGTAGCGGCTGGTGAACGTCGTGCCGTTGTTCGCGGTCGAGAACGACACCGAGTTCCGGCAGTCGCCGTCCGCGCCGCCGCCGCCGCTGCACGTCGCACCCGTCGTCGAGTTGCTTGCGCCCGACAGCTGCGCAGCAGCGTGGAGCGGCAGCAGCAGCGTCGCCATCAGGACGACCATTGGTGCCGCCAGGCGACGACAGGCAGCAGGCAGACGGAGCGGGTGCATCATGTTTCCCCCAGTGTGGATGGAGTCGGGTTCCGGTTTGCTCGGGTGTCGCTCGAGGGTGCCGAGCGCAGTGAGCCTACTTGCAGCTCACCGAGCTCTGGCTCGGGTTGAACTTGCACGACGCGGCCGACGGGAAGCCGACCTCGCCGCACTGGCCGGTCGTGGCGAACGGCGCGTCGACCACCAGCGTCGCGTGCAGCGGCACGTCGGCGAGGGTCGTCGGGAAGGCGCCGTTCTTCGCCTTGACCTTGAACTTGAACACGCCCGGCGTGCGCGGGCTGGTCGAGAGCACGATGCCCTGCACCGGGTTCGCGGTGTCGGGAGCGCCGTTCTTGTACGTCCAGCGCGTGCCGGGGCCGTTCACCTTCCAGCCGGTCTTGGTGACCTTCGAGAAGGCGCCGCCCGGAACCGCGACGTCGAGCAGCGAGTCGTTCGTCACGGTGGTGACGATCACGCCCATGCCCTTGGTGATCGGGTCGATCGCGGGCGACGTCGGCAGCGTCACGGTGCCGCTGAAGCCGAGCTTGTCGTCGCCGGTCGGGACGAGCAGCTTCTGCGCGCTCAGGCGCGCCTTGGTCGCGACGCCGCCGCCGGTGCAGGCGTCGCACGCGTCGCCGATGAGGTCACCGTCGCCGTCGGCCTGGCCGCTGTTGGCGATGCCGTCGCAGTTGTCGATGATGTCGCAGACCGTGTCGGCGTCCGTGTCGGGCGACGTCTGGTCCGCCGGGCACGCGGTTGCGGCGCCGTCACAGGTCTCGGCGATGTCGCACGCACCCGCGGCCGCGCGGCACACGAAGGACGACGGACGAACCGCGTCCGACGGACACGCCGCCGCCGATCCCGTGCAGGTCTCGGCCACGTCGCAGACGCCGGCCGACGCGCGGCACTCGGTGCTCGCCGACGCGAATGCATCGGTCGGGCACGCCGCACTCGTTCCGTCGCAGCTCTCCGCGACGTCACAGACGCCCGCCGACGCGCGGCACTCGGTCGACGCGGGCTTCACCGCGTCCGCCGGGCAGGCCGCGGTCGCGCCGTCGCAGGTCTCGGCCACGTCGCACGCACCGGCCGCCGCACGGCACTCGGTGCCCGACGACGCGAGCACGTCCGCGGGACACGCGGTCGTCGCGCCGTCACAGGTCTCGGCGACGTCGCAGGCGCCGGCCGCCGCGCGGCACTCGGTGCCGGACGACGCGAGCGCATCCGTCGGACAGGTCGCACCGCTTCCGGTGCAGGTCTCGGCGACGTCGCAGGCGCCCGCCGATGCACGGCACTCGGTGGTCGAAGGCTGGAACGCATCCGCGGGACACGTGGCCGACGATCCGGTGCAGCTCTCGGCGAGGTCACAATCGCCGGCCGAAGCGCGGCACTCGGTGCTCGACGGCTTGAACGCGTCGGTCGGACACGCCGCAGAGGCGCCGTCGCAGGCCTCCGCCAGGTCGCAGTCGCCCGCCGACGCGCGGCACTCGGTGCCGCTGGTCACGAGCACGTCGGCCGGGCACGCGGTGCTCGAGCCGTCGCAGCTCTCGGCAACGTCACAGGCACCCGCCGCGCCGCGGCACTCGGTGCCCGAAGCCGCGACCGCGTCCGTCGGGCACGCGACGGTCGAGCCGTCGCAGGCCTCGGCGACGTCACACGCACCGGCCGGGCCGCGGCACTCGGTGCCGGCGGTCACGAGCACGTCGCTCGGACAGTCGGCCGTGGTGCCGGTGCAGCTCTCCGCGACGTCGCAGTCGCCCGCTGCCGCGCGGCACACCGTGCTCGCGGGCTCCAGGGCATCCGCCGGACAGTCGACCGCGGAGCCGTCGCAGGTCTCCGCAATGTCGCAGTCACCAGCCGACGCCCGGCACTCGGTGCCGGCCGTCGCGACCGCGTCCGCAGGACAGGTGGCCGACGAGCCGGTGCAGCTCTCGGCGACGTCACAGACGCCGGCCGACGCACGGCACTCGGTGGTGTCCGGCTCGAACGCGTCCGTCGGGCACGCGCCGCTGGTGCCGTCGCACGACTCGGCGACGTCGCAGTCGCCCGCCGACGCGCGGCACTCCGTTCCCGCAGAGACGACGACGTCCGCCGGGCAGGCGACGCTCGCTCCGGTGCACTCCTCGGCGACGTCACACGTCCCGATCGCCGCGCGGCACTGGATGCCGGCGCCGACGAGCACGTCGGCCGGACAGTTCACGTCGCTGCCGTCGCAGGTCTCGGCGACGTCGCAGGCGCCGGCCGCACCGCGGCACAGCGTGCCCGCGTTGGCGACGCCGTCGGCGGGGCAGGCAGCGCCCGATCCCGTGCAGGTCTCGGCGACGTCGCAGACGCCGGCCGCGCCACGGCACTCGGTTCCGGCCGAGACGAAGCCGTCCGCCGGGCAATCGTCATTGACGCCGTCGCAGCTCTCGGCCACGTCGCAGACGCCGGCCGAGCCGCGGCACTCCGCGGTCGACTTCGCATCCGCCGGACACGCCGCGCCCGATCCGGTGCAGAACTCCGCCACGTCGCAGGCGCCGGCCGCACCGCGGCACTGCGTCGCCGCGGACGCGAAGCCGTCCGCCGGGCAGTCGTTGTTCACGCCGTCGCAGCTCTCCGCGACGTCACACACGCCGGCCGAGCCGCGGCAGACCGCGGTCGACTTCGCGTCGGTCGGACACGCGCCGCTCGAGCCCGTGCACGACTCCGCCGGATCACAGACGCCACCGGACGCGCGGCACTGCGTGCCGTTCGACTTGAAGGTGCACGACGACGTGCAGCACGAGCCGGCCGTTCCGTTCGCCGCACCCTGGTCGCACTGCTCGCTCACGGACGAGTCCACGGTACCGTTGCCGCACAAGCTGGTCAGCGAGACGGTCACGAAGTGGCCGTCGGTCGCCTGCGTGCGGCTCGGGCTGCCGGCGTACGCGCAGGCGCTGCAGCCGGTCGTCGTGCCGATGCTCTCGCCCTGACGGACCGCGGCCTCGCAGGAGTTCGAGCGCACCGAGCCGTTCCACGTGAACGTCAAGGTGTGCGACTGTGCGACGCCGTTCGACACGCGGAAGATCTGCGCCGTGCCGCTGCTCTGGCCGAACGGCAGGTTCGAGTCGCCGCCGCCGTTGCCGATCGCTCCGGGATCCGCGAGGCTCAGCGTTCCGGAACTCAAGGCGATGTTCGAGCTGCCGGTGATGCCGCTCGTGTCGGAGCGGCCATCGCAGCCGGCGATGTCGCTGATGCGGTTCATGTCGCCGTTGCGCGTGGTCGAGATGTCGAGCCGGTAGCCGCCCGTCGCCGTCGCGGAGAACGCGACGTTGTGCTGCGCGTTGCCGCTGGTGTCGTGCGTGCTGCCCGTTCCGGTGTCCGCGTTGATGTTCCAGGCGTAGCGGCTGGTGAACGTCGTGCCGTTGTTGGCCGTCGAGAACGACACCGAGTTCCGGCAGTCGCCGTCGGCGCCACCGCCGCCGCTGCACGTCGCACCGGTCGTCGAGTTGGTCGCGCTCGAGAGCTGCGCGAGCGCGCGTCCCGGCAGCGCCATCGCCACGAGGGCGAGCACGGCGGCCACCAGCGTCGTCCGGACCGCTCCGCGGCGGTTCGAGGTGTTCGGTGCGAGGTTCATCTGTGCTCCCCTGGAAGGAAGGTTCTGGTTGCGGCCGGAACGACGACGGAACGAGGGCAGGAACGCGGAAAGCGGGCAGGCCGCCTCGCGCGTCGTCGCCGACGCGCGAGAGGCGGCTCCGCGCCGGTTACTTGCAGGTGACCGAGCTGAGGCTCGGGTTGAACTTGCAGGAGGCGGCCGACGGGAAGGTGACCTCACCGCACTGGCCGGTGGCGGCGATCGGCGTGTCGACCACGACCGTCGCGCCCAGCGGCACCTCGCCGGTGCCGACCGGGAACGCACCGTTCTTCGCGCGCACCTTGAACTTGAAGACGCCCGGCGTGCGCGGGCTGGTCGACAGCGTGATGCCCTGGATCGGGTTCACGCCGCTGGGCGCGCCGTTCTTGTAGGTCCACTTGGTGCCGGTCGGGCTCGCCTTCCAGCCGATCTTGCTGACGTTCGAGTAGGCGCCGCCCGGGATGTTCACGTCGAGCAGCGAGGTCGACCCGCCCTTGGTGAGGATCACGCGCATGCCATTCGCGACCGGGTTGATGGCCGGGCTGGTCGGCAGCGTGACCTGACCACCGAGGGTCAGCTTGTCGTCGCCGCTCGGCAGCAGGATCTTCTGCAGCGCGATGCGGCTCTTGGTCGACGCGGCACCGTTGGTGCAGACGTCGCAGGCGTCGCCGACGTTGTCGCCGTCGCCGTCGGTCTGCGCGGTGTTCGCCACGTCGTCGCAGTTGTCGATGAGGTCGCAGACCGTGTCGCTGTCCGTGTCGGGCGACGCCAGGTCCGCCGGGCACGCGGTGCCCGAGCCGTCGCAGGTCTCGGCGACGTCGCACAGGCCGGCCGACGGACGGCAGACCGCCGTCGAGGGCTTGACGGTGTCCGCGGGACACGCGGCGCTCAGGCCCGTGCAGGCCTCGACCGCGTCGCAGACGTCGACCGCCGCGCGGCACGTCGTGCCGGACGGCTGGAAGCCGTTGATCGGGCAGGTCGCGCTCGTGCCGCTGCAGGTCTCGGCCACGTCGCAGGTGCCGGCCGAGGCGCGGCACGTGGTCGACGCGCTCGCGAACGCATCGGTCGGGCAGGCGTCGGTCGAGCCGTCACAGGTCTCGGCGACGTCGCAGACGCCGGCCGAGGCGCGGCACTCCGTGCCGCTCGCCTTCTTCACGTCGGCCGGGCACGCGGCGTTGACGCCGTCGCAGTTCTCGGCCGCGTCACACGCGCCCGCGACCGGGCGGCACTCGAGGGTCGACGGCGCGACCGCGTCCGCCGGGCAGGCGGCACTCGATCCGGTGCAGCTCTCGGCGACGTCGCAGAAGTCGCTCGCCGCACGGCACTCGGTCGTCGCGGGCTGGAAGCCGTCGGTCGGGCACGCGGCGCTCGCGCCGGTGCAGGTCTCGGCGACGTCGCAGGTGCCCGCGCTGGCGCGGCACTCGACGCCCGACCCGATGAACACGTCGGCCGGACACGCGGTGTTCGTACCGTCACAGGCCTCGGCCACGTCGCAGGCGCCCGCCGAGCCGCGGCACACGGTGCCGACGGTCTGCACGGCGTCCGCGGGGCAGGCGGTGCTCACGCCGTCGCACGACTCGGCGACGTCGCAGGCGCCGGCGCTGGCGCGGCACTCGGTGCCGCCCGCCTTGACGCCGTCCGCGGGACACGCGGCCGAGCTGCCGGTGCAGCTCTCCGCCTGATCGCAGAGGTCGGCGGCGCCGCGGCACTCGGTGCCGGCGGAGACGAATCCGTCCGCCGGGCAGTTCGGGCCGGAGCCGTCGCAGCTCTCGGCCACGTCACAGACGCCGGCCGCACCGCGGCACACGCCGCTCGAGGCGAAGCCGTCGGCGGGGCAGTTGTTGTTGACGCCGTCGCAGCTCTCCGCGACGTCGCAGACACCCGAGGCCGCACGGCACTGCGAGGTCGACTTCGCGTCCGCGGGACACGTGGCGCTCGAGCCCGTGCACTGCTCCGCCGGATCGCAGACGCCACCCGACGCGCGGCACTGCGTGCCGTTCGACTTGAACGTGCAGGAGGACGAGCAGCACGACGCCGCCGTTCCGTTCGCCGCGCCCTGGTCGCACTGCTCGCTGACCGACGCGTCCACCGTGCCGTTGCCGCACAGGCTCGTCATCGTGACGGTCACGAAGTGGCCGTCGGTCGACTGCGTGCGGCTCGGACTGCCGGGGTACTCGCAGGTGGCGCAGCCCGTCGTGGTACCGATGCTCTCACCCTGTCGGACCGCGGCCTCGCACGAGTTCGAGCGCACCGAGCCGTTCCAGGTGAACGTCAAGGTGTGCGACTGCGCGACGCCGTTCGACACGCGGAAGATCTGCGCCGTGCCGCTGTTCTGGCTGAACGGCGTCTCGGTCGAGCCGCCGCCGTTGCCGATCGACCCGGGGTCGGCGAGGCTGAGCGTGCCCGAGCTGACCGCCACGTTCGAGCTGCCGGTGACGCCGCTGGTGTCGGCGGCGCCGTCGCAGCCGCTGACGTCGCTGCCTCTGTTGAGGTCACCGACGCGCGTCGTCGCGACGTCCAGCCGGTAGCCGCCGGCCGCCGTCGCGGAGAACGCGACGTTGTGCTGCGCGTTGCCGCTGGTGTCGTGCGTGCTGCCGACGCCGGTGTCGGCGTTGATGTTCCAGGCGTAACGGCTGGTGAAGGTCGTGCCGTTGTTCGCGGTCGAGAACGACACCGAGTTCCGGCAGTCGCCGTCGGCGCTGCCGCCGCCGCTGCAGGTCGCACCCGTCGTCGAGTTGCTCGCGCCCGAGAGCTGCGCGAGGGCCGCGCCGGGGACCAGGATGGCCAGGGTGAGGACCAACGCCGTCGCCAACACGCGACAGCGCGACGAGTCCTTGAGTGGGTGATTCATGTGCTCCCCCTGCCCCCGCGTGGGACTGCCTGGTCCGGTTGGGGCCGTGAAAATTGGGTGTTCTACGTCGACTGCAGCGTCGCGTTTTGGGGTCTTTTCGGCGGCGCCCAACAATCAAGAAACACGGCGCCGGTCAATGCATCTGATGCAGACGACCAGAATTTCTGACGCTGCGTCTCGAATTCCGAGACGAGGTTCGTCGTCCAAGGCGCCCGTGGGCGCCGGACTCTCGCCCGTCCTCGTGCGGGTCTGCTATCCACCGCCGGCGATGATCCGAGCGACGGCCGGAAGCACGCGCCTCGCGGCGCTCGTGGCGGGTGCGCTGCTCGCCGGACTGCTGATCCTCGGTCCGGGTGGAGCAGACGCCGAGGAGAACGCCAAGGCACCATCGCCCGCGGCATCCGCCACGCCGGACGCGACGGCGACCAGCGCCGACGGCGCACCGTCCCCGACCGCGAGCGCGATCCCGCCGCCGCCGACGCACAGCGAGCGCATCGGCTCGGTCGGCAAGCACTACCGCCAGCGCAGCCTGTTCGTGTCCCGCGGCCTCGACCGCCTCGCGTGGGCCGACGTGCGCGACGAGCGCTGCCGCATCGTGGTCGACCGCTCGCCCGGCGCGTGGCACGCGCGCTGCACCAACCCGCTGATGTCGCCCGACGGCAGCACCGTCACGTACTTCGCCTCCGAGAAGGTCGAGGAGGCACCGGCCGTCCACCTGATCGTCGACGAGCAGGCGAGCCCGGTCGAGGTCGGCGGCGAGGGGCCGGTCGCGTTCGCGGAGCACGGCAAGGCCTGGGCGGCGATCGCGCCGGCGCGCGCGCCGCGTCCGGAGGCGGACGCGCCGACGCCGACCGGGGCGCCGCCGCGCCGCATGGTCGCGTTCTCGTCCGCCGGTGCGCTCGGCGAGTACCACGACACCACCGCCCCGGCGGTCAGCCCCGACGGCGCGCACGTCGCGTTCGTCGCGAGCGACAACGGCGGCAACCAGCGGCTGATCGTCGACGGCAAGGTCGCGCGCGACTTCGGCAGCCCGACGGTCGAGTTCATCCCGGTCGTCAAGCAGAACCGGCCCGGCCCCAACCTCGAGCCCGAGGCGATGGTGCGCTTCCTGTCCGACGGCTCGCTCGCCGGCATCGCGCTCGGCGAGAACGGCTGGACCGTGTTCCACGGCGACGAGACCTGGGCCAGCTATCCCGGCATCCGGCTGCCCGAGTCGACCGGCTTCGAGGTGACCGGCTCTCCCCTGCTCGACCGTCCGGCGGTCATGGGCGGCTCGCTCGTCACGGCGGCGAAGGCGCCGGTCGCGTGCTGGTGGCAGCGGCGCGACGGCGGCATCGAGCAGTGGCAGGTGGTCTGCAACGGCAAGCCGATCGACGAGCAGCTGTGCAACGCACCGAGCCCCGGACAGCCGCTCGTCGTGACGCCCGACGGGAAGAGCGTCGTCTACGTCTGCGAGATCGTCCCCCAGCCGGGCCCCGACGGACAGGTGGACCCGAAGAACCTGTGGGTCGTCTCGGGCGGCCGGAAGTTCGGCCCGCACCGCTTCGTGTGGGGTCTCGATCTGTCGGCCGACGGCAAGCACCACGCCTTCGCCGCCGCCGACGGCATCGAGGACGACTGGTTCTACCAGTTCGACGACACGCGCTTCACCGGACCGTGGCAGCACACGTTCCCGCCGACGATCTCGCCCGACGGGAAGTCGATCGCCTGGGCCGCGAGTCCGTACGCGGACGGCAAGCGCGTCGACCTCGTGCGCAACGGCGTGCTCGCGACGCGCGGCGACATCGTCATGGCGCCGCCGCGCTGGACCGGAAACAGCATCGAGTTCGCGATCAAGCGCGGACACAGCGTGCGCCGCGTCGTCATCGATTGACGCCGCGGCGGGTGCGCGTGCGGCCGCACCCGCCGCGTCAGCGCTCGAAGGTGTCGCCACCCTCCAGGGCCACGGCGAGGTTGCGGCGCGCGTCGGCGAAGCCCGGATCGAGCCGCAGCGCCTGCTGGTAGGCGGCGATCGCCTCCTCGCGGCGCCCCGTCAAGAGCAGAACGTTGCCCAGGTTGCCGTACGCGTCGGCGAACGACGGACGCACGGCGATGCTGCGCTCGTAGGCGTCGCGGGCCGCGTCGTAGCGTCCGGCGGCGGCGTGCACGTTGCCGAGGTTGCTCCACGCCTCGGCGTTGCCGGGCTCGAGACGCACCGCCTCGACGAGCGTGACGCGCGCCTCCTCGAGACGCCCGACGGACGCGAGCGCACGGCCGAGGTTGTTGCGCGCAAAGGCGTCGTCGGGCTTGGCCTCGATCGCGGCACGATAGTGCGCCATCGCCTCGTCGGTGCGTCCCTCGCCGAACAGCAGCAGGCCGAGGTTGTTGTGCGCCATCCACGCGCCGGGGTTCTTTGCCAGCGTGTCGGCCCACAGCGTGCGCAGGTCCGCGTAGACGAGCGTCTGGCGCGCGGTGAGCACCGCGCACGCGCCGATCGCCAGCACCGCCACGACGATCCCGGCGCGCTGCAGCGCCGGACCGCCGCGCCGCACCGCGACCGTGCCGACGCCGGCCGCGAGCGCCAGCGGCGCGATGCTCGCGAGGTACTGGAAGTGGTCGGCGACGAACGAGTAGCGCATCGGAAACACGTTCACGAAGCCGAGCGCCGGTCCGAGCGTCACCACGAACAGCAGCCACGCGACCAGCGGTCCGACGCCGATGCGCGAGCGCGCGAGCCACAGCGCGACCGCCGCGCCGGCGGCGGCGAGCGGGAAGAGGTACTGCCACGCCGCACCCGCGTCGATCGTCCAGCGCGGGTAGAAGAAGATCAGCGGCGACGGCCACGCGAGCTTGCCGAGGTAGAACCAGATCGCGCGGCCGGCGATCAGCGTGCGATCGATCAGCGAGAGGTTCCAGTCGCGTCCGAAGGCGCCGACGTATCCGCTCTCCATGCGGACGGTCACCAGCGCGAGCGCTGCGCCGAGGACGAAGAACGGCGCCAGCCACGCGAGGTCGCGCGACACCAGCCGTCCCCTCTTCCACCACAGCAGCAGCACGAGGGCGGCCGGCAGCGTGGCCACGACGGTCTTCGCGAGCAACCCGAGCAGGAACAGCACCAGCGCGAGCGCCCACGTCGCACTGCTGCCCTCGGCAGCGAGGCGCGCGCGCCAGCCGTCCGCAGCGGCGGCGTCGCTGCCTGACGAGCCGATCCCCGCGAAGCGCAGGTACGCGAGCGTCGAGCCCAGGTAGAGCACTCCCGACAGCGTGTTCTTGCGCTCGGTCGCCCACGCCACGGACTCGACGTGCACCGGGTGCACCGCGAACAGCGCCGCCGCGACGATCGCGCCCGGCACCGACAGCGCGCGCAGCACGCGCCACAGCAGCACCGCGCTGGTCGCGTGCAGCAGGACGTTGACGAGGTGGTAGCCGAAGGGCGCCGCACCGCCGATCTGGTAGTTGAGCCAGAGCGTGGTGAAGGTCAGCGGGTAGTACTGCGGGACGGCACCGGGCTCGAGCCAGATGCGCGCGAGCCCGGCGAGCGAGCGCAGCGTCGGATTCGCGGTCACGTAGTCGTCGTCGTCCCAGACGAAGCCGTTGCCGAGAGCCGGGAGGTAGGCGAGCAAGGTGAGCAGGAAGAGGCCGAGAGCGGGCAGCACGCGCACCAGCAGCGACGATCCGTCGGCTGCGGCCGGTGTCGGCACGCGCTCCGCACGTGAGCCCGCCGCGACCGGCGCGCGCGCCACGGGCGTTGCCGGCGCACCCGTCGCGGGTGTCCCGGGCGCCGCGTGGCTCGGGGCCTCCCCGCGCGTGCGCGATCTTCTGCTCGCCGTTCTTCTCGCCACCTCGGTCCTCGTCGCCTACGCCGGCGTCCGCCAGCACGACTTCGTCAACTTCGACGATCCGGAGTACGTCGTCCAGAACCGGAATGTCACGTCCGGTCTGACCTTCGCCAACGTGGCGTGGTCGCTGACCGCCGTCCACAGCGCCAACTGGCATCCGCTGACCTGGATGTCGCACATGCTCGACTGCTCGCTTTACGGCCTCGAGCCGGGCGGGCACCACGTGACCAACGTCCTGCTGCACGCGCTCGCGACCGTGCTGCTCTTCCTCGCGCTGCGCACGATGACCGGCGCGCCCGGGCGCAGCGCCTTCGTCGCGGCGCTGTTCGCGCTGCACCCGCGCAACGTCGAGTCGGTGGCGTGGATCTCGGAGCGCAAGGACGTGCTGAGCGCCGTGTTCTGGACCGGCGCGATGTGGGCGCACGCCGCCTACGCGCAGCGCTCGACGCTGCCGCGCTACCTCGCGGTCGCGCTGCTGCTGGCGCTCGGGCTGCTCGCGAAGCCGATGGTGGTGACGCTGCCCGCGGCACTGCTGCTGCTCGACCTCTGGCCACTGCGGCGCGTCCGCGTCGCCGGCATCGGCGACGACGCCGCGACGGACGTGCGGACGCCCGCACCGCTCGCCGTGCCGGCCGTGGTCCGCGAGTACGCACCGCTGTTCGCGATCGCGCTCGCGGCGGCGGTCGTGACCTTCTTCGCGCAGCGCAGCAGCGGCGCGGTCGCGACGCTCGCGGCGCTGCCGCTCGGCTTCCGCCTGCAGAACGCGATCGTCACGTACGCCGGCTACCTGTGGAGCCTGCTGTGGCCCACGCAGCTCGCGGTCTTCTACCCGTACCGCACGCTGCCGCTCGCCGAGGTCGCGGCGGCGATGGCCGTGCTGATCGCGCTGACGGCTCTCGCGTGGCGGACGCGGCGGGCGCAGCCCTACCTGCTGGTCGGCTGGCTCTGGTACCTCGGCACGCTCGTCCCCGTGATCGGCATCGTGAAGGCCGGCGACCAGGCGATGGCCGACCGCTTCACGTACCTGCCCGCGATCGGCATCTTCCTCGCGGCGACGTGGGCGATCGCGGACGCGGCGTCGCGCGACTCGCGCGCGCGCCGCGCGCTCGTGCCCGCGGCGGTGCTGGTCGCGATCGCGTGCCTGCTGACGACGCGTCGGCAGGTGGAGCACTGGCGCGACAGCGTCACGCTCTTCCGGCACGCGCTCGCGGTCACGTCGCAGAATCACCTCGCGGAGCTGAACCTCGCCGCGGCGCTGGTCGAGCGTGGTGACGTCGCGGCAGGGCTCGAGCACGCGCGCGCCGCGCAGGCGCTCCGTCCGGACGACGTCAAGGCTCTCGCGACGCTCGGCACGGCCCTCGCGCGCAGCGGCCACGGCGACGAGGCGGAGTCCGCGTACCGGCGCGCGCTGCGCAACGACCCGGACAGCGTGCTGGCGTGGCTCGGCATGGCGGTGCTGCACGCGGAGCGCCAGCAGTGGGCGGACGCGGAGCGCGCCTACGCCGAGGTGCTGCGGCGCGAGCCGGAGCACGCCAAGGCGCATGCCGGCCTCGGCTTCGTGCTGTCGGCGCAGGGGCGGCACGCCGACGCGATCGCGCACTACCGCGCCGCCATCGCGGCGGACGCGAAGCTCCTTCAGGCGTACAACGGGCTCGCGCTCGCGCTCGAGGCGACCGGCGACGGCGACGAGGCGCTGCGCGTCCTCGAGAGCGCGCTCGACCGTGCGCCGGACGAGCAGCGGCTGCGCGTCACCTACGACGCCATGCTGCAGGCGCACGGACGCGCACCCCGGTCCCGGTGACAATCCGCTTGACCGTCGCCACGCGGCTGTGGCCTGCTTTTCGGGTCCGCTCCACGAGCACGCCACCACCGGAATGAGCCTCGCCTCCCCCCAACGCGCCGCCGACGCCGTCCCCGAGCGGACGCCGACCGTCGACCTCGACGCGATCGCGCAGCGCCTCGCGCCGCACGCAGAGTCGTTCGCCGCGGCGAGCCCGTTCCCGCACGTGGTGCTCGACGACTTCCTGCCCGACGACGTCGCGGCGGCGGTGGCCGCGGAGTTCGACGATCCCGCGATCGCATGGCAGCCGCTGCATCACGTGAACGAGCGCAAGAGCGTTTTCGGCGATCTGGAGCACATGGGTCCGGCCACCGCCGCGACCGTGCGCGCGCTCTACTCGCCCGCGATGCGCGCCACGCTCGAGCGGCTGTCCGGCGTCGCCGACCTGATCGGCGATCCCGAGCTCGACGGCGCGGGCCTGCACCGCACCGATCCCGGCGGACACCTCAACGTCCACACCGACGCGCTCGCGCACGGCAAGCGCCGCACGTGGAGCCGGCAGCTCAACCTGATCGTGTTCCTGAACCGCGACTGGGAAGAAGCGTATCGCGGCGACCTCGAGCTCTGGGACGCGACCGTGAGCCGCTGCGAGCAGCGCATCGCGCCGCTGTTCAACCGCTGCGTGGTGTTCCGCACGACGGCGGTCTCGTTCCACGGCGTGCCCGACGTGCTCGCGTGTCCCGAGGGACGGAGCCGCAAGTCGCTCGCCCTGTACTACTTCCGCGACGAGGCCCGCGTGGTGCCGCTGCACCCGACGAACTACATGCCGCGGCCGCGCGATCCGCTCGCGCGCCGCGTGCTGATCCGCGCCGACCGCGCGCTGCTGCGCGTCTACGCGCTGCTCAAGCGCTACACGCCGATCGACGACGCCCGCGTGACGCGCCTGCTGCGCCGCTTCTGAGCGGCGCCGTCCGGATACGCGCGCGCGTCGTCGAGCGTTCGGCGTTCAGGCGCGCGTGCCCGACGCGCGCCTGAACCAGAGCAGCGCCAGCGCGGCGCCCGCACCGAGGGCGATCGCGAACGGCAGCCAGCCCGGACCCGACGCCGGCTCGGCGATCGGCGCACGCGGCTCGGCGCGCTCCTCACGCGGTGCGGCCGGCGCGACCTGCGGGGCGTCCGTCGCCACGCGCCGCACGGCGCCGCCGAGGAGCCGCGGATCGGAGCGCTCCGCCGCGGGCAGCGTGGCGCGCGCGAGCGCGCAGCCGTCGATCGAGTACGCGCCGCCCTCGCGCGCGTAGAGCACCTTCCACGAGTTGCTGCGGTAGTTGCGCAGCCAGGTACGGTTGATCGCGCGCTGGTCGAGGTTGCGCAGCGCACGCGACGGACGCCGGCTCTTGCGCTCGTCGCCGCACTTCGCGTCCATGGCGCGCAGCGCCTCGGTGGCCTCGTCGAACTGGCCGAGTGCGAGACGTGCGCGCGCGGCGGCGTAACGCGCGTCGCGTCCCATCGGACCGTTCGGGTCCATCGCCGCGAGCTCGTCGAAGGCGCGCGCGGCACCCTCGTAGTCGCCGGCCGCATAGCGCGCCGCGGCGCTGCCGAACTGTCCCGCCTGGCGGAAGTGCGCGTCCGCGCCCTCGGCGGCGGCAGCCTTGTCGAAGGCGGCGCGCGCTTCGTCGTAACGGCCGGACGTGGCGAGCGCGGATCCCGTGCCGAGATCGCCGAGGACGCGCGACGACGCCTCGGGCGCGTCGCCGAGCTGCCCGAAGTACTGCTCGGCGCCCTTGGTGTCGCCCGACATCAGGCGGACGGTTCCCATGCCGACGTTGCCGAAGTCCTCCCAGGGGTAGCCGGGATTGCTCTCGAGGGCCTGGCCGAACAGGCGCTCCGCGGCGCGCCGGTTGCCGAGCCGCAGGTAGGCGTCGGCGGCGACGATCTGCACCTCGGGCGGCAGCGGGATGTCGTTCGAGCGGCGCACGAGCGCGACCAGCCGCGAGGCATTCGCCATCGGGTCGGCGACGTACTCGTTCACCGCGATCTTGAGCTGCTCGGGCACGGCGTCGGTGCGCGCGGACGAGTCCGCAGCGCCGGGCGCATCGGGCGCGGATTCGGCAGCGGCGGGTCCGCTCGCCAGCAGCAGCGCGACGAGCGCTGCGGGAAGCACGCGGGAGGTCCACGGACGAGGGAGATGCATCGAGGCCGGGAAAAGTTTTGGGGGCATTTCGGGAACTCTGATCGACGGCTGGGACGAGGTCGAGAGTCGCGCGGCGCCGAGGTGCGCGCGCCGACAACAGAGCAATCCTGCCCGCGGCAGTCAACGAATTTTCCCGTACGGAGGGCGGCCCGTCCGCACGCCGTCGGCGCCCCGGCGGCACGCAGGCGCCGGTCGTCAAGCATGGCGGACCGGGCCCGCCCGGGCGCGCCGGGAGCCCGGATCCGAGGCTTATGCGGGACGGAGCGCGCTGGTATCGTCCCCGCCCGATGGCCCTCTCGCAGCAGCGCCCCGGCCCGACGGCAGACTCCGCCCCGTCCGCCCGGGCCGCGACCGGCCCGGGCCCTGCGATCATCGCGCCGTTCCCCGCGCGCATCAGCGTCGAGGTCACGAACCACTGCAACCAGCGCTGCGTGCTGTGCCCGCGGCAGGACTTCACGCGGCCGCTCGGCTTCATGGACGAGGCGCTGTTCGAGCGCATCGCGCGCGAGTGCGCGCCGCACGGAACGCGCCTCTGGCTGCACTTCCTCGGCGAGCCGCTGCTGCACCGCGGGCTCGTGCGGATGATCGCGTTCGCGAAGCAGGCCGGCGTGCGCGAGGTCGGGCTCTCGACCAATGCGGTGTCGCTGCACGGACGCCTCGCCGACGCGCTGCTCGACAGCGGCCTCGACCGCCTCGAGTGCTCGATGGACGCGGACGACGAAGCGGCCTACCTCGCCATGCGCGGCCGCGACCACTTCGAGCGCGTGTCGCGCAACGTGCGCGCGTTCCTCGAGCGCAAGTGCGCGCTCGGACGCGAGCGTCCGGTGACGTCGATCCAGTTCATGCGCACGCCGGAGCTGCTCGCGGCGCTCGACCGCGTGGTCGGCGCGTGGCGTCCGCTGCTCGGACCGCGCGACTTCGTGATGACCATCGCGCCGGCGTCGTTCGGCGGCGCGATCGCGGTCGCCGGCGCCGTTCCCGACGAGCGTCCGCCGTGCCGCTGGCTCACGTCGTCGCTGATGATCCTGCAGGACGGCACGGTGACGATGTGCGGCGCCGACTGGGACGCGCACGCACCGCTCGGCAACGTCCGCGACGCGACCATCGCGGAGATCTGGAACGGCGCCGAGCTGGCGCGCCGCCGCCGCGCGCACGACGCGCGACGCTTCGACGAGGTCGCGCCCTGCGAGACGTGCACCGACTGGCGGCTGGCGGACGGCAGCGGCTACCTGAATGCGACGCCGCGCTAGAGCGCGCGCCTACCAATGTCGGATGCTGCCGTCGGTGCCGACCACGGGCACCGAGCGCATCCACAGCTGACGCTCCCACCAGGCGCGGTTGTCGCGGTACCAGTCGACGGTCGCGCGCAGACCGTCGGAGAGCGCGGTCTGCGCCGTGAAGCCGAGCTGCGTGCGCGTCTTCGTCGTTTCGGCGCAGTGCTTCTGCAGCTGGCCCGGACGATCCTCGACGTGCTCGATCAGATCCGGGCTCGCGCCGACGATGCGCACGACCTCGCGCGCCAGCGTGATCACGTCGGTCGCGACGCCGGTGCCGACGTTGAAGACCTGTCCGCGGACGGTGTCGAGGGGCGCGTCGAGCACGCGCTCGATCGCGGCGCAGGTGTCGTCGACGAAGATCCAGTCGCGCGCGGCGCGTCCGTCGCCGTGCACGGTCAGCGGATCGCCGCGCAGCGCGCTGGTGATGAAGCGCGGCAGCAGCTTCTCGAGGTGCTGTCCCGGGCCGTAGTTGTTGAACGGCCGCACGATCACGCCGGGCAGCGCGTAGGTCTGCACGAAGGCGTGGATCAGCCGGTCGGCGGCGCACTTCGCGGCGGCGTACGGCGTGTACGGCTCGAGCGGGTGCTGCTCGTCCATCGCGTCGTGCAGCGCGGTTCCGTAGACCTCCGACGACGACACGTGCACGAAGCGCTCGAGCTTCGGCGCGCGCGACACGGCCAGCGCCGCCATCGTCTGCGTGCCGAGCACGTCGGTCTCGAAGAAGACCGAGCTGTCGCTGATGCTGCGCGGCACGTGCGTCTCGGCGGCGAGGTGGACCACCGCGTCGCAGTCGGCCAGCACCGACTCGACGATCTGCGGGCTGCGCACGCTGCCGTGCACGAACTGGACGCGCTCGACCGCGTCCGCGAGGCAGGTCAGGTTGTCGAGGCTGCCGGCGTAGGTCAGGGCGTCGAGGACGACCACGCGATCCGCCGGCCGCGTCCGCAGGTGGTGCGCCACGAAGCGCGAGCCGATGAAGCCGGCTCCGCCGGTGACGAGGATGGTGCGCGACCGCGACATGGCGGCAGATCGAGCCTCAGCGGCTCATGGCTGTCAAGAGAGAAGGTCGCCCGCGGACGCTCCGGGAGCCGCGCGGACGCGCTCCAGGCGGCCCCCGGAGCTCCGATGTCGAGCCTTCCCTCGCGGTGGACGGCGGTGGTATGCACGCGCCCGGAGAACCCTCACATGGCATCCACCCCGGAACCGCACTCTTTCCAGTTCACGCGGCGCCTGAAGGCCGTGAGCGACCGTGACGTCGACGCGCTGCGCGCCAACTTCCTCGACCTCGCGGAGCAGTTCGACGCCAGCACGCTCGGCGACCACACGCTCTTCCCGCTGCAGATGAGCTGGTTCTACGGCGAGCCGATCTGGCACGAGCTGCCGCACGAGAAGCAGCTCATGCTGAACCGGCTGAGCTTCTGCCAAAGCTACCTGACCACGGCGGTCGCCGAGATCGCGACCAACATCCTCAACCTGCAGGCCTCGCTCGACACCATCGTCGAGGACGATCCCGAGATCGCGCTCTACATGGCGCGCGAGGTGGTCGAGGAGACCATGCACGTGCAGGCCTTCCTGTGCCTGATCCGGAAGGTCGTCGCGCACTACGGGCTCACGCTCGAGCAGCTGCGCGGCGCCAACGTCTCTCTGCCGATGGCGAACTGGTACGTGCGCGGACACACGCTGCTCGGCTGGCTGCGCGGCGACCTCAACTTCTACTACTTCACGCGCTACGCGCTGAACGTGAACCAGAAGACGGTCGAGCGCTGCTCGATCAACGAGCCCGGCATGCACCCGCTGGTGCGCACGATCCTCAAGAACCACGCGATCGACGAGGCACGCCACATGCAGATGTCGCGCGGCACCGGGCTGGTCGCGCTGTCGCGCATGCGGACGTCCGTCGAGCGCACGCTCGCCTGCCTCGGCTACGCGAGCTTCGCGTCCAACATCTTCATCGGACGCCACCTCAAGGACTCGCGGCTCACGCGCCAGGCGCGCACGCGCACGCTCGAGCTCTGCGGCGTGCCGCAGGAGCGCGCGGTCGAGGCGTACCGCCAGTGGCACGAGCGCACCAACCAGCCCGAGGATCCGCCGCTCGTGCGCGCGGGGCGCGCCTACTACCTGCGCTGCAACAACGGCTACATCGACGACCTGCCGGTCGCGAACTGGGTCAAGCAACGCATGAAGCGGATGATCGCGCAGGGCTACTCGGACGTCGCGCGCGGCGACGACACCGTCGTCGCGCCGCTCGACTTCGACGAGCTGCGGCGCGCGTCCTGACGCACGGTGGCGGTGCGCCTCGCCGGGATCCAGCCCGGATACCTGCCGTGGCTCGGCTACTTCGACCAGATGCGGCGCGTGGACGTCTTCGTCGTCGCCGACGAGATGCAGTTCACCACCAACGGCTGGGCGCACCGCAACCGCGTGCGCGGACCGGACGGTCCGCACTGGCTCACGCTGCCGGCGCGTCCGTCGCCGCGGCAGAGGATCGCTGACGTGCCGCTCGACACCGCCGTGCCGTGGACGACGAGCCACCTCGCGACGCTGCGCAACTTCTACGCGGGCAGCCCGTTCGCGCCCGACCTGCTGCGCGCGCTCGCGTCCGTGCTCGACGCCCGCGCGACGCGCCTCGTCGACGCGACCCTGCCGGTGCTGCGCTTTCTCGCAAAGCGCCTCGGCGTGACCACGCCGCTGGTGATCTCGTCGGAAGCCGGGCTCGAGCGCGCGTACGAGGAGCAGTTCCCGGACCTCCCCGGACCGACCCACCGCATCATCGCGTTCATGAAGAAGCTCGGCGCGACCGAGCTGCTCGAGGGCGAGAGCGGACAGGACTACCTCGACGTCGCGCTCTGCAAGGCGCACGGCATCGAGGTCACGTTCCAGCGCTACGCGCACCCGGTGTACGCGCAGATGCACGCCCCGTTCGTGTCGCACCTTTCCACGCTCGATCTCCTCCTCTCCTGTGGCGAGCACGAGGCGCGCCGCGTGCTCGCGTCGGTGCCGTGAGCGAAACCACGCCACGACCGCAGGTGTCGGTCGCCGTGCCGCTGTTCAACGAGGCGGCGACGGTCGACGAGCTGATCGCGCGCGTCAAGCAGACGCTCGAGGCGCGGGGCGCGACCTTCGAGATCGTGCTGGTCGACGACGGCAGCACGGACGGCACGGCGGAGCTGCTCGCGCGCGCGGCCGCGTCCGACCCGCGCGTCCGCGTGCGCTCGCTGTCGCGCAACTTCGGCCAGGCGGCGGCGCTGTGCTGCGGCATCTTCGAGTCGCGCGGCGACGTCGTCGTGACGCTCGACGGCGACCTGCAGAACCCGCCCGAGGAGATTCCGCGCCTGCTCGACGCGCTTGCGCCCGGCGTCGACGTCGTCACCGCGCGGCGCAACGCGCGCCACGAGAGCGCGTGGCGTCTCGCCGGATCGCGCGCCGTGCACTGGATCGCGCGGCTGCTGGTCGGCGTCGAGATCCAGGACTTCGGCGGACAGTTCAAGGCGTACCGTCGCGACGTGATCGAGGCGACGCGCACCGCGTGGGCGCCGGGCAAGCCGTTCTTCGCGCTCGCCGCGTGGCTCGGCTTCCGCGTCGTCGAGGTGCCGGTGCGGCACGACCCGCGGCGCTCGGGAGAGTCGCGCTACGGGCTGCTCGCGCTGGTACGCCTCAACGCGGATCTCATCACCAGCTTCACCACGCTGCCGCTCGCCGCGCTCGCCGTGCTCGGCGCCACGTGCGGACTCCTGGGCGCGCTCGGTGCGCTGTGGTGCCTCGTCGCGGGCGGCGCGTTCGGCTTCGGTGCAGCGCTGTCGCTGCTGCTGCTCGGCCTCGGCGGCATGTTCTTCGCGACCGCGGCGCTCGGCGTGTACCTCGCGCGCGTCTACCGCACGGTCGCCGGATCGCCGACCGGCTACGTCGTGCGGCCGCACGACCGATGAGCCGCCGCGCGCGCGTGGCGCCCGCCGAGGTGCCAGCGAGCCCGTGGCCGGCACGTCTCGGGCTCGCCGCGATGGTCGTCGCGAGCGCGCTCGTGCGCCTGCGCATCGCGGGGCTGCCGCTCGAGCGCGACGAGGGCGAGTACGCGTACCTGGGACAGCTGATCCTGCGCGGCGAGTGGCCGTACGTCGCCGCGCACAGCATGAAGCTGCCCGGCGTCTACTACGCGTACGCCGCGATCCTGTCCCTGTTCGGCGAGACCGACGTCGCGATCCGCGTGGCGCTGCTGCTCGTGAACGCGGCGACCATCGTGCTCGTCGCCGCCCTCGCCCGCCGCTTCGCCGGCGAGCTCGCGTCGCTGACGGCGGCCGCGGTGTACGCCGTCCTGTCGCTCGGCACCGTCGTGCTGGGCTTCACCGCGAACACCGAGCACTTCGTGCTGCTGCCGGCGCTCGCCGGCCTGCTCCTGCTGCAGGACCGCGCCGCATCGAGCGCGCGGCTCTTCGCCGCCGGACTCCTGCTCGGCATCGGCGTCGTGATGAAGCAGCCGGGCGCGTTCTTCGTCGCGTGCGGTGCCGCGTGGATCGCCGCGAGCGGCGCGTCTCCGGCGGGCGTCGTGCGCGCGCTCGCGGCGTTCGGCGTCGGCGCCGCGCTGCCGTACGCCGCGGTCTGCCTCGCGATGCTCGCCGGCGGCGCGTTCGAGCCGTTCTGGTTCTGGACCGTCGTGTACCTGCGCGAGTACGGCACCATGATCGACGCGGCGTCCGGCCTGCCCGAGCTCTACGGACAGCTCGGCAGGATGCTCGCGGCGTCGCCGCTCACCTGGCTGCTAGCGGCCTCCGGCGTGGCGGCGCTCGTCACGTCACGCTTCGATCGTCGCGCGCGGCTGCAGATCGCGGCGCTGGTCGTGACGTCCGCGGCGACGGTCGTGCCCGGGCTGCGGTTCACCGACCACTACTTCCTGCTCGTGCTGCCCGCGCTCGCGATCCTCGCGGCGCTCGGCGCGGACGCGCTCCTGCAGAGGATCCGCGCCACGAGCCCGCAGGCGGCGCGGATCACCGGGGTGGCGCTCCCCGCGCTCGTGTTCGTGCTCGGCGTGGCGCACGACCGCGCGACGCTGCTCGAGCGCTCCCCGGCCGAGAACGCGCGCGCGGTGTACGGCGTGAACCCGCTCGCCGAGGCGATCGAGATCGCGGACGAGATCGCGCGGCGTGCCGGGCCGGACGACCGCATCGCGGTGATCGGCTCCGAGCCGCAGATCTACTTCTACGCGCGCCGCCGGGCAGCGACGAGCTTCATCTACATGTACCCGCTCATGGAGCCGCAGCCGTTCGCCGCCGGCATGCAGAAGG
Organism: Binatia bacterium; assembly: GCA_046327915.1. Taxonomy (GTDB): domain Bacteria; phylum Desulfobacterota; class Binatia; order UBA12015; family UBA12015; genus VGTK01. The sequence continues at coordinate 100,210 of JAXLXO010000006.1, read as the reverse complement.
ACATGATCGCGCAGCTCGACAGCGCGAAGCCGCGCTTCCTCGTGCTGGTGAACGTCGACATGTCGTGGTCGCGGCGCCCGGGCTCGTCGACGGAGATCCTCGACTGGGCGGCACGCACCGTCGACGCGGACTACCGCCAGATCGGGCTCGTCGAGATCCCGCCGGACGCGCCGTCGCGCTCCGTCTGGGGCGACGCCGCGGGCGCGTCGGCGCCGCGCACGAAGTCGTACGTCGCGGTCTTCGAGCGTCGCGCCTGACGCGTCAGGAGGACGGCGGCAGGCACTGCAGCGACAGCACGTCGCTGTCGCCGCCCGCGTGGCTCGAAGTGGCCTTCACGCCGACGCGCAGCTTCGCCGGCCGCAGCGCTCCCGTGCCGCTCACCGCGAGCGGCAGCGTGACCGGCACGCTCGCCGTGCAGTAGTTCGGCGTCGCGTTGCTGCGCAGCCGCGCCGTGCCGACGCCGAGCTCGCCGGTCACGCCGAAGGCGCTCGCGAGCTGCGCGTGCACGTCGCGCTCGAGCTGCTTGCGGCTGGTCTTGCGCGGCGACGTGATCGACAGCGTCGCGACGTCGGTCGGCGTGCAGCGCGGCAGGCGCGGATCGGCCGCGTTCACGCACAGCGCGAGATCGAACATGCACGCCCCGTTCGCGGCCGCGTCGCGGTCGCACGACGGATCGCCGTCGCGGCACAGCACGGTGCGGCTCGGGATGCCGCCCGGACCGGGCGGCGGCGCCGGCGTCAGGAGCCACTCGACGATGCAGTCGGTGCGCGAGCTCGCAACGCCGCCGGGCAGGCACGCGTTCGCCGGCGCGGGCAGCGTGCAGTCGGGACCACCCGGCGCCGGCTGCGAGAGCACGAGCGACGCGTCCGCCGCGACGTCGGCGACGCTCGTCTCCGTGCCGTCGGGCCAGGTCACGCGCAGCTGGTCGACGCCCGCGGCGGCACCGAGCCCGAAGTGCGCCTCGGCCGGATCCTGCGACTCGAAGTTGCTGCCCGCGCGCAGCTCGCGCATCTGCGTCGTTGCGCCGACGGTCGCGCGGACGCGCGCACCGATCGCCTCGCTGTTGCCGCCGCGGCCGCGCAGCACGACGCTCAGGCTCGCGTTCGCACCGCCGCCGTCGTTGCGCAGCAGCACGGGCGAGCCCGAGTTGTTGGCGTAGAACAGATCGACGTCGCCGTCGCGGTCGTAGTCGAACGCGACCACGCCGCGTCCTTCGCCGGTGTCGGCGGCGCCCAGTGCCGCAGCGCTCTCCGTGAACGTACCGTCGCCGTTCGACAGGAACACGCGCGCCGGATCGGCGTGGAACTCGGCCGAGTCGGCGACGTCGCGCGGACCCCAGCCGTTCACGTGGACGAGATCGAGGTGGCCGTCGTCGTCGAGGTCGGCGAAGGTCGAGCCCCAGCCCCACCAGCCGACGCGCACGCCGGCCGACGACGTGACGTCCGCGAACGTGCCGTCCCCCGCGTTGCGGTAGAGGCGGTTGCCGCTGACGCCCCAGTTGCCCTCGCTGACGCCGTTCGGATCCCAGATGCTCGACACGAACCAGTCGAGGTCGCCGTCGTCGTCGTAGTCGCCGATCGCCGACCCCATGCCGTTCTCGTCGGTGATCACGCCGTGGTCGGTCGCGTCGGTGAACGTGCCGTCGCCGTCGTTGAGCAGCACGCGCGACGCGCCGAAGTCGGCCGACACGAGGAGGTCCGGCCAGCCGTCGGAGTTCACGTCGGCGAAGTTGCCGGTAAAGGACACGTCGAAGGTCGGCGTGAACAGCGCGCTCGCGAAGATCGGCACGCCGGCGACGTCGCTCACGTCGGTGAAGTGGCCGCTGCCGTCGTTGCGCCACAGGTGTCCGTTCGGGCCGCTCGCCGGCAGGTCGCTGGTCCACAGCGAGACGAAGAGATCGAGGTCGCCGTCGCGGTCGACGTCGCCGAGCGACGCCGAGAACGCGTGCGCGCCCGGCAGCGTCAAGCCTGATCCGAAGGTCGCGTTCACGAACGTGCCGTCACCCGCGTTGCGCCACAGCATCGGCGGCGTGCTCGCGAAGCCGACGACGAGCAGGTCGAGCCAGCCGTCGCCGTCGACGTCGGCGAAGGTCGCGCTCGAGTAGAGCCCGGGCCCGACGACGAGGCCCGATGTCGCGGTCGCGTCGGTGAAGGTGCCGTTGCCCGCGTTGCGAAACAGCTGCGACGCGCCGAGCTCGCCGCGGATCACGAACAGGTCGACGAAGCCGTCGCGATCGTAGTCGCCCGCGGCGACGCCGCCCGCGATGACGCCGGGCTCGCCCCACGCGCCCTCGGCCGCGTAGCCGTGCGTGGTCGAGAGGCCGGCCGCGGCCGTCACGTCGGTGAACGACAGCGCGTGCGCGCGCACGGCGCCCGCAAGCAGCAGCAGCGTCGCGAGAGAGGCGCGGAGAAGGCGCGCACCGCGACGTACGGGGACGCGCGCGCGGTCGATCGGGGGTGACGCGTCGGGCATGAGCCGGACGACGTTGTCCGCTTCCGGCGCGGCGGAAGTCAACGTCCAAACGCCGACGGAGCCGCCGCGTGCGCGCCGGGCGTCAGCGGTGCGACGCGTCCCGCGACGCCTTCGTGTGCCGCGCGAGCGCGCGCCACAGGAGGAGCAGCACCGCGATCCCCGCGACCAGCCACCCGATCTGCGCCCAGCCCGCGGCGCGATGCGCGTCGGCGGTGTCGGCCACGGCGGCGGGCGCCGCCTGCGGTGGCGGCTCGGCGGCGACCGGTACCGATTCCGCCGCGGCCACCGCGACCGGCCGGACCGCGTCCAGGCTCGCATCACCGCGCTCGATCGCGCGCAGCGTCGACTTGGCGAGCGCACAGCCGCCGATCGAGTACATCGTGCCGCCCTTGTCCGACATGCTGCTCCAGCCGGTGTGGCGGTAGTTGCGCAGCCAGTTGCGGCCCATGGCGCGCGCGTCGAGGTTGCGCATCGCGCGCGGCGCGCGGCGTCCGGCCTTGCGCGGGTCGCACTTCGCGACCAGCTCGCGCAGCGACGCCGCACTGCCCTCGCGGTCGCCCATCGCGATGCGCGCGCGCGCCGCCGCGTAGCGCGCGTCCTCGCCGAGCGTGCCGCCGGGAGCGCTCTGCGCGATCTCGTCGAACGCCTTCGCCGCCGCGGCGTAGTCCCCCGCACCGAAGAGCGCCATCGCGGCGCCGAAGCGGCCCGCGTCGCGGACCGGCGCCTCGACGGTGTCGATGGACGCCGTCTCGGCGAACGCCTCCTGCGCCTCCGCGAAGCGTCCGCTCGCCGACAGCGCCGCCCCCATGCCGAGGTTGCCGAGCGCCTGCGACGACGACTCCTCGGACTCGGCGACGCGGCCGAAGTAGTCGATCGCCGCGTCCTCGTCGCCACTCGTGAGGCGGATGGTGCCCATGCCGATGTTCGCGAAGTCGCTCCACGGATAGCCCAGGTTCTGCGCCAGGCTGCTCTCGAAGATCTGCTCCGCGGCGCGGCGGTTGCCCGCGCGCAGGTAGGCGTCGGCGGTCGCCATGCGGAAGATCGGCGGCAGGTTGCCGCCCGACTCGCGCTCGATCGCGATGAGGCGCGGACCGTACGTCCTCGGGTCGTGGATGTAGCCGTTGAGGACTTCGGTCCAGTCGCCGGGAACGCCCTCGAAGCCCTCGAACGGCTTCGGCTCGTCGGACGCGCGCGCGACACCGACGATCGGCGGGCACGCGGCGAGCAGCACCGCGACGGCGAGCAGGCAGGACAGCGCACCGCGGACGCCGGTACCAGACCGGCGTCCGCGCGGTTGCGCTACTTGCACTTCAGGACGCCCGAGGTCGCCGCGTACGTGCAACGCGGGATCGGGCCGGTGAACTTCAGCTCGCCGCACTGGTTGTTGGCCGCGAACGGCGGCGCGAGGACGACGGTCGCCGAGAGCGGCAGGTTCGCCGTGTTGACGGCATAGCTGCCGTTCTTGCCCGTCACGGTGAAGCTGACAAGCCCCGGCGTCTTGCTGCTCTTCTTGAGCGTGATCTTGCCGATGCCGGCGACGGTCGGCACCGCCACGCCGGAGTTGCGGTAGGTGTAACTCGTCGTGCTGGTGTTGGTGGTCCAGCCGACGCGCGTCAGCCCGTCGTAGAGCCCGCCCGGGATGCTCGCGTCGATCACGCTCGCACCCGTCGAGTCGGTGACGATGATGCGCACGCCGCCGTTGCTCAGCGGGTCGATCGCCGGCGTCGCCGGAACGGTGAACGAGCCCGTGATCTTGAGCTTGTCGTCGCCCGGGGGCGTCGCCAGCTTCGCGAACTGGATCTGCGCCCTGGTCGCGACCACCGACAGGAAGTTGCTGCACGGGTCGCAGGCGTCGCCGAGCCCGTCGCCGTCGGCGTCGGCCTGCAGCGGATCGGACGTCACGGGGCACGCGTCGTCGAGATCGCACACGCCGTCGCCGTCGCCGTCGGGCAGGCCGGTGTCGGCCGGGCACGAAACGGCGCTGCCGCTGCACACCTCGGCGACGTCGCACACGCCCGCCGTCGCGCGGCAGGTGAAGCCGGCGGGGCGGAGCTGATCCGCGGGGCACGAGGTCGAGACGCCGTTGCAGGTCTCGGCCACGTCGCACACGCCCACCGACGCGCGGCACGAGGTGCCGGACGCCGCGATGACGTTCGTCGGACAGGTCGCCGACGAGCCGGTGCAGTTCTCCGCGACGTCGCACACGTCGATCGCCGAGCGGCAGACCTTGGTCGCCGGCTCGAACGCGTTCGCCGGGCATTGCGCGTCGCTGCCGTTGCACTGCTCGGCGACGTCGCAGACGCCGAGCGCCGCGCGGCACTGCGTGCCCGCCGTGGCGAGCACGTCCGCGGGGCACGTGTTGGTGGTGCCGTTGCACGTCTCGGCGACGTCGCAGGTGCCCGCCGCCGCACGGCAGACCGTGCCGGCCGACGCGAGCACGTCGGTCGGGCACGACGTCGAGCTGCCGGTGCAGGTCTCCGCCGCGTCGCACGGCGACGCCGACGCGCGGCACACGGTCGAGGTCGGCGCGAGGCCGTCCGCAGGGCACGCGGCCGCGGAGCCGGTGCACGCCTCCGCGACGTCGCAGACGCCCGCCGACGCGCGGCACTGCGTGCCGCCCGCGACGAAGCCGTCCACGGGGCACGCGCCCGAGACGCCGTTGCAGCTCTCCGCGACGTCACACACGCCCGCCGACGCACGGCACACGGTGCCGCTCGGCGCGACGACGTCCGCCGGGCACGCGCCCGACGAGCCGTTGCAGGTCTCGGCGACGTCGCAGACGCTCGCCGCGGCACGGCACACCGTGCCCGCGGAGGAGATCACGTCGGCCGGGCACGTCGTCGCCGAGCCGTTGCAGACTTCCACCGGATCGCAGCCGCCGGTCGAACCGCGGCAGGTCGTGCCCGCCGACGCGATGCCGTCCGCCGGGCACGCCGCCGACGAGCCGGTGCACGCCTCGGCGAGGTCGCACGCGCCACTCGCGGCGCGGCAGGTCGTGCCGGCGAAGACGAAGCCGTCCGCGGGGCACGTCACGTTCAGGCCGTCGCAGCTCTCCGCGACGTCGCACGTGCCGGCCGACGCGCGGCACACCGTGCCGTTGGCGACCTTGACGTCCGCCGGGCAGTCGTTGCCGCTGCCGTTGCAGCTCTCCGCGAGATCGCAGGAGCCCAGCGCCGCGCGGCACACGGCGGTCGACTTCGCGTCCGACGGGCACAGCGCGCTCGAGCCGCTGCAGGTCTCCGCGGTGTCGCAGACGCCGGCGCTCGCACGGCACGTCGTGCCGGACGTCGTGAAGGCGCAACTCGCCGTGCAGCACGAGCCCGTGGTGCCGTTCGCCGAGCCCTGGTCGCAGGCCTCGCTGCCCTCGAGGATGCCGTTGCCGCAGGTGACGCCCTTGGTGACGGTGAACGAGTCGAGGACGTTGTTCGACTGGTCGATCGTCGAGACGACGAGCGTCGAGTTGTCGGTGATCTCGACCTCGGAGTGCGAGAACGTCGCGAAGCTGCAGTACTGTCCGCCGACGCCGCCCGGGCACTGATTCGACAGCCACGGACAGTAGCTCTTGCTGCCGAAGAGCGGCTGCCGGTACGGGCCGCCCGAATCGCTGCTCGCCGCGCTGTCGAGCGTCTTTCCGCCCGCGCCGGTCATCACGTAGATCGTCTTGAGGCCGTCGGAGCCCGAGCCGCCGCCGACCAGGAACTCGTCGACCGGCTTCGAGCGCTCGTAGATGTGGTCGTGCCCCTCGAAGACGACGTCGACGCCGTACTGCTCGAACAGCGGGCCGAACAGGTTCTTGACGGTGGTGTTGCTGCCGAAGGACGCGATGCCGTTGGCGCACGAGTGCGACGCGTGGTGCAGGAAGACGAACTTCCACTTGCGCGTCGTCGCGGCGAGGTCGGCGGCGAGCCAGTTGGCCTGCGTCGAGTCGAGCGCGGGCGGGTTCGAGTCGAGGACCACGAGGTGCGCGTCGCCGTAGTCGAACGAGTAGTAGCGCTCCTCCTGTCCGGCCGGCGCGTTGCGCGGCAGCAGGTGCATCTTGATCTCGACCGACGACGCCCAGCTGCTCGCGCCGACGTCGTTCAGGTCGTGGTTGCCGAGCGTCGGCATGAAGACCGCGCGGCGCAGCAGATTCTCGTACTGCGGGATGAAGACGTTGTTGTCCCAGTCGGACTGCGTGCCGTTCTCGTACGCGTTGTCGCCGACGGTCACGACGAGCGGCGGGTCGGCCGCGTTCTGGTTGTTCGCGACGTTCGTCTGGCCGCTCGATCCGGCGCCGAAGTCACCGACGATGGTGAAGAACAGCGGCCGCGAGTCGGCCGGGGTGCGGAACGTCTCGAAGTAGGTCGTCGAGAGCACCGGGGTGCCGTTCACCAGCAGCCGGTAGTAGTAGCGCGTGCCCGGCGAGAGGCCGGTGAGCTGGACGGTGTGGCACGTGCCGGCCGCACCGATCTCGCAGCTGCCCGCCTGCGCGACCGTCTTCGACGACCCCAGCGCCGTCGTCGTGCCGTACTCCACGGTGCTGTTGCCGGCGACGTCGGTCCACCAGATGAGCGTCATCGTGGTGGTCAGCGCGTCGGGGTTCTGCAGCAGCGGACCGCGGGTGAGTGTTTGCGCCGAGGCCGGTCCTGCGGCGAGAAGGATGAGTGCTGCAAGGATGGCCAGGCAGACGGCGGCGCGCGGCTTGTTCAAGAGGCCCTCGATTCTGGGTGACACGTGGTTGCCCGACGTCCCTGTTTGGAACGCGGCGGACCTTATACGCAGCGCATCGCATTATGGAAGAGACGATTGCGACCGAAGCCCGACCGGAGGTCCGCATGAACGTACGGCTCGTTTCCCTCGCCGCGACCTGCGCGCTCGCGGCCGCGATCGCCGCCGGCTGCTCGGATCCGGGAAAAGACCGCGATCCGGCGGCCGGAATCCCGAAGCTCGACCAGCGGGCGCGGGCGCCTTTCCCCGAGACCGCCTGCAAGCCGCCGTCGGCACCGGCCGCGGACGGGACTGCTGCGCCGCGCTGCGTGATCGCCTTCGGACGCGCCGTCGGGGCGGTGGCCGTGCCGCCGGAGGGCGGCCTGGCCCTGGTCTCGCTGGTGCATTCCGCCACCGGGACGTTGGCACTGCCGGCGCTCGACGCCGCGAAGGCCTTCGAGCCGCTGCCCGCCGAGCAGGAGGCGCGCGCGGCGCTCGCGAGCGGCACGCGCGATGCGGCGGTGCTCGCGGTCGGGACCGAGCTGATCGGCTACACGCTGTCGACCGGGAACGTCGCCGGCCGCGCGCCCGGGCCGGGCGGGACGATCAGCGACCTCGCCTGGACCGCCGACGGCGCGTGGCTGGTCGCGGCGGCCGGCGGCAAGGCGTTCGTGCTCGACGCGAAGGGCGTCGTCGTTCGCGCGCTGCCGGTCGACGGCAGTGCGCTGCACGTCGCGACGTCCCCCGACGGCGCGCACACCGCGGTCGCGAACGACGTCGGCGCGATCACGCTCTTCGGCGCGGGCGGTGCGGCACCGCGCACGGTCACGCCGTCGCTGCAGCCGGCGGAAGGTCTCGCGTTCGCGGGCGGCGTGCTGTGGGTCGCCGGCTCGGACGGCACGCTGCGCGCCTTCGACGCGACGAGCGGCGAGGAGACGAAGAAGGTCGACGCGGGATCGGCATCGACGCGCCTCGCGCTGTCGCCCGACGGGCTCCTCGCGGCCGTGGCGGGCCGCGACCGCACGATTCGCATCTTCGCAGTGCCCGACGGCACGCTTCTCGCCTCGCTGTCGTGGCATCCGGCGCAGATCACGGCGCTCGCGTGGGGCGCGGGACTGCTGTCGGGCGACGGCGACGGAAACCTCGCGGCGTGGGACGTCGGCGCGGCGCGCTGACACGAGGTGCGGTCGAAGACCCCGCCGCGTACGACGCCCGCTACTCTTCGACGAAAGACCTGAGCCGCAGCAGCGCGTCGTCCCACTGCGCGCCGATTCGCTCCAGGTAGCGGCGCGCTTCGGCGAAGCCGCGCGGATCGACCTCCCAGACGCGCTGCCGGTCGCCACGCCGCAGCGCACGCGAGCGCACCAGCCCGGCCGTCTCGAGCGCGCGCACGTGCTTGGTGATCGCTTGCCGCGTGACGTGCGCGCCGTCGGCGAGACCGGCGATCGGCAGCGGACCGTCCCTGCAGAGCCGCACCACGATGCGCAGGCGCGTCTCGTCGCCGAGCGCGGCGAACACCGGCGCCGCGCCTCCCAGCCCCGCCCGCGCGACGTCAGGCAGCGGCGACATGCGACTCGACGTTGCGGATCTGCTGCGACCAGCCGTCGCCGTTCATGCGGAAGGCCTCGTCGCGGCGCGACGCCGGAAGGCGGTCGAAGCCCGACTCGACGATCACGAGCCGCGTGCCGCCGTCGGCGTCCTCGAGGCGGAACTCGACCAGCGTCGTGGGCTCGGCGGCGTAGTCGACGTCCGGCTGCACCGCGTACGGGTGCCAGCGATACGCGAGCAGCGTCGCGGGCTCGACGCGCTCGACGTGCAACTCCATCGCGAGGTGCTCGTAGCCGGGGTGCGTGATGCGCCCTCGTACGGTCCTGCCGGCCACGAGCTCGCCGTCGAGCGCGACGCGGAACCAGGCGCCGAACTCGCGCGCGTCGCTGATCGCGCGCCACACGCGTGCCCGCGATGCGCGCAGCACGATGCTTCTCTCGATGCGGTCGGTGTCGGACATGATGCAACCTCCTGGTTGCATCATGTCCCGGCGCCGGAGTTGACGCAACCGTTTGGTTGCGCTTGTCGCGTGCTACGAGCCGAGCGCCGCGATCACGTCGGCGACCAGCCGTCCGACGAGCTCGGCATCGCCCCCCGGACCGTGGCTCGAGCCGAAGCGCGCGACCACGAGATCCGCCGACGGCACCACCACGACGTACTGCCCGAGATAGCCGCGCGCGAAGTACGCGTCGCGCGGCGCGTGCGGCATCCCCCAGTGGATGGGCCACGACGGCATCCGCGCGTCGGTGACGTTCAGCCAGAAGCCCGCGCCGTAGCCGGCGTCGAGCGACGGCGTGGTCGCGTACGCGATCCAGCCCTCGGGCAGGATGCGCCGCCCGCCCGCCATGCCGTCCGCGAGGAAGAGCTGACCGAATCGCGTCCAGTCGCGCGGGGTCGCGAGCATGCCGCGCGATCCGACCGGCGTGCCGGTCGAGTCGAGCTGCAGGGTGGCGTGCGCCATGCCGAGCGGCGCGAACAGCTCGTCGTGCGCGAAGCGCAGCACGTCGTCCGCGGTGCCGCCGACGCGGTCGCGCACGATCCGGCCGAGGATCGCGTAGCCGCCGTCGCTGTAGCGCCACGCGGCTCCGGGCGGGCCGTCGAGCGGGGCCGACTCCGCGTACGCCGCCTGATCCGGCTCGAGGAACCAGAGGCGCGCGGCGCGGTCCCAGCCGCCGAACGACTCGTCGAGCGGCAGGCCGCTGGTCATGCGCAGCAGCTGGTCGATGGTGATCGCGCGCCGCGGGTCGTCCGCACCCGACCAGGCGGCGACCGGCGCGCGCTCGTCGACGCGCAGCCTGCCCTCGCGCACGAGGATCGCGACGAGCGCGCTGGTCACCGACTTGGTGACCGAGTTTCCCGGCACCGGCGTGTCGACGCCGTAGCCGTCGGCGTAGCGCTCGGCGACGATGCGTCCCGCGTGCGCGACGACCACGGCTTTCGTCCAGTGGTGCGGCGCCTCTTCCGTCTCGGCGAACGCTCGGTCGATCGCCGCGCGCAGCGCGGGGCTTGCGGGCTCGACGACGGCCGCACCGGCCATCGGCGGCAGCGACGGCGGAACGTCCGCGAGCGCGAATCCCGGGCGCGGCTCCGCGACCGGCGCGTCGTGCACCAGCACGCAGCCCGCGGCGTCGCGCGCGACCGCGCGGCTCTCGAACCCGCCCGCAACCGCCGTCCGCACCGTGCGCGACGCGCGATCCACCTCGTACGCGAGCGCGGGAGCGATCAGGTTCATGCCGCCCTCGGGCGCCAGCGTCTCGGCGAAGAAGCGGTCCGGATCGACTCCCGACACGAACGCGGCGCTGCACAGCTGCTCGCTCACCGAGCCGGTCGCGGCGCGGATCGTGTGGTCGGGGCGCACGATCGCGCAGCCGGCCGCCAGCACGCACGTGGCCGCGAGCAGCAGGCCGCGCACCACCGTCAATCCAGATATCCCAGGGCGCGCAGGCGCTCGGTCATCTCGTACTCGGTGCGCGCGTCCTGCTCGGGCTCACCCTTCCGCGCGAGGAACCAGGACGCCTCCACCTTCTCGAGGTGGCGCAGCAGGTCGGGGCGGGCCTGCGCGACGTTGGTGGTCTCGCCGGGATCGCGCTCGACGTCGTAGAGCAGCCGCTGGTCGGGGATGCCGCTCGGACGCTGCAGGCGGGTCTGCAGGACCGCGGTCCTGGTGCGCACGCCGCGCCAGCGATCGGCGTGCTCGACGTTGATCGGCAGCACGCGGTCGGGCCACGGGTCGGCGCCCGCGAACGTCGGCACCAGCGAGCGCCCGTGCAGGCCGAGCGGGTCGGCGCGGATGCCGAGCACGTCGAGGATGGTCGGCGCGAGATCCACGTTGGCGACCAGCGCGTCGCTCGTGCCCGGCGGCACGCAGCCGTCGCAGGCGACGATCAGCGGGACGTCGACGCAGGCGTGGCCGAGCGTCTTGCCGTGCTGGAACCAGCGGTCCTGCTCGCCGAGGCTCTCGCCGTGATCGGCGGTGACGATCCACAGCGTCTTCCCGGGCAGCGCGTCCACGCGCTGGACGATCTCCCCGATCGAGCGGTCGACGAGACTCACCTCGCCGTAGTAGCGCGACGTGTAGTACGCCGACTGCGACTCGCCCTCGACGACCGCCTGCCCGCCGATCTGCTCGCGCGTCAGCGTGCGGCTCGCGCCGAGCAGGGCCGGGTCGTTCGCGTACATCGTGTCGTACGGCGCGGGCGGCGCGTACGGCGCGTGCGGGTCGATGAACAGCATCCACAGGAAGAAGCGGTCGTTCGCGTGCTGGTCGACGAAGGCGAGCGCCTCGCGCGTGAGCACCGCCGCGTTGTCGCGCGGAAAGCGGCGGCGGTCGGTCCCCGCCGGGATCGGCGTCTCGTCGAGCGCCGCGCGGTAGACATCGAAGCCCTGGTCGAAGCCCAGGCTCGAGCCGTCGCTGCGGTTCGCGGTGACCACGTTGCTGGTGAAGCCGCCGGTCGCGAAGCCGTTGCGCCGCAGCACCTCGGCGAGCGTCTCGAGCTTGTCCTTGACGACGTTGCCGACCGTGTAGACGCCGCTCTCGTGCGACAGCTTGCCGGTCATGAACGACGCGATGCTCGGCGACGTCAGCGGCGTCGGCGAGATCGCGTTGGTGTAGCGCCGTCCGCGCGCGCACAGCGCGTCGATCGCCGGCGTGCGCGCGTGTCCGCCGTAGCAGCCGATCGCGTCGACGCGCGTCGTGTCGAGGTGCAGCACGACCACGCGGCGGATGTCGGCGGGAGCGGTCCTGCCGTTGCCGCAGCCGGACGCCGACGCGAGCAGCGCGCAGAGCAGGAGAACGACGAAGGCGACGGATCGGGGAGCGGCGCAACGGGCCGTCCGGACGGATGGGAGCACGGGTGCGGTTCGTCTATCAGCCCGGTCCGACCCGGCAAAGGCGCTTTCCACGCGTCGGTCGCGCGCTCGTTGTACGCCGCGACCCGATGGGCTAGGCGCACTCGAACGCCTGGGCAATCGTGCTGGACCGCTTCCGGACCCCTGCGCAGAAGGCCGTCTTCCTCGGCCTGATCGCGCTCTTCGCCGCCGCGATCGCGGTGGCGGTCGCGTCGACCGCCACGCTCGTCGGACGGACGTCACCCGGCTTCGTCGTGTGGCGGAACCTCGTCGTGCCGTCGATCGGCGCCGACGACTGGCCCGGGATGCGCGCCGGCGTGCCGCTGCGCACGGTGCTGCGCGCGGTCGACGGCGCGCCGGTCGGCGACGCGGCCGAGCTGCGGCGCCGCATCGGCGCGCTGCCCGAGGGCACGAGCGTCCGCTACACGTTCGCGCGCGGCGGCGAGACGCTGGACGTCGCGGTACCGACCTCGCGCTGGCACTGGGACGACCTGCTGCCGGTCTACCTGCCCTACCTGCTCGAAGGTGCGGCGCTGCTCGTCATGGCGCTGGTCATCTTCGCCTTCCGGCCGGGCGACGTCGCGGCGCGCGCCGGCGCCATGCTGAGCGGCACCGCTGGCCTGATGCTGGTGCTGGCGCTCGACCTGTTCTCCGCGGGCTGGGTCCAGCGATTGTACTTCCTCGCCGAATCACTGGTGCCGGCGTCGCTGTTCGACTTCGGCATGAGCTTTCCGGAGGAGCGCCGCTTCGTACGCGCGCGCCCCTGGCTGCGGCCGCTGCTGTACGCGGCGTTCGCGCTGCTCGGGCTCGCGCAGAACGTGCTGCTCGACCTCGACCCCGGCGCACACCTCGCCGCCAACGACCTCGTGTACGGCCTCGCGGCGCTGGCCGGCGTGCTCGCTGTGGTCTCCCTGGTCCTGACGCTGCTGCGCTCGCGCAATCCGCTCGCACGCCAGCAGGTGCAGGTCGTGCTCACGGGGATGGTGCTCGCCGCACTCGTGCCGGCGCTCGGACTGCTCGCGATCCTCGCACTCGGCGCGACGATCCCGATGAACGCGCTGACGCCCTTCCTGCTGCTGTTCCCGCTGTCGATCGGCTACGCGGTGGCGCGCCACGACCTGTTCGCGGTCGACCGCTACCTGCGCTTCGGCGTCTCGTACGCCGCACTCACCCTGGTCGTGTTCGGCTCGTACGCGGGCTTCGTCGTGCTGGGCGAGCTGTGGCTCGGGCACCGCATGCCGTCGGTCGTCGTGCCGCTCTACGTGCTGGTGATGATGCTGTTCCTGAACCCGCTGCGCGAGCGCATCCAGCGCGCGGTGGACCGGCTGTTCTACCGCCAGCGCTACGACTACCGCGGCACGGTCGAGTCGACGAGCCAGGCGCTCGCGAGCTTCCTCGACTCGGGCCGCATCGCGGAGACCGTGCTCGCGACCCTGATCGATCACGTCGCGGTGGAGTGGGCGCTGCTGGTCCTGCTCGACGACGGCGGCGAGCCGCACGCGTACGGACGTCCCGCCGAGGTGTCGCCGCGCACGCTCGCGCTGCTCGCCGCGGAGCCAGGGCTCCTCGAGCGCATCGCGGCGCTGCCGCGCCCGGTGCGCCGGCTGGAGCTGGCCGGGAGCACGGTCGATCCCGCGCTCGCCGCCGCGATCCGCTTCGCGGAGCGCGCCGGTGCGAGCCTGCTGCTGCCGCTGCGCTTCGAGGGGCGCCCGCTCGGCGTGCTGATCGTCGGCGAGAAGCTGTCGGGCGCGCTGTTCTCCGACGAGGACATGCACCTGCTGCACACCCTCGCGCACCAGGCGGCGCTCGCGCTCACCAACGCGCGCGCCTACGAGATCATCCGCCGCACCCAGGACGAGCTGGTGCAGGCCGAGCGTCTCGCCGCGATCGGCGAGATGGCGGCCGCGCTCGCGCACGGCATCCGCAATCCGGTCGCCGGCATCCGGCTCTTCGCCGAGCTCGCGCGCGACGACCTCGAGGACCGCCCGCAGATCGCGTCGACGATGACCGACATCATCGCGGAGTCCGACCGGCTCGAGAAGCGCGTGCGCTCGATGCTCGACATCGCGCGCCCGCTCGAGGTGAAGGTCCGCGCCGACGATCTGGCGGCGTTTCTCGCCGGGCTCGTCGACGAGTTCCGCACGCGCGCTCCGGGCCGGACCGCGGTGGACCTCGTGGTCGACGACGGCGCCGGGGCGCGTCTCGCGAACGTGCTCTTCGACGCGCGCGCACTCGGCGAGTGCATCGAGACCGTGGTCGTGAACGCGTTCGAGGCGCTCGAGGGCAAGGGACGCGTCTCGTTCCGCACCTCGCTCGACGGCTTCGCCGACGGACGTCCCGCGGCGCTGGTCACCATCGCCGACGACGGCCCCGGGATGGACGAGGCCACGTCGCGCCGCGTGTTCGAGCTCTTCTTCACCACCAAGCGCTCGGGCACCGGCGTCGGTCTCGCGATGACGAAGCGGCTGATCGAGCGTCAGGGCGGCACGATCGACGTCGAGACCGCGTCCGGACGCGGCACCACGTTCCGCATCCGGTTGCCGCTCGCGGACGACGTCAGGGCGTAGCGCAGACCGCGCGGCGCGAGCCCGCGGTGCAGGTCGCATCCGCGGCGAACAGCGCGGTCGCCGCGGCGATCTCGACCTTCACCTTCGGCACGCTCGTCGTGCGCGCTCCCGCGTCGAGCCGCTTGACGCGCAGCTTCAGCGTGTGGCGCGTCGGGTCGTCGGTCGCGCGGCGGATCGAGAGGTGCGCCAGCATCGGGCCGGGCGAGCCGCTCGGGTCGTGGAAGCGGAACACGCGTCCCTCGGCGTTCGGCGTCAGCGCGCCCGCAGGCAGCGAGCGCTCGAAGATCGTGCCGTCGGCGTCGCTCACGCGGAGCGCGAGCGGCAGCGTCGCGAGGTCGAGCGAGGCATCGGCGGTGAAGGTCGCGTCCACCATCAGCCGGTCGCGCGACGCCTGCGCGTCGAGCACCAGCTTCGCGCGCGTCGCGTCGAGCGCGGACGGAGCGGACGGCTGCAGATCGACGCGCAGCACTTCCACGGGCACGTCGTTCTCGAGCACGAGAACGCTCTGCTGCGCGGGATCGACCAGCGGCTGGCCAGCGTCGTCCAGCTCGACGCGCACCCACGACGCGTCGGCGAACGAGATCTCCTCCCGGTACGGGTCACCGTCGGTGTCCGGGCTCGCGATGCGCACCAGCGGCGACGCCTGCAGCACGACCGTCAAGCCACCCGTCGGCGGATCCGCGGGATTCGCGATCAGGTCCGCCGGCATGAGCGCGAGCGACGCGCGGGTCGCGTCGCCGTCGCACGGCAGCGCGACCTGCGTCACGTGCTCGGCGAGGGCGCGGTCACCGTTCTCGTCGACTGCGGGCAGCACGCGGTGCGCAGAGCCGGCCTTGAACGTCGCCACGTCGAGCGGTGCCGCGAACACGGCGCGCGTCGCCTCGGCCGACTCGCTGCGCAACAGGTCCACCGTCGGGCTCGAGCCGTCGAGCGGGATCGCGTAGCGCGAGCCCAGCGTCGCGTCGTTCGTCGGCGGAATGAACACCGACGAGTCGCTCAGCTCGAGATCGACGATGCCGAGCGGATCCGGGTTCGGCTGTCCGGGCTCGCCGCCGACGATCTTCGCCTGCTCGAGCGGGAACATCGCCGGCGCCATGGTCGAGATCCACGGCCCGTCCTCGAAGAGGTATGCGTGGGAGCCGGTCGCGACACCGGCCGACAGCACGACGCCGAGACCGCCGACGCTCGCCGGCGCTCCGACCGAGGTCGCGATCGTTCCGGCGGCGACGCCGTTCGCGATCGCACCGACGGTGCGTCCGACCGGCGCGAGGACTTCCTGGCGCTCGATCTGCAGGTCGGCGTCGCCGTCGGCGGCACGCGGACCGATGAAGCCGTCGCCGTCGAGATCGCCGTAGGCGAAGACCAGCGTGCCGCGCACGTCGAGCTCGCTGGTGAGGATCGGGGTGCCGTAGACCGACGGCGGCAGGCCGTCGGACAGGATCACCTGGAACGCGGCCTCGTCGCCGATGCCGATGCGCTGGCCGCCTGCGGTCACGACGGGCGCGTTCGCGACCCCCGCGTGCGGCACCGGAATCGCGCCGCCGGTGAACGTGCCGCCGGTGCGGATCACGACGTCGACGTCGCCGGTGAGATCGGTGTCCACGACGTCGTCGGCGGTCTTGTACTTGCCGTCGGCGCCGGGCAGGACGAGCGGCAGTCCGGGCAGCATGCTGTACGGCTGGCCGGTCACGCCGTCGGTCGGGTCACCGTCGAAGACCGCGAGCTGTGCGCGCGCACGGCTCGACGCGGCGAGCAGCAGCGCCGCGCAGAGCGCGCAGCGACGCAGGAGCCTCGGAACGCGCGCCGTCACGGGACGCTCACCACGAGCGCGTTGCTCAGGAACGAGTCGCCGTCGAAGACGGCGGCGAGGACGACGGTCGCGTCACCCGACGGAAAGCCCGCGGGCAGAACGACGGTCACACCGGCGCGCGTGATGCCGTCGAGCCGCGCCGGCGACGCCGCGGCCGAGCCGGGCAGCGCGAGGAACGTCGCGACCTCGGCGAGCACCAGTCCGTCGGCGACCGAGGCCGAATCTCCCTCGCGCACCGTGCCGTCCTGCTCGTAGCGCGCCCAGTGCGTGCCGTGCGTGATCACGAGGCTGAGCCCGAACACGTCCTCGACGACGTCGTCGAAGGAGAACGCGCCCTCGGCGTGCAGCGCGACCGGACCCGCCGGAGCGGTCGCGACGTCGGCGGACGTCAGCGCGAGCACCGGCGAGCTGCCGCCGGCGTGCGCGTCGCGCGCGGCGCCGCCGAGCGTCAAGCACAGCGCGAGCCCGAGCAGGGCCGCGCACCGCGCCGCGGCCGGGCGGTACGGCGTCGTCGGTGAAATCTTCGAGGATGCGTTCATGTGGGGGAGCTTCGTCATTGTGCCCGAGCGGCGGGATTCTACGAGCCGCTTTCGATACCGAACTTCTCGATCCGGTAGCGCATGGTGTCGCGCGTCATCCCCAGCAGGCGCGCGGCGCCGGCCGGGCTGCCGCCCGCCTTGCGCAGCGCCGCGACGATGAACGCCCGCTCGAGCTCCTCGAAGACCAGCCCGCCGTCGGGGATCTCGAACTCGAAGCGCGCGTCCGGCGCGACGTAGACCCTCGTCGGGGTCGGCGCGACCGGCAGCGCCAGCGCCGCCGGGTCGATCTGCGTTCCCTTGCCGAACAGCACCGCGCGATCGAGCGTGTTGCGCAGCTCGCGGACGTTGCCGGGCCACGGGTACGAGCGCAGGCGCTCGCGCGCTTCCGGCGTCAGCGCGCGGCCCGGCGCCCGGTAGCGCAGCGTCAGCTCGGCCAGCACGGTGTCGGCCAGCAGGTCGATGTCGTCGCCGCGCTCGCGCAGCGGCGGCACGTCGAGCGGTGCGACGCGCAGGCGGTAGAAGAGATCCTCGCGGAACGTCCCGGCGCGCGTCATCGACTCGAGATCGCTGTTGGTCGCGGCGACGATCTGCACGTCGATCGGACGCTCGCTGCGTCCGCCGACCGGACGCACGCTCTTCTCCTCGATCGCCTTGAGCAGCTTGACCTGGATCGCGACCGGCAGGCAGCCGACCTCGTCGAGGAAGAGCGTGCCGCGGTCGGCCGCCTGGAAGAGGCCGGTGCGCGCGGTCTTCGCGTCGGTGAAGGCGCCGCGCTCGTGACCGAAGAGCTCCGACTCGACCAGTGCCTCGGGGATCGCCGCGCAGTTCACCTCGATGAACGGCCGCTCCGCGCGCGGGCCGGCGTAGTGCAGCGTGCGCGCGACGAGTCCCTTGCCGGTGCCGGTCTCGCCGGTGACCAGCACGGTCGGCGGCGTGGTGCCCTCGGGAAGCGCGCACAGACGCTGCAGCCGCTCGCGCAGCTCCTGGATCTCGGCACAATTCCCGAGGATGCCGTCGATGCCCGCGGCCGGCGTCTCGCGCTCGCGATAGTACGACAGCACGCTGCGCAGCTGGCTGTCCTCGAGCACGCGGCCGACGGTGAGCCGCAGGTCGTCCATGTTGAGCGGCTTCTGCAGGTAGTCGCGCGCGCCGAGCTTGATCGCGCGGACGGCGTCCTCGACGGTCGCGTACGCGGTCATGATCACGACGTTCGGGCACGGCGTCACGAGCTGCGGCAGCAGGTCGAGGCCGCGGCCGTCCGGCAGGTGCAGGTCGAGCAGCGTGACGTCGGGCCGGATCTCGTTGCAGGTCTGGAGACCGTCGCGCGCGGTGGGCGCGGTCGTGACGGTGTGGCCGACCTTCTCGAGGGTCCGCTTGATGCCTTCGGCGAGGACGGCTTCGTCCTCGATGACGAGTATGGTGGCCATTGGGTTGCTGCCGACGTCCGGGCCGGGCCGGGGTCCGCGCTTCCGGAGCAACGGTCGTGCCCGATGCTTCGGCGTCCGTTCGCGCTTGCCGCTGAAGGATGGGGCCGCGATGGCGGGACCGCAAGGAGCAAGAAGTGATTTCCCGGGGCGGTCTTCTGGCCCCGAGGGGCATATCCCCCTCATGTCGCGGCGCCCGAGCGGACTGCGGGACCGCAGCGACGTTCCGGCCCGGAGAAATGCTCCGGGCCGGAACGGTGCGCGCGCGCGAGGGAGACCCGGCGGCGCCGGGGGGTGCGCCGCCGGGCGCGCGCGTCGTCGGGCGGTCGCGCGCTACCGGTTGTCCGCGTCCTGCGGCACCGACGCGTTCACCGGCGGCGACACCAGCACGAACTGTCCGCTCACCAGCCAAGCGCGCTGGCTGGGCGCGAAGCGCGGCGCGAGCAGGCCGTCGTCGATCTCGCGCGTGACCGCGAAGCGGTCGAACGCGGTCGCCGGCAGGTAGAGGCGCTCGTTCGACTGGCCGCCGTCCGAGGTGTCCTCGGCGTCGGCCTCCTCGAACGACACGATGCCGTCGCCGTTCTCGTCGATGCGCGCGACCTCGTCGCGGTAGGCGTCGAAGATGCGCTGCCGCACGTCGGTGACGCCGGGCTCGTACGACGCGAGGCGCACGTACGCGTCGAGCAGCACCTCGTTGCCGAGACCGCTCGGCACGAAGCGCAGCCGCTTCTCCTTGTGCTCGTCGTTCGGCGCCTGCGGACGGTCGGCGTCCGTCAAGCTGCTCGCCTGGCCGCGATCGGGATCGCGCGGATCGTCGGGATCGTCACCGACCGCGACGGGTGAGCCCGCGACGCCGCTCGGACCCGAGCCCGGCACGGCGGACGTCAGCTCCGCGATCTGCCCCGCCTCGAACGTGCCGGGGATGCCGCCCGTGAAGCCCAGCTCGTAGAGCGGGGAAACCCAGTCGGTATACTCGTTGAACTCCCAGTAGGAGTGGCAGTCGCTCTGCTGCAGGCAGTTGTACGCGCCCATGCTGAGCTGCAGCGGCACGACGTTGGTCTGCACGTCGGGGAAGTGGTCGCTCGCCGCCGTCGGACGCACGTCCTCGCCGTCGCGCGTGAAGACCGCGCCCGGCACGTCGTGCGCGCCCAGCGCCGCGAGCGCGGTCGCGTCGTCGGCGGTGATCGCGCCGAACATGGCGTGACCGTCGGCACGCGGCGGTGCGACATCGGGGATCACGACGTCGTGGATCATCCAGCCCTCGTACCAGCCCGACTCGTTGTTGATGACGAAGAGTCCCGAGATGTCGGTGAAGACGTCGATGAACGACTCGACGTCGTTGGGGTCGGTCGGCAGGCCGGGCTTCGGCTCGAGCGCCAGACGCACCGAGCCGATCGGCGGCAGGTCGCCGTTGGCTCCGGTCGCGGTCGGCACGACGCCCGAGTTCAGGTCGGGGATCACCGCGGTGAACACGTTCGGCTGAAACCCGCCGCCGTCGAGCAGGTAGTAGCCGAACAGACGGCTCGGCGTCGGCGCCTCGGAGAAGATCGTCAGCGGACGGTACGTGTGCGGGCGCTTGCCGAGATCCGTCAAGCGCCGCTGCAGCGGCTGCGGCAGCTTGCGGCCCGCGGGATCGGGGAAGTCGGTCGGGATCGCCGCGAGCGCCGCCATGGCGCTGCTCGCGAGCGTCGCGAGCGCGAGCGCCGCGAGCAGGCTCGCTCCGAGGGTGAATCGTCTCGTTGGTCGTTCCATCTCGTGTTTCCTCCTTGACGCCCCGACGAGCCGCCCGTCCCGGCCCCGAGTCGTCGTGGGATTTTTTCCCACAGAGACGCACCCTGAGCGCTGCGCGGAGCCCACGCAACAAGGTGTGGGAAAAATTCCCACGATCCCTTGAGCGCACGACGGCGTGGCGCTAGGCTCGCCGCGTGAAGAAGGAGGATTCCGCCGAGCAGCTGGTGCACGCCGCGGCCGAGATCCTTCGTCCCCTCGTGAAGCGCCTGCTCGAGGCCAACGTGCCCTTCGGCCGCCTCGAAGCGCGCCTGCGCGAGCTCTTCGTCGAGATCGCGGAGCGCGAGTTCGCGCTCGAGCACCGCCCGCAGACCGACAGCCGCGTGGCGCTGCTCACCGGCATCAACCGGAAGGAAGTGCACCGGATCCGCTCGGGCGACGACGCGGCGAAGCCGGCGCCGGCGAAGTTCGGACGCAACCACGCGGCGAGCCTCGTCAGCCGGTGGCTCACCGACCCGCGCGCCTGCGACGCGAGCGGCAAGCCGCTGCCCCTTCCCTACCGTGCCGCGCGCGGACCGAGCTTCGTGCGGCTCGCGCGCGAGGTCGCGGCCGACCTGCCGCCGCGCGCGATCCTCGACGAGCTGCTGCGCAGCGGCGCCATCCGGCTCGAGGGCGACGACCGCATCGCGCTCCAGTCCGACTCGTACGTGCCGGCGCACGGCGCGAACGAGAAGCTCGACATGCTCGCCGAGGACCCGGCGCAGCTCGTCGAGACCATGCTGCGCAACGTCCTCGAGCCGGACGGCGAGCCGCTGCTGCAGCGCAAGGTGTTCTACGACAACCTCGGCGCGGACGGTGCCGGGCGCGCGCGCGCCGAGGCGCGCCGCGCCGGCGAGAAGTTCCTGCGCACGATGAACGCGCTGCTCGCGCGCTACGACCGGGACCGCAATCCGAAAGCTCCCGGAGGCGGCAGACGCGGCGCCGGCGTCGGCGTATATTTCTTCGAGACCGCGCCCGACGAAACCCCGGCACCGGTGCACGGCATCGAACGGAAGAGCGGCGCGCCGCGACGGAAACGCCCCAAGAGGGAGCCCGGGAAATGAAGTTGCAACGACTGGCTCTGCTCGGCCTCGCGCTGGTGCTGGGCTCGTGCGCGCTCGACGGCGGCTCGAGCGGCACCGGCATCACGACGATCACCGAGGGCAACGTCGCGCGCGTCGTGACCGTGGCCGCGTCGGCTGCGGGCATGGTGCCCGCGAGCGGCGCCGCCGGATTCGCCGGCAGCGGGTCGCTCGCCGGCATCGCGGTGTCCGTCGAAGGCACCGACGTGCGCGACGAGACCGACGCCAGCGGCGCGTTCCGCCTGAGCGGCGACTACGAGTCCGAGGTGACCGTCCGCTTCGTCCGCGCGCAGGACGGCGTCGAGGCGAGGGTCGCGGTGAACGTGCCCGCGGGCGGAACGCTCGGCCTCCGGGACGTCACCCTCGACGCCGCGACCGGCACCGCCGTGCCCGCGTCGCAGAGCGTCTTCTTCGACGGCACGATCACCGCGATCGACTGCGCGGGCGGCGAGCTGCAGCTGGTCAGCGCGCAGCGTCCGGACGACGGCGACGTCTACGTGGTGCGGCTCGCGGGCTCGTCGATCGTCGACGAGGCCGGCGCGCCGATCGCGTGCACGGCGCTCGCGATCGGGCAGGACGCGACGGTCAGCGGCAGCGTCACGCCCGACGGCAGCTTCGCCGACGCGACGATCGAGGTGACGAGCTGAGAGCTACGGCTTCTCGTGCACCCACGCGCGCACCAGCTGGTGCGCGATCGCGAGCGGCGGCGGCAGCGCGAGCTCCTTGCTCTTCCCCGCGAGCGCCGCGCGCGCCTGGTCGCGCGTGAACCAGCGCGCGTCCTCGAGCTCGTGCGAGTCGACGCGGATCTCTTCGGTGGTCGCCTCGGCCATGCAGCCCATCATCAGCGACGCCGGGAACGGCCACGGCTGCGACGAGTGGTAGCGCACGCTGCCGACGTGCACGCCCGCCTCCTCGAAGACCTCGCGCTCGACGGCCTCTTCCAGCGTCTCGCCCGGCTCGACGAAGCCCGCGAGCGCGCTGAAGAACGGATGCGGCCACTTCGGCTGGCGTCCGAGCAGGCAGCGGTCGCCGTGCGTGACCAGCATGATCACGACGGGATCGGTGCGCGGGAAGTGCTCGGTCGCGCACTCGCTCGACGAGCAGCGGCGCACGTGGCCGGCGTCGCCGACCTTGCTCGGCTGGCCGCACACCGAGCAGAAGCGGTGACGGGCGTGCCAGTCGACGAGGTGGCGCGCCTGCGCGGCGATCGCGGCCTCGCCGCCCCCGAGCCGCGACGCGACGGCGCGCAGGTCCGGGTACGACGCCTCGGCGAGTCCGAGCTCCGCGACGGGATCGCCGAGCGACGACACGTCCAGCGCGAAGTGCGCGCGTCCGGCGTGGATGCCGAGCAGGATCGGCTCGGGGCCGCCGTCGGGGCGGCGCTCGCAGTCGATCCACACCAGCTCGGGCTGGCCGCCTTCGCGCACCGGGACCGAGAGACGCCACACCGGCAGGAAGCGCGTGTCGCGGTCGGCGAGGCGCTCCGCGATCCACTGCGCGTCGCGACGACGGAAGTCGACCCGCTCGAGCGGGCTGCCTGCGAAGACGTACGGCTCGCTCATGCGGGTCACTCTCCTTCGCTCGCGCTCAGCCTGCGAACGCGCGCGTGTACGGCAGCTTCGCCGCGGTCTCCTTCACCTGCGGCAGCGCGTCGACCAGGATGCGCGTCGCGTCCCAGGTGCCCTTGAGCAGCTGCGTGCGTGCGCCGTCGGCGATCTTCGCCTGAACGGTGATGCCGTTGAACGTCACCGTGCGCGCGTCGACGTCGACCGTCATGTCGTGCGCCGGGTCCTTCTCGACCGCGTCCATCAGCTTCGCGGCGTCGGCCTCGCTGACGATCAGGCACGGGATGCCCATCGCGACGCAGTTGCCGAAGAAGATGTCGGCGAACGACTCGCCGACGAGCGCCTTCACGCCCCAGCGGTACATCGCCTGCGGCGCGTGCTCGCGCGACGAGCCGCAGCCGAAGTTCTTGTTCACGAGCGCGACGCGCGGACCCTTCGCCTGAAAGCGCGGGTCGTTCATCGGGTGCTCGAGCGGCTTGCCGTCCTGCGAGAAGCGCGCGTCGCGGAACGCGAGCTCGCCGAGGCCGTCGAAGGTGATCGCGGTCATGAAGCGCGCGGGGATGATGCGGTCGGTGTCGATGTCGTTGCCGCGCAGCGGGATCGGGCGTCCGGCGACCTTCGCGACGGGGATCAGGGCGGAGTCGTTCTTCGTGCTCATGCGTTCCCCTTCGCGAGCAGGTCGCGCACGTCGGTGACGGTGCCCGTGATCGCGGCCGCGGCGACCATCGCCGGGCTCATCAGCAGCGTGCGACCCGAGGGGCTGCCCTGCCGTCCCTTGAAGTTGCGGTTGCTCGACGACGCGCAGACCTGGCGTCCGACGAGCTTGTCCGGATTCATAGCGAGGCACATCGAGCAGCCGGCGAGGCGCCACTCGAAGCCGGCCGCGGTGAAGATCTTGTCGAGACCTTCGGCCTCGGCCTGACGCGCGACCTCCTGCGAGCCCGGCACGACGAGCGCCTTGACGCCCTGCTTGACGTGGCCGAGCTTCGCGACCTTCGCGGCTTCGCGCAGATCCGACAGACGTCCGTTGGTGCACGAGCCGATGAAGGCGACGTCGATCTTCGTGCCGGCGACCGGCTCGCCGCCCTTCCAGTCCATGTACTGGTAGGCGTCCTCGACGGTGCCGCGCTCGTCGGCCGAGTAGTCCTTCGCGAGCGGGATCGACTCGCGCACGCCGATGGCCTGACCCGGGTTGATGCCCCACGTGACCGTCGGCGCGATGTCGGCGGCGTCGATCCTGACCACGTCGTCGTACTTCGCGTCCGCGTCCGACGCGACCGACAGCCACCAGCGCGTCGCCGCCTCGAAGGCCTCGCCCTTCGGCGCGAGCTCGCGACCGCGCAGGTACTCGATCGTCGTCGCGTCGGGATTGACGTAGCCGAGCCGCGCGCCGCCCTCGATCGACATGTTGCAGAGGGTCATGCGCTCTTCCATCGTCATCGCGTCGACGACGGTGCCGGCGTACTCGTAGGCGTAGCCGACTCCACCCTGCACGCCGAGCTTGCGGATGATGTGCAGGGTCACGTCCTTCGCATAGACGCCCGGCGCGAGCTTGCCGTTGACCTCGATGCGCCGCACCTTCGGGCGCGCGATCGCGAGGCACTGGCTCGCGAGCACGTCGCGTACTTGACTGGTGCCGATGCCGAACGCGACCGCGCCGAACGCACCGTGCGTCGACGTGTGGCTGTCGCCGCACGCGATCGTCATGCCGGGCTGCGTGAGACCCAGCTCGGGGCCGATCACGTGCACGATGCCCTGGTGGCCGGTGTCGGGGCTGTAGAAGCGGATCCCGAACTCGCGGCAGTTCTTCTCGATCGCGCTCATCATCTGCTCGGCCTGGCCGTCCTTGAGGGGACGCGCCTGCGAGTCGGTGGGGATGATGTGGTCGACCGTGGCGAAGGTCCGGTCGGGGAACGGCACCCCGAGGCCCGCTTCGCGGATCATCGAGAACGCTTGCGGGCTCGTCACCTCGTGCACGAGGTGGAGTCCGATGAAGAGCTGGGTCTGTCCGGACTCGAGCTCGCGCACCGAGTGGAGATCCCAGACCTTGTCGAGCAGGCTCTTACCCATCCGGCTTGGGTAATGTTCCCCGGGCGAGGGTGCAAAACGCGGGATTCGACGGGCGTGCGGGTGTCGCGGCAGCGGGCCCGGCGCCGCAGCCGGGGGGCATCCTCGGCGACCACGATCCTGACGGCCGGCGAAAGCGGTCGCCCGCGTCGTCTGCACGAATACCGGCACGACCGACGACGCGAGGAGCGCCGTCGAGAGCGTGATTCTCGTCCGGACGTCTCCGCCTTCAACCCGGCGGCGCCGGATCCGGCGACGCCTCGCTGGCACCACGACCTGCCGGCCGACGCGATCTCCCTGACGCTGGGCGAAGGGGTACTCTACGTCAGCGCGAAGGGCTCGCGGCGCTGCGCGCCGTGAGCCCCGGGTCCCCGCGCGGCGCCGCGGTCGGCAGGAACGTCGCGAGACGGTAGATCGAACGCCGAACACGCGGTATCGCACCGTTGCGTGCCGGTGATGGTGGACCTTCCCTCTTACCTCCGACGGATCGGTCACGACGGACCAGTCGCTCCGACGCTCGATACGCTGCGCGCACTGCACGCGCGGCACCCGGCGGCGATCGCGTTCGAATCGCTGGATCCGTTTCTCGGCCGGCCGGTCTCCATCGACCCGGCGACCGTCCGGACGAAGCTCGTCGGCGGCGCGCGCGGCGGCTACTGCCACGAGCACAACCTGCTGTTCCACGACGTGCTCGCCGCCATCGGGTTCCGCGTGACCGCGCTCGGCGCGCGCGTCGCCTGGATGGCGCAGGGCCGGATCAATCCGCGCACCCACCGGCTGACCCTCGTCGACCTGCCGGAGGGCCGCTTCCTCGCCGACGTCGGCTTCGGCGGCCAGACTCCCACCGCGCCGCTGCGTCTCGTCCCGCGCGAGGTCCAGCCGACCCCCCACGGCACCTACCGGGTGGTGGCGGACCCCGAGGGATTCGCGCTCGAGATGCGCATCGCGCGGGACCGCTGGGAGCCCCTGTACCGATTCTCCACCACGCCCCAGCCGCACGCGGACTTCGAGGTCGCCAACTGGTTCACGGGGGCGCATCCGCGCAGCCGCTTCGTCGCCAACCTGATCGCCGCGATCGTGCGGGACGACCGACGGATCAATCTGCTCAACGCGGACCTCGCGATCCGCCATCCCGACGGGCGTGCGGAGCAGCGCCGGCTCGACGGCCCCGCCAACCTCGCGGCCGTTCTCGAGGGAACGATGGGCATCGCGCTGCCGGCGCCCGCGGAGGAGCTGTGGGTGCGCCTGCCGGCAGTACCGGTACCGCCGTGGCCCTGACGGAAGTGCGCGGCCGACACGTGGCGGTCCCGCCGCCCGGATGATCGACGGGCGTCCGTTCTAGCGGAACTTCGGCGGCCGCTTCGCGAGAAACGCCGACACCGCCTCCTTGTGCTCCGGCGACTTCCAGCACTCGCGCAGCATCTCGGACTCGAGCCGCTGCACGCGGCCGTAGTCCGTGTCGCTGCCGTTGCGCGACAGCAGCTCCTTGATCATGCGCAGCTGCGGGTCGGGGTTGGCCGCAATCTCCTCCGCGAGCGCGATCGCCTGCGGCAGCAGATCGTCCGGCGGCGCGACGCGATCGGCGAGGCCCCACGCGTGCGCCTCGACACCCGAGTAGAGCTTGCCCGACAAGCACATCTCGCTCGCGCGCCCGAAGCCGACGCGCTGCACGAGGAAGTGCGTGCTCGCGAGCTCCGGCACGAGCCCGACCTTGATGAACAGCATGCCGAACTTCGCCTTCTCGGACGCGACGATGACGTCGCACGGCAGGACCATCGTCATGCCGATGCCGACCGCGGCGCCGTTCACCGCTGCGACGATCGGCTTCGAGCGGCGCAGCAGACCGACCCAGTCGAGCGTCGCCGGCATGCCGCCGACGCCGCCCGCGGTGTCGTCACCCGGGTCCTTGCCGTCGAGGCGCGCCTTGAAGGTGTCCTCCATGTCGGCGCCGGCGCAGAAGCCGCGTCCCGCGCCGGTCATCACGAGTGCCCCGACCTGCGGGTCCGCGTTCGCCTTCTCGATCGCGTCCGCCTGCTCGACGGCCATCGCGGGCGTCCACGCGTTCAGCTTGTCGGGACGGTTCAGCGTGAGGATGCCGACCGCGCCGCGACGCTCGTAGGTGATGAGGTCGTAGGCCATGCGCGACGTATCCGCCGATCCGTGCGCCGGATCAACGGATACGTCGCCGCGCGGCGGCGGGCGTCGGGCTCAGAACGCGAAGAAGGTGCCCTTGAGGAGCTTCACCTTGCCGGTCGGCGCGACGCAGAGCTGCGCCGCGACCGTCTCGCCGTCGGGCGCATAGGCGGACGTTCCGCCGGCGACGGTGCTGCCCGCGAGGTCGACCTCCATGCTGCCGACCTTGCAGGCACCCTGCCCCGGCGACGAAGGCACGACACCGAGCAGCGTGGTCTCGCCGCTCTCGCGCCAGGTGATCGTGCTCAGGTCTGCGGCGACGTCGCCGTGCCTGCTCCCCGCCGACTTCGGCGTGCAGCGCGTCAGGACGAGCGCGCCACCGAAGTCTCCACGCACGTGCGCGCACTGCACGCTCGGCGGACACGACCCGGTGCAGCCGCCCGCGACGACGGCTTCGTACGCGAACACGTCGGCGGCGCTCGCCGCAGTCGTTCCGCCCACCGTCACGACGCGCACGCGCGCCGTGTCCGGCTGCTCGATGGCGGGCGCCGTCGCCGTGATCGACGTGTCGTCGTTGACGACGAAGCCGGCGGGCGTGTCGCCGAAGTCCACCTCGAGCGCGTCGGTGAAGCCGGCGCCCGTGATCGTGACCTCCGTGCCTCCGGTGACCGGCCCGCTGGCAGGGCTGATGCCGGTGAGCGCGGGAGCCGCGACGAAGGTGAACCGGTCGCCGTCGACCGGCGCGCTCGACCCGCCCGGGTTGACCACCGTGACGCCCACCGTGCCCGCGCTCGCCGGCGGCGCGGTCGCCGTGATCGAGGTGTCGCCGTTCACCACGAAGCTCGCCGCCGGTGTCGCGCCGAAGAGCACCGCCGTCGTGCCGGTGAAGCCCGTTCCCGTGATCCCGACCGGCGTTCCGCCCGAAGCCGGCCCCTGACCGACGGACACGCCGCTGACCCGCGGCGGCGGCACGAAGCCCGGGGCGAGCGTCAAGTAGGCGCGGTACGTGCAGTAGGTGGTGTTGCCGACGCCGCAGGTACTCGGCAGGACGTTGGTCGCGGTGAGGACGTCCTGCAGCTCGTTGCCGGACGCGTCCGTCGCGACCAGCGCCGGATCGAGGCCTCCCGGCGCCGCGGCGAGGACGCTCGACGCGACGGGCGTCCCGGTGAAGTCCCACGTGACGGCGACCCACCGCGAGTACGTCGTGGTCGTGTACCCGCCGCCGCGGCCGCTGCCGCCACAGCGCGTCTGCAGGTAGATGGCGCCCGACGGATAGCCGCCCACCCCGTCGAAGCCGGTCGCGAGAACCTGCTCCTGGATGCCTCCGCAGGAATGCCCGAGAATCGCGAAGGCGTCCGCCCAGCCGAGCTGGAGCGTCGTCGTCGCACCCGCTGCCGCCACGCTGCCGCCAAGCAGCGCCACGGCCCCGACAAGCGCAATCTTCATTCTGGCGATCATCTGCCCTCCGGGCCGCCCGTCGCCGACATCGGTCGTACCCCGTTCCGCGAGCCGCGACCAGCATGAGGTCGGAGGAGTTTTCGACGCGCGGATGCGCTGCCCCTCCCGCGGGGGCATTTGCCCCCGTTTGTGCCCGCACACCCGCCGTGGAACGTTCCGCGGCGATGGAAGGCGACAACCTGACGGCATTCATCGAGGAGATCGGCCGCATCGTGGACTTCGTCGGCATCGCGATCACCGCGGGCGGCGGAGCGGCGAGCCTCGCGATCTACCTGTGGCGCTTCTGCACCGGACACGCGCGCGACGAGGCGTACCGGCAGTGCCGCCAGAGCCTCGGCCGCGCGATCCTGCTCGGGCTCGAGTTCCTGGTCGCGGGCGACATCATCCGCACCGTCGCGATCTCGCCGACCTTCTCGAGCGTCGGCGTGCTCGCGATCATCGTGCTCATCCGGACGTTCCTCAGCGCGACGCTGACCGTCGAGATCGAGGGGCGCTGGCCGTGGCAGCGCGGACACGTGGATGGCGAGCCCGCTGCTTGACGTGGCCGTGCCGTTCGTCGCGCCGCACGACGCGGCCGCTTGCGATGGCTCCGCGCTTCGGCGCACACCGACGGGATGAACGAAATCCTGGTCTCCACCATGAACGACCTGCCGGGCTACGAGGTCGTCGCCGTGCACGGCGAGGTCTTCGGGCTCATCGTCCGCGCGCGCAACGTGTTCTCGAACATCGGCGCGAGCTTCCGCACGATCTTCGGCGGCGAGGTCGCGGGATATACGAGGCTTCTCGGCGAGAGCCGCGACCATGCGGTCGACCGCCTGCGCGAGGCGGCGAAGAAGCGCGGCGCCAACGCGGTCCTCGCGATGCGCTTCGACTGCAACGAGATCGCGGACGTGATGAGCGAGGTGGCGGCGTACGGGACGGCCGTCACGGTGCGGCGGCGCGAGTCGTAGCCGCGCCGCCGCACGCCGTCAGAAGCCCATCCGGAACTCCTCGCCGCACGCGTTGATCACGATGTTGCGCGGATCCCACGCCGGCGGCGGAAGGTTCGCGCTCCAGGCATCGAACGCGCCACGCAGCTCGTCGACCTTGTCGGCGCGGCTCTGCGCGAGGTCGTTGGTCTCGCCCGGATCCGACGACAGGTCGTAGAGGTGCGTGAACGCGCCGTCGCGCGACTCCCAGAGCTTCCACGGCCCCTGGTGCACCGCGGCGAGCGGCGTGCTGCGCCAGAAGAGCGTCTCGTGCGGCGCGCCCTTCGCCGTGCCGCGCACGAAGGGCGCGAGGTCGGCGCCGTCGTGCCGCGGCTCCGCAGGGACAGGAACACCGAGCGCCTGCAGGACCGTCGGCAGGACGTCGAGCGAGCTGACCTGCCGGTCGTACGTCGCGCCCGACGGCAGCCCGCGCGGCCAGCGCATCAAGTATGGAATTCTCGTGCCGCCCTCGAGCATCGTGAGCTTGCCGCCGCGCAGCGAGCAGTCGCAGACGCCCGCGTAGGCGGCGCAGCCATTGTCCGAGACGAAGACGACGAGCGTGTCGTCGGCGAGTCCGAGCGCGTCGAGGCGGTCGAGAACGGCTCCCACGCCGTCGTCGAGTGCGCTCACCATCGCGGCGTAGATGCGCTGGCGCTCGTCGGCGATGTCCGGGAAGCGGTCGTAGTACTTCTGCGTCGTCTGCAGCGGCTGGTGCGGCGCGTTGTAGGCGAGGTACAGGAAGAACGGCTGGTCTCGGTTGCGGTCGATGTAGTCGAGCGCCTCGCGCGTGAACTCCTCGGTCAGATACTTGTCGGCGTTGCTCACGACCTCGCGGCCCGGATCGCGCAGGATCTGCTTCCAGAAGCTCGCGCCGGCGCGGCGCTCGATCGACTCGCCGTTGATCACGCCGGGGACGTCGGGCTCGATGTAGTTGGTCGCGCCGGCGAAGAAGCCGAAGAACTCGTCGAAGCCGCGCGCGGTCGGCTCGAACTGCGGCTGCGAGCCCTGGTGCCACTTGCCGATGATGCCGGTGTGGAGCCCGGCCGCGCGCAGGTAGTCGGCGATGGTGCGCTCCCCGGTGTCGAGCCCGAGACCTTCGGCCTCGACGCGCTCGTCGGAGCCCGCGTTGTACTCGAAGCCGAAGCGGTTCTGATAGCGCCCCGTGAGCAGCCCCGCGCGCGACGGGCTGCACATGGCGGCGGTCGCGTAGCCGGCGTCGAAGCGGACGCCGCCGCGCGCGATGCGGTCGATGTTCGGCGTCGGGATGCGGTCGGGGAAGTAGGCGGAGACGTCGGCGACGCCGAGGTCGTCGGCGAGGATGACGATGGCGTTGCGGGCCTGAGGCGCAGCGGGCTTCGTGGCGTCGCCGCAGGCGGTGAGTGCGAGGGCCGCTGCGACGAGCGCCAACGCCCCCGAGGCAACCGTGCGACGTCGTGATGCTGATCGGCTGGTCGTAGACATCGACTCTCCCTCCCGACGCGCGAATCCGTCGCGCGCCCGTGCGTATCGCATCGATGGACGTCATGTCGAGGACGGCTCGCGGAGGTAGCTCGCAGGCACACGCTACGAGCAGCTCGTACTCATGGTCGTTTCGTTCGTGCTCTTCTTCGGCGCGGCCGGCTCCGGTCTGGCTCCCGGTTGAAGCACGGGACGGACCTATCTACCCTCGCACACCTCGCGATCGACGTTTGCGTGCGCGAAACGCGTGCGACGTCAGGGGGAGCAGGGGAGCGAGAATGTCTTGGTCCAATCGTCCGTGCACCTGGAGCGGCTCTTGACCGCCGCCGACCAGCCCGGCCAGGCGCTCTTCGCCGGCTTCGAGGGCACATCCTGCCCCGGACCGCTGCTCGACCTGATCGCCGCGGGCCGCGTCGGCGGCGTCGTGCTCTTTGCGCGCAACGTCGAGAGTCCCGGTCAAGTACTCGACCTGGTGCGGCAGCTGCGCGCGCACGAGCCCGACGGCGCGCCGCTCGTCGTCGCGATCGACCAGGAGGGCGGACGCGTGCAGCGCCTGCGCGCGCCGTGGACGGTGTGGCCGCCGATGCGCCGCCTCGGCGAGCTCGGCGACGCCGCGTCAAGCGACGGCGCGCCGCTCGACGCGACCGCCGCCGTCGCGCGCGCTCTCGCCGTCGAGCTGCGCGACTGCGGCATCGCGCTCGACTTCGCGCCCGTGGTCGACGTCGACAGCAATCCCGCGAATCCCGTGATCGGCGACCGCAGCTTCGGCCGCGATCCGCGGCAGGTCGCGGCGCACGCGCGGGCGTTCATCGGTGCGATGCAGGCGGAGCGCGTCGCGTGCTGCGCCAAGCACTTCCCCGGACACGGCGACACGACGCTCGACAGCCACCTCGCCCTGCCGAAGATCGCGCACGACCTCGACCGCCTGCTCGCGGTCGAGCTGCCGCCGTTCGCAGCGGCGGTCGAAACCGGCGTCGCGAGCGTCATGAGCGCGCACGTCGTCTTCGAGGCGATCGACGCGAAGCGGCCGGCGACGTTCTCGCCCGACGTGATCGCGCTGCTGCGCGAGCGCCTGCGCTTCGACGGGCTGGTGTTCTCCGACGACCTCGAGATGAAGGCCGTCGCCGATCACTGGCAGCCGCGCGAGATGGTGGATCTCGCGCTCGGCGCCGGTGTCGACGCGTTGCTCGCCTGCAGAAGCTTCGAGCTCGTGACCGCGCTGCTCGAGCGGCTCGAGTCGCTGCCCGACGCGACCATCGAGCCGGCGCTGCGGCGCGTCGCCACCCTCAAGCGTCGTTTCGCGCAGCCGCTCTTCGAAGCAGCCGACGCGTCGACGGCGGGACCGCCCTACCCCGAGCACCTCGCGCTCGCGGCGCGCCTGTCGCGCACCGCCTGAAGCGCGCTCACGCGCCCGGCGAGCTCACCGCGCCACCGTCGCTCAGGACCGGCTCGCGCCGCGGCTCGTGCAACGACGGACGCGCCGGCTCACGCGGTGTCCGCGCAGTGCGTCCTCGACCGCGGCCGCGCAGCGCCGACAGCGGTCGCAGCACGCGTGCCGGATCGATCCGCAGCGCGTCGCGCACGAACATCGTCACGAAGTACTCCGCGAGGGTCATCTTGCGCGGGTGCGCACGCAGGATGCGCAGCACGCGGCGCGGATCGAGGTAGAAGCGCAGGTAGGCGTTGCGGCGCATCGCGAGCAGCCGCGCGTCGGACATCGCGCTCAGGTTGTTGCGCGGCCGGAAGAAGAACCCGCTGCCGACCAGATCGGCCGCCGCGAGACCCCGCTCGTCCACGACTTCGGCATGCATCTCGGTGCCCGCGAACGGCGTGACGACGAAGAAGTACGCCGCGTGCAGCTTGCTGCGGAGCGCGAAGCCGATCGTTCCGCGCAGCTCTTCCTCGGTCTCCGACGGGAAGCCGACCATGAAGAAGCCCGCGGTGAACACGTTGCGCTGCGTGAACGCGTCGATGATCGGCAGGACCTTGTCGAAGCGCAGGTGCTTCTTGATCTGCTTCTGCAGCCGGGGCGTCGCGGTCTCGATCGCGATCGCGACGTACTCGCAGCCGGCGTCGGCCATGCGCTCGGCCTGCTGCGCGGTCATGCGGTCGACGCGGATTCCGTTCGGACACGTGAAGCCGATGCCGCCGCGCTCGACGAGCCCGTCGCAGATCTCGACCATGCGCGCGGCGTCGAAGTTGAAGATGTCGTCGGTGACGTCGAAGTGGTGCACGCCGTACCGCTCGCGCAGCTCGTCGATCATGCGCAGCACGTACGCGGGGCTGTGCGCGCGGAAGCGCTTGCCCTGGATGTCGTGGCAGTACGTGCAGCGGTACGGGCAGCCGCGGCTGGTGGTGATCGGCATGTAGCGTCGCATGCCGACGAGCGACATGCCGCGGCGGGTCGCGTAGGCGTCGATGTCCGTCAAGTCGAACGCGGGCAGCGGCAGGCTGTCGAGATCCTCGATCGCGGCGCGGGGCGCGGTGCGATGCGCGCGGCCGCTCGCGCCGCGCACGGCGATGCCGGGGACGTCGCGCCACGGCTCGCCGCGCTGCACGCGGCCGAGGATGTCCGTCAGCGTCGCCTCGCCTTCGCCGAGCACCGCGGCGTCGATGGCCGAATTGGCGACGACGTCGTCCGGATCGGCGCTCGCGTGCGCGCCGCCGGCGAGGATCACCGCGTCGGGCCGCAGCGTCCGCGCGAGCCGCGCGAGCTGGTGCATCGAGCGGAACTCCGCGGTGAGCGCCGACAGGCCGATCACGTCGGCGGGGAACGCGGCGAGCGCCTCGCGCAGGGCCGCTTCGGGATCGTCCTCGAGGTAGCTGTCGAGGCAGCGCGCGTCCCAGCCGACCGCGCGGGCCACGGCGCCGAGCACCATCGGTCCCTGCGACGGGGCCGACGACTCGCCCTGGTGGTCCTCGATGCGCGCCTTGACGAAGAGGATCTTCGGGGCGTCCGCCGAGGCCGGTGCATTCCCGAGCAGCATGCCGCGGCGAGGACTAGCAGGCCCGCAGCGGCCGACTCAACGGAAAATCTCCCGAACTCCCTGACGCGTGACGGTCAGCGGGTGTCGGGCTGCCCGGGGGCGGTGCCGGGCCCGGCGCCCTGCAACTGCGCGGCCCCCTCCTTCCCGACCACGAGGTCGAGCCGCCGCTCGTGCATCCGCGCCACGTCGGGCCGGTTCGTGAGCGAAACCACCGACGTTCCGGGCAGCTCGGACGCGAGAATCTCGTACACCCGCTTCTCGGTCTCCTCGTCGAGCGCCGCGGTCGCGTCGTCCATGATGAGCCAGTCGGGCGCGTGCAGCAGCGCGCGCGCGAACACCAGCCGCTGCTGCTCGTCGCCCGACAGCGTCTGGTCCCACGACTCGCGCTCGTCGAGCCGCGGCGCGAGCGCGTCGAGCCTGACGAGCTCGAGGGCCTTGCGGACCTTGTCGTCCGCGAACCCGGACGGCTCCGCCGGGTACGCGATCGCCTCGCGCAGCGTGCCCATCGGCAGGTACGGCTGCCGCGCGAGGAACAGCGTGCGCGCCTTCGCGGGGATGGCGACCCGTCCGCGGCCGAACGGCCAGATGCCGGCGATCGCGCGGAAGAGCGTGGTCTTCGCGAGACCCGCGGGACCGAGGATGGCCGTGCGCGCCCCCGCGGCCATGGTCGCCTCGAGCCCGGTCGCGATCGGCTCGCCGGACGGTTGCGTCAAGGACAGGTCGACGACGTGGACGTTCGCATCCGTCCCGGCGTCGACGTGCACCGCGCCCGGGAGCTCGACGTCGTGCCGCGTCTCGTCGAGCTTCTCGCGGAACGTCGAGAGGCGCTCGATGCTCGCGCGCCACGCGGCGATCTCCTGGTACGCGTCGACGAACCACGACAGCGCGCCCGACACCTGCCCGTACGCGATGCCGGTCTCCGTGACGCCGCCGAGGGTCATGCGTCCCGCGAAGAACGCCGGCGCCGCGACCAGCAGCGGCACGATGCCGTTCGCCTGCCCGATGCCGCCCGTCAGCATCGTCAGGTTGCGCTGCTTGGTGATCAGGTCCCACCAGTTGGTGATGACCGCGTGGAAGCGCGACATCGCGATGCGGCGCTCGACGGCCTGGCCGCGCGCGAGCGCGACGGCCTCGGTGTGGTCGCGGAAGCGGACGAGGCCGTAGCGGAAGTCGGCCTCGAAGCGCAGGCGGTCGAAGTTGATGCCGACCAGCGTCTTGCCGACCTTGTGCGTCAAGTACATCGAGACGATCGAGTACAGGATCGCGACCCACATCATGAGCCCCGGGATCCAGAACTCGTGCTCGCCGATGCGCAGCGGCCACGTGCCCGAGAGACGCCACAGCACGCCCGAGAACGAGATCAGCGTCGCCACCGCGGAGAGCAGCGACAGCGACAGCCCGAGCGCGCTCGCGACGTAGCTCTGGATGTCCTCCGAGATGCGCTGGTCCGGGTTGTCGGTGTCGCGGTGGTGCAGCTGCGCGTGGCCGTAGGCGTAGGGTCCGATCCAGCCGTCGACGAAGTAGCCGGTGAGGTGCTCGCGCCAGCGGATCTGCAGGATGTTCCGGACGTAGATGCGGTAGGTCGAGATCAGCACGACGACCAGCGCCACGCCGAGGAAGATCTCGATCGCCTCGACGAAGCGCGGCCACTGCTTGCCCTGCACGGCGTCGAAGACCTTGCTGTTCGCCCACGCGAGATTGACGTTCGCGTAGACCAGCCCGAGCTCCATGGCGACGCAGAGGGCGAGCAGCGGCGCGCCGCGCTTCGCGTCCTTCGACGTCCAGTAGATGCGCGTCAGTCCCGCGAGATGGCGGATGAAGCGGGCGTCGAAGTGTCCCGGATGGCGTGTCGGCTGCACGGATCCTCCCGCCGCGCCGTGTGTGCCCGGAGCTGATCCGGGACGTCGCAGCACGAGGGCGGCCGCGAACCTCTCGCGCGACGGGCTGCCGGAGTCAATGAAGAGCCGTCGGCGTCGTCAGCCGCCGACGCGCGCCGACGCAGGCGGCAGCAGCTCCGACACCGCCACGCTCGCGTCGGGGAACGCCACCAGCGTGATCCGGTCGTCGCGGCGCAGCACGGCGTGGTCGCGGTAGACCTTCGCGGCCGCGTCGGGAGCGCGCAGCACCTCGACGCAGTCCTCGGCCGGGCGGACGATCCAGTACTCGGGGATCCCGGCGCTCGCGTAGAGACGCGACTTGACGATGCGGTCGCTCGCGAGCGTGTGCTGCGAAACCTCGACGACGAGCAGCGCCGTCTCGGGATGGCGGTCGCGGTAGCGCGACAGCGGGCCCTCGACGAGAGCGAGATCGGGCTCGGGGACCGACCGCGCATCGACGACGAGCGGAAACTGGATCCGGAAGACCACGCGGTCGCCCAGCACCGCGCGAAGTGCGGCATCGGCGGCCATCACGCCGTACGCGTGCGGCGGACTCTGCGGCACCATCGGCACCACCACCCCTTCGAGGAGCTCGACGCGCTCGTCGGGCTCGAACGCGCCCTGCTCGGCGAGCGCGAAGTAGCGCTCGACCGTCAGGTCGCCTGCCGAGGGGATGGAGGGATTCACGTCCGCGAGGCTAGCACCGCGGCTCCGGCGCCGGAACGTCCTGCGAAGCAAGACTTCCGACGCCGGCCCACGAGCTACAGGCTACCCCAGCGCTCCTCGCTGAGGCCCCAGAACTTCGCCGCGTTGTCGCAGACGATCTTGCGGCGCTCGTCCTCCGACACGTCGGCGAACAGCGAGTCGATCACGCGCCGCGAGTACGGCCAGTCGTTGCCGTGGTGCGGGAAGTCCGTGGACCACGACATGTTGTCGACGCCGACCTGATGCCGGACGCTCACGCCGCTGCGGTCGACGATGAAGGTCGCCAGCCAGTGCTCGCGGAAGTAGTCGCTGGGAACCTTCTTGAGCTTGACGCCGGCCCAGATGCGGTTCCGCCAGTAGCGATCGTCGGTCATCTCGAGGAAGTGCGGGATCCAGCCGACGCCCGACTCGACCGCCGCCATGCGCAGCTTCGGGAAGCGGTCGAAGATGCCCTGGAAGATGGTCTCGGTGATGAGCGGCATGGTGAGCGAGAACGCCGTCGCGCCGATCGCGACCGCCGCGGTCTTCGACGCGACCGCCTTCGACTGCTGCGCCGCGAGCAGGAGATGGATGCTGACCGGCATGTCGAGGTCGGCGGCCGTCGCCCAGAACGGATCGTCCTCGGGGCTCAGGTTGTCGCCGCCCGACGGCCACGCCGAGATCGCGACGCCCCGATATCCCTCCTTCTTCGCGCGCTTCAGCTCCGCGACCGAGGTCTCGATGCCGACGTTCGGCATCTGGAAGATGCCGATGAGGCGCTCGGGGTCGGGCGCGCAGAAGCCGTCCTTCAGCCACCGGTTGTAGGCCTGGATACCGGCGAGGTGCGCTTCCTTGTTCTGGTTCTTCATGAACGTGAGCATCGCGCGCTGCGGCGGGTAGAGCATCTCCGCGTCGACGCCGTCCTCGTCCATGATCTTCAGGCGCTCGGCGCCGTCGTGGCAGGACGGATGGATCGTCTCGCCGTAGCGCGCGCCGGTCCACTTCAGCTGCTCGGGATGGGTGCCGACGCAGGTGACGAGACCGAGCGGCTCGGGCGTGGTCGCGCCCATGTAGAGCCACGCGTGTCCGCCGCCGCCGTCGTCGACCAGCTTGGGAGCGGTGTCGAGATATTTCTTCTCGAGCCACTTGTCCCAGAGATCGGGCGGCTCGACGGTATGAGAGTCGGCCGAGATGACTTTGTACTTGCGACTCGCGGCAGCCATGAGAGAGATCCTCCTTCCGAGGCCCACTCTCTAGACCGAACTCGCATCCGGTGGCCAGACCTGTGCAATCGTTTGATTCAACCGACGCCCCCGTCGCCTTCTTCGACGAGCGCTCCGCCGAGTACGCGGCCGCCTTCCGGACGCTCGTCCGCTGCGATCCGGAGGGGACACGCGAGCTGCTGCGCATGCTCCACACGGTCATCGGGCCCCGACCGCGCACAACGCGCTGCGTCGACTGGGGTGCCGGGACCGGCCGGCTGACCCGCGAGCTCTGCAGCCGCTTCGACACCGTCTACGCCGTCGAGCCCAGCGAGGCGATGCGCGAGAGCCTCGACGCGAACGCCCCGACCGCCGAGCGGATCGCGGGTGCGCTCGCCGACACGGTGCTGCCCGAGCGCTGCGGCATCGCCGTCCTGAGCCACGTGCTCTACCACGTGCCCGACCACCTCTGGGGCCCGACGGTCGTCCGCCTCGCGCGCCAACTCACCGACGACGGCGTGCTGCTGGTCGCGCTCAAGCACCCGGACACCGGCTGCAACGCGATGCTCGAGGCGTTCGGCGCGGAGCGCTTCGACCTCTACCGCATCGTCACCACGCTGCGGCATCACCCCGAGCTGTCGCTCGAGATGCGCGCCGCGCCCGGACGCCTCGTGACGTCGTCGCTCGAGGAGACCATGCAGGTCGCGCGCTTCATGCTCTGCGACCGCACGCCGGCCGCGTTCTCGCGACTGCCGTCGGAGCGCGACTTCGCCGACTACGTGCGCGAGGTCTTCTGGGACGAGGCGCGCGGCCGCGGCGGCTGGAACATGGAGCAGGTGTTCGCGCTCGTGCGGCCCGATCCCGGCTGGGTGCGCCAGACGCCGCCCGGCATTGCTTGACGCATGCCGCGCCGTCGCGGCCGCCGACGCGCGCGAAGGCCCTTTGACTCCGCCCCGCGAGCGTCTAAACGTGGCTCGTGGGCTGCGGCCCGCGATCCGGATGTCGACGTCGAGTGACGACATCGTCGCCCTGGGCGGCAACCTCGAGCCCGCGACCCTGCGCGAGGCCTACCGCAACGGCGTGTTCCCGTGGCCGGCGGAAGACCTGCCGCTGCTGTGGTTCTGTCCGCGCGAGCGCGCGATCCTCGAGCACGACCACCTGCACGTCGGGCGCAGCCTCGCCCGCGCGCGCCGGCAGTCGCGCTTCACCTTCACCTTCGACACCGCGTTCGAGGACGTGATCCTGCACTGCGCGTCGGAGCCGCGCCCCGGACAGGACGGCACGTGGATCACCGACGACATGATCGAGGCGTACGTGCGGCTGCACCACCTCGGCGTCGCGCACAGCGTGGAGACGTGGCTCGACGGCGAGCTGGTCGGCGGGCTGTACGGCGTCGACACCGACGGCGCGTTCTCGGCGGAGAGCATGTACTACCACGAGCCGTGGGCGTCGAAGCTCGCGCTGCTCCACCTGCTCGACCACTTCGCCGCGCGCGGACTCGGCTGGATCGACATCCAGGTGATGACGCCGCACATGGAGCGCCTCGGCGCGCGCAACGTCTCGCGGCGCGAGTTCCTGGCGCTGCTGCGCCGCACGCGCGCGCGCGGCCTGACCCTGTTCGACGCCTCGACGCCGCGCGCGTGAAGCGCGTCGCCCGGAGGGTGCTACTCGACGCTGCCGAGCTGCGACGCGGTCATGAACCACTCGAGGACCGCCTTGCCCTGCGGCGGCAGCGTGCCCGACGCGATGCAGGCGACCGCGCCCTTCCTGAAGCGCGTCTCGACGCCGCCGCGCGAGCCGGTGAGCCAGAACGACAGCAGCTCGCCGAGGTCGGGCTCGTGGCCGACCAGCATGACGTCGCGTCCCGCGTGCGCACCGTTGAGGAGCTTCGTCAGCGAACGCTCGTCGACCGCCGGCGCGAGCAGCTCGCAGGTCTCGATCTTGAGCTCCGGCAACGCCTCGACGATGATCTCCGCCGTCTGCTGCGCGCGCACCAGCGGGCTCACCAGCAGCTTCGCCGGCGCCACGCCGATCGTCGCGAGACCGCGCGCGGCGCGCTTCATCTTCTTGCGCCCCTCGGCGGTCAGCGCGCGGTCCTCGTCGCGGCCCGAGTGCGAGACGTCCTCCGCGATGGCGTGGCGGACGATGTAGATGCGGCGTTCGTTCATCGCTGGATCCTCTGCAGGGAATGCATTCGATTCACGCCGGGGCTTGTCCCGCGACGCGCCACGCACGACGGATGCACCATGTCGCTGCCGCACGCGATCCTCGGCATCCTCGCCGCCGGTCCCCGCCACGGCCACGCCGTCGCGCGGGAGCTCGCGCACCTCCTCGACGGCATCCGCCCCGTCAACCGCGGCCAAGTGTACGCGACGCTCGGACGCCTGACCAGACGACGGCTGATCTCCGTCGCTGCGCGCGGCGCCGACGACGACCGCACCTGCGACGTCCGTCCCTACGCGATCCTGCCGCGCGGCCGGGACGCGCTGCGCCGCTGGCTCGACGGCGCGCGCGTCGAGCCGCCTGCCCGCTGCGGCTTCGTCGAGCGCCTGCTCGTGCTGCACGCACTCGGCGACGCGGACGGCCTCGCGCGTCTCGTCGCCGCGCGGCGCGTGCGGCTCGCGACGCTGCACGGCACGCTGCGCCACATCCATCGCGGCGTGCGACACGACGCCGCGAGCCCGCACGTCCGCGAGGCCATGCTGCGGCTCGTCGCGACGGAGATCGCGTGGCTCGCGAACGTCGAGCGCACCCTGCTGCCTTCCGCGGAGGCGTCACCGGATGCACGGAGCGCACACCTCGCTTGACGCCGCGTGCATGAATGCCGCTCGCGCTTGACGCCCCGTGCATGATCTTCGCGCGCGCCCTTCCCCGCCGCCGCCCCGCGCCGTAGGGCTCGCCGCATGGAGCACGCCGATCGTCTGCCGCACGCGCGCGACGCCGCGGGTGGCCTCGGGCTCGAGCGCTTCTGCGTCGCACTCTGTCACGACCTGCGCGGGCCGGTCACCACCGCAGGCGTGGCCCTGCACCGGCTGTCGCACCGGCTGCCGCGCGAGGACGGCGAGCTGCCGGACCTGATCGAGATCGCGCGACGGAGCATCGCCAAGGCCGACGAGCTGCTGACGTCGCTGCCGGCGCTGCTCGCGCGCGAGGCCGAGGCGCGGCTCGACGCGGTGGCGCTCGACGACGTCGTGGAATCGATCCGCGGCGACGTCGAGGTCGAGCTGCGCCTCGCCGGGGGCGCGTTCGAGGTGCGCGGCCGCATGCCGGTCGTGCTCGGCGACGCGGAGCGGCTGCGCGTCGCCCTGCGCAACCTGGTGCGGAACGCGCTGCAGCACCGCCGCGCCGACGTGCCCCCGCGCGTCACGCTGCGCGCGTGGCGGCGCGGTGCGACGTGGACGCTGACGCTGTCCGACAACGGCGCCGGCATTCCGCGTCACGAGCGCGCGCGCGTGTTCGCGCCGCTGCACCGCGGAGCGCACGCGGCGAGCGCCGGCAGCGGGCTCGGACTCGCGATCGCGCGCGACGCCGTCGAGGCGTGCGGCGGCACGCTCGCGCTCGCCGCGCGCCCCGGAACGGGTGCGAGCTTCGCGATCACGCTACGCGCGGCGCCGACGGAGGACGGTGCGCACGCCGCCCCGTGCGCACCGAGACGCGCTTCGCAGGCTCAGGCAGCGCGGTGACGCCGCTGCAGCCAGTCGATCATCAGGCGGTTCAGCGCTTCCGGCCGCTCCTGCTGCGTCCAGTGACCGCAGTCGGGGATCATCACGATCTCGACGTCGTTCATGAAGCTGCGCATCTGCTCCGCCATCTCCGGACGCAGCACCGGATCGTGCTCGGCGGTGACCATCAGTGACGGCACGTCGATGCGCGCGCCCGCGAGGTGCGGCGTGCGCTCCCAGTAGCGGTCGAGGTTGCGGTACCAGTTGATGCCGCCGGTGAAGCCGCTCTTCTCGAACGCGCGCACGAAGACCTGCAGCTCGTCCTCCGACAGGAACGGCTCGCCGAGGCCGTCGGGTCCGTGCACGATCTCGACCATGTTCGGCACGCTGCCGTCGGGACGCACCGAGCGCTCCGCGAGCTGCTCGATCGGCACGCCGCGCCGCATGAGCTGCGTGAACACGCGACGCACGTCCTGCGCGAGCCCCGCGTCGGCGACACCCGGCTGCTGGAAGTGGCAGATGTAGAAGTTGTCGCCCATCGTGCCGCGGAAGATCGTCAGCGGCGGGATCGGCGCGCGCTG
The DNA here is from genome assembly GCA_046327915.1 of Binatia bacterium. Lineage (GTDB taxonomy): Bacteria > Desulfobacterota > Binatia > UBA12015 > UBA12015 > VGTK01. The sequence continues at coordinate 58,325 of JAXLXO010000006.1, read as the reverse complement.
GAACGCCGGCGTGTTGACGCCGATCACTCCTGCGACGCGGTCCGGGTGCAAGAGCGGCATCTGCCACGCGATGATGCCGCCCCAGTCGTGTCCCGCGAACACCGCCTTCTCGATGCCGAGCGCGTCGAGCAGGCCGACGAGGTCGGCGGCGAGGTGCTCCATGTCGAAGGTCTCGAGCGTCTCGGGACGGTCGGTGTCGCCGTAGCCGCGCTGATCCGGCGCGATCGCGCGGAAGCCGGCCGCGGCGAGCGCCGGGACCTGATGCCGCCAGGAATAGGCCAGCTCGGGAAAGCCGTGGCAGAGAACGACCGCAGGGCCTTCACCCTGCTCGGTGACCGCCATGCGGATGCCGTTGGTCTGGACGAAGTGACGGCGCGCGTTCGCGAGGGGATCGCTCATCCCGTCAAGCTCGCACGGTGCACCGATGCCGCACAAGGCTCGTGCGATGGGGCGGCCGCACGGGCCACGCGGCCCGGCGTCGGCACGTCATTCCGGCAGGTCCGTGATGGTCAGCTGCTGCGGATTCTTCCTGCACGAGCCGTCCGCCTTGCCGAGGTCTCCGTCGAGCACGACGATCGCACGCCGCGCTTCCGGCTGGACGATCAGCCCCTCGGCCGTCGGCGGCAGCACCGCCCCGTCCACGAAGCGGGTGTCGCCGATCACGTTGCCGCTCTCCAGCCGCTCGGTCCGGACGCGGAAGAGCACGCTCGCGTCCTGGCTGTCGGCGGCCGAGCCGGCGATGCCCCAGACGAAGCCCGCGCTCCGCGTGAGCTCGCGGACGCCCTTGCCGCGCAGGTCGACGAGCGCGATGCCGTCGAAGCCCAGCCGCTTGTTGCCGGGCTTGACGGGCGCCGTCCGCAGCAGGACTCCGAGGCCCTGAACGAGCGGCGCGCGGAGCCCGACCCAGAGACGCTCCGCGCCGCGCGCGTCCGGCACGCTCACCGCACCCTCGATGTTCAGCGTCGCACCGGCGCAGCTCGACGGATCACCGGGGCGTGCATCGCGCTCGGCGGCCGCGATCGCCGCGCAGAAATCGCGGCGCAGCGAGCGCGCGGCAGGAGGCGCGTCGTCGTCGAGGACGAGCCAGCGTGTCTCGCACGCGTTCTTCCTGTCGTCGAAGCCCGCCGCGCCCGCGATCCGCGTCGCCTGCACGGGATCGCCGGCGAGACGCACGATCCCGACGCGCTCCGGGTCGCTCGCGCAGCGGTTGGTGCGGCTGTGCGAGCCGACCGCGAGCACGCCGCCGGCGTCGCTCGCGAGCGCCTCGAGGTCACCGACCTTCGCGTCGCCCAGCGGGATCTCGAAGGGCTCCGCGGGAGCGAGGCGTCCGTCGGCGTCGATGGCGTACTGGAAGAGCGCCGCGCTCTGCTCGTTGTCGCCGACCCACGCGCACGTGGCACCGCTGCCGTTGCTGCACGGTACCGCGAGTGCCGCCGACGGCTCGCACACCGGATAGCGCTCGAGCGGAGCTGCCTTCCCGCTCACGGCCGCAGCGCGTGAAGCGGCCGGAAGCAGGAGCGTGAGCGCGACGACCGATCGGGCAAGGACAAGGTGACGCATCCGCGGATCCTCCTCGTACGGGACGAGCTGCTCGACGCTCGTCGCGTGCGCGAGCGTATCAGGCGTGCGCAGCCGAGCCGATGCGGTCGGCGGATCGCATCGATACGCCCGGGCATGACGTCTGCCCGGGCGGACACCAGCGCGCTCGCGAGCGCGCGGCGGCTCCGGCTACGAAGCGTCGCCGGAAGATCGCGGACTGCGCCGTCAAGTCAGGCCGAGCTTCCTCGTCAGGTCGTCGACGCTCGCGAGCAGCCGCGTATCGTCCGGGACGCGCCCCTCGGGCGTCACGCGATCGACCACCTCGGGCATCAGCGCCGCGAGCCCGCGCGAGGCATCCTGCTCGGACACTCCGGCGCGGCGTGCGATCTCGGCGATGCCGTCACGGCCGAACACGCGATCCATCGCGTCGGGCGGCAACGCGCGGTTCTGCCCGGTACCGACCCACGAATCCGCCTCGGCGCCGAAGCCGGCACGCTGCAGCTGATCGAGGAGCGCACCGAGACCACCGAGCCCGCCGGCGCCCTGGCCCTGGCCCGCGCCGCCGCCGAGCACCTGCGACAGGACGTCACCGAGCCCGCCGGACGGCGTCGCGCTCCGGCCCTGTGCTTGACCACCGCGCGCCCCGGAGATCATCGACAGCGCGATTGGCAGGAGCGCCGCCAGCAGCGGGCCCATTCCGCCCGCGCCGCCGCCCGCCGGTGCGGCGGGGCGCCCGTGCTCGACGCCCGCATCCGGCGCGCCACCGACCAGCTGTCCCATGAGATCGTCGAGCAGACCCATCATCGCCTCCTTGCCGCCGCGGCCCGGCGGAGGCTCCAGAGTGCCCGGTCGAGGTCCTCTGGCAAGCGGAATCCGCATCGGAGCGCGGGCGCGGCGCCGCCACCGGACGCGGCCCGGCGAGCCGTCTCGGCCGCTCTCGGCTTGCTCGCTCCGGTCGCCGGCTCGTACGCTCGCGCAAAGCGCATGCACCGCCACTTTTCCCGGATCCTCGCGCTGCTCGCGTACGTCGCGCTCGCCCACGAGGCCGAAGCCAACGTCTTCGTCGCGGACCGCCGCGTGCAGCGTGCAGCGGACCGTCCGCCCTACGGCGCGGTCGGCGTGCTGACGCATCCGAAGATCGGCGCCGGCGGCACGGCGTTCCTCGTCAGCAGCTGTCACGTCGCGACCGCTTTCCACGTCGCGTTCCTGCGCGGACGCGACGCGACGGGCAACGTGGTGCTCGGATCTCCGAAGCTCGGATACGCGGCGGAGTTCCTCGCAGGTCCGGACGCGAAGACCGCGGGCAGGTTCGCCGCGCGGACGCGTGCGCGCGTGGTCGCGTACGGACGCTTCGACGCGAAGGACTTCGCGGGCATGGCGGGCGACTGGGCGATCCTGCGCCTCGACGACTGCCTCGGCGAGCGCTTCGGCTACCTGCGCCATGCGCGCACGACCGCGCGCGCTGCTCCGATGCCCGACGGCCCGCTCATGACCATCGGCTATCCCGCATCGCGCGCGGGCATGGCCGGGATCACCATCGAAACCGGCTGCCGCGCGCGCGATCACGGCCCGGTCGACGGGCTGGTCGGCGTCGACTGCGCGTTCGAGAGCGGCATGTCGGGCGGACCCGTCCTGCAGCTGCAACCGGACGGCGCATGGATCGTCGTCGGGATGATCCAGCAGTCGATGGCGCCGGTACCCGGCGTGCTGCCCGTGTACACGATGGAGCACCGCAACCAGATGATCGCCGTGGGCGCGTTCCGCGGCGCGATCGACACCGCGCTGCGCGCCGACGCGCAGCGACTGCTCGCGCGTCGCGCCCCTGCACGCTGACGTGCGCGGCGCCGAGGTTCGCTTCGCTCGACCTGCGCGCGTCCGGCGCGCGCTTGGCCGATGCGCCGGCAGCGGATAGTGTCGGCGCCGTGAAGGACTTCGAGACGACCACCCTGAGCCGCCGGCAGCTGCTGCTCGCCGGCACGATCTCGCTCGCGCTCGCCGCGGTCGGCGGCGCGCAGCGCGCGTTTGCCGACGACGCCGCGAAGCCGGCCGCCGGCACCCTGAGCCCGGAGCAGCTGAAGCAGCTCGGCGAGGCGAAGTTCGTCTACATCCAGAGCACCCGCAAGGACGGCACGCTGTCGAAGCCGGCCGAGATCTGGTTCGCGGTGATGGACGGCGCGCTGTGGGTCGGATCGTCGCCCGAGTCGTGGCGCGCGAAGCGCATCCGCTGGGGACGTCCGCAGGCGCGAATCGCGATCGGCAGCCCGAGCGGCCCCGCGTTCAAGGCGACCGGGTCGTTCGTCAAGGACCCGGCGATGTACCAGAAGTTCTGCGATCAGCTCGCGGGCAAGTACCCGGAGAAGTGGTCGCGCTGGGAGCAGTCGTTCCGCGACGGGCTCAAGTCGGGCGAGCGCGTGCTGATCAAGTACACGCCGGTCGCGGGCTGAGCGGCGCGGATCGCGGTCACGGCGGCGCGAGGCACTGCGCGCCGTCGTGCTTCGGATCGTTGACCCACGTCGACACCGGCTCGACCAGCATCTGATCCACCGGTGCCGGCACGAGCAGCGGCGCGAGGCGCTCGACGTCCTGCACCGTGCGGTCGAGCCACAGCGACCACGCGTCCGGCGGCAGCACGACCGGCATGCGATCGTGGATGCCCGCGAGCAGCTCGTTGGGCGACGTCGTCAGCACGGTGCACGACTCGAGCTTCGTGCCGTCCGGCGCCTTCCATCGCTCCCAAAGACCGGCCAGCGCCATCGGGCGCCCGTCGGCGCGATGGATGTGGAACGGCTGCTTCGGCGCTCGCTTCTTCTCCGCCGAGCCCTGCCACTCGTAGAAGCCGTCCGCCGGCATCAGGCAGCGGCGGCGGCGCAGCGCTTCGCGGAACGCGGGGCTGGTCGCGGCGGTCTCCGCGCGTGCGTTGATCATGCGCGCCGCGGGCGCGGGCTCCTTCACGAACCACGGCACGAGGCCCCAGCGCAGCAGGTCGATCTCGCGGTCGTCGGCGCCGTGACGCGTGCGCACCACCGGCACGTCCTGCCCGGGGCAGATGTTGTAGCGCGGCTCGAGCTCGAACGGCTGCGCGACGCCGAAGACGTCGGCGATGACCTGTCCGGGTGAGGTGATCGTGTAGCGGCCGCACATTCCGCCAGTATGCACGGCCCTGCAGCCTGTGGCATCAAGTGCACATGCGTCCCGCCTTCGTTCCCGGCCTCGCCCGACTCTCCGACAAGGTCTTCACCTATCTGCAGCCCGACGGCGGGCTCGGCCTCTCGAACGCGGGCCTCATCGGCAGCGGCCGCGACGCGCTGCTGATCGACACGTTCTTCGACCTCGCGCACACGCGCCGCATGCTCGACGACATCGCGCGCGAGGTGCCCGGCAAGATCGGACGCGTCGTCAACACGCATCACAACGGCGACCACTGCTGGGGCAACCAGCTGCTGCCCGGTGCCGAGATCATCGGCCACCGCCGCTGCGCCGAGCTGATGAGCACCTTGCCGCCCGAGGCGCTGCAGCGTCTCAAGGAGCTGCCCGACACGGTGCCCGCCGCGCGCGCGCTGCGCGCCGGACTCGAGCGCTTCGACTTCCGCGGCATCGAGATCACGCCGCCGACCACCTTCGTTCCGGACGACGGCTTGACGCTCGACGTCGACGGCGTGCGCCTCGACCTGATCTACGTCGGCCCCGCCCACACCGCGGGCGACGTCATCGTGCACCTGCCCGAGGAAGGCGTGGTGTTCACCGGCGACGTGCTGTTCCGCAACTGCGCGCCGATCGGCTGGGAGGGAACCTTCGCGCGCTGGATCGCGGCGCTCGAGCGCATCGCCGCGCTCGCACCGCAGACCGTCGTTCCCGGACACGGCCCGGTGTGCGGTGCCGATGCCGCTCTCGAGATGCGCGACTACCTGAAGTACGTGCGCGGCGAGAGCGAGCGCCTGTTCGCGACCGGTGCAAGCGTCGAGGAAGCGGCGCTGAAGATCGACCTCGGTCCTTACGCGGACTGGCTCGAGTCGGAGCGCATCGTGTTCAGCGTCGACCGCGCCTATCGCGAGCTGCGCGGCGAGCCGTACGACAAGCCGGTCGATTTCGGCGGCCTCATGGTGATCGCGCAGAAGGTCCGCGCCGCGCACGAAGAGGCGGCGGCGCGGCGCGGGAAGGCGCATTGACGCAAGCCCGCCCGCAGCGTGCACGATCGTCCGTGCGCCGCGCGCTCGGCGGCGCGGCGATCGCGCTGCTGTGCACGCTCGCACCGGCGGCGCGCGCGCACTCCGAGGACGGGCCCAATCTTGCGCTTGACGTCGAGCGCATGCGCAGCTCGGTGCGCCTCTCGACCGGCGTGTTCCACAAGCCCGGACGGGCACCGCTGCTCGACTCGACGATCCCCACGTCGGGCACCTGCGTGCTGCACCCCGACGAGGCCTGCGTCGGCGGACCCGGCATCCGCAAGCTGCTGCGCTTCGACGTCCTCGTGCACAACCGCGGCAACGAGGATCTGATGGTCGGCAACCCGAAGCTGCGCCCCGACCTGTTCGTATACAGCGGCTGCCACCGGCACTACCACTTCCGCGGCGCGGCGCGGTACGAGCTGCTCGACGCGTCCGGCGGCCTCGTGCGCACCGGACGCAAGCAGGGCTTCTGCCTGCAGGACACGATCCCGTCGCAGCTCGGTCCGGGCACGCCGCCGCGGCGCTACGACTGCACGAACCAGGGCGTCGAGGTCGGCTGGGCCGACTGGTATCCCGCGACGCTCGACTGCCAGTGGATCGACGTCACCGACGTGCCGCCCGGCGACTACCGCCTGCACGTGTTCTGGAATCCCGACCGGCTGATGCCCGAGACCACGCTCGACGACAACGAGGGCACCGTTCCGGTCACCATCCCCGCGCCCGGCGACGCGCCTCCTATGGTTGACACGATCACCGCCCCCGCTCCCGCAGCGCTCGCGCACGCGGGACGTCCGCTCGACGTCGCGTGGCGCGCCCGCGACGACGTGCGCGTCGTGACGCAGGAGATCTGGCTCTCGACCGACGACGGCACGACGTGGGCGCAGATCGTCGGCGACGTGCCCGGCGACCGCACGCGCTACCGCTTCCTCGTGCCGACCGACGCGACCAGCGCGCACGCGCGCATCCGCGTCGTCGCGCGCGACGGCTCGGTGCAGCGTGCCGAGCGCACGTCGGACGCCTTCCGCATCGAGGCGCCGCGTCCGCTGCGCCTGCCGACGCGCGACCGTGCGGCGTCCGCCGCGGCGGTCGAGAACGGAGCGACGCCGTGATGCGACGTCGGCGTCCGCTCGCCGCAGCTTCGGTCGCGCTCGTCTTCGCGGTGTTCGCCGTCGCGCTCGGCGTCGGCGACGCGCGCGCGGGCGCGTTCCTCGACGACGTCGAGGCCGGACGCAGCGCCGTCCGCGCGACCGCCGCTGCGACGCGACCCGATTCCGCCGCCGCACGCGCCACGGCGGCACGCGACGTCGTCGCGGACCGCGCGCCCGCGTCCGCCGGCTTCGCGCTCGGCGCCACGCTCGCGGCGCTCGACGCGGACCTCGCACGCGATCCGGGCGCACGGTCCGGCGCCGAGCGGGCGATCGTCGCGCAGCAGGTGCGCGAGCTGCTCGCGGCGCAGGCCGAGGCCGGCATCGGCAACCGCGCGCTCTGCCTGCTCAGCGGACGTACCGAGCCGAAGTCGCTCGAGCGGCAGGTCCGCCTGGTCGAGCCGCGCTGGAGCTGCGACCGCGACACCGAACCGCGCTGACGCCGCGACGACGCCGGTGGAAACGCGGGCACGCGCAGGCCCCGCGAATTGACTCTGATCGGCGCCGGCGCGAAGCTCGCGCGTGCGCTGCACCAGCTGTGCGACGGAGCTGATCCCGGGCAAGCCGTTCTGTCACGTGTGCGGCTCGCCGGTCGCGGGCACCTGCTCCTCGTGCGGCGCCACCCTGTCGGCCGACTTCCGCTTCTGTCCCGACTGCGGCACTCCGGTGGCTCCCGCTGCGGGAGCGCCAGCGCCGGCAGCACGCACCCGCCCCGTGCCGGCCTCACCCGCCGCCGAGGCCGAGCCCCGCTCACGCGCGACGGCGGGAAACGGCGCCGCTGCGCCGACACCGGCGCCGGGCTCCTCGGCTGCCGACGCCCGCCTGCAAGGCGTGCCGCGCCACCTGCCGGCGAGCCTCAGCGGACGCCTCGTCGCCGCACCCGGCGGCGTCGTCGGCGAGCGCAAGCGCGTCAGCGTGCTCTTCTGCGACCTCGCCGGCTCGACCGAGATGGCCGACGGCCTCGACCCCGAGGAGTTCCGCGAGATCCTCGACCAGTACGTCGAGGTCGGGATGCAGGAGGTCTACCGCTACGAGGGCATCGTCAATCAACTCGCGGGCGACGGCATCATGGCGCTGTTCGGCGCACCCGTCGCGCACGAGGACGCGCCGGAGCGCGCGGTGCGTGCGGCGCTCGCGATCCGCGACGCGGTGGCGCGCCTCAATGCGACTACCCTCGCCGAGCGCGGCGTGCAGCTCAGGATCCGCATCGGCATCAACACCGGCCCGGTGATCGTCGGCACGGTCGGCAACGACCTGAAGATGGACTACACCGCGACCGGCGACACGACGAACCTCGCGTCGCGCCTGCAGACGCTCGCCCCGGTGAACTCGGTCCTCGTCAGCGCCGCCACCGAGCGCCTCGTCCGCGGACGCTTCGAGATGCGCGCGACCGGCCCGCTCGCCGTCAAGGGCAAGCGTGCGCCGGTGGTCGCCTACGAGGTGCTCGACGCGATCGACGAGCCGGGCGGGTTCCGCCTCGCCGAGAGCCGCGGGCTCACGCGGCTGATCGGCCGCGACGAGGAGCTCGCGCAGCTCGAAGCCTGCTTCCAGCGTCTCGAGGGCGGGCTGCCGCAGCTGGCCGCGATCGTCGGCGAGGCGGGCAGCGGCAAGTCGCGCCTGATTCACGAGCTGAAGCAGCGTCTCGCGCCCCACAAGCCCGCGATCCTCGAGGCGCGCTGCTCGTCGCTCAGCCAGATGCACGCGTACGCACCGTGGACCAACATGCTGCGCCACTACTTCGACGTGCCACTCGGCGCCGACCACGACGACGTGCTCGCACGCGTGCGCTGCCGCCTGCAGACGCTCGACCAGGAGCTCGAGCCGCTCGCGCCGCGCATCGCCGCCATGTTCGCGAAGCCCGGCACGCTCACCGGCGGCACGGAGGAGACCGAGGACGAGAAGCGCGCGACCTTCGAATCGGTCGGCGCGGTGCTGGGCAAGCTCAGCCAGCAGCGTCCGATCGTCATGATCTTCGAGGACCTGCACTGGATCGACGATCCGTCGCGCGAGATGCTCGAGCTGTCGGTCTCGACCATGCGCAACTGGCGCTTCATGCAGGTCGTCAGCCACCGCCCCGAGTACGAGCCGCACTGGCGCGTCGGCGTCGCGTTCACGCAGCTGCACCTGCGTCCGCTCGCCGATCAGCACGCGGTGGAGGTGATTCGCGCGGCCGCCGGCGGCGAGCTCCCGGGCGAGCTCGAGGAGCGGCTCCTCGCGAAGGCGGAAGGCAATCCGTTCTTCCTCGAGGAGCTGGCGCGCACGCTGGTCGAGGACGGCACGCTCGCGAAGAGCGGCGGGCGGATTCGCTTGACGCGTCCGGTCTCGGAGATCTCGGTGCCGGAGACCGTTCAGGAGGTGATCGGCGCGCGCATCGACCGCCTGTCGTCGTCGGCGAAGCGGACCGTGCAGGTCGCCGCCGTGCTGGGCCGCCAGTTCCGCCGCGACCAGCTCGAGCAGCTGCTCGCCGGCGAGAGCATCGCGGTCGCCGCGGAGCTCGAGGAGCTCGAGCACCGCGGCATCGTGCACCGCAAGACCGTGCTGTCCGAGGAGGAGTTCCGCTTCGGCGAGAGCGTGACGCAGGAGCTCGCCTACGAGTCGCTGCTGGTGCGCGAGCGGCGCGCGCTGCACGGACGCATCGCGCGGCTGGTCGAGGAGACCGCGGACGAGTCGTCCGCCGAGCGCTCGGCGCTGCTCGCGCACCACTTCGCGCGCAGCGACGAGCGCGACAAGGCGATCGAGGCGCTGCTGCGCGCCGCCGCCGACGCGGAGCGCGTGCCGTCGTACCACGCGGCGCGCGAGTTCTACCGCGCGGCGTGGAACATGGCCGCGCAGGCGCTCGAGGCGGCGCCGGACGACGGGCTGCGCCGCCACGCGCTGTCGGCCGCACTGGGCTTCTGCCACATGAGCGTGATCTACGCGTCGACTGGCGAGACCGAGGAGATCGAGCGCATCGCGCGCCACGGCCGCGAGCTGGCGCGCGAGCTCGACGTCAAGGCGGCGTACGCCTCGTTCCCGTCGTACGAGGGCCTCGCCGCGATCAGCAGCGGCCCCGACCGCTTCGCGCACGGGCTCGCGCTGGTCGAGGACGCGCTCGCCACGGCGCGCCGCGACGGGCTCGTCCACAACGCGGTGAACATCTCGCGCGGCCTCGCGTACACCTATCTCTTCGACGGCCGCTTCCGCGAAGCGAACGAGCTGATCGAGCGCGCGCTGCGGGAGCTGGAGGAGATGGAAACCCCCGGCCGGCCGTCGGACCTGTGGTTCGGCGTGCGCTCGATGCGCGCGTCGATCGTGCTGCACAGCGACCAGGTGGGCACGGCGGCTGCAGCGGAGCTCGACCTGCACACCCGCGCGCGCCAGCACGGCAACCGCACCATCGCCAGCGGCACCGCGTCGATGCTGGGGCTGATTCACCTGCTGCGCGGCGAATACACGGAGGCCGCACGGTGGGCCGAGACCAGCCTCGAGATCGCGCGCGAGATCGGCAACGTGGCCGCGTCGCGCGTCGCCGCGACGGCCGCAATCCTCGCACGCACCGAGCTCGGACTGCCGGTGGTCGCGGGACGCTACGTGCGCCACGTCGAGACGTCGATCAGCGGCGCCACGAGCGTGCCGCTGCACCTGAGCCTCATCGTCGACGCGCTGCTGTCGATCGGCGAGTGGAAGCGCGCCGAGGCGGTGATCGAGCAGTCGGAGCACCACACCGGCGGGCGGCTGCGTGCGGCGTCGTGGGCAGCCGCACGCGCCGAGCTGCTGCGCCACGACCCGCGGCGTCTCGACGAGGCAGCGCGCGAGGCCGAGCGCGCGCTGGTGCTCGCCGAGGAGATCGACAGCCGCTCGACGGTCGCGTGCACGCTGCTGACGGCGGCGCAGATCGAGCGCGTCAAGGGCAACCACGCGCGCGCCACCGCGCAGCTCGAGCACGCGGGCGAGCTCTTCGCGAAGCTGGGCGACGTCCACCACGGCCGTCGCGCCGACGCGCTGCTCGCGGATGTTGCGCCCGACGCCGTCGCGGACCAACCTGCGGTGTGATGATCGACGAGCACGCTTCCGGCGCACGACACGGCACCACCCGCATCGACTCTCTCCCCGCGCGACGCGCGCGGCGCACGCGCCTGATCGCCGCGGCGGCGATCGCGGGCGCCGTCCTCACCGCCTGCGCGACGTCGCCCCTCGGGCGACGGCAGCTGCGCCTGATGTCCGGCGACGAGGTGTCCAGCATGGGTGTCACGGCCTTCCAGGACATCAAGAAGGAGACGCCGCAGACGCAGGACGCGACCCAGCAGAAGTACGTGCGCTGCGTCGCCGCCGCGATCACCGGGCAGGTCAGGGATCCCGAGGCGCCGAAGCAGTGGGAGGTGATCGTCTTCCAGGACGACACACCCAACGCGTTCGCGTTGCCGGGCGGCAAGATCGGCGTGCACACCGGCATCCTCAAGATCGCGAAGAACCAGGACCAGCTCGCGACGGTGCTCGGCCACGAGGTCGCGCACGTGCTCGCGCAGCACGCCAACGAGCGCGTCTCGCAGCAGCTCGTCACCGGCGTGCTGATGGAGGCGGCGGGACAGACGCTCGACCCGACGCTGGTCGCGGCGCTCGGCATGGGCGCACAGGTCGGCGTGCTGCTGCCCTTCAGCCGCACCCAGGAGAGCGAGGCCGACCTGCTGGGTCTCGATCTCATGGCCGGCGCGGGCTTCGACCCGCGCGAGAGCACGAAGTTCTGGAAGAACATGGAAGCCGCGGGCGGCGGCAAGACGCCGGAATTCCTCTCGACCCACCCGTCGGACCAGACGCGCGCCGCGGCGCTGCAGGGCCGCATCGCGCAGGAGATGCCCGCGTACGACAAGGCGGTCGCCGACGGACGCCGGCCCAAGTGCTCGTGAGGCGGTGCCGTCGGCCGGATGCTTGACGGCCGCCGCGCGGCGCGCTCTCAGCGCACCTCGGGCGCGGTGCCGCTGAAGATCCGGTTCCACAGCTGCCGGTGCAACGGCAACGGTTCGGACGCCACGGCCACCGCTCTGCCCGGCACGGCCTGCGGCCTCACGGCCGCGCGCGCTGCGGGCCGCGCGGCCGCGTTGGCGCTGCGCAGCCGTGCGAACATCTGCTGCTCGCGCATGCGCTGCTGACGCGCGGCGACGCGGGCCGCGTCCTCGGCGGAGAGGTCGGCGCGTCGCGCGACGCCCGGCTCGTCCGCGTCGCGCGGCGGGCGCGGCAGCAGCAGCTCGACGCGCGACACCGCGAGGCGGTCGCCGTCCTCGCGGTAGGCGATCGTGTAGTTGCGGCCGCGCAGCACGTCGCGCAGGACCTCTTCGAGGCTGGCGTCGCGGAGGTCGACGTCCACCAGCGGACGCTCGACGCCGAGCTGCATGGCGACCGCGAACGGCTCGCGCTCGGCCAGCGCGCCGAGCACGTCCTCGACGCGCGCGCCCGTCGCGCGCACCGTCCAGCCCGCGTCGCCGCGGTCGATCTCGAGCGGCGTGGCGCCGGCGCCGCGCGGTGCCGCGAGCAGCAGCAGCGCGCCCAGAGCCGCGCGGGCGAGCGCGGCGGCCACGGGCTCGCCGGCGAGTGACGGAGACGACGTGCGCATCGCGGACCTCCGAGGTCCACGATGTCTCCGGCGGTACGGGGGGACAATCCCCCCTCCCGCGGATCGTCAGCGGCGCGCGGCGGCCGCGGCGTCGATCAGCTCGATGACGTGTCCGTCCGGATCGCGCACCCACATCTGCCCGACCTCGGGACCTGCGGGCAGCACCTCGAGCGACGCCGCACGGATCCGGTCGAGCGTCGCCGCGTAGTCGTCGATGGTGAACGCGAGGTGGCTCGCCGCCGGATTGAGCCCCGGCGGCGGCGTGTCCACCTGCATTCCCTCCATCATGACGATGAGGTGGATCTGCGCGTTGCCCGCGGACAGCCACGCGCCGTCGATGCCGAAGTCGGGACGCGGGATGGTCTCGAGCCCCAGCAGGTCGCGGTAGAAGCCGAGCGCCGCCGCGAGGTCGCGGACGGGGAACGAGACGTGATTGACGCTGCGTGCGATCGCCATGGCGGACCGTCCTATCACGGATCGGTGAGGCTCGCCCCCGGGGCGGCGAGGAACGCGGCACGCGTCGAGCCGTAGGGCGACACGCACGGGACGCCGCCGGTGAAGGTGCACGTCGGCACGAGGCCGGTGCGGTCGGTGCCGCGCAGGATCGTGCCCGGCCGGTCCGCCAGCGTCACGACCAGCGGCGGCGTGAAGCCGGGCGCGATGTCGAGCCGCTTCGCACGCACGCTGAACCCGAGCTCCCGGCCGCTCGCGCGGCGCAGCGGCGTCACGTCGACGACGAGGCTGCGCCGCTCGCCGCCGCGACAGCGGATCGCACCGGACGCGAGCGTCCGGCACTGCGCCGCGTCGAACGTGAGCGTGCGCTCGAGGCTGCGCGCGTCACGCACGAGGACCGCGAGACCGTCCGCGGCCGAGAATGCGTCCTGCGCCGACCGCAGCGCCACGCGTCCGCGCAGCTGGATCCGCCCACGCGGACGCCGCTGGCCCGCGCGCGCCGCCGGGGCCCAGACGCGCGCCTGCTCGATCTCGAGCGGCGCGTCCGCCGGGTCGCAGGCGTCGCCGATGCGGTCGCCGTCGGTGTCGCGCTGGTCGGCGTTGGCGACGTTCGGGCAGTCGTCGACCGGGCACGCGTCGGCGAACGGGTTCGCGAAGAACGGGGAGCGGAAGCCGTCGTGGTCGGGATCGGTGCAGGAGTCGCACTGGTCGCCGATGCCGTCGCCGTCCGCGTCCTCCTGTCCGGGGTTCGGACGGTCGGGGCAGTTGTCGATCGCGTTGCAGACGCCGTCGGCGTCGGGCTCGAGCGAGCCGTCGTCGGGGCACGGATCGCAGACGTCGCCGATGCCGTCACCGTCGCGGTCCGCCTGATCCGGATCGCTGGCGAACGGACAGTCGTCCGCCGGACACTGGTTCTGGGGCGCTTCCGGATTGCCGAAGCCGTCGTGGTCCCGGTCGAGGCAGGTCACGGGATCGCAGGCGTCGTCGAGACCGTCGAGGTCCGTGTCGACCTGCGCGGGATCGTACGCCGTCGGACAGCCGTCGCAGACGTCGCCGACGCCGTCGCCGTCCGCGTCCTCCTGTCCGGGGTTCGGCGCGTCCGGACAATCGTCGTCAGGACAGTCGGCGACGAACGGCCCGCTCGCGAACTGCGGCGTGCCGAATCCGTCGCCGTCGAAGTCGATGCACTGCTCGGGATCGCAGGCGTCGCCGATGCCGTCGAAGTCGGCGTCGGGCTGGTCGTAGATCGACGCGTCGCGGACGGTCGGGCACTTGTCGCACACGTCGCCGATGCCGTCGCCGTCCTGGTCGAGCTGCTCGGGGTCGGGAAGGAAGTAGCAGTCGTCGACCTCGTTGCAGACGCCGTCCCCGTCGGAGTCGAACGTTCCCTGCCCGACGCACTCGTCGCATGCGTCGGGCGTGCCGTCGCCGTCGGAGTCGCGCGGATCCTGCGGGCCAGTGTACGGGCACGGATCGGCGTCGTCGCAGAGGCCGTCGTCGTCCGAGTCGTACGCGCCCGCGCCGACGCAGAAGTCGCACGCGTCGCCGACGCCGTCACCGTCGGCGTCTTCCTGGCCGGGGTTGTACCAGTCGGCGCAGTTGTCGGGCGGGCAAACGGAATCGTCCCACGGGGGAGCGGCGGGAAAGCCGAGGCCGTCGCCATCGTAGTCGTAGCAGGCGACCGGGTCGCAGGCGTCGCCGATGCCGTCCTGATCGACGTCCGCCTGGCTCGGGTCGATGGCGTCCGGACAAATGTCGCAGACGTCGCCGACACCGTCGCGGTCGCGGTCCGACTGCTCGGGATCGTACGAGAACTGACAATCGTCGTACGGCGAGCAGACGCCGTCGCCGTCGTGATCCGCACGGCCGGGGCCGTCGCAGAAGTCGCACGCGTCACCGATGCCGTCGCCGTCGGCATCCGACTGGTCGGGATCGAAGGTGATGGGACAGACGTCGTACGGCGCGCACACGCCGTCGCCGTCCGGATCGTTGCCTCCCTGACCCGTGCACGCGTCGCAGAAGTCGCCGACGCCGTCACCGTCGGAGTCGGCCTGCTCCGGGTCGTACGCGTAGTTGCAGTCGTCGCAGCCCGTGCCGATGCCGCTCGGGATGCCGTCGCCGTCGGGGTCGCGGCTGCCGGAGGTCAGGAAGTTGCCGGAGCCGTAGAAGAGCTTGCACGGCTCGTCGCCGCACTGCACGCGTCCTCCCTGCCGCGAGACGTCGTAGAGGCAGGTCTCGGCGGCCGTGCCCGCGGTCGCGACGCGCACCAGCACGTCGCCGACCTTCACCGGCGCAGCACCCGGCGCGAGCTCGACGCGGAACGTGTTGCAGGTCGCCGGATCGAGCAGTGCGAGGATCTCCGGTGCGTCGAACACGAACGCTCCCGCCTCCGGCGGCGCGCACGTGCACTCCTGCCGCGCCGGCGCGGAGCCCACGAGGTGCTCGTTGACGAAGAAGTCGAGCGTCGACGGGACGTCGAGCCCCTCGTCGTTGCAGGACCCGTTCGACAGCACGAAGGCGATCGACGCCGGCTGCTGCGCGTCGGCGAGCCGCGCGCCGCCGAGCCAGGCGAGCGCGAGCGTCACCAGGACCGCGCACGCGAATCGATCCCTGCGTCCGTTTCCGGCCATCATCCCTCCCGTCCGTCGCGATGGCACCGCACCCGACAGCCCCAGCCACGCGATCGCGGGCGCAGCCAATCGCAATGGACGCCGCAGGTACAGCAGAAGATTCCATCCGGGGCGCACATTTCTCGACAGCGGTCGTCGTCGGGCGATGGATCCGGACGGAAATCGCCGCTCGTATTGCTCGCGCGGGCCGTGATAGAGGCACCGCGCCCGCCTGTCATGACCCGCCGTTCCCGCAAAGCCACGCAGCAGATCGTCACGGTCGCGCTGCTGGCGTTCCTCGCGCAGGCGCTGCTGCCGCGCGCGACCTGGTACGCACACACGCATGCCGGCGGCGGGCACGAGCACGTCCACGGCTGGGACGGCACGCGCGTCGCCGGATCGACGGCGTCGCTGCGCGACTTCCTGCCGCACGAGCACGACGACGGCGACGCTGAGCACTCCCACGACGACCGTCCGGCGGCCGCGACGGCGCATCGACACGAAGCGGACGCCGTCGCGGCACACGAGCACGCGCACCCGCACGAGGCGCACGCCGCGACCGCCGACGCCGGACCTCGGCGCCATCGCACCGGCGGCCCCGTCCTCGCCGCCACGCGCGGCGGCACGCACACGCACGGGCAGGCACCGTTCCAGGTCGTCGTCGCGGGCTCGGTCAAGAACTTCGTTCCACCGCTGCCGCACCGCGAGCAGGCGACACCGATCCTCGCGTCTCTCTCCGACGCGGCGGCACACGCGCCACGCGCGCGCGGCCCGCCCCCTCCCGTCTGATCCGACCACCACGAATCGGATGAAGCTCCGGACGCACGGCCCGCCGCACACGCGGCGCGCGCGTCCGGCACGACGGGAGAGATCACGATGCGAGGGATGCGTTTCGCCCTCGGCGTGGCCATCGCCGCCGCCTGCCTCGCCGCACCGCTCCGCGTGTGCGCCGAGGCGGCGTCCGCCGAAGCCGCGCCCGGTGCGACCGATGGCGACGTCGAGGACGTCGAGGACCACACCAACGACGACGGCGCCGTGCCGCTGCTGGACTCCGGCGCGCTCGGCTTGACGCTGTCCGACGACGGCAAGCACGCGGCGCTCGAGGAGCTCGTGGTCGAGGCGCGCAAGCCGCTGTCGGCGGCGTCGGCGCAGGAGATCCGCGCGCGCGACTTCGACCTCCGTCCGCACGCGACGACGCAGGAGGTGCTGCAGAACGTGCCCGGCCTCGTCGTGTCGCAGCACCAGGGCGGCGGCAAGGCCATGCAGTACCTGATCCGCGGCTTCGACGCGGATCACGGGACGGACTTCGCGATCTTCGTCGATGGGGTGCCCGTCAACCTGGTCTCGCACGCGCACGGCCAGGGCTACGCCGACATGAACTACGTGATCCCCGAGACCATCCGCGACCTGAAGCTGTGGAAGGGCCCGTACTTCACGCAGTTCGGCGACTTCATGAACGCCGGCGCGCTCGAGGTGCAGACGCGCGACGCGGTGGAGGAGAACTCGTTCCTCGCCGAAGGGGCGTCGTTCGACACAGCACGCTTCCTGTTCCAGGCATCACCGCAGCTCGGCGCGGGCGAGACCTATCTCGCGGCCCAGGCGTACACGACCAACGGTCCGTTCCTGAACCCGAACCACTACTGGGCGTACAACTTCTTCGCGAAGTACACGCTCGACTTGACGCCGACGTCGACGCTGCGTGCGTCGGCGATCGTCTACGACGGCAGCTGGGACGCGTCGGGCGAGATCCCGCTGCGCGCGGTCGACGGACGCTACCCGGACGGCGCGCCGTTCACCGGTCCGCGCCTCGACCGCTTCGGCGCGATCGATCCGACCGAGGGCGGTGCGACCGACTACGAGTCGGTGAACCTGCAGTACGCCAACGCGCTCGGGCCGCAGGACGACCTCGACGTGCAGGCGTACGGCTTCCGCTACCGGCTCGCGCTGTTCTCCGACTTCACGTTCTACCGCTTCACCGGGCTGCGCTTCGTCCGCAACGCCGACGGCGGCATCACCGACACCGGCGACGCACCGGGCATCCCCGATGCGAACTACCTGCCCGGCGACGGCATCGAGCAGGACGACCAGCGCTGGACCTACGGCCTGAACAGCAAGTACACGCACCTCTGGGAGCTGGGCTCGGTCGGCATGCAGACGCAGCTCGGCCTGCAGAACCGCAACGACTCCATCGACGTAGCGCTCTGGCGGCAGGTGCGGCGCAATCGCTTCTTCGCGGTCAACGACCTGCACGTCGACCAGAGCTCGCTGTCGGCGTTCCTGCAGCAGCAGGTGATCTTCAACGACCGGGTGCGCTTCGAGGGCGGCGTGCGCGGCGATCAGTTCTGGTTCTCGACGCGCGACCGCCTGCCGAACCAGGCCCCCGATCCGAACTTCGAGTCGGTCTTCATCGACGGCGGCACGCAGGACGGCATCGTGAGCCCGAAGGCGAACCTGATCTTCAGCGTCGCGCCGCAGAGCGACGTCTACCTGAACTACGGCAACGGCTTTCACTCGAACGACGCGCGCGTCGCGATCCTCACGAAGGGCAAGGGCTTCGATCCGCTGACGCGCTCGACCGGCGCCGAGGTCGGTGCGCGCACCGTGCTGATGGACGACATCGACCTCGCGGCCGCGTTCTGGTGGCTGGACCTCGACAGCGAGCTCGTGTTCTCCGGAGACTCCGGCGACGTCGACGCGGTGATCGACGACACGACGGGCAACCTCGTGCCGGGTCCGGCGTCACGCCGCTACGGCGTCGACGTCGAGGCGCGCTGGCACATCGTCGACTGGCTGTGGGCCGACTACGACCTCGGCTGGGCGCACGCGCGCTTCCGCAACGGCGACTTCGTCCCGCTCGCGCCGAAGCTGATCATGAACGGCGGCCTGACCGCGCGCTGGGACAACGGCTTCTCCGCCGGCGTGCGCTTCCGCTTCGTCGGCGATCGTCCGGCGAACGAGGACGGCTCGCTGAACGCGCAGGGCTACTTCGTCGTCGACGCGCTCGTGACGTATCGCTGGCGCAACGTGCAGCTCACCCTCGCCGGGCTCAACCTCACCGACACCGAGTGGCGCGAGGCGCAGTTCGCCGACGAGACCTGTCTCGTGAACGAGATCGGCTCTCAGCCGGGGTGTGCACCGAAGCCGGGGCTCGATCCGGGCGCGGGCGTGTCGGACATCCACTTCACGCCGGGAAACCCGATCGGCGTGCGTGGCGGGGTTCAGGTGTTCTTCTGAACGGCGGTCACTCGCCGTCGTCTCCGTCGTCGTCCATCGGGGCGTTCTGCACCGGGACGTCGGTCGGGTTGCGATAGCCGCTGTTCACCTGTCCGGGGCCGAGCACGGGCACGCCGTACGACGCTCCATTCGCGGCGCCATTGCAGAACGACCCGTTGCCCTGCCACTCGCCGCCGACGCAGGTCTGGATCTGTCCCGCCTGGCAGATCGCAAAGCCGCTGGCATAGTGGCGCCCCTCGTAGAGGCAGCTCTCGCCGCCCTGCGCGTGCGCGAGTCCCGCACAGAGCACGCTCGCGAGCCCCAGCGCGATTCCGAATCGCAACCCGTTCGTCATGCCTCGCCCTCCCGTCGGCGGCCACGGGCCGCCACCCGATGGATCGGCCGTCCCGCGCGAGAACACGAGGGCTGGCGGGCTCAAGCCCGGTCGCCGGAGCGCCGATTTCGACGGCAGTACGATGTCTTCTCTGTGGAGCCAGCCGCTGGCCGACGACATCGCCGTGTTCAATCGCTGGCTCTGCGTGAGTCGACTGCGCAGCACGGTGGCGATCGCCGTGTTCTTTCCGCTCGTCGCGATGCTGCGCCTCGCCGACCTGAACGGCTTCGTGGTGCTCGGCGTGTGCGCGGCGCTGGTCGCCTTCTCGACGATCGGCGTGCGCTCGCCGTGGCTCGCGCGACACCCGCGGACCTTCTTCTGGCTGCAGCTGATCGTCGACCTCGCCGCGATCACGTTCGGCATCGGGCTCGCCGCGCGCGGCGAGGCTGCGCTCCTGGCGCGGCCGATCTACATCGTCACGATCGTCCCGGCGAGCCTGCTGTCGGTGCCGTTCGGCCTGTCGGCGGCGCTGCTGTCGTCGCTCGGGCACGGCCTCCTGCTCGCCTCCGAGCGCGGCTGGACGCTCGCGACGCTCGGCAGCTTCGACTTCCTCGCGCCGACGTTCCTGTTCTTCCTCGTGGCACAGCAGTCGTTCGTCTACGGCGCGCACCTGCGCGAGAAGAACGTCAAGCTCGCGGCTCTCGCGCAGAGTCTCGAGGTGAGCCAGGCGCGGCTGGCCGAGGAGGGTCGCCTCGCCGCCGGGATCGCCGAGATCGCGCGCACGCTGGGCGCGAGCCTCGACGATCCGGAGCCGCTCTCGCGCGTCGTCGGCACGATCCGCGACCGCCTGTGGGCGGACTGGTGCGCGCTCTTCGCCGTCGACGACGCCGGCTTTCGCCTGCTCGCCGTGTGCGAGCCGGAGAGCGGCGCCAGCAACGTGACGGGGATCGATCTGCCGATCGGAACGTGGCCGGCGATCGAGCGGCTGCGGGACGCGCGTACGCTCGCGCTCGGCAGCAGCGAGCTCAGCGGGATGCCGACGTCGCTCAGCGGACGCGCGCTGCGCAGCACGCTGCTGACCGGCCTCTACCGCGACCAGACGATGATCGGCTTCATCGCCGTCGGCCACGCGGCGGCGCTCGGCGCGGTCGAGCCGTGGGCACGGAATCTTCTCGCCGGCATCGCGGAGCACGCGAGCGTGGTGCTGCAGAACGCGCGTCTGCTCGAGGAGGTACGCACGGCGAGCGCGCTCAAGTCCGAGTTCGTCGGCGCGGTGTCGCACGAGCTGCGCTCGCCGCTGAACATCGTCCTCGGCTATCTCGAGATGCTGCTCGACGAGGCGCTCGGTCCGCTCACCGACGAGCAGCGCGACGCGCTCCGCCGCACCGACATGCAGGCCGCGACGCTGCTCGAGATGATCGAGGCGCTGCTCGACCTGAACCGTATCGAGGCCGGAAAGCTGCCGGTCGAGTCGGTGCCGGTGTCGCTGCCGTCGCTGCTGCAGGACGTCTGCGAGCCGATGGGACGCAACGTCGCGCGGCCCGGCGTCGAGCTGCACTGGAGCGTCGGTCCGGGCGCGGAGCGTCTGCGGACCGATCCGGGCAAGCTCAAGACGATCCTGCGCAACCTGGTGCACAACGCGCTGAAGTTCACCGAGCAGGGCGAGGTGCGCGTAACCGCCACCGCCGAGGGCGCGAGCGGCGACGACGCGGGCGAGCTCCGGATCGTGGTCGAGGACACCGGCTGCGGCATGCCGCCCGAAGCGCTCGGCTACGTCTTCGAGATGTTCCGCCAGATTCCCGGCAGCTCCGGCGGCGGCGTCGGGCTCGGCCTGCACATCGTGCGGCGGCTCGGAGAGGTGCTCGGCGCGCAGGTCTCGGTCGAGAGCACGCCGGGACGCGGCAGCCGCTTCACGCTGGTGATGAAGAGCGGGCTCGAGACGTCCGACGAGGTCAGCACCGCGGCCGCGTGACCGCCGCAATCCTCCCGGCACTCCGGGTCGGCAGCCCCGGGGCAGGCAATGTCACGGACGTCCCGTCCTGCTTCCGGCGCGGCAGCGGAGGCGGTATCGTCCGGGCGTGAGCCCCGCCACCTCGGACAGCGACCAGCCGGCCGGACGCAACCGGCTTTCGGGCTTCGACGGCCTGCTGAAGAACCTCGCGCTCGCGGGACGCACCGTCCGCGCGCTCGCGCTGGCGACGCTGCCGGCGCAGCCGGGCTCGCTCGGGGCGTTCGTCGAGCGCAACGCCGCGCGCACGCCCGACCATCCGGCACTGCTCTTCGAGGGACACCGCTGGACGTGGGCGCAGGTCGACGAGGTCGCGAATCGCGTCGCGCAGTGGTTCCTCGCGCGCGGCGCGCGCAGCGGCGACGTCGTGGCGCTGGCACTCGGCAGCCGGCCCGAGACCGTGTTCGCGCTCGCGGGCCTCAACAAGATCGGCGTGATCGCGGCGCTGCCGCACGCCGGCGTGCGCGGTGGGCCGCTGCGGCACGCGCTCGCGAGCGTCGCGCCGCGCTGGGTGCTGGCCGCGCCGTGGAACGTGCTCGACGTCCGCGACGCGTCCGAGGCCGAGCTGATCGTCTGGGACGACGGCTTCCGCGACGCGCTCGGCGCCGCCGACACCGCAAGCCCCGGCTCCGCGCACGTGCAGCCCGGCGACGCGGTCGCGCTCTACATGTTCACCTCGGGCACGACCGGATTGCCCAAGGCCGCGCGCATCACCAACCGTCGCTTCACGCTGATGTCGCTCGGCTTCGCGCACACCATCGGCGCGCTGCGTCCCGGCGACGTCACATACTGCGCGCTGCCGCTGTCGCACGCGACCGGCACGATGGGCGGGCTCGGCGGCGTCGCCGCGGCGGGCACCACGCTCGCGCTGCGCGACGGCTTCTCGACGTCCGCCTTCTGGAGCGACTGCGTCGCGTACGGCGCGACGGTCGTGCCGTACATCGGCGAGGTGTGCCGCTTCCTGCTGCAGGCGCCGGAGAATCCCGACGAGCACCGGCACCGCGTCCGCCTCTTCTACGGTGCGGGGCTGCGCCACGACGTGTGGATCGCGTTCCAGGAGCGCTTCCGCGTGCCGGAGATCGTCGAGTACTACGGCTCGACCGAGGGCAACGTCGCGCTGGTCAACGTCGAGGGCGTGCCGGGCATGATCGGGCGGCTGAACTTCGGGCAGTCGGTCGTCCGCGTCGACCCCGAGACCGCCGAGCCGATCCGCGACGCGCACGGACACGTGACGGAAGCCGCCGAGGGCGAGCCCGGCATGCTGATCGGACGCATCAGCGCGCTGACGCGCTTCGACGGCTACACCGACCACGCCGCGACCGAGAAGAAGATCCTGCGCGACGCGTTCGGCGACGGCCACGACTGGTTCGCGACCGGCGATCTCGTCGTCAGGCACCACGGCAACTTCCTGTCGTTCTCCGACCGTCTCGGCGACACCTACCGCTGGAAGGGCGAGAACGTCTCGACCGCGCAGGTCGCGGACGTTCTGGTCCGCGCGAGCGGCGTGCGCGAGGCGATCGTCTACGGCGTCACGGTTCCGCGACACGAAGGCCGGGCCGGCATGGCGGCGCTGGTGACCGATCCCGGATTCGACCCCGCACGCTTCGCCGCCGAGGTCGCGGCCCAGCTGCCGCGCGCGTCGCGGCCGGTGTTCCTGCGCATCCTCGAGACGCCCGATCTCACCGCGAGCTTCAAGTACGTGACCACGCGCTTCAAGCAGGAGGGCTTCGACCCGCACACCGTCGCGGATCCGCTGTGGATCGCGAGCGGCGACGGCTACGAGCGGCTCACACCCGAGGTTCACCATCGCCTCCTCGCGGGCGCGATCCGGCTCTGAGCCGCGCGCGCCGCGGACGCGCCGGGTCGAGGACGCTCTCGACGCGCTGTCGGCACTGCGCCGCGCGCCGCGGGACGCCGCGGCCGTCGCCGCACTGCGCGCGGCACTCGCCGCGAAGGAAGGCGCGATCGTCGCGAAGGCGGCGACGGTCGCGGGCGAGCTCGACGTCGTCCATTCCGACGGGGCCGATCTCGTGCCCGACTTGCGCGACGCGTTCCATCGCCTGCTCGAGCAGCCCGTCAAGCGCGACCCCGGCTGCGCCGCGAAGACCGCGATCGCGACGACGCTGCACCGCAGTGGCGCGTACGAGGACGCGCTCTTCCTGACCGGCGTGCGCTGGGTGCAGCGCGAGCCGGTGTGGGGCGGCACGGTGGACGTCGCCTGCGAGCTGCGCTCGGTCTGCGCGATGGGCCTTCTGCGGCTCGGACACCCGTCCGCCGCGAGCGAGGTCGCGGAGCTGCTCGCCGACCCGGAACCCGCGGCGCGCGCCGGTGCCGCGCACGCGATCGCGTACAGCGAGGACGCGCGCTTCGCGCCGCTGCTGCGCCACAAGATCCTGTCGGGCGACGCCGAGGCGCAGGTGATCGCCGAGTGTCTCGCCGCTCTGCTGCGCGTCGAGGGTGATGAGGCGCTCGAGTTCTGCGCGCGCGTCCTCGACGCCGCCGACGCGCCGCGCGCCGAGCTGGTCGCGATGGCGCTCGGCGAGTCGCGCCGCCCGGGCGCGCTGCCGGTGCTGCGCGCCTGGTGGGAGCGGACCCCGTCGCCCGACCTGCGGCGCACGGCGCTGCTCGCGGTGGCACTACTGCGCACCGAGGCGGCGCACGTCTTCCTGCTCGACGTGGTCGCGACCGCGCCGGGCCACGACGCGCGCGACGCCGTCGCCGCACTCGCGGTGTTCCGAGACGACGAGGCGCTCCGGCAGCGCGTCGTCGCGGCCGCGCGCACGCGCGACGACACGGCGCTGCGGACCGCGCTCGCCGAGCTCGAGCGCCCGCGAGACCGCTGAGCCGCCTGCCCGTCCGGCCACGTCGTCCTCGCGCCGAGCGTCCGCCATGTGACTCGTCATCTCCACTCGGCGCCGCGATCCGCCGATGGTCCCCTCGTGAAGCTGCGCTCCATCGTCCCGATGCGTCTCGTGGTGCTCGTCCTGCTCGCGGGCGCGAGCGTCCTCGCCGCGCCGCGCGTCGCGCGCTCCACGGACATCACCGTCAATACAACCGCCGACGAGAACAACTCGGACGGCGACTGCTCGCTGCGCGAGGCGATCCGCGCGGCGAACCTGAACGCCGCGCGCGACGCGTGTCCTGCCGGGTCGAACACGGCGACGGACCACGTGATCCTGCAGAACGGCGCGACCTACACGCTGACCGTGTCGGGCACCGACAACGCC
The DNA here is from genome assembly GCA_046327915.1 of Binatia bacterium. Lineage (GTDB taxonomy): Bacteria > Desulfobacterota > Binatia > UBA12015 > UBA12015 > VGTK01. The sequence goes on along the minus strand of JAXLXO010000006.1, from coordinate 34,044 downwards.
GCACTCCTCGGCGACCTCGACGTGGTGAACAACACCGCGGCCACGGATCTGCTGCTCGACGTCGAGGGCAGCGGCACGGCGACCATCGTCCAGGCCTCGGACCCCGCCGATCGCATCGTCGACGTGCGGCCCGGAGCCGGATTCGTCGTCGAGGGCGTGACCTTCACCGGCGGCAGCGCGCCGGCGGGCGAGAGCGGCGGCGCCATCGCCATCGGTGCCGCGGCGGACGTCACCGTGCGGCGCTGCGCGTTCACCGCCAATGCCGCGCCGGCCGACGGCGGCGCCATCGCGCACGACGGCGCAGGTCTCGGCATCGAGACCTCGAGCTTCGGCGGCAACTCGGCCGGTGGATCCGGCGGCGCCGTCGCGGCACACGGCTCGGCATCCACGGCCGTCACCGGCGCGCGCTTCGACGGCAACGTCGCGGAGACCGGCAGCGGCGGTGCGATCGCGAGCGCGGGCTCGCTCGACGTCGCGGCGAGCGTGTTCGCGCGCAACCGCGCGGCGCTCGACGGCGGTGCCCTCGCGAGCTCGTCGGTGCAGGCCGGTAGCGTGGCCGTGACCGGCAGCTGCCTGGTCGGCAACGAGGACGGCGTGCGCGCGACCGGCGGCGTCGCGATCGACGCGACCGGCAACTGGTGGGGTGCGGCCGACGGTCCGGCGGGAAGCGGTCCTGGCAGCGGCGACCCGGTCGGTCCCGACGTCGCGTTCACGGGCTTCCTCTCCGCGCCGCCCGCGGCGTGCCTGCCGCTCGAGCTGGTCGCGAACGGAGACTTCGAGCAGAACCGGAGCGACCCGGACCTCCCAGACCGCTGGAAGACGCGCAACCTCGTGCTGCCCGACGAAGGACTGTTCTGCGACGAGAGCAGCTGCGCGGTCGAGCTCGACGGCGGTGGCGCGCGCACGCAGGTGCTGCAGACCATCGACCTCGCCGGCAACGCGGGCGACGTCTTCACGCTGCGCGCGAGCAGCTCGGCGATGGAGGCCCCGGACGCAGGCGGGCGCTATCTGGTCGAGCTGCGCATCGTGCACGCCGACGGCTCGGTCCAGACGCGCGCGCTGAAGTTCGCCCCGGGAACGCACGGCCTCGAGAGCCGCACGAAGACCGCGACCGCGAGCGAGCCGTACGTGCGCCTCAAGGTCCGCGTCGAGTACGGGCGTACGTCGGGCAGCGTCCGCTTCGACGACGTGAGCGTGGTCCGCGAGCCGTAGCGACCGATTCGCGCGCTTGACACTCCGCGTCCGGCCGCTCAAATGACGGGACTCCAATGAGGCACGCGCGATTCGCAGCACTCGTCCTCGCGACGTCCGTCCTCGCGGGCTGCGCGAGCGTCCGCAAGACGACCGAGGGATGGTGGAACGACGTCACCGGCCCGGGCTCGACGTCCGGCGACACGTCGCAGCAGCAGAGCTCGGTCTACTACGCGGCCAGCGACGGGCTCGTGGTCCGGGGCGACGCGTCGCCCTCGGCGGCGGTCGTCGGACGGCTGACGCAGTACCAGCGCGTCGTGCGCACGCAGCTCAAGAACGGCTGGGCGTACGTCACCACGGACGGCGGACTCTCGGGCTGGGTCGACAACGCCCAGCTCGTCTGGCGCGTGCCGGCGCAGGGTGGCGGCGCGCCCGCGGCGGCGCCGAGCCAGCCTGCCGCGCCGGCGGCAGCTCCGGCAGCCGTACCGACCGCCGCACCGGCGCCGGCCGACGTTCCCGCGCCCGCGGAGCCCGCCGCACCCGAGCCCGCACCGACCGCAGCGCCGGCGCCGGAGCCCGCTCCGGAGCCGAGCCCCGCGCCGCCTCCGCCGCCACAGCCCACCGCGAACAGGAACCAGCCCTCGGCCGACATGTTCGACCCGTTCTGAGCGTACGAGGCGGCGCTTGACGGACGAAGGGAAACGCGCGCAGCCGGGCGCCGATCCGGCCGACGCGCGCGTGCGCGGCGCGTGGCTCACGGCGTGGATCGACGCGGTCCGCAGCCTCGGCTCGGTCACGCCGGAGCGCCGCGCGCGCATCCTCGACGAGATCACCGTCGGCTCGGAGCCGACGGCCACGTACTACGTCCTGCTCGGCATCTCGGAGCTGATCGCCGGCTTCGCGCTGATCGTCGACAGCGACGCCACGCTGATCGGCGCCAACGTCGTCGCGCCGCTCATGACGCCGATCTTCGGCGTGTCGCTGGGGCTCATGCGCGGCGACTTCCGCCTGCTGCGCAAGGCGCTCGCGGCGGAGTTCGGCGGCGCGCTCTTCGGCGTCCTGCTCTGCGTGCTGCTCGGCCTCATGCCGTTCGCCGGCGAGCCGTCGGCGGCGCTGCTCGCGCAGACGCGGCCGACGCTGATCGACCTCTTCGTGGCCGCACTCGCGGGCTTCGCGGGCGTGCTCGCGCTGATCGACGAGCGCGTGAGCCCGGTCCTGCCCGGCGTCGCGATCGCGACCGCGCTCAACCCGCCGATCGCGGCCCTCGGCCTGTGTCTCGCGAGCGGCGCATACGCCGGAGCGTGGGGCGCGTTCCTGCTGTTCTTCGCCAACGTGCTCGCGATCCTCGCGGTCGCGGCGGTGATGTTCCTGATCGCGGGCTTCGTCACGCGCGCGGAGATCGGCTCCGTCAGGAGCCTCGCGCGGCGCTTCGCGGCGGCCGCGATCGGCCTCGTTCTGGTGACCGGGCTGCTCACGAACTACCTCGTCGGCCTGGTGCGCAACCTGCGCACGCAGCAGGCGATCCAGAGCGTGCTCGACGAGCAGCTGTCGCACGAGCCGAACACGGCGCTGGCGAGCGTCGACTTCAGCCGCACGACGAGCGGCGTCGACGTGCTGTCGACGATCACCACGCCGCACGTCGCCGATCCGCAGCTGGTGCAGAAGATCCAGGACGCGCTCGCGGCGCGCCTCGGCGAGAGCGTCCGGCTGTACCTGCGCTGCAGCGTCACGCAGGACGTGTCGGCGACCGGCACCACGAGCGTGCGTCCGTATCTGGGACTCAACGGCCGCGTGACCGAGGCGAAGCTGTCGCCGTCGATGCGCCTCCTGCAGCAGGCGGAGCAGGTCGCGCGCGAGGTCGCGGCGACGCGGCCGGACATCCGCCTGCAGAACGTCGAGCTGGTCGAGCTGCCGTCGGGTCCGGTGTTCGTGATCTCGATCGAGAGCTCGCGCTCCCCGACGACCGAGGACGTCGGACGCTTCGAGAGCGTGCTGCGCGAGCGCCTGAACGAGCCGCGGCTGCACGTCGTGGTGCGCAAGACCGTCACCTCCGACATGACCGCGAAGGGCCGGATCCTGCTCGGCAGCGCGCACTTCGGCGGCACCGACGAGGCCGGACTCGTGCGCCGCGACGCGGTCGAGCAGGCGGTGCGCGACGCCGTGCAGTCGAGCCCCGAGCGCTTCGTCGCCGCGGTCGACGCGGTGGAGCAGGACGGCGGGTGGCGCGTGCGCGCCGAGGTGGTCGGGCCGAAGCTGCCGACGCCGGCCGACGTCCGCGCGGCCGAGGAGAGCGCGTCGCGCAAGGTCGGAGCACGCGTCGAGCTGTCGGTGTGGGCGCGCGCAGAAGCCCAGGTGAACGCGGAGCGCTACGCGCCGCTCGGAGAGTGACCGCATGCACGAGGCACACCCGCACGCCCTGCTCGTCGTCCTGTTCGTCGCCGCGATCGCGCCGCTGTTCAACGAGCTGCCGATCCGGCTCCGCCTGCCGCTGGTCGTGCTCGAGCTGGTGTTCGGCATGATCGTCGGCCCGCACGGCCTCGACCTGATCTCCGCCGAAGGGCACCTGCGCATGCTGTCGTCGCTCGGGCTCTCGTTCCTCTTCTTCCTCGCCGGCATGGAGCTCGACTTCTCGACGCTCAAGGGGCCGCCGCTGAAGCTCGGCGCGCTCGGCTGGGTGCTGTCGATCGTCCTGGCGGTCGCGGCGACGCACGTGCTCGACGCAGTCGGGCTGGTGAGCGATCCGCTGCTGGCCGCGGTCGCGCTCAGCACGACGGCGATCGGCACGCTGCTGCCGATCCTGCGCGAGGCCGGCGAGCTCGACACGCGCTTCGGACGCTTCGTCCTCGGCGCTGGAGCGATCGGCGAGTTCGGACCGATCGTGCTGTTCTCGCTGATCATGGCCGGCGATCAGGGCCTGATGATGCGCTCGGGCCTGCTCGCGACCTTCGTGCTCATCGCGCTCGCCTGCGCCGGACTCTTCCTGCGCATCCGTCCGCCGCACGTCGTCGACGTGCTGTCACGCGGCCTGATGAGCACGAACCAGCTGCCGATCCGCATGTCGATGCTGCTGCTCGGCGGGCTCGTCGTGCTCGCCGACGTGCTCGGCCTCGACATCCTGCTCGGCGCGTTCGCCGCCGGCACGCTGGTCGGTCTGGTCGCGCGCGGACCCGGCACCGAGGCGTTCCACACCAAGCTCGACGCGATCGGCTTCGGCTTCCTGATCCCGATCTTCTTCGTCACCAGCGGCGCGCAGATGGACCTGCCCGCGCTGTTCGCGAGCGCGAACAGCATCGCGCGCGTGCCGCTCTTCCTGCTGCTGCTGCTCGTCGTGCGCGGCGCGCCGGCGCTGCTCTACCGCAAGGAGCTCGACGCGGGCGACCAGCGCCTGCTCGCGCTCTTCTCCGCGACCTCGCTGCCGCTGATCGTCGTCATCACCGAGGTCGGCAAGGCCTCGGGCAAGATGCAGCACGCCAACGCGGCGGCGCTGGTCGGCGCGGGCATCCTGTCGGTGCTGATCTTCCCGCTGATCGGGCTCACGCTGCGCAAGCGCTGAGCGGCGTCGCGCCGGCGCTCAGCCGTGCGGCGGCGCGGTCAGCTTGAGGCCGACGACCGCCGCGAGCAGCAGCAGAAGGAACGCCGCTCTCGCGAGCGTCAGAGGCTCGCGGAACAGCAGGACGCCGCAGACCGCCGCACCGAGAGCGCCGATGCCGACCCAGATCGCGTACGCGGTGCCGATCGGCAGCTCGCGCGCCGCGCGCGACAGCAGGACCAGGCTGCCGACCAACGTCAGCACGACGACGACCGACGGCCCGACGCGCGAGAAGCCGTCCGCGTACTTCAGGGCCACGGCCCAGACGACTTCCAGAAGACCGGCAAAGAGAAGCAGCCACCACGGAGACACGACGAGACCTCACCTTCTCGCGTCGTCTTGTCGTGACCGGGTACGCCGCGCCTCGTCCGGGCCCGCGCGGGGCGGGGCACCCGGAACCTAGCCACCTCGTCCGGGGATGCAAGGCCCGCACGCGGTCGGCGCGTGCACGAGCGTGGCGAGCGTCGTGCGCAGGCCGCCTGCGCGTCCGCCATGGCATTGCGAAAAAATGGCGGCGCGCGCGGGGCGGGTCGTGCTAGCGTGTCGGAAGCGTGCGGCCCCGGGGTGGTGTTGCTTCGTCCGGGCCTCGCGTGTCGACTGTGATGGTGCGCCCGCCGATGGTGCGCCCTGGAGGCCCGATGGTCCGCAAGCTTCTCTTCCTCGCTCTCGCCCTGCTCCTGCCGACGTACACGGCGCACGCCGCGGGCGATCTGACCGACGCCGAGATCCTCGCCCTCGCCGGCCCGAAGACCTGCGAGTTCGGCCAGTTCCCCGATCAGGCGCCGCGCGAGATCTCGATCCCGCTGATCGTGCTCGATCCAGGGATCACCTACGAGTACTGCTTCAAGCTGCCGAAGCGCCGCAAGAGCGACATCGGCACCAAGCTCTCGAACGGGTTCATCAACCTCACCACGGCGAACCTCGCCAACACGTCGTGCGGAACCGCGTCGATCTACCTGATCCGCCCCGATCGGAAGCCGCTCGGCGCATCGAACGCGAGCACGCCGCGCGCGTACGCCCAGCTCGGCGCGGTCCAGCACTTCATGTTCATGCGCTACACGCCCGGCGTCTGGCGCGTCCTCATCAAGGGCGAGACCGGCTTCGAGGACAAGTGCAACAAGTACAAGGTCGACGTCACCTGGTGAGCGCGCACGCTGCCCCCGGGACGGACGTCACCGGGCGCAGCCGGAATCCGGCTCGACGCGCACGCTGACCTCCGCCGCGTCGCGATCGTTCGCGACCACGAGCACGCGCGCGCACGGCTCCGACAGCGAGCGGCCGCCGGTGACCTCGGCCTTCCAACCCTCGCCGTAGGCGGACGGCGGCAGGACGATCGTCGTCGGCAGCTCGTCCGGCGCGGCGCTGCCGTCGGGGCGCGTCGTCGTCCACGCGTAGTCGAGCACGCGCGTCGCCGGATCGTACGCGGAGCGCGCGGGCGTGCCGTTGGTCGCCGAGGCGTACGGGCGCGCGAGCGCCGCGACGACCTCCACGTGCACGTTGTCCGGCGTCGGCGGCTGCTTGACGTCGCGGATCATGTCCTCGTCCCAGGTCCAGAACAGCCACGGCACGAGCTTGCCGTCGAAGAGGCCCGTCAGGCGGTCGATGGTCGAGGTGGTGCGCGTCGCGCCGAACTCGGTGATGAGAAGCGCGTCGCCGGTCTCGGAGCCGATCGCGTTGTCGACCGCCGCCGCGTCGCGCTCCGGCGTCAGCGCGTAGACGTGGAACGAGAGCCCGCTCGCCGGCGCGCCGATGCCCGACAGCGTCGTCTTCGTCTGGCCGAAGTTGAACAGCACCCACGGCTCGCTGAACACGAAGTGCACGGGATCCTCCGCGCGGATCGCGGCGGTCATGCGGTCGCCGAACGGCACGAGGCGGGCCTGCTCGATGTCGGGACAGCCCGTCAAGCACGACTCGTAGACGCTGCCCGGCCACGGCTCGTTCATCAGGTCGTAGCCGAGCACCAGCGGCTCGTCCGCGACCGCCGCCGCGACCGCGCGCACCGCGGCGGCGTAGTGCTCCTGCAGCGGCACTCCGTCCGGACCGGGCACGTTGTCCCAGAAGTTGTCGAACGCGCGCTGCATCGCGTGGTTGGTCACGTAGTAGGTCGGGAACGGGTCGGGGGGATTGGGCAGGCCGTCGGTGAGCGTCGCCCACTCCGGGAAGCCGTTGCCGTAGGTGTAGGGACCGTAGCCGTCCTGGTGGAAGTCGAGCTGCACGTAGATCCCGTGGCGCGCGAGCAGGCGCGTCGTCTCGGCCACCGAGTCGACGTACGCCTGATCGATGCGACCGGGCTCGGGCATGATCGCGCCGAAGACCGCGCCCAGACGGAGCGCGTTGAAGCCCTGCTCCGCGAGATACGCGACGTCGTCCTCGCCGAAGCCCGCCGCGGCGGGTGCGATCGGCGGGAACTTCTGCACGAAGTTCGTGCCGTGCAGCAGGACGACGCGTCCGGTCTCGTCGGTGAACCAGCGTCCGTGGTGCGACAGCACGCCGACGGGTCCGGCGGCGGCCGCGGGATCGACGGATGACGTCTGCGGGGCATCGCTGCAGGCGGCGAAGGTCGCGAGCAGCGCGCCCGCCGCGACAGCAGCGCAGGTGCGGAGGGTGGACGGTGTGCGACGGGTGCGGCGAGCGATCATCGCGCGACGATAGCGTCGCCGGCCCCCGATCGAAAGCGCGATTCGCCCGGCCGCGGGGCGCGCTCACTGCGACGCAATCGCCGCCCGCGCCTCCCCCTCCGGGTCCCGGTACTCGGGACCCTGCACCTCGACCACCACGCGACGCAGCCTCCCGGTGAACGGGAACGGCGCCTGGAAGTCGTCGGTGACAGCGGGCTCGACAGCCCAGCCGCAGGTCAGCCCCGCCCCGGTGATCGAGAAGCGCGACGGCGTGAACTGGTCGATCTCGGCCTCGCCGACGACCCGTCCGTCGACCAGCAGTCGGGCGGTGCCGCGGTGCTCGCCGTGCCGGTCGAAGCGGAACTCGAGCGCGTGCGCGCCCGGCGCGAGCTCGTCCTCGGCGAAGATCTCGTGCTGCGCGAGCCCGACGAAGTTGTGCACGTAGCGCAGCCGTCCGTGCTTGACGTAGAGCGCGAAGCCGCCGAACAACGAGCCCATCGCCAGCAGCACGCCCTCGTCGCCCGCCGCCATCTCGACCTCGGCGACGATGCGGTGCGAGCGGTTGCGGACGTTCGCCGCGACGGTCTCCGGAACCATGCCGCCGCCCGGCAGGTAGGCGTAGCGGCTGCGCGGCGGCACCAGCGACGGACGCTCGATCACCAGCTCCGAGAGCGCGCGATTGTCGAGCGGCAGCACCTGGTGCTTCTCGGCCTCGCGCCACCACAGCGCGACCAGCTCGTCGAGCTTCTCCGGGTGCTCGGCCGCGACGTCGTGCGCCTCCGCGACGTCCACCGCGACGTGGTAGAGCTCCCAGCGGTCGTCGTCGAAGTTCTGGCGCGGGTCCTGGATCTCCTTGTAGGTCACCGCCTTCCAGCCTTCGTGGTAGATCGCCCGGCAGCCGAACATCTCGTAGTACTGCGTCTCGTGACGGCCCGGCGCGCCGGCGTCGCCGAAGGTGTAGGCGAAGCTCGTGCCGTCGATGCGCCGCTGCTCGACGCCGCCGACCTCTCGCGGCGGCGTCACGCCGAGCACGTCGAGCACCGTCGGCACGACGTCGATCGCGTGCACGTACTGCTTGCGGATCTCGCCGCGCGCCGCGATGCCGCGCGGCCAGTGCACCAGCAGGGGGTCGGCGACGCCGCCCTCGTGCACCTCGCGCTTCCAGCGCCGGAAGGGCGTGTTGCCGGCGACGGTCCAGCCCCACGGATAGTTGTTGTGCACGCGCGGACCGCCGATCTCGTCGAGGTGCTCGAGCGCCTCCTCGAGAGAGCGCGGCGCCATGTTCCACGGCCGCAGGTCGTTCAGCGACCCGAACGGTCCGCCCTCGGAGCTGGCGCCGTTGTCGGACAGGACGACGATCATCGTGTTCTCGAGATCGCCGGTGTCCTCGAGCGCCTGCACGAGGCGTCCGAGCTGATGGTCGGTGTGCGTCAGGAAGCCGGCGAAGGCTTCCATGTAGCGCTCGTAGACGCGCTTCTCGTCCGCCGAGAGGTCGTCCCACGGCGGCACCCACTGCGCGCGCGGCGACAGCTCCGTGCCCGCGGGCAGGAGCCCGGTCTCGATCTGGCGCGCGAGCGTCTTCTCGCGCCACGCGTCCCAGCCGCACGCGAAGCGGCCGCGGTAGCGCTCGAGGAACGACGGCGGCGACTGGTGCGGCGAGTGGCAGGCACCGGTCGCGAGGTACAGCAGGAAGGGCTTGTCGGTGTCGATCGCGCGCAGGTCGCACACCAGGCCGATCGACTGGTCGACGAGATCTTCGGTCAGGTGGTAGCCGTCGGCGATCGAGCGTGGCGGACGGATCTGCTGGTTGTCGCTGATCAGCGCCGGCGCGAACTGATGCGTCTCGCCGCTGAAGAAGCCGTAGAAGCGCTCGAAGCCGCGCCCGAGCGGCCAGCGGTCGCGCGGTGCGGCGACGTGGCACTCGTCCTCGGGCGTCAAGTGCCACTTGCCGACCGCCCACGCGGCGAAGCCGTGCGGCACCAGCATCTCGGGCAGGAAGCCGTTCTCGCGCGGGATGCGCGCGGTGTAGCCCGGATAGCCGGTCGCGAGCTCGATGATGCGGCCCATGCCGTTCGCGTGGTGATTCCGTCCGGTGAGGACGCACGAGCGCGTCGGCGAGCACAGCGCGGTGGTGTGGAAGTTCGCGTAGCGCAGCCCGTTCGCGGCGAGACCGTCGAGCACAGGCGTGTCGATGTCGGAGCCGAAGCAGCCGAGCTGCGCGAAGCCGACGTCGTCGAGCACCACGATCACGACGTTCGGCGTGCCCGCCGCGGCGCGCGTGCGCGCGTGCCAGTACGGCGTCGACTCCCAGTAGTGGCGTCCGATGACGCCGTGGAACGGATCGGCCATGGAGCTTTCTCTCCTGCGGTGCGCGCTCAGGAGAGCGGCGCGCACGTGAAGCGGCGGCGGGCCTCGTCGAGCTCGCCGAGGCGATCGGCGTGCGCGATCAGCGTCCGCGTGAGCACGATGCCGCGCGTGCTCGGCGCCTCGACCAGCGTGGCGCCCTGCGGCAGCGCGACGTTCGATCCCGGCGCGGCGAGCACGACGTCGACGGCGCCGGACGACGCCTTGCGATCGTTGACGACGAAGAAGTTGTCGGTGTTGGCGGCGAACATCGACACCGACCAGTAGGTGTCCTTCGGCACGACGGCCTGGATCCGCACCGGCCCCGACGCGACGTCGAAGGCGCAGCCCGCGTAGAGCAGGTCCGGGCTCGGACGGACGATCGTGCGCGCCGTCTCGTCTGCGCGCGGCGGGAAGATCGCGCGGTTGAAGCCCTCGCGCTCCGCCATCGCGTCGATCGCGATGCGCATGACCACGCGCGGCAGCAGCCACACCGTCAGGACGTGCGCGACGCCCGCGACGACGAGCGCGACCAGCAGCCAGCGCCCCCAGCTCCAGCGCCGCGTCACGAGCAGTGCCCCCGCACGTCGGCGCGCGTCACGAGCAATGCTCCTGGACGATCTTCGGCAGCGTGACGCCGCCGAGGTTCGACACGATCGACCCGTCCGGGTTGTAGAGCCGCAGCGTCAAGGAGAACGGATGCCCGCCGTCGGGCGGACCGGTCGAGATCCAGTTGCCGGCGCGCGGCTCGCCGCCGACGCGCACCGCGAACGATCCGTCGGCGCCCTTCTCGACCGACGTCTTGTCGACCGAGTAGCGTCCGTTCGAGCCGCGGATCAGGAAGTTGTCGTCGGCGTACGCGGTGATCGACCACCAGCGCGTGGCCGGCTCGGTGCCTTCGACGCGGTACTGGCACGACGTCGAGAGCGCTCGTCCCGAATCGTCGGCGGTCGCGCTGTAGTAGATGGTCTCGCTCGCGTTCAGCGCCAGCAGCCCGGCCACCGCGACCCCGGCCCGCAGGTACGGCCCCGCATCGCCCGAGCCGATGTTCGCATTGGTCTGCCAGGACCCGCTGCGCACGCCGCCTGCCGTGTACTGGTTGCGCACGCCGAGCACCGCGGTGACGACGCCGACGAGGATCGCGCACAGCAGCAGTGCCGCGACGCCCATCGCGTGCCGGATGCGGTTGCCGTTCCGCCGATCGGCTGCCATCGTCGAACGCTATAACCGGCTCCGGCCGGAAGAGGAACCGCCGCGCGAGATCCGCTCCGCGCGCCGTCCGAGGAGCCGCGACCCATGTCCGACCTGCGCCACCGCACCCTCTCCACCAACGGCATCCAGATGCACGTCGTCGAGGCGGGCGACGCGGGCGCGCCGCTGGTGCTGCTCTGCCACGGCTTCCCGGAGAGCTGGTACTCGTGGCGCCACCAGCTGCCGGTGCTCGCGGCGGCCGGCTACCACGTGGTCGCGCCGGACATGCGCGGCTACGGCCAGACCGACAAGCCCGACGACGTCCACGCGTATACGCAGCTGCACCACGTCGGCGACATGGTCGGCGTGCTCGACGCCTTCGACGCGAAGACCGCGACCATCATCGGCCACGACTGGGGCGCGCCGGTGGCGTGGAACGCGGCCGTGCTGCGCCCGGACCGCTTCACCGCGATCGCGGCGCTCAGCGTGCCATGGTCGCCGCGCGCGCCGATGCCGCCGACGCACCTGATGAAGATGCTGTTCGGCGAGCAGTGGTTCTACTTCCTCTACTTCCAGGAGCCGGGGAAGGCCGAGCGCGAGCTCGACCCGGCCGCGGAGACGTTCCTGCGCGCGTTCCTCTACACGATCTCCGGCGACGCACCGATCGAGCGCCTGATGTCGATCGTCGGCGGCCCGAAGACCGGCACGATGCTCGAGCACCTGATCGTCCCCGACGCGCTGCCCGCCTGGCTCTCGGCCGACGACCTCGCGTTCTACGCCGGCGAGTTCCAGCGCACGGGATTTCGCGGCGGCCTCAACTGGTACCGCTGCGCGGATCTCAGCTGGGAGCTCACCGCGGCGTGGGCCGACGTGCGCATCGCGCAGCCGGCGCTCTTCGTCGCCGGCGATCGCGACGGCGTGGTCGCGATGAACCCCGGCGCGGTCGACGCGATGAAGCAGAGCGTGCCGGGCCTGCGCGACGCGATCCTGCTGCCCGGCTGCGGCCACTGGACGCAGCAGGAGCGCCCGCACGAGGTCAACGAGGCGCTGCTCGCCTTCCTGCGCGGGCGCTGAGCGCCGCGCGGCGGACGCCGGCGGTCACTGCACGACGACCGGCTGCGGCTGCACGAGCACGTTGTTGGTCTCGTCGCTCTCCTCGACCTCGAGGAAGTCGTCGACCACCATGACCACCCGGTACTCGCCCGATGCGACCGGCGTCACCGGCGTGAACGGCAGCGCGCCGTTGCACGTCGTCGTGGCGCCCGGCTGCAGGCCGAACGGGAAGTTGCACACCGAGAACAGCACGTCGTCGTCCGAGGCCGTCGCGTCCGTCGACAGGAAGAAGCTGGCGACGAACCGGCGCGCACGGCCCGCGCCGTCGTTGCGGATCGACGACGCGATGGTGAGCTGCGCGCCGCTCGCGAGCGGGCTCGACACCGACAGCGACGCCGGCACGAGGTCGGGCAGCGGCCGCGGTCCGACGACGCTCACCGGCAGACGCACGCGCAGATTGCGCGAGCGCAGCTCGATCAGCGCGTGCCGGACTTCCCCGCGCGGCACCGCGCTCTTGTCGATCGAGATCGGGAACGTCGTCGTCGCGCGCGCGGCGATCGCGAAGCTCGGCGGGACCATGATCGTCACGTCCGGCGGCGCGGTGATGGCGACCTCCCAGGTCGTGTCGAGGGCGAGCTCGCTGCGCGCGCGACGGGTCAGCACGACGTGGTCGGGCGCGTCGGCGGTGAGCAGCACGCTCGGTTGATTGACGGTCCACAGGTCCGCCTCGTGGTCCGCGAAGTCCTGCGCGGTCGCGTCGAAGGTCAGTCCCGGATCGAGCGCGCGGCGCAGCTGCACGCGGCCCGCGCCCGCGTCGAACGGGTCGAACGGCGTCGCACCGTCGTCCTCGACCAGCCGGCGTGCGGTCGCCGTCGTCATCAGCGCGGACTTGATGCGGCCCGGCGACCAGTCCGGGCGCGCCGCGGCCAGCAGCGCCGCGGCGCCGGCGACGTGCGGCGCCGCCATCGACGTGCCGTCGATCGCCTGGAAGAGCTCACCGTCGCGCAGCTCCGGGTCGGCGTGCTGCGGCGTATCGCCTGCGAGGATCTGCACGCCCGGCGCCGCGACGTCCGGCTTCAGCGCCGCGACCTTCGTCGCCGGTCCGCCGCGCGAGCTGAACGCGGCGATCACGTCGCCCCGCGTCCGCGCCGGCATGCCGCGCGACAGGGTCGCGGTGACGCCGGAGTGCGCGTGCAGGAACGCGAGCAGTGCGGCGCCGTCGTCGAACTCGAGGTGCACGGTCGGCACGAAGTGGTCGTCCGTCGAGACGCCGCGCTGCGACGGATCGTCCGCGTCGTTGTAGAGGATCATGCCGCGCGCACCGCGCTGCGCCACGTTCCAGCTCTTGGCGACGCGCGCGTTGCCGCCGCGCTCGCAGACCACGATCGCGCCGGCGAACGCGGTGTCGGACGTACCGTCGAGGCAGCGTGCGTCGCCCGCGTCCGCGGCGAGCACGACCGGCGCCGCGCCGTCGAGTCCCTCGCCGATCGAGCCGCCCGACAGCTTGAGCTCCGCGCCGTCGGACGCCGCAAGCATGAGCGTCGCGCGCAGCGCACGCGGCGTCGTGGTCGCGGCGACGGTGGTGACCCACGGACCGAGGTGCTCGACGGTGTCGGGAGCGGGACCGTCGTTGCCCGCCGACGCGGCGACGAAGATGCCCGCCGCGTACGCATCGCGGAACGCGAGCTCGACCGGGTCGTGGTACGGGTCGGTGCCGCCGCCGATCGAGTAGTTGATCACGTCGACGCCGTCGAGGATCGCCTGCTGGATCGCCGCGACCGAGTCGCTCGCGAAGCAGCCGCCGTTCTCGTCCGGTCCGCAGACCTTGTAGGCGATGATGCGCGCGCGCGGCGCGACGCCGGAGACGAGGCCCAGCGGCAGGTCGCCGACCTTCGCCGCGACGCCGGCATTGCCCGCCGCCGTGCTCGCGGTGTGCGTGCCGTGCCCGACGGCGTCGCGCGCGCTGCTGAAGTCCTCGTCGGGATGCGGGCAGTCGGGGCACGCGTCGTAGGCGTCCATGAAGCGGTACGCGCCGATCAGCTTGCCGTTGCACGCGAACGCGGGACCGGGATGCGTGCCGCCGGAGAGCTGGCAGGCGCGGCTGCCCGACGGCACCGGGTAGGGCTTGCCGTCGGGCCCGGGATCCGCGAACGACGGGTGCTCGGGCCACACGCCCGTGTCGATCACGCCGATGGTCACGCCCTCGCCCGCGTCACCCGCACCGCCGACCTTGCCCCAGAACGCGCGCGCCCCGATCAGCGCCACGCCGTCTCCGACCGTGAGCCGGCGTCGCTCGTCACGGTAGACCGCGCGCACGCCGGGTAGTGCACGCACAGCGCCCTCGCCGCCCGCGGGGACGAGCACCGACGCGCCCCCGACGATGACGTCGAAGCGCTGCAGGACGCGCGCGCCCGGCACCGCCGCCGCGAGATCGCGCTCGAAATCGCCGATGCGCCGCGCGAGGTGCTTGCGGTACGCGCTCACCGCGGTGGACGACGCCGCGAGGCGCGCACCGCCGGTCGCGAGCCGGCTGGTCGCGGCGAGTCCGGCGATGCCGCCGCGGTACGTCGCCACGGGCTCGGCGTCGAGCTTGACGATGAGGCCGACCTTCGCGTCGTCGCCGCGCGGCGGCACGGCGCCTGCGGGCACGGGCGCCGCCCCGTGCGCCGCATGCGCCAGGAGCACGAGCGCACAGACGACGGACGAAACCACCGCACGACGAATGCTTGACATGGAGCGGGTGAAACCTCGGGGAGAAGATGCCGGAGCGGGGCCGCGAGCGGGCCGCGAGAAGCCGCAGGGTAGAGCCGTGCACCGTGCCGGTCAAACGCCGATTTCGCTGCACCTTCGCTGTGCCGCCCGCCCCATCGACTGCTGCGGAGGGCGCGCGGCGTGCCGAGTCAGGGAGTCGCTTTCGCCGGTGCCGCGGGAACGGCGTCGGGCACCCGGTTCACGATCGGCGGGATGCTGGCGAGGTAGCGGTGCAGCGAGCGCAGATCGTCGTCGGTGAGCCGCGCGACGTTGCGCCACGGCATCGGCGGCAGGATCGGCCGCTCCGTTCCCCGGTGACGACCGGTGCGCATGGACTCGACGAAGACCTTCTCGGTCCATCCGCCGATGCCCGTGTCGCGGTCGGGCGTGAGGTTGGTCGCGTAGCTGACGCCCCACGGACCGGAGAAGGCGGTGTTGGTCGTCGATGCGAGGCTCGCCCATGGCCCAGCCGGCAGTGCGGGCGGCGGCGGCATCCGTACGGCCTCGGGATGCCCCGAGAGCATCCGGTCCACGTCGGGCTCGGGTCCGTCGGGCCCGTTCTTCAACGGGGTGTGGCAGTCGTTGCAACCACCGATCCGGGCGAGGTACGCGCCGCGCTCGATCATCGCCTCGACAGCCGCGGGCGGTGGCGTCGGCGTCGTCGCCGCGGACGGCGACGGCGCGGCGACGTCCTCGGGAACGGGGCTCGACGTGGTGTGACCGAGCACGGGCGTGATCTCGGCCTTCGGTTGCGCGGCCTGCGAGGCTCCTGCGGCGAGCAGGACGAGCATCGCGAGAGCGGTCCGGGGGACGGTTGCTTGACGAGCGTCCATTTTGAAAATCGTTCCTCCTCCGGCGTCACGGAGCGCCGTGCGCGCCTGCGATAGCAAGGCGCACACCAACGCGATCGAGGGTCGCGGCTTTCGCCTCGGGTGCGGCGCGCCGATAGCATCGAGCGGGTCGCGGCGGCTCGTGTCCACGTCCGCTCCCGCCCGACGCTCAACCGTGGAGGTGTCGAACGTGCAGCAGCTTCGTTTCACGTGCCGGGGATCGAGAGCGCTCGCGGTGCTCCTGTTGATCGCGAGCCTCGCCGCCTGCAGCGACGGCGGCGGCAACGGCGGACCGCCCGAGCCGTTCGACGAGTTCGGCGGCTTCGCGCCGACCGACGCCGAGCTGGCGACGTATCCCAAGGCGCTGCCCGCGGCGGCGTTCGCGACCGGCGGTGCGGGCGGCACCGCGCGCACCGCCGCTACGCCGTCGTCGTACGTGATCGACGTCGCGACGCTGCCGCCGGTCCAGGCGCAGGGCACCGCGACGATGCAGGGCTATCCGGGCTCCTGCGAAGTGTGGTCGGCCGGCTACGCGATGGGCTCGTTCGCGGCCAACGAGACCAACCAGCAGAACATCAAGGACCTCTCCAACACCGTCAGCACGGCGTACCTGTACATGACGGTCCTGCAGGAGGAGCAGAAGAGCTGCGGTCAGGGGACTTCACCGGCCGACACCTTGAACTACCTGACCGCGAACTCCGCACCGAGCCTCGCGGCCATCCCGTACTACCCGGTCTGCGAGTGTCCGTCGGGCAGCGATCAGTGTCTCGACACGGTAGACATCGGGCAGGACTGCGCGAACGATCCCGCGCTCTGCACCGACCTCTCGATCGGCAGCTGGAACGCGTTCGCGAAGCAGCCGCACGACCAGGTCCTCGACATGATCAGGACGTGGGTCGCGACCGGCCGCATCGTGCAGATCTCGATCGTCGTGCCGATCACGTTCGGCGCCTACACGAGCGGCGTGTACGCGGCGCCGACGGCCTGCGGCTCGGACACCAAGTGCACCATCTTCAACGGCATCGCGTGCATCGCGAGCACGAGCGAGCCGAGCGGCTGCGCGCAGCACGGCGTAGCGATCGTCGGCTACGACGACGCGCAGGGCGCGCTCCGCATCCAGAACAGCTTCGGGCCCGACTGGGGCGAGAGCGGCTACATCTGGCTGTCGTACGGAACCTTCGAGGCGATCTACCTCGGCGGCACGATCGCCTTCGCGCCACCGGCCGCATCGAGCGCGTCGGCGGCAACCCCGGCCGCCGCGGCCGACGCGGGCTGGCAGTGGGTCGACGAGCGCGACGCCGGCTCGGCGACGCCGCGCGTGCACCTGGTGTTCGCGAGCACGCTCGCCGAGCCGCTCCGCCTGCACGACATCACGATCACCGCGCCCGACGGGACGGCCGTCACGCACGACTACGGCGGTCACGCCTTCCGGCGCGGCCACCACTACTTGACGCGCCACGACGGCCGGCTCTTCGAGGCCGGCGCCTACGGCGTCCGCCTCGAGGGCACGACACGCGCCGGCGAGACGCGCGTCGTCGAGGGCAGCGTGCAGGTGGCGCTCGCGCCGGGCTCGTCGCTCGCGCCGGCACCGCCGGGCGCCGACGTCACGGGAACCAACGGAGAGCCGGTGCGACGGCCGCGTTGACAGCGGCGGCGCGGCTCGGTCATGGGTCGTGCCATGGCGGGACGTCTCGAAGGCAAGGTCGCGATCGTCGTCGGCGGCGGGCAGACGCCCGGCGAGACGATCGGCAACGGCAAGGCGACGGCGATCCTTTTCGCCCGTGAGGGCGCGGCGGTCGTCGTCGCCGACCGCGACGCGGCGGCGGCCGAGGATACCTGCGCCGCGGTCACCACCGAGGGCGGACGCGCGCTCGCAGTCACTGCGGACGTGACGCGGAGCGAGGACTGCGCGCGCATCGTCGAGACCTGCGTCGCTGCGCACGGGCGCGTCGACGTGCTGCACAACAACGTCGGCATCGGCATCCCCGGCGGACCGGTCGAGCTCTCCGAGGAGCACTGGGACCGCGTCGTCGACACCAACCTGAAGGCGATGTTCCTCACCTGCAAGCACGCGCTGCCGCACATGGAGCGTCAGGGCGCGGGTGCGATCATCAACGTGTCGTCGCTGGCGTCGCTGCGCTGCTCGCCGGTGCCGATGCTCGCTTACAACACGACCAAGGCCGGCGTGAACGCGCTGACGCGCTCGATTGCGATGCAGTACGCGCCGAAGGGCATCCGCGCGAACGCGATCCTGCCCGGACTCATCCGCACGCCGATGGCGGTGGACGACGTCGTGCGGCGCTTCGGCGTCGACCGCGACAAGCTGGTGCACGCGCGCGACCGCGCTGTGCCGATGCAGCGCATGGGCGAGGCGTGGGACGTCGCGTGGGCGGCGGTCTATCTCGCGTCCGACGAGTCGCGCTACGTGACCGGCGTGCTGCTGCCGGTTGACGGCGGCCTCACCTGCAAGGGCTGACGCGACGGCCGGACGTCGACACGCTCGTCAAGCGTAGATCGGCACCGGGAACGTCGTCGTGAAGTCGGGGCCCGCGAGCGGCACGGACACGACGACGACCCAGCGCACCGGACGCACCGCGAAGGAGTCGGTGCCGCGCTCCTTCGCCGGCACGGCGAACGACAGCTGCGCCCACGATCCGCCCTCCGGACGGTCGTGCAGGCGGAAGCTGCGCTTCTCCGCCCACACCTCCTCCGCATCGACGGCGGGCTCGTCGCCGATCACGCGATTCTCGCTGCGGTCGCGCAGGCAGCGCAGCGTCGCCTCGAGCTCCGCACCGTCGCCGAGCGCGCGCGACGTCTCGAAGCGCGCGTTGAACGTCGCCCCCGGCTTGACGGGCACCGCGTCCCAGCGCAGGCGGCAGCGTCCCGAGCGCAGCGCGCGCCACGCGTTCTGCAGCACGCCGTAGAGCATCGCGACCGCGAGCGCGTCGAAGATGCCGAGCACGATCCACACGCCCCAGTACGACCACGGCAGCGCCCACACCGTGTGGAACGGCAGCAGGAAGCCGACCCAGAGGACGAGCGACAGCACGAGCGGCCACACGCGCGCGATGCGGATCGGACCCGTGCCGGTGCGATCCCACGCGCGATCCTTGAGCCAGCGCTCGCCGTTCGCGTCGCGTCGCCGGCGCGCGCGGCGTGCGTCACGCTCGCCGGTGAGACCGATGCGGAAGAACAGCCAGCCGAACAGGAAGAAGAGTCCGGCGAAGTGCCAGACGCCGTGCCGCTCGTCCGGAATCTCCTTCCACGTACCGAGAAAGGCGATCAGCCCGGCGACCGACATCGCGATCAGGCCGGCGGCGGCGTGCGGCAGGCCCTGCGTCGGCTGCAGCGGGTCGTCGTCCTCGCGGCCGCGGCGGTCGACGGTCATGCGGCCGTCGTCCAGGTCGACGTCCTCATCGTCGTCGCGCGCCGGAGCCGCGTCGTCACCCTGCCCGTCGTCGTCGACGTCGTTCGCGAGTTCGTCGGTTCCGGCGGCGGGCTCGTCCGGCGGACGCGACGACGCCGTGCGCCACATCGCCTCCGCGCCGCCGGGCACCTGGGATTCCTTCTCCCTCCGCAGCGCGTTCCACAGGATCTTGCCGAGCACGAGCACGAAGAACGCGCCGAACAGGATGGGGATTCCCCACGGCTCGTCCTCGATCTCGAAGCCGATCTTCCACAGCCAGTCGCGCGGGCCCTGCGGGGCGATCATCGGCACCGCGAACGCGGCGTTGTCGGCGACATCGGGCGACGGGTCGTCGCGCAATCCCTCGAGCACCGGCACCGCGGCGCGCGCGCCGAGGCCGATGCGGCCCAGCGTCCGCGCCGCGAGCGCGCGCGTCTCGTCGTCACGGCTCGACAGCGCCTCGACGAGCAGCGGCACCGCCGGCGAGCCGATGCGGAAGAGGCACTCCGCCGATTCGATGCGCACGCTTCCGTTCGCGTCCTCGAGCAGCGGCGCGATCCGCGGCGCGACCGGCGCGATCGCGCTGCCGCCCATGCGCTGCAGGGCGTAGAGGCCGGTCAGGCGGTCGATCCACTCGGCCGCCCGGAGGTTCTGCAGGGCGCGCGCGAGCTCCTCGGCCGCAGCCGCATCGCCGGTGTCCGGAAGCGCGTCGTCGCGCGTCGGGGGCGCGCCCTCGACGTCGGGCAGACCTTGCGCGCCGCCGGAGTCCGGTGCGCGGCGCTCGTCATCGCGTCCGGCATCGAGGTCGTACGGCGTCCCGGCGGCGCACGGACGCGCCGCCGCCACGACGACGCACGCCGCCGCGAGCAGCAGCGCCGCCGCGAGACGCACGCGCGTCAAGCGCCGGGAATGCGCGCGACGTGCTCGCGGAGCCGCCACACCGCCATCTCGCCGACGAACTTCGCGGTGTCCTCCTGTACGGGATTCGGCCCGTCGGCGTGACCCGCCATCTGTGCGGCGAAGTCGTCCTCGGTCGCGAAGTGCAACTCGGCGAAGCCGTCGTAATCGTGCGCCGCGGGCGAGAGCCGCGCGTCGACGACGTTCTGCACGTACTTCGACACGCGCGCGCCGTGCTCGAGGACCAGCGGCGAATGCTTGACGATCCAGTGCTCGACGAACTGCTCGTGCGTCATGTCGGGACGCCGCTTCAGGCACAGCAGCAGCTTCGCGCCCGGCGACGGCTCGGCCGCGGCGCTCTCGTACGGGCCCGGCCGGTCTCCGCCCTTGCGCACGTGCTGGGTGCACTCGTAGGCGTCCGCGCCACCGATGAACTTCGCGACGTCGGCCGAGACGATCTTCCGGCCCTCGTCCGAGTCGTAGAGCCGCTCGCGGTAGTCGGCGAGGCTCGCGAACGACAGCTCGCCGACCGAGTCGAGCTCGCGCGGTCCGGGCAGGAAGCCCGTCGTCACCTCGTTCACCACGTAGCGCCGCATCGACGGGTGGTGGCGCAGCGCGATCGGAATGTGGCTCCGCAGCAGCTGCTCCGTGTACTGCTCGTGCGAGATCGACGGCAGCCGGTGGCAGAGGAAGATGAGCTTGCGCATCCCGACGTGCGTAGGCCGCGCGCCCGGCCGAGGTCAAACCGCGCGGCGAGCGCCCGCTCCCGGCGGAGCCGCCTCGGACGGACGGCAGAAACGAGAAAGCCCCCGCCGAAGCGGGGGCTTTCCCCGAGTGGAGCAGATGGGAATCGAACCCACGACCCCCACGTTGCGAACGTGGTGCTCTCCCAGCTGAGCTACTGCCCCACAAGCGTCCCCGCGGCCGGGGACATCTGGGATTTCAAGCGAATGGCTGGTGCTACCAGACGGCACCGGCCCGCTTCAAGGTGGGCTCTCAACGAGCGCTCATGCGCTCGCGCTCCTCCTGGGCCGCCTTGCACTCGATGCAGAGGGTCGTGACCGGACGGGCCTTGAGACGCTCCACGGCGATCGGCTCGTCGCACTCCTCGCACAGCCCGAAGGTGCCGTCGGCGATGCGCGCCAGCGCCTCGTCGATCTTGGAGATCAGCTTCCGCTCGCGGTCGCGGATGCGCAGCATCAGATTCCGGTCGCCCTCGAGACTGCCGCGGTCGGTCGGGTCCGGATAGCCCTCGGCGACCTCGTCGCCCATGCCGTGTGCGGTGCGCCCTGCCTCGTCCACGAGCTCGGCCCGACGGGAGATGAGGAGGTCACGGAAAAACTGCAGGTCTGCTGGCGTCATGTGAACGAGCGGCCCGCGTCCGATGCGTCGGGCGTCGCGGAAGCCTACCAGCCGCGTGCTGCGCGGTAAAGTTGGGAAGCGCGGCGGATCAGCCCCGCGCCAGCGCCTCGCGGAACGCCGCCACCGCGGCGCCGGGATCGCGCGCGTCGAGGATCGCGCCGATCACCGCGACTCCCGACGCCCCCGCGCGCAGGACGTCCGACACGCGCTCGGGCGTCACCCCACCGACCGCCAGCACCGGCACCGTGCTCGTCCGCGCGACCGCGGCGAGACGCTCGAGCCCCTGTGGCGCACCGAAGGCGCGCTTCGCCGGCGTGTCCCAGACCGGGCCGAAGAGCACGAAGTCCGCGCCGGCCCGCGCGGCGAGCAGATCCGCCGCGTGCACCGAGCAGCCGACGAGACGGTCCGGTCCGACGAGGCCGCGCGCCGAGGCGACGGGAAGCCCCGACTCCGGCAGGTGCACGCCGTCGGCGCCCGCGACGAGCGCCACGTCGGCGCGCTCGTTCACCAGCAGCTTGACGCCGGACGCGCGGCAGCGCGCGGCCAGCCGCTCGGCGCGCGCACACAGCGCACGACCGCCGAGGTCCTTCTCGCGCAGCTGCACCGCCCCCGGACCGGCGGCGATCGCCGCGTCGAGCGCGCGCCACTCGTCGGGTCCGAAGCCGTCGTCGCCCGCCGTGCCGCCGAAGCGGCGACGGTCGGTGATCAGGTAGAGCGGCGGATCGAACGGCAGCGCGCGCACGAGGCTCAGTCGAGCATGCCCTCGATCGGGCTCGACGCGGTCGCGTAGAGCTTGCGCGCGATGCGGCCCGCGAGGAACGACTTGCGGCCGGCCTCGACGCCGAGGCGCATCGCCTCGGCCATGAGCACCGGATCGTTCGCGCCGGCGATCGCCGTGTTCATCAGCACCGCGTCGCAGCCGAGCTCGAGCGCGCGCGCCGCGTCCGACGCGCAGCCGACGCCCGCGTCGACGATGACCGGGACCCGGCTCTGCTCGATGATGATCTTCAGGTTGTACGGGTTGCGGATGCCGAGACCCGAGCCGATCGGTGCGGCGAGCGGCATCACGGCGGCGCAGCCGATGTCCTCGAGCTTCTTGCAGGCGACGGGGTCGTCGGTGACGTACGGCAGGACGATGAACCCTTCGTTCACCAGCACGCGCGACGCCTCGATGGTCGCGGCCACGTCGGGGAAGAGGGTCTTCTCGTCGCCGATGACCTCGATCTTCACCAGGTTGCCGACGCCGGCCTCGCGCGCGAGCCGCGCGGTGCGGATCGCCTCGTCCGCCGTGTAGCAGCCGGCGGTGTTCGGCAGGATGACGAACTTCTCCGGCGGCACGTGGTCGAGCAGGTTCTCCTTGCCCGGATCGGTGATGTTCACGCGCCGCACCGCGACCGTGACCATCTCCGCGCCGCTCGCGTCGATGGCGCGGCGGGTCTCGGCGAAGTCCTTGTACTTGCCGGTGCCGACGATCAGGCGCGAGCGGAACGTCCGGTCGCCGAGAGAAAACGTGTCTTCCATGGTGTCGTCCGGGCCGCGGACGCGGCCGGTTGGGCTGTCGCGTTGCGAGAAGAGTGGCGCCGGCTCAGCCGCCGCCGACGAACTGCACGACCTCGAGAACGTCGCCGGCCGCGAGCCGCGTGGTCGCGTACTGGTCGCGCGGCACGATGTCGCGGTTGCGCTCGACGGCGACCCTGCGCTCGCCGAGGCCGAGATCGCGCAGCAGATCCGTGAGGAAGATGCCGTCGCCGACGTCGCGCGGCTCGCCGTTCAGCCGGATCTCCACGCGGGGGACGATAGTGAGGCGCCTGCGCGTTTACAACCGTGTCCGCGCACGGTGCGGGCCGTCTTTACGCCGCGCCGGGCCGAGTGGTAGCCACCGTCGTGACCCGCGAACCGGACGCGCGCCCCGACGCCGGCGGAAGCCGCGCGACGTGCCGCATCGACCTCGCGGCGCTGCGCCACAACCTCGGCGCGATCCGTGCCGCGATCGGTCCCGGCGTGGCGGTGTGCGGCGTGGTGAAGGCCGACGCCTACGGCCACGGCGCCGTGCCGGTCGCGCGCACGCTCGCCGCGGCGGGCATCGAGCACTTCGCGGTGGCGTCGCTCGACGAGGCGAAGGAGCTGCGCGACGCCGGCATCGACGTGCCGATCCTGCTCTTCGGCAGCGTCCGCCCGGATCGTGCGCGCGAGGCGGCGCGGCTTCGGCTCGCGGTGACGGTGTGGAGTGCGGCCGCGGCGCGCGCGCTCGCGGAGGCGCTCGGTCCGGACGAGCCGCTCGACGTGCACGTCAAGCTCGACACCGGCATGCACCGCGTCGGCGCGCTCGCGGACGACCTGTCCGAGCTCGCCGCGGCGCTGCGCGCCGGCCCGCTGCGCGTCGTCGGTACGATGTCGCACCTCGCGTGCGCGGACGAGCCCGGCCACGTGAGCGTCCCGGCACAGATCGAGACGTTCGAGAGCGCGCTGCGTACGCTCGCGGCGCTCGGAGTCGCGCCGGGCGTCCGTCACCTCGCGAACAGCGCGGGCGCCGTCGAGTGGCCGCGGGCGCGCTACGACATGGTGCGTGCGGGCATCACGCTCTACGGCGGCGCGCCGTCGCAGGACCTCGCCGGACGCCTGGACCTGCGGCCGGTGATGCACCTGCGGACGCGCATCCTTCAGGTGAAGACCATTCCCGCGGGTGACCGCGTCGGCTACGGCCACACCTTCGCCGCGGCGCGTCCCACGCGGCTCGCGGTGCTGCCGGTCGGCTACGCGATCGGCTACCCGCGCGCGCTCTCGAACCGCGGCGAAGTGCTCGTCCGCGGACGGCGCGCGCCGGTCGCGGGAACGATCTCGATGGACCACGTGACGATCGACGTGACCGACGTTCCCGACGCCGCCGAGGGCGACGTCGTGACGCTCTGGGGCTCGGACGGCACGCAGCACCTCGACGTCATGGAGCTCGGTGCGCGTGCGGGCACGATCGGTTACGAGCTCTTGACGTGCGTGAGCCCGCGCACGCCCCGCATCTACGACGACGGCGAACGCGAGAACCAACCAGCAGCGAGGAAGGCGAGGAAGGATTGATGAGCGCGACCAAGGGGGAGATTCGTCCGACCGACGCACCGATCAAGCGTGCCCTGCTCTCCGTCAGCGACAAGGCGGGCCTCGTCGACCTCGCGCGCGGGCTCGCCGCGCACGGCGTCGAGCTGCTGTCGACGGGCGGCACGGCGAAGGCGATCCGCGACGCGGGCCTGGCGGTGATCGAGGTCGCGGACTACACCGGCTTCCCCGAGATGCTCGACGGCCGCGTCAAGACGCTGCACCCGAAGATCCACGGCGGCCTGCTCGGACGCCGCGACCTCGACGAGCACGTCGGCGCGATGAAGCAGCACGGCATCGGCAACATCGATCTGGTGTGCGTCAATCTCTACCCGTTCGCACAGGTCACGGCGCGTGGCTGCACGATGGACGAGGCGATCGAGAACATCGACATCGGCGGACCGTCGATGCTGCGCTCGGCGGCGAAGAACCACGCCGCGGTGACGGTGCTGGTCGATCCCGCCGACTACGCGGTCGTGCTCGACGAGATGAAGCAGCACGGCGGATCGACGACCTTCGCGACGCGCCAGCGTCTCGCGAAGAAGGTCTACCGCACGACCGCCGCCTACGACGGCATGATCGCCGACTATCTCGGCAACCTCGCGAAGACCGAGGACGAGCCCTTCGGCGAGACGCTGCACCTGCCGCTCACGCGCGCGGCCCACCTGCGCTACGGCGAGAACCCGCACCAGCACGCGGCGCTCTACGGCAACTTCCTCGACGTCTTCGAGCAGCTGCACGGCAAGGAGCTGTCCTACAACAACATCGTCGACATCGACGCGGCGCTGCGCCTGATGATGGACTTCGCCGACGATCCGCGCGCGGTGCTGGCGATCCTCAAGCACAACACGCCCTGCGGCGTCGGCGCGGGATCGAGCGTCCTCGACGCGTACCAGAAGGCGTTCGCGACCGACCCCGAGTCGCCGTTCGGCGGCATTCTGATCGCCTCGCGCACCTGGGACCTGCCGCTGGCGCAGGCGGTGGACGAGATCTTCTCGGAAGTCCTGATCGCACCCGACTTCACGCCGGACGCGCTCGAGCTGCTGCGCAAGAAGAAGAACCGCCGCCTGATGCGCTGGCACCGCGACCGCATGCCGAAGGGCGAGGTCGAGCTGCGCAAGGTGGTCGGCGGCGTGCTCGTGCAGGATGCCGACGCCGCGATGGAGGACGTCCGCGCGGCGAAGCCGGCGACGAAGCGCGCGCCGACCGCGGACGAGCTGTCGGCGCTCGAGTTCGGGTGGCGCGTCGTCAAGCACGTCAAGTCGAACGCGATCGTGTTCGCGGGTCCCGACCGGACGCTCGGCGTGGGCGGCGGCCAGACCTCGCGCGTCGACGCGGTGAAGCTCGCGATCTCGAAGGCCGCGGCGCAGAACATCCCGCTCGCCGGCTCGGCGCTCGCGAGCGACGCCTTCTTCCCCTTCCCCGACGGCGTCGAGCACGCGCTGAACGCGGGCGCGACGGCGATCGTCCAGCCGGGCGGCAGCGTGCGCGACGACGACGCGGTCAAGGTCGCGGACGAGCGCGGTGCCACGATGGTGCTGACCGGCGTGCGCCACTTCCGCCACTGAGAGGATCCGCAATGGCCCGCGACATGGACGTCCTGCTGGTCGGCGGCGGAGGACGCGAGCACGCGCTCGCATGGAAGCTCCGGCAGTCGCCGCGCGTGAATCGCCTCTATTGCGCACCGGGCAACGGCGGCGTCGCGGCGCTCGCGGAGATCGTTCCGATCCCGGCCGACGACGTCGCGGCGCTGGTCGCGTTCGCGGAGGAGAAGAAGGTCGGCCTCGTGGTGGTCGGGCCCGAGCTGCCCTTGACGCTCGGACTGGTCGACGCACTCGCGGCGCGCGGCATCCGCGCCTTCGGTCCGACGAAGGAAGGCGCGCAGCTCGAGGGCAGCAAGGCGTTCACCAAGGAGCTGCTCGCCGAGGCCGGCGTCGCGACAGCACGCTACGCGCAATTCACCGACGCCGCCGCAGCGCACGCTTACCTCGACGAGACCGGCGCCCCGATCGTCGTCAAGGCGGACGGGCTCGCCGCCGGCAAGGGCGTGTACGTGTGCGCGACGCTCGACGAGGCGCACGCGGCGATCGACGAGATGATGGGCTCGCGCGTGTTCGGTGCGGCGGGAAGCCTCGTCGTGATCGAGGACGTGCTGCGCGGCGAGGAGGCGTCGTTCCTCGCGCTGACCGACGGCACGACGGTCGTGCCGCTCGCCTCGTCGCAGGACCACAAGCGCATCTTCGACGACGACAAGGGTCCGAACACCGGCGGCATGGGCGCGATCTCGCCGGCGCCGGTGGTGACCGCGGAGATCGAGCGCCGCGTGGTCGCGGATCTGCAGAAGGTCGTCGCGGTGCTGCGCGAGCGCGGCATCGTCTACAAGGGCATCCTCTACGCGGGCCTGATGATCGACGACGGCGTGCCGAGCGTGCTCGAGTTCAACTGCCGCTTCGGCGATCCCGAGTGCCAGCCGCTGATGGTCCGCCTGCAGAGCGATCTCGTCGACGTCTGCGACGCGGTGATCGACGGCACCCTCGACCGCACGACGCTGGAGTGGGATCCGCGCGCGGCGGCCTGCGTCGTGATCGCGGCGCCGGGCTATCCCGGCACCGTCGAGAAGGGCGGCACGATCGAGGGCCTCGCGGACGCGGACCGCGTCGAGGACTGCATCGTCTTCCACGCCGGCACGAAACGCGCGGGCGACGCGATCGTCACCGACGGCGGACGCGTGCTCGGCGTCACCGCTCTCGGTGCGACGCTCGGCGCGGCGCTCGAGCGGGCCTACGCCGCGGTGGCGCGCATCCGCTTTCCCGGCATGCAGTACCGCCGCGACATCGGCCGCCACGCCACCGCGCGCCGCGACGGCTGATCCCGCAGAGGAGTCCGGCGCGCACGGGACAGCCCGCTCCGGAAGCGCGCAGGGCGCGGATTTCGCATCGCTCGCGACGTGTTACATCCTCTGCGTCCGGCGCGCCGACCGGTGCGGCGGAGTCCCCCCAACACAGCCGAGGAGAACGACGTGGCACTGATCCGCCCCTTCCGCGCCCTGCGCTACACCGAGGCCGCCGGCCCCCTGCGCGAGCTCGTGGCGCCGCCCTACGACGTCATCGACGCCCGCGAGCGCGAGCGCCTCGCGGACCAGACGCCCGCCAACGCGGTGCACCTGATCCTGCCGAAGGGCGACGAGCCGTACCGCGTCGCGGCGTCGCTGCTCGAGGACTTCAAGAAGCGCGGCTGGCTCGCGACCGACGGCGAGCCCGCGTTCATCGTGTACGCGCAGCGCTTCGACGTGCAGGGACGCAGCAACGAGCGCTGGGGCCTGCTGTCGGCCCTGGAGCTGCAGCCGTTCTCGGCCAACATCGTGCTGCCGCACGAGCGCACGCTCGCCGGCCCGAAGGCCGACCGCCTCAAGCTGATCCGCGCCTGCCGCACCAACCTGAGCCCGATCTTCGGCCTCGTCGACGCCCCTCTCGAGCTCGCGTCGCTGGTCGACGGCAAGACGCCGTCCGCCGAGTTCACCGACCGCGCCGGCATCACGCACCGCCTGTGGCGCCTCGAGGACGCGGCGACCGTCAAGCGCCTGGTCGATCGCGTCACCCCCGAGCAGGTCTTCATCGCCGACGGACATCACCGCTACGAGATCTCGCTCGCCTATCGCGACGAGCGCCGCGCGGACGAGACCGACAAGGGCAAGCCGCACGCCTACGACTTCGTGCTCTGCTACCTCTGCTCGACGCGCGATCCGGGCCTCGTCGTCCTGCCGACGCACCGCCTGCTGAAGGGCGCGCCCGCGCACGACGAGCTGCTGGCGCGCCTGCGCGCGACCTGCCGCGTCACCGAGCTCGCGAGCGGCAACGATCTTCTCGCGAAGCTCGAGAAGCCGTCGGCGAACGGCGAGCTGCGCGTCGGCTTCGTGCGCCGCGGTCACGACAAGGCGTGGCTCGTCGAGGCGACGAAGGACACGCCGCTCGGCGATCTCGCGCCGGAGCTGCGCGCGCTCGAGGTCTCGTTCCTGCACGAGGCGGTTCTGCCCGGCATCCCGGCCGACCGCTTCACCTACACGCACGACGACCGCGAGGCGCTCGACGCGGTCACGACGGGCGACTCGGACCTCGCCGTCCTGCTGCCGCCGCCGCGCGTGTCCGACGTGCTGTCGATCTCGCGCGCGGCGCTCACCATGCCGCAGAAGTCGACGTACTTTCACCCGAAGGTGCTGACCGGCCTCGCGTTCCACGGCCTCGACGCGGACTGACGCGGCGAAGCGATGCCCGCGCGGCGCGTGCGCCGCGCGGGCGCGCGCGGCGGCGGAGCGCTACTGGAGCTGGCGGCGCGGGTTGCCCGCGACGCCGACCGGCAGGTTCAGGCGCGTCAAGCGCACCGGGCCGTCGCCGTCCACGGACTGCAGCGCGCTCACGAGGAGCAGCTGCCGGTCCTCGAGCGGAACGGTCTCGGGCGCGATGCGCCCCTTCGCGCGGCGGCCCGGCTTCAGCAGCTCCATCGGGTCGACGTGCTCTCCGTCCACCAGCAGCTCGAGGTGCAGGTGCGGACCGGTCGCGAGTCCGGTGCGGCCGACGTAGCCGATGATCTCGCCCTTGCGGACCCGGCGGCCCTCCTCGACGTTGTTCGCGATGCGCGAGAAGTGGCCGTACACGGTCTCGTACGACGACGACTTGCCGTGCTCGATGCGCACGGTGCGGCCCAGCTGTCCGAACCAGCCCGCGAAGGTCACGACGCCGTCCGCCATCGCACGCACCGGCGTGCCGTTCGGCGCCGCGAGATCGACTCCCTGGTGAGCGCGGTTGCGCGCGAGGATCGGGTGGAACCGCGACCGCGAGAAGTCGGACGAGACCCGCGTGTACTCGAGCGGCGAGCGCAGGATTCCGCGGTCGAGCGGCCGGCCGTCGAGATCGTAGTAGCCCTCGGTTCCGTCCGGGGCGACGTGCAGCACCGCGGTGTGGCGGTCGCCGTCGGTCTCGATCGCCGCCGCGAGGATGCGTCCGGTCTGCACGACGTTGCCGTCCTCGCCGATCGCGACTTCGTAGACGACGCGGAAGCTGTCGCCCTTCTTCATGCGATCGAAGTCGACGACCCAGCCGTAGATGTCGGCCAGCTCCGCGGTGATGCGGGCCGGGATTCCGGCGGAGGCGCAGTCGGCGGCCATGTTGGTGTCGAGCGTGCCGGCGATCACGCGGAACTCGGTCGCCGACGGAATGCGCGCGACGCGCGACCGGATTTCACGATTGATGCCGCGCTCCGCGACCAGGACGTTCATCGGGTCGATGCGGTACTCGAGCGCCGCGACACGTCCTGTGTCGCGCTCGAAGAAGACCGTCAAGGACCGTCCCGGGCGGAGCTTCGCGAGGTCGAACGTGGCGCGCGTGCCGGCGTGCCAGACGAGGGCCTCGCTGCGTTCGATGTCGTAGAGCTCGAGCAGGTCTTCAAAGGTGTCGCCGCGCCGCACGGTGACGTGGCGCTCGATGAACTCGGGACCGCGGTAGATGCGCATGCCGTCGAAGGCGGTCCGCAGGATCTCCACCTGCGAGACGTCGCTCAGCGGCTTCACCAGCGCGATGCTCTGCATGCGCTCGGTCGCCGGGTCACGGAGCGTGACGTACGGCCGTTTTACCGGTTCTGCACTGACGTCGCCGTCGACAGAACGGCGGAACGAGCGCGTTCCGGAGCCGTCACCAAAGAACTGCAGATTTCGCGATCCCTCCAGCTGGAGTGTACGAAAATCCGCGGAACTTTCGTCTATTGAGTGCACCAGCCCGGGACTGCTCAGAATCAGCAGTTCGAGCAGGAGCGCGGCCAGCGACCGACGGCAGAACCATCGGGCCGCGGGCTGAGGTGCGCGCAGCTGCAGCGGGTCGTCCTCCCCTCAGAAGTGTCCCTTTCGTAGTCAGTGGCCCCCTCGGCTGTCAAGCCCCACGGCGCGCTTTGCGGGCCCGGGCCGCGGGCCCCCGGAGCGTCAATCGCAGGCTGGAATCGCCCCGTGCGGCGTCGTGCGTTGGCCGCCTCGCGCCGCTGTCGCTAGAGTCGCGGCAGCACCATGCGGCGCCGGCTCCTTCTTCTCCTCGCCGGCGGCGGCGTCCTCGCGGCGCTCGCCGCGGCCTTTGTTCTTTACGCCGCGCTGTGGTGGCGCAGCGCCGCCTTCGAGCCGCCGATCGTGGTCGAGGTCAGGCGCGGCGAGCCGTTCCTCGCCCTCGCCCGCCGCCTCGCCGACGCCGGCGCGATCGCGGACCCGCGCGTCTTCACGATGCTCGCACGCTGGCGCGGCGACGACCGCCGCGTGCGCAGCGGCGAGTACGAGCTGTCGGGCAACGCGACCGGACCGGAGGTCCTCGAGGCGCTGGTGAGCGGCAGACAGCGCCTGCGCATGGTGACCATCCCCGAAGGCCTGACGCTGGAGCAGATCGCGCTGCTGCTGGAGAGCGCCGGGCTGGGCGCGGCCGAGCGCTTCCGCGCGCTCGCAACCGATCAGGCGTTCCTCGCCCGCCTCGGGCTGCCGGCGCCGCACCTCGAGGGCTACCTCTTCCCCGACACCTACGCGTTCGAGAGCGGAGCCACGCCCGAGGAGGTGGTGACCCGCATGACGGCCCGCTTCCGCGAGATGTTCACGCCGGACCTCGCGCAGTCGGCGGCGGACCGCGGGCTCACCGTCGACCAGGCGGTGACGCTCGCCTCGATCATCGAGAAGGAGGCCGCGGTCGCGGCCGAGCGCCCGACGATCTCGGCCGTGTTCCACAACCGTCTGAAGCGCGGCATGCCGCTGCAGTCCGATCCCACGGTGCTCTACGGCGTCGAGGGCTCGGACGGTCGCATCCGCTCGGCGGATCTGGTGCGCGCGACGCCGTACAACACCTACGTCATCCCCGGCCTGCCCCCGGGTCCGATCGCCAACCCCGGACGGGCGTCGCTCGAGGCCGCGGTGCGGCCCGCGGACGGCGTCACCGCGCTCTACTTCGTCGCACGCAACGACCGCACGCACGAGTTCAACGACACGCTGGCCGCGCACAATCGCGCGGTGAACCGGTGGCAGCGGGGCAACGGCGGCACCCCGCCTCCGGCCACGCCGAAGCCCTGATCTTTTTTGCTTCGCGCCGGCGAATCGCCTTGCAGCGCTGCGAGGTTTCGCCTAGTGTTCGCGTCGCCGTGGAGCGCGGATCAGAGATCGTCACGCTCACCAAGCGTCAGAAGGAGCTGCTCGACTACCTCGAGGGCTACATCCGGCGCTTCGGTTTCGCGCCCACACTCGACGAGACCGGCCGTCACTTTGGCTTGACGTCGCTCGCGACGGTGCACAAGCACCTGACCAATCTCGAGGACAAGGGCTTCATCCGGCGCCGCTCCGGCATGAGCCGCGCGCTCGAGGTGGTGCCGCAGCGGCAGCGCGCCGAGGCGATCGAGCTGCCGCTGCTCGGCATCGCCGCCGCGGGACGTCCCATCGAGGCCGTGCTCGACGAGCGGGTTTCGGTGCCCGAGGAGCTGGTCCGCAAGCCGGACAGCTTCGTGCTCAAGGTCAGCGGCGACTCGATGCGCGACGACGGCATCCTCGACGGCGACATGGTCGTGGTCGAGAGCCGCTCGGTCGCGGACAACGGCGAGACCGTGGTCGCCGTGATCAACGGTGGCGCCACCATCAAGCGCTTCTACCGCGAGCGCGGCGGGCGCATCCGCCTGCAGCCCGCGAACGAGACCATGTCGCCGATGATCTGCGGCGAGCAGGACGTCGAGATCCGCGGCGTCGTCGTCGCGCTGCTGCGCCGCTACTGATTCCGCGAGGGGGCACGCGCCTCCTCGCCCCACGCGGCAAAGCCGCGCGGGGGCCCGGTTATCCCGAGGGGTCACGCGCCCCCTCGCCCCGTCAAGCGAAGCTTGACGGGGCCCACTCCCCGCGCTCCCTTTGGTCGGCCGCTCGGCTTCGCCTTCGCAGAGGGGGCTGTGCCGGTCGTGGTGGTGGGGATGACCGCGACTCGACACCACCATCCGCAATCCGTGCTTCGCGTGCCGGTGTACCTCCCTGCGGAGGTCATCGCATGGAACTCGATCGACGACGTTTTCTGCAGCACTCGGCCCTCGCCACGATCGGCGCGGGCCTGGTGTTCTCGACGGGCCTGCGCGGCGGTGCGCAGGCGGCGGCACACGCGCGCGACGACGGCTTCATATTCGCGCAGCTCTCGGACACGCACTGGGGCTTCTCCGATCCGAAGATCAACCCGGAAGCGGAGCACACGCTGCCGCGGGCGATCGAGGCGCTGAACGCGCTGTCGCCGCGGCCGGACTTCGTGGTGTTCACGGGCGACCTGACGCACACCACGGACGACGACGGCGAGCGCCGGCGGCGCATGGCACGCTTCGCCGAGATCATCCGCGGGCTCCGCATCAAGGACGTCAAGCTGCTGCCGGGCGAGCACGACGCCTCGCTCGACGGTGGCGCCGCGTTCCGCGAGCACTTCGGCGAGACGCACTACGCGTTCGATCACCGCGGCGTGCACTTCGTCGCGCTCGACAACGTGTCGGATCCGACCGGACAGGTCGGCGCGGCGCAGCTCGCGTGGCTCGCGGACGATCTCCGGTCGCGCGACGCGGAGCAGCCCATCGTCGTGCTCGCGCACCGCCCGCTGTTCGACCTCGCGCCGGACTGGGACTGGGCGACGCGCGACGGCGCGCAAGTCACGGCGCTGCTCGACCGCTTCCGCTACGTCACCGTCTTCTACGGGCACATCCACCAGGAGAACCACCGCACGATCGGACGCATCGCGCACCACGCGGCGACGTCGCTGATCTTTCCCCTGCCCGCTCCGCACGCGGTTCCGAAGAAGGCGCCGATGCCGTGGAACGCGGAAGCACCCTGGGCCGGACTCGGCTTCCGCACGGTCGCCGAGGCGGACGACGGCGAGAGCGTCTCGCTCACGGAGCATTCCCTTGCGTCCCGATGAGCGCGGCTCCGTCCGGTTGCGGATCGCGCCGTTGCTGCTCGGGATCGCCAGCGTGGCGGTGCTCGCGGCAACCAGTGGCGCCACGCGGCCGCTGGTCCACGCGCAGCTGGTCGGATTCCAGCCCGATCAGCCCGCCCCGCGGTCGGCCGCCCGGGCGCCGCGCGTGGTGCACGTCACGGCGCGGCGGTTCGAGTACGAGCCGTCCGAGATCCACGTCGCCGCCGGGGAATCCGTCGTGCTCGAGATCGAGTCGCTCGACCGGACCCACGGATTCTCCATCCCGGAGCTGCACGTGCGCGCCGACGCGGAGCCGGGAAAGGTCGCCCGCGTGACGATCCCCGGGGCCGCACCGGGTATCTACGTCTTCGCCTGCGACGTATTCTGCGGCAGCCATCACGAAGAGATGGCCGGCGAGCTGATCGTCGAGTGAACCCGCGCGGTGCGCGCAATCCGTTTCGCGCGCAGCGGTGTACGAGGATCGACGGGGCTCGCCCGTGACCGCCGACGCATGGACACGCAGCCGTCGACAGACACTCCCTCCCCGCCGGACGAGGCGCTCATCGCCGATCTCCGCCACGGAGACGGCCGCGCGGAGCACGCGCTCGGCATCCTGTACCGCCGTCACGCACCGGCCGTGCTCCGGCTCGCGGCGCGGAACCTCGGCGACGAGGCCGCGGCGGCCGACGTCGTACAGGAGGTCTTCGCCGGCGTCTGGCGCAGCGCCGGCACCTTCGATGCCGCGCGCGGCAGCGGACGGGCGTGGATTCTCTCCGCGGCCGCGAATCGC
>JAXLXO010000059.1:0-7191 GCA_046327915.1 Binatia bacterium | reverse complement strand
GCGTGGTGGGTCGCGGCTCGCGCGGCGGCCCGATCGAGGTGGTGATCGGCGCCGACACCACGCCGGGCGGCTGCGCGCGCGTCGTGTTCACGTCGCAGCAGTGCGAGGTGATCGGGCGCACCAGCGCACAGACCTCGAAGGTGCGCTGCCGCAACTGAAGACCGAGGTTGCGTCGGGCCTCGCGATCTTGCGCCGCTCGCAGGTGCAGGGCGCCGTGGTTCTCGCGGACGGCGTCGGCGACGCCGCTCACGCGCGGTGAGCCGACGGCGGCGCGGACGCAGTGCCCACCAGGCCCGCGCGCGCCGCCGGCTCACCATGCGCCCCCCTCAGCTCGCTTCCTTCATCTGCTCGTCGCGCTTCGCGAACATCTTGCGCAGCAGCTCGTCGCGCACGGCGGTCGGCGAGCGCGACTCGTGCAGGTAGCCGACGATCTCGCGCTTCAGGCGCAGGAACTCGGGGTCGAGCTTCTGCTCGAGGGTGCGCGGCTGCGGCAGGTCGACGCGCAGGTCGGCGCGCACGCGCCCCGGACGCGGCGACATCACGATGATGCGGTCCGAGAGGAAGATCGCCTCGTCGACGTCGTGCGTGACGAAGACGATCGTCTTGCCCCAGTGCAGGCGGACGAGCAGCAGCAGCTCCTGCATCTCCTCGCGCGTCTGCGCGTCGAGCGCGCCGAACGGCTCGTCCATGAGCAGCACCGCGGGGTCGTTCGCCAGCGCGCGCGCGATCGCGACGCGCTGGCGCATGCCGCCCGAGAGCTCCTTCGGGTAGGCGTTGTGGAAGTCGCCGAGCCCCATCAGGTCGAGCAGCGTGTAGACGCGATTGACCTTCGCCTCGATGTCGGCGATCGGCGCGTAGTAGTTCTTGTTGGCCTCGAGCGTCTGGCTGAAGCGCGTGTTGTCGAGCACCGTCAGCCACGGGAACAGGTTGTACGCCTGGCAGACCATGCCGCGGTCGGCGCCGGGGCCGGACAACGGACGTCCGTCGAGCAGCACCTCGCCGCCCGACGCATCCTCGAGCCCGGCGATGATGTAGAGCAGCGTCGACTTGCCGCAGCCCGACGGCCCGACGAGCGACACGAACTCGCCGTCCGCGATGTCGAACGTCGTCGGCGACAGCGCCTGCGTCGTCTTCGTGCGGGTGACGAAGACCTTCTCGACGTCGCGGATCGAAAGCTTGGCGTCCATCAGCGCTCCGTGACCGCCCACGGGAAGAGGCGGCGGTGCATCCAGCGGAAGATCAGGTCGAGCGTGAGCCCGATGACGCCCAGCAGGATGAGGTAGACGAAGATCTTCGGCGTCTGCAGGAAGCGCGAGAACTTCAGGATGCGGTAGCCGAGGCCTTCGTTCGCGGCGACGAGCTCGGCGACGACCAGGTACGTCCACGCCCACCCGTTGCAGAGCCGGAGCGCGTCGAAGATGCCGGGCATCGCCGCGGGCACGAGCACCTTCTCGATGATCTCGCCGCGCTTCGCGCCCATGGTGTAGCTCACCTGCACGAGGTCGTACGGAACCTTCCGCACCTCGTCGGCGACCATCAGCAGCATCTGGAAGTACGTGCCCGCGACGATCAGCATGACCTTCGGCAGCTCGCCGATGCCGAACAGCACCATCATCAGCGGGATCAGCGCCGGCACCGGGATGTAGCGCACGAACTCCGTGATGGGCTGCACCAGACCTTCGCCGACCTTGTAGGCGCCGATCACGACGCCGAGCGGGATCGCGAGCAGGGCCGAGAACAGGAAGCCGAGCGTGACGCGCACGAAGCTCACCCGGATGTCGGTCCGGATCGCCTCGTCGCCGAAGAAGTCCAGCGCCGCCTGCCACACCTTCTCCGGCGACGGCACGAACACCGGATTGACGAACGACTGATGGCTCGCCCACTGCCAGACGAGGAACGCGATCAGGAAGCTCGACGCGGCGAGCGTCATGTAGCCGCTCTGCGGGATGTCGCGCCGCAGCGCGAACCAGCGCACCTTGCGCGCCGGGAACACGCGCGGCGCCGCTTCGCCGCCGGGCTGGATTCCAGGCTGGCCGCCGCCCGTCAGGACGGCGGCCAGCTCCTCGGTTCGGGCTTCGGCCATCGTGCTCACGGCGTCACTTGGCGAGCGCCTTGACGTACTTCGGCTCGAGCGCGGCCGCGTAGTCCGGCACCTTCTTGATCTGGTCCGCGCTCTTCAGAAAGTCCGCGATGATCTTGCCGCTGCCGTAGAGCGACGACGCGTCGTCGCGCTTCTCGAAGGCGTTCAGGTTCTCCTTGAGGTCGAAGAACTTGGTGCCCGGCATGAACGCCTTGTAGTCGGCGGGCGGCTGCTCGACGACCTTCGCCATGATCGCGACCGCCTCGTCCTCGTGGTTCCGGATGAAGTCCACGATCTCGAAATACGATTTGACGGCGGCCTGCACGTCGTCCGAGCGCTCCTTCAGGACCTTGTCGTGGAAGACGACGATGTCGGGAACGAGCCCCGGAATGTCGGCCGAGCTGAAGATCACCTTGCCCTTGCCCTCGCGCTGGATCTGCGAGATCCACGGCTGCCAGATCGCGGCCGCGTCGATCTTGCCGGCGATGAACGCGGCCGCGGCGTCGCCGACGGTCAGGTTGGTGTACTTGATGTCCTTCTCGGTCATGCCGTTCATGGCGAGTGCCTTGAGCAGCATGAAGTGGTCGACGGTCGCGAGCTCCGTGCCGACGGTCTTGCCCTTCAGCTCCTTGACGCTGTTGATGCCGGGCTTCGCGACGATCGCGTCGTTGCCGAACGAGTTGTCGAGCACCTGCACGACCTTCAGGTCGATGCCCTCCGCGAGCGGGGCCATCAGGTCGCTCCAGGTCTGCAGGTTGCCGTCGAGCTGTCCGGTGTTCACCGCGGTCAGCGAGTCGGTGTAGACGGGGAACCAGACGAGCTCGACGTCGACTCCGTTCTTCTTGAAGATCCCCTTGACCTTGCCGATTTCCCACGACGTGTAGCCGGGCCAGTCGCTGTAGCCGATCTTGAGCGGCTCCTTGGCGCGCGCCTCTCCCGCCGCGACGGCGAGAACGAGACCCGCGACGGCGGCGGCGAACGTGATGATCCTGGTGCTCATGGGCGTCCTCTCTTCCTGTCTGTTCTGTTCTGGTCTCGTGATCGCCGCGTGCGGGATCAGAAGAACTTCGCGTAGCGACGGATCTCCCAGTCGCTGACGTGCTGGTGGTACTCCTCCCACTCGGCACGCTTGTACTTGACGAACTCCGCACGGAGCTCCTTGCCCAGCACGCGCTCGACGAACGGATCGGCCTCGAAGGCGTCGACGGCCTCGCCCAGCGTGCGCGGCAGCGCCTGCACGCCGGCCTCGGCGAGCTGCGCGTCGCTCAGCTCGTAGAGGTTCTCCGCGTGCGGATCGCCCGGATCGAGCTTCTCGCGGATGCCCTCGAGCCCGGCCGCGAGGCACAGCGCCTCGGCGAGGTACGGGTTCATCGACGAGTCGGCGTTGCGGCACTCGACGCGTCCGCCGGCCATCGGCACGCGCAGCGAGTTGGAGCGGTTGTTGGTGCCGAACGAGTTGAAGACCGGCGCCCACGAGTAGTAGCTCATGGCGCCGCGGCGGATGAGCCGCTTGTAGCTGTTCACCGTCGGCGCGAGCACCGCGCACAGCGCGCGTCCGTGCCGCAGGATGCCGGCGATGAAGTGGTAGCCGAGCGGCGACAGTCCGAGCCCGCGCGGGTCGTCCTCCTTCGGGACGGCGAACACGTTCTTCCCGGTGGCGAGGTCGTACAGGCTCATGTTGAGGTGAGCCCCGTTGCCGGTCTTGCCCGCGAAGGGCTTCGGCATGAACGTCGCGACCATGCCGTGCTCGGACGCGACGTGGCCGATCATGTAGCGGAAGAAGACGTAGCGGTCGGCCATGGTGAGCGCGTCCGCGTAGTTGAAGTCGAACTCCCACTGGCCGTTGCCGTCCTCGTGGTCGAGCGAGTAGACGTCCCAGCCGAGCTCGTTCATGTACGTGACCATCTGGTCGAGGAACGGGAAGCTGCGCAGGAACGAGCGCACGTCGTAGCAGGGCTTGACGAGGTCGTCGGTCGCGTCGGGCACGACCAGGCGTCCGTTCTCCTCGCGCAGGACGTACACCTCGCACTCGATGCCGGCGTTGAAGCCGAAGCCGAGCGTCGCCGCGTCGGCGAGCACGTTCTGCAGCAGCACGCGCGTGTTCAGCGGGTACGGGTCACCGTGGAACGTGTTGTCCGACGGGATCCACGCGACGTCCTTCTGCCAGGGCAGCCGGATCAGGCGCGACAGATCGGGCTGCGCCGCGATCTCGTCCTCGTTCGGCTCCTGTCCGAGCCCGTCGAGCGCGTAGCCGGTGAACAGCTCGGAGCCGTGCATCATGTGCGTGAAGTGCTCGATCGGGACGCACTTCGCCTTCGGCTTGCCGTGGATGTCGACGTAGGCGCCGATCAGGTAGCGGACGCCGGCGTCGCGCAGCTCCTTCTTCTTCTTCTCGAGATCCGCATCGATGGCGGGGGCATTCATCTTGATTCGGCCTCCGTGGAGGAACCGGCGTCGAGCGGCGGGCTCTCGTGGAGCCCGGCGCGCACCTGCGCCGTGAGGTCGGTGACCAGCATGTCGAGCAGCTCGACTCCGTGGTCGCGCGTCGCGCGGCTCGGGAAGCCGGTGACGCCGTTCGTGCTGGTGCGATTGACGGGATGGGCGAACAGCAGACCCGCGGTGCGATCCGGATCGTCGGCGCGGCCGAGCTCCGAAGGACGCACGCGTCCCGGCTCGAGCGCGAGCACCAGCGACGTCTCTGCGTGATTCGCGTGCCAGTCGTCGGCGTCGCCGCAGAACGCGCGGCGCACGCGGTCCGACGCGGCACCGACGTCGCGCAGCGCGACCATGCAGTCGTCGAAGCGCGCGCGCAGCAGCTCGAGCGTGCAGCGCAGCGGCGCCATGTTGGTCACGTGCCCGTTGAGGATCAGGATGCGGCGGAAGCCCGCACGGTACGCCCAGCTCAGGCACTCGAACGCGACCTGGATGAGCGTCTGCGGCTCGAGCGACAGCGTGCCGGGCCAGCGATGCGAGTGTCCGAGCGAGCAGCCGTACGGGATCGCCGGCAGCACCGGCACTCCCGTGCGTGCCGACACGCGCCACGCGACGCGCGTCGCCGTGACCGTGTCGGTGTCGACCGACAGGTGCGGGCCGTGCTGCTCGGTCGAGCCGACGGGCAGGATCACCATGTCCATGCCGCCGTCGCGCAGCGCCGCGATCTCCGGCCACGTCATCTCCTCCCAGAGGAGCGGACGGTCTTCGTGTGCGTCGTGGGTCATGCGTCGCGGCGCACGGCAGCAACTCGGGTGCCACCGCGCCGCGACGACGCCGTGGCTTGACGCCGCGACGTCCGGCGCGTCCGCGACACCAATACGGCGCCCGTCCCGCGAGCAGGCGATCAAGCTTTGCTCAGCATCGCGCGTCGTCGGCGCGGCGGCGCATCAAGTGCCGACGAAACGCGCACGCTGCACACCACGCAGGCAGCATCACGCCGCGCGCGACCACGGCCGCGCGCGAATCCCGTCACCGGCTGGTGGCATGCTTCTCGCTCCACTGCGGAGCGCGACTAGGGTTCCGGTGCGGCGACGCCGCACGCTGGTCCGAGGGTCGCAAGCCCGCGGCACGACGCTGCACCTGCGTCGCTTTCGCGGGCCACACGGCGGGACAAAAGCCCGGGAGGATCGAGCGGGGAAGCACGCGCCCCGGTGGACCTCTCGCACGTCCACCGCGGTGCGGAACACGAAACACGGATTCCGACCGGACCGGAGGACGCAGCCGATGACGCCAACCAACGAAGCACCCGCCGCCGAGGCGCTGTACGAGGACGTCCTTCCCGGCGGCAAGCACTGGTCGTTCGTGCTGCGCCGCGGGACGCTGCTCGAGCTCGTCGACGTCGAGGGCGGCGCCAACGTCGGGATGCTCTTCTACAACCCCCAGAACCCGCTCGAGCGCTACAACGCGCCCGACACGCTGAAGTGCCAGCACACCTTCAAGCTGACGCGCGGCAACTGCCTCTACTCCGACATGGGGCGCATCTTCTGCTCGATCGTGCGCGACGACGTCGGCTGGCACGACACGGTCTGCGGCAACAGCACGCGCGCGATGATCGCCGAGCGCTGGGGCGAGAAGAGCTACCAGGACTTCCGCAACGACTGGACGCGCAGCGGCCACGACAGCTTCCTCGTCGAGCTCGCGAAGTACGGCCTCGGACGCCGCGACCTCGCCGCGAACGTCAACTGGTTCAGCAAGGTCGCGATCGACGACGACGGCACGATGCGCTTCGACCCGACGAGCTCGCACGCCGGCGCGACGGTCGGCCTGCGCTTCGAGATGGAGACGCTGGTGCTGCTGCACACCTGCCCGCACCCGCTCGACCCGTCGCCGGAGTACCCGCGGCGTCCGGTCGAGTACCGCATCTCGTGCGCCGGCCCGGTCGCGGACGACGACTACTGCCGGGGCTTCCGGCCCGAGAACGGGCGCGGCTTCGAGAACAACCGCATCTACCACCTCTGCACGCGCTGATCGGGAGGAGATCACCATGCTTCTGAAGGAGAGCTCCCTCGATCCCGCGACGGCGACCTACCGCAAGGTCATTCCCGCCGGCGACTACTGGATGCACGTCGTGAAGTGCGGCGAGACGCTGCGCATCGTCGACCTGAAGGGCAACCAGGCCGCCGACACCCTGTTCTTCGACGCCGCCGATCCCGCCGACCGCTACAGCGCGATCGACACCATCCGCGAGCAGCGCAACGTCTACCTCGGCGTCGGCTCGAAGCTCCGCGCCGTGAGCGGGAACGTCCTGCTCGAGATCGTCGCCGACACCGTCGGACGCCACGACACGCTCGGCGGCGCGTGCGCCACCGAGTCCAACACGGTCCGCTACGCGCTCGAGAAGAAGACCATGCACGCCTGTCGCGACTCGTGGCTGCTCGCGGTCGCGGAAAACGACGGCTTCGGGCTCACCAAGCGCGACATTGCGCACAACATCAACTTCTTCATGAACGTGCCGATCACGCCCGACGGCGGGCTCACGTTCGCGGACGGCGTGTCGGGACCGGGCAAGTACGTCGAGATGGTCGCGGCGCGCGACGTGATCGCGCTGATCTCCAACTGCCCGCAGCTCAACAACCCGTGCAACGCGTACGACCCGACGCCGGTCGAGGTCCTGATCT
>JAXLXO010000058.1:0-7298 GCA_046327915.1 Binatia bacterium | reverse complement strand
CCCGGAGCCTCGATGGCGCTCGCCGCCTCGAGCGCGAGCGCCGCGTCTGCATCGGCGATGCGGGCGTCGAGGTCGGGCGCGGGCGGGCCGGTGCGGCCCACGACGGCACTCGCGGCGGCCTCGAGGTTGGGCCCGATCGCGACGGCGACCGCTCGGAGCGGACCGTGCGACGCGAGCGGCAGCCCGCCGATGCCGACGTTGAGACGGTTCCGCACCAGGCCCGCGACGAGCAGGAACGCCTGCTGCACCTCGTGCTGCAGCGCGAGCAGGCCGCGCTGCCGCTCCTGATGCTCGGGCGTTCCGGCGCCGGGCTCGAACTGCGTCTCCGCGTGCAGGCGCAGCGTGGCCGCGAGGTCCTGGTGGATCTGCAGGCGGAAGCCGCGCGCCGGCCTCGCCACGCGCTCGCCGACGCCTTCGGAGATGCCGACCCGTGACAGCGCGGCGAGGTGCTTCAGCGCGGACTGCAGGCTCTTCGCCATCTCGTCCCCCGCCAGCACCGGCCACAGCCAGAACGTGATCACGGCGGTGACGACGTTGCCGACGAGGACGCCGAGCACGCGGTCGCGCGGCTTCACGAGGTCGATGCTCGGGCCGAGCGTGTCGAGCAGCGTCATCGCGAACGCGATCGCGATCTGGATGCCGACGTAGCTGATGCGCGCCGATCCGGTGACGACGTACGCGGCCACCATCGAGCACACGCCGACGACGATCAGGAACGGCGGCAGCGAGTCGATCGACGGGATCACGAGCAGGATCGCGCCGATGCCGATCGCGCCGCCGACGATCGCGCCCGCGAGGCGCAGCACCGCCTTCTGCACGGTCGCGCCGAAGCTCGACTGCGCGACGAAGAGGCAGGTCACGACGGCGGTCGAGAGCCCCGGCCAGTCGAGGCCGGCGACCAGCAGGTAGCAGAGCATCGCCGCCAGCGTGACCTGCGCCGCGAAGCGCAGATCGCGCACGTTCGACCAGCTGCACGCGGGGGTCAGGAACCCGCCGGGGCCCGAATCCAGCGGCGACTCGACGAGGTCCGCGCGCGGCGCCGCCGCTGCCGGATCGAGGAAGCCCGTCGCCGCGGGCACGTCGGCGAGAGCGCGCTCCATGTCGAGCAACGACGGCAGGAACGGCAGGTCACGGCCCACGAGCGCCGGCGGCTCGTCCAGCCCGGCGAAGGCGGCGGCGCCGATGGACCGCCGCGCCGCGACCGCGTGCCGCAGCCGCACGATCGCGTCGAGCACGGCGCGCATGCGCGCGACCAGCGGCTCGTCCGCGTCCGCACCGGAGCAGCGCCCGGGCGTGCGGTCGAGCAGCGACTCGAGGGTGAGCGACGCCGTCGCGATGCGATTGACGGCGCCGATCAGCACGAGCTGCTCGGTGTGACGGCCGCGCAGCGAGCGGTAGCGCGTCTCCGCGTTGGTCAGCAGGTCGAGGTGGCGGACGAGGCCGTTGAAGACGCCGTCCGCGACGCGCGCGCGGCCCGCGTCGCCCGCCGGGATCACCTCGCCGCGCAGCAGACGTTCGAGCCGCTCCTCGACGAGGCCCAGGATGCGCTCGACGTCGTTCAGCAGCAGCTCCTCGGGGTCGTCGGGCCACAGCAGCAGGTGGACCGCGGCGGCGATCATCTCGGCGACGGCGATCGCGAGCAGGCGCCACAGGCCCTCGTCCACCGACGTCGCCGGCTGCGCCACGTTGCTGCCGAGAAAGATCACGACGGTGATCCCGCCCAGCATCGCGACGTACGGATACGTGGTCGTCCGCGACAGGAACGCGCTCGCGCCGATCAGCAGCGCGATCAGCGGCAGCTGGAACCACGGCTGCTGCGGGAAGGCGACCACGGTCAGGATGACGCCCGCCGCGCCGACCATCGTGCCGCCCAGACGCATCAGCGCCTTGTCGATGGTCGCGCCGACGTTCGGCTGGCTGACGATGAAGATGGTGATGATCTGCCAGTGCGTGTTCGGCAGACGGAAGGTCATCGCGACGGCGGTCGCGATGACGCACGCGATCACGATGCGCCACGTCGCGCGCCAGCGCGCGGGTGTCGGCGCGAGCTCGGTGCGGAGGAACGCCGCGAAGCGTGCGATCGCCGACTCGCCACGGTCGGGCTCGGGCCTGCGCGCCGCCGCGAGCGTGCTGCTTCCGAGGATGGTCACTTCGATCTCCGCACCGCCGCGCGAGAGGTTGGCGCTTCGCCGGCGGCGGCGTCAAGGCGCGGCGGTCGCACCGTCGTGCGTCCGCCGCACGAACGACGTACCGTGCGCCCTGATGAACGCGACCCGAACGATGCGGCTGCTCGCCGCGGCCCTGCTGCTCGCGGCGCTCGCCGGGACCGTCCGCGCCGACGACGCGGACCCCGCCAGCGTCGCGGAACGGCATGGATTCGCGCCCGACGTGCTGGGCGTCGTCCTGTTCGACGCGGCGACCGGCAAGGTCCTCGTGCAGCACGGCGCCGACCGCCCGTTCATCCCCGCATCGACGACCAAGGTCACGACGTCGCTCGCGGCGCTCGAGATCCTCGGTCCGGACCACCGCTTCGCGACCACGCTGCTCGCGACCGGCGACGTCGCGGACGGCACGCTGCGCGGCGACCTTTGGCTGC
Source organism: Binatia bacterium (assembly GCA_046327915.1). Classification (GTDB taxonomy): domain Bacteria; phylum Desulfobacterota; class Binatia; order UBA12015; family UBA12015; genus VGTK01. The sequence goes on along the minus strand of JAXLXO010000058.1, from coordinate 4,702 downwards.
ACGGCGGCGGCGACCCGACGCTCAGCACCGAGGGCCTGCGCGATCTGGTCGCGGGGCTGCGCGGGGCCGGCATCCGGCGGGTCACGGGCGGCTTCCATTTCGACGAGTCGCTCTACCCGCGCGCGCCGGAGATCGACCTGCTGCAGCCCGAATCGGCGCAGTACAATCCCGCGGTCTCGGCGCTGTCCGTCAACTACAATCGCCTCGAGCTTCGCTGGCAGCGCGACATGAAGGGCCGCCCGACGGGACAGCTGTGGTCGCCGGCCGACGGCGGCGCGCTGCCGGTGCGCGGCATCGCGACGGGCGCGCTCGACGCAAGCCTCGATCCGCGCATCGAGTTCGTGTTCGCGCCCGATCCGTCGCCGCGCTGGCTGCTCTCGCCGCACCTCGCGGCGCAGGGCAGCGCGTTCCTGCCGGTGCGCGGCGATCCCGGTCCGCTGGTTGCGGAGCTGCTCGCGACGCTCGCCGCGAAGTCCGGCATCACGCTGCCGCGCGCGCAGCGCGGCGACGCACCCGCCGACGCGCGCGAGATCGCGCGGCACGAGAGCGCGCCGCTGGTCGAGGTCGTGACGGGGCTGCTGCGCTACAGCAACAACCTCACCGCGGAGCTCACCGGTCTCGCGGCGTCGCGGCAGCTCGCAGGGTCCGGTCTCGCGCTGGAGCCGTCGGCGCGCCGCATCGCCGCGTGGTGGCAGGATCGCTTGCCGGACACGCCGTTCGCCGGCTTCGTCGCGGCGAACCACTCGGGGCTGAGCTCGGTCACGCGGCACACGCCGCGCCAGATGGCGGCCGTGCTGCGCTACGGCGCTTCGGGCGCGGCATCCGGCGTCCGCCTGCAGGACGTGCTGCCGACGCGCGAGCTCGGCGAGAACGGCCGCGCGCCGAGCGAGGCGGCGCCCGGCAACACCGTGCGCGCCAAGTCGGGCACGCTGCTCTACGCGGACGGACTCGTCGGCTTCCTGACCACGCGGCGCGGCCGCGAGCTGGGCTTCGTGATCCTGCTCACCGATGCAGACGCGCGCGCACGTCTCGACGCCGGCCGCGACACGCGCATCGCGCTCTCGCCACCGGAGGCGACGGACTGGACCGGCCGCGCGAAGGCGCTCGAGCGCGACCTGATCGGACGCTGGAGCGCGGACTGACGGAGCGCCCGGGCTACGAGCCCGACGTCGCCGGCTGCTGCAGCGGGTAGAAGCCGACCTCGCCGACGACGCCCTGCCCCGCGGGGCTCAGCACCCAGGCGAGGAACTTCGTCGTGTCGTCGTCGGTCGGCTGCGCGACGTGGAACCAGAGCTTGCGCGCGAGCGGGTAGGTCCCGTTGCGAACGTTCTCGACCGTCGCCGCGACCGGCGCGCCGCCCTCGGCATTCCCGAGGCGCAGGTTCTTGAGCCCCGCGGCGTAGGCGATGCCGCCGTAGCCGATGCCGTTCGCGTCCTTCGCGACCGAGTCGACGATCGACGCGGTGCCGACGAGATTCAGCACGTCGAGCGAGAAGTCCTCGTCGTGCAGGACGTGGTGGCGCAGGAAGGCCCACGATCCGGAGTTGTGGTCGCGTCCGTAGAGCGCGATCGGTGCGTCGCGGCCGCCGAGCTCCTTCCAGTCGACCACCTCGCCGCGGAAGACGCGCGCCAGGTCGGGCAGCGTCAGCGCATCCACCGGATTCGACTCGTTCACCACGATCGCGAGCGCGTCCCAGGCGACCGGGATCTGCGCGATGCGCTGGCCGTGCCGCGCCTCGGCGCGCGCGACCTCGGCGTCGGTCATGGGGCGCGACGCGGCGGCGATGTCCGTGGTGCCGTTGGTGAGCGCCGCGATCCCGGTCTCGGAGCCGCCGCCGGTGAGCTGCAGCACGGCGTCGGGATGCTCGCGCTTGTACCGCTCGATCCAGCGCTGGGCGAGGATCACCATGGTGTCCGAGCCCTTGATGGTCACGGTGTCGGCGCGTGCGACGGGCGCTCCGGCGAAGGCCGCGAGGACCATCGCCAGTCCCGCGACGCGGACCACGGACCGGCAGCGACGCAGCGGAAGGCGGCTCACCGGAGGGACCGTAGCAGCGCAGCAGCGCACGGTGAATGGCGAATTCGGCGTCGCCTTGACCCCCTGCGCCCGACCCACTACCTGCCCTACAGTCGCGAGGGGGGGAACCGTGTTCGAAAAGCTGATGCCGAGAGAGGTCGCGTTCTTCGACTACTTCGAGAACATGGGCGCGAAGATCGTCGAGGGGTGCGCCGCGGTGCTGGACCTGCTCGAGGACTACACCAACGTCCCCGACAAGGCGCGCCGCATCAAGGTCATCGAGCACGAGGGCGACCTGATCACGCACCAGTGCATCGAGATGCTGCACAAGACCTTCATCACGCCCTTCGACCGCGATTCGATCCACCGCCTGATCACGAAGATGGACGACATCCTCGATCTCGCCGAGGCGGTCTCGGAGCGCATCAGCGTCTACGAGATGACCACGCCCACCGACGAGGCGAAGCAGCTCGCGCGCGTGCTGGTGTTCAGTGCGGAAGAGGTCGGCAAGGCCGTGCGCGGCCTGCGCAGCATGAAGAACGCGCAGGAGATCCTGAAGCGGTGCGTGGAGATCAACCGCCTCGAGAACGAGGCGGACACGCTGCTGCGCCTCGCGGTCGGCAAGCTCTTCAAGACCGAGCGCGATCCCCTCACCGTGATGAAGTGGAAGGAGCTCTACGAGGGCCTCGAGGAAGCCACGGACCGCTGCGAGGACGTGGCGAACCTCGTCGAAGGCATCGTCCTCGAGTTCGCCTGAAGGAGCGTCCTTCCGATGGACACCCTCCTTCTGGTCGCGATCGCGATCATCGCCGTCGCGCTCGTCTTCGACTTCATCAACGGCTTCCACGACGCCGCGAACTCGATCGCGACCGTCGTGTCGACGCAGGTGCTGTCGCCGCGCGTCGCCGTGTGGTGGGCCGCGTTCTTCAACTTCATCGCGGCCTTCGGCTTCGAGACGCACGTCGCGAAGACGATCGGCAAGGACGTGATCGACATCAGTGCGGTGTCGTCCGGTGCGGCGCTCACGATCGTCGTGGCGGGCCTCATCGGCGCGATCGTCTGGAATCTGATCACCTGGTACTTCGGCATCCCGAGCTCGTCGTCGCACGCGCTGGTCGGCGGGCTCGTCGGCGCGGCCATCGCCGAGGCGTCCAGCTTCCAGCTGGTGCATTGGACCGGCATCCGCACCATCGCGATCTTCATCGTCATCGCGCCGACGCTCGGCCTGGCACTCGGCGCGGCGTTGATGATCCTGCTGGCGTGGATCTTCCGCCGCTTCCCGCCGCTGCGCATCGACCAGTGGTTCCGCACCGGGCAGCTGTTCTCGGCGGCCTTCTACAGCCTCGGCCACGGACTCAACGACGCGCAGAAGACCATGGGCGTGATCTTCATGGTGCTGCTCGCGACCAACAATCTGACCGACGAGGCCGCGAAGTCCGGCCACATCCCGTTCTGGGTCGTGCTGATCTGCCACGCGGCGATGGGCCTGGGGACGGCGATGGGCGGCTGGCGCATCGTCAAGACCATGGGCATGCGCATCACCAAGCTGAAGCCGGTCGGCGGCTTCGCGGCCGAGACCGCGGGCGGCATCACGCTCGCGCTCAACTCGTGGATGGGCATTCCCGTCTCGACCACGCACGTGATCACCGGCGCGATCGCCGGCGTCGGCTTCACGCGCGGCACGCGCGCGGTGCGCTGGGGCATCGCGGGATCCATCGTCTGGGCGTGGGTGCTGACGATCCCCATGTCGGGCATCGTCGCGGCGCTGGTCTGGTACGTGCTGCGCATCTTCGTGCACTGAGAACGGCACGGAGCGGATGATGGCCGGCGACGCGAACGATCCGACGTACCGTGATCCGTCGCAGCCGGTCGAGCGGCGCGTCGAGGACCTGCTCGCGCGCATGACGCTCGCCGAGAAGGTCGAGCAGCTGCACGGGCTGCAGCGCGCGCCGATCGACGACCTGTACCACACGCCGCCCAACGAGCGGCTCGGCATCCCCGGCTACCGCATGGTCGACGGCCCGCGCGGCGTGCGCGCGGGCAAGACCACCGCGTTCCCGGTCGGCATGGCGCGCGGCGCCACGTTCGACCCGGAGCTCGAGCGGCGCGTCGGCGCGGCGATGGGCGTCGAGACGAGCGCGCGCGGCGGCAACGTCCTCCTTGCCCCGTGCATCAATCTCCTGCGCCACCCGAGCTGGGGCCGCGCGCAGGAGACCTACGGCGAGGACCCGCACCACCTCGGCGTGATGGGCGCCGCGTTCGTCGAAGGCGTGCAGCAGCACGTCGTCGCCAGCGTCAAGCACTACGCCGTCAACAGCATCGAGAACACGCGCTTCACGATGAGCGCCAACCTCTCCGAGCGCACGCTGCGCGAGGTCTACCTGCCGCACTTCCAGCGCTGCATCGCAGCCGGCGTCGGGTCGGTGATGAGCGCCTACAACCGCGTCAACGGCGAGTGGTGCGCCGAGAACGCGCACCTGCTGCGCGACATCCTGAAGGGCGAGTGGGGCTTCGACGGCTTCGTCGAGTCCGACTGGCTGCTCGGCATGCACGACACCGTCGGCTCGATCCGCGCCGGGCTCGACATCGAGATGCCGCGCCCGAAGGTCTACGGCCGCAACCTGCTCGCGGCGGTCGAGTCGGGGACGGTTCCCGTCGAGCTCGTCGACGACGCCGTGCGCCGCGT
>JAXLXO010000057.1:0-8289 GCA_046327915.1 Binatia bacterium | reverse complement strand
CGCGCTGCAGGCGATGAAGGACTATGCCGACGAGGGCGGGCGCGTCTACGCGGAGCACTGGCAGAACTACTGGCTCGCGGCGGGGCCGAGTCCGTGGCCGTCGATCGTGACGTTCAACACCGGACTCGCCGACCCCGGAACCTTCACGGCCGACGTCGACACGTCGCCGGGGCGCAACGCGACCTTCGCCGACTGGCTCGTCGCGACGCAGGCGTCGACCACGCGCGGCAAGATCGACATCGTCGGCGGCAAGCAGACCGCCGTCGGCATCGACTCCACACGCGCCACGCGCATGATCTACCGAAACGCTCCGGTGGGCGGGCAGCCGAGCATCCAGTACGCGACCTTCACCACGCCCGCGGAGCAGCCGGAATCCGACCGCTGCGGACGGGTGGTGTTCAGCGACATGCACGCGTCGCCGGGCGATCGGTCATCCTCCACCCTGACGTTCCCGTCGGGCGGATGCACCACCGGCGTCGCCAGCCTGACGCCTCAGGAGAAGGCGCTGGTATTCGCGCTCTTCGATCTCGGGTCCTGCGTCGGGACGGCGCCCTGACGCGGCGACGCGCCGACGCCCGCCGCGCACGTCCGGCGTTTCCGGACGACGCGCGCGCTACGGCCGGGTCGCCGGTCCCTGCGCCTCCACCAGGCGGTTGCCGTCCCCGCCGAAGAGCGTGAGCAGGCCGCGCTCGACCTTCCACGTCGCCGCGTTCTGCAGCGCGGCGACGTAGTTCGCCTCCTGCTTCATCACGCCGTCGCCCGGGCACGCCTTGCGCGTGGTCGAGAGCTGCCCGATCGCGATGCGGTCGCCCTGCAGCTTGTACGTGCCGCGGAACGTGTTGCAGCCGGCGCTGCCGGACACGGTGCCGTTCGCGAAGGTCATCGTCAGCGTCGTTCCGCGCACCACGCTGACCATCGCCTTGCGGCCGTCGTTGGCGAAGGCGACGTTCCACGCCACGCCCTCGATGCGCGGCGGCGGCTCGGGCGCGAGCACCATCGTGGCGCCGTCGTTCTCGGGCTCGAGCGTGAGGCGGCCGTTCGCTAGCGCGGTGTGCAGCGGCACCGAGAACGCCTTCTTGACGGCGTTCTCGACCGTTGCCGCGGGCTCGGGGCAGGCCACCATCGTTCCCGCGAGCGGCTTGACGGTGAGCACGCCCTCGGCGTCGAGCGCGTAGCCGCCGCGCATCTGGTTGCAGCCCGTGGAGATCTGCACGTTGCCGCCCGCGAAGCGCACCGACACGCCGCTCTCGATCGCCGCGAGCTTCGCCGGCTCGAGTCCGGCGAGGCTCTGCAGCCGCCACGGCTTCGCTTCGAGCGCCGCCTTCGAAGCGGGCGGACCCGCGTCGGACTTCGACTTCACGCCCGCGCACCCCGCCACGAAGAGCATCGCGGCCGCACCGGTCGCCAGAAGCATCGCACGCATTCCTCACCCCTCCACATGCTGCGCCTCGGCGCGGCGTCGCAGGTGCCGTCGCGCCGCGTCCTCGACGACGGTGCCGGCAAAGAAGTCCGGGTTCGTTCCGCCCCAGAGATCGACCACGTTCTCCCACACGAAGCGGCGGTAGTCGGCCTCGCTGATCAGGCCGTCGGCCACCAGCTCGTGCGACTCGGGCACCACCTCGCGCACGTCGGGCACGTCCCAGTGGCCGATGTCCGAGCCGAAGACCGCGTTGAGCGCGATGCCGCCCGGATTGACGCGGCGGTCGAAGGCCCACGCGTTCACCGGGTCGTCGGCCTCGCAGCCGAAGAAGAGCCGCTCGGTGAAGATCTCGCGCACGTCGGCCGGCGCGGTGATGCCCGAGCGCGCGAACTCGTCGACCAGCGGGTCGTCGGGGTCGCTCAGCGGGTGCAGCCACTTCTCGAGGTCGGCCAGGTTGCGCTTGACGGCGCGCGACGCGTGCTCGTCGAAGAGCGCGCGCAGCTTGCGCCGGTCGAGCCGTCGCGGGTCGTACTGCCTGACGGCCTCGGCGTTGCGCTTCGCCCAGTGCGCGAGCAGGTCGGCGTAGAGCATCGCCGCCCAGCCGGCACCGCCCTCGAGGAAGGCGAAGCGCAGCGTCGGGAAGCGGTGCGGCACGCCGGCCAGCACCAGCGAGCGGCAGAGCGCGTGCAGCGAGCCCGCGAACGAGCCGAGCTTGTTGTAGATGTAATTGACGGGCGACTCGTGGCCGTCGAGCCCGAGCGCCGACGAGTGGAAGGTCGGTGCGACGCGCAGCTCCGCGCAGCGCTGCCACAGCGGATCGTAGTCGTGCGCGCTGTTGATGCCGAGCGTGTCGATCCAGTGCGCGCCGCGCGGATCGGTGGTGCCGGGACGCGGCCGCACCACGTGCCCGCTCAGCATCGCGACCTTCAGCCCGAGCTCGCCGATCGCGTAGTCGAGCTCGGCGACCGCCTCCTCGGGCGTGTGCACGGGGATCGTCGCGGCGGGGACGATGCGGTCGCCGTACGGCGCGTACTCCTCCGCGTAGTAGCGGTTGAAGGCGCGCACCACGGGGATGCGCACGTCGGGGTCGTGGATGCCGATCGCGAGCAGGCCGTAGGTCGGGTAGACGACCGCGAGGTCGAGACCGATCTCGTCGAGGCGCTCGTGGAAGAGCTTCGGCAGCATGACGCTCGCGCGGTCGGTCGCGTCGACCGCGAGGCCCCACCAGCCCATGCGGAAGGCGCCGAAGCGCAGCGCGTCCTCGCGCGACAGGCTGCGGATCGCGCTCATGCCGTCGATGAGCCCGCGGAAGCCGTCGACCGCCTTCGCGCCGCCGGCGTCACGCACCAGATCGTAGATGCAGGGCAGGTACTCGATCGCGTGGCCGTCGGCGTCGAGGATCGGGTGGCCGGCTTCGGCGCGGATGCGCGCGGTCGCTTCGGACGGGGAACGGTTCATCGGAGCGGCTCGGAGGGCTGCATGGTCGCGTTCATCGGGACGGTCGTCAATCAGCTGCGCCGGATCAGCGCCCGACCGCCCGGGACCGGACCCGAACGGAGGCGGCGCGCCGCTCCGCGTTCGTTGACAACCATTGCGCCTCGTAGGTACGCAACTGCGTCTTCCGCACGCCTGCCGCATGCTCCACGCCCGTGGCCCGGGCGAGCGCCGCGCGTCGCGATGGTTCTTGTCATGCCGAATCAGCCTGGCGACGGGGCACTGCGCATCGACGTGCCGGGGGGCTTCCTCCTGCGCGACGGCCGGCCCGTCAAGCTTCGGCCCAAGACCTGGTCGGTCCTGCTCTATCTGGCGGAGCGCCCGGGGTTGCTGGTCACGCGCGATCAGCTGCTCGACGCGGTCTGGCCGGGCGTGGCGGTGACGCCGGAGACGGTGAGCAAGTCGATCAGCGAGCTGCGCGTCGCGCTCGGCGACGACGACCGCCCCGCCCGCTACATCGAGACCGCGAACCGGCGCGGCTACCGCTTCCTCGTCGACCTGCTGTCCGCCCACGTGCCGACGGGGGCGCCCGTCGCGGCCGCCCGCGTGCCCGCCGTTGCGGATCACGGGCCTCCGCGCCGTCCGCTGGTCGGACGGGACCACGAGCTCGCCGTCCTCGGCGCGGCGCTGCAGCGGGCGCACGAGGGCCGACCGCAGGTGGTGATGGCGAGCGGTCCGGCCGGCATCGGCAAGACCGCGCTGGTGACGAGCTTCCTCGACTCGGCGGCGGTGTCGCGGAGTGCTGCGCCGCTGCTGGTTCTGCGCGCGTCGTGCTTCGAGCAGCACGGACCGGCGGAGCCGCTGCTGCCTGTCCTGCAGGCGCTCGAGAGCCTCGCGCGCCAGGCGACGGAGCGCGACCGGCTGGTCCGGCTGATGCGCCGCGCCGCACCGATGTGGCTCGCTCAGATGCCGTGGCTGACCGGGCAGGAGGACGCCGACGCCTTGCAGCGGTCGCTGCAGGGCACCGGCGCGCAGCGCATGCCGCGCGAGTTCGCGGCACTGGTCGACGGTCTCGCGAGCGACCGCACGGTGGTGCTCGTGCTCGAGGACCTGCACGCGAGCGATCCGGCAACGATCGACGTGATCACGCTGCTCGCGCAGCGGCCGGCACCGCTCCGCCTGCTCGTGATCGGAAACTATCGCCCGGCCGACGTCGCGGTGCGCGAGCACGCGCTCGCGAGCGCGCTGCGCACCATGCTCGCGCGCGGCCAGGCGGTGCAGATCCCGCTGCACGACCTCACCGAGGACGCGACGCGCGCTTACATCGACGCGCGCTTCGCGGCCCACGCCTTCCCCGCGGAGATGCCGGGCCATCTGCACGCGCACACCGGCGGACAGCCGCTGTTCCTGGTCTCGGTGCTCGATCACATGGTCGGGCACGGCTGGATCGTGCGCTCGCCGTCGGGGTGGACGCTCGATCGCGCGCTCGCGTCGATCGACCTCGGCGTCCCCGAGGACGTCCGCCAGCTGCTCGAGACGCAGCTCTACCAGCGCAGCCCTGCCGAGCGCGCGCTGCTGGAGGCGGCCAGCGTCGTGCACGGCGAGGTCACGACGCGCACGCTCGCCGCGGTGCTGGGTCTCGACGTCGCGAGCGCGGAGTCTTGCTGCGAGGCGCTGGCGCGCGCGGCGCTCTTCCTGCAGGTCGCCGGTACGGTCGAGTGGCCCGACGGCAGCGTCGCGCGCCGCTACGCCTTCAGCCACGACTTCCACCGGCAGGTGGTCTACCAGTCGATCGCGGAGGAGCGCCGCGTGCGGCTGCACCGGCAGGTCGGCGAGGCGCTAGAGGCGGCGTGGGGCGAGCGCGCGGGTGACATCGCCTCGCAGCTCGCGATGCACTTCCGGCGCGGCGGCGATCGCGCGCGGGCGCAGCGCCACCTGATCGCCGCGGGGCGGCGCGCGCGTGCGCGCTTCGCGAACCGCGAGGCGATCGCGTGCTTCGAGAGCGCGCTGGCGGCGATCGACGCAGCGCCCGCCGCGGAGCGCGCGCGCGTGGAGCTCGACGTCCGTCTCGAGCTCGGCCGCGCGCTGTCGGATCACGACGGCTTCGCCGCGGAGTCGGTCCGCACGAACTACGCGCGCGTGACCGAGCTGTGCCCGGCCACGGGCAGCGCGTCCGACCTCTTCGAGGCGCTCTACGCGCGCTGGTACCTGCACGCGGTACGCGGCGAGCCGGCCGAGAGCAGCACGCTCGCCGCGCAGCTGAAGGATCTCGCGCCGCGGATCGGGACGCCCGATGCGCTGGTGCTGGCGGACTCGGCGCTCGTTCGCATGGCGCTCTGGCAGGGACGTCTCGCCGACGCGCACGAGCCGATGGCGGCGCTGCTGGCGCGCGACGCCGGGATCCGCGCGACGCCGGGCGCGTACGGGATGGATCCGGTGATCGCGGCGTCGGTCCACTACGCCTGCGCGCTCTGGCTTCTCGGCGAGAGCGCCGGCGCACGGGAGGCGGTGCAGAGCGGCATTCGCCGCGCGCAGGCGTCGGGCAATCCGTTCTTCCTCGCCGGGGCGCTCGCGCAGGGGGCGATGGTCGAGCTGTTCCTCGGCAACGTCACGACGGGCGCGGATCTGGCCGAGCAGGCGACGCAGCTCGCGGCCGAGCACGACCTCGCGTTCTGGCAGGTGCACGCATCGGCGGTGCGAGGATGGGCCATCTGCCGGCAGGGTCGCGCGGCGGAGGGTGCGATCGTCATCGAGCGTGCGGCGGCCGCGTCCCGTACGGCCGGCTCGGGTCTCTTCCTGACCTGCATCCACGCCTTTCTCGCCGAGGCGCTGCTGTGCACGGGCGCGTATCCGCAGGGGCTCGCGGCCGTGCTCGACGGACTCGAGGTGGCGCGACGATCGTTCGGCTGCGGATACGAGCCGGAGCTGTGGCGGCTCCGCGGCGAGCTGCTGCTCGCGAGCGCACCGGAGGATCCCGCGCAGGCCGAGGCGGCGTTCCTGAAAGCCATCGAGCTCGCGCGCGCCACGCAGGCGCGCGCGCTCGAGCTGAAGGCGGCGTTGAGCCTCGTCCGGACGTGGCGGCAGCGCGGGCGCGCCGACGAGGCGCGCGAGCTCCTCGCCGGGCTGGTGTCGTGGTTCACCGGGCGTCGCATGTGCCCGGACGCGGCCGCCGCGCGAGAGTTCCTGCGCGAGCCGAGCGTCTGACGCGCGTACCGCCGGCTTTCCGGAAATCTTCCACCAGATTTCGCGGTCCTTTCCGGACGGCGTGGTGCGGCGCCGCTAGGCTGGTCCGCGTGAAGACGGGGAACGAGGAGCGAGCCGTGCCCGCATCCGCCGCCGAAAGCATGCCGGCCCTGCCGGCGTGGAAGGCCTTCGCGGTGCAGTTCAGCAGGCAGAGCGGCGGCGAGGGCGCCTTCTCGGGGCGCATCGAGCACCTTCAGTCCGGGCGTCGAACCACCTTCGCCTCGCGCGACGAGCTGGTGGCGACGCTCGAGCGCATGCTCGACGCGGCGGACGAGCCGTCCGTCTGAACGGCGGCAGGCTCGAGCACGAAGTAGCGGCGTCGCACGGGGGCGCACCGCGCGGGGGATCCATGGGGGGAATTGCATACGGCGCGGGACGAGGGCTCGCCGCGGGAGCGGCGCTGGTCGTCGTGCTGCTCGCGACGCAGGCCGTGGCCGGTGGTCTCGGGCTCTACGAGGTCGGCTCGCCCGATCTCGGCACCGCGAGCGCGGGGCGCGCCGCGCTCGGTAGCGACGCGTCGACGGCGTGGGGCAACCCCGCGGCGATGACGCGCCTGGAGAGCTCGGAGATCATCGTCGGGCTGCAGCCGATCATCGCCAGCGTCGAGTTCGACGCGGGGCCGCGCAGCACCGTCGCCGGCAGCGACGGCGGCAACGCGGGCGGCGTCATTCCGTCCGGCGGCCTGTACGGCGTGTACTCCGTCTCGCCGGATCTGAAGCTGGGCGCGAGCGTCAACTCCTACATCGGAGGCAACCTCGACTACGCGAACGACTGGGTCGGGCGCTACTACACGCAGAAGGCCGAGATCCTGACCTTCAACTTCAATCCGGTGTTCGCCTGGCGCGTGCTGCCGTGGATGTCGTTCGGCGGCGGCTTCTCCGTGCAGTGGGCGCAGCTCGAGTCGCGCGCGGCGGTGAACAATCCGCTCGACCGCACGCCCGACGGCAGCCTGAAGTACGAGGACGGCAACGTCGGCTTCGGCGGCAACTTCGGCTTCCTGTTCGACGTCGACGAGCATACGCGGATCGGCATCACCTACCGCTCGGAGGTCGACCAGAGCTTCGACGACGTGCCGAAGTTCTCCGGGCTCGGCCCGCTGCTGCGCGTGGCCCTCTCGCAGACCGGCATCCTCGGCAGCAACCTCGGGCTCGGCACGTCCATCCCGCAGGAGGTGATGCTGAGCGGCTACCGGCAGGTCACCGACGAGCTCGCGCTGATGGCGAACTTCGGCTGGCAGAACTGGAGCCACTTCGGCAACTACAGCGTGTCGCTGTCGTCGGTGCCGCCGCGCGCGCTGAGCGTCGAGTCGGGATTCGAGGACACGTTCCACGGCGCGGTCGGCGCGCACTATCGCCTGAACGCGCCGACGCTTCTGCAGATCGGCGTCGCGTACGACAGCTCGGCGGTGGACGACGCGAACCGCGGTCCGGCGCTGCCGGTCGACCGCCAGATCCGCGCCGCCGCGGGCGTGCAGTACGACCTGACCGAGCACTACCGGCTGGGGCTCGCGTACGAGTACGTGAACCTCGGCAGCGCGCCGATCGACGCCACGCGCGGCCCGCTCGCGGGCACGCTGCAGGGCGAGTACGACACCAACATGCTGAACGTGGTCGGTCTCACGATCGCGTATCGCTTCTGACGGCGCTCCGGCACCCGGCCGCGGCGTCGCGCACGAATGGAGGGGCAATGACACGCAAGCAGACGATTCGATCGGCCGTGGCCGCAGCCGCGCTGTGCCTCGTGGCCGGCGCCGCGCACGCGCAGGGCGCCGGGGTCGGCAATCCGCCGGCAGACGTCAAGCACTACGACCCGAACGGCAAGGAGCCGTCCACGTTCACGCTCGAGGTCAGAAAGGGCGTCGCCGCGAAGCTGCCGTTCTCCGACAAGCGCGACTACGAGGAGGCGAAGAAGGGCTTCATCGCCGAGCCGCCGTACAAGCAGATCAAGGCCGACCGGGGCAACGTCGCGTGGGACATGGGCAGCTACCAGTGGCTGCTGGAGGACAAGGACTTCCAGAGCATCAACCCGTCGCTGCAGCGCCAGGCCGTGCTCAACATGGCGTACGGCCTCTACGAGGTCGTGCCCGACAAGGTCTACCAGGTGCGCGGCTTCGACCTCGCGAACATCACGTTCGTCAAGGGCGACACCGGCTGGATCGTCTTCGACCCGCTGACCGCGAAGGAGACCGCGCG
>JAXLXO010000056.1:0-9812 GCA_046327915.1 Binatia bacterium | reverse complement strand
GGTGACCGCGGCGAACAGCTCGTAGCGCGCGGCGGCGTCGCTCGGCGCGCCGCCGGGCGCGCCCTGCACTCCGAGGGCCGGCAGCAGCGGCCCGAGCGCCAGAGCCTCCTCGCCGAGCGCCTCGCGGACGACATCCATACCGACGCTCGCGACGAGCGCGCGCAGTACGCGCGTCCACGGCCAGTAGCTCGGCACGCCGGCCTGCTCGGGACAGCGGCCGCGCAGCACGCGCGACGGCCGCACCCCGGCCGTGCGCACGAACTCGTCGAGCAGCCGCGTCTTGCCGATGCCCGGCTCACCGGTGATCGCGACGATCCGTCCGCGTCCGGACGCGGCGCGGGCGAGCGCCGCGGCGAGCGTGCCCAGCTCGGCGTCGCGTCCGACGAGGCTCTGTCCGAGCTCGCTCCGCTCCGGCGCCATGACGAGAATTCGACTAGGCGAGCCGCCGCGGCGTGGCAACCGGAAGCGTCCGCGGCTCCGACGGCGGCCGGAAGGCCGGCCGCCGGAGCCGCGCGCACGTCAAGCGCCGGCGATGCGGCGCAGCAGCTCGGGCAGCAGGTCGCTCTCGTGGATGCGCTCCTGCGTGGTCTTGTCGCGGTCGCGGACGGTGACGGTCCCGTCCTCCATCGTCTGGTGGTCGACGGTGATGCCCCACGGCGTGCCGATCTCGTCCTGGCGGCGGTAGCGCCGGCCGATCGATCCGGCCTGGTCGTACTGCACCGGGAAGTGCGGGCGCAGCTTCGTCAGGATCTCCTGCGCCTTCTCCGGCTGGCCGCCCTTGCGCATCAGCGGGAAGACCGCGGCCTTGACCGGTGCAAGGCGCGGATGGAGGCGCAGCACCGCGCGCGTCTCGCCCTCGACCTCGTCCTCGTCGTACGAGTCGACCAGGAACGCGAGCGTCGCGCGGTCGGCACCGGCCGCCGGCTCGATGACGTACGGCACGTAGCGCTCGCGCGCCTCCTCGTCGAAGTACGACAGGTCCTTGCCGCTGAACTGCGTGTGCTGCTTCAGGTCGAAGTCGCTGCGGTTCGCGATGCCCTCGAGCTCCGACCAGCCGAACGGGAACTTGTACTCGACGTCGGCGCAGCCCTTCGCGTAGTGCGCGAGCTCGTCCGACGCGTGCTCACGGAGGCGCAGGTTCTCCGGCTTGATGCCGAGGCGCAGGTACCACTCGTAGCGCTCCTGCTTCCAGTACTCGTACCACTTCATGTCCTCGCCCGGCTTGACGAAGAACTCCATCTCCATCTGCTCGAACTCGCGCGTGCGGAACAGGAAGTTGCCCGGCGTGATCTCGTTGCGGAACGACTTGCCGGTCTGCGCGATACCGAAGGGCAGCTTCTTGCGCGAGGTGTCGAGGACGTTCGCGAAGTTGACGAACATGCCCTGCGCGGTCTCGGGACGCATGAAGACGACGTTCGCGTCCTCCTCCACCGGGCCCATGAACGTCTTGAACATGAGGTTGAACTGGCGCGCGTCGGTGAGCTCGCCGCCGCAGTCGCCGGGGTGCTTCACCGGCATGACGCCGCCGTTCGCCTCGGCGAGGTGGTCGGCCCGAAACCGCATCTTGCACTTCTTGCAGTCGACCATCGGATCGCTGAAGCCGGCGACGTGTCCCGACGCCTCCCACACGCGCGGGTGCATGAGGATCGAGCAGTCGAGGCCGACGACGTCGCCGCGCGACCAGACCATCTCGGTCCACCACGCGTTCTTGACGTTGCGCTTCAGCTCGACGCCGACGGGACCGTAGTCCCAGCAGCTCGACAGGCCGCCGTAGATCTCGCTCGACTGGAAGACGAGGCCGCGGCGCTTCGCCAGGTTGACGATCCGCTCCATGCGGCCCGCGTCCTGCGCGGGTGCTGCTTCCGGCGCCTGCGATGCCTCGTCCGTCATGACTGCTGCGCTCCTGCGATCAGAGCGGCGGCCGGCGCGGAACCGCTCCGCACCGTGGACGCCGCGAAAGCTCTGTCCGCTAACACGCCTCCCCCGGCCGGACCAGCAAGGACGCCCGGACGCACGCCGGCAGCGGCGCCGGGCGTGCTCGACGAGCGGACCCTGTCAGGCGCGGCCGGCGAGGACCGCGCGTACCAGGCGCTGCACGTCCTCGTCGCCGAACGGACCCGTCAGCTGCGCCTTGTCGGCCTCGCTCGCGAGGCGCGCCGGATCCGGGTCCGGCGGCAGCAGCAGCAGGAGCGGCAGTGACGCGGTCTCCGGCTGGCGGCGCAACTGCGCGACCAGCGCGAGCGCCTGCCCCTGCGCGAGCGCGAGGTCGATCAGGATCACGTCCGGACGGCGCACGATCTCGAGCAGGTCGAGCGCCTGGCGGACGTCGCACGCGACCGAGCCCGCGACGTCGATCTCCTGCAGTGCTTGACGGAGCGGCGCCACCTCGCGCAGCTGCGCGCTCACCAGCAGCATTCCCGACGGCTTCCGTCCGGCCGCGCGCTGCAGCTGCTCGATGCAGCCGCGCGGATCGATCGGACGACGCACCAGGCCGCACGACGGCAGGTCGAAGCCGACGCCGCCGTCCGCGGCGCCGTAGACGATCCAGCGTGCCGCTTCCCAGAGGTCCGACTGCGAGCGCGCGAGCTCGGGCAGCGCGCCGTCGAGCAGATTGACGGCGACGACGGTCTTGTCCGCGACCGGCAGGTCGCCCTCGCCGCACCAGTACGCCGCGCCGGCGTCGTCGGCGGCCGCACGCGCGAGCTCGCGCGCCGCGGGCCGACCGTCGACGTGCAGCACCGCGTACGGAACGGCGGGCGCCACCTCGATCGTGACGACGTGCGGATCGTCCTCGATCGGCAGCGCGTCGCCGTCGTCGTCCGCGCCGTCGGCCAGCTCGTCGAGCGCGACCGGCTCGGCCTCCATGCCGTCGTCGCCGAGCGTGAGGCCGTCCTCGTCGTCGGGCAGCGGCGCGTCGTCGGCGGCGTCCGCCGCGACCGCGTCCTCGTCGAGTGCGGCGGCCGCGGCCGCCGCGATCTCGCCGAGCGCCTCGTCGTCGTTCTCCTCGAGCTCGATGGTCGTCGCCTCCGGCTCCGCCTCGGCGGACTCGCCCGGCGCGGCACCGAGGCTCGCGTCGTGCAGGGCGGCCTCGGTCCAGCCCTCGGCGGCCTCGAGCTGCACGACGTTGCCCGTCTCGCGGCGCGCCGCGCGCTCCAGCAGCAGCGTCACCTCGCGCTCCAGCTCCGCGACGCGGTTCTCGTGCTCCTCGATGGTGCGCGCCTGCTCGCCGCACAGCGCCTCGAGCTCGAGCTCGCGCGCGCGCGCCGGCGCGGCCGCGCTCGCGAGCTGCGCTTCGAGCTCCGCGACACGGGCGCGGGCGCTCTCGACCTCGGCGCGCAGCGCGGTCTCCGCGCTCGACGCGCGGTCCTCGAGCTGCTTCGCGGCCTCGCGCGCCTCGCCGAGACGCGCGGTCAGCTCCTCGATCTCGAACAGGTAGCGCTCGCCGTCCGCCGCGGACGCGGGCGTCTCCTCGGCCGGCGGCGCGGGCACGGGCGCCGCGTCGCCCCGTCCCGGTGCGAGCAGCAGGCCGAGCAGACGGAAGGCCGCCGCGAGCGAGCGCACGAACGGGGCGCTGATCTTCTTGCCGCGCGCCGCGAGCAGCAGCACGCCGACCGGCACGCCGCGATCCGCGAGCGGGACGATCACCGCGCACTCGATGTCGGGGTTGCCGTCGCGCAGCGCGGGCATCAGAGGCTCGCGCGTGGTGCGGTCGAGGAGCAGGACGCGGCGCTCGTCGAGCGCGCGCGCGAGCAGCGACGGTCCCAGCTGCTCGCTGCGTGCGGCGCGCGCCTCGAGGACCTCGCGCGCGTGATCGGGGACGCCGCGCACCGCGAGACAGGTGCCACGACCGTCGGGCTCGATGCGAACGATCGCGCCCTCGGTCAGCTCGAGCCCCGCGAGGATTGCGCCCAGCAGCGCGTCTGCGCGTGCGGCGGTCTCGTCGGACGCGCCGTCACCACGGGCGTCCGCGGCGATCAGCTCGCGCAGCAGGTGCGTCGACAGGAATGACGCAGACTCCTTGTGGAGTGCCGCTTCGACGACCCGGCCGGACGCACCGTTGGCGTCCGCACGCACTTCCACCGTTCCGGCCTCCGCGATCAATGATGCACCCTCCCGCAAGGCTCCCCCACTCCCGCTTTCGGCACCGCGTCGCGCGGACTTGATGGCTCGCCGGCAACGGTGCGTCGGGCGACCGCGATCGCCGCGCCGCTGCTCAAGTTCTCGGGCTGCAAAGTCGAAGGCGAAAGCAGCCGCTGCGAGCGGTGCAGAATCGGTCGAGACCCTGACGACGACGGGCGCCGCGCGGGGGCGCGACGCGGGGATGTGTGGCTTATGGTCGGTGGAAAGCTGGAGGGGACCGAGGACGA
Source organism: Binatia bacterium (assembly GCA_046327915.1). Classification (GTDB taxonomy): domain Bacteria; phylum Desulfobacterota; class Binatia; order UBA12015; family UBA12015; genus VGTK01. The sequence goes on along the minus strand of JAXLXO010000056.1, from coordinate 5,445 downwards.
GAGGAACGGCATCCGTCTGATGCTGGTCCGCGCGCACGGTTGCAGGATCTGCGTCGCGCTCGATGCCGTCGAGGGAATCTTCGACGTCGGTGCCGGAGCCGCCGCCGCGGCCAGCGCGACGCTCGCGCACGGCACGACCGTGCCGCTCGTCGATTGGGGTGACGTGACCGGCGTCGGCGCGGGCGCCGAGGAGCCGTCCGGACAGATCATGGTGCTGCGCACGCCGAACGGACCGGTCGGGCTGCGCATCGACGCGTGCCTCGGCGTCCGCTCGGTGTCGCTCGCGCGCACGCCGCCGATGCCGACCCGCCTGCGCGACGCCGCCGGCGGCCCGCTCTGCTTCCTTCTGATGCTCGACGGACGGCCGCACCTGATGCTCGAGCCGCGCGGTCTCGTGACGCGCCTCGGCGCCGAGCCCGCGCGCACGAACGCCGTCGTCGCGCACGAGGCGGCGGGAGCTGCCGCGTCGTGAGCGCGTCCCGCATCCTGGTCGTCGACGACAGCTTGACGATCCGCCGCGCGCTCGAGCTGATCCTGAAGCCGCTCGGCTACGAGCTCGACTTCGCGGCCGACGGCGCGCAGGCGCTCGAGCGTGCGACCGCGTTCGCGCCGGATCTGATCCTGCTCGACTACGTGCTGCCCGACATGCGCGCCCCCGACGTGTGCGCGGCGCTGGCCGCGACGCCGAGCACGGCGTTCACGCCGATCATCCTCGTGTCCGCGAAGGGCGCGTCGATCCGTCAGGCGTACCAGGACGCGTCGAACGTCGTGAGCTACATCACCAAGCCCTTCAAGCCGCAGGTGGTCGCGTCGGTGGTGCAGAACGCGCTCGCGCGCGCTCGCGCGGGCACCGCGGCGGCGCACGGCGCGGCCGCATCGGTGCGACCGGCGCCGGTCGCGCGCGAGACCTCCGACACGGTGCGGGTACACGCGGCTCCGGGCGTCGCTTCACCCGTCCCGCCGGCGAACATCGAGCAGGCGTTCGCGACGCTCCTCGCCCAGCTCGAGAGCGCGATGTGCGAGGAGCGCACGACCGCGAGCGCGCTGCGCGGCGCGTTTCCCGGCGTGAGCCCGCGCCTCAAGCAGGCCGCGGCGCGACTCGACGACATCTCGCACCACCTGCACGGCGACACGGTCGTCCCGTACCGTGTGCGCGACGACGGTTCGTTCGCGAACGTCGCGGCGACGTTGCTCGAGGCGCACCGCGCGCTGTGCGAGGCGGCGATCCTGCTCGCCGCGACCGGCGCGCCGAGCGCCGCGCTGCCGCACACGCCCGACGTCGTGGTGCTCTGTCCGCTCGATCACCCGGCCGCGGCCGAGATTCCGGCGGCGCTGCGCGACGCCGGCTTCGTTCCGGTCGTCGTCGGCGAGGACTTCGCGCAGACGCCGCACCTGGTGCGGCTGCTCGGACCACGCGCGATCGTCGCCGTGCCCGGACGCAACGCCGCAGCCGACGCCGCCTTCGCGCACTGCCGCGCGCTCGAGCCGGGCGCGCGCTGCGTGGCGCTCGCCACCACCGGTGCGGGCGCGTGCGACCTCGGCGACGCGGCCTGCGTCGACACGGTCGCGGCGATCGTCGAGACGCTGTCCGGCATCACGCCGAACGCGCCGCACGCGCTGCACGAGGACGCCGTCGCCGGCATCGATCTGGAGGTCGTGAGCATATGAGCGCAGCATCGGCTCCACCGGCCCCGACGGACGGGACCGGCACGACGTTCCATCCGACCACCGCCGCCGATCCGCAGGCCGCCGCGGCGTCGACGCCGCGCAGCGACTACTGCATCTTCATGCGCGACGGGCGCCGCTTCGCGCTGTCGACGCTGGTCGCGCGCGAGATCCTCGAGTCGCGGCCGTTCACGCCGGTGCCGTACGCGCCGCCCGAGCTGCTCGGCGCGTTCAACGTGCGCGGCGAGATCGTCCCGCTGGTGAACCTCGACCGCTTTCTCGGCGTCGAGGAGCGTCCGCCCGCGCGCGGCGACACGCTGCTGATGCTCTGCCAGGGCGAGCTCACGATGGCGGCCGTCGTCGATCAGGTGGTGGTCGTCAAGCACGTCTCGCCGTGGGAGATCCGGCGCGCGAAGCTCGACCCGTCGATCACGAACCCGCTGGTGCGCGGCCTCGTGGGCCGTGACGCCGAGGAGACCATGGTGCTCGACGCCGAGCGCCTGATCGCGGGCGTGGTCGAGAAGATCGCCGCGGGGCTTCGCGGCACGAGAGCGAAGGGATCGGCGGCGGCGGCGCCGCGCGCCACGGCTCCGGCCGGGGCAGTGGACGCGAGACCGTCCGGTGCGGGGGTGCCGGCGGAGACCTCGCCGGGGAACGAGGATCCGGCCGCAGGGTCGGCGATGGGCGAGGATCAGTCCGTCGGGGGGAGGTAGGGAAATGCAGGCGCAAACCCGAACGATCGCCGGGGCGGGGCCACGCCTCGCGACGGCGACGCGGAGCCAGAGCGGCGATCCGGCACGCGCCGGCGCTCTCCGGCTCGCGGTCCTCGCGGCCGTCGTGGCGCTCGCCGCCGGCGGGGCGACGCTCTTCGCGACGCGGAAGGTTCTGCTCGACGGATCCCTCACGCAGCTCGAGACCGTGCGTGCGGCCGTCCAGGCGGACGTCGCGCACTTCACGCACGGCCTCTCCGACGACGCGGCACAGCTCGGAGCCGACCCGCGCGTCGCGGGCTTCCTGCGCGACGTACGGGACGCGCAGCGCCGCGCGGGCACGGCCCGCAAGGGCAACGACGACGTCGCCGCACCGCGCGCGCCGCGCTGGCTCGGCGCGACCGCGGAGCAGCACGGCTGGACCGACCTCCTGCTGATCGACGACAGCGGATCGCGCGTCGCCTGGGCGTCGGGCACGACGCCGCAGATCGCGGCCGGGAGCGGCCTCGCCGCGGTCGTGCAGCGCGCCGAGAGCCGCAACGAGAGCGGCAGCGTCACGCTGATCGACGCCGGCAAGGACGGCGCCTTCGACGGACAGCCCATGCTCTACGCCGCGACGCCGGTGATCGACGGCGGCGCGCGCCTCGGCACGCTGGTGATCGCGATCGGCGCGGCCCAGCTCGAGGCGGCGCTGCGCGCGTCGAGCGGCCAGACGGTTCCGCTCGGCCTCGGCGACGCCGGATCGGTCTGGCTGGTCGATCCGAAGAATCAGATCCGCGCGGCGTTCGGCGCACCGCTCGGCACCCCGGACGACGTGCCATCGAACGCCGTCGGCGAGGCGCTGCAGGGCACCGAGGCCGCGGGCAGCTTCACCAGCGCCGCGGGCGACGTGCTCGCCGCGGTCTCGCCGCTCGAGGTCGCGGACGCGCGCTGGGCGGTGGGCGTGCAGATGCCGCGCGCGGCGGCGCTGGCGCCGCTCTATCGCGTCGGCCTCAACGTCGCGGGCGCGGTGCTGGTCGCGGCGATCCTCGGCTGGCTCCTCGGTGCGCGCCTCTGGACGCAGTTCTCCGGACGCCTGCGCGAGCTCTCGACCGTGGTCGCGCGCGCGCAGCGCGGCGACCGCCAGGCGCGGCTCGACGTCAAGCAGGACGGACCGGTCGCCGAGCTCGCTGCGGTGATCAACCGGCTTCTCGACGAGCGCGCCAGCGCCCTCGCGCGCTCCGAGCACGAAGGACAGCGCTCGACGCGCGACGCGGAGTCGCTGCTCGACGTCGTGCGCGCCGCCTCCGGCGGTGACCTGACGACGCGCGCGCAGGTCGCGGAAGGCTCGCTCGGCAACGTGTCGCGCGCGATGAACGAGATGCTCGACGGCATCGGCTCGCTGATCACCAGCATGCGCGAGGTGTCGAGCCGCGTCGGGACGTCGGCGAGCGAGGTGAAGGGCTGTGCCGAGCAGGCGGCGAGCACCGCGTCGTCGCAGGCGCGCGAGTGCGGCACGCTGACGCAGACCGCGCAGGCGCTGCGCTCCGGCAACCAGCAGATCGCCGAGCACTGCGCGGGCGCGGTCGACGCCGCGCGGCGCTCCGAGCAGGCGAGCCGGCAGGGCCAGACCGCGCTGTCGGATCTCATCACCGGCATGGACGGGCTGCAGCGCGAGACCCGCGCCGCGACCGTCAAGATCAAGCGGCTCGGCGAGCGCTCGATGCAGATTTCGGCGATCACCGGCACGATCTCGAAGATGTCGGCGCAGACCGACATGCTGGCGCTGAACGCCGCCATCGAGGCGTCGCGCGCCGGCGAGCACGGCCAGGGGTTCACGGTCGTCGCCGAGGAGGTCCGCAAGCTCGCCGAGCGTGCGGCCGCGGCCACGAAGGAAGTCGAGCGCCTCATCGCGGGCATCCAGTCCGACGTGAACGAGGCGGTCGGCGGCATGGAGCGGCAGGCGGAGCGACTCGACGTGCAGACGGCGGCCGCGTCGCAGGCGAATCACGCGCTCGAGCGCGTGGCGTCGGTGAGCGGCGAGGCGTCGTCGCTGATCGAGCAGATCGCCGGCAGCGCCACGCAGCAGCTCGAGCGCGCCACCGAGATCGACACGGCGCTGAAGCGCATCGCCGACGCGGCCAAGGGCGTGCAGCAGTCGAGCGAGCAGGCGCGCCGCACCACGGCGCAGATCCTGAGCGCGTCGGAGGAGCTCGGCGCCCGCGCGAACCAGTTCCAGGCGTAGCGGTCCATGAGCGACCCGGGCACGAGAGAGCGGAGCGAGGTCGGCATGGATCACGACACCGACGCGCGGCACCGCGGGACGGACCAGGCTCCGCTCGGTCCGAGCGTGAGCACGATCCGCGACCTGTTCCGCGTCGAGGCGCGCGAGCTGCTCGCGGGCATGGGCCAGCGCCTGGGCCAGATCGCGGGCCACGAGGACGACCGCGCCGGTCTCGCGGAGATCGCCGCGCGCGGCCACGCCCTCAAGGGCTCGGCGGCGCTCGCGGAGCTGCCGTACCTGAGCCACGTCGGCGCCATCCTGCAGCGCGCGGCCGAGCTCGCGCTCACCGAGGCCGAGCGCAACCGCGCCGCAGCGCAGGATCTCGTGCGCGCGACGCGCGAGGCGCTGGGTCCGGCGCAGCGCATGCTCGAGGACTGCCTCGAGGGTACCGGCGAGAGCCAGGAGCGCCTGCTCGGCGAGCTCCTCGACGTGTTCGCGCCCGCGACGCGCGCCGCGCTCGAGGGCGAGGTCACGCGCGAGGAGATGGCCGAAGCGTCGATGCCCGACTTCGAGGAGGAGGTCGGCGACGAGCCCGAGATGTCCGCGGACGCATTCGCGCCGCCGCTCGCCGACGAGGAGGCGCTCACCGACGACGCTTCGCTCGAAGCGGCGTTCGACGCGGACGGCGATGCCGCCGCCGGCGACGACGTCGAGAGCGACGACGGTGCGGGCGAGACCTTCGATCCCGAGCTCGCGGCGTTCCTCGCCGAGACCTTTCAGCAGGAGCTGCGCGAGCTGCTCGCGGCGGTGCCGGAGATGCTGGGCGGCCTCGCCGATCCCGCGCAGCAGTCGAACCTCTGCGCCGAC
>JAXLXO010000055.1:0-10571 GCA_046327915.1 Binatia bacterium | reverse complement strand
TCAGCGAGATGCCGAGCTTCGGCGCATCGAGCAGCTCGAAGAGCTTGGTCTTCTCCGAGTGCTCGGGGCACGCCGGGTAGCCGAACGCGGGACGGATGCCGCGGTAGTTCTCCGAGATGAGCTCTTCGTTGGTGAGCTGCTCGTCCTTGCCGTAGCCCCACTCGCGACGTGCCGTCTGGTGCAGCGACTCGGCGAACGCCTCGGCGAGACGGTCGGCGAGCGCCTTCACCATGATCGCGTTGTAGTCGTCGTGTGCGGCCTGGTACGCGCCGACCACCTCGTCGGCGCCGAGGCCCGCCGTGACCGCGAAGCCGCCGACGTAGTCCGCGAGCCCGGTCTCGATCGGCGCCACGTAGTCGGCGAGCGAGCGGTAGACGGGCTGGCCGTCGTACTTGGTCTCCTGCTGGCGCAGCAGGTTGAAGCGCGCGAGCTCGTGCTTCCGCGTGTCGTCCGTCCACAGCACGATGTCGTCGCCGTCGGAGTTCGCGGGCCAGAACGCGTGCACGCCGCGCGCCTTGAGCAGCTTCTCGTCGACGATGCGCGCAAGAAGCGCCTGCGCCTGCTTGAAGAGGTCGCGCGCGGCTTCTCCGTACTCGGCGTGCTCGAGGATCTCCGGGTACTTCCCGCGCAGCTCCCACGCGTGGAAGAGGAACGTCCAGTCGATGAACGGCACGAGGTCGGCGAGCGGCTGGTCGTCGAGCACGCGGCGTCCGAGGAACGACGGCTTCGCCAGGTCCTCCGCGCGCCACGCGATCTCGACCTTCTTCTTCGTCGCCTGCTCGTAGGGCAGAAGAGGGCGGCTCTGGCGCTGCGCGTAGAGCGCGCGCAGGTCGTCCTGTTCTCTTTTGTTCTTCTCGTCGAAGACCTTCTTCTGCGCGCCGTCGAGCAGCGACGACACCACGTTCACCGCGCGCGACGCGTCGAGCACGTGCACCGTCGACTCGTGGTAGCCGGGCGCGATCTTGACGGCGGTGTGCTGGCGGCTCGTCGTCGCACCGCCGATCAGCAGAGGCACCTCGAACTTCTGGCGCTCCATCTCCTTCGCGACGTACACCATCTCGTCGAGCGACGGCGTGATGAGACCGGAGAGGCCGATGATGCTGACGTTCTCCTTCTTCGCCGTCTCGAGGATCTTCTCGCACGGCACCATCACGCCGAGGTCGATGATCTCGTAGTTGTTGCACGACAGCACCACGCCGACGATGTTCTTGCCGATGTCGTGCACGTCGCCCTTGACGGTGGCGAGCAGGACCTTGCCCTGCGCCGCGACGCTCTCGCCGGCGGCCGCACGCTCGGCCTTCTCCGCCTCCATGTAGGGCATCAGCCACGCGACCGCCTTCTTCATGACGCGCGCGCTCTTCACGACCTGCGGCAGGAACATCTTGCCGGCGCCGAACAGGTCGCCGACGATGCGCATGCCGTCCATCAGCGGGCCCTCGATCACGTCGAGCGGCTTCGGGTACTTCTTCCGTGCCTCTTCCACGTCCTCGTCGATGAAGTCGACGAGGCCCTTCACGAGCGCGTGCGACAGGCGCTCCTCGACCGATGCGTCGCGCCACGCGAGGTCTTCCTCGCGCGCCTGACCCTTGCCCTTGACGGTCTCGGCGAACGCGACCAGACGCTCGGTCGCGTCCTTCCGGCGATTGAGGATCACGTCCTCGACGTGCTCGAGCAGGTCCTTCGGGATGTCCTGGTACACGGCGAGCTGGCCGGCGTTGACGATGCCCATGTCCATGCCGGCCTTCATCGCGTGGAACAGGAAGGCCGCGTGCATCGCCTCGCGCACGACGTCGTTGCCGCGGAACGAGAACGACAGGTTCGAGACGCCGCCGCTGATGTGCACGCCCGGGCACGCCTTCTTGATCTGCCGCGCCGCCTCGATGAACGACACCGCGTAGTCGTCGTGCTCCTCGATGCCGGTCGCGATGGCGAGGATGTTCGGGTCGAAGATGATGTCCTCGGGCGGGAAGCCGACTTCCTCCGTCAGGATGCGGTAGGCGCGCTTGCAGATCGCGACGCGACGCTCGACGGTGGTCGCCTGGCCTTCCTCGTCGAACGCCATGACGACGACACCCGCGCCGAAGCGCCGGACCTTGCGTGCGTGCTCGCGGAACGCGTCCTCGCCTTCCTTCAGCGAGATCGAGTTCACGATGCCCTTGCCCTGCACCCACTGCAGGCCCGCCTCGATGACCGACCACTTGGAGCTGTCGATCATGATCGGCACGCGTGCGATCTCGGGCTCGGTCGCGACCAGCTTCAGGAACGAGGCCATCTCCTTCTCGGAGTCGAGCATGCCCTCGTCCATGTTGACGTCGATCACGTTGGCACCGCCGCGCACCTGCTCGAGCGCGACCTGCAGCGCGCTCTCGTGATCGCCGCTCTTGATGAGGCGCGCGAACTTCTTCGAGCCGGTGACGTTGGTGCGCTCGCCGATCATCACGAAGCCGGTCTCGGGACGGATCGTGAACGGCTCGAGACCGCTGAAGTGGCTGAGGCCGTCCGACGTCGCCGGTGCGTGCGGCGGCAATCCCTCGACGACCTTCGCGATCGCGCGGATGTGATCGGGCGTCGTGCCGCAGCAGCCGCCGACGATGTTGAGCCAGCCGTTCTGTCCGTACTCGCGCAGCACCGCCGCGGTCTGCTCGGGAAGCTCGTCGTACTCGCCGAACGCGTTGGGAAGTCCGGCGTTCGGGTAGAGCGAGATGAAGCAGGGCGCCCGGTTCGCGAGCGTCTCGACGTACGGGCGCATCTCGGCAGCGCCGAGCGCGCAGTTGAGGCCGACGGCGAGCGGCTTCGCGTGCTCGACCGAGTACCAGAACGCCTCGATGGTCTGGCCCGACAGCGTGCGTCCGCTGCGGTCGGTGATCGTGCACGACAGGACCACCGGAACGCGCACGCCGCGCTCCGCGAAGACCTCCTCGATCGCGAAGATCGTGGCCTTCATGTTCAGCGTGTCGATGCTGGTCTCGGGCAGGAGGAGGTCGACGCCGCCGTCGAGGAGCGCGCGCACCTGCTCGGCGAACGCGTTCTTCATGGTCTGGAAGTCGGTCGCGCGGAACGACGGATCGTTCACATCGGGCGAGATCGACAGCGTGCGGTTGGTCGGACCCATCGAGCCGGCGACGAAGCGCGGCCGCGACGGATCCTTCCTCGTGTACTCGTCGGCCGCCTCACGGGCGACGCGCGCGCCGGCGACGTTCAGCTCGCGGATCAGGTGCTCGAGGCCGTAGTCGGCCTGCGCGATGACGTTCGAGCTGAAGGTGCTGGTCTCGATGATGTCGGCCCCGGCCTCCAGATATTCGCGGTGGATCGCGCCGATCACGTCGGGCCGCGTCAGGACCAGGACGTCGTTGTTGCCCTTCTGGTCGTGCGCGTGGTCCTTCAGGATCTCGCCGCGGAAGTCCTTCTCCTCGAGCTTGTAGCGCTGCACCATGGTGCCCATGGCGCCGTCGAGGATCAGGATGCGGCGGCGGAGCTGCTCCGCGAGTGCGTTCTGGGGGGTCGTGTCGGCCAACTGCTGGTCCCTCGTAGCCCGGGCGCGCCGGATGGTCGGCGCGGAATGGAGTCCGCGAGTCTAGCCGACGCGTTCGGTCCAGGCATCCCGTTTCGCGCTCACGATCGTGTGGGCTTGCGGAGTGCGCTGGCACTCTCGCTTGTCCGCGGTGGGGACGTTGGTGCGGGCGGGGGCGCGTGGGCCTGCCGGCTCCGTTCCGGTCGCCATGGTTGCGAGGCAATTCAGTCTTCCTTCGGAGCGGCTCCCCAGCGGTCGCTCCGCCGGCAGGCCCACGCGCCCCCGCTCGGGGCTTCGTGCCGGGCGCTCGGGGTGGCGTGCCGGGCGCTCGCGCGGGGGGCGTGTCCGGTGCCGCGGGGGCGGGTGGGCCGTGCGGCCCGCGCGCGAGGCGGGCGGCGGTTTGCGGGGAAGGGTCAGCCGCGGACGGCTTCGACGACGCGGAGGAAGTTGCCGCCGAGGATCTTGCCGATGCGCTCGGCGCTCCAGCCGCGGCGGAGCATGGGCTCGACGAGGCGGGGGAGCTCGAGGATGGTCGGCATGTCGCGCGGGGGGTGGATGGCGCCGTCGTAGTCGCTGCCGATCGAGGCGTGGTCCTCGCCGACCGTGTCGACGACGTGGGCGATGTGCTTGACGATGGTCTCGGCGTGTCCGCCGAGCCACGGGTCGCCGAGGAACGGGGCGTGGTACATGATGCCCACCGTGCCGCCCGCGTTCGCGACGGCGTGCAGCTGCTCGTCGTCGAGGTTGCGCCAGTGCGGGTGCACGCCGCTCACGCCGGTGTGCGTGACGACGTACGGGATCGTCCTGTCGTGCGCGGCGATGGCGTCGAAGAAGCCCTCGCGGTTGATGTGCGCGAGGTCGACGAGGATGCGCTTCTCGTTCATGCGGCGGACGTAGCTCCGTCCCAGCTCGGTGAGGCCCTCGCCGCGGCGACCGCCCTTCGGCGCGCTGGTGACGCCGAGCCGCGAGTTGGTGAGGTGCACCAGCGTGATGCGCACGACGAGATCGTCGGGGATGAGATCGAGCGAGTCCGGGTCGCGGTCGAGCGCGTTGCCGCCCTGGATGCCGATGAAGGCGGCATGCCTGTCGGCGACGCGTGCGGCGCGGTACTCGGCGACGTTGCGCACGACGCGTACGTCCTCCGGAACGCTCTCGAGGATGCCCTGCAGCCGGCGCACGTTCTCGACGAACACGTCGGGGCGCCGCGCGGTGCTCTGCCACGGGTTCGTGGTGATCACCCAGATGGCGCCGGTCAGCGCCGCCTCGCGGACGCGCGGCACGTCGACCATCGAGTAGGCGCGCGCGCCGAGCAGGCCGTGCCCGTGCCGGCGGCGCAGGTCGTAGCCGAAGATGCGCGTCCAGATGAACGAGTCGACGTGCAGGTCGATCACGTCGCTCGCGAGGTAGACGTCGATCGCCTCGCGCGAGATGCCGAGCGCGCGCGCCCACGCGTCGCGGTCGTTGCGGTGATCGCGCCAGTCGAGGCGCGAGCGGGCAGGGGCAGCGGCAGCGGACATGCCCTCACCGCTATCGACGCGCGTGCCTGCCTTCAAGCCGCGCCGGGCGGTGGTGGTGCCGGCGCGCGCGGCGCCCAGAGCGGGTAGTCGATGCCGGCGAGGCGGTTGATCACGATGCCCTGCACGACCAGCACGCAGACCGCGAGCATCAGCACCCCGAGCTGCCACGGCGTGCGCAGGATGCCGAGCGACACGATCAGCGTCGTCGCGCCGGCGGGCGGATGCGGTACCCTGCACCACACCATCGCGCCGCTGGTCAGTCCCAGCGACAGCGCCGCCGCGCCGACGTTGGTCGCTGTGACGCCTTCCGCGAGCGCCGGCCCGCGCGCCGTCAAGCCGAACAGCACCAGCGCGAGATAGCCGGCGAGGACGCCGATCAGGTGCCCGCCGAGCGTGTTGCGCGGCGACGCTGCCGGCTGCGTCGGCGTGTAGAAGAGCAGGAACGCCGTCGGTCCGAGCGACGGGAAGATGAACGGCGCACCGGTTGCGACCGCCGCCGCGGCCATGAGCCCGATCGACAGCACGCCGTTCACGAACGAAAACAGGCCGAGGATCCACACGCGCGAGTGGTGCTCGACGAGGAACGGGAGCTGCAGGCGCTGCCCGAGCCCGCGCAGGACGTGCACCAGCTCGCCGCCGATGGGGCCCGGTGGCAGCTTCGCGCCCGCGTGGCGCGGCTCGGAGTCCCGCGGCGCGCTCACCGCCGCAGATGCCGGTAGAAGCCGGCGGAGCCGAGGGCGAGCAGCACCGAGACTCCCGCCGCCGTCCAGGCGAGCGTCGTGTCACGCGCGTGCAGGGCGTCGAGTCCGACGGTGAGCAGGAAGATCTGCAGCGACAGCAGCACGCCGACGAACACGCCGAGCGCCGACGAGATCTCGCGCCGACGCGCCATCACGCCACCCCCCGCGGATGGGAACGCGCCGTCACGCGACCTCCTGCGCCAGCGTCCAGATCATGCCGTCGGCGCGCTCCTCGACCGCGATGTGCGCGAGCGGCCGCTGCGGCGGCCCCGCGAGCACGATCCCGTCGCGCGCCGCGAACACGCCGTCGTGGCACGGGCAGATCATGCGGTCGCGCTCGGCCTCGAAGTAGACGACGCAGCCGAGGTGCGTGCACTTCTGGCTGAACGCACGCAGCGCGCCGTCGTGCAGGCGGACGAGAATCGCGGGGTCGTGCTGCTCCGGGTAGCGGAACAGCACGGTGCCGCCGGGCGGCAGCTCGCGCGCAGGAACGATCGCGCGCGCCGGACCGCGCACCACGGGCAGGTTCGACGTCCACGCGGCGACGCCGACGCTCGCCGCGGCGAACGCCGCCGATGCGAGCACGAGATAGCGCGCGAACTCGCGCCGCGTGACCTCGTCCTCGCCGTCGGCGGTGAACGGGAAGTCTGCGCGCCACTTCGGGACCTCGGCTTCGCCCAGGGCGACGGCCCGCCCGCTAGGCTTCTCAGCCATCGGCTCCATCCTCCTCGAGGCCGAACGGATCGTCCTGCCATGCGCGTGCTTGACGACCGCGCAGCACGTCGAGCGGCCCGTCCTCGCGCGCGACCGTGAGGACCTTGGTGCGTACGCTCTGCCGTCCGAAGACGAATTCGTCGATCAGCACGCCGGGACGCGCGTCGGCGAACTCCTCGCGCGTGCCGAACCACAGCGCCTGGCTCGGGCACACCGACGCGCACATCGGCGCGAGATCGACCGACGTGCGGTCGAAGCACATGTCGCACTTCATCATCTGGTTCATCTCGACCATGAGCTTCGGCACGCCGAACGGGCACGCGAGCACGCAGCTCGCGCACGCGATGCAGCGCGGCTTCAGCGCCGACTGCACGATGCCGTCCTCGTTCTGCTTGATGGCGTCGGCGGGACAGACCTCGGCGCAGGTCGGATCCTCGCAGTGCATGCAGACCATCGGCACGGTCTGCGTGGACGCGCCGCGATCGGCGAACTCGAGGTGGATCATCGAGTGGCCGCGGTGCGTGCCGCACTCGGCGCACGCCTGCACGCACGCCTTGCAGCCGATGCAGCGGCTCTGATCGATGACGAAGACCTTCTCGTCGCGGCGCGCGAGCGGGCTCAACGGGGCGTTCCCTCGAGCGCCATGTCGCGCGCGTCGGTGGTGCCGCGTCCCGGACCGACGCGCTCGATCGCGACCGCCGACACCTTGTACTCGGGGATCTTCGACACCGGATCGAGCGCGCGCTGCGTGAGCTGGTTCGCGGCCTGCCGTCCGGGCCAGTGGTACGGGATGAACACCGTGTCGGGGCGGATCGTCGCGACGACGGCGGCGGGCAGCGTGATCTCGCCGCGCCGCGAGCGCACGCGGACGAGGTCGCCGTCGGCGACGCCGAGCCGCGTCGCCAGCTGCGGATGCATCTCGCACAGCGGCTCCGGGTACTGCTCGACGAGCGGACCGATGCGCCGCGTCTGCGTGCCCGACAGGTACTGACTGACCACGCGTCCGGTGGTGAGCCAGACCGGGTACGCGTCGTCGACCACCTCCGCCGGCGGACGGAAGCGCACGGGATGGAACTTCGCGCGTCCGTTCGGCGTGTAGAAGCGTCCGCCCTCGTAGAGCCGCTCCGTGCCCGGATGTCCCTCGGTCGGGCACGGCCAGAACACGCCCTGCTCGTCGACCACGCGCTGCCACGTGATGCCACCGTAGTCCGCGGTGCCGCCGTGCGACGCGCGCCGCAGCTCGGTGAAGATCTCCTCGGTCGAGCCGTACGGGAAGTACTGGCCGCGGCCGAGGCGATGCGCGAGGTCGACGAGGATCTTCCAGTCGAGCCGCGCCTCGCCGGGCGGCTTGATGGCGGCGTTGATCTTGACGACGCGCCCCTCGACCGTCGTGCTGGTACCCTCGTCCTCCTCGTGCAGCGAGCCCGGCAGCACGACGTCGGCGTGCTGCGCCGTCTCGGACAGGAAGAACTCGATGACCGCGTAGAACTGGAGCTTGTCGAGCGCCGCCGCGGTGAAGTTCGTGTCGGGCAGCGAGACCGCGGGGTTGAAGCAGATCGACAGCAGGCCCTTGATCTCGCCCGCGTGGATCGCGTCCACGATCTCCTGCGCGGTGAGGCCCTTGCCCGGGAGCACGCTCTCGTCGCAGCCCCACACCGACGCGACGTAGGCGCGGTGCTCGGGATTCGTGATGTCGCGGTTGCCGGGCAGCTGGTCGCACTTGTGGCCCTGCTCGCGTCCGCCCTGGCCGTTGCCCTGTCCGGTGATCGTCGTGACGCCGCAGCCGGGCTTGCCGTACTTGCCGGTCGCGAGCCCGAGGTTGATGCACGACAGCACGTTCTCGACGCCCTTGGTGTGGTGCTCGATGCCGCGCGCGTGCAGCAGCATGCCGGTGCGTGACGTCCCCCACAGCTCGGCCGCCTGCTCGATCCGCGCCGCGGGAACGCCGCAGACGCGCGACGCCCACTCCGGCGTGTGATCGGCGACGGCCTGCGCCGCCTCCGCGAAGCCTTCGGTGTGCGCGGCGATGAAGTCGTGGTCGAGCCAGTCGCGCGCGATCAGGACGTTCAGGATCGCGCCCATCAGCGCCGAGTCGGTTCCCGGACGCAGACCGAGGAAGACGTCCGCGGTGCGCGCGAGCGGCGTCACGCGGGGGTCCGCGACGATCAGCTTCGCGCCGCGGTCGCGCGCCTCCCAGACGTAGCTGGTCGTGATCGGCGCGCACTCGGCGACGTTCGCGCCGGCGATGAACACCACGTCGGCGAGCCGGATGTCGCTCCACGGGTTCGACGCGCGGTCGATGCCGAGCGCCTTCTTGTTCGCGGCTCCCGCGGACACCATGCAGAGGCGTCCGTTGTAGTCGAGGTTCGCGGTGCCGAGTGCCAGGCGCGCGAACTTGCCGACCAGGTACGACTTCTCGTTGGTCAGCGACACGCCCGACAGCATCGCGAACGCGTTCGGTCCGTACGCCGCCTGGATACGCCGGATCTCGGTGGCGGTGCGCTCGAGCGCCGCCTCCCACGAGACCTGTCGGAAGCCGTCCGGGCTCGACGGGTCGCGCTCGAGCGGTGCCAGCAAGCGGTCGGGGTGGCTGCCCTGGAGATAGCGCTTGACGCCCTTCGGGCAGAGCTTGCCCTCGTTGAACGGGAAGTCGTAGCGCGGCTCGAAGCCGACCACGCGCTCGTCCTTGACCTTCAGCACGATGCCGCACTGCTGGCCGCAGAAGCAGCAGTGCGTCGGCACCTCGCGGTCGACCTCGAGCCCCGCGTTCCAGCCGCCGGGCGGCCGACGGTTCAGGTGCGGACCGAAACGCGCGATCAGCTCCTCCTCGGAGAGCGGCAGCGTCGCCATCAGCCGAACCCTCCCACGCGCCCCGCCTGCGCGAGCATGACCATGCGCCGGCGGCACGCCGGGCACACGTCCTGCCAGCTTCCTCCCGAGGGCAGGTCGTAGTCGAAGCCGACCTGCGGCAGGACGTCCTTCAGGTCGCCCATCTGCATCACCGACGCGAACGGAGCCGCGCACTCGCTGCAACGTTGCTGCGGACCCGCGTCGCCCGCCGCGCGGTAGAGCTGCACGCCGAGGTTGGCCGGCCGCTGGAACACGTGGAACAGCTTGCCGAACGGGATGTACATCAGGCCGAGAATCACCGTCAGCGCGTGGGTCGTGGTGAGGAACGTGTAGAAGCGGCCGCCCATCCACAGCGTCGAGACGGTCAGCATGAGCCCCGTCACCGACACCGCGAAGAGCCCGGCGAGCGCGAGGAAGTCGGTCGAGCGCTCCACCGCGATCGCGCCCGGATCGCGCACGCGGCGTCCGAGGAAGAGGAACACGCCGGCGAGCACGAGGATCGCCGCGACGTCGAGCCCGTGGAACACGAGCCAGCCGAACGCGCCGCGCGCGTCGAACGCGATGGTCGCGAACGGTCCGACGAAGGCGCGGTACAGGGTCGCGTCGTTGCCGACCGACTCGAAGTGCAGCCAGCCGAAGGTCAGCGGGAAGGTGATCGCCGCCGCGATCACGCAGCCCCAGAACACCAGCTGGTGCGCGACCCAGCGCGTCTCCGAGCGCTCGCGGATGAAGGTCTGCGCGGCGAGGTTCGACGCGCCGAGCCCGACCAGTTGCTTGACGGCGGGCAGGCCGCCTGCGCGGAGCGCCTCCCATCCGCGGCGTGACAGCCGTGCCGTCGGCGGACGTCGCAGCCACACCGAGTAGCGGTAGACGGTGCCGAAGATCGCGAACAGCGTGCCGAGCAGGTAGCCGGCGAGCGCCGCGTCGAACCAGCGCAGTCCGCCGCTGCCGAGCCAGCCGAGCGCGAGCGCGGCGGCGACCGCGAGCAGGCCGTTGCGGACCGCGCGGCGGTCCAGTGTCGTCGTGGAGCGTGGGTCGACGTGCACCGTTGCCTTCGATGCTCCGCTTCGGGTCGAGAGTCAAGGTGCCGTGGGGCGTGCGTCGCGGGCGCGCGTGCCGCGCTGCGCGCGCCGCGCTATGCAGGACGCGCCCGACGTCGCAGGGACGCCGGGCGCCGAGAGTCCGAGCCATGACCACCGGAAGCCCGACTGCCCCGACGCTCGCGGATCGCATCCGCTC
>JAXLXO010000054.1:0-12465 GCA_046327915.1 Binatia bacterium | reverse complement strand
TGTGGCAGGGACGTTTCAGCCCCGAGAAGGCCTGGCGAACGATCCGCCGCCCCGGATCCGCGGAAACCCGCGCGGGAACGGAGGAAAGCGCGGCTGGACAGGTGCAGCGGGGGCGGCATAGAACGCGCGATGGCGGGAGCGCCGCGCCCTGCGCGCGGACGCCGCGACCGCCGTCCATTCGAGCCAGCACCGTTCAGGAGGAGCCTTCCCGATGTCGTTCAATCTCGGCCTCATCCACGAGGCCATCGCCGCCGCGATCCCCGACCGCGAGGCCATGGTCACGTCGCAGCACCGCTTCACCTGGCGCGACGTCGCGACCCGCAGTCGCAAGCTCGCGAACCTGCTGCACGCGGCCGGGCTCGGGTGCCACCGCGAGCGCGACGGGCTGCAGCCCTGGGAGTCCGGCCAGGACCACCTCGCGCTCTACCTCTACAACGGGCACGAGTACATGGAGGGCATGCTCGGCGCCTACAAGGCACGCGTCGCGCCGTTCAACGTCAATTACAGGTACGTCGCCGAGGAGCTGCTCTACGTGCTGCGCGACGCCGGCACGAAGGCGATCGTCTACCACGCGTCCTTCGCGCCGCTGCTGCGCGAGGTGCTGCCGAAGCTGCCGGCGATGAAGCTCCTGCTGCAGGTCGACGACGGCAGCGGCGAGCCCCTGCTTCCCGGCGCGCAGGACTACGAGACCGCGATCGCCGCCGCGAGCGACGCGATGCCCGACGTCTCGCCGAGCGGCGACGACCTCTACATCCTCTACACCGGCGGCACGACGGGCATGCCGAAGGGCGTACTGTGGCGGCAGGAGGACATCTTCTTCGCGGCCCTCGGCGGACGCATGCTCGGCGGACCCGAGGTCGGCAGCGTCGAGGAGCTGATCGAGCGCTGCCGCAGCGGCGGCGAGATCCGCTCGCTGCCCGCGCCGCCGTTCATGCACGGCGCCGCGCACTGGGCGGCGTTCATCATGTGGCACTCGGGCGGCACGATCTGCCTGCAGCAGAACACGCGTACGCTCGACGCCCACGACGTGTGGAGCACCGTCGAGCGCGAGCGCATCATGCAGGTGTCGATCGTCGGCGACGCGTTCGCGCGTCCGCTGCTCGATCAGCTCGCGAAGCAGAAGTACGACGTCTCGACGCTCAAGGTCATCGGCTCGGGCGGCGCGATCCTGTCGGCGCCGCTCAAGCAGGCGTTCCTCGAGGCCATTCCCGGCCTCATCATCTTCGACGGCTTCGGCTCGTCGGAGACCGGCGCGCAGGGCTCGACGGTGTCGATGAAGGGCATGGAGGGCGCGCAGGGCTCGTTCAAGATGGACGAGCACACCTGCGTGCTCGACGCCGACATGACGCGCCGTCTCGAGCCCGGCGAGGACGCGATGGGCTGGCTCGCACGCGCCGGCCGCGTGCCGCTCGGCTACCTCGGCGACGAGGCCAAGACGAAGAAGACCTACCCGGTGGTCGCCGGCACTCGCTACTCGGTCCCCGGCGACCGCGCACAGGTCGCCGACGACGGCCAGATCCGCGTCTTCGGCCGCGACTCCGTCTGCATCAACTCCGGCGGCGAGAAGATCTTCGCGGAGGAGGTCGAGCAGGCGCTGAAGCACCACCCCGCGGTCTACGACGTGATCGTCACCGGCACGCCGAACACGCGCTGGGGCGAGCAGGTGACGGCGCTCGTCAAGCTGCGTCCGGGCGAGAGCGCGACCGACGAGGAGCTGCGCGAGGCCGCGGCGACGCAGATCGCGCGCTACAAGCTGCCGAAGGCGTTCGTCTTCGTCGACGGTCTCGTGCGCGCGCCGAGCGGCAAGCCGGACTACCGCTGGGCGAAGGACACCGCCGTCAAGGCGCTGCAGGCGGGAGCCTGAGCGCGCGCGTCCACGAGGTGCAGGCGGGCCGCTGAAGCCGGCCCGCCTGCGCTCCGGATCTACTCCCTGCGGAACGCGGCGACCGCGTCGCTGGTCGACGACGCGACGTAGGCGCTCTTCGCGTTGCGCGTCACCGCGACGGCGCGCGCCTCGGTGAGCGCCACGCCGTCGGCGCACGTGCCGCCGCTGCCGCTCTCGCTCGTGCAGCCCTCGGTCCCGGCGAGCTGCGTCAGCACGCCGCTCTTCGTGTCGCGCGCGAACGCCGCCACTGCGTTGCTGGTCTCGGACGCGACGTAGACGCTGCGCCCGTTCTGCGTGATCGCGACCGACACCGCGCCGACGAGGCCGTTCCCGTCCGCGCACGCGCCTGCGGTGCCGTCCTCGCTGATGCAGCCGTCGGTCCCGGCGAGCTGCGTGAGCGCGCCGGTCTTCGCATCGCGCGCGAAGACCGCGATCGCGTTCGAGTCGCGCGACGCGACGTAGACGTTCTTGCCGTTCGAGCTCACCGCGACGGCGAACGGCGCGAGCAGCGCCTTCCCGTCCGCGCACTGCCCGGCGGTGCCGTCCTCGCTGACGCAGCCGGCGGTGCCGGCGAGCTGCGTCAAGGCGCCGGTGCCGGGATTGCGCGCGAACACCGCGACCGCGTTGCTGCCCGACGCCGTCACGTACACGTTCTTCCCGTTCGGGCTCACCGCGACGCCGGTCGGGAAGTCGAGCGCGACGCCGTTCGCGCACGCGCCCGCGGTGCCGGTCTCGCTGGTGCACGCGTCCGTTCCTGCGAGCTGCGTCAGCGCACCGGTCGTCTTGTCGCGCGCGAACGCGGCGACCGCGTCGGCGTCGCGCGCCGCGACGTACAGGCTCTTGCCGTTCGCCGAGATTGCGATCGCGCGCGCGCCGCCGAGTGCGACGCCGTCGGCGCACGTTCCGCCGCTGCCGTCCTCGGTGACGCAGCCGGCGGTCCCGGCGAGCTGCGCGAGCGCGCCGGTCTTGTCGTTCAGCGAAAGCACGGCGACGCCGTCGCTGGTCGTGGACGCGACGTAGAGGTTCTTCGAATCCGGGCTCACGGTGACGCCGCGCGGCTCGTCGAGCGCGCGTCCGTCGGTGCAGAGCCCGCCGCTGCCGGTCTCGCTGACGCAGGCCGACGGCCCCGTCTGCTGGACGAGCGCGCCGGTCGACGGCACGCGCAGGAAGGCCGCGACGGCGTCGGAGATCGGCGCGGCGGCGAACACGTGCAGCCCGCTCTTCGTGATCGCGAGCGCGGCCGCGCCGTCGAGCGCGACGCCATCGGCGCAGTTGCCGCTGCTGCCGGTCTCGCTGACGCAGGCGTCGGTGCCGGGCAGCTGGGCCAGGTTGCCGAGCGTCGCGGCGTGCGCAAACGCCGGCGCGCCGAGAGCGACGATGAGTCCGAGCGCTGCCCGGAGAGTGTCGAGGATGGTGCGGTGGCCGTTCATGACGAGTCCCTTCGTCGGTGGGTGAATCGGAGGCGGCCGGCGGGACGTATCGGGAGGTGGCCGAATCCGGCGGCGAGTATCGGCGTCCGAACACGCGGCAGGCAACCACCGATCTGCTCCGAAACCGTTCGCCGCCCGTGATATCCAATACTCGTCGAGCCGCCCGCGGGCGGCTCCGTGGAGACCCGCATGCCGATCCGTCGAAGCCGAACGATCCTTTCTCTCGCGATCCTGCTCGCGCTGGCCGCCGCCGGCCGAACGCTCGCGGAGAGCACCGCCCCGGTGCCCGCGGGCTCACCCGGCGCGGCCCCCGCCGCGCCCGCGAAGACGGCGAAGGCGACCTTCGCCGGGGGCTGCTTCTGGTGCATGGAGGGGCCGTTCGACAAGGTCGACGGCGTCCTCTCGACGACGTCCGGCTACACCGGCGGCACGAGGAGGAACCCGACCTACGAGGAGGTGTCGGCCGGCGGCACGGGCCACGCGGAGTCGGTCGAGATCGTCTACGACCCGAGCCGCGTGTCGTACGACAAGCTGCTCGACGTCTACTGGCACAACGTCGACCCGCTGACGCCGAACGCCCAGTTCTGCGATCACGGCAACCAGTACCGGACCGCGATCTTCTACCACGACGCCGCGCAGAAGAGCGCCGCGGAGAAGTCGAAGAAGGACCTCGAGGCGTCCGGACGCTTCAAGCAGCCGATCGTCACCGAGATCGTGGCCGCCGGCGAGTTCTGGCCCGCCGAGGACTACCACCAGGACTACTACGAGAAGAATCCCGTCCGGTACCACTACTACCGCTACCGCTGCGGCCGCGACCAGCGCCTCGAAGAGCTCTGGGGCAAGCCGAAGCCGTAGCGGTCGCTACTTGACGCGCGCCGGACGAGCGCCGCGCGAACTTCCCACCGGCACCCGTCGCGCACGCGAGCCAAAGGCGAGCGCGGAGCGAAGCGACCGCGGGGAGTGGGGCCCCGTTGGGCTTTGCCCAATGGGGCGAGGGGGCGCGTGCCCCCTCGTGGACATAACCGGGCCCCGTTGGGCTTTGCCCAATGGGGCGAGGGGGCGCGTGCCCCCTCGTGGAATCAAATCTTCGTATCTTGATAGATCGCGCCGTCGAGCGACCGCAGCGCCCGTCCGCCCGATCCGACGACGTAGTAGAAGCCGTCACCGAACGCCGTGCCGTAGAGGAACTGTCCGCTGTTCGACACCACCTGCGTGAACGTGACGCCGTCGGGCGAGGTGAGGATGCGGCCCTTGTCGCCGAGCACCGTGTAGTTGCCCTGCACGAATGCGACGCCGTTCAGGTCGGGCAGGATCGCGGCGCCGATGACGTTCCACGTGCTGGTGGCCGCGGTCTCGCCCTGCAGGATGACGCCGAACTCGCCGACCGTCACCCAGCCGCGCGTGCCGTACGCGATGCCCTTCAGATCGCCGATGGCGACGTCGGGAAACGCGACGGAGTTCACCTGCCAGTTGACTCCGGCGTCGATGGAGACCAGCACGGTGGCGCCCGCGCCGACCGCGATCACCGTGCCCGCCCGGCCGACGGCGACGCCGTAGAGCGTCGCGTCGGTGCCGCTGTCGCGCTGCGTCCAGTTCACGGCGTCCGCCGACACCAGGATCGTGCCGCCATCGCCCACCGCGATGAGACCTTCGTCGGCCGCCGCGATGCCGAAGAGGTTGAACGTCGTCGGCGAATTCTGCGCCGCCCAGTTGACGCCGTCGGTCGAGGTGACGATCGCGCCGCCGTCGCCGACCGCGACGAAGGTGCCGAGGCGCTGCGACCACGCGATGCCGTCGAGAGCCGGCGCGCCGGTGAGGAACGGCGTCCAGCCGTTTCCGTCCGGATTGGCGAACGCCCGGTCGGAATCACCGACCGCGACGAACACGCCGTCGCCGAACGCGACGGCGTTCAGCTGGATCCCGCTGTCGGTCCCGCCGCCACCGCCACAGCCCAACGTGGCCATCACCGCCGTGACCGTGAGGCCCACGACCCAGGCTGCAATCCGACTCCTGCTCCGCATCGCGCACCTTCTCCCGGTCCCACGGCTGGAATGCGGGACCGCGGACTTCTAGCTAAAGCCCCGCGACGAGGACAACCCGATGGACTTCAATCTGGCCGACATCCACGAGGCGATCGCAGCCGCGGCGCCCGACCGCGAGTGCATCGTCCACGACGAGCGCCGTCTCACCTGGGCGCAGATCAACGACCGCAGCCGGCGTCTGGGCAATCTGCTGCGGGCGCACGGCCTCGGGACGGTCAGGGAGCGGGACGGCCTGGCGGGCTGGGAGTCGGGTCAGGACCACCTGGCGCTCTACCTCTACAACGGCCCGGAGTACCTCGAGGGCATGCTCGGCGCGTTCAAGGCGCGCGTCGCTCCGTTCAACGTCAATTACCGCTACGTCGAGGAGGAGCTGCTCTACCTGATGCGCGACGCGCGTCCGCGGGCGATCCTCTACCACGCCGCGTTCGCGCCGCTGCTCGCGAAGATCCTGCCGCAGCTCGAGGGCATCGACGTCCTGCTGCAGGTCGCCGACGACTCCGGCAACGCATTGCTGCCCGGCGCGCTCGACTACGAGCAGGCGCTCGCCGCGGCCTCCCCGGAGCGCCCGCCGGGGCCGTGGTCGCCCGACGACCTCTACGTCATCTACACCGGCGGCACGACCGGGATGCCCAAGGGCGTGCTGTGGCGGCAGGCCGACATCTTCGTGACCGCACTCGGCGGACGCCGCGGCGACGGCCCGGAGTTCGGCTCGCTCGACGAGATCGTCGAGCACGCGAAGCGCGGCAAGGCCCGCTCGCTGCCCGCACCGCCGTTCATGCACGGAGCCGCGAGCTGGAACGCGTTCACGACCTTCCACACCGGCGGCACGGTCGTCGTCCAGCACCACGTCAAGCACCTCGACGCCGACGACGTGTGGCGCACCATCGAGCGCGAGCGCGTGACCTCGATGCTGATCGTCGGCGACGCCTTCGCGCGGCCGCTCGTCGACCAGCTCCGCCAGGGCGGCTACGACGCCGACTCGCTGCGCCTCATCGTGTCGGGCGGCGCGCCGCTCAACACGACGCTCAAGCGCGCGCTGCACGAGCTGCTGCCGAAGGTCACGCTGCTCGACGCCGTCGGCTCGTCCGAGACCGGACGCCAGGGCCAGAGCTTCAGCGCCAACGCGAGCGAGGTCGCGACGGGCACGTTCAAGCCGGTGCCCGACAACTGCGTGCTGAGCGACGACCGGAGCCGCGTCCTGCTGGCGGGTGACGGCGACGTCGGCTGGCTCGCGAAGGCCGGCCGCGTACCGCTCGGCTATCTCGGAGATGCCGCGAAGACGCAGCGCACGTTCCCCGAGCTCGCCGGATTGCGCTACTCGCTGCCCGGCGACCGCGCCCGCGTCGGCAAGGACGGCGCGATCGAACTGCTCGGCCGCGACTCGGTGACGATCAACTCGGGCGGCGAGAAGATCTTCGCCGAGGAGGTCGAGCACGCCCTCAAGTGCCACCCCGCGGTGTACGACACGGTCGTCGTCGGACGGGCGAGCGAGCGCTGGGGGCAGGAAGTCGTGGCGCTGGTGCAGCTGCGCGCCGGCAGCGAGGTGAGCCGCGCGTCGCTGCTCGAGGAGTGCGCCAAGCACGTCGCGCGCTACAAGCTGCCCAAGGCCGTGATCTTCCTCGACCACATCGTGCGCAGCCCGAGCGGCAAGGCCGACTACCGCTGGGCGGCGGCCGAAGCGCTCGCGCACCCCGACCAGGCCTGAGACGCGCGTGGCGCTCGTCGTCGAGGTGCCCGAGCGACGCGCCGACCTCGCCGCGCTGATCCGCCTCCACGACACCGTGCACGCCGCGCGCCGCGCGCGCTGGGCGCCGGAGCCGTCGATCGAGCTGCCGCTGCTGACCGGCGAGAGCCCGTTCGCGGCCGACCGCCGCCTGCGGCCGTTCGTCGCGCACGAGGACGGACGCCTGGTCGCGCGCGCCGTCGCGGTCGTCGACGAGCGCTACAACCGCCACTGGAACGAGAACATCGGCCACGTGATCCTCTTCGAGGCCGAGGCGTCCGCGCACGACGCGACGCGCGCGGTGCTCGACGCGGCCTGCGCGTGGCTCGCGCGCGAGCGCGTGACGGCGGCGCGCATCGGCTTCGGCGTGTTCGACTTCCCGTTCGTCAGCGACGCGTACGACCCGCTGCCGCCGAGCGTGCTGCGCCACAACCCGCCCGAGTACCACGAGCACCTGAAGGACGCGGGCTTCGTGCCCGAGCGCCGCTTCGTCGACTACAAGCTCGCGGTGACGACGCCGCTGATCGCGCGCTGGGAGGCGATGGCCGAGGCGGGACGGCGCGCCGGCTTCGACCTCGTGTGGCTGCGCGACGTGCCCTTCGAGAGACGCGCGCCGGACCTCCACCTCGTCTGGGACGACGCGTTCCGCGCGCACTGGGGCTACACGCCGTTCTCCGAGGACGAGCTGTCGCTGGTGATCGCGAGCCTGACGCCGGCGGGCATGCTCGACTGCTCGGTGCTCGCCTATCGCGACGGCGAGCCGATGGGCGCGCTGTGGCTCGTGCCGGAGACGTCGGCGCACGCGGTCCTCGCTCCGGGACATCGCCTCGGCGCCGACGAGCGCCTGAACACGCTCGCGATCGCCGTGCGCGAGCCGGCGCGGCGGCAGGGGCTCAACGTCGCGATGGCGGCGCGCGGCTATCTCGAGCTGGTGCGCCACGGCGCGCGCTTTCTCAGCTACACGCTGGTCCTCGACGACAACTGGCCGTCGCGGCGCACCGCGGAGAAGCTCGGCGCGACGGTGTGCGCGAGCTACGTCGCCTACCGGCGCGAGTTAGGCTGCAGCAGCGTCAGCGCTCGCGGCCGCGCGCGGCCGACGTGAGCGCGCGCAGCGGCGACGTGAGCCGCCACGAGATCGAGCGCTCGACGTCGGCGATCACCGCGAGCGCCGCGTCGCGCGCCTCGCGCAGCGCCGCGGTCTCGCGCCGCAGCACCTCGACGTCGTTCTCGAGCGTCGCGACGCGCGTCGTCGCTCCGGCGAGCGCGGCTTCGGTCGCGGCGATGCGCTCGGCGAGCGCGTCGCGCTCGCGGCCGAAGCGCTCCTGCGCCTCGACGATCTCGCGGTCGCGCTGCGCGACGAGCCGGTGTGCGAGCATCGCCTCGCGGCGCGCGCGATCGAGCTCGCGCTCCTCGGGCAGGCGTTCCGCACCGTTGCCGCCCTCCGACGCGTCGTCGGGCTGCTCGGCGGGAGCACGGTCGCCCGCTCGCGCGACGCGCTGCTCGAGCTCGCGCAGCAGCGGCGCGAACGCGACGTCGGCCGCGTCGAGCACCGCGCGGATGCGGTCGATCGCGGCGTGGCGCTCGGCGGTCTCGCCGTCGCGCAGCGCGTGCACCGCGACGAACGCGTCGCGCGCGAGACGCGCAAGCCCGTCCGCCGGCGGCTCCGACGCAACGTGGTGCCTCAGGTCCGGGTCGAGGAAGCGGCCGATCTCCGCCGCCGCCGCGGCGAACGGCACCGGCCATGCGATGCCGGCGTCGCGCGCGACGCGCTCGAGCGCGGTGCGCCAGTCTCCGAGAAGGTCGTCGAAGGCGACGAACGCGCGCCGGTGTCCGCGCGTGTCGCGCTCGGCGTCGAGCGTGTAGCGCAGCCACAGCAGCAGCGAGCGCGCCTCGCCGAGCCCCTCGCGGCGCTCGAGCGAGCGCGCCACCTCGCGCGGCTCGCGCAGCGCGATCAGGAACACCGGCGTCACGTCGAGCGCGTCGAGCAGCGGCAGCCACAGCGGCAGCAGACGGCTGATGCGCGGGTCCTTGACGCCGCACAGCGCTCCGCGCGCGGCCAGCGCCGCGAGCGTCGTGCGCAGCTGCTCGCGCACCTCGCCGCCGCCGAAGCCGTCGTGCCACGGGCGCGGCAGCGGTCCGACGTCGTCCCACAGCATGCCGTGCGATGCGAGCGCCGCGTCGTCGGCGTCCTTGACGCTCGCGTCCTCCCAGAAGCCGGACGCGTTGTCGGCCTGCGTCGGGATGAAGTCGTCGCCGAGATCGACGCCGAGCAGGTTGCAGGAGCGCGCGAGCGCGGACGTGCCGCTGCGATGCATGCCCGCGATCACGAGCATCGTGCTGCGCGCCGTTCCGCCGTCCGACATCCCGCGCAGGGTATCGGCGGCGCGCGTGCGCGACAAACGCCGCGTTGCGCCGCCCCGGCCCGCGCGGGATTGCCGCGCCCCCGGCGGTCGTGTTGTGTCGTGCGTCGTGTCCGCGCCCGCCCGTTCGCGCCCGCGCATCGCGGACGTGCTGCCCGTCCTGCTCGTCGTCGCGGGCGGCTGCGCGCTGCGCTTCGTCCACCTCGGCACGTTCAGCCTGTGGTGGGACGAGATCGTGCACGTGTGGACGGCGCAGGGCGGAACCGTCGCCGACGTCTGGACGCATGCCAAGCAGGGCATCCCGCCCGGCACCGGCAACGCGGGCGCGGTGCCGCTGGACTACCTGCTGCTGCACCTGTGGCTGCGCGCGGTCCCCGCGGGCGCGCCGGAGCTGCTCGAGATCCGCTACCGGCTGCCCTCGTTCCTTTTCGCCTGCCTGGCGCTGCCGGCGCTGTACGCGTTCGCGCGCCGTTTCCTCGACGCCGGCGTCGCGCTGGTCGCGACCCTGCTGCTCGCGCTGTCGCTGCCGCACGTCCTGTACGCGGCCGAGGCGCGCTTCTACGCGCTCTTCGTGCTCGCGACGATCGCGAACCTCTACGCGTTCGCGCGTCTGCTCGAGCGCCGCGACGCACCGGCGCGCTGGGCCGCCTACGCCGCGGTCGGCGTGCTGTACTTCCTGTCCGGCCTGTTCGGACTCTTCGTGATGGGCGTCCAGTACGCGACGCTCGGCGTGCTCGCGCTGCGGCCGCTGGTCCGCCGCGACGCCGCGGACCCACCCGACGGCGCCGCCGTGCGCCGCGAGCTCGGCGCGCTGCTCGCGAGCGCCGCTGCGCTCGCCGCGTGCGTCGCCGCGTACTTCTCGGACATCACGCTCGGCCACAAGTACGGACGGAACCCGTCACGCATCCCGCGCACGCTCGACGTGACGTGGGGCGCGCTGCTCGAGCTGTCGTCGGACAGCCGCGTGCTGCTCGTGCTGCTCCTGCTGCTGCCGATCCCGCTGCTGTGGGCGTGGCGGCGGCGACGCGAGACGTTCGCGCTGATCGTCACGCTCGAGCTGAACCTGCTCGCGATCCCGCTGATCGTCGAGATGGCGCGCTGGAAGCGCTACTACTTCCACCCGCGGCACGCGCTCTTCCTGCTGCCGGGGATCGAGATCCTGACCGCGATCGCGCTGCTCGCGATCGTGCGTGCGGCGGCGGGGCGGCTCGCGGCGCGGCTCGAGGGCGCGGTGCGCACGCGGATCGCGACGGCCGCCGCGTGCTTGATCGTGCTCGCGCTGCAACTGCCCGGCACGGCGGCGTTCGTCGCGCACCCGGAGCGCTTCTTCGCGCGCAGCAAGAAGACCTACGACGTGCGGGGCGTCGCGCAGAGCGTGCGCGACGCGACGGGGAGCTACGGACCGCGCGACAAGTACCTGCTCGCGGTGCAGCGCAACGTGATGGCCAACGCGGCGCTCGCGCAGTACCTGCGCTGGTACGGCCTCGGCGACCGCGTCGTGCTGCGCGGCACGACGGACGCGGCCGCGACCGTCGCGCGTGGGGCGGCGTCGTGCGCCGACGGCTGCCTCGGCGAGCGCGGACCGGTGGTCGACCGGGCGCTCCGCCTCACCGCGCCGTTCGGGCTGCCGCCCGACTTCCAGAAGCTGCTCGGGCTGCTGCAGCCGATCGGGTTCTGGCCCGGCGACGTGCGCGATCTCACGGTCCTCGCCTGGGCGCCGCTGCCGCGCCCCGCGCCGGACCGGCGCTGGAAGCCGCACGCGCTGCGCGGGCTCGAGCTCTGGCGGCTCGAGCCCGCGCCCGCGGTGCCTTAGTACTTGACCGAGCAGCCGTACGGCGTGCTGGTCGCCACGGTGACCGGCTTGCCGGCGATCGCCTCCGTCAGCGCCTGGTCGACGTGGTTGCGCGCGCTCGCAACGTCGGCGGGATCGGTCGACGGCTTGTCGTCGATGCCGCCCGCGTAGATCAGCTCGCCCTTCGGGTCCACGACGAACATGTGCGGCGTGGTCTTCGCGCCGTACGCGCGGCCGACCGTGCCGTCCGGATCGAGCAGGACCGCAGTCGGCGCGGCGCCCTTCTCCTTCGTCAGCTCGTTCGCCTCCTCCGGCGGGTAGTTGCCCTGCTTGCCCGGCGCGGACGAGTTGATCGACAGCCACACGACGCCCTGCCCGGTCCACTTCTTCTGCAGCTTCTGCATATTCCCGCTGCCGTAGTGCTTCCGGACGAACGGGCAGTCGTGGTTGAACCACTCCAGCACGACGAGCTTGCCGGCGTACTCCGACAGGGAGTGCGGCTTGCCGTCGGTGCCGGTCAGCGTGAACGCGGGCGCGGGCTGTCCGACGATCGCGTCGGCCACCGCACCGCGCGGGGCCGCGAGCAGCGCCGCGGCACAGAGCAGCAGCACCAGCGCGGCGCTGCGAACGGGTCGGGGATGCACGTCCATTCCTCGAGGTCTCCTTTCCTCAGCCGATCTTGCGCAATGCATCGAGGACCACGCCGCGGGTCAAGACCGACGGCAGCACCACGGGCTCGACGCCGGCACCGTAGAGCACGTAGAGCGGCACGCCGCTGCGTCCGAAGGACGCGAGCGCGCGCGTGATCTCGTCGTCGCGCGAGGTCCAGTCGGCGCGCAGCATCGCGACGTCGCGCGCGGCGAACGCGTCGCGCACCTCCTGCGAGCTGAACACCACGTGCTCGTTGACCTTGCACGTCAGGCACCACGCCGCGGTGAAATCCACGAACACCGGCGTGCCCGCGGCGCGCAGCTCGTCGAGCGCCGCGCGCGAGTACGCGCGCCACGGGATGCCATACGCGTCGCTCGCGCCGTGCGCGTCCGCGCCGGTCACGACGGCAGCGGCCGGTGCGCTGCCCCGCGACGCGAGCGCCGTGCCGAGTCCGGCGAGCGCGAGCAGCAGCGCAACCGCGTGCGCGACGCGGCGCGTGCGCGCGGGACGCTCGAGTCCGGCGAAGCGTCCGCGCAGCCAGAGCCCGACGGCGAGCAGCAGCAGGCCCGCGAGCGTTCCGGC
>JAXLXO010000053.1:0-17125 GCA_046327915.1 Binatia bacterium | reverse complement strand
GACCACCGAGCCCTCGTGCTCCTCCATCAGCTGCTCGGTGAAGAGCTGCAGGCGCCGGTCGACGCTCAGCACCATGTTGTTGCCCTGGGTCTGGGGCACGCGCGACAGCACGCGCAGCTTGCGACCGAGAGCGTCGACCTCGATCTGCTGACCGCCGGGCACGCCGCGTAGACGCGTCTCCCACGACTTCTCCGCGCCCGCCTTTCCGATCAGGTCGCCCATGCGGTAGCCGGGGTTCTGTCCCAGCTCCGACTCCGACACCTCGCCGACGTAGCCGAAGAGGTGCGAGCCGACCGGACCGTACGGGTAGGTCCGCAGCGGACCCGCGTCGAGGCTGACGCCGGCGAGCTCGAGCTGGTGCGTCTCGAGCGCGACCACCGCGGCGTAGTCGACGTCGCGCTTGATGACCAGGCCCTCGTACGGCGGACGTCCGCGCGCGGCGGCGAGCAGCTGCTTGACGTTGAGGTCGGGCGTGCGCAGGAAGCGCGCGACGCGGCGGATGGTCTCGGCGAGGTCCTTGGTGTCCTCGGGTACCACGACGACGTCGAACGAGGCCCGGTTGTCGACCAGCGGCTCGCCGTTGCGGTCGTAGATCAGGCCGCGCGTCGCCGTGAGGCGCTGCAGACGGATGCGGTTGTTCTCCGACAGCGAGCGCCAGGTCTCTCCCTGTCCGACCTGCAGCCGGTAGAGCCGCAGCCCGATCCCCGCGAACATGCCCGCGACGCCGACGCCGCAGAGCAGCAGGCGGCGGCGCAGCTCGTTCGTGCCCTCGCGGCTATTCAGCTGCATGCTGCCTCGCCGACCGCGGCAGGTAGCTGTCGAGCGCCGCGAACACCGCGGGCGCGCAGACCAGCGCGAGCAGCGCCTCGAGCGTCAGCGTTCGCAGCACGAACCACCAGTTCGCCGAGCGCGTCGCGACGACGGCGAAGTAGAGCACCACCGTGACGATCTTGACCGCCGAGCCGAGCGCCACGGCGGCGATGTTCGACATGGGGTTCTCCATCCATAGGCGCTTGGAGACGAGATATACCATTCCGAACACGAGCGTCATGGTCAGGCAGTAGAGACCGGGTACCGCGCCGGAGAACGTATCGAGCAGGTAGCCGAGCAGGAACGCCCCGAGAGCGCCGCCGGCCGAGTGGTAGTGCAGGCCGAGGTACACGCAGAGCGTGACGATGAGGTCCGGGGCGGCCGGCAGGAAGCCGAGTCGCTGCACCAGGGTGGTCTGGACAACCACCGCGACGATGCCGGCCACCGCGAAGATGAGGAGCGATCGCATCGCTAGTCGCCGCGCTTCTCCGGCGTGATCGGAGATCCCTGCGACGCCTCGGGCGGCACCTCGTTCTCGGGCGCCTCGACCACCATGACCTCCTCGAGCTTGTTGAAGTCGACCGCGGGCTCGACCTCGGCGGTCTGGAAGAGGCCGCCTTCCTCGCGCGACAGGCGGCTGACCGTCCCGACGACCACGCCCTTCGGGAAGATCCCGTCGAGGCCGGACGTCGCAACGAGGTCGCCGACGCGGAGATCCTCCCGGTGCTTGATGTACTTGAGCTGGCAGCCGCCGTTCAGGCTGCCCTCGACGATGCCGCGGGCGCGGCTGCGCTGCACCAGCACGTCGACGCCGCTCGACGGGTCCTCGAGGAGCAGCACCCGGGCCGCGTTCGGACTGGTCGAGACCACGCGTCCGACGACGCCGGCCGGCGACACCACCGCCATGCCCTTCTGCACGCCGTCGCGCTCGCCCTTGTTGACCGTCGCGGTGCGGAAGAGCCCGCTCGCGTCGACGCCGGTGATGCGCGCCGCGACCGACTGTCCGGGCATGCCCTCGCGCAGGTCGAGGAGGGCCTGCAGGCGCGCGTTCTGGCTCTCCAGCGTGGCGGCGCGCTCCGCCTGGCTCTCGAGCTCGCGGACGCGGCGGCGCAGCCACTCGCGCTCCTGACGCACGCCGACCAGATCGACGTACGCGCGCCAGGTGCTGCCCATGGTGCTCGACACGCTGCTCAGCAGGTGGCTGATCGGCGTGATGATCTCGAGGAAGACCACGCCGAGCGGGTCGATGCGGCGCGACGTGCGGGTGTTGGTCACCAGCAGCGCCAGCGACAGGAACAGCAGCGAGCCGGTGCTGAAGAGCACCGAGTAGCGGCGGATCAGATTCAGCATCGCCGCGTCCCCGGGCGGATCGGATTCGGCATGCCTGTCCGACCGTGGCGGACCGCGCGACGTCCCGGCCGGCGAACCTGCGTCATGGCCTGGTCTCCGATCGCTGCGGCCGCGGGCTCCGCTACTGGATGGTGACGTCCTTGAGCAGGCTCAGCTCGTCGAGGACCTTGCCGGCGCCCATGACGACCGCGGTCAGCGGATCGTCGGCGAGCATGATCGGCAGGCCGGTCTCCTCGCGCAGCAGGACGTCGAGGTTGCGCAGCAGCGCGCCGCCTCCGGCGAGGACGATGCCCTTGTCGACGATGTCCGACGCGAGCTCGGGCGGGCAGCGCTCGAGGCCGATGCGCACGGCTTCCACGACCTGGTTGATCGGCTCGAGCAGCGAGTCGCGGATCTCCTCGTCGGAGATCTCGACCGTCTTCGGCACGCCGGCGACGAGGTCGCGGCCCTTGATCTCCATCGTCTGGATCTCGCTCGACGGGTACGCCGAGCCGATGGTGATCTTGATCAGCTCCGCCGTGCGCTCGCCGACCAGCAGATTGTACTTCCGCTTGATGTACTGGATGATCGCCTCGTCCATCTTGTCGCCGCCGACGCGGACCGACTTCGAGAAGACGACGCCCGACAGCGAGATGACGGCGACTTCCGTCGTGCCGCCGCCGATGTCGACGATCATGTTGCCGGTGGGCTCGGTGATCGGCAGGCCCGCGCCGATCGCGGCCGCCATGGGCTCCTCGACCAGGTAGACCTCGCGCGCGCCCGCCGACTCGGCCGACTCGCGCACGGCGCGCTTCTCGACCTCGGTGCAGCCGAACGGCACGCAGATGATGATGCGCGGGCGGATCAGCGACTTCCGGTTGTGGATCTTCTGGATGAAGTACCGGAGCATCGCCTCGGTGATCTCGAAGTCGGCGATGACGCCGTCCTTCAGGGGCCGGATGGCGATGATGTTGCCGGGGGTGCGGCCGAGCATCCGCTTCGCTTCGGCGCCGACGGCGAGCACGCGGCGGCCGTTGCGGCTCTCCTTCTGCATCGCCACGACCGAGGGCTCGTTGCAGACGATCCCCTCGCCCTTGAGGTAGATCAGGGTGTTGGCGGTGCCGAGGTCAATCGCAAGATCGTTCGAGAACCACCCCAGCAACGAATCGAAAATCATGGTCTTGCCGATGCCCCCCCGCTCCTGAGCCTACCGCGTCCGAGCAGCGGGATCAGCGAAGCGCCCCGTCAGTACCAGATGCATTTTGGGGGGGCAACGCTGAACCGCTGTCGTTGCGCGTGAATCCGCGATCCGTCCTCGTGTTCGCGAATCTTCTGAACAATCGCGCGTTTCGCGGAGGCGCCGTGCCGCGCCGCCGGACCCGCCGCCGCGTGGGTTCGACGGTTCGGCGAAGCTGCGCTTCGCCGACCGCCTCACGCTTCGCACACGCCGCGGCGGGTCCGGCGACGCGGCACGGCGCGGGCGGCTCGGGGATCCGTCGACGCTCGTCCGCCGGCTGCAGCAGTCGCCCGTTCGTTGGCGCCGTGGGAGGCGGTTCGGCGTTGCCTTCTTGGGGGAGGTGGGAGGAGGAGGACGCGAGGGGGATCGAGCGTTGCCTTCCGGGAGGCGGCGCACTACGGTCGGCGGATGCTGCACTTCCTTCGGCGGCACTCGCAGTCGCGGGTGATTCAGGTCATTTTCTCGCTCATCATCGCGGTGTTCGTGCTGTGGGGAGTGGGTGCGGTCGTGAACGAGGGCAGCCCGCTCACCACGATCGCGAGCGTGGACGGCAAGCCGATCGAGCAGCTCTCGGTCCAGCGCGCCGAGATGAACCTCGCGCAGGCGTACCGGGAGGCCTACAAGGGCCAGTTCACTCCCGAGATGCGCAAGGCCATGAACCTCCGCCAGCGCGCGCTGGACGGACTCATCGACCGCGCGGTGCTGGTCAATCAGTCGCAGAAGCTCGGCTACATCGTCGACGACCAGGAGCTGCGCGACTCGATCGTCGACAGCCCGGCCTTCCAGGTCGGCGGCCGCTTCAGCAAGGAGCACTACCTGCGCGTGCTGCGCTCGGCCGGTCTCACGCCGGGCGACTTCGAGAGCGCGAAGCGCGAGGACCTCGCCGTCGAGCGCCTGCAGAACGTGATCGGCGACAACGTCGCGATCAGCGACGACGACGCGCGTGACGACATCATCGCGCGCGAGGAGAAGCGCAGCGTCGCGTTCGTCAAGATCCCGTCCGCCGACCTGACCGCCAACGTGCAGGTGACCGACGCCGACCTCGAGAAGTTCTTCGAGGCGAACAAGGCGCGCTACGCCGAGCCCGAGAAGGTCAAGGTCGAGCTGCTCACCTACCCGGTCGACAAGTTCGGCGAGAACGTCGAGATCACCGAGGAGCAGATCACCACCGAGTACGAGGAGAACCTCGCGACGAAGTACACGCAGCCGCACGAGGTTCACGCGCGCCACGTTCTGATCCGCGTGCCGCGCGACGCCGACGACGACACGAAGGCGAAGGCGCGCACGCGCATCGACGAGGTGAAGGCGAAGCTCGACGGCGGTGCCGACTTCGCGACGATCGCGAAGGAGTACTCGGAGGATCCGGGCTCGAAGGACCGCGGCGGCGACCTCGGCTTCTTCCCGCGCGGCCGCATGGTCGGTGCGTTCGACGACGCGGCGTTCTCGCTGAAGGCCGGCGAGATCAGCGACGTGGTCGAGTCGCCCTTCGGCTTCAACATCATCAAGGTCGAGGAAGTCCGCGAGGAGCGCCAGAAGCCGATCGAGGAGGTCCGCGAGGAGATCGTCGCGACGCTGAAGAAGGCGACGGCGTCGGAGAAGGCGAAGGAGGCCGCGGCGCAGGACGAGGACGCGATCGCCGGCGGCGCGACGCTCGACCAGATCGCCGAGAAGCGCGGCCTCACCGTCGAGCGCCCCGAGGCGATGGCGCGCGGCGCCGCGTTCCCGAGCCTCGGCCGCTCCCTGCCGCTCACCAACGCGCTGTGGGACGCGAAGCCGGGCGAGTACACCGCACCGGTCGACGTGAACGGCACCGTCGTCATCGGACGGCTCGCCGAGAACGTTCCCTCGACGACGCCGTCGTTCGCCGACGTCAAGGATCGCGTCGACGCGGCGTACCGTCTGCAGAAGGCGACCGAGGCCGCGAAGGCCGAGGCGGAGAAGGTGCTCGCCGCGGCGAAGACCGACGGCCTCGAGAAGGCCGCCGCGGCCGCGAACCGCAAGGCCGAGGTCGCGACCCCGTTCGTGCGCACCGGTCCGTTCATCCCGGGCATGGGCAGCAACCAGCAGGTGAAGGACGCGGCCTTCGCGCTGACGACGGACAAGAAGCTCGCCGACGAGGTGTTCGTCATCGGGCCCGACGCGTTCGTCGTCGAGCTGCGCGACGTCACCGTGCCGAGCGACGAGGACATCCAGAAGAAGCTCGCCGAGACGAAGAAGCGGCTGCTCGACAAGCGCCGCAACGACGCGTTCACCCGCTACGTGGGCGAGCTCAAGAAGAAGGCGCACATCGAGGTCAACGCGGAGCGTCTCGAGGCGATTCCGACCGCCTGACGTTCGCGAAGGGCGGCGCAGGGCTCGACCGTGGCGATCGCGTTCCGGAGAGACGGCGGCACGCGCGGCTCCGTGCTGCTCGTGCACGGCTTCACCGGCACGCCGCACGAGATGGAGCCGCTCGCCGACCCGCTGGCGGCGGCGGGCTTCGCCGTCCTCGGCCTGCGGCTGCCGGGCCACGGCACGCCCGAGTCGGGCGAGCCCAACGACTGGAGCGCGTGGGAGCACGCGGTCCACGACGGCTTCGGCGAGCTCGCGACGTTGCAGCCCGGTGCGCCGTGCGGAGTCGTCGGACTCTCGATGGGCGCGCTGCTCGTCCTGGAGCTGGCGCGTCAGCGGGGTGACGCGGTCCGCTCGGTGGTGGCACTCTCGCCCGCGGTGACGCTGCCGCCCGCGATTCGTGCGGCGCTGTGGCTCGCGGCGCGGACGTTCGGCGAGCGCGGGCGGCGCCGCCTGCTGCCCAAGGGGCAGAGCGACATCTCCGACGACGGCGTGCGCGCTACGCATCCCAAGTCGCCGCCGTTCCCGGTCGCGGCCGCGCTGTCGTTCAACGAGCTTCGTCTCGCGGTGCGGGCGCGCGTCGGCGCGGTCGTGCAGCCGCAGCTGATCGTGCACTCGGTGCGCGATCGAACGTGTCCCGTGGCGGGTGCGCACTGGCTCGCGCGCAACACCGGCGCGCACGACGTCGAGCTGTGCATCCTCGAGCGGAGCGGCCACGTGATCCCGGTCGACGTCGAGAGCGCGCACGCGACCGAGCGCATCGTCGCCTTCCTCGAGCGCACGCTGGCGCCGCGCGCCGTCCCCGATCCGCCGGTCGAGGCGGCGCAGGCGGCCGTGCACGAGGCGCGGTCCGACCGCTGACGGTGGTGCCGCAGGACCGACGCACGACGGACGCGGCGCCGTGGTCGCCCGTGGCGCTGACGGCGCTCGCGGCGATCGTCGCGCAGCAGCTGCTGATCCTCGGCAGCCTGCGCTTCGTGCTCTATCCCGAGCTGGTCGTCTACCCATACTTGACGGCGGCCGGATGGCTGCCCTACCGCGAGATCCTCGACCAGCACTTTCCGGGTCTGTTGTTCCTCCCGGTGAACTTCCACGTGCTCGGCCTGCACGACGCGTGGGACTTCCATCTCCTGCTGATGGCGGTCGCGGCGTCGCAGACCGTGCTGACGTACGTCGTGGCGCGCCGTCTCGCGGGCGAGGCCGCGGCGCTGGTGGCGGCACTGGCGTTCGCGGCCTGGCAGCCGTTCTTCGAGGGCGAGACGCTGTGGCTCGACACGTTCCTGCCGCTCTTCACGCTGCCCGCGTTGCTGCTGCTGCTCGATCGGCGCTGGCTCGCTGCCGGGCTCGCCCTCGGTGCGGGCGTGGTCTTCAAGCAGACGCTCGTGCCGCTGGTCGCCTTCGCCGGCCTGGTCGTCGTGCGCGAGCGCGGACGCGACGGCTGGTCCGCCGTGCTGCGCTTCTCGGTCGGCGCGATCGTGCCGTCGCTGGCGATGCTGGCGTGGCTGCACGCGATCGGGGTGCTGGCCGACTTCTGGTTCTGGACCGTCGGGTTCAACCTCTCGACGTATGCGAGGGAGGCGAGCCTCGCGCCGCGGACCGGCGATCTCGTGCGGCTCGCCCTGCCCGTGGCGATCGGGATCGCGTCGGTGGCAGCGGCGCCGGCGCGCTGGCGCGCGGGGCTGGTCGCGCTCTGGTGCATCGCGACGGTAGCGGGCGGTCTCGGACGCTTCGGGCTGATCCACCTGCAACCGGCGGTGCCGTACTTCGCGATCCTGCTCGGCATGCTCGGCGTCGAGCTCTGGCGCCGCCGCGCGACGATCGCGCTGGTGCTGCTCGTGGTCCTGGTGCCCGTCTGGCTCGGCGAGTTCTACGGCCGCCGCTCCCGCTGGCTCGAGGACCCGGCGCAGAAGGAGCACCGCGCCGCGATCGAGAAGACGATCCGGGAGCGGGCGGCGCCGTCGGAGAGCGTGCTGTTGCTCGGCGTCTCGCCGGATCTCTACGCCGCGACCGGCACGCTGCCGCCCGGACGCGTGTTCGTCTTCGACTTCCCGTGGTTCCTCGACGTCGCCGGCGAGCGGGTGCTCGACGCCGTGCGCCGCGACCCGCCGAAGGTCGTTCTGGTCGACGGTGCGGCCGGCATCGACGGCCAGCGGACGATCGACGCCGCGCGCCCGATCCTCGACGAGGTGCACGCGCGCTACGCAAGGACCGGGAGTCTCGGCTCGATCGAGGTCTGGGAGCCGAAGCCGCGCTGAGCGTGTCTGCCGGGCGCGGTCAGAACGCGTCGTCGGCGTCGTCGCGCTGGCGGGACGACGCGGCCGCGGCCGCGCGGCGTCGTCCGCCGAAGAGCGCGGTCCACAGCTCGAGCACGGTCGACACGCCCTGCACCTCGATGCCGTCCGGCGCGCGTACTTGACGGGCGGTCGCGGCGGGCACGATGGCGCGCGTGAAGCCGAGCTTGTGCGCCTCGCGCAGCCGCGTCTCGGCGTGGCGCACGGCGCGCACCTCGCCCGCGAGCCCGACCTCGCCGAACAGCGTGAGTCCTTCGGGCAGCGCCGTGTCGCTCGCGCTCGAGCCGATCGCCGCGATGATCGCGAGATCGGCCGCCGGCTCCTGCACGCGGATGCCGCCGGCGACGCTGACGAAGAGGTCGTGCTCGAAGAGCTTGAGCCCGGCGCGCTTGTCGACGATCGCGGTCAGCACCGCGACGCGGTTGGTATCGAGGCCGAGCGTCGTGCGGCGCGGCATCGCGAGCGCGGAGCGCGTGCACAGCGCCTGCACCTCGACCAGCAGCGGCCGCGTGCCCTCGATCGTCGGCAGCACCGACGATCCCGAGGCACCCTTCGGCCGCTCCGCGAGCAGCACCGCGGACGGGTTCGCGACGTCCTCGAGGCCGCGCTCGCCCATCTCGAACACGCCCACCTCGTTGGTCGGCCCGAAGCGGTTCTTGACGGCGCGCAGCAGCCGCAGACCGCCGCCCTGGTCGCCCTCGAAGTGCAGCACGGTGTCGACCACGTGCTCGAGCACGCGCGGTCCGGCGATCGTGCCTTCCTTGGTGACGTGCCCGATCAGGATCATCGGCTTGCCGGTCGACTTCGCCTGCGCGACCAGCGCCGCCGCGCACTCGCGCACCTGCCCGACGCTGCCCGCGGCGGACGTGAGCTCGCGCGAGTGCATGGTCTGGATCGAGTCGATGAGCACGATGCCGGGATCCGTCGCCGCGACGTGCCCGAGGATCTCCTCGACGCAGGTCTCCGGCAGGATCAGCACCGACTCGTTGCACGCGAGGCGGTCGGCGCGCAGCTTCACCTGCTCCGGGGATTCCTCGCCGCTCACGTAAAGAGCGGTGATGCCGCCCTTCGCGAGCTCGGCGAGCACCTGAAGGCCGATCGTCGACTTGCCGATGCCGGGGTCGCCGCCGAGCAGCGTGACCGATCCCGGCACGATGCCGCCGCCGAGCACGCGGTCGAGCTCCTCGAGACCGGTCGTGATGCGCGCGTGGCTCTGCGGCGTGACGGTCTTCAGCGGGATCGGCTTCGCCGCGCGCTGTGCCGCGATCGCGACCGAGGTGCGCGCGCCGCCGAAGCCGCCGCCTCCGCCCGCGGCCGGACGCGGTACGACCGTCTCCTCGACTACCGTCTCCCACGCGCCGCACTCCTGGCAGCGCCCGAGCCACTTCGCGAACTGCGCGCCGCACTGCTGGCAGACGAAGACGGTGCGCGCGCGAGCCACGCGCCGCACTTACCACACGTCGATGCCGCGCCAAGCCCGCGGCGATGTCGCCGCGTACAAGATCTTCGCGTCAGGGGTGCTCCGCGTAGCCCTCGTACTGCGGCAGGCCGTCGGTGATGTCGAACCACGACGCCTTCGAGGTCGCGAAGATGTGCGCGTCGGGCCTGACCGCGGTCTCCTCGTCGAAGCTCCCGGCCGCCATCCAGACGACGTCGGGCAGGAGGTCGACGCGGAACTCGAGGTTCGAGCCGCAGTCGGCGCAGAACGTGCGCTCGATGTGCTCCGATGACCGGAAGCTCTTCAGGCGGTCGTCGCCGCGCGTGTAGCGGAAGCCGTCGCGGCGGAAGCGTCCGAAGGTCGAGAACGGCGCGCCGTGCTGCTTCCGGCAGCGCGAGCAGTGGCAGTGGTGCAGGACCTCGAGCGGGCTCGTCGCCTCCCAGGCGACCGCGCCGCAAAGACAGCTTCCGCGCATGCGTGCGTTCCTCCGCGCGCGATGCTGCCCGAGCGCCGGTGTCGTGACCAGTGGCCCGCGCGGTCCCTGTAAACCACGTGGGGGCGATCCGGTTGACAGCCCTCCGGCGCTCGCCTACCCAGCCGGCATGCCCGCCGAGCAGCACCTCGCGAACGAGCTCGACGAGCTCGCGGCGCGCCATCTGCGCCGCGTTCGCCGCACCATCGGCGGCGTGCAGGGACCGACGGTGCGCGTCGACGGACGCGATGTCCTCTGCCTGTGCTCGAACAACTACCTCGGCCTCGCGGGCGACCCGCGGCTCCGCGACGCGGCGACCGCGGCGATCGCCGAAGCGGGCATCGGCGCGGGGGCGTCGCCGCTGATCAGCGGCCACATGGACGCGCACGAGCGCCTCGAGCGCGCGATCGCCGAGTGGCAGGGCTGCGAAGCAGCACTCGTCTTCGGCTCGGGCTACCACGCGAACATCGGCGTGCTCGCAGCACTGCTGCGCGCCGGCGACGAGGTGTTCAGCGACGAGCTCAACCACGCGTCGCTGATCGACGGCTGCCGGCTGTCGCGTGCGGAGATCCGCATCTACCGCCACCTCGACGCGAACGACCTCGAGCGCCAGCTCGCGGCGTCGCGCGCGCGCCGCCGCCTGATCGTGACCGACTCCGTCTTCAGCATGGACGGCGATCTGGCGCCGCTCGCCGACATCGTGTCGCTCGCCGAGCGGTACGACGCGTGGATCATGATCGACGAGGCGCACGCGGTCGGCGTGTTCGGCGAGAGCGGCGCGGGCCTCGCGGAGGACGCGGGTCTCGGCGATCGCATCACCGTGCGCATGGGAACGCTGGGCAAGGCGCTCGGCAGCTACGGCGCGTTCGTCGCCGGATCGCGCGCGCTCATCGAGCTGCTGGTGAACCGCGCGCGCGCCTACGTCTACAGCACCGCGCTGCCGCCGCCGGTGATCGCCGCGGCGGAGGCCGCGGTCGCGATCGCGCGCGGCGACGTCGAGCGCCGGCGCGGCCTGTGGGACAACGCGCGCCGCCTGCACGGCGGCCTCGAGCGCGCCGGTGTGGCGATGCA
Source organism: Binatia bacterium (assembly GCA_046327915.1). Lineage (GTDB taxonomy): Bacteria > Desulfobacterota > Binatia > UBA12015 > UBA12015 > VGTK01. The sequence continues at coordinate 6,146 of JAXLXO010000053.1, read as the reverse complement.
GCCGCTCGCGAGCCCGATCGTGCCGCTGGTCGTGGGCGGCGCCGCGGAGGCGCTGGCGGTCGCGTCGCGTGCGCTCGACGAGGGCGTGCTCGCGCCGGCGATCCGTCCGCCGACGGTTCCGCAGGGCACCGCGCGCCTGCGCTTGACGCCGATCGCGACACACGCGGCGGCGCAGATCGGAGACGCGGTCGACGTTCTCGGACGGGCCGTGCGGGAGGCGAGGGGATGAGCCGGCCGAACGTCGACGTCGCGGATCTCGACCGCCGCTTCCTGTGGCACCCGTTCACGCAGATGCGCGACTGGCTCACGGGCGAGCCGCTGGTCATCGAGTCGGCCGAGGGCAGCCACCTGATCGACGCGCAGGGACGGCGCTACCTCGACGGCGTGTCGTCCCTGTGGTGCAACGTGCACGGCCACCGCCACCCGATGCTCGACGCGGCGGTGCGCGCGCAGCTCGACCGCGTCGCGCACACGACGATGCTCGGCCTCACGCATCCGGGCGCCGCGGAGCTGGCCGCGCGCCTCGTGCCGCTCGCGCCGAAGGGCCTGACGCGCGTCTTCTACTCCGACGCCGGCGCCACTGCGGTCGAGATCGCGCTCAAGATCGCGTTCCAGGCGTGCCAGCTGCGTGGCGAAACGAAGCGCACGCGCTTCGCGTCGCTGGTCGAGGCGTACCACGGCGACACCATCGGGGCGATCGCGGTCGGCTACAGCGAGACCTTCCACCGCTTCTACCGGCCGCTGCTGTTCGACGTCCTGCGCTTGACGCCGCCGCACCTGTTCCGCTGGCGCGACGGCATGACCGAGGAGGCCGCGTGCGCGGCCGCGATCGACGATGCGCGCACGAAGCTGCGCGCGCACGGCCACGAGCTCGCGGCGCTGATCGTCGAGCCGCTGGTGCAGGGTGCGGCCGGCATGTGGATGCACCCGCCGGAGTATCTCGCGGAGCTCGCGAAGCTCGCGCGCGAGGCCGGCACGCTGCTGATCTGCGACGAGGTCGCGACCGGCTTCGGACGCACGGGAACGTTCTTCGCGTGCGAGCAGGCGGGCGTCTCGCCCGACCTGCTGTGCGTCGGCAAGGGCATCACCGGCGGCTACCTGCCGCTCGCCGCGACGTTCGCGAGCGAGGCGCTGTTCGACACGTTCCTCGCGCCTTACGAGGACTTCGTCGCCTTCTTCCACGGCCACACCTACACCGGGAATCCGCTCGCGTGCGCGGCCGGCCTCGCCTCGCTCGACGTGTTCGAGCAGGAGCAGACGATGACCCACGTGCAGGGCTCGCGCGCGTGCTCGGCGAGAAGCTCGAGCGCGAGATCGCGCCGCTCGCGCACGTGGGCGACATCCGCCGGCGCGGCCTCATGACCGGCATCGAGCTGGTGCAGGATCGCGCGACGCGCGCGGCGTACCCGTCCGCGGCGCGGATCGGCCACCGCGTGTGCGAGGCGGTCCGGAAGCACGGCGTGATCCTGCGTCCGCTCGGTCCCGTGATCGTGCTGATGCCGCCGCTCAGCCTGCGCATGGACGAGCTCGACCTGCTGGTGTCGGCGACCGCGAAGGCGATCCGCGAGGTCACCGAGGCGTGATCCTGCGCTCCGGAAGCGGGATCCCGGCATGAGCGTTCTGCTGGTGACGGGCACCGACACGGGCGTCGGCAAGACGTGGGTGTCGTGCGGCGTGCTGCGCGCGGCGCGCGCCGCCGGACTGCGCGTCGCGGCGCGGAAGCCCGCGGAGACCGGCTGCGATCCCGACGCGAGCGGCAAGCTCGTCGGCGCGGACGCGGTCGCTCTGCACGCTGCGGCAGGAGCGGACGAGGCGGTGGACGCGGTGTGCCCGATCCGCCTGCCGGACCCGCTCGCGCCGTCGTTCGCGGCGCGACGTGCCGGCGTGACGATCGACGTGCGCGAGATCGTCGCGTCGTGCCGGCAACGCGCGCGTGAGGTCGATCTGCTGCTGGTGGAAGGCGCGGGCGGGCTGCTGGTGCCGATCTCGGGCCGCTACTCGTTCGCCGACCTCGCGCGCGAGCTCGACGCACGCCTGCTGCTCGTCGTCGGCGCGCGGCTCGGCGCGATCAACCACGCGCTGCTGTCGCTCGAGGCGGCGGCCGCGCGCGGTATCCCGGTCGCGGGCTTCGTCGTCAATCACTTCTCGTCCGTGCGCGACCTCGCGACGGACACGCTCGCCGCGAGTCTGCGCGAGCTGACCGACGCGCCGCTGCTCGCGGAGATCGGCCAGGGCGTCGATCCGGCGTCGCTGCTGTCGCGCGACGCCGTGCGCGACCTCGCGCGCTGAGCCTGCGCCCGGTTCTCCGCGACCGTCCGCGATCGCGCGACGGTTTCCGGATTGACACCGGGCGCGCGTGGTCGATACGCGTCGGCGCCATGCACAGCGCGCGCCGTCTCGCCGCCATCCTCCTGGTCGCGCTCGCCGCCGCGTGCGGCGACTCGGGCGGCTCGTCGCAGGGCCTCACGGCCGACGAGATCCCGATCGCCTACACGCCCGCCGGCGGCTTCCGCGAGACGCTCCCCGAGCCGGTGCTCGCGCGCTGCACGGAGCCGCTCGTCGCGGGCGCTCCCGATCTGCGGGGCCTGTGGCGCGCGGTGTACGCGGAGCGCATGGGCGCGCCGGTCGCGGCCGACGACCGCATCTACGCGTACCTCGAGCGCGTCGAGCAGTGCGGCAACCGGATCGTCGACATGGGCGGCGGCACCATCGCCGACGCGCGCGCCGACGGTACGGAGGAGAACGCCGTGCACGACGTGTCCGCGTTCGACTTCACCACGCCGCTCGTCGTGATCGCGACCTACGAGAGCGGCGTGTTCGTGCTGCGTCCCGCCGGCATTCCGGGCATCGAGGTCACGCGCCGCCTCGACGCCGACGGCCACATGATCTGGACGCGTCCCGACCGCGGCGGTCTGGTGGTCACGCTCGAGCGAGACGGCGACGGCGCGGGCACGCCGGTGAACACGTTCTTTCCGTACCAGCCGAACGCGCCGGCGCCGTAGCACGGAGATTCTTGCACAACGACTGCCAATTCCGGTAGCGTGGCTCCGGTTCTCACGGAGGTGCCGCGATGTCGATGCCGGAGCTCAAGCTCGTCGGGGCCTACGGGTCCCCCTACAGCCGCAAGATGCGTGCGGTGCTTCGTTACCGCCACATCCCGTTCCAGTGGCTGCTGCGCGAGAACGGCGCCAAGGACGTGCCGCCGGTGCCGGTCGCGCTGATCCCCGTGCTCGTCCTTCCCGGCGAGGACGGCGGCGCGCCGACGGCGATGATCGACTCGACCTTCCAGATCCGCCGCCTCGAGAAGATGCACGCGGGGCGCAGCGTGATCCCGTGCGATCCGGCGATCGCTTTCCTCGACGAGCTGCTCGAGGACTACGCCGACGAGTGGCTCACCAAGGCCATGTTCCACTACCGCTGGGGCTACGCGGAGGACGCGCGCAAGGCGTCGCGCGTGCTTCCGCTCGACATGCGTCTCGACCTCGACGCGAGCCAGCGCGAGTTCGCGGCGAAGTTCTTCGGCGACCGGCAGATCGGACGGCTCGCGGTGGTCGGGTCGAACGAGGTCACGAAGCCGGTGATCGAGTCGAGCTACCGCCGTCTGCTCGAGCTGCTGTCGGATCACGTCGAGCACATGCCGTTCCTGCTCGGCACCCGCCCCGGCTGCGGCGACTTCGGGATCTACGGGCAGCTGAGCCAGCTCGCGCTCTTCGATCCGACGTCGGCGCGCGTCGCGGTCGACGTCGCACCGCGCGCGATCTCGTGGACCAACCACATGGACGATCCGTCGTGGGTCGAGGTCGACGACGAGGCGTCGGGCTGGGTCGCGCGCGACGCGCTGCCCGCGACGCTGCGCGCGATCTTCGCCGAGATCGGACGCGTCTACGCGCCGTTCCTGCTCGCCAACGCGGCGGCGCTCGCCGCCGGCGCGCAGAAGGTCGAGTGCACGATCGACGGTGCGAAGTGGGAGCAGCAGCCGTTCCCGTACCAGGCGAAGTGCCTGCGCTGGCTGCGCGAGTCGCGCGACCGGCTGTCGGCCGCGGACCGCGCGTGGGTGGACGGCGTGCTCGCGGGCACGGGCTGCGAGGCCCTGTTCGCGTAGGCCCGTCCCGGTACGCACGTGCTCCCGCGCGTCGCGGGAGCACGCTAGAGTGGCGGGCATGGAGCGCTTCGTCCTGACGCCGACGTGCGAGCTGGTGATCGCCGAGGGCGATCTCACGAAGGCCGACGTCGACGCGATCGTGAACGCCGCGAACCAGCGCATGCTCGGCGGCGGCGGCGTCGACGGCGCGATCCACCGCGCGGCCGGACCGGAGCTCCGCGACGCGTGCGCGGCGGTGCCCGAGATCCGGCCCGACGTTCGCTGTCCGACCGGCGAGGCGCGCATCACGCCCGGCTTCCGCCTCGCCGCGCGCTGGGTGATCCACACCGTCGGTCCGGTCTACAGTCGCCCGGAGAAGTCGGCGCCGCTGCTGCGCTCGGCGTACCGCTCGTCGCTCGAGCTCGCGAACGAGCACGGGCTCGCGAGCGTCGCGTTCCCGGCGATCTCGTGCGGCGTGTACGGCTATCCGGCGGACGAGGCGGCGGCGATCTCGGTCGAGACCTGCGCGTCGCACGCCGGCGCGCTCGGCGAGATCCGCTTCGTGCTGTTCGGCGACGCGATGTTCCGCGCCTGGCGCGACGCCGCGGCGGACTATCTGCGAAAGTAGGGGTTCGCCGGCGTATCCGCGGCCGCGATCACCGCGTCGATCGCTGGTGCGAGGCGCGCGCCCGCCTCGAGCGCCGCGTGGGTCGCGTCGCGATTGTTGCGGAACACGGCCTCCTCGTCGCTCGCGTCCCAGGACACCCAGACCGCCGCGATGAGCAGCAGGTCGTCGGCGTCGCCGGGCGGCACGATGCCCGCGGCGACCGCGCGCGCGACGCCCGACGCGACCCCCGCCTGCGCCGCGCCCCACGTCAAGCACTCGTGCCGCTCGCCGCGCAGCTCCGCCTTGTTCACGAACAGCGTCATCGGCTTGACGGGAAGTCCGGGCTGCAGCACCGCGACGAACGGAACGTGACCCGCACGCGGCGTCGCGAGCGCGGTCGCCCAGGCGGTCTCGACCGGACCGCCCTTCCGTCCGAGGACGGTGTTGACGTGCGCCACCTCGGCGCCGGTCCCGGCGAAGCCCTCTCCGATCTGTGTGCCCGCTGCATCGTCCTTCACGAAGAACCTCCCGCGAGGCCGTCGTCGCAGCCGCGTGCGACGGGGTCAACCGGTCGGGGCGCGTCGCGCGCGACTCGACAGCGCGCGCCCGATGCGCTTTGGGAACGGCGGCATGTCGTCGCGGGTGCGCTCGCTGCTGCTCTTCGTCGTCTGCGTCGCCGTCTACGCGAGCAACGGCAAGACGCTGAACATGGGCGACTCGGTGCCCGCGCGTTTGCTGCCGGTGGCGTTGCTGCTCGACCACACGCCGATGCTCGACCGCTTCGCCGGCGCGCTGCACGCGGGCACGCCGCAGGCCTACTACGTGCGCTTCACGCCCTACGGTCTCGCGTCGTTCTATCCGATCGCGACCGGCGTGATGGCGACGCCGGTCGTGGCTCCGGCCGTGCTGTGGCTCGAGTGGACCGAGAAGCCGGACCCCGCGCGCTGGATCGCGGTGACGCGCACGCTCGAGAAGGTCGCGGCGACGGTGCTGACGGCGCTCGCCGTGGTCGTCTTCCACGCCGTTTGCGTCGAGCTCGGAGCGGCACCGGGGCTCGCGCTCGCGGCGGCGCTGACCTTCGCGTTCGGCAGCGAGGCGTACTCCACGTCGTCGCAGGCGCTCTGGCAGCACGGCCCCGGCTGCCTCGCGATCGCGGCCGCGCTGTGGTGTCTCGCGCGCGCGGGACGTCGCGTCGCGTCGGCGCAGTCCGTCACGCGCGCCGTCGCGGCGTTCGCGGCGTCGTGCGCGCTCGCGGTGGCGATCCGTCCGAACAACGTCGTGATCGTCGGCCCGCTCGCGCTGGTGATGCTCCGTCGCCATCCACGCGCGTGGCTCGCGCTCGCGCTGCCGGCAGCTCTCGGCGCGGCGGCGCTGCTCGCCTACAACGAGCTGGTCTTCGGCACGGTGAGCGGCGGCTACGGCGTCGCGGCGGCGATGACCTTCGACTTCGCCGGCGCG
>JAXLXO010000052.1:0-19552 GCA_046327915.1 Binatia bacterium | reverse complement strand
GCGAGCGACGCGTCCGAGCGCGTCGGCGCGTGCAGGTAGAGGCTCATGTCCGCGGCGAGGCGCTTGTGCTTGAAGATGTCGTCGAGCAGCGCCTCGTAGCGCGGGCCGAGCACGATGGTGTGGTGCGCGAGGTCGGGATACGTGCGCCGCGTCCCGAAGTAGATCAGGAAGAGCCCCATGCTGTAGCGCATCCGCTGCAGCTTGCGGTCCGAGTTGTGCGGCCGGTGCTCGGGCGCGATCAGCTTCTGGTAGGTCCAGCTCACGTCGGAGTTGCAGACCACGAGGTCCGCCGCGATCTCCTCGCCGCCCGCGACGCGCACGCCGCGCACGCGCTGGCTCTCCACCACGATGCGCTCGACCGGGCACGACAGCCGGACCTTGCCGCCGAGGTCCTCGAGCAGCTTGACCATGCCGCGCACCACCGCGCCCATGCCGCCCTCGGCGAAGTGCACGCCCCACTGGCGCTCGAGGAAGCAGATCAGCGCGTAGATCGCGGGCGCGTGCTGCGGGTCGCCGCCGACCAGCAGCGGGTGGAACGAGAACACCTGGCGCAGCTTCTCGCTGCGGATGTGCTTCTTCACCAGGCCGAGGACGCTTCTGTAGCTCTCGAGGCGGACGAGGCTCGGGACGGTCTTCACCATCGTCCACGGATCGTGGAAGGGGACGTGGCCGAGCTCGACGAAGCCCTTCTCGAAGATCGCGCGGCTCTTCGCCATGAACGTCTCGTAGCCCGCAACGTCCTCCGGGCTGAGACGCGCGACCTCGGCGCGCATGCGCTCGGCGTCGCCGGTGTAGCGGAAGCGCTCGCCGTCGTGGAAGCGGATCTCGTAGAACGGGTCGATCGGGAAGAGCCGCGCGTACTCCTCGATCCGGCGTCCCGCGAGCGTGAACAGCTCCTCGAAGAGGAACGGTGCGGTGATGATCGTCGGACCGGCGTCGAAGGTGAATCCGTCCTGCTCGAAGACGTACGCGCGACCGCCGGGCTTGTCGCGTTTCTCGAGCACGGTGACGTCGTAGCCCTTGACCGCGAGGCGGATCGCGCACGCGAGGCCGCCGAAGCCGCTGCCGACGACGATGGCCTTCACGCTGCGTCTCCTCCGCCGGCGAGCTGCGCCGTGAGAGCGTGCAATGCGTCGCGCGACGGTCCGGGCGGAAGCTTCGCGAGCGCCGCGGCCGCGCGATCTCCGGCTTCGCGTGCCGCGGCGAGGCAGCGGCGCGACAGCGCGCCGTCCTCGAGCAGCGCCGTCAAGCGCGCACCGCGTCCGGAGTTGCCGCCGTCGAGCAGCTCCAGCACCGCGTCGCGCGCGGACCGGCCGCCGTCCTCGAGCAGCGCGAGCAGCGGGTACGTGATGCGTCCGCGCTCGAGGTCCGACGAGCCGAGCGCCAGGTCGTCGACGTCGTCGCGGATCTGGTACGCGACGCCGAGCTCGCCGGCCCACGTCGCGAGCGCGTCCTCGACCTGCGGCGCCGCGCCGGCCGCGATCGCGCCGAGACGCGCCGCGATGCGCACCAGGGCGCCGGTCTTCGCACGCGCCAGCAGCTCGTAGTGCACGGTACGCAGCTCGGCGCCGAGCTTGACGTACGCGCCGAGCGTCAGGTCGAGCGCCTGGCCGAGGTGTGCCGCGAACAGCTCCTCGCCCAGCATGTCGAGCCCGCGCAGGCGGCGCGCGTCGTCGAGGTGTGCGCGCAGCACGGCGAGTGCGCGGAAGTAGGCGGCGTTCGCCGCGTTGAGCGCGATCGGGACGCCGTAGGTGAGGTGCGCCGGCGGACCGCCGCGCCGCTCGGTCGCGGCGTCCTCGATGTCGTCGACGACGAGGCTCGCGTTGTGCAGCAGCTCGGGGACCTCGAACATCGGCTCGGGCTCCGGCTCGGCGCCGCCCGCGACGCGATACGCGAGGCGCCCGATCGTCGTGCGCCAGCGCTTGCCGCCGCGCTCGACCAGCGTCCACACGGGAGCGTTGACCTGGCGCGCGAGGACCTCGGCGACCAGCGCGTCGGCGTGCTCGCCGAGGAGGCGGCGCAGCTCCTCGATCGGAAACGCGCGCGGCCAGACGTCGTGGAACGCGTCGAGGGAAACGGCCGTCGTGGCCGGGGCTCGCTCGGGAATCATGCGCATCGGAAGTCGCGCTCGCGCGCTTCGCAAGGTGCCACAGTCGTCGCCAAGGTCAAACTTTCACGGGGCAGCCGAACGCTCACGACGGCACCACGCCACCCGGCGGCGGCAGCGGATCGGCAGCGCGCATCGCGAGCACGCCGCGCGCGAATCCGCCGAGCTCGCTCATCGAGCCGAGGTGGTGCACGCGCTCCGGCACGCCGAGGATCCCCGCCGGGATGCCGCGTCCACCGAGCACGATGCTGCCGGACGGCGGCATCTTCTCGAGCACCGCGACCAGATCGCGACGCAGCGCCTCGGCGTCGGTCGCGATGCTCACCGTGCGCCACACCAGCGCGGGAGCGTAGCGCTCGACCGCGCTGATCAGCGCGGGTGTCGGCATGGTGGGACCGAGGTTCACGTCGCGGAAGCCCGCGTCGGCGAGCACGACGGCGGCGATCAGGGAGGGAAGCACGTACGGATCGTTCGCCACCGCGGCACCGAGCGCGACCGGTGCGGTCGGCGCAGCCTGCGGGATGAGCGAGCGGATCAGCGACAACGCCTGCAGACAGGTGTCGACCGCGCGGTGCTCGATGACGATGCCGTCGCTGCCGTGCTCCCACAGCTCGCCCGCGCGGCTGAGCGCCTCGCGGATCGCGCCATCGCAGAGCGTCGCGACGGACTCGCCCGCCACGTACGCGCTCACGATGAGCCCGCGCGCGACCCGCCAGTCGTCGCGCAGGAACGCCGCGTAGAGGGCGTCCGCGGTGCTGGCGGCGGGCTCGTCGGCGGCACGGCGCGCGGGAAGAATCTCCTCGAGCCCGAGCGCCGCGGGATGCTCGATCTGCAGCCCGGACTCGCGCGCGAACCGCACCGCGTCGGCGAGCGCGATGCGACGGTGCCCGCCCGCCGTCCGCGACACGCGGATCATCCCGTCGTCCGCCCAGCGCTTCAGCGACGACTCGCTGACCCCGAGCGCCTCCGCCATGTCCTTCGGCGTCAGAAACGCCTTGATTCGTCCATCCACCGTCACGATTTGAGCGTTTTGAGCGGAAAGAGCAACGCCAAAACTGCGCCCGAAAGAAATTTTCACAGAGATCGTTGACATGGCCGCGCAGGGGCCCTAGAGCCGTAGTGAACGATTTGAACGATTTCAGGAGAGAGCCATGGACATTCGAAACCTCCTCCCGTCCGCGCCTGCGAGCCCGGTACAGCGCCTGAACGCGTCGGACGTAGAGGAGATGCTGGAGCAGATGTTCGCCCCGCCGTCGGTCGACGCCGGGCAGGTCCCGATGCACGCCTACACGCGCCTCGAGACCGGCGAGATGCGGCTCGCGCTCGCGATCCTCGAGGACGCGCTGCGCTGCGCGCTGCGGCACCACGACTCGCGCATCACCGAGCAGCGCCTCGCCGCGCGCGAGGCCATGGACTGGATCCGAAGCGACGACGACGCGCCGCCCTTCACCTTCGTCCGCATCTGCCAGCTGTTCGACCTCGACCCCGACTGGATCCGCGACACGCTGCACCGCCGCATGTTCCAGGCCCGCGTCGCGCACGAGGGCGCTGACCGGACCCGGCACGCGGCGTAGCATCACGGCAGAGCAACGCGGAGATCGGAGGAAGTCATGAAGGTCGTCGTCACCGGAGCAACCGGATTCGTCGGACGTCCGCTGGTGCGCGCGCTGATCGCGCGCGGGCACGAGGTCGTCGCGTGGACGCGCAACCCGGAGAAGGCGCGAATCCACCTGCCGGCGCTGTGCGCCGTCGAGGCGTGGGATCCGCACCGCGCGACCGATGCCGCGAAGCTGCGCGGCGTCGACGCCATCGTGCATCTCGCCGGAGAGAGCGTCGCCGGCAGCCGCTGGACGAAGGAGCGCAAGAACGAAATTCTCGCGTCACGCGTCGCCGGCTCGCGCTCGCTCGTGGACGCGCTGCAGGCGATGTCGTCCGGCGAGCGGCCGCGCGCCCTGATCGCGGCGTCGGCGATCGGCTTCTACGGCGACCGCGGCGACGAAGTGCTCACCGAGCGCGCGCCTGCGGGCGAAGGCTTCCTCGCCGACGTCTGCCGCGCCTGGGAGGGCGAGGTCGCGCGCGCCGACGCGCTCGGCGTGCGCACGGTGTCGGTCCGCGTCGGCGTCGTGCTCGGCCGCGACGGCGGCGCGCTGCAGGCGATGCTGCCGCCCTTCCGCCTCGGCGGCGGCGGACGCGTCGGCTCGGGCCGGCAGTGGATGAGCTGGGTGCACCTCGACGACCTGGTCGCACTCTTCGTCCACGCGCTCGAGAACGAGCAGATCGCCGGGATCCTGAACGGCACGGCGCCCAATCCCGTCACCAACGCGGCGTTCACGAAGGAGCTCGGCCGCGCGCTTTCGCGCCCGACGATCGTCCCGGTCCCGGCGCTTGCGCTGCGCGTCGTGCTCGGCGAGATGGCGCAGATCCTCCTCGCGAGCCAGCGCGTCAATCCAGAACGGACGCTCGCGAGCGGCTTCTCGTTCCGCTGGCCCGACCTCGGCCCCGCGCTCGACGACCTGTGCGGCGAGCTGTTCCACGAGCTGATCTTCGAGCAGTGGGTGCCGCAGACGCCGGAGCAGGTGTTCCCGTTCTTCTCGAATGCGTACAACCTCGAGAAGATCACGCCGGACTTCCTCAAGTTCAACGTGCAGAAGGTGACGCCCGAGACCATCGGCGAGGGCACCACGATCGACTACAAGCTCGTGCTGCGCGGTATCCCGATGCGCTGGCAGAGCGTCATCGAGGAATGGGTGCCGGGCCGGAAGTTCGTCGATCGTCAAGTCAAGGGACCGTACTCGCTGTGGCACCACACGCACGAGTTCGAGCCGGCGCGCGGCGGGACGATCCTGCGCGACCGCGTGCGCTTCGCGGTTCCGATCGGCGCGCTCGGCGACGTCGTCGCCGGCGGCTTCGTGGCGGGCGACGTGCAGAAGATCTTCGAGTTCCGCCACGCGAAGATCGAGGAGATGTTCGGCAAGGCGCCGGGCAGGAACGGACACGATGGAACCGAGCACGGCCGCGCCGCCTGAGGCTCCCCTCCTCCTCACCGGCGCCACGGGCTACGTCGGCGGTCGCCTCCTCGCCGCCCTCGAAGCCCGCGGCCGGCGCGTCCGATGCATCGCGCGCCGGCCGCAGAACCTCGCGGGACGCGTCGCCGCGACGACCGAGGTCGTGCGCGGCGACGTGCTCGATCCCGGGTCGCTCGCCGAAGCGCTGCGCGGCGTGCGCACCGCGATCTACCTCGTGCACGCGATGGGCTCGACGGGATCGTTCACGGAGGAGGAGCACCGCGGTGCGGAGAGCTTCGGACGCGCGGCCCGCGAAGCCGGCGTCGAGCGCATCGTGTACCTGGGCGGGCTCGGTGATCGCGACGCGCCGCTGTCGGATCACCTCAAGAGCCGTCACGAGACCGGCGACGTGCTGCGCGCGTCCGGCGTGCCGGTGATCGAGTTGCGCGCGTCGATCGTCATCGGCTCGGGCAGCCTGTCGTTCGAGATGATCCGCGCCCTGGTCGAGCGCCTTCCCGTCATGGTCACGCCGCGCTGGGTGGCGATGCCGGCGCAGCCGATCGCGATCGGCGACCTGCTCGAGTACCTGATGGCCGCGATCGAGATGCCGGCGGACGGCAATCCGATCTTCGAGATCGGCGGCGCGGATCGCGTGTCGTACGGCGACCTGATGCGCGAGTACGCGCGCCAGCGCGGGCTGAAGCGCCTGATGATCCGCGTGCCCGTGCTGACGCCGCGCCTGTCGAGCCTGTGGCTCGGGCTCGTCACGCCGCTCTACGCACGCGTCGGACGGAAGCTCGTCGACAGCATCTGCTACGCGACCGTCGTGCACGACGACTCCGCTCGCCGTGCGTTCGCGATCCGGCCGATGGGGTACCGCGAGGCGATCGCGGCCGCGTTGCGCGCCGAGGATCACGTGCTCGCGCAGACGCGCTGGTCCGACGCGCTGTCGTCGTCCGGCCCGACGCGCGACTGGGGCGGCACGCGCTTCGGCAGCCGGCTCGTCGACTCGCGCGTCGTGCACGTGCCGGTCCCGCCGGCGGCGGCGTTCACGCCGGTGCGCCGCATCGGCGGCGCCACCGGCTGGATGTACGGCCAGTGGCTGTGGAAGATCCGCGGCTGGATCGATCTCGCGGTCGGCGGCGTCGGCCTGCGCCGCGGCAGGCGCAATCCGGAGAGCGCGCGCGTCGGCGACGCGATCGACTTCTGGCGCGTCGAGGCGTTCGAGCCCGACCACCTGCTGCGGCTCAACGCGGAGATGAAGCTGCCGGGACGCGCGTGGCTCGAGTTCGAGGTGAAGAGCGACGGCGCTGGAGGCTCGACGATCCGGCAGACGGCGGAGTTCGATCCGGTCGGGCTGTCGGGGCTCGCGTACTGGTACGGAATCTACCCGCTGCACCAGCTGGTGTTCGCGGGCATGCTGCGCGCGCTCGCGACGCGCGCGGTCGCCGCCGGGACGCACGCCACGACGCCCGCGACGCACGGGCACTCCGCCGATCCGACGCGCGCCTGCGCTTGACGCGAACGCGCGTCAGGCCGTCTGCGCGGCCGAGCGTGACCGGGCACGCTTCGGCGCCGGCGCGCGCACCGGCTCGAGCAGCGCACCGAGCGCGTCGGCGGTCGGCGTCCCCCCGCGCTGCGCGAGCGCGAGCGGCGCTCCCTCTGCCACGATCTCTCCGCCACGGTCGCCGCCGTCGGGACCGAGATCGACCACGTGATCGGCGGCCGCAATGAAGTCCACGTTGTGCTCGACGACCACGACCGTCGCGCCGCGCGCGACGATGCGGTGCAGCACCTCGACGAGACGCGCGACATCGGACAGGTGCAGTCCCGTCGTCGGCTCGTCGAAGATCAGCAGCCGGCGCGCCGCACCCGCGCCTTCGCCCTCGTCGACGAAGCTCGCGAGCTTGAGGCGCTGCGCCTCGCCGCCCGACAACGTCGACGTCGGCTGACCGAGCGTCAGGTAGCCGAGCCCGACCGCGCGCAGCGCCGCGAGGCGCGCGCGGATGCGCGGCTGGTCGACGAAGAAGTCGTGCGCGTCGTCGATGGTCATCGCGAGCACTTCGCCGATCGTCCGTCCGCGGTGCCGGATCGCGAGCACGTGCGACTTGAAGCGCGCGCCGCCGCACGCGTCGCACGCGACCACGAGGTCCGCCATGAAGTGCATCTCGAGCGTGACCGTGCCCATGCCGCAGCACTCCTCGCAGCGGCCACCGGGCGTGTTGAACGAGAAGTGTCCGGGCGCGACGCCGGCGAGACGCGCGGCGGGTGTCGCGGCGAAGACGCGGCGGATCTCGTCGTACGCCTTGAGGTACGTCGCGGCGTTCGAGCGCGCCGAGCGGCCGACCGGCGCCTGCGTCATCAGCACGACCTCGTCGAACGCCTCCATGCCCTCGAGACGATCGTACGCACCTGCTTCCGCACCCTGCCCCTGCTCGCGGCACCATCCGGCGTACAGCACCTGCTCGACCAGCGTCGACTTGCCGGAGCCGGACACGCCCGTGACGCACGTCAGGCGTCCGTACGGGATCGTGACGGTGACGTTCTTCAGGTTGTTCTCGCGCGCGCCGTGGATGGTGAAGCCGCCGCGCGCGGCGGCGCCCTTCTTCTTGACGGTGCCGCGGCCGCGCTTCGCCGCCGCTGCTGCAGACGCGGGCGCGTCGTCCGCGAGCCGCAGCGCACGCTCCTCGAGCAGCCGCGCCGTCTCCGAGCGCTCGACCGGCATCTCGTCCGGCGATCCCGCGTAGAGGACGCGCCCGCCGCGCGCGCCGCCGCCCGGGCCGATGTCGAGCACGTGGTCCGCGCCGCGGATGACCACCGGGTCGTGCTCGACCAGCACCACCGTGTTGCCCGCGCGCGTGAGGTTGCCGAGCACGTCGAGCAGACGCTGCGAGTCGCGCGCGTGCAGACCGACGGTCGGCTCGTCGAGGCAGTACAGAGTGTCGGTGAGCTTGGCACCGAGCGCGCTCGCGAGGTGGATGCGCTGCGCCTCACCGCCGGACAGCGTCCGCGCCTGGCGCGCGAGCGTCAGGTAGTCGAGCCCGACCGCGATCAGGTAGCGCAGCCGCGCCTGCACCTCGGCGAGCAGCGCCGACGCGCGCGCGCGGTCGGCGACGTCGAGGTCGAGGTTCTCGGTCCACGCGAGCGCCTCGCCGATCGGCAGCGCCGTGAGCTGCGCGATGTCGAGCCCGCCGACGCGCACCGCGAGCGCCTCCGGACGAAGCCGCCGCCCCTCGCACGCCGCGCACGGCGTGTAGCCACGGTAGCGCGCGAGCAGGATGCGGACGTGCGTCTTGTAGCGCTTGCGCTCCATCCAGCGGAAGAAGCCGCGCACGCCGGGGAAGCGGTGCGCGCCGCGCCGGCGTCCCGGCGCGTCGGACGGCTCGCCGTCGAGCACGAAGGCGCGCTCGTCCGCGCGCAGCTTGCCGTACGGCACGTCGGTGCGGACGCCGATGCGCTCGGCGACCTTCAGCATCCACTCCTGCAGCTCGCGGTTCGACGGCGTCTGGAACGGCACGACGGCGCCGTCGGCGATGCTGACGCGCGGGTCCGGGATCACCTTGTCGAGATCGACGCCGGTGATGCGACCGAAGCCCTCGCACGCCGGACACGCGCCGAGCGGGCTGTTGAAGGAGAACAGCTGCGGCGTCGGCTCGGGCTGCTCGCGGCCGCAGTCGCGGCAGGAGAAGCGGCGGTCGAGGTTGAGCGTGCGCTCTTCCGCGCCGTCGGCCTGCAGCAGCAGGCGGACGCGGCCGCGCGTCAGCGCGAACGCGCGCTCGAGCGCCTCGCGTTGCCGAGTGCCGCTGGTGGATCCCGCGACGAGGCGGTCCACCAGCACCGGCAGCTCGACGCCGGCCCGCGCGTAGAACACCGGAGCGTCCGCGGCGATCGATGCGCCGTCGCCGACCGCCGCAGGCTCGGCTGCAGCCGCGGCCTTCTCCTTCGCCGACGCACGCCCGCGCTTGCGCTTGACGGGCGACGGGACATCGGCAGAAGCCGGCACTGCAGGCGCCGCCGCGACCGCACCGAGCCGCCGCGCGAGCTCCTCGACCGCGATCTCGTCGAGCCGCACGATCGCACCGTCGAGCCAGAGCCGCGTCTGTCCGCTCTTGAGCAGCCCGCTCGCGATCTCCGCGATCGGCAGCCCGCCGACGTCCACCGGCGCGACCACCAGCACGCGCGTGCCGTCCGCGAGCGCCGCGACCTCGCGCAGCGCGCCGTCGACGTCGTCGCGCACCACGCGCCCGCCGCAAGCCGGACACGTCGTCTCGCCCACGTGGCAGTACAGCAGCCGCAGGTGGTCGTTGATCTCGGTGATCGTGCCGACGGTCGAACGCGCGTTGCGGATGGTGTTCTTCTGCGCCAGCGCGACCGCGGGCGGGATGTTGCTGATGAAGTCGACGTCGGGACGCTCCATGCGCTCGAGGAACATGCGCGTATAGGTCGACATCGACTGCACGAAGCGGCGCTGCCCCTCGGCGTAGAGCGTGTCGAACACCAGGCTCGACTTGCCCGAGCCGGACACGCCCGTCACGACCGTCAGCGCCTCGGGCGGGATCTCGCACGAGACGTTCTGCAGGTTGTGCGTGCGCGCACCGACGATGCGGATGGGCTCCTTCACGGCCCACCGACGGTGGCACGCGATCGACCACCCCGCCAGAGCGGTCTCCCGAAACGACGACGGGGACGTCCGCGTCCGGACGTCCCCGTCGACCGATGCAGCCGCGAGCCTCCCTCAGGCGCGCACGGCCCCCGGAGCCACCACCGTCTCGGGCTCCTCCGTCGCGACCGGCTCATAGCTCCAGCCGAACCACAGACCGGCCATGAACCACGCGAAGCTCAGCGTGCCGACGATGAACACGCCGTCACCGACCATGCGCATCCAGCGCAGCACGACGATCCACGGCAGCTGCAGGAACTCCGCGCTGCGCGCGTACCAGAGACCGGTCTCGACGCTCGCCCAGGTCTGCGCGATGCCGACCGGCAGCAGGCTCAGCACGATCATCAGGGCGAGTCCGGCGTTCATGCCCCAGAAGCCGATCTGCAGCGGCAGGTCCTTCCACGCGCGGTCACCCGACAGGCGGCGCGCCACGACCAGCACCAGACCCAGCGACAACAGCCCGTACACACCGAACAGGGCGGAGTGCGCGTGCACCGGCGTCGTGTTGAGGCCCTGCATGTAATAGAGCGCGATCGGCGGGTTGATGAGGAAGCCGAAGAGTCCGGCGCCGACGAAGTTCCAGAACGCTACGCCGACGAAGAAGCGGATCGGCCAGCGGTAGCGCGCCATCCACGGCGCCGCGTTGCGCATGCGGCTGGTGCGGAAGGCCTCGATGCCGATCAGCACCAGCGGAACGACTTCCAGCGCGCTGAACGTCGCGCCCACCGCCATGATCGGCGTCGGCGTGCCGCTGAAGTACAGGTGGTGGAACGTGCCCGGGATGCCGGCGAAGAGGAACAGCGCCGACGACGCGATCACCGCGTTGCCCGCGTGACGCTTCTCGACCAGGCCCATGCGCGCGAACAGCAGCGCGATCGCGGCGGTCGCGAAGACCTCGAAGAAGCCCTCGACCCAGAGGTGCACCACCCACCAGCGCCAGTACTCCATGACGCTCAGGTGCGTGCGCGCGCCGAAGAAGAAGCCCGCGCCGTACATGAGGCCGATCGCGGTCGCGGCACCGGTGAACATCAGCACCAGCGTGCGCGCGTCGTCCTGGCGGCGCAGCGCCGGCGCGAGCCCGCGCAGCATGAGGCCGAGCCAGATGAGCAGCCCGGCGAAGAGCGCGATCTGCCACGCGCGTCCGAGGTCGACGTACTCGTAGCCCTGCGTGCCGAACCAGAACGACAGGTCGAGGCCGAGCTTCTGGTGGATCGCCAGCGCCTCGCCGGCGAACGAGCCCGCGACCACGACCAGCAGCGCGCCGAACAGGACATTGACGCCCAGCCGCTGGAAGCGCGGCTCCGCGCCGCCGACGACCGGAGCCAGGAACAGGCCCGCGCCGAGGAACGAGGTCGCGATCCAGAACAGCGCCGACTGGATGTGCCACGTACGCGACAGGCTGTACGGCAGGTATTCCGCGAGCGGGATGCCGTAGAACGACTGGCCCTCGACCGTGTAGTGCGCCGTCACGACGCCGAGTGCGACCTGCACGACGAAGAGCAGCACCACGACCGCGAGGTACTTGCCGACCGCGCGCATCGACGGCGTGACTTCCAGGTCACCGAACGGATCGCGCGCCGGCGGCTGCGTCTCGTCGGACGGCTCGGGCCGGAACGCGCGATACCAGACGATGCCGCCGATCGCGGCGAGCAGCAGCAGCACGCTCATGAACGACCACACGACGTTCGCGCCCGACGGATGGTTCCCGACCAGCGGCTCGTGCGGCCAGTTGTTGGTGTAGGTGATGGTCGCGTTCGGACGCTGCGTGGTCGCGGACCAGCTGGTCCAGAAGAAGAACGCGCCGAGCTTCACGCGGCGCTCCGCATCGGGAACGACCGCGTTCTGCATCGCGTACGCGTCGCGCAGCCGCACGATCTCCGCGCTCGACGAGCCGCCGAAGAGGCCGTCGTAGTGCGCGGCGGTGCGGCGGCGCGCTTCGTCGCGCGCGGCCGAGATGGTGATCGTTCCGGTCGCGGGGTCGTACGTGTTCTCGCGCAGCTCGCTCTCGAGGCGTGCGCGCAACGCGCCCTGCCGCGCCGGGTCGAGCGACGCGAAGGACGCGCCGTCCTCGCGCTCGGCCCAGACGTCGAGCAGAGCCAGCGCCTCGCGGTGCAGCCAGTCGGCGGTCCAGTCCGGCGCTTGATATGCGCCGTGGCCCCAGACGGAGCCCAGCTGCTGTCCGCCGGTCGACTGCCAGACCTGCTGGCCGGTGAGGATGTCGTCGCGCGTGAGGACGGTCGTGCCGTCGGCGGTCGCGACGCGCTCGGGGATCGGCGGTGCTTGACGGTAGACCTCCACGCCGAAGAAGCCCAGCACCGTGAAGGCGAAGAGCAGGACGGCGCCGAACCCGATCCAGTGGCGGCGTGTGATGCGGTCGATCGAAGTCATCGTGGTTCTCCGGAGGACATGCGGCTCAGGACAGAAGCGCGCGGGTGAAGAGGACGTTGTTCTCGAGGTGGATGTGCTCCATGAGCTCGCGCTCGAAGTCGGCGAGCCGCAGGTAGAGCGCGCGCCACGTCGTGCAGGCGGGCGCCGGCGCGACGAGACCGTCCGTCAAGCGCCGGATCTCGAGCAGGTTGGCGCGATGATCCTCGTGCTCGATCTCCATCACGTGGATCGGCGCTCCGGCCTGCGCGCCGCGCCCCGACAGGATCAGCGGGAAGAGGATGCGCTCCTCCTTCGCGAGGTGCTCGAGCACCGCCTCGTGCATGCCGGCCAGGTGGTCGGCGAGGCCGTGCGGGCACTCGGGCTTGTCGCCGTGGCGGTTCTCGACGCGCGTCGCCATCGCGACCAGCAGCGGCAGCTCGTCGCGCAGTCGGTGGTGATAGAAGCCGACGAGGTGGGCGACGATGTCGCCCAGAGGGCGCTCGTCCCAGCCGGCAGCGGGTGCACCGGCATCCTCGCGCTCGATCTCCTCGAGGATGGCCTCCGCGACGAGGCCGCGCTCGGCGCAGGCGTCGTCGAACGACCGGCGGCCACCGCAGCAGAAGTCGAGACCGTGGCGGTGCAGCACGCGCGACCCGGCAGGGTGGCGGGTCGCGATCTCGGACAACGTGAGCATCGATGGTTCCTTTCTCCGTCCACGAAACGGACGGACGATGCGTCGCGTTGCAGTCCGCGTGCCCACGACGAAACCGTGTTGAATCAGGTGGTTTCAGGTGTACGTTGTGGATGTCGCAACGGAGGTTCGTTGTGGAAGAAGCAACGTCGTCATCGGATTCACAACGCACCGATCCCGAGCCGCTCCTGGCGCTGCTCGACATCGCGCGCGACCTGACCGCGTCGCTCGCGGCGTCGGACCGCTACGAGCGGCTGCTGCAGGCGGTTCGGCGCGCGATCCCCGCGGACGCGGCCTGCCTGCTCCGTCTCGACGGCGAGCAGCTGGTTCCGCTCGCGAGCCACGGACTTCTCCCCGAGACGCGCGACCGCCGCTTCGACCGTCGCCAGAACCCGCGCCTCGACATCATCCTGCGCTCGTCCGAGCCAGTGCTGTTCCCGTCCGACAGCCCGCTCGCCGACCCGTTCGACGGGCTGGTCGCCGGCTCACCGCGCGCGCTCGATCACATCCACGCCTGCCTCGGCTGCGCGCTCACCGATCGCGGCGAGGTCGTGGGCGCGCTCACCGCCGACGCGCTCGAGCCGCGCGCCTTCGACAACCTGGACCAGCGCTTTCTCGCGACGCTCGGCGCGCTCGCCGGCGCGGCGCTGCGCACGACCGCGCTCATCGAGACGCTCGAGAGCAGTGCCGCGCACCGCGGACAGGTCGCGCGCGAGCTGATCCGCGCCGGATCGGGCGGCGGTCAGATCGTCGGGACGAGTGCGGCGCTGCGGCGGCTGCTCGAGGAGATCGCGCTGGTCGCGCGCTCGGACCTCGCGGTGCTGATCACCGGCGAGACCGGCGTCGGGAAGGAGTTGGTCGCGCACCGCATCCACGAGTCGTCGGCGCGGCGCGAGGAAGCGCTGATCCACGTGAACTGCGCAGCACTGCCCGAGTCGATCGCCGAGAGCGAGCTCTTCGGGCACGTCGCCGGGTCGTACACCGGCGCGCACCGCGACCGTGCCGGCAAATTCGAGATCGCGGCAGGCGGCACGCTCTTCCTCGACGAGATCGGCGAGCTGCCGCTGTCGTTGCAGCCGAAGCTGCTGCGCGTGCTGCAGACCGGCGAGATCCAGCGCGTCGGATCGGACCGCGTGCACCGCGTCGACGTGCGCGTGATCGCCGCGACCAATCGCGACCTCGAGCAGGAGGTCGCGCGCGGCCGCTTCCGCGCCGATCTCTTCCATCGCCTCGCGGCGTTCCCGCTGCACGTGCCGCCGCTGCGCGAGCGGCGCGAGGACGTGCCGCTGCTCGCGTCGCACTTCGCCGACATCGCGCGGCGGCGCCTCGGCATTGGGCGCGTGCGCATCTCGGCGGACGCGCAGGAGCGGCTGCTGGCGTCGGACTGGCCGGGCAACGTGCGCGAGCTCGAGAACGTGCTGTCGCGCGCAGTGCTGCGCGCGTCCGCGGGTGCAGCACCCGGCGCGACGGTGACCGTCGAGGCGGCGCACCTCGACCTGCCGGGACGCGACGACGCGGCGACGTCCGCGCCGCACGCCGCGATCGCGGGAGGCGCCGCGTCAAGCGCAGATGCGGCAGGCGGCGCCGCGCCGAGCCCGCTGCGCGAGCGCGTCGACCGCTTCCAGCGCGAGCAGATCCTGCGCGCGGTGGAGCGTCACGGCGGCAGCTGGGCCGCCGCCGCGCGCGACCTCGGCCTGCACCGCGCGAACCTGCACCACCTCGCGCAGCGGCTCGGGATCAAGCCGAAGTAGGCGTCGGCGCGGCGGACGTCGGCTGCCGGAACACCACCACAGCGAGCGGCGGCAGCTCGACCACGATCGACTGCGCGTGCCCGTGACACGCGACGTCCGCGCTCTGCACGCCGCCGAGGTTGCCGACGCCGCTGCCGCCGTAGTCCGCCGCGTCCGAGTTGAGCACCTCGGCCCAGAAGCCCGCGCGCGGCACGCCGATGCGGTACGACGGACGCGGGATCGGCGTGAAGTTGCACGCGAAGAGCAGCACGTCGTCGGCGCCGCGGCCGCGGCGCACGAACGACAGCGTGCTGCCCTCGCTGTCGTTGCAGTCGATCCAGGCGAAGCCGGCGGGATCGCAGTCGAGTTCGTGCAGCGCGCGCTCGCGCGCGTAGAGCGCGTTGAGATCCGCGAGCCAGCGCTCGACTCCCGCGTGCGCCGGACGCTCGAGCAGGTCCCAGTCCAGCCCGACCTCGTGGTACCACTCGTTCCACGTCGCGAGCTCCGCGCCCATGAACAGCAGCTTCTTGCCCGGCTGTCCGAACATCCAGCCGAGCAGCAGGCGCAGGTTCGCGAAGCGCTGCCAGTCGTCGCCCGGCATCTTGCGCAGCAGCGAGCCCTTCCCGTGCACGACCTCGTCGTGCGACAGCGGCAGCACGAAGTGCTCCGAGAACGCGTACATGCCGCGGAACGTGAGCTGCCCATGGTGGAACTTCCGGTGGATCGGGTCGAGCGACATGTACTGCAGCGTGTCGTGCATCCAGCCCATGTCCCACTTGAAGCCGAAGCCGAGCCCGCCGACGTACGTCGGACGCGACACCATCGGCCACGCGGTCGACTCCTCCGCCGTGGTCTGGACGTCGGGGAACGCGCCGTAGAGCTCGACGTTCATGCGGCGCAGGAAATCGATCGCGTCGAGGTTCTCGCGGCCGCCGTGGCGGTTCGGAATCCACTCGCCCTGCTTGCGCGAGTAGTCGAGGTAGAGCATCGACGCGACCGCGTCCACGCGCAGGCCGTCGGCGTGATACTCGTCGATCCAGAAGCGCGCGCTCGACAGCAGGAAGCTCTTCACCTCGTTGCGGCCGTAGTTGAAGATGAAGCTCTGCCAGTCGGGGTGAAAGCCCTGGCGCGGGTCGCCGTGCTCGTAGAGGTGCGTGCCGTCGAAGTAGCCGAGGCCGTGCTCGTCGGTCGGGAAGTGCGACGGCACCCAGTCGAGGATCACGCCGATCCCCGCCCGGTGCAGCGAGTCGATCAGGAACATCAGGTCCTGCGGCGTGCCCCAGCGGCTCGACGCCGCGAAGTATCCGGTCGTCTGGTAGCCCCACGAGCCGTAGAACGGATGCTCCATCACCGGCAGCAGCTCGACGTGCGTGAAGCCCAGACGCTTGACGTGCTCGACCAGCGCGGGCGCGATCTCGCGGTAGGTCAGCATGCGCGACGGATCGCCCGGATCGCGCCGCCACGAGCCGACGTGCACCTCGTAGACCGACATCGGCGCGTCGACCGCGTTGCGGCGCGCGCGCTGCTCGAGCCAGTCGGCGTCGCCCCAGTCGTGGTCGAGCGTCCACACGCGCGAGCCGGTGCGTGGCGCGACCTCCGCGTACACCGCGAACGGATCGGCCTTGTCGGCCTCGTAGCCGCCGTAACGCGACACGACGTGGTACTTGTACGCAGCCCCGCGCGCGACGCCGGGGATGAAGCCTTCCCACACGCCGGACGCGCCGCGCACGCGGAGCTGCTGTGCGCTCTTGCTCCAGCCATTCCAGTCGCCCATCACGGCGACCGACGCGGCGTTCGGCGCCCACACCGCGAAGTGCACGCCCGTGACGCCGTCGACCGTGCCCGCGTGCGCACCGAGCTTCTCGTACAGCCGCAGGTGGCTGCCCTCGTTGAAGAGGTAGACGTCCTGCTCGCCGAGCAGCGACGCGTCGTGGCGCACCGCCGCGATCGCCGTTCCCGTTCCGGTTGCTCCGTCGTCGTCCTTCATCGCGGCCGCGCCCCTTCCTCCATCCGGACCACCTCCAGAATGCCGCGCAGGGGGATCCGCAACCAGCCCGGTTTTCGGTCGATCTCGTGCTCGACCTCGTCGAGACACTTCTCGAGCCCGAACACCAGCAGCAGGATGCCGAGGTCGCGCTCGTCCGCGGGCACGAAGGGCGCGCCCGCCGCCTGCTTGCGGTAGCCGCGCAGGAAGCTCGACCCGGCCCAGCGCGCGAAGAAGAACGCCCACGGCTGCAGGGTCGCGACGTCCTCGGGACGGACCAGCGCGGCCGAGCCGTCGCCGACCAGCCCGCCGCGCGCGGCGACGTGGAACGACCACAGCATGCTCGCGACGTCGCGCAGCGGCGACACCTTCACGCGCCGCTCCGCCGCCGACAGCACGTCGCTCGCGGCGAGATCGACGATCACGAAGTCGCGGCCGGTCCAGAGCACCTGCTTCAGCTCGAGGTCGCCGTGGTTGCGGATGCGCGTCGCGACGATGCGGTGCCCGAGCAGCGCCGCGAAGCGCCGCAGGATGTCGCCCTCGGCCGCGATGACCGCGCGTGCGCTGGCCTGCACTTCCGCCGGCAACGACGCGAGACGGTCGCGCAGCAGCGCCGTCACGCGCAGCGTCTGGTTGCGCAGCGACTGGTAGAGCGAGCGCTGGTAGAGCATCGTGAACGGCTCGGGCTGGAACGCCGCGTCCTCGCTGTCGCACGACAGCGCGAGGTGCAGCTCCGCGGTGCGCATGCCGAGCGTGCGCGCGAACTCGAGGTAGCTACCCATGAGCTCTTGAGCGACCGTCGGCGGCGGCACGTCGGAGAACTCGACCGGGCCGCCGGTCTCCGCCGGCGCCTCGCCGCCGCCCGCCGCGTGCGACAGCGCGTGCTCGAAGAAGTGCCGCACGTTGTCGACGGTGAAGCGCAGCGCGTCTCCCTCGTTCGGCACGAAGCCCTGCAGGATCGCGATCGTCGCGGGCGGCGTTCGCGGCGCGCGATACTCGAGCGACGCCGCGATCGGCGCCACGTTCACGAAGCTCGCGTGCTCGGTGAGGAAGCGTCCGATCTCGACCTCGGCGTTGACGCCCTCCGCGATGCCGCGCAGAACCTTCAGCACCAGGCGGCGTCCGTACACGACCTCGTGCTGGTAGACCTCGGGCTGCTGCAGGACCGGCGTCACGTCCGCATCCGCCGCGCCGCGCAGCGAGCGGAAGGCGCGCGTCTGCACCGGCACGATCTCGCCCGTCTCGCCGCGCAGCGCGCGGCGCCGCGTGATCGCGTCGAGCAGGCACGACGCGATCTTCGGCTCCTCGAGCGCGTCGAACAGCACGCCGCTCGTCGTGTCGTGCTTGCCTCCGACCTCGACCTCGGCGACCAGCGCATGCCGCGCGCCGTCACGGATGCGCGCCGCGCGGTCGCCGGTCGCGAACGCGAGCGGCACCACGTGGATCCCGGACGTCGCCGCGGCGTCGTAGCGCAGCACGACCAGCCAGGCGTCGTGATCGTCCACCGGCAGCTCCACCACGTCGAGCACCGACGGACGCCCTGCACCGGCGAGCGCCGGCGAGAGCCAGCCGCGACGCCGCAGCACCAGCGTCAACGCATCGAGCAGCTGCTCGCGGCCACGGCCGTACAGCAGCGCGTCCCAGCTGCCCTTCGCATGCAGCACCGGCGGCGCCTCCGCCACCGCGACCATGCGCGCCGCGGCACCGCCGCGCGGCGCCTCCAGCGAGAACCAGTAGAACGAGTGCGGGCCGAGCGTCAGCAGGTACGGCAGGTCGCCGATCGGCGGGAACGCCTTCTTGCCGAACAGCTCGACCGCGACCATGCCCTTCCACTCGGAGAGGTCGAGCTCCGCGTACTCGACGAAGCGCGACAGGTTCGCGACGATGAGCAGCGTCTCGCCCTCGAGCTCCCGCACGAAGGCCAAGACCTTCCTGTTGCCCGGCTTGAGGAAGCGCATCGCGCCGCGGCCGAACGCGCGGTGCTGCTTGCGCAGCGCGATCAGACGCTTCATCCAGAACAGCAGCGAGTGCACGTTGTTCTGCTGCGTCTCGACGTTGTGCGACTCGTAGTGGTACTCGGGGTCGACGATCACCGGCAGGTAGAGGCGCTGCGGGTTGGCGCGCGAGAAGCCGGCGTTGCGGTCGCCGCTCCACTGCATCGGGGTGCGCACGCCGTTCCGGTCCCCGAGGTAGAAGTTGTCGCCCATGCCGATCTCGTCGCCGTAGTAGAGGACCGGCGTTCCCGGCAGCGAGAACAGCAGCGCATTCATGAGCTCGATGCGGCGGCGGTCGTTGCCGAGCAGCGGCGCGAGCCTGCGGCGGATGCCGAGGTTGATGCGCGCCTGCACGTCGTGCGCGTAGACGCGGTACATGTAGTCGCGCTCCTCGTCGGTCACCATCTCGAGCGTCAGCTCGTCGTGATTGCGGAGGAAGAGCGCCCACTGGCACGCGTCCGCGATCTCCGGCGTCTGCTCGAGGATGTCGATGATCGGGAAGCGATCCTCCATGTGCAGCGCCATGAAGAGGCGCGGCATCACCGGGAAGTGGAACGCCATGTGGCACTCGTCGCCCTGCCCGAAGTAGGCGACGGCGTCCTCGGGCCACTGGTTCGCCTCCGCGAGCAGCATGCGGTCGCCGTAGTGCCGGTCGACGTGCGCGCGCAGCTCCTTCAGGAACGCATGCGTCTCGGACAGGTTCTCGCAATTCGTGCCGTCGCGCTCGTAGAGGTACGGGATCGCGTCCAGGCGCAGCCCGTCGACCCCCATGTCGAGCCAGAATTCGAGCACGCGGAAGACGGCCTTCCGCACGTCGGGGTGGTCGAAGTTCAGGTCGGGCTGGTGGAAGTAGAAGCGGTGCCAGTAGTACGCCTGCGCGACCTCGTCCCAGGTCCAGTTCGAGCGCTCGAAGTCCTTGAAGATGATGCGCGCTTCCCGGTACCGGTCCTGCGTGTCGCTCCACACGTAGTAGTCGCGGAAGCGGCTGCCCGCGGGCGCGCGGCGCGCGCGCTG
>JAXLXO010000051.1:0-21950 GCA_046327915.1 Binatia bacterium | reverse complement strand
GTCGCGGTCTCGCCGCCGCTCGGCGGCAGCGGCATCACCGACTACGCGGCGGGCGACCTCGACCACGACGGCAAGCTCGACCTGCTCGGCAACACGTTCGGCGGACCGCTCTGGGTGCAGCTCGGCAACGGCGACGGCACGTTCCGCACGGCGGTCTCGTACTCGTCGCCGGGCAGCTGGATCGAGGAGGGCAGCATCGCGCTCGCCGACATCGACCGCGACGGGCATCTCGACGTGGCGCTCGCGGGATCGCCGAGCAGCTTCGCCTCGAACCGCGGCATCCTGATCCTGCCGGGCCGCGGTGACGGGACATTTGCCACGCCGCGCGAGGTCCCTGCGGGCATCTCGTTCGGCGGCGATCCGATCCTGGCCGACGTCGATCAGGACGGCATGCCCGACCTGCTCGCCGGTCGCGGCGAGCGCCGCGAGTACGCGGTGGTGATGCTGAACGCCGCCGATCGTCGCGCCGGCTGCCATCGCACCGACCACTTCACCTATCGCGCGAGCGACGGCGACCTCGGCTCCAACACCGCGACGGTGACGATCGAGATCCTGCCCGCGAACCACGCGCCGGTCATCACGTCGGTGCCGCCGGTCGTCGCGACCGAGGGCAGCGCGTACGCCTACGACGTCGACGCGACCGATCCCGACCCGGGCGACAGCGTCGCGTTCGCGCTGATCGACGGCCCGCCGGGCATGACGATCGATCCGGACAGCGGCGTCATCGCGTGGCTGCCGTACACGGGACAGACGGGCACGTTCCCGGTGGTGGTGCGCGCCTACGACACCACGGGTGCGTCCGCCGACCAGAGCTGGAACGTCACCGTCCGCACCACCGTCGTCGTGCCCGACGTCGTCGGGCTCGCGCAGAGTGCGGCCCAGAGCGCGATCGGCGCGGCTTCGCTGACCCTCGGGACGGTCGCCAACGCGTCGAGCACCACGGTTCCGGCAGGCCACGTCATCTCGCAGACGCCGCTCGCCGGCACGAGCGTCGTGTCCGGATCGGCGGTGAGCCTCGTCGTCTCGACCGGACCGCCCGGACCGGGCGAGACCATCGTGTCGATCGTCGTCGAGCCGGAGAACGCCATCCTGCTCACCGGAGAGACGCGCGCGTACCGTGCGACGGCGATCCACGACGACGGCACCGCGGCCGACGTCAGCACGACCGTCACGTGGTCGAGCAGCGCGACCGGCGTCGCGACGATCGGGGCCGGCGGGCTCGCGAGCGCGCTCGCCGCCGGCACCACGACGATCACCGCGACGCAGGACGGCATCACCGGCAGCGCGTCGCTGACCGTCGCCGCGCGCGTCGCGAGCGACGTGACGCCGCCGTTCGCCGAGATCACGTCGCCGACCGACGGCGCCGAGGTCACCGAGCCGGTCGACGTGATCGGCAGCGCGACCGACGACACGCTCGTGCGCTACGAGCTGGCGCTCGCGCCGGCCGGCGACGACGACTTCAGCGTGATCGCGTTGGGCGGCACGCAGGTCACGAACGGCACGCTCGGCAAGCTCGACCCGACGCTGCTGCTCAACGGGATCTACACGCTGCGCCTGCGCGTGTACGACGCCGGCGGCAACGTCAGCGAGGCGACCAGCACGTGCATCGTCGCGCGCCAGCGCAAGGTCGGCGCGTTCACGCTCGAGTTTGTCGATCTCGAGATCGCGCTCTCGGGCATCCCGATCCGCGTCGTGCGCCGCTACGACAGCCGGGACAAGCGGCAGGGCGACTTCGGCATCGGCTGGCAGCTCGGCGTCGAGACGCTGCGGCTGCAGACCAACCGCGTCCTCGGCACCGGCTGGACGAAGCAGAGCTCGGGCCTCGCGGTGCAGCTGGTCGCGCTCGACCAGCACTTCGTGACGGTCACGCTGCCCGACGGCAAGGTCGAGATCTTCGACCTACAGCTCTCGCCGACCTCCGCGCCGTTCGCGCTCGACTTCACCAACGTCGTCGGCTTCGTCCCGCGGCCGGGAACGCTCGGCACGCTCGAGGGCCTCGACAATCCGAGCTTGTTCGTGGCGCCGGCCGGCAGCGAGTTCGAGCTCTGGGACGACAACACCTTCGACACCTACAACCCGCGCCGCTTCCGCTACACCGCGCTCGACGGGACGTCGGTGGTGATCGACCGCATCGACGGCGTCCTGAGCAGCGCCGAGCCCAACGGCAACACGCTGACCATCGACGCCTTCGGCATCACGCATTCGTCCGGCAGGAGCATCACCTTCGTGCGCGACGGCGACGGTCGCATCACGCAGATGGTCGACGCGAAGGGCCAGGGCCAGAGCTACGTCTACGACGCGCGCGGCGACCTGCGCAGCCACACCAGTCCGGTCGGCAACGTCACGCGCTTCACCTACGACCGCAATCATCACCTGCTCGACATCGTCGACCCGAGCGGCGCGCGGATCGCGCGCAACGAGTACGACGACGACGGCCGCCTGATCGCGACCGTCGACGCCGACGGCCGCCGCGTCGAGGTCACGCACGACCTCGGCACGCGGCAGGAGATCGTCAAGGACCGCCTCGGCCACGTGACCGTCTTCGAGTACGACGCGGTCGGCAACGTCGTGCGCAAGACCGACGCGCTCGGCGGGGTGACGGCCTACACCTACGACGGAGCCGACAATCTGCTCACCGAGACCGACCCGCTCGGCCGCGTCGCGAGCAAGACGTGGGACGCGAACCGCAACCTCCTGAGCAGCACCGACGTCGACGGCAACACCACGACCTCGACGTACGACGCGCACGGGCGCGTCCTGAGCACGACCGATCCGGACGGGCGCACGACGGCCAACGTCTACGACGCGAAGGGCAACCTGACGCAGGTCACCGACCCCGAGGGCGGCGTCACACAGCACGGCTACGACGCCTCGGGCAACCGGACGTCGACCACCGATCCGCTCGGCAACGTCACCACGTTCGGCCGCGATGCGTTCGGCAACCAGATCTCGCAGGTCGACCCGCTCGGAACGCTCTCCACGTACGCCTACGACGCGAACGGCGCCCCGACGTCGTTCACCGTCGCGGGCCGCACGACGCAGTTCGCGAACGACCCGGCGGGGCGTCCGGCCATGGTGACCGACGCGCTCGGCAACACCACGCACACGACGTTCGCGCCCTTCGGCGACGGCAAGCGCATCGCCGGCATCACCGACACGCTCGGCCGCACGACGTCGCACGAGTACGACGTCTACGGGCGGCGCATCAGGACGACGTACCCCGACGGCTCGACGAAGCAGCAGTCGTACGATGCCGAGGGCCGCATCACGAGCGTCATCGATCGCGACGGCCGCACGGCGACCATGCAATACGACGCGCTCGGTCGCGTGACCGGCACCGTCAATCCGGACGGTACGTCGACCGCGAAGACCCTCGACGCCGCCGGCCGGATCGTCACGCAGACCGACGAGCGCGGCAACGTCACGACGTACGCGTACGCGCCGAACCAGCAGATCGTGACCGATCCGCTCGGCAACGTGACCACGCACGTGCTCGACGCGAAGCAGCACCGCGTCGCGACGACGGACGCGCTCGGTCGCACGACGACCTTCGCCTATGACAGCCGCGACCACCTCGTGCAGACCACGTTCGACGACGGCACCGAGAAGACCGTCACCTACGACCTCGCGGGACGGAAGTCCGCGGAGACCGACCAGGCGGGACGCACGGCGACGTTCGCGTACGACGGCGCCGGGCACCTCACCAGCGTCACCGACGCGGCCGGCCAGGTAACGGCCTACGACTGGGACCCGCAGGGCAATCTCGTCGCGACCACCGACGCGAACGGGCACACGACCACGATGCAGTACGACGCGCTCGGTCGCGTGACCAGGCGCACCCTGCCGCTCGGCCAGAGCGAGACCTTCGCGCACGACGCGGCGGGCAACGTCGTCAATCACACCGCTTTCGACGGCCGCGTGACCACGTTCACCTGGGATGCCGACAACCGGCAGGTGTCGCGCACGCTGCCCGGCGGCAGCGTGATCACGACCGTCTACACGCCGGAAGGCCGCCGCACGCAGGCCGGCGGCGACGTGTCCGTGCTGGACGCGCGCGGCCACGTCCTGCAGGAGACCAGGGCGTCGGGCGACGTCATCGCCTACACCTACGACGCGGCGGGGAACCGCGCGTCGATGACCACGCCGAACGGCACGACGACCTACGGCTACGACGCGCTCAACCGGCTGACGAGCTTCACCGACGCGACCGGCACGACGAGCTACGCGTACACCCCGGTCGGCAACGTCGCGTCGACGACCTACCCGAACGGCGTCGCCACGTCGTACCAGTACGATGCGCTGCACCGGCTCGTGCGCCTCGACAACACGGGTCCGGGCGGGCCGATCTCGTCGTACGTCTACACGCTCGGGCCCGCGGGCAACCGCGAGCAGGTCGTCGAGTCCGGACCGGCGACGACCGGACGCACGGTGTTCTACACCTACGACCCGGTGTACCGGCTCGTGGAGGAGCTGATCGACGAGCCGGGCGTCGCGAACGACGCGCAGATCGCGTACGCGTACGACGGCGTCGGCAACCGCACCACGATGACGCGCGACGGCGTCGCGACGAGCTACGTCCACGACGCGAACGACCGCCTGATCAGCCACACCGCCGGCGCCGCGACGACGTCGTACACCTACGACGACGCCGGCAACCTTGCGTCGCGCACCACCGGTGCGGTGACCGACGCCTACGTCTACGACGCGGACGGCCGGCTGGTCGCCGCCGACGTGCAGGACGGCGCGAACCCGGGCACCGTCACCTACGGCTACGACGCCGACGGCATGCGGACGAGCGTGACGTCGAACGGCCAGACGACGACGTATCTCCTCGACAAGAACCGCGAGCACGCGCAGGTCGTGCTCGAGACCAGCGCTGCCGGAACGGTCGCCTACGGCTACGGCCTCGACCTCGTCAGCCAGACGCGGCCCGGCGGAACGACGACGTTCCACCTCTACGACGGCCAGCTCTCGACGCGGCAGCTCACGACTCCGGCCGGGATCGTCAGCGACACCTACACCTACGACGCGTTCGGCGTGATGCTGCACTCGAGCGGCACGTCGCCGAACGTCTACCTCTACGCCGGCGAGCAGCTCGATCCGAACGTCGGCTACTACTACCTGCGCGCGCGCTACTACGATCAGGCGATCGGCCGCTTCACCAGCACCGATCCGGAGGAGGGGCAGATCTTCGATCCGCCGTCCCTGCACCGCTACCTGTACGCGGGCGCCGACCCGGTGAACAACGCGGACCCGTCCGGTCGCTTCGACGTCGCGAGCTCGCTCGGCGTGCTGAGCATCATCAACATCCTGGTGGT
Organism: Binatia bacterium; assembly: GCA_046327915.1. Taxonomy (GTDB): domain Bacteria; phylum Desulfobacterota; class Binatia; order UBA12015; family UBA12015; genus VGTK01. The sequence continues at coordinate 16,632 of JAXLXO010000051.1, read as the reverse complement.
CGGGGTAGTGTTCTTCCTCGGCGTTGTCTCGGGGAAGACGATCGGCGAGGCGGCGCTGGCCTCCGCACGGATCCTGCTCGACATCATGATGTGGGAGATCGTGTTTGCTGTCGGCGGCTTCGTGATCGCGTCGGCCGCGGTACCGCTGACGTTGAGCCTCGGGGTGGCGTCGACGAGCGCCGAGGCGGTCGGCATCATCGCCGCGATCGAGTCGATCGGCGGCGGCGCCAAGGCCCTGGAAGTCCTGATCAGCCTCAACAAGGGCGTCCGGGTCGCCGCCGAGTTCTCGAGGCCGCTGGTCGAAGGGCTGAAGTCGAGCCTGATCGTCATCCGCGAGAACAAGGCCGCCTTCTGCGGCGCGAAGGGTTTCCTCGACGCGCTCGGCTCGAGCAAGTTCCCGGCGTACATCACCGGCCACCTGGTGACGCCGGCCGGCGCGCAGGCCGCAAGCAAGGCGCTCGACATGATGGGGCACATCGCCGGCGTCGAGTGCTGATTCCGTACGTGCGGCGCGCGGCCGCGTGAGGCCCGCTCACGCCGGTCCCGCGCGTCGCGGCGGCTTGCGAGAGGCCGCCGTGACGGGGACACTGCGGCCCGGAGACCACACGTGAGCGCCATCACCGTCCGCAAGATCAGATTTCCCTTCGACGACGCCGTTGCGCTCGACGGCTCCGACGAGGAGCTGGGCGCGCTGCTGCCGATCCTCGGGCTGTCGCTCACGATGCCGTACCTCGAGCCGTATCTGATCCGGACGATGAACGCGGCGCTGCGCGAGATCACCGACGAGGCGCTCGCCGAGGACGTCCGCCGCTTCGCGCAGCAGGAAGGTCACCACTACAAGAACCACGCGCTGTTCAACGAGCGCGTGCGCGCGCGCTTCGACGATGCGACCGCGGCGCGGCTGCGCGCGATCGAGCAGCAGCTCGAGGACGACTACCAGCGCTTCACGCGCACGAAGTCGCTGCGCTTCAACGTCGGCTACGCGGAGGGCTTCGAGGCCATGACCTGCGCCGGCGCCCTCGCCGGAGCGGCGGCCGGCGCGTTCGATCCGGGCTCGACGGTTCCCGGCGGCGAGCTGTGGGCGTGGCACATGGCGGAGGAGATCGAGCACCGCACGGTCGCGTTCGGCGTGTTCGAGCACCTCGTCGGGAGCTACCCGTACCGCGTCGTCGCGAGCGTCCGCGCGCAGTGGCACTACCTGTCGTACGTGTCGCGCTTCGCGCGCGAGATGGCGCGCGCGCTCGGCCGCACGCCGGCCCGCCCGCAGACGCCGATGCACCGCGACATGCTGCGCCGCTACCTGCGCACGTGGAGCCCCTGGTACGACCCGTCGCGGATCGACCTGCCGCCGAACGTGCCGGCGCTGCTCGAGCGCTACACGACGATGGCCGAGCTCGTGCGCTGACGCCGTACGACGGCGCGCGTCCGATCGGAACGCGCGCCGTCGTGAGCGGATCCGCTACTGCGTCGCGAGGTCGACGCGCTCGCGCTTCGCCGGGTCCGGCGCGCCGCCGCGCCCCTCGACCTCGATCACGACGCGTCCGAGCACGCCCGGCGTGACCTCGCCGCGGCCGCCGAGCGCCGGGCTGATCGGACCGGCCGGCTGGAAGCCGACGGTGAAGCCGTGCACGCCGTAGGTGAACGGCGTCGTGCGCGGCACGGTCGCCTCGCCGACCGGCACGTCGCCGTAGAACAGTGCGACGTCGCCGCCGCTGCCGGGACGCGCCTCCGACGGCGTGAATGCCGCGCGCACCATGACGCAGCCCACCGGCAGCTCGACGCTCGCCGACGCGACGGTGATCTCGGTACCGACGAAGTTGTACGCGTAGTGCAGGCGGCGTCCGTGCAGGTAGAAGACCCAGCCGCCGGAGTGGCTGCCGTGCGCGGCGATCACGCCCTCGACCTCGCCCTTCGCCGGCACGTCGAGCTCGGCCGCGATGTAGAACTTTCGCCCGCGCAGGTTCGGCGCGATCGCCTCGGGCAAGGGTCCGACGCCGGAGTGCAGCTCGTAGCGCTTGCGGCGGTGGCGCGTGTCGATGAAGCGTCCGGGCTGGTTGTTGAGCGGCAGCACCTGGTACTTCGCGGCCTCCTCCCACCACAGCTTCTTCATCTGCTCGAGCTTGGCCGGCTCGGCCGCGGCGAGGTCCTGCACCTCCGAGAAGTCCTTCGCGACGTGATAGAGCTCCCACGCGTCGTCGTCGAAGGGCTTGCTGACGTCGGTGCCGTCGTAGGCGATGAACGGCGCGGGGTGGAACACGACCGCCTTCCAGCCGTCGTGGTAGAGCGCGCGCGAGCCGAGCATCTCGTAGTACTGCGTGACGTGCGCGCTCGGCACGTCGGCGGAGTCGAGGCTTGCGGCGAAGCTCGTGCCCTCGATCGGCGTCTGCTCGTAGCCGTTGATCGTCGCCGGCGGCGTGACACCGACGAGATCGAGGATCGTCGGCATGAGGTCGATCGCGTGCACGTACTGGTGGCGCGTGCCGCCGCTCGTGCCGAGACGCTTCGGCCAGTGCAGGATCAGCGGATCGGCGACGCCGCCCTCGTGCGTGTCGCGCTTGAAGCGCTTGAGCGGCGTGTTGCCCGCCCACGCCCAGCCCCACGGATAGTGGTTGTTCGCGCGCGGCGTGCCGAGGTCGTCGATGCGGCGCAGGTTCTCCTCGAGACTCTCGGGCACGAAGTTGAAGAAGTACTGCTCGTTGAACGAGCCCTTCGGTCCGCCCTCGGCGCTCGCGCCGTTGTCGCTCATGACGATCACGAGCGTGTCGTCGAGCTCGCCCTGCTGCTCGACGAACTCGAGCACGCGCGCGACCTGCGCGTCGGTGTGCGTCAGGAACCCAGCGTAGACCTCCATCATGCGCGCGTAGAGACGGCGCTCGTCGGCGGACAGCGAGTCCCACGGCTGCACCCACGACGGACGCTCCGAGAGCTTCGTGCCCGGCGGCAGCAGCCCCGACGCGACCTGGCGCGCGTACACCTGCTCGCGCCACGCGTCCCAGCCCTTGTCGAACTTGCCGCGGTACGGCGTGATGTAGTCCGCCGGCGCCTGGTGCGGCGCGTGGCACGCGCCCGGCGTGAACCACAGGAAGTACGGCTTCTTCGGCGCGACCGCGCGCAGGTCCTTGACGAAGCGGATCGCCTTGTCCGCGAGATCCTCCGTCAGGTGGTAGCCCTCTTCCGCCGTGCGCGGCGGCTCGACCGGGTGATTGTCGTACACCAGGTCGGGCAGGTACTGGTCGGTCTCGCCGCCCATGAAGCCGTAGAAGCGCTCGAAGCCGCGACCGAGCGGCCACTTGTCGCGCGGGCTGCCGACGGTCATCTCGGTGGCAGGCGTCAAGTGCCACTTGCCGACCGCGAACGTGGCGTAGCCGTTGCGCACCAGGATCTCGGAGAGGAAGCCGTTCTCCTTCGGGATGGTCGCGTTGTAGCCGGGAAAGCCCGCCGCGAACTCGACCACGCGCGCCATGCCGTTCGAGTGATGGTTGCGGCCCGTCAGGAGACAGGCGCGCGTCGGCGAGCACAGCGCGGTGGTGTGGTAGTTCGCGTAGCGGCGCCCGGCGGCGGCGAGCCGGTCGAAGCACGGCGTCGCGATGTCCGAGCCGTAGCAGCCGAACTGCGCGTAGCCGACGTCGTCGAGCAGCACGACGATGATGTTGGGCGCGCCGGCCGGCGCCGACGGCAGCTCGGGCCACCACGGCGTCGAGTCGTCGTACGTGCGGCCGATCTTTCCTCCGAAGGGCGGTTTCATGCGGTCTCCTGCGTGGCTCGCGTCGTCGCGACGACGCCGATGGGAGAGGTCTCCATACACCGCCGGGGCGCCGCTGCCGAAGCGTCCATCGTGGCGGTTCCGGATCGCTGCCCGGCGGGGAACCGGCTAGACTGCGGAATGCCTTCGAGAGCCCGATCGATCGCCGCACCGCTCGCTCTGCTGCTCGCGCTCGTCAGCGCCGCGAGCGCGCTCGCGCAGGAACCCGGCTGGCCGCGCGAGATGACGAAGGACGGCGTTCAGCTGGTCTACTACCAGCCGCAGGCCGACGACTGGAAGGACTTCACCGACCTCGACTTCCGCCTCGCCGTGTCGGTGACGCCGAAGGGCGGCAAGCCGGTGCTCGGGGTCGTCAAGATCCACGCGAAGACCGACGTCGACGTGCACGCGCGCACCGTGCTGCTGCACGACCTCGCGGTCACCGGCACGAGCTTCCCCTCGCTCGACCCGGCCGCCGCCGATCGCATGAACCTGCTGGCGCGGACGTTCCTCGCGCCGGACAAGACCGTCACCATCTCGCTCGACCGCCTGGTCGCGTCGGTGGAGAAGCCGGACGCACCCGCCGGCGTCCAGCTCGACGACGCGCCGCCGGCGATCTTCGTCAGCTACGGCCCGGCGATCCTCGTGCAGATCGAGGGAGAGCCGGCGTTCGCGAAGATCCCGGGCTCGGGTCTCGAGTTCGTCGTCAATACCAACTGGCCGCTGCTCCGCGACGACGCGAGCCGGGCGCTCTTCCTCTTCGACGGCAAGCAGTGGCTGACAGCGCCGAAGCTCGACGGTCCGTGGACGGCGACGCGCACGCTGCCGAAGGGCATGGCGGCGCTGCCGAAGGATCCGCAGTGGAAGGCGCTCGCCAAGGCGATCCCGCCCCCCGCCGCCAGCACCGTGCCGACGGTGTTCACCAGCGACAGGCCTGCGGAGATCATCGTCTTCGCGGGACAGCCCGTGTACGCACCGATCCCCGGCACGCAGCTCGTCTACGCGAAGAACACCGAGACGCCGCTCTTCGTCTACTCGCCAGCGAGCGCGTACTACGTGCTCACCGCCGGACGCTGGTTCCGCGCCACCGACCTGAAGGGCCCGTGGACCTTCGCCAGCGCCGACCTGCCGCCGGACTTCGCCGCGATTCCTGCCGACTCGCCGATGGGGTTCGTGCGCGCGTCGGTTCCCGGCACCGACGAGGCGAAGGACGCGGTGCTGCTCGCGCAGATCCCGACCACGGTCACCATCGACCCCGTCGCCGCCGCGAAGGAGGCGAGCGTCACGTACGACGGCCCGCCGAAGTTCGAGCCCGTCACCGGCACGTCGCTCGCGTACGCGAGCAACACGCCCGACAAGGTCATCAAGGTCGGCGACGTCTACTACCTGCTGCTGCAGGGCGTATGGTTCATGTCCACGACGCCGCAGGGTCCGTGGCAGACCGCGCCGTCGGTCCCGAAGGAGATCTACGCGATCCCGCCGAGCTCGCCGGTCTACAACGTGACCTACGTCACGCAGGTGACGACGCCGAGCGGTGCGGTGCAGTCGAGCTACACGGCGGGATACCTGGGCGCGTTCATCATGGGCGCGACCGTCGGCGCCGTGGTCGCGAGCGGCACCGGCTACTACCACCCGCCCTACGTCTACTACCCGCCGGTCGGCTACCCGGTGTACCGCCCGTACCCCGTGCCGTACGGCGCCTGGGGCGCGGCACCGATCTACGTGCCGCGCACCGGCGCATACGGCGTCGGCACCGCGGCCTACGGCCCGTACGGCGGCGTCGCGGCGGCGTCGACCTACAACCCGTACACCGGCACGTACGCGCGCGGCGCCACCGCGTACGGACCGTACGGCAGCGCCAGCGCCGGTCAAGCGTACAATCCGTACACCGGGACGTACGCCCGTGGCGCGACCGCGTCCGGACCCGGCGGCACCCGCACCGCGGCCGGCGTCTACAACCCGTACACCGGCGCGGGCGCGGCGACGCGGCAGGGATCGAGCCCCTACGCGCAGTGGGGCAGCTCGGTGGTGACCAACGGCAGCGAGACCGCGTACGCGCAGCACGCGAGCAACGCGCGCGGGACCGTGGGCTCGGTGCAGACGTCCTCCGGCGGCAAGGCCGCCGGTGTCAGCACCGCGTACGGCAACACCGGAGCGGCGAAGACGTCGAGCGGCGACGTGTACGCGGGCCACGACGGCAACGTCTACAAGAACACCGGCAGCGGCTGGCAGAAGTACGACGGCGGCAGCTGGAACGACGTCCAGCAGCCGTCGGGATCGCAGGCGAAGACGACGAGCACGGCAACGACGCGGCAGGCAACGGGCGGCACCGCGACGTCGCGCCAGACGAACGCGGAGGCGCAGGCCGCGACGCGGACGCAGCCGCGTCAAGCACCCGCGAGCGGCGAGGCGTCCGCGTCGGGCGTCGGCGGCCTGCAGCGCGAAGCGCAGAGCCGGCAGCGCGGTGCACTGCAGAGCGAGCGCTACGAGAGCGCGTCGCGCGCGGCGTTCGGCGGCGGCGCGGCGGAGCGCGGGGCCGGCTTCGGCGGGCGCGCGGGCGGCGGCGGCTTCGAGCGTGGCGCCGGACGGCGGCGCTGAGCGCGGCTCGCGCTTGAAAGCGTCGTGACCGGACGCCAAGGTCGCAGGTCATGTCGTCCCGTCGCAGGCAACGCACGGTCGCGCTCGCGTGCGCGCTCTCGGCCGCACTCGCGGCCCGCAGCGCCGTCGCGGGCGAGTACGAGGTGTGCGTCGACGTCACGTCCGACGTACGCGCGCTCGGCAGCGACGACGCGTTCGTCTGGGAGCCGGCGCGCGATCGCCTGAGCGCGCTCGGGCCGGCGGCTTTTCCCGCGCTGCTGCGCGCGCTCGAGCACGAGGAACCGGCCGTGCGCGAGGCGATCGTCGGCGTCTTCGCGGACGCTCCGAAGACCGACGACGCCGTGCGCCGTGGCGTCGCGCGCGCGGCGCGCAAGGACCCGGAGGCCGCCGTGCGCGCGGTCGCCGTCCCGGCCCTGCGCAGGATCGCCGGCGCGGACAGCCGCGACGTCGTCGTGGCGGCGCTCGGCGATCCCGATCCCGCCGTGCGCCGCAAGGCGATCACCGCCTGCACGAAGCTCTGCACGGACGACGCGGCGCTCGCGGCGCTGGTCGCACTCGCGCTCGACGACGAGCCGCTGTCCAACGCGCTGCAGGCGAAGCGCGTGCTGTGGACGCTGACCGACGAGGGGCAGGACGCCGCGCTCGTCGATCGCGTTCGCACGGCGACGGTCGCGGCGTCCGGCAAGAGCGCCGGCGCGAGCCGCGGGTCCGAGCGCCGCACGCTCCTCGGCGCGCTGCTGCTGGCAGAGATCGGCGACGCCTCGCAGTTCGACGCCGTCGCGCGCGCGGCGGGCTCCGGGCAGCCGGTCGAGATCCGCATTCACGCCGTGCACGCGCTCGGGCGGCTCGGCGGCGCGGATCGCGTGGCGCTCCTGGCGGGGCTGCAGCAGGACGCCGCGGTCGGAATCCACGCCAACGACGCGCTCCGGCGCATGTCCGAGCGCGGAGTTCCGGGAGCGGCCGATGCCGCAGCGAGCCACACGGGGCCGCGCGCACCGCAGCCGTTGCCGCGTCCTTGACGCCCGGTCGTCGCCGGCGCTGCCGCCGAAACGAGAAGAGCCGGAGGGTGTCGCCACCCCCCGGCTCTTCGCACGAAGCTCGCTCGATCCCGCTTACGGGACGATCGGCGTGCGCTGACCCGTGCGGGCGAAGTCGATGCCGCCGTTCGGGCCGGTGAGGCGCGTGCCGACGACGAACGTCTGGCACAGGCCGACCACGACGGACTGGGTCGAGTTCACCTTCAGCTTGGTCACGCCCGGCGCGCCGCTCGCGATGCCGCCGTGTGCCGCGCAATCCGCGCGCCAGCTGCCCGCGACGTTCGCGTCACCGCGGTAGGCCGCGTCGTCGACGAAGCAGCGGATGCCGCCGTTGTAGCTGATCGCGTCGGAGTCGCCGCAGGCCTGACCGGCGACGTCCACCTCGGCAAGGTTCGCCTTCAGGTTGACCTTGCCCTTCTTGAGCTCGGTCGCGAGAACGATGCCGTTGCCGCCCGCAATCGGCGAGTCCAGATCCGCGTCGGCGATGCAGATCACCACCGCGTCGTCGGCGGTACCGGGTCCGACCAGCGTCTGGATCTGGGCCTGGAGGGCGCACGGCTTCGAGGACTGGATCTTCGACTTCGCCGTCGTGTTGTCGATCGTGCCCGTGGCGTTGATGTCGACGACGGTGTTCTGCGACTTGTCCTTCGCACCCGCCCACGCGTTGGCGACGAGAGCGAACGAGAGCACGATGGTTCCGAGAGCGATCCTACGCATTGCTTCTCCTGTACGGTCGGTTTTCAATCGGATGTTGAACTTGACGAAGCGCGTCCCCGAACGAGGTACGCGACAGCACGGATCGGAAGGGTCGTGTGACCCGTATGCGGGCCGACGTCGATCGCGGTCGTCGGCGGTCGTGCTTCCCTCCTCCTTTCTGGCGCGAGAAATTTCGCACCGAGGCGAACGGCGCACGGCTATGTCGCGGGCGGGGGAACGGTCAAGACGTCATCGACGACGCGACGCGGCGAACGGCCCCCGAATGGAGACGGTCGGCGCAAATTCCGCTCCGCGTTCACGGGAGCGTGCCGCCGGACGGGTCGTCGCGCAGAGTCTGGATCGACGCCGCGACACTCCGTACGGGATCGGACGCGACGTTCGACGCACTGCGCGCAGGAGTCGGCCGGCGGCGCTGCGGTGCTTTGCCCGCGACGCGGCGCGCCGGCTCACGCCGCGCCGAGCGTGAACCAGAACGTCGCGCCGTTCCCCGGCGAGCTCTCCGCCCACACCCGGCCCTCGTGCCGCTCCACGATGCGGCGAACGATGCTCAGGCCGACGCCGGTCCCCTCGAACTGCTGCGCGGGGTGCAGGCGCTGGAACACGTCGAACAGCCTGGTCGCGCTGGCCGCGTCGAAGCCCACCCCGTTGTCGCGCACGAAGAACGCGTCGTGGCCGTCGCGTCGCTCGCAGCCGACCTCGATGCGCGCCTCCGCGACCGGGCGGGTGAACTTGAGCGCGTTGGCGAGCAGGTTGTCGTAGACTTGACGCAGCAGCGCCGGGTCCGCCGTGACCGCGGGAAGCGCACCGATCTCGCACACGACGGTGCGCTCGGGCTCGGTCGCATGCAGCTCGTCGAACGCGCTGCGCGCGATCGCCGCGGGCTCGCAGCGCTGCAGCCGGAGCGCCGCACGACCGAGCCGCGACAGCCGCAGCAGGGCCTCGATCATGCCGTTCATGCGCCCGACCCCGGTCCGCACCAGTGACAGGTAGCGTCCGGCCTCGGCCGGCAGATTCGCCGCGAAGTCCTCCTCGAGGATGCGGATGAAGCCGTCGATGTGTCGCAGCGGAGCGCGCAGGTCGTGCGAGACCGAGTAGTTGAAGGACTGCAGATCGCGGTTCGCGGCCTCGAGCTCGACCGTCCGCTCCTCCACCCGTCGCGTCAGCTCCGCATTCAACGCCTGCAGCCGGGCTTCCGCCTCCTTGCGGTCGGTGATGTCCTGGAACACCGCGATGAACTGGCCCGGCGTCGTGCCGTACACCGACGCCGAGAACCACCGGTGCACGGGCGCAAGCTCGACCTCCATGTGCTCGGGGGTGCCGGTCTGCGCGACCCGGCCGAACGTGGCCAGCGCCTCGGGCACGACGTCGGCGAAGCCGGGAACCACGTCGCTCATCCGCTTGCCGACGACACCCTTCAGCCCGCTGAGCGCCTCGAATGCGGGATTGACGCTGAGCAGGACGAAGTCGCTCGCGCGCTGGCCGTCGAAGACCATCTGCCCCTGCGCGACACCTTCGAGCATGTTCGCGAACAGCGACTGGAACTCGCGCTCGCTGAAGCGCAGCGCCGCTTCCGTCCGCCGCAGGTCGGACACGTCCACGACCACGCCGCGCATGCGGATCGGAGCGCCGTTGTCGTCGAACGTGAACGAGCCGCGGCCGGAGATCCAGCGCACGCTGCCGTCGGGCCACAGGACGCGGAAGTCGCGCACGAAGTCGTCGCGCATCGCGATGCAGCGCTGCACCTCGGCATTGATCGCCTCGAGGTCGCCCGGGTGTACGCGTGCGGCGAAGGCGGCATACGTGCCCGCGAACTCTCCCGGTGCGAAGCCCCAGAGCTCCTCGTGCCGCCGCGTCCACGTGATCCGGTCGCTGACCAGGTCCCAGTCGAAGGTGCCCATGTGCGCCGCCTCGAGCGCGAGACGGAGCCGCTCCTCGCTCTGGCGCAACGCGTCCGCGGCCTGCTTGCGCGCCGTGGTGAGCTCGGAGAACAGGACCAGTCCGCCGACCTGACCGGGCGCCTCGTACCAGGGGTGGATCTCCCAGCGCACCCAGTCGAGCCGGCCGTCGGCGCGCTGGAACGGGTCGTCCTCCGCGCGCGCGACGGCGCCGTCGAGACAACGCCGGTGGATCTCGCGCCAGCGGCCCGGAATCTCCGGGAACACGTCGTAGTGGCTGCGCCCGACGAGCGACTGCTCGCCGAGGTCGTAATCCTCGAGGTAGCGCCGGCTGACGGCGAGATAGCGCATGTCCCGGTCGAACATGGCGATGGCCGCCGGCGCGTGGTCGACGAAGAGCCGCAGCGTCTCCGCGCTGCGCCTCTCGGCGGCCTCCGCGGCGCGCAGCCGGGTGACGTCGAGGAGGATGCCCTCGATGCGCGCGGGGCGTCCCGCTTCCGTCCCCGAGAAGCGCCCGCGCAGCACGTGCGAGCGCACGGTGCCGTCCGCCCGTTGCGTGCGGAACTCGACGTCGAGATCCGTGCCCGCGTCGCGCGCCTCGCGATAGGAGGCCTGCACGTAAAGCCGATCCTCGGGGTGCATGATGGCGAGGACGCTCTGCGCCGTCGTGCGCGTGCCGGCCGCGAGGCCGATCTGCGTCAAGCATCGATCGGACAGCTGCGCGTCGCCGGTTCGCAGGTCGCAGTGCCAGGTGCCGAGGTCGGCGCCTTCGACCGCCATGCGCAACCGTGCCTCGCCGGAGCGCATCTCCGCCTCCACCTGCAGGCGGTTGACCATCTGTCCCGACTCGGCCGCGATCACCTCGAGCGCCTGGCGGACCAGCGGCGAGAACTCTCCGGTCGAACGCGAGCCGACGTTCAGGCAGCCGATCACCCGGCCCTGGTGCTGCAGGGGAAGCACCGCCAGCCCGACGATCCCCTCGGAGAGCTCGGCGCCCTGCAGCGGCAGCCCCATCTCGGCGAATCGCTGGAAGTGCGGCGCCCCGGCCCGCACCAGGCGCGACTGCGGCGCATCGGCTTCGTAGTGGCCGCTGCTCTCGGCGAAGGCGGGCGACACGCCACGGTGCACGACGAGATCCAGCGCCCCGGATTCCTCGTCGAGGAGGTAGAAGCCACCGGCATCGAAGCCGGTGATGGCGAGCGCCGCGTCGAGACAGGCGACGAGCCCCTCGTGCAGATCGCTGGTCGACGCGATGGCGCGTGCCAGATCGTGCTGGATGCCCAGCAGCCGCTGGAACCATTCGCGCTCGGTGACGTCCTCCGCGACGCCGATGTAGTCGGTGACGGTCCCGGACGCATCGCGCACGGGGAAGCCGCGGTCGAGCACCCAGCGGACGGTCCCGTCGGGGCGCACCACGCGGTAGGTCATCGAGAACGCCGGGCCGTCGCGCTCCGTCGCGACGGCCGCCGTCACGCGCTCGCGATCGTCGGGATGGATCGCGTCGAGGAACGAGCGCGGGTTCGCGAACAGGCTCTCGCACGACCGTCCCCAGATGCGCTCGTAGCCGCGGCTCACGTAGCGCATCTGGTCGAGCTCCCTGGTGGCCATCCAGAAGGCCTGCGGAACGGTCTCGGCAACCAGCTGCAGGCGCTCGCGAATGTCGCGCACCTCGCGCTGCAGCTTTCTGCGCTCGGTGACGTCGCGCTGGGCCGTGACCCAGATCTCGCCGTGCTCCGGGTGCTGCGCCGTCGTGATCGAGGCGTGCGTCCAGAACGTGGTGCCGTCCTTGCGGCGATTGTGCACCTCGCCCGACCACTGGCCCGTCCCGTGAAGGCTCTCCTTGATCACGCGGGCGGTCTCTTCCGCGCTGCGCTCCGGAGTCGTGGCGTTCAGCACTTCCGGCAGCTGGCCGATCAGCTCGCCGGCGGCGTAGCCGAAGAGCCGCTCGAACGCGGGGTTCACGTACAGGATGCGCGCGTCGCGCACCCGCGTCATCGACACTCCCTCGGCCAGCAGCTCGGTCACGGTGGCCTGAAGGGCGAGCACGTCGTCGGCGCGCCTGCGGTCGCTGACGTCGATGTGCACGCCGACCACGCGCACGGGAGTGCCGCTCTCGTCGATGTCGACCGCGGTGCGCGCCAGCACCCAGCAGTACGATCCGTCGCGTTGACGCAGGCGGAATTCGCGCGAGGCGGCACGCGGACCGGCCGCCAGCTGCTCGCTGGTGAAACGCCGGATGTCGTCGAGGTCGAGCGGGTGCAGACGCGCCTCGAAGTCGGCACGCGTCTCCGTGATCTCGCGCGGCTCGTAGCCGAGATTGGCGCACCACTGCGCCGACAAGGTGATCGTGTCGGTCTGCAGGTCGTGGAAGAAGAAGCCGACGATCGCCGAGTCCTCTGCGAGGCGCAGCCACGAGCTCGCGATGCGCAGGGCGCCGTCCGCCTGCGCCGCGGCACGCCGCGCCTGCACCTCGCGGTCGATCACCGGCGCCAGGCGGGCGAGATTGCGCTTCCCGACGCAGTCGCGCGCCCCGGCGCGCATCACCTCGAGCGCCACGTCGTCGTCGGCCTTCTCTGCGACGGCGATGGCCGGGAGATCGGGAGCTGCCGCACGCAGGATCGCGAGAGCGTCGGTCCCCCTCGCGATGGCGGGCATCACGTACTTGCAGAGCGCGACGTCCCACGGCTCGGCGGCGAGGATCTGCGGCAGGGTCGCCGGGTCGTCGACACGCTTCAGCGTCAACGCGTAGCCGCTGTCGCGCAGGTGCCGTTCGAGAAGATCCGCGTCCTCCGGCGAGTCGTCGATCAACAGGGCTCGCAGGCGGCCGGACATGAATCCCGGAAATACCATCGACTCGCGTGTCCGGACAGGCGCGAAATTCCCGTGCGACGCTCGCGCAGCGCGCCGAATCGCTTCCGGCGGACGCGAGCCGTGCTATCGCGTTCGCCCATGAGCGCAGGACATCTCGTTGGCGCATCGGGCATGGTGCAGGCGACCTTCGGCGTTCTCCTCGGCTGGGTGATGGCCGGCTTCTCGAGCGGGCGCACGGAGCTCGGTCCGTTCCGCAACCGCAAGCGCGTGCTGCAGTGCCACCTCGACAACCTCTTCATGGGCGCGCTGCAGCTCGGCGTCGCCGCGGTGCACCCCGGCCTGCCGGACGGCGCGGCGCTCTTCCTGATCGCCGGGTCGTGGGTGAACCCGCAGCTCTTCCTCTGGCAGGCCATCGACCCGAAGGTCGATCTCGGCGCCGGCTGGCGCGTCGCGATCGTCCTCTCGTCGTTCGTCGCCGCCACCACCGGCTGGGTGTGGACGACGGCGAGCTACCTCCTCCGCTAGCGTCCTGCCAGGCGGGCGATGGACGGCGCCCTGCCCGGCTCGCTATGAGAGCCCGATGCGATCCCTCAAGCTCGGCGTCCAGCTCGGATACTGGGGCGCGCTCCCGCCGCCCGACATCATCGGCACCGCACAGCACGCGGAGCGTCTCGGTTACGACGCGATCTTCACCGCGGAGGCGTGGGGCTCGGACGCCTTCACGCCTCTGGCGTGGCTCGGCTCGCACACGAAGCGCATCCGCCTCGGCACGGCGATCGCGCAGCTGTCGGCGCGCACGCCGACCGCCGCGGCGATGGCGGCGCTGACGATGGACCACCTCTCGCAGGGCCGCATGATCCTCGGGCTCGGCGTGTCCGGCCCGCAGGTCGTCGAGGGCTGGTACGGCCAGCCGTTCGGCAAGCCGATGGCGCGCACGCGCGAGTACGTCGACATCGTCCGTCAAGTACTACGCCGCAAGGAGCCGGTGACCAGCGCGGGTCCGCACTATCCGCTGCCGTACGCCGGCCCCGACGCGTCTGGTCTCGGCAAGCCGCTGAAGCCGATCACGCATCCGCGGCGCGCCGATCTGCCGATCTGGCTCGGCGCCGAGGGGCCGAAGAACGTCGCGATGGCGACCGAGATCTGCGACGGCTGGTTCCCGCTCTACTTCTCGCCGTACCGTCCCGAGGTCTACGCCGACTCGCTGAAGAACATGAAGCCCGGCTTCGAGATCGCGCAGCTGGTGATCGTCAACATCGACGACGACCTCGAGCGCGCGCTCTACCCCGTCAAGGCGATGCTCGGCTTCTACATCGGCGGCATGGGTGCGGCGAAGCGCAACTTCCACAAGAACCTGATGGGACGCATGGGGTTCGAGAAGGAAGCCGACCGCATCCAGCAGCTGTTCTTCGAGGGCAAGCGCGACGAGGCGATCGCCGCCGTGCCGAACCAGTTCGCCGACGAGATCTCGCTCTGCGGCTCGCGCGAGCGCGTCCGCGACCGGCTGCAGGCGTGGCGCGAGACGCCGGTCTCGATGCTGCTTCTCGGCACGCACGAGGCGAAGCAGCTCGAGACGATGGCCGAGCTGACGTTCGGGTAGTCTTCCGCGACGGCGGTTCCGCGGCGCGCTCCGCAAGAGAGCCCGCCGGACCGCCGGATCCGTCAAGCAGTGCGCGCGTCGGAGCGGCGCGGCAGCTTCCAGCCCGGGCGCGGGAAGTGGCAGGTGTAGCCGCCCGGGTAGCGCTCCAGGTAGTCCTGGTGCTCCGGCTCGGCCTGCCAGAACGGACCGGCCGGCTTGACCTCCGTCACGACGCGCCCCGGCCACAGGCCCGACGCCTCGACGTCGGCGATGGTCTCCTCGGCGACCGCGCGCTGCTCTCCCGACAGGTAGTAGATGCCCGAGCGGTAGGACGTGCCGCGATCGTTGCCCTGCCGGTTCGGCGTCGTCGGGTCGTGGATCTGGAAGAAGAACTCGAGCAGATCGCGGAACGACAGCCGGTCCGGGTCGAACACCACCTCGATCGCCTCGGCGTGCGTGCCGTGGTTGCGGTAGGTCGCGTTCGGCACGTCGCCGCCGCTGTAGCCGACGCGCGTCGACGTGACACCCGGCAGCTTGCGGATCAGGTCCTGCATGCCCCAGAAGCAGCCGCCCGCCAGAATCGCCGTCTCGGTCTTCGCCATCTCGATGCCTCCTGCCTCGCTCTCCTTCCTACGCGGCGAGGGCTACGGCAAGGGTGCGGGTGACACGGCCTGGACGCGGCCGCTTCAGGATTCGCCGTGCACCGCCCGGACGTCGTTGAAGTCGCTCTCGAGTGCAGCAAGGCAGACCGTCAGCGGGTCATCCGCAGACAGTCTGCCTCACGCTCGACACGTGTTACGCAACACGTTACAAACTGCTGGTGATCAGGACGTTCCGCCACAAGGGCCTGCGGAAGCTGTTCAATGATGATGACGCTTCGGGGCTGCGGGCAGATCTGGTCGACCGCATCCGCGAGGCACTGGCCGTCATCGACGATGCACTCTCGCTCTCGGACATCAACATCCCCGGTCTCGACTTCCATCAACTGAAGAACACCAGGCCTCGGCGCTACACGATCCACGTGAACGGCCCGTGGTGCATCACGTTCGAGTTCGAGGATGGCGACGCATTGCGGGTCGATCTCGAGAACTACCATTGAAGGAGCAAGCAAGCGTGAGTGCCAGGGAGTATCCGGCGGTGCATCCGCCGAAGATGAAGCCCGTCCATCCGGGCCGGATCGTCGGGCGAGCACTCGAGCATCAGGGTGTTGCGGTTCAGACGGCCGCGAGCGCCATGGGAGTGTCGAGACAGTCGCTCTATCGGGTTCTCAACGGGGCCGCCGGCGTGAGCCCCGACATGGCGATTCGCCTCGGGGAGTTCCTCGGGAACGGCCCGGGCCTGTGGCTCCGGATGCAGGCGTCGTACGATCTCTGGCACGCACAGAATGCCTTCCGCGCAAGCGTGAAGGTCGTTCCCATCGCGTCGGTGGCCAAGGCAGCCCTCCTGGCCGGGAAGCGCGGCGCGGATAAGCGCGCGCGAAGAAGTCCGGGGGTGAAGGCGCAAGCCTGACCAGGGCCGGATCATCGATTTGTGCCCTCCGGCGGTCGACAGAGCCGACGATCGTCGTGCACGATCCGGCATGGATCAGACGACCAACATCCAGACGCTCAAGAATCTGGTGCGCGACTTCTGTGAGGCCAGGGACTGGGACCGCTTCCATGGCCCCAAGGACCTCGCGATCGGAATGGTCACCGAGGCGTCGGAGCTCCTCGAGCACTTTCGGTTTCGCGACGAGGCAGAGTCGCATGACCGGCTGTCCGCAACCGACACGCGCGCCCAGATCGAAGCAGAGCTCGCGGACGTGCTCTTCTTCGTGTTGCGGTTCGCTCAGCGGTTCCAGATCGACGTGACCACCGCGCTTCGCGACAAGGTGCAACGGAACGAAGAGCGCTATCCGGCGGAGAAGGCCCGCGGCCGGAACGCGAAGTACACGGAGCTCTGAGTCGTGCGCCTGTACGCCGGGACGAGTTCCGACTTCGTTCGCCACGCGGCGCAGAATCAGATCGCGAGCCGCCTCGAGACCGCGTTCGAGCGCCACTACCGCTATCAGCCTGCTCCGTCCGAAGTAGCTTCCTGGCGCAACTCGCTGCGCGCGATGTCGCAGGTCTTCCAGACTGCGAACCTCGACGACCACGGCGTGATGCTCGAGTACCAGCTCCCCCTGACATCGAAACGGCTCGACTGCATGGTGATGGGCCGCGACCTCCCCGGCAGCGATCATGCAGTCATCGTGGAGCTGAAGCAGTGGGAGAA
>JAXLXO010000050.1:0-24561 GCA_046327915.1 Binatia bacterium | reverse complement strand
GCTCAGGCTGGCCGTGCTCGCCACGGTCTTCGTGTAGGTGCTGCCTTCCGGGCAGTTGAAGATGCCCACGGAGTTCGGGCAACGCAGCGGATTGGTGATCTGCGACTGCGCCTGACCCGTGGTGAAGATGGTGTTGATCGGATCGATCGGCGTCCAGCTCGTGTCCTCCGGACCAGGGCAGGTCGTCGTGAGCTGCTGCAGCTTGACGCTGACCGGGATCTGCGCCTGGCCGGCCGTGGTGTCACCCGCCACGGTCGAGAGCCAAAGAGGATCCCACTGCGGGGGTGAGGGCGCCGCCGCCAGGTTGCTGTTCACCTGCGCGAGCAGCCTGGTGTCCGTGCCGCCATCGCAGTCGACGAAGCCCGGGCCGTTCGACTCGATGCGCAGGCAGATCCAGTCGTTGCTGGACGCGGTCGGCTCCTGGACGCGGACGACGCGGGCGCCGAGGAGCTGGATCGGTGCCTTGCCGTCGGCCGGGTTGATCGAGCCGCCCTGCAGCTGGAAGGTCGCGCTGACGGAGAAGTTGCCGCGGGTCAGGCTGCAGACCGAGCCGCCACCCGTCGTGTTGCTGCCCGGCACGCCGGACGCCTGGATCTGCGAGCCGTCAGACAGGGTGCCAGCCGAGCAGGGGGCGCTGCTCCCGGTCGCGACGCCGAACGACCACACACCGAGGGTCGGTCCAGGCGAGGGCCCAGGCGTGGGCGAAGCCGTCGGCTGCGGCGTCTCGGTCGGGATCGGCGTCTCGGTCGGGATTGGTGTCGCGGTCGGGATCGGGGTCGGCGTCGGCGTCGGGTCCGGGGTCGGCGTCGGTGTCGGGACCGGGCTCGGCGTCGGGACCGGCGTCGGCGTCGGGACCGGGCTCGGGGTCGGCGAGGGCTCGCGGTAGCAGCCCTGATCGCAGCCGTCGCCGTTGATCCGGTTGCCGTCGTCGCACTGCTCCTTGTTCTGGAGGTGACCGTCACCGCAACGGCTGGGCAGACAATCGTAGGTGAAGGTGTCGACGTCGACGCGGCCGTCGGCGGCAGCGGCGCGCACGCGGAAGCGGCGCCGCGCCTTCCGGTAGGTGCCGTCGGGCCCCGGCGTCATCAGCACGAACAGCTGGATCGTGCCGCTGCAGAGGTTCGGCGTGTCATTGACCCCGTCGGCGAACACCAGTTGCTGGTCCTGCGCGATGTACGAGCCGAGGCCGCCGTATTGAACCTCCCACTCGAGGTTGCCCTTGTTCGCCTGATCGACCGGGTCGTTGGTGAGGCGCCCCTGGTTGAACTCGAGGGTCGACACGTCCGACGGGACGCAGCTCGGGAGGCGCGGATCGGTGTTGTTGATGCAGATCCGCGTCGTGAACGTGCAGAGCCCGTTGTCGACGTCGGGATCCTCGTCGCAGTGCGGGTCGCCCTCGTAGCACTTGATGACCGGCTTCGGGACGCGCGTGTAGTGGTGCGCGGTCTCGGGGAGCGTGAGCCACTCCGCCATGCAGTCGAGACGCGAGTTCGCACCACCCGGGACGCACTCGTTGAGTGGCGCCGGAGCAGTACAATCGAGGGCAGCCGCTGATGGTGGGGTGACCACGACAGCCGCCATGGCGGCGACGATCAGTCCGGCGAAGATCGCGCCCGGCGCGCGATGCCGACGACCGGGGCGCGTCGGTGAGGGAGTCGTCAAGAAGTTCAAGGGTTTCGCTCCCATCGGAGTGAGGGTACGGGCGGGGACGGCAGCTACCCCTCCCTCGTAGTCGGCTGGCTCGTGGTTTTCTGACGATCGTTCATCGTGCGCAAGGCACGATTTTTCGCCGAAGGATCGCCCACCCCGCCGCGCGCCGCATGCATGGACGAGCAGGCAGGTGTCGGTCCCGAGAACGTCGACGGATCGACCGCGGCGAAGGCGTCGCCGACGCCATCGACGAGCGCGGCGACATCCCGTGCCGTTCTCGACTTCATCGCCCGGCACAGGCTACAGGAGCCGGTCACCTCCGTGGACCTCCGATGAAATCCGCTCCCAAGACCTGGCTGCGCCGCCTGAGGAACACGGTCCTGCTGCTGGTGCTCGCGGCGTCCGTGGCGATCGTCGCCGTCCCGTCGCTGCGCAACAACGCAGGCTGCCTGCTGTTCATCAGCGGCTTCGCTTCGGCTCCGTGCGTGGTGCCGATGCCGTACCGCCTGCCGGACGAATACGCCGAGGCCGAGGCGTTCGCCCTCGGCTACCAGGCCTGGGTGGTCGGCGCCGTCTACGCGCGCTCGCAGATCCTGATGGAGAAGGACACCAATCCGGGTGCTCCGCTGCACGCCCCGCTCAACACGTTCAACGTGTATCCGGGGCTGGCCACTCCCGGCGCGGCCATCGACTTCACGCCCAACAACGACACGGTGTACGGACTGGCGTGGCTCGACCTGAGCCAGGGGCCCGTGCTGCTCACCATTCCCGAGGTGCCCGATCGTTACTGGACCGTGCAGGCCACCGACTGGGCGCTCAACACGTTCGCGTACATCGGCAAGCGCGTGCACTCGAAGGCCGGGACGTACGCGTACCTGCCGCCGGGATGGAAGGGGCAGCTGCCCGACGGCGTGCAGGGCTTCGAGTCGCCGACGAAGGGCGTGTTCCTGCAGGCCCGCATCGTCGTGCATCCGGAGGTCGAGTCGGACATCGCGCCGGTGGTGGCCCAGCTGAAGACCATGCGCCTGCAGCCGCTGAACCCGGACGCGAAGTATCCCGCGATCGCCGCCGGTACGCCGGTGCCCAACCCGAAGCTCGACAACCCGCTGTGGAAGTCGCTCGAGTTCTACAGCCTGCTCGACCGGGCGTGGACCTTCGGCGGCGTGCGCGAGCAGGACCGCGAAGTGGTCGGACAGTTCCGGTCCCTCGGCATCGGCCCCGGCCTCACGTTCGACGCCGAGGCGCTCACCGCCGCGCAGCGCAGGGGACTGAAGCGCGCCGCCGAGACGGCCTTCGCGCGCGTGCCCATGCATGGCCAGGAGAACGGCCGCATGCGCAACGGCTGGCGCTTCGCGAACAACCTCGGCGGTTACGGCGACGACCGCATTCTGGCTTCGACGATCGCCCTGATGGGCTACGGCGCGAATCTCGCGGAAGAGGCCCTCTACCTGCCGGCCTTCTACGACCACGAGGGCCAGCCCCTGCACAGCAGCCGCGACTATCGCATTCACTTCGCCGCGGACGACATGCCGCCGGTGAACGAGTTCTGGTCGGTGACCCTGTACCGCCTCCACGACAACCAGCTGAAGGCCAACCCGATCGACCGCTACGCCATCGGCGACCGGACGCCGGGGCTGAAGCGCAACGCCGACGGCTCCATCGACCTGTGGGTGCAGCAGGAGACGCCTGAAGGCGACAAGGCGGCCAACTGGCTGCCGAGCGGCGAGTCGGGGCAGATCTGGATGATCCTGCGGATGTACGGTCCTCAGCAGAAGGCCCTGTCGGGCGAGTACGCACCGCCCGTCGTGGAACGGATGCGCTGAAGAAGCTCGAGGTCCGCATCGAGTAGCGTCGTGCGTCGACGATCGCGAAGCTCGACGCTGGCGACCGTCGGTTCGAACGCGGTCCGGTCGATGCATGGGCCGGTGAGCGTGCCGCGGCCCGGTGCGCTCGCGTCGACGATTCCCGCCAGCTCTCCGATCGCCGGCAGGCGCCATTCGCAGTGTCCCGCGAAGCCCCCGCTCGTCGTGCTGCCGTCGCCGCTCGTCCCGTCGTTCAGCGTCCCCGGGAATTCGCCGGACCTGCGGAACGACCCGCATGTCCCTTCTCGACCGGGGGGCGTGATGCGCGCGGTCGAACGAAGAACCGGCGGGCCGGCGTTTGTCACATCGTGACACGGATTCTCACGCCTCGAGGACAGAGCCGACTCTCGTTCGCCCTGCAGCTCAACGCTCGTCCCGGGAAATGCCCGGTGGTCACAGGAGGCCCGGATGCCACGCCGGTCGTCGTTCGTCCTGATTCTCGCCCTCATGGGCCTCGCCCCCGAGGCGCACGCCGCCGCCACCGCGCAGCAGTCCTGCGAGGCGGCCATGGAGCTGGCGTCCGGGAAGTACGCGCAGTGCCGGCTCGTCGCCGAGTCGAAGTTCTCGAAGACGCTCGACGCGGCGAAGCGGACGGCGGCGCTCACCAAGTGCTCGACCAACCTCGGCGGCGCGTTCGCGAAGGCGACTACCAAGTACGGCGTGAGCTGCGCCGCGAGCGAGCCGTCGTCCGCGTTCGATGCGTACCTGCAGCAGTGCACGGACGACACGGCGGCGGCGGCCGCCGGCGCGTCGCTCGGCGGCGGCTGTGCCGCGGATCTGGCGACCTGCGAGAGTGATCTCGCCATCTGCGAGTCGTCCCTGCTGGCGCCGCTGCTCCGGACGGGACAGACCGCGAGCTACGGCGCGGGCAGCGACGGCGACCTGCAGAAGGGAGTCGTGCAGGCGTACGTCGACAACGGCGACGGCACGGTCACCGACACGAAGACCGGCCTCATGTGGGAGAAGAAGTCCGACGACGGCTCGATCCACGACAAGGACGACGTCTACACTCTCGGATTGACCGTTCCTCCGTACACGCTGAACGGTACGGCGGTGACGACCTTTCTCGCCGCGCTGAACGCCGGCAGCGGATTCGCGGGCCACACCGACTGGCGGCTGCCGAACCTCACCGAGCTGGAGAGCATCCGCAACCTGGGGACCGTGAGCCCGGCGGTCTCGGCGGTGTTCAACACCGGCTGTGGTGCGGGCTCGGGCGGCAACCCCGGCTGCACGGTCTTGACGTGCAGCTGCACCCTTCCGGCCAGCTACTGGTCGTCGTCCAGCTATGCCGGCCCCGCGGAGTTCGCGTGGGAAGTTCGCTTCGGTGACGGCACCGTGGACTCCGAGTTCAAGGACACCGACTCCTACGTGCGTGCGGTGCGGGGTGGATCGTGAGTCGATTCCCGATTCTCTCGTCGAGCACGTTTCCGAGGAGGTCAAAAATGAAATCTGCCCGGATGCGCCGCGGCTTCACGCCGCAGTCGATGATCGTCGCACTGTCGACGGTACTCGTGTGTGCGGGCGGATCGTGGACGTTCGACGCGGGGAGTGCGCTCGCCCCGGAACCCGCCGACCTGAAGAGCACGCTCGCCGGCACCTACGGCGCGACCGCGGCGGCTGTCATCGTGGAGAAACAGCCCGCGACGTTGTTGCTGTGGCCGGCTGCCTGGGAGATCGGATCCGCCGCAGCCGGAACGCCGTGCAGCCCATACGGGCTCGGTTACGGCGTGAGACCGACCAGCCGGATTCAAGTGCGCGGAAATTATCGCGCCTGCCTCCCGGTCGATACATCGACGGAGCCGCCGGCAAATGCCGTACGGCCTCTTCCTCCGATGCCGGTGGCGAGCTGCACCGGAGGCGGGGAAAGCTATTCCGAGGTCGCAACGACGATCGTGGACGTGATCAGCTGGCCAGCCGATTGGCAGTCCTGGAACGAAGGGCTCGGCGGACCGTATCCGGGCCAGCCATGCTCGGATTTCCCGCTGCTCGCGGGAGAGACGACGTACAAGCACATCCAGTCACAGGTCGCGTCGGGCAGCACCGAAGGTCCGTTTCGCTGCGTGCGCAGCAAGGCGCCGACCATCTACCCGGGTGGCTCATGAGCCGATCCTCGATGTTCTCGAAGCCCTTCCCGAGGAGGTCAAGAATGAGATTCGTCGGAAGGCGCCCGGGTTTCACGCCGAAGGCGATGCTCCTCGCACTGTCGACGGCACTCGTGTGTGCGGGAGGCTCGTGGACGTTCGACGCGGGGAGTGCGCTCGCCCCGGAACCCGCCGACCTGAAGAGCTCGCTCGCCGCCACTTCCGGTGCGACCGCGGCCGCCGTCATCGTGGAGTACTACCCCTCTCCCACCTTCTTGCGGTGGCCGGCCCACTGGGAGGTCGGACCATCCATCCCGGTCGGAACCCCCTGCAGCCCGTACGGCCTTCCGTATGGCGCACGACCCACCAACCGGATTGAAGGACGTGGGTCGTACCGTGCATGCCTGAGGTTCGACACTTCGAAGGAGCCGCCGGCAAATGCCGTACGGCCTCTGCCACCGATGCCGGTGGCGAACTGCAACGGAGCCGGGGAAACGTATTCGGAAGTCGTCGCGACGGTCGCGGACGCGATCAGCTGGCCGGCCGATTGGCAGGCCTACGACTCCGGGGACGGCGCCGGACCTCATGCGGGCCAGCCATGCTCGGATTTTCCCCTGCTCGCAGGAGAACAGACGTACAAGCACATCCAGTCTCGGGCCGAGGCCGGCAACACCTTTGGTCCGTTCCGCTGCGTGCGGCTCGAGGCCCCGATCATCTACCCCGGACCGTGAGCGAGCAGGACGGCGCGTTCAGCTACAACGCGAAAGATGCGCCGAGGGTTTCCGTCGCGTAGCGCCGCACTGATCGCCGCCGCCGCACTGTTTGGATTGACGGTCGGCGCGGTCGTCCGGAGCTTCGCCTGGTACCCGCTGCGCGTGACCAGCAATTCCATGCTGCCGACCGTCGCCGCGGGCGACTGGGTCGTCGTCGCGGCGCGACGGTCCGGCGCCGAGGTTCCGATCGATCGCGGCGACATCGTGCTCTTCACGTTCCCGTTCGGTGGCGCGGGCCAGGCGATCAAGCGTGTCGTCGCCGTCCCGGGAGACGAGGTGCGCACCGCCGGACCGAACGTCGTGCTCGTCAACGGTGAGGTCGCCTCGCGCGGGTGGTCGGAGCAGGGCTCGGAAGAGATCGGTGCGAAGTCGTCCGACGCAGCCGTCCGCATCCCCGAGGGCTACCTCTACATCCTCGGCGACAACGTGCGCTCTTCGATCGACAGCCGGTCCCTCGGCCTGCTGCCTCGCGCCGAGGTTCTGGGCAAGGTGGCAGCCGTCATCCGGAGGCCGTGGTAGTAGCGCCGGATCGGCGCTGCTCTCAGCTGATCGACCAGCCCGACGCGAGCCGCGGACGCGGCGCGTACGAGCACAGCGTGCCGGTCTTGATGCTGGCGTCGAGATGCTCGCCGAGCCGCGCGTCGTGCGCGGCGAGCTTCCGGATCGCGTAGCGGATCGCCTTAGTGACCCGTACGCGCGTGCGCTCCGCCGGACTGCCGGTGAGACGCGCGCGCGAGCCGAGCCCGACCATGCCGGTGAGCTCGTCTTCGACGAAGCGCAGCTCCGCGTCGATGCTCGCGAGCCGTCCGAGGTCGTTGGCGCGCCGCGCGCCCTCCGCCTCCTCGCGAAGCTCGGTGAGCCGTGCGCGGTACTCCGCGACGGCGCGCCCGTCGCCCGCTTCGAGCGCGTGCCCCGGAGCGGAGGCGACGCGCAGGTCCGATCCCGCGTCGAGCGCGCCGTCGAGGGGCGCGCTCGCCGGTGTCCCATCGAGCGCCGCCAGCTCCCACGTCGTCACGTCGAGATCCGGACGCGAGAGCAGGTAGGCGATGTAGCCGAGCCCGATCGACTGACGCTCGCGCACGGTTCGTCCGTCGAAGACGACGGTCCAGATCGCGCCCTCGCGGCGCATCTCGTACGCGGGCTCCACGCGCGCCGGGCGCGGCGCGCTGCCGCGGCTCGCGGCGACGTAGCCGTTGCGCTCGGTGCCGGCGCGCCGCTGCGCGATGTCCACTACGGTCGCACCGCTCGAGCGACCCGTCGGCGCGGAGTCGTTCCGCCCGCCGACGACCAGCGCCAGCGGTGCCTCCTCGACCTCGTGCCAGCCCTCGCTCGTCGTCCGCGCCTGGACGGCGGCGAGCGCACGACGAGCGCGCGGCTGCAGCTCGATCAGCCGGAGCTCCTCCGCGGCGGCGACGGCGCGCTCGGCGAGCTGCGTCGCGGGCGCCTCGTCCTCGGCACGTCCGCGCTCGGCGAGCAGGCTCGCGTAGTCCGCCTCCGCGCGTGCGGTCCAGATCCGCGCGCCGAGCTGCGTGTGCTCGCGCAGCGCGCGCGCGAAGTGCTCCGCGGCGAGATCGCGTTGCCCCGCCGTGCGCGCGAGACGTCCGAGGTAGTACGAGACGCCGCCGAAGAAGCAGACCGCGGGACGGGTCACGACGAACCGTCCGGCGTAGGGCCGCAGCAGCGCGTGCAGCCGCTGCGCGCGCACCGCGTCGCCCAGCTCGGACGCTCCGAACGCCAGCGAGACCAGCGACATCAGCCAGTTGGTGTCGCGCGGCAGGTCGGTGAATTCGTGCGCCGCGAGCGAGTCGAGCATCGCCTGCGCCTCGACGAAGCGCTCGTTCTCGAGCTCGACCGAAAGCAGCTCGATGCGCCACGCGGCCACGGTCGGCGCCTGCTCGACCGCCATCCGGATGAGGCCTTCGAGCTCGCGCATGCGGCCCTGCTCGAAGCGGATGGCGAGCAGCTGCTGCCCGTAGTGCATCATCGCGGTCGCCTGCGAGGCACGCTGCCCGGCGGCGAAGGCCTCGCCCGCGAGCGTCTCCGCCTCGTCGAGCCGTCCGTCGAGCAGCGCGCGCATCGTGCGCCAAGTCGCGAGGTGCCAGAGGTAGAGCGGCTGCTGGAGCGCGTTCGCGCGTCGTGCGAACGCATCGATCGCGAGGTCGGACGCGTGGATGTCGCCGAGCTCGAGCAGATCGTGCACGCGTCCGGTCTGCGCCTCGAGCGCCGCGACGGCGAAGTCGCTCTCGTCGGCGAGACGCAGGATCTCGCCCGCGAGCGCGAGCCGCTCCTGCACGTTGTCGGGGCCGACGAGCGCGGTCACGCGCATCGCGAGGACCCACGCCAGCGTCGCCTTGTCGCCGAGCGCGCGCGCCATGCGCTCGGCCTCCGCCGCGAGCGTCGCACGGCGCGTCTCTGCGCTCGGCGACAGCAGCAGCGACGATGCGAGCCGCGCCATCAGGCGCGCGCGCAGCGTGGACGGAGCGTCGGGCAGACTCGCGATCGCTTCCTCGAGCAGCGCGACCATCGTCTCGTCGACGAACGAGAACTCCGTCCGCGCGCCGCTGTAGCGCAGCACCGTGGACGCGAACGTGGGCACGTCGAGGCCGCGCGCGAGCTCGACCGCCTGTCGGAACGAGGCGTGCATCTCGTCGACGTGTCCGCAGCCACGCTGCGCTTCGGCGAGCGCGACCAGGATCTCGCGGCGCCGCGCCGCGGCGGCGCCCGGGCACTGCTCCAGAGTCTCGAGCGCGCTCGCGAGCTGCCGCTCCGCCTCCTCGTAGGCGAGCATGCGCTGCGCGCTCTCGCCGGCACGCTGCGCGTACGTGACCGCGCGCTCGAGCGAGGCCGCGTCGCCCGCCGTGCGGAAGTGGTCGGCGAGCTCCGCGAGGTGTGGCTCGAGGTCGTTCGCGTGCACCTCCTCGAGCGTCGCGGCGATCCGGCGGTGCAGCTCCGCGCGGCGCGCGGCCGGCAGCTCCTCGTACAGCGCCTCGCGCATCAGCGCGTGGCCGAAGGCGAAGCGGCTGTGGCGCGATCCGCAGCGCGCGAGCAGACCGAGGCGCTCGGCCTTCTCGACCGACGTCCGCACCAGCGCGGACGGCAGGTCGACCGCGCGCTCGAGGACGCCGAGCGCGAACTCGCGTCCGCACACGGCGGCGGCCGCCAGCACCGCGCGCGCGTCGGCGTCGAGCGCCTCGCTGCGGCGCGTGATCGCGGCGCGCACGCCGAGCGGGATCGGCAGCGCCGCGAGCGTCGCGTCGGCTCCCGCGAGCCGGTGCTCGGCGGCGAGCAGCCGCACGACCTCGCCGACGAACAGCGGGTTGCCCTGCGTGGCGTCGTGGATGCGCGCGACCACACGCGGGTCCGGTGTCGTGCCCGACTCCGCGGCGATGAGCCGCGCCACGTCGTCGCGGCCGAGCCCGCGGACCGGAACGGTGATGCCGAGGGTCGCGAGATCGCCCAGCAGCGCCTCGACTTCGGCCGGCGTCGTGGGCTCGATCTCGCGCAGCGTGCCGACGATCGCGATGCGCGCCGTCGCGATCTCGCGCGCGACGAAGCACAGCAGCTTGACGGACGAGCGGTCCGCCCAGTGCAGATCGTCGATGATCAGCAGCAGCGGTGCCTCTTCCGCGGCCGCGCGCAGGGCGCTGGCGACGCGCTCGAAGAGTGCGAAGCGCGCCTGCTCGGGCACGCCGTCGTCGTGCGTCGCCGTGGCCGCGAGGTGGCGCTCGAGCTTCGCGAGATCGCCGCCGCTCCTCGCCTGCCGGCGGTACTCGCGCGCGATCTGCCGGAAGGGCCAGAACGCCGGTGCTCCGGCAGCGTCCGGACAGCGCGCCCACAGCGCGACGAAGCCCTGCATTGCTGCCGTTGCCGCGAGCTCGGTGGCGATGCGCGTCTTCCCGATGCCGGGCTCGCCGGCGATCAGCGCCAGGCGCCCGCGGCCGGCCGCCGCGTCGCGCAACGCTCCGCGAAGGACGCCGAGCTCGCCGTCACGGCCGACGATGCTCGCATCCGGCTGCACGCCGGCAGGATGATTGACGGTCGAGGTGTCGTCAAACGTATTGTTTGCGTGGCCCGCCGGGGCGCCCGGCGTCGAACCTCCGGTCCTTGCTCACTGACCTCACGGATCGAAGCCTCGCGCGGCATTCGATGCGCGACGAGGGTCCCATCCTGGCACAGTATGCCACGGTGCGGTCGCTCGATTCACGCCGACTGCGATCCGGATCCGTACTCGCCACGGTCCGGCTTTGGCACGGTGTGCCATGGTTTCTCACGCTTCCTCGTCGAGAGACGAGCGGCCGCCGGCCGCCGCAACCCGAAAGGAAGCTCCATGATTCGCCGTGCACTTCTCACGGCCGCACTCCTGCTGACGTCGAGCGGCTTCGCACGAGCCGCGACGCTGTTGACGCCGCCCTTTCCGGGAGAGGAGCTGTCGGCCGGGGTGGCTACCTGCTCGGTGTTCAACGACGGGAAGACGGCTCAGGTCGAGATCGCGATTCTCGATCGTCACGGAGCCCCGGCGGGGCTGAATTCGTACCTGGCCGTCGAAGTCGGTGGCGGGGTCACGGTCTCGCTCCCCGATGTCGACCTGTCGACGTTCTCGCCCTCTCGATGCCGTTTCGTCGTCCCCGGAAAGACGAAGATCCGTGCCGCATTCATCTGGCGCAGCGGCAACCAGCCACCGGTGATCATCCCAGCGCAGTAGCGTGGGTCGACGCGTCGGCGCTGCCTGCCACCGGGAACAGGACCGTGGGTTCGCTCCCTGGAAGACGAGAGTCTCTTCGCCTCCGGGTGCCGATCAGCCGACTTGACGCGTCTCGCGCCCGTTCGGCCGGCCTTGTCCGAGGCCGAGCGCGAGAGGGGCAGTGGCTGCGGCAACGAGCGAGAGGAGGCGACGCGCGGCTTTCGGGGCGGGACGGCAGGCGGGATCTCCCATCGAAGACGCGCCTGCATCCCGTCGTCGGGCCCGTCACGCATTCGAATGGGTCCCGTGCTCGAGGGCGGGGCAGCGCCGAGACCTTGCGATTGCTGATCGCCGACGCCCGCTCGCGGCGCGGTGCGCCGTCGGGAACGCACCGCTCCCGCGGGACGAAGACGCCGTCGCGCTCGATCCACGCCGCTGCGTGAAGGCGTGGGTCGGCACGAGCGCCGTGGCACGCCGTAGCGGGCGCCACCGCGTTCGCGCTGGCACCCGACCGGGCGCTCGTCCAGTCAATTTTGTGCTCGTCTGCCGTCGCGCCGGCGTGGTACGTCCTCCGCATCGCGCACCCCGCGCGCCCCGCCTCGTTTCACCGCCCGCCCCACCAAGGAGTCGCACCATGATCCGCACTTTGATCGGGACTCTCGCCCTGTCCTTGACGCTCGTGAACGCCGCCGCCGCAGGCCCGACCGCACAGCAGAAGTGCGAGGGCGCGAAGGTGACCGCGCTCGCGAACCGCACCGCGTGTCGTGCCGGCGAGCGCAAGAACGAGATCCTCGGCAAGACGCCGAACCTCGCGAAGTGCGCGGCCGGCTTCGCGAAGGCGCTCGCCGCCGCGGACAACAACGCCGCGAAGCGCTCGGCGTCGTGCCGCTGGCTCGACAACACCGACGGGACGGTGACCGACCTGGACACCGGCCTGCAGTGGGAGCTGAAGGAGTACGACCCCGCCGCGACGTTCCCGAACCCGCACGGCGTCGACGTGAGCTGGTTCTGGCAGGGCTATCAGCCGAACCCCGGCGATCCGATCGTCTTTCCCGCGGGCAACGCCTTCGTCGTGCTCCTCGGCGCGCTCAATGCCGGCACGTCGTTCGACGGGGTCGCGACCGCCGAGTGCTTCGCCGGCAAATGCGACTGGCGGCTGCCGACCGTCGAGGAGCTGCGGACGATCCTCGACGCGCAGTACCCGAACTGCACGACCGTACCCCCGAACGCGTGCACGACCATTCCCGGATTGACGAACACCAATCCGATGGTCCCCGGATACTGGACCTCGACCACCGACGACCGCGATCCGACGAAGGCGTGGATGGTGTCCTTCAAGGACGGCTTCGTCAGTCTGCAGCCGAAGATGGCCGGCGGCTTCACGCGCGCCGTGCGCGGCGAGATGTGACCGAACTGAAGTGACGAGAACCCTCGGCCCCCGGCGGCAGCGCACTGCGGTCGCCGGGGTGCTCGATGGAGTGCGAGGCGTGCATTCGCCACCCGCGGCTGAGTGGCGCGCACCACCCGCGGGGATCGAGCGGGACGCGGAGGGCGTGCCGCAGGGTCATCGGCAGATCTCGCTGCGGAACGAGCCGGGCCGGGCCGTCGATCGTTTCGCTCCCGATCTGATATGGCTGCGATGATCGCCGCTGGCGGAAATGCGCCCCCGGCGCACTCGGGGAAACCGTCACGATGAGCATACGCCCCGCCGATGCAATCACGGAAGGCTGCAGGCGCTTCTCGAGATCGTGCTTCCTTGCGGTTGCCGGCGTCGCGCTGATTGCCGGGATCGGGTGGTGGGCGGACCTCGAGGCGCTGCACAGCGTCGTTCACGGATGGGCTTCCATGAAGCCCATCACGGTCGTGTGCCTCGTGCTTCTGGGTCTTGGCGGATACGTGATCGCAGGTCGGAGGCCGGATCGGCCGGCCTGGCTTGCGCCTGCCTGCGGAGGCCTCGCCTTCCTGGGGGGACTGCAAACCCTGGCAGCCTACGCATTCGGTGTCGATTTAGGAATTGACAGCGCCTTGATGCCGGCGCGCGCCCTGTCGGCGGCCTCTGCGGGGCCCTTCCCCGGCCGCATGGCGCACGCCACCGCCGTCGAAGTTCTCCTGGTGGCAGCGGGGATTCTGCTCGCCCAGGGCGCCTCTCGATGGAGAAAGCTGGCCGCACAGGGTCTGGCCATCCTTGGTCTGGTCGTCGCCGCCACCGCGGTGATCGGGTATCTGTACGGCGTCGGATCGCTGTATTCGGTGACGGTCTATTCGAGCATGGCGCTCAACACCGCCGTCCTGGGCGTGCTGTTGAACCTGGCGCTGCTGACGGCTCAACCGGGCGTCGGCTTCATGGAGGTCGTCACCAGCGACCATCTCGGTGGCGTCATGGCGCGGCGCATGCTGCCGCTGTCCGTCGCCTTGCCGATCGCCATCGGCTGGGCGCGCCTGATGGGTCAGAGGGCCGGCTACTACACGACCGAGTTCGGCCTGGCACTCTTCGCGATGTCCAGCGTCCTGATTTTCGTCTTCCTGACGATCTCCACGGCCCGGACGCTCAATCGCGTGGACATCGCACAGGAGGAAGCCAACGAGCGCTTTCATCTGGCCGTGGAGGGCGCGCCCAGTGCCATGATCATGGTCGACGCCGACGGCATGATCCGCCTGTGCAACGGCGGTGCTGCACGGGTGTTCGGTTACGATCGCGACGAGCTCCTGGGCCGATCGGTGGAGGTTCTTCTCCCGGAGCCCCTGCGCGCCGGCCATGTGGCACATCGCGCCGCCTACTGGACCCATCCGGAAGCGAGATCGCTGTCGAGACCCGATCTCCTCGGGTTGCGCAAGGATGGTCGAACGATTCCCGTCGAGGTCGTTCTCAATCCGATCGAATCGGCCGGTGGCGCCTATGTGCTTGCGGGGGTCGTGGACGTCAGCCAGCGCAAGCAAGCGGAAGCCGCGCGCGCGCATCTCGCCGCCATCGTCCAGTCTTCGGAGGACGTCATCATCAGCAAGAGCCTCGAGGGCACGATCGTCAGCTGGAACTTCGGCGCCGAAGTGTTGTTCCAGTACTCGCCGGACGAGATCATCGGGAAGCCCATCGGCCTCCTGGTCCCCGACCACCTCCTCGAGGAGGAGGCGCGGATTCTGGCCAGACTTCGTGCCGGCGAGCACGTGGCGCACTACGAAACGGTCCGCCGTCGCAAGGACGGCACGCCGGTGGACGTCTCTCTGACGATCTCGCCCATCTTCGACGATCGCGGTGACATCGTCGGCGCGTCGACGATCTGTCACGACATCACCGCGCGGAAGCGTGCAGCCGATCTGTTGGCAGAGAGCGAGGCGCGCTTTCGACAGCTGGCCGAGAACATCCAGGAGGTCTTCTGGATCACGAGCGTGGACAAGTCGCAGTTGCTGTACGTCAGCGCTGCCTATGAATCGATCTGGGGTCGCACCCTCGAAAGCCTGCATGCAGAGCCGGCCAGCTGGCTGCACGCCATCCACGAGGACGATCGGCCGCGGGTGATGCGCGCCGCGAGGGAGCGACAAGCAAAAGGGACCTACGACGAGGAGTATCGCATCGTGCGGCCGGACGGATCCATCCGCTGGATTCGCGACCGCGCGTATCCGATTCGCGATGGAAACGGCGACGTCGTGCGCATCGTCGGCGTGGCGATCGACATGACCCAGAACCACAAGCTCGAAGATCAGCTCCGCGAATCCCAGAAGATGGAGGCCGTCGGGCAGCTGGCGGGCGGCATCGCGCACGACTTCAACAACCTGCTCAGCGTCATCAACGGGAACGCGCAGCTGGCACTCGGAGAGCTGTCCCGCAATCATCCTGCAGCGCCTTGCCTGCGCGAGATCGAGCGCGCCGGCTCGCGCGCCACCGATCTGGTGCGTCGAATCCTCACCTTCAGCCGCCAGGAGATGCAGGACCGCAGAGTGGTGAAGATGCAGCCCGTGGTGGAAGAGGCCGTCAAGTTCCTGCGCGCGATCCTGCCCAGCATGATCGAGATCCGCACGTCCATCGAACCGGATCTGCCGAGCGTGCTGATCGACCCGGTCCAGATCCACCAGGTGATCATGAACCTCGGCACGAATGCGGCCCATGCCATGAATGAGCGCGGGGTTCTGGAGATCCGACTCGCTCGCATCGTGGTCGACGAAGATCTGACGCGCGGCTATCCGGAGCTGCGGCCTGGTGAACATGTCAGCTTGACGGTGTCGGACGACGGCTCCGGCATGGATGCCGCGACCCAGCAGCGCATCTTCGAGCCGTTCTTCACCACCAAGCCGCAGGGCACGGGAACGGGGCTCGGACTGGCGGTGGTCCACGGCATCGTGCGGTCTCACGAGGCGACCATCGCGGTCTACAGCACTCCCGGTGTCGGTACGACGTTCCGCATCTACTTCCCGGCCGTGCAGACCGACGCCGGCGAAGCAGAGGCGGACACCACTGCGCCGGTCCGGGGCGACGGGCAACACGTGATGTACGTGGACGACGAAGCGGCGCTCGTCTCGCTCGTCACGCGCATGCTGGAATCGCTGGGGTACGAGGTCAGCGGTTTCACCTCGCCGGAGGCCGCGCTGCAGGAATTCGCCGCACGACCCGACGACTACGATCTGCTGGTGACCGACTTGTCGATGCCCGGGATGTCGGGCATCGAGGTGGCACAGCGCCTTCTTCGCATCAGGCCGGATCTGCCCGTCATCGTCACGTCCGGATACGTGCGCCCGTCGGACGAGTCGCGGGCGCTGGCGATCGGCGTCAAGGCGATGCTGCTGAAGCCGAATACGATCCGGGAGCTCGGAACGATGGTGCATCAGGTGTTCTCCGCCCTGCGGTGATCGGCGATCGGCACCCGACGATCGAGATGCAGCCGCGGCGGGCGAGGCCGGACAGGTCGCGCCACGGCCGCGAATGAGCAAGAAGGTGGCGATGGGCTCGATCACGCGCGGTGTTCTCCTCATCGCCGACGTCAGCGGGTACACGCGCTACCTCGGCGGGGTCGAGCTGGACCACGCGCAGGACATCCTCGCCGACCTGCTCGGGGCCGTCGTCGCCAGCACCGGCGTGATGCGGGTCGCGAAGCTCGAGGGCGACGCGGTGTTCTGCCATGCGCCGGCCGGCGAGCTCGACGGCGCTGCGATCGTCGACACCATCGAGAGCTGCTACTTCGCCTTCACCAGGCGGCTGCGGACGATCGCGCACCTCACGACCTGCGCGTGCGACGCGTGCAGGAAGCTGGACGGGCTCGACCTGAAGTTCGTCGTGCACTTCGGCCAGTACGCGACGCACGTGGTCGCGGATCGCGAGGAGCTGATCGGCTACGACGTGATCCTCGTCCACCGCCTGCTCAAGAACAGGATCGCCGACGCGAGCGGGACGCGCGGCTACGCGCTCTTCACGACGCCGGCGATCGCGGAGCTCGGCTTGCGGGAGTTTGCCGAGGGCCTGACGCCGCTGCAGGTGAGCGTCGACGACGGCGACGAGGTCGACGTGCGCGTGCTCGACCTGAACGGGCGCTGGCTCGAGCTGCAGCGGACCCTCCGGACGGTCAGCGATCCGGAGGTCGAGGTCTGCGCCGACGTGGAAGCCTCGCCGGCCGAGGTGTGGCGTGTCATGGCTTCGGCGGCGGAGCGCCCCAACTGGATCAGCGTCTCGACCGGGGTCGAGCAGCACAACGCGCGGGGCGTGCCCGGGGTCGGCACCGTCAATCATTGCTTCCACGGATCGCAGCCGTCGACGACCGACGAGGTCGTCGACTGGGCGCCGTTCGAGCACATCACGTTCTCGACCACCGTCGGGCCGCTCGGGCGGATGTGGGTCACCTGGGGACTCGAAGCGCTGGACGGCGACACGACGCGCATCCGCCACCGCTTCGCGATCGCCGAGGGCTTCGCTCCCATGTCCCCGCGCGTGGCCGAGGCCTGGCGGGAGCGTTCGCAGGCCGACGTCGAGCGCCTCGCGCGGCTCGTCCGATCGCGCCGTCGCGGCTGAGGCGATCTGCTTCCACGCGGCGAGGCGACCGCACCGGCGCCGGCTGAAAAAGTGGATTGACTCCGGGGGGATGCGGGGGATCGTGGAATCAGCAGGCGGCATTTCGTCGCTGCCCGCGGAAGGATCGGCCATGAGACCCGCGAACCTTCGCGTTCCGCTCCTCGGCCCGGACCGGCGCACATCGTCGGTCGTTCGCAGCACGACGCTGGCGAGATGGAGCCGCACCGCGCTCCTGCCGTTGCTCTCCCTGCTCGCTGCGATCGTCGCCGCGGGCGTGTTCGCACCGCGGCCCGCCGCCGCGGACGGGAACGAGGCGTCGGCCGCGGCCGCAGCACTCCTGAGCGCCGGCGGCAGCCACACGTGCGCCGTGTTCCCGAGCGGTGCCCTGAAGTGCTGGGGCGACAACGAGTTCGGCCAGCTGGGGCAGGGTGACCCGACGGACCGTGGCGACGATCCCGGTGAGCCCGGCGACGCGCTGCCGGTGATCCCCCTCGGCAACGGCCGCGCGGTCGCCGCGGTGTCGGCGGGCGCCGGCCACACCTGCGCGATCCTCGACACGGGTGCGGTGCGGTGCTGGGGCGCCGGGGGCAACGGTCGCCTCGGGCTCGGGGACAGCGAGAACCGGGGCGAGCTGCCCGGCGAGATGGGCGAGGCGCTGCCGGCGGTCGATCTGGGCACCGACCGCACCGCCGTGGACGTCACCGCCGGTCAAGCACACACGTGCGCCATCCTCGACGATGGCGCCGTGAAGTGCTGGGGCGCCAACGGCAACGGCCAGCTCGGCATCGGGGACGCGGAGGACCGCGGCGACGGTCCGGGCGAGATGGGTGACGCCCTCCCGGCCGTGAACCTCGGCGCCGGCCGCACCGCGGTCGCCATCAGCGCGGGAAACAGGCACACGTGTGCGGTTCTCGACGACGCGACCGTCAAGTGCTGGGGCAACGGCACCAACGGACGGCTCGGTCAGGGAAGCACCGCCCACGTGGGTGACGGCCCCGGCGAGATGGGCGACGCCCTTCCGGCCGTGAGCCTGGGCACCGGCCGCACGGCGACGGCGGTGAGCGCGGGCGGCCAGCACACGTGCGCGCTGCTCGACGACGCGACCGTCAAGTGCTGGGGCAGCGGGCAGGCCGGACGTCTCGGCACCGGTGCGGTGGACTCGCGCGGGGACAACCCGGGTGAGATGGGCGACGCCCTGCCTGCGGTTCCGCTCGGCAGCCTCCGGACCGCGACCTCGGTGAGCGCGGGTTACGGACACACGTGCGTGCGGCTCGACGACGCCACCGTCAAGTGCTTCGGCCTGAACGGTGGCGGTCAGCTCGGTCAGGGCTCGACGACGGCAAAGGGCGACGGCCCGAACGAGCTCGGCGACGCGCTTCCGCCCGTGGCGCTGGGCACCGGCCGGACGGTCGTCGCGGTCACGACCGGCGAGATGCACAGCTGCGCCCGACTCGACGACGGGGCCGTCAAGTGCTTCGGCGACAACGTCGCCGGCCAGCTCGGCCTCGGCGACACCGCGGACCGGGGTGATCAGGCGGGCGAGATGGGCGACGCGCTCCCCGCGGTCGACCTGGGCACGGGCGTCGTTCCTCTCCTGCGACCGGATCTGCTCGTGCGGCTCGGCGCCGATCCCTGGATCGGCGACGGCGTGTACAACATCTCCGGAAACAATCAGACGCTGCCGGTCGTGGTTCCGACCAACGCGTCCGTCACCCTCCGTCTGCGTTTCGAGAACGACGGCAACCGGCCCGACGACCTCGAGGTGAAGGGCGTGGCGAGGACCACGTCGTTCAAGCTCAAGTACACCGTCGGCCCTGCCGACCACACGAGCAACGTCACCGAGGCGGTCGTCACCGGGAGCTTCCGCTTCGTGGGCGTCGACCCGGGCGACGCGCGGGTGATCCGCGTGACGCTGTGGACCCGGAACACCTCGCAGCCCGGCGCCACGGACGAGCTGCGGTTCAAGGTGGTCAGCGGCACCGAGCGCCGCGCCCGGGACGTCGTTCTCGTGATCGCTCACCGGAACTGAGCGGCGGCGACGTGCGGGCGTTCGGCCCGCACGTCGCGCCGTCGGGCGTTTTCGCGTTGACACCGGCGGCCGCAGCGGGTGAGGTCGCCGGGCATGCGCTTCCTCACCTCAGTGCTGCTGGCCGCCGGTCTGCTGACGGGTCTGCTCGCGCCGTCCGCCGGCGCGATCGACCACTGCCGGGCGAAGTCGCTGCGCGACGGCACCATCGTCGTGTCGGCAACGGCTGTCGTCGGCACGCCGACCTGGGGCACGCGCCACGGTGAGGAGACGTCGAGCTTCGACGGCTCCGCGACGTGCGTCGCCGGCGGGAAGCTGAAGAGCTGCGCCCTCGCACCGATCGGCGACTCGCTCCGCACCACGCCGCCGGCGAGCTGCACGATCCATGTCGCCGACGCCGGAGGCTCGCGGTGCAGCGCGTGGGTGCGGCACTGCTACGCGTCGTCGGAGCCGCCCGCGTGCGCGATCCTGCCGGCGAACAACGTCTGGAACCGCGACGTCTCGACGTTGCCCGTGCACCCGATGTCGGACACGTGGGTCGCGACCATCGGCGCGGGTTCCCCGCTGCATCCCGACTTCGGTGCGCCGTATCGCGGACGGGCGAGCGGCATTCCGTACGTGAACGTCGGTGCGACGCAGCCACTCGTGCCGGTGTCGTTCCTCTACGCGGACGAGAGCGATCCGGGACCGTATCCGATCCCGCCGCTCGTGCCGGTCGAGGGCGGCGGACCGGCGCCGAGCAAGGGCCGCGGTGACGCGCACGTCCTGCTGATCGAGCAGGGCACCTGCACACTCTACGAGACCTATGCGTCGAAGCAGCTGAGGAAGGGAGCGTCGTGGTCGCTCGGCAGCGGCGCGGTCTGGGACCTCGGCTCGAACGCACTGCGTCCCGACGGCTTCACCTCGGCCGACGCCGCCGGCCTGCCGATCCTGCCGGGTCTCGTGCGCTACGACGAGGTCGCCGGTGGCGCGATCACGCACGCGCTGCGCTTCACGGCGCCGGCGACGCAGCGGGCGTACGTGTGGCCGGCGCGCCACTACGCCAGCAGCATCACCGACCCGAGCTACCCGCCGATGGGCATCCGCGTCCGGCTCAAGGCATCGGTCGACATCTCCGGGTTCTCGCCCGTCAATCAGGTGATCCTGACTGCGCTCCGGAAGTACGGCATGTTCCTCGCCGACAACGGATCGTCGTGGTTCGTGAGCGGAGCGCCGGACAATCGATGGGACGACGACGAGCTGCACGCCTTGACGCAGCTCAGCGGCAGCGACTTCGAGGTCGTCGACGAGTCGTCGCTGATGGTCGACCCGGATTCGGGCGAGGCGGCGCAGTAGTACATCCTCGCCGATCTGCTCGGGGCGGTCGTCGCTGCCATGTCCCCGCGGGTGGCCGAGGCCTGGCGGGAGCGTTCTCGGGCCGACGTCGATCGCCTCGCGCAGCTCGTCCGGTCGCGCCGCGCCCTCAACACGGAATGGTGACGCGGCAAGAGCGCGTTCGCCGCACGCCGGAGGCGGACATCAGGCCATCACCCGGTCCGATGCCCCCGACGAGCACCGCGTTGCCGGGCCAGGGAGCACGGGTGTATCGTCAGGAAAAGAATCCGCACTGGTTCGGGATGCCCGCGCCTCCGCACGAGGCCGGCAAGGTGCAGGTCCCGCAGGACAGCGTTCCGCCGCACCCGTCCGGGATGGACCCGCAGTTCGCGCCTTCCGCCGCGCAGGTCGTGGGCACGCAGCACGACGGCTCGTCGTAGCCGAGGTCGTCGAGCGCCTGCCGGAACGCGGCCTGCTCGGTGCCGTCGCCCAGGGCGAGCTCGTTCTCGATCGCGCTCTTCAGCTGCTGCGCCATCGCGTGGCAGAGGTAGGCGGGGATGGTCGCCGGGCACGGCTGGACCTTTCCCTTGAGATCGACGTCGAGTCCCGCGGTCTGCAGTCTGGCGAGCGCGCCGGCGCCTTCCTCGAGCGCGACGATGGGGTACACCAGGCTCGCCGTGGCGGCATCGGGGCCGGTCAGCGTCGTGTTGAGCTTGACCTTCTTCCGGACGACCTTGCTCTCCTGGTCGGTCGTGAACACCGACTGCAGCAGCGACATCTTGACGCTCGGGATGCCGCCCTTCGAGCCGTCCTGGCGCTTGTAGGAGAGCGTGCCCCGGATTCCCGAGGTCTTGATGAGCATGAAGCTCGCGAACAGGCAGCGCTTGGACGGCTCGTGGCGGCAGACCAGCTGCACGGGATCCAGGGTGTCGATCGTGCACCGGTTGCCGTCGCTGCAGTCCGGCGGAATCACGACCGGCAGTGCCAGGCTGGCCGCTCCGCTCACCGGAGTGGGCACGGCCCCGCTGTACGCGAACCCCAAGCCGTACGAGGCGTTCAAGGTGTACGCGAGCGGGTAGACCGGGCCGCCCGTCGCTGCGACGTTCCCGACGCCGAGCACCTCGGCGAACAGGGGAGTCGCGATGGACGTGAGCGCCGGATTGCAGCCGCCGGCGTCGCCGCCGATGCAGGGAACGGCTGGCACTCCCGTCCCCAGGAAAAAGGGCCCGGTCAGCTCCAGGGAGCCACCCTGGAACGCGCACCCGCTCGAATCGTCCGCGGCCTTCCTGAGCACGGCGCGGGAATGGATCTTCTGCCCCAGCGTCGCCACCGTGATCGGCGTCACCTGGTCGGCGGCGAATACCTCGATCGAGATGCTCACGGCCGACGTGCTGCAGCCCGCGGGGATCTGCTGCGCCGTTGCGTTCGCGGCGTTGCTGGCAAGGAGCAGGGCGGCCAGCAGGCACTGAAGGCTGCGGCGCACCGCGACCACGGACGAAGAGTCGGGTGACATGGGTCGGCGCTATCTCCACGACCGATGTGCGTCAATCAGTATTTTCCCGGGATCCGATAGGAGAAACCCTGATGGCGCCGGCGCGGCGATCCGCGAGAGGCGAGCGATCGGGCGGCCGACGCGGTGGGGCCGTTGGTCCTCTGACCACGAGCCGGTCGCACGTGGTCGAGGCCACATCGACCGCCAAACGCTTGAATTCGGGACCCTTCCGCACTTAGCCTGCCGCGATGTCGCGTGCGGCGTTCCGCTTCGATCGGGCCGGCCACCTGAGCCTGCTGCGCGCCGAGCCGTCGCCGGGCCGGCGTCCCGCGCCGATGGTGCACGAGCAGTCCGCTACCGGCCGTGCCCGGAGGCGAAGATGAGGAGATCGTGCATGGTTCGGACCCGGATCGTCCTGCGCGGCGTCGCGCTGGTGGCCGCGATTTCGGTGCTCGCCGCGTGCAGCGACGCGCCGAGCAGCGACGTCGCGCCGCTGCCGGTCTTCGACGGCGTCGGCGACTTCTACGACGTGCCCGATCCGCTGCCGCCGGGCGAGCCCGGCGAGCTGATCCGCGTCGAGCCGATCGAGCTGCGCGGCAACGAGGAGCGCGGCGCGATGCGCGTCATGTACCACACGCGCGACTCGTTCGAGCGTGACATCGCCGCGACCGGCGTCGTCACGTACCCGCTCGGTGCCGCGCCGGACGGCGGCTGGCCGGTGCTGTCGTACGGGCACGGCACGTCGGGCCTCGCGTCGCAGTGCGCGCCGAGCCGCGGCGCCGGCGCGCCGCCGCGCTTCGGCGTCGACGGCGTCGTGGCCGCGGCCGATTATCCCGGCCTCGGCCCGAACGGGCAGCGTCACGCGTACCTCGCCGGACGCAGCGAGGGACACTCGGTGATCGACATGGTGCGCGCCGCGCGGCGCATCCCCGACGCCGCTGCGGGCGCGCGCTGGGCAGCGCTCGGCGTGTCGCAGGGCGGACACGCGGTGCTCTTCGCCGACGAGCTCGCGCGGACCTACGCGCCGGAGCTCGAGCTGGTCGGCACCGTCGCGGTCGCGCCCGGATCGAGCCTCGATCAGGTGTTCCCCGACGACGCGCCGTCGCTGATCGCGACGGTCACGACGATGGCGCTGTTCGGCATCGCCGAGGAGTTCTCGCAGATCCGTCCCGCCGACTACGCGACGCCGACGCTGCTCGCCGCGTCGTCGGTGCTCGACACCGGCTGCATCAACGAGATCGGCATCGCGCTCGCCGTGCTGCCGTTCGACGCGTTCTTCGCTGCCGACCCGCGCCTCACCGAGCCGGCGCGCAGCGTGGTGATCGAGAACGACCCCGGCCGTCGCGCGACCAGCGCACCGATCCTGGTCGTGCAGGGCACGGCCGACGTCGTCGTGGTGCCGGCGCGCACCGACGCGCTGCTCGACAAGCTGTGCGCGCTCGGCGCGGTCGTCGATCTCGAGCTGCTGCCGGGCGCGGGACACGACAACGCGGCGGTGCGCGCGTCGGAGGAGAGCATCGTGCCGTGGCTCGCGGCGCGCTTCGCGGGCGAGGACGCGCCGTCGGTGTGTGCGGCAGGTGTCGCGCCGTAGGGCGCGCGCGGGCGAGCGGATCGGCGTCGTGCCGACCCGCTCGCTGGCGATGCGTCAGAGCAGCCGGACGACGCCGGTGGCCAGGTCGTAGACGCCGCCGACGATCGCGATGTCGCCGTCGATCTCGGCCTGCCGCAGGATCTCGCTGTTGTCGCGCAGGTTCTGCATGACCGCGCGGACGTTGTCTTCGGTCGCCTCCTCCAGCGTCTGCGCCCCGGCAATGCCGGGCTTGATCGCGTCGATGATGGACTGGATGTGTCCGGGTGGCGTCGCGTTGGTGAATGCCGACCGGACGGCGCCGCACGAGGTGTGTCCGAGCACGAGGACCACCTGCGCTCCGAGAACGGCGTAGCCGAACTCGAGGCTGCCCAGGTTGGTCGGCGAGGTCGCGATGTTGCCGGCCTCGCGCACCACGAAGATGTCGCCGACGAACTGGTCGAAGATCAGCTCGGGCGAGAGGCGCGAGTCGGCGCAGCCGAGCACGCTGGCGAACGGCGCCTGACCCTGCGGCGCGTCGGTCCAGATCTGCTCGATCTCCGCGGTCGAGCGGACGCGCGGCTTCTGGTCGACCCAGCGCTGGTTCCCCTCGACGAGCAGCTGCAGCGCCTCTTGCGGGTTCTGCGGCGTCGGCGGCGGACCCGGGTCGTCGCCGCTGCTCGAGCTGCCGCAGCCCATTCCCAGGGTCAGGCCTGCCGCGATGGGCAGGGCGCCGAGAGCACCGCGCAGCAGCGAGCGTCGCCCGATGTCCGGCGTCGCGCAGCTCGGGCACTCCTTCGCGTGGACGTCTCCGCCGTCGTTCGAACCTGCCATGGATTCCTCCGCCTTGTTTGACGTTCGGCGTTCGAACGATTCGTGGCGGCGCGACTTCGTGGTGCCCCGCCCACGCCCGATGCGTGACGCCACGGTCAATATCGGCCGGTCGGCGGACAACGTTAGACTGCGCGAGAGCGGGGCGTTGCCCGTTCGCGGCCTCGTCGCTGGTGCGTCGATCAGCCCAGGACGGCGACCAATTCGGCCACGATCCGCACCATTTCGGTGTCCTTCGGCTCCAGCACGATGGCTTCGTGGCCAGCGGACAGAGAGTCGGGTCTGAGCACGA
>JAXLXO010000005.1:0-310276 GCA_046327915.1 Binatia bacterium | reverse complement strand
GTTCACCAGCAGTCGATCGTGCCGATCCTCGCGGCCGGCCTCGCCGACGTCGTCGCCGAGAACGCCGACCTGGGCGACGGCCTCCGTCTCGAGCCGACCCCCGGCCACACGCCCGGCCACGTGTCGCTGTGGATCGAGTCCGACGGCGCGACCGCGCTGGTCTCGGGCGACTTCCTGCATCACCCCGTGCAGTGCGCCGAGCCTGCGTGGGCCGAGACCGGCGACGAGGACGCCGAGCTGGCGCGCACCACGCGCCGGACGATGCTCGAGCGCGCCGCGGCGTCGCGCTCCCTCTTCGTCGGCACGCACTTCCCCACGCATCCCGCGGGCCGCATCGTCACGGACGGCACCGCCTGGCGCTTCGTGCCGGAGCGCTGAGGGTCACGCCGGCCGACGTCAAGCAAGGAACGCGATCACGTGCGCGAGACCGTGCGCGATCATCGCGGCCTCGAGGCCGCGGCGCCGGAACAGGACACCCGCCACGACGCCGAAGAGCGCATTGCCGACGAGCGTCCACAGGACGACCTCGGCGGTCAGCGCGCCGCCGTACGCGACGATCGTCGGCAGGTGCCCGAGCCCGAACAGCAGCGCGCTGCCGGCGATCGCGGCCGCCGCCGAGATCGCGCCGGGACGCGTGCCGCGACGCCGCGCGCCCGGCGCGAACAGCGACAGCAGCAGCGTCATCACGCCCCAGCGCAGCAGCAGCTCCTCGGTGATCCCGCCGTAGAGCACGCGGATCAGCAGCGACGGATCGAAGCCGTTGGCGACCGCGTTCGTCACCGCCGACGGCGCACGCTGCCGGAACGCCAGCAGCACGATTCCGCCGAGCAGCGCGCCGACGATGCCCGGCACGAGCTGCGGCCGCAGCGCGCGCCACGCGCCGGTCCGCGCGGCGAGCGCCTCGAACGCGGGCGCCGACAGCCACACGCGCGGCGCGAGCCGCGTCCCGAGCGCGACCGCGAATGCGAGCAGAAGGCCGCTCTGCGCGACGCCGAGCAGCTGCACGATCCACGGCGGCACCCGCGGCGCTTCCTGCGCGACCGACGGCGGCAGCGGCAGCATCGCGATCGCGGCGACGCCGAGCATGCCCGCGAGCCACAGCAGCAGGCCGACGCGCCAGCGCGGTGGCGGCGGCGCTACGGGGACTGTTTCCTCGACCGGCGCGTGCGGCTCGGCCGCGATCCCGTCCGTCAAATCGACATCACCCCGCGCCGCGGCGTCGCCGTCCCGTACGTCTCGCGCAGGAGCGGCGCGCCGATCGCCGCCAGCGCCTCGCGTGCCTGCGGGATCGGTGTCGCGAGCATGCAGTCCTCGAACGGCTTCAGCGCCGCGAACGGCGGCGACGCGAGCACGCGCGCGATCCACGCGGCCGTTCGCGGCCAGCGCGCGGCGTCGATCGTGAAGCGTGCGAACGCTGCGTTGCGGAAGAACGACGCAACCGCGACGTCCGCGATCGAGAGCGGCCCGAACACGAAGCCGTCCGCGGGCGCGACGCTCTCGAGGTAGTCCAGCACCTGCGGGACGTCCTCGGCGAGCGTGCGCCGCACGAGCTCGTGGTCGGGCTCCTCGCCCCACACGAAGCGGCGGATCACGAGCTGGTTGAAGTACCTCCACACGAACACGTCGCCCATGCGCGTGTCGGCGAACTCCTCGAGCCAGCGCGCACGGGCGCGATCCGCGACGTCCGCGGGGTAGAGCGCGGGCTCCGGATGGCGGTCCTCGAGGTACTGGCAGATCACCGACGAGTCGCACAGCGTGCCGCGGTCGTCGATCAGCACCGGCACGCGGCGCAGCGGGCTCAGCTCCGCGAAGCGGTCGTCGCCCATGAACGGCACGATGGGATCGATCTCGTACGGAACGCCCTTCGCGATCAGCACCGCGAGAACCTTGCGCACGTAGGGCGAGATGTAGCTGCCGATGATCTTGACGGGCGCGGTCACGGCACGAGCACGATCTTTCCGGACGAGCCGGGCTCCATGACCTCGCGATGCGCTCGTGCCGCCTCGGCGAGCGGCAGCTCGCGTCCGATCAGCGGGCGCAGCGAGCCGTCGTCGAGGCCCGCACCGATCGCGACGTACGCGCGGCGCAGCTCGTCCGCGGGTGCGTTCACCAGCGACATGCCGAGGATCGAGGCGTCGAGGCGCATCGTGAGCCGCGGCTCGAACTCGAGCGCGCCGCGGCTGCCGATCACCACGATGCGGCCGTAGCGCGCGAGCGCGTCGAAGTCCTTCGCGAGGTTCACGTTAGCGAGCATCTCGAGGATCACGTCGACGCCGCGGCCGCCGGTGAGCTCGCGCACCTTCGCGAGGTAGTCCGGCGCGTGGTGATCGACGACGTGGTGCGCGCCGAGCTCCTTGACGCGGCGGCGCCCCTCGTCGGTGCCGCCGGTGCCGATCACGGTGACGCCGGCCGCGCGCGCGAGCTGCACCGCGGCCGAGCCGACGCCGCCGCTCGCACCGTGCACGAGCAGCTTCTCGTCCGGCAGGATCCGCGCGCGCTGGAAGAGCGCGCGGTACGCGGTCGCCCACGGAATGCCGATCGCGGCGCCGGCCTGGAAGGTCACGTGCTCCGGCAGCGGGTAGACCTCGCTCGCATTCGCGAGCGCCTTCTCGGCGTAGGATCCGGTGAAGGCGCGGCTCGTGAACACGCGGTCGCCCACCTTCACTCCGGTGACGTCCGCGCCGACCGCGTCGATCACGCCCGCGGCGTCGCCGCCGGGCGTGTACGGCAGCGGCCCGCCGTAGCCCTGCTGTCCGGCGCGGATGTAGGTCTCGACCGGATTGACGCCGGCCGCGTGCACGCGGATCCGCACCTGTCCGGCCGCCGGCTGCGGCTCGGGCACGTCACGCAGCCCGAGGACCTCGGGGCCGCCGTTCTTCTCGACGCGAATCGCCTTCATCGTGCTCCCTCCCGGACGTACGGATCGACGCCCTGCATCTATCCTCGGCGCGGGAGCGATGGTAGCGACGCGCGCTCAGGCGCTGCGGCGGCCGAGCACCTGCATCAGCTCTGCGACCTTCTGCCGCTGCTGCTTCGCGTCGCCGCTGCGGATCGCCTCCTCGACGCAGTGCGAGACGTGGTCGCGCAGCATCTCCTCCTCGACGCGACGGAGCGCGGCCTTCACGGCCTGGATCTGCGTGATCACGTCGATGCAGTAGCGGTCCTGGTCGAGCATGCGCGCGATGCCGCGCACCTGGCCCTCGATGCGCGCGAGACGTGCGGCGCAGGACTTTCTCGTGGTCGCGTTCACGACGCCCACAGATACCCCTGCCGGGTACGA
This sequence comes from Binatia bacterium, assembly GCA_046327915.1. GTDB lineage: Bacteria > Desulfobacterota > Binatia > UBA12015 > UBA12015 > VGTK01. Next base: position 306,996 of record JAXLXO010000005.1, on the reverse strand, counting down.
TGTCAACGGCACCGCGGCTTCCGGGGCCTTGGAAACCGTCTGCGCAGGCGCCGCCTGGACATATACCCCCGCCCGGTATACGAAGAAGCCGCAACCCGGAGGGAGAATCGCCATGGACACGACCCACGGAACGCACCGCCACGGATTCGTTCCCGCGCTCGGCCACGACCTGCTGACGCCGCTCTACGACACGCTGGTCTCGCTCACGCTGAACGAGCGCTCCGTCAAGCAGCAGCTGGTCGCGCAGGCGCGGATCGCGCCCGGGATGACCGTCGTCGACCTCGGGTGTGGCACCGGCACGCTCGCCTTGATGGTCAAGCAGGCGCATCCCGGAGCGCACGTGATCGGCGTGGACGTCGACGCGAAGATCCTCGGCATCGCCCGCGCCAAGGTCGCGGCGGCCGGCGCCGACGTCGAGCTGCGGCAGGGCCTCGTGCAGGAGGTCGGGCTCGCACCGGAGTCCGTCGACCGCGCGCTGACGAGCCTCGTCCTGCACCACCTGACGGCAGACGAGAAGCTGTCCTCGCTGCACGCGCTGCACGCGGCGCTCAAGCCCGGCGGCGAGCTGCACGTGCTGGACTTCGGCCCGCCGCACAACGCGCTGATGGCGCTGGTGTCGGGGCCGTTCCGCTTCTTCGACGGCCACTCGCGCACGGACGACAACTTCGCCGGACGCATGCCGCGCATCATCGCGGACGCGGGCTTCCGCGACGTCGCCGAGCGCGGCCACCGCATGTCCGCGTTCGGCACGCTCGCCTACTGGAGCGCCGTCAAGTAGAGGGCATCAGTCGAGGAAGCGGCGTCCCTCGAGGTAGCCCATCTCCACGAGCCCTGCGCCCGGTGTGCGGCGCGCGAGCTCGTGGCGGATGGGACCGACGTCGGTCGGCGTCGTGAGCGGCGGCATCCAGTCGTCGTGGTGGCAGAGCACGACCTCCTTCGGGCGCAGCAGCTCGACCTCGTCGGCGACGAAGCCCGCGAGCGTGCCCTGCACCGGCTCGCCATCGATGTTGCCGCGCCCGACCGCGGCGAGCAACGCCAGATCCGGCCGCAGGTCGCGCAGGATTCCGCTCCAGTGGCCCGAGCTGTCCTTCCACAGGATCGAGCCCGCGGGCGTCTCGATGAGATACGCGAGCGCGCCGCCCTCGCCGCGCGGCAGGCGGTCGCTCTCGTTCAGGTGCGTCGCGACGTCGGGGCCGAGCGCGCCGGCGTGCATCATCTCCATGCCGCGCGCGACGCGCAGGGCGCGCTCCTGGTGCGCGATGCCGAGGTCGCCGAGGCACGGCTCGTCGGTCGTGCCGCCCATCGACATCTTCGCCCACACGCACGAGTGCAGGCTCGGAAAGACGCGCACGCGGACGCCCGATCCGAGGTCGACCGGCTCGCCGCCCGCGACGGCCATCAGCTGCTCCTCGGGAATTCCGTCCTTGTCGTGCAGCAGACGGACCGTCTCGTGCGAGCCGATCACGGTCGCGCCGGTGCGGCGCGCGATGCGCTCCGCGCCCCAGAGATGGTCGAAGTGCGAGTGGCCGACGAGAACGTAGTCGGCCTTCGCGACGTCCGCGACCGTCATGCCGACCGGCGGCGCGGCCGGCACGCGGTCGATGTAGGCGTCGAGGAAGATCGTCAGGTCGCCGACCACGAGACGAAAGGTCGACACGCCGAGCCAGTCGAGGGTCACGCGCATGCGCGACCCTAGCACGGACCCGGCTTGCTCCCGCTCACTCCTCGTAGGTCAACAGGAACTCCGCATCCGCCGCGGTCGAGCCGTCGAAGCACAGCACGACGACCACCGCGTCGGAGTCGGAGATCGTCTGGCTCTCCTCCTTGCAGTGCGTGGCGCCCGTGCCGACGGCCGCGACGTGCACGTTGCCGTTCGCGCCGAAGCTGCCCATCATGCCGAGCCGCGCCGAGTAGCGGCCGGTCGAGAGGCGCGTCACGGAGTTCGGCGCGCCAACGCTGTTGTACTGCTCCGCGGGACCGACCTCCGGCATCGCGGGATTGCGCATGCGCAGGTACGCACTGTTGGCGAACGGGAACGCGGCGAGCGGAGCGTCGCGGAACGCCGACAGCGTGAAGAAGGTGTCGGCCGCCGTGCCGGAGAGGTCCAGGCATTCGATGTCGACACCGAAGCGCTGGTCCATGTCGAGCCCGTATCCCAGCACGCGGCAGCGCGCGGGATTGCCGTAGGCCGACAGCATGATGCCGACGTCGGTTCCCGTCGCGATGCCCGGCATCGTTGCGCGATAGACGCCGGGGGCGAGGCGCGCGATCGTGTTGAGCGCGCCGGTGCTGTTGTACTGGTAGTCCGGATCCGGAACGTAGTCGTCCGCGGACGGCGAGTTCGCGTACAGATACGCGCGCAGCTCCGGGCCCGGTGCCGGGCGCGTCCACACGAGGTCGAAGCGGGCGTCGGTGCCAGTGCCCGCACCGTCGAAGCAGCGCACGTCGACCCGCTGCGCGCCCATGCCCGGGCCCCAGTTGTCGACGATGCAGAAGCTGGCGTCGTTCTGGTGCGCGGTCGCGTGCGCGATGCCGCCGATTCCTCCGTTGCCGCCCGCGCCGAGCCCGCCGAGCACGACCTGGTACGTCCCGGTGCCGATGCGGCTGATCGCGTTGGGCTGGCTCGCCGAGTTGATCGAGCCGGCGCTCGGCGTGTACTGGCTCGCGGCGCTCTCCTGATCGGCGTACACCCAGCCCGTGAGCGTCGCCGCGGGCGGGCACGGCACCGTGCCCGGAAAGCCGCACGTGCCGCCGACCTGGAAGCTCTGCGACGCCTGCTCCCAGATCAGGAACGCACCCTGGTCGGTGGTCGGGAAGTCGCGCATGAACGTCAAGCCGGTCGCTCCGGTGAGGAACGGCGTCCCGAAGCGCGCGGTGCTGAACGTCGCGCGCGCGAACTCGGTCCCGGCGTCGCGCACGATCACCTCGTGCTCGCCGTCGGTCAGGAGCCCGAAGTTGTAGAGGACACCCCAGCCGTTGTTCGCGTCACCGCACACCGGAATCGTGTCCGTGCGCGACGTGCCGTACGCCGCCTGGATCGGCGCGCCGTCGTCGATGGTCAGCGTGATCGCGGTCGGTCCGCCGGCGGTGCACTTCCAGCCCGACAGCACGCCGATGCCGCTCTTCGCGCTGTTCGGCTGCGGATTCTCGAGCACTCCCTGCGCGTACGCGCGCGGTGCGAGCCCGAGAACGGCGGTGAGGCCGAGCAGGCCGGCGACGCGAGCGAGCCGCGCACCGCGACGCTTCTTCCCCTCATGCGAGCACCCGATGCGCTCTAGTCCCGCAGCACGCAGGCCGGCCGTTCGACGTGGCGACTCGTTCACGATGACCTCCCCGCCGGTCCTTTCGACCGGACAGTCGGGTCATCGGCCGGTCCGCGTGCGCGGACGAGAGAGCGCCTGCGCTAGAGCCCGCGCAGGAGACGCCGGCGAACCGGCGGCGCGAAACGTGGTGCCCCCCACCCCGATCCACGCGACGCCGGCCCGCCGGACGATGCGACGCAAGCGATGCAGCTGCAGCCGCACGCATCGCCGTACGCAAACGATGCGCCAGCCGACGAGCCCCGCGGACGCCGTCGAATCCTGGTCTCTACGCGCGCGCGCCGTCCCGTCGTGCCGTGCGCGCGAGCAGATGCGAGACGAACGGGCAGTGCGTTTCGCACGCGTGCGACTGACGTGCGTCAGTCGAACGTCGTGCCGGTTCCATCCTTCGTGGTCGGCGAAGCCGGTGAGGACGTCAGTCGTCTTCCGCGGCGAGGTCCTTCTTCGTCCAGCCCTGCGGAACGGTGAACAGCTTCGGATCGACGTCCTTGCGCTCGATCTTCACCACGCGCATCGCCATCGGACGTTTGCCGCCGAGTCCGGTCTTCACGCGCAACGGGAAGCCCTGGATCTGATCGATGACCTCGAAGGCCTCCGCACCGGGCGCCGCCTGCAGGCCCTCGAAGTTCACCTCGGCGAGCATCTGCTGCTGGAACGCGGTCATCTTGCGCAGGCCCTCGACGTCCTTCGCGGAGACGCCGAGGTCGCCCCACGACGCGACGCACGCCTCCGCGATCTTCTTGCCGCCGCGCGTGACGTCGAAGCCCTTGCACGCACGGTCCGCGACCTTGTCCGTCGTTCCGTTCGCGACCGCCTTCGCGGGCTCCACCGACTGCTTCGGTGGCGCGGCCTTCAGGAGGACGTCGCCGCCCATGCCGGCCATCGCCTGCTCGACGACCTTGCGCTGCTCGGGGCTCATCTTCGCGAGCTGCGCCTGCATCTGCTTGCGCGCCGAGTCGATCGCGCCGCCGATGCGCTTCGCATCCTCGCGCGTCATCTCGGTGTAGCTCTTCTTTCCCGCGTCCAGGAAGACGAACGATTCGGGCTGCGCGCGGAAGAGAACGGTGCCCTCCATCTCGCCGTCCTTCGTGGCGCTCGTGCCTTCGATGCGGACGCGCTCGCCGTCGAGGTACATCGTGCCGCGATACTGCGGCTTCGCGGGCTTCGCGGCCCCCTGCGCGGGCGGCGCCGTGGTCTCGCTCTCGGTGAGCACCACCACCGCCGCGTCCGCCGCACCCGCGAACGCCGTCAGGACCACCGCCGTCAGGAACCAACCCCGTGCACGCTGCATCGCTCCCCCGCCTTTGCTGACCGTCGACATCCGCCGATCAAAGAACATCTGACCGCGGCAGGGAAGCCCCGCGCGTGCTGCGCGCGGCGGCGGCGCGTCCGTGCTAGCCGTGCCCGGCGTGGATTCGGTGGTGGTCGGGGTGTTCGGGCTGGTCTACCTGGGCATGATGCTCGGGAGCCTGCCGCGGCTCGCGATCGACCGGACGGGCATCGCCGTCCTGGGTGCGATCGTGCTGCTGGCGAGCGGCCGGATCGGCCTCGCCGAGGCGTGGCAGGCGATCGACGTCCCGACGATCGCGCTGCTCACCGGGCTCATGGTGATCTCGGCGCAGCTGCGCCTCGGCGGATTCTACGGGCTCGTCACGCGGCGGCTCGCGCTGCACGAGACCTCGCCCGACGCGCTGCTCGCCGTCCTGATCGCCGCGGGGGGGCTGCTCTCGGCGCTGCTGGTGAACGACATCGTCTGCCTCGCGATGGCGCCGGTGCTGGTCGAGATCTGCGCGCGCCGCGGGCTCGCCCCGACGCCGTTCCTGCTCGGTCTCGCCTGTGCCGCCAACGTCGGCTCGGCGGCGACGCTGATCGGCAACCCGCAGAACATGCTGATCGGGCAGGCGCTGCACCTGTCGTTCGCCGGCTACCTGCGCGACGCGCTCGTGCCGACGGTGCTCGGGCTCGGCGCCACGTGGTGGGTGATCCGCGCGTCGGTGCGCGGACGATGGGCCGGCGCGACCACCGTGCCGGCAGCTCTCGGCATCCGCTTCGACCGCTGGCAGACGACCAAGGGACTGCTCGTCCTCGGCGGCGTGATCGCGCTGTTCCTCGTCACGTCGTGGCCGCGCGAGATCGTGGCGCTCGGCGCGGCCGGCGTGCTGCTCGTCAGCCGGCGGACCGCGTCGCGCGACACGCTCGGCGCGCTCGACGGGCAGCTCCTGCTGCTCTTCATCGGCCTCTTCGTCGTCAATCACACGTTCGCGTCGACCGGGCTGCCGGAGCGCGCCCTCGCCGACGCCGCGGCGCACGGCATCGACCTGCGCGCGCCGGCGTGGCTGTTCGGCTCGACCGTCGTGCTGTCGAACCTGGTCTCGAACGTTCCGGCGGTGATGCTGCTGCTGCCCGCCGCGACGCACCCGCAGGCCGGCGCCGTGCTGGCGCTCGCGAGCACGCTCGCCGGCAACCTGCTGATCGTCGGCAGCATCGCGAACATCATCGTCGTCGAGCAGGGTGCGCGGCTCGGCGTCGCGATCGACTGGCGGACGCACGCGCGCGTCGGCGTGCCGGTGACGCTGGCGACGCTCGCGATCGCCGCGGCGTGGCTCTGGCTGCTCGGCTGAGCGTCGATCAGAGCAGCGGCAGGACGTCGCGGCCCAGCAGCGCGATCGCGTCGAGACGCTCCGCGTGTCCGCCGGCGAGGTGCAGCGCGACCTCCTCGATGCCGAGCCGCGCGAGCGCGCGCAGCCGCTCCGCCGCGCGCTGCGGTGTCCCGAACACGTGCGCGTGCTCGACGTCGCCGAAGAGCTTCGCCATCGCGGCGGCGCTCGCCGCGCGGCGCCGCGCCTCGTCTTCGGTCGCGGCGATCGCCGCCAGCGCGTAGACCGAGCGCGAGAGCGTTCCCGGGTCGCGTCCGGCGGCGGCGCACGCGGCGTCGAGATCGCGCAGCCGCGGCTCGATCTCGGCCGCGAAGGGACAGTTCCAGCCGTCCGCCGCCCGCGCCGCCGCTTCGAGCGCAGCGCGCGATCGTCCACCGACCCAGAGCTCCGGGCGCGGGGCGTTCGCGTCGTCGGCCGGCAGGGCCGCGCGCAGGCGCTGCAGCGCATCGGCGAGCGCGCCGCCGCGCGCCGCGAGGTCGTGCGTCGCGATGCCGAGCGACTCCGCCGCTCGCCGATACGTGAAGCCGCCGAGGCCGATGCCGAGCACGACGCGTCCCGGTGCGACCGCCGCGAGCGTGCGCGCCTGCAGCGCGAGCAGCCCCGGATCGCGCAGCGGCAGCACGAGCACGAGCGGTCCGACGCGAAGGCGCGACGTGGCGCCGGCGAGTGCCGCGAGCAGCGTCCAGCACTCGAGCGGAAACGGGCCGTCGGAGCGCAGCGGCACCAGGTGATCGGGCACCCAGACACCGTCGAGGCCTGCGTCTTCCGCGGCCCGCGCCAGCTCGAGCACGCGGTCGAACGCGATCCCGTGCACGGGAAGCTCGACGCTGACGCGAACGCGGCTCGGAGTGCTGGTCATTGCGCGGTTCCGTGCAGACGATAGCGCCGCAGCCCGGGCAGGACGAGCGCCAGCACCGCCGCAGACGCGGTGCACAGCACGCCGCCGAGGATCACCGACGTCCGCACGCCGACGATGCGCGCGAGCGCACCGGCCTCGAGCTCGCCGAGCTGCGGTCCGCCCATGAAGAAGATCATCGTGACGCCAGTCATGCGGCCGCGCAGGTGATCGGGGGTCAGCAGCTGGCGCAGCGTCTGGCGGACGACGGTGCTGGCGCCGTCGGCCGCGCCGCCGAGCGCGAGGAAGAGCAGCGCCAGCGGGAACGAGCTCGTCGTTCCGAACGCCGCGGTCGAGAGACCGTACAAGCCGATGCAGAGCAGCACGGTCGATCCCGCGAGCGGCGGCGAGCCGCGCGCGGCGATGCCGAGTGCGACCAGCGCCGAGCCGGCCGCGGGCGCGGCGAACAGCATGCCGAGACCTTCGGGGCCGACGTGCAGCAGCTCGCTCGCGAAGATCGGCATCAGCAGCATCGCGCCCGCGAAGAACGTCCCGAGAAAGTCGGCGAGCATGAGGCCGAGCAGGATCGGCGTCTTCCACAGGAAGCGGAAGCCCTCGGCGAGTGCGTCGAGGCCGATGGTCGCCGTCGGCGCGGCCTTGCCGCGGCTGCGCATCAGCAGCAGCGCCACGATCATCGCGACGAAGGACACGGCGTCCACGAGGTACACCACGGCCGCACCGGACGCGCCGAGGACGAAGCCGCCGAGGGTCGGCCCGAGCACCGTCGCGAGCTGCCACGACGACACGCTGAGCCCGAGCGCGCGCGGCAGCGCCGCCTCCGGCACCAGCGTCGGAATCATCGCTTGACGAGCGGGGTTGCTGAGCGCCGTGGCGCTGCCGGCGAGCACGCAGAACGCGTACAGCAGCGGCATGGTCACGTGACCGGTGGCGGTGAGCCACCAGAGGCCGAGCGAGCACAGCATCATGGCGCTCTGCGTGCCGAGCAGCAGCAGGCGGCGGTCGACGACGTCGGCGAACACGCCGCCGAAGACGCCGAACACGATCACCGGCAGGACGCGCGCGAGCCCGATCGCGCCCAGCGCCAGCGGATCGCCGGTCAGCTGGTAGACCTGCCACGAGACCGCGACGACCTGCATCTGCGTCCCGACCTGCGAGACGAAGAAGCCGCCCCACATCAGGCGGAAGTCGCGGAACCGGAGCGGCGACGTCCCCTGCGGCAGCCCCGCGCTCACGTGAAGCTCCGGCGCGCGCGGCGGGACGCACGGGTTGAGATGAAGCGCATCGGTCCAATAAGAACGCGCACATGGCTTCGCTCCGGGCAAAGACCGCGATCGCCGGCTTGGGCATCACCGAGCAGGGAAAAGTGTACGGACCGAGTGCGGTCGGCTTCGCCGTCGAGGCGATCCGTCTCGCTCTCGAGGACGCCGGCCTGAAGGGCAGCGACCTCGACGGCCTGCTGGTGAATCCCGGCATGAGCTGGGGCGACTCGGGCGCGATGGCGTCGTTCGCGGTGCAGCAGGCGATGGGGCTGCGCGACCTGCGGCTCACCGCCGCGATGAACCTCGGCGGCGCGACGGCGGGCGCGATGATCCAGCAGGCGGTGCTCGCGATCGACGCCGGGCTCGCGAGCGCCGTCGCGTGCGTGTTCTCCGACGCGCCGCTGAAGCCGCCGAAGCCGAAGGACGCGAAGGGCGGCGGCGGATCGGGCTCGTCGGGCGCGTACGCGTTCGCGGGCGGGCTCAACGCCGCGTACGGCGCGTTCGGCGTCAATGCGCTCTACGCGCTGCTCACGCAGCGCCACATGCACCGCTTCGGCACGACGCACGACCAGCTCGGCGCGATCGCGGTGGCGGAGCGCGCCTGGGCGCAGGGCAACCCGCAGGCGCAGTTCGCCGGCACCCCGCTCACGATCGAGCAGTACCACGCGTCGCGCTGGGTCGTGGAGCCGTTCCACCTGCTCGACTGCTGCCTGGTCTCGAACGGCGGGCTCGCGGTGATCGTGACCAGCGCCGAGCGCGCCCGCTCGCTGCGCCAGCCGCCGGTCTACATCCTCGGCATGGGCCAGGGACATCCGGGCGGCGACCCGCTCGAGACGCTGACGTCGGGCGCGCCGGTCGCGGCGAAGACCGCGTTCGGGATGGCGGGAGCGAAGCTCTCCGACGTCACGTTCTGCGAGCTCTACGACTGCTACACCTTCACGGTCCTCAACACGCTCGAGGACTACGGCTTCTGCGCCAAGGGCGAAGGCGGTCCGTTCGTCGAGGGCGGACGCATCGCTCCCGGCGGCGCGCTGCCGGTCAACACCGGCGGCGGACAGCTGTCGTCGTTCTACATGTGGGGCATGACGCCGATCGGCGAAGCGGTGATCCAGTGCCGCGGCCAGGGCGGCACCCGTCAAGTACCCCGCAACGACCTCGCTCTCGTCAGCGGCAACGGCGGCGTGCTCTCGACGCACTCGACGCTGCTGCTCTCGCAGCACGCGAGCTGAGAGCCCCGGAAGGCAACCGACCCATGGAAGCGATCGCCAAGCCCCTCCCGCGCGTCACGCCCGAGCTGGCGCCGTTCTTCTCCGCCGCGAAGGCACGCAAGCTGGTCGTCCAGCGCTGCTCCGGCTGCGGGCAGATGCGCTTTCCGCCGCGCGAGCTGTGCAGCCACTGCTGGTCGCGCGACGCCGAGTGGGTGCCGGTGTCCGGACGCGGCGAAGTCTTCAGCTTCTACTGGATGCACCAGATCTACCACCCCGGCTTCGCCACCGAGGTTCCGTACGCGGTGGTGATCGTGGCGCTCGAGGAAGGCCCGCACGTGCTGTCCAACATGGTGGACTGCTCGCGCGAGCAGCTGCACGTCGGGCTGCCGGTCGAGGTGACGTTCGAGGACGCGAGCGACGAGGTCACGCTGCCGAAGTTCCGCCCGCGCGCGTGACCCCCTGAAACGAAGAGCGCCGGGCGGTTGTGGGCAACCCGCCCGGCGCTCCCAGTGGCTCGCGGGCACGCGGATTCGCGTGTCCGCGGCCTCCTCTCCGCCCCCTCCCCGCTACTTGGTGCTCGCGCTCCCCGACGCGTTCGCCTGCTGGGCGGCGCAGTGCTTGACGTGGCTCACCGACGTCTTCATCGACTTCGCCACCTGCTTCTCCGTCTTGCCGCCGTCGAGCGCCGCGCGAATCTTGTCGCACGACGCGCCGTGCTTCGACGCGAACGCCGGTGACGCCAACAGCAGCATTCCCAGAACGATCAGTCCCGTCTTCTTCGTTCTCATGACCGGCGAGCCTCCTTCGCTCGCGCGGTCACGCCGCAGCAAGGGCGATGCCGCGACGTTTTCGCTGCGTCATCGCGCTCGTTGCGCACGCGCGGCGCGGGACCGGCGCACGCGGGTCCGGGGCGGATGGTCCCGCACCGGGACGAAACGTCCCACCTCTCCACGAACGCCGCACCGCCGCTGCTGATCCGGCCTCACGCGGGATCACGGCACGATCGCTGCAAGACGCCGGGCCGGAACGCGTCGCAGCAAGCGAAGGGAGGCGACAGAGATGGAAGCGAATCGAATCGTCCGCGCGAGCACCGTATCCCCGGGTGCGTCGCTCGGCGTCGCCACCGAGGACGCTCCCATCCTGCTCGCCGAGGACGACGCCGAGCTGCGCGGCCTGATCGCGCACGCGCTGCGCGAGGCCGGGCACGCGGTTCTCGAAGCGGGCAACGGCTTCGAGCTGCTCGACCGCATCGAGGCGGCGATCGCGTGGGGCGAGCCGGCGCGTCCGCCGATCTCGCTCATCATCAGCGACGTGCGCATGCCGGGCATGACCGGCATCGACGTGCTGAGCGTGCTGCGCTGCGCCTACTGGGCGACGCCGGTGATCCTGATGTCCGCGTTCGCGGACGCGACGCTGCGCGGCGAGGCCTGGGAGCTCGGTGCCGCAGCGGTCATCGCGAAGCCGTTCGGGATGGAGGAGCTGCTCGACGCCGCGCGCGTGGCGCTGCGGCGCAGCGCGAGCTCCACGAGGAAGGCCGGCACGCTGCGAGCGCTCTGAGCGCCACGCGTCCGGCCCCCGACGCCGGGCGCGGTGCGAGGTGAGGGGGACGACTCACGCCAATGGCTCGTCCCGCTCGTCGCCGCCCGTCGCGACGATCTCACCCGCCCGCGCCCGTGCGCTGCGCCCGAAGCGGTGCAGCATCCGGTGCAGCGAGCGACGGTCGATTCCGAGCACCGTCGCCGCGCGGCTCACGTTCCCGCCGTGCTCGTCGAGCACGCTCAGCACGTAGCGGCGCTTGAGCTCCTCGAGCGTCGGACGCGGCTCGTCCGCGGACGCGGCCGCGAGCGCCGCCACGCCGCCGTGCGAGGCCGCACGCTCGGTCAGCATCGGAAAGTCCTCGGCGGCGAGCACGTCGTGGCGCGCCAGCACGACGGCACGCTCGATCACGTGCCCGAGCTCGCGCACGTTGCCCGGCCATGCGTGCGCGAGCAGCAGCTCGAGCGCCGCGTCCGAGACGCCGCGCACCTGCTTGCCGGTCTCCTGCGCCGCCCGCGACAGCAGCCGGTCGACGAGCAGCGGAATGTCCTCGCGCCGCTCGCGCAGCGCCGGCAGCGCGACGGTCACCACCTGCAGACGGTAGTAGAGGTCCTGGCGGAAGCGTCCCGCCGCGACCTCGGCGGCGAGGTCGCGGTGCGTCGCCGCGACGATGCGCACGTCGACCGGCGTCCAGCGCGTGCCGCCCACCGGTCGTACCTGGCGCTCCTGCAGCACGCGCAGCAGGCGCGCCTGCATCGCGGGCGAGACGTCGCCGATCTCGTCGAGGAAGATCGTGCCGCCGTCCGCCTCGACGAAGAGTCCGGGCGACGCGCCGACCGCGCCGGTGAAGGCGCCGCGCACGTGGCCGAAGAGCTCGCTCTCGAGCAGCGCGTCGCCGAGCGAGGCGCAGTCCACGGCGACGAAGCGTCCGGCGCGACGCGGGCTGTGCTCGTGGACCGCCCGCGCGATGAGCTCCTTTCCCGTGCCGCTCTCGCCGAGCACCAGGACCGTCGCCGCGGTCGGCGCGACGCGCGCGATCGTGCGGTACACCGACACCATCGCCGGCGAGCGTCCGACGACGTCGTCGAGTCCGCCCGACGCCGGCACCGCGACGCGCTCCTTCTCGCGGCGCCGATCGAGCGCGCGGCGGACGTTCGCGCGCACCTCGTCGACGTCCATCGGCTTGCTCACGTAGTCGATCGCGCCCGCGCCGATCGCGCGCACTGCGGTGTCGATCGAGCCGAAGGCGGTCATGACGATCACCGGCAGGTCGGGCTGAACGTCGCGCAGGCGCGCGAGCAGCGCCAGCCCGTCGAGCTGCGGCATGTTGACGTCGGTGATGACCAGGTCGACCGGCTCCTCGCGCAGGCGCGACAGCGCCGCGCGCGGATCGGTCTCGCCGAGCACCGTGGTTTCGCCGTCCTGCAGGATGTCTGCGAGAAGGCCGCAGGTGACGGCGTCGTCGTCGACGACCAGGATCGTGTTCACGGGTGCTCCAGGGGAAGGCGGACGCGCATGGTGGTTCCCGCGCCGGGCGCGCTCTCGACGGCGACCGTGCCGCGGTGCGCGCGCGCCACGCGCTGCACGATCGCGAGGCCGAGGCCGGTGCCGCGGTCCGGGGACTTGGTGGTGAAGAAGGGCTCGAACACGCGCGCGACGTGGTCGGGCGCGATGCCGGGACCGTCGTCGGCGACGGCGATCTCGACAGCGCGGCCGGCAGCGCCGTCGTCGACCGAGGCGCTCACGCGGATCGTCCCGAACGGCGACAGTGCGTCCACCGCGTTGACGAGCAGGTTCACGAGCATCTGCCGCAGCGCGACCGGATCGCCCGACAGCGGCGGCACGTCGTCGTCGACGTGCCACACGAGGTCCACGCCCGCGCTCTCGACGCGGCTCTTGACGACCTCGACCGCGTCGCCGACCAGCGCCGGTACCGCGACCATGCTGCGCCGTGCGCCGCTGTCCGCGGTGCGGTCGAGCAGGTTGCGCATGATCTCGATCATGCGCCGCACCTGCGACTCGAGGATCTCGAGCTTCGCGTCGTTCCCCGCGCCCAGGCCCGCGCGGCGCAGCATCTGCGCGTAGCCGAGGACCGAGTTCAGCGGTGTGCCGAGCTCGTGCGCGAGCGTCGCCGCGACCTCGCCGAGCGCCGCGAAGCGCTCGCTGCGCGCCGCCTCGAGCTGGGCTGCGCGCAGGTGCGCGTTGGCCTCGCGCAGCTCGCGGTTGCGCGTCGCGAGGTCGAGCGTCGCGCGGCGCACGCGAGACTCGAGGCTCGACGTCAGGTTCTCGACGCGCGCCAGCATGCGGTTGAAGCTCGCAACGAGGTAGTCGAACTCGGCGGTGCTCTGCGCCGGCACGCGCACCGCGAGGCCGCCGCTCTCCGCGGCGCGCATCGCGTGCACGAGGTCGCGAATCGGGCGGTTGACGCGGCGGGAGAAGAATCCCGCCAGCGCCGCGCACAGTGCGACCACCGACACGACCAGCATCGAGAGGTCGATGCGCGTCAGCTGGTTGCGCAGCGCTCGCGCCGGCGCGAGCGAGATCTCGGTGCGCACCTCGCCGACGACGTTGCCGTCGCGGCGGATCGGAACCTCGAGTCGGCGCGTGTCGCGGCGCTGCACGCGCGGGTGGCCGCCGCTGGTCGAGACCACGGTCGCGCTGCCGGCTCCGTCGACGGTGAGCACGTCGACGTCCACGATCTCGCGGTGGTTGCCGACCAGCGCGCCGAGGATGGCTGCCAGATCGGTCCAGTCGTGCGCGTCCCACAGCGAGTCGACGACGCGGGCCGCGAGCAGCGCGCGATCGCCGGCGTCGTGCTCGAGCGCCGCCTGCGACAGCGTGGAGTTCACCCACTGGGTGAGGCCGAGGATCACCGACACCGTGACCAGCACCATGACGATGCCCTCGACGCGCAGACTGCGCAGCGCCGCCGTCCGGCGGGCGAAGCCCGTCGTGCCGGCGTCGATGCGCTGCTCCGCGTGCGCTCCCGTGCTGCTCGCTGTGCTCGTGGCCCGATCTCCGCGGCGACGTTCCGACGGCTGGTTGGACTACGGGAAACGACGCAAATTCAAGGTCGTTCGCAGAATTCCACACACCACGCCAAGCGCTTGCTTGGGATGTTTGGGTGACATCACTCGTCACTCAGGTGCTTGATCCTGCGACGGAATCCGCGTTACACGCGTCAGTGGGGACTCGGCGCAAGCAAGCGCTTTGCGGCCGCGGTCCGCGTGGAGGACGGGGATGGGGACGGCAACGGGCGCCGCGAAAGCCAGGGCGAAGAGCACCGAGCCGGAGTCACCGCGCGAGCGCATCCTGCGCTGCGCGACCGAGCTGCTCGCCGAGGGCGGGCCGGCCGCGCTCACGCTGCGCACCGTCGGGAAGCGCGTCGGGCTGCACAACTCGAGCCTCTTCCACCACTTCCCCGGCAAGCGCGACATCATGGAGGTCGTGCTCGGCCGCGTGAGCGAAGGACTCCGCACGCGTCTCGAGCCGCTCGCGCAGAACGACCCGCCGACTCTCGACGCGCTCGCCGACGTGCTGCTCTCGGTCTCCGACCACTACGCGGCGTCGCGCAACGAGGCGCGCTGCGCGCTGCGCCTCCTGCTCGAGCCCGAGCTCGGCGGCTCGCGCGCCGGCCAGGGCGCGACCGCGCTCTGGAGCTGGCTCGCGCGCGCGCAGGCGAGCGGCGCGATCCGCGCCGTCAGCGTCGGCCACGCCGCGCGCAACCTGCTGTCGATGGTGCTCCTCGACCCCGTCTGGTCCGCGACCGGCGCTCCCGAGTCCGACCGCGACCGCGACCGCCGCCGCACCGAGCTCACCGCCTTCGTCCACGGCGCCCTCGCCCCGGTTGCTTGACGCGCCACGGCGCGCCCGGCTGTCAAGCAACCACTGGCACCGCCTCGTGCACGCGCGGCAAAGCCGCGCGCGGAGCGAAGCGACCGCGGAACGCCCGGCACCGCCCCGTGCACGCGAGCCGCAGGCGAGCGCGGAGCGAAGCGACCGCGGGGAGTGGGACCCTGTCAAGCTTTGCTTGACAGGGCGAGGGGCGTCGTGGCCCCTCGCTTCAACGGTGCACCATGCCCACCTTCTCCTTCGACTCGAGCTTCCCACCCGCGTCGAGCCACCCCTTGAACACGCGCGGCGCGTCGCGCGACGGGTTGTAGATGTCCTCCTCGGACGCCCACAGGCCGTTGCCGCCGTAGACGAGGCGCGTCCAGTTCGGGAACTGGAACGGCGTCCCGTCGGCCTGGAACGGCTCGGGGAACTGGTTCTGGCACTGGAAGACCACCGCCCCGCGCTCCTCGTCGAGCACCCACCAGTCCTGCGGGAAGGTCATGCGCGGGAACGGCGCCATCACCTTCGTGATCCAGTCTCGGATCGCCTCGCGGCCGTGCATCTCGCCGTAGGCGTGCTCGACGTAGTGCGCATCCTCCGTGAACATCGCGGCCCAGACGTTCCAGTCGCCGGTGCGCGACGCGGCGTCACGCGCCTCGTTGTAGCGCTCGAACGCGGCCAGAAGCTCCTCACGCGGGTATCGCGGCATCTCGGTCCTCCTCGCTGACGACGTTGCTCATCACGGCACGCGTCCGGTGCGCAAGCCTCGCGTGACGGCGCACGTCCCGTGCGCAAGCCTCGCGCGGTGATTGCGGACGCCCGCCGCCGCGCGCGATAACGACGCGCCATGAACGCGCTCGATCCCGTCCCCGCCCGCGAGGTCACCTTCACCGCCACCACAGACGTCGTCGTCGTCGGGCTCGGCGTCGCCGGCTGCTGCGCGGCGCTCGGGGCGCGCGAGGCCGGCGCCGAGGTCGTGGCACTCGAGTGCGCCGGCGCGACCGGCGGGACGTCCGCGATGTCGGGCGGCGTGCTCTACCTCGGCGGCGGAACGTCGGTGCAGCGCGCGTGCGGCTTCGACGACACCGCCGAAGGAATGCACCGCTTCCTCGAAGCCGCACTCGGGCCGGGCGTCGACGCGGATCGCCTCGCAGCGTACTGCGCGGGCTCGCTCGAGCACTTCGACTGGCTGGTCGGACTCGGCATGCCGTTCAAGGCCGCGTTCTGCGACGAGCCGAACCGCGAGTCGTCCGACGACTCGGCGCTGATCTTCTCCGGCGGCGAGGACAGCTACCCGTTCGACGAGATCACGCCGCCGATGGCGCGCGGCCACAAGCCGCAGTGGATCGACACGGCGGGCAACTTCCTGATGACGAAGCTCGCCGAGTTCGTCGCGCGCAGCGGCGCGCAGGTGACGACCGAGGCGCGCGTCGAGCGCCTCGTCGTCGACGACGGCGCGGTGGTCGGCGTGATCGCGAGCATCGACGGCACGCGCACCGCGATCCGCGCGCGCGGCGGCGTCGTGCTCGCGACCGGCGGCTTCATCCACGCGCCGTCGCTGGTGCAGGAGCACTGCCCGCTCGCGCACCGCCCGAACGAGGTGTGGCGGCTCGGCGTGCCGGACAACGACGGCACCGGCATCCGGCTCGGCGTCGGCGCCGGCGGCACGACGTCGCGCATGGACGCGTTCGAATGCGCGCTGCCGCTCGGTCCGCCGCACCGCCTCGCGCGCGGCATCCTCGTCAATCGCAACGGCGAGCGCTTCATCAACGAGGACACCTACACCGGACGCATCGGCCTCGCGGCGCTCACGCAGCAGGGCGGCGACGTCCTGATGATCGTCGACGACGTGATCCAGGAGCGGAACCTCGTCGGGCTGCGCCCGCAGTGGGGCGCACCGACTCCCGAGGAGCTCGCCGTCGACTGCGGGCTGCCGCCGGACCGCTTCGCTGCGACCGTCCATGCGTACAACGAGCACGCCGCCCGCGGCGAGGATCCGCAGTTCCACAAGCGGGCGCCGTTCCTGCGGCCGCTGGGCGCGCCGCCCGCGACGGGTCTCGGCGCGATCGACCTCAAGGTCGACCACGGCGCGATCTACGCGACGTTCACGCTCGGCGGCCTCGCGACCGACGCGGACGCGCGCGTGCTCGGCGCGTCGGGCGCGGCGGTCCCGGGCCTCTACGCGGCGGGCCGCGTCGCCGCGTGCCTCGCGGCCTCGAACTACGTGAGCGGCATCAGCCTCGGCGACGGCTCGTTCTTCGGCCGGCGCGCGGGACGGCACGCGGCGCGCCTCGCGCGCTGAGTCCGCCTCGCGCGCGTCACTTGCACTTGACGCGCGCGAGCCCACCCGTGCAGCTGGGACGCGCTCCGTTCGGACCGTTCCACTGCACGAGCGCGCACTCGGACGCGTCGCCGAGCAGGATCGCGCTGCGCACGCTGCCGACGTCCGGCAGCGCGAGCGGCCCCGCGCGCCCGGTCACGCGCCACGCAACGAGTCCGCTCGTGGTGGACGACTTGTCGGTCACCATCGCGCGCCGGATGCCGGCGACGAGGCCGTTCGGATCGCGGTAGACCCAGCGCGTGCCGGCGGCGTTCGCGGTCCACGCGGCACCGCCGGGGATCGTCACGTCGAGTGCGGCGGCGCCGGTCGAGTCGTCGATCACGACGCGCACGCCGTTCGCGGGCGGGTCGATGCCGGTCCACGGCTTCGGGATCACCGCCTGTCCGGCGAACGTGACCGACGTCGGGTCGGTGCGCAGCACCAGCACCGGCTTCGTCGCCGTGATGCCGCTCGTGCATGCCAGCGCCGCGCGGCACGCGCAGGCGACGCACGTCGCACCGCCGCCGCAGTCCGCGGCCTGCTCGCACTCCTCGCCCGGATCGACGGTGCCGTTGCCGCACGACGTGAGCTGAAGCTCGTACGCGCCGAGGTCCACGCCGGCTCCCGCCGGACGCGGCTCGCCGTCGAGATCGGTCGCGGGCGCGCTCGCCGACGTGCCCGCATCGACCGCGGGGCTCGCCGGCAGCAGGTGGAAGTCGCTGCCCGGCGTGACGAAGTTCTGCGCCGGCGTCGCGACGAACGAGTGCGCGTCGTAGCCCAGCGCCTGCCAGGCGGCGAGCGACATCACCGTGTCGCCGCCGTCGGTGCTGAAGCGGCTCATCACGCTGTTGCGATCCGAGCTGAAGCCGCCGAGGCTCGCCGCGTCGATCGAGATCACGCCGCGGAACGAGTGGTCGCTCCACAGGATGTTGTTGCGCAGCGTGTTGCCGGTCGAGCCGTCGCTGATGTTGATCGCCCAGCGTCCGTCGCTCGCCTGCACGATGGTGTTGTTGATCACGAGGTTGTTCGTGGCGCCGGCGGCCGCGTCGATCCGGTAGAGGCTGATGCCGCTCGCGTGGTTGCCGTACAGCAGGTTGTTGCGGATCACGCCGCCCGTGCCGCCGTCCATGTTGATGCCCGAGCCGCCGCCGCTGCCGTTGTCGAAGATGACGTTGTCCTCGACCAGCGCGTTCTGGATCAGGCCGTCGCCGCCGAGGCTCGCGTCGCCGTTGAAGTGCAGCCCGTTGGCGTGGTTCGAGTAGACGAGGTTGCCGCGCACGATCGGACGATCGGCGCTGTTCGACACGTAGATGCCGTGCTCGGCGACCGAGTGGTGCGCCTCGTTGTTCTCGGCGGTGAAGTCGTCGACGAAGCCGGTGAGGATTCCCCAGCGGCCGTTGTGGCCGAGGCGGCAGTTGCGCACGGTGACGTGCGCCGCGGTCACCGCGCGGATGCCGGCGCGCGTGCGATCGTTCACCTCGAAGCCGTCGATCACCACCCACGACGCGCCCTCGAGGTTGATGCCGTCGGGCGTGACCGGATTGTCCTGCGTGATGCGCGCGCCGGTCCCCTCGGCGCGGAAGGTGATCGGCGCCACGCTGGTCCCGGACGTCGTCAAGTAGAATCCGCGGTACGTGCCGTCGAGCACGTGCACCGTGTCGCCGGGGCCGACCTGGTCGGCGGCGTGCGTCAGCGTCGCCCACGCGGCCACCTGCGAGAGGCCGTTCGCGGCGTCGCTGCCGCCGTTCTTCACCCAGTAGTCGACGGCTCCCGCGCGGCTCGCGGCCGCCACGAGAATCGTCGCACACGTCGTCGCGGCAAGCCGCCGCAAGGCCCCGTCCCGCATCGTCCTTCCCTCCGCCGCCGTCGAGCATGGAAGAGCGCCGCGGCCGATTCAACGCGGATCCGCGGGAATCGACGGACGTCTGCGCTTGACGCGCAGCGGGCGCCGTGCGCGACGCCTGCGGGTCAGACGTCCCGCAGCGCGGTCACCGCGGCGAATGCGAGGCCGATCACGGCGAGGGCGGCACCGGGAACGTAGAACGTCGCCGCGAGATCCATGTGCACCGCGAGCCAGCCGCCGAGCAGCGGGCCGATCACGTTGCCGACCATCATCGCGGTGGACGCCAGCCCCGCCATGCGTCCGCGCGCGCTCTCCGGCGCGCGCATGCCGAGCCAGTGGAACGACAGCGGCACGAAGCCCGCGAGCGACACGCCCGACACCAGCCGCAGCACGAACAGCGTCTCCACGCGGTGCACGAGCCAGCCCACCGCGGCGTACGAGGCGCCGGACAGCACCAGCGACACCAGCATCATCGGCTCGACGCCGAAGCGCGAGCCGAGCCGCGCCCACGCCGTGCTGATGAACATCGCCGGCACGCCGGCGACGAAGATCACCATGCCGGTCGTGGTCGCGACCGACTCGCGCGGCACGCCGATCTTCTCGACGAAGAGCGCGAGCGACGGCCACGACGCCATGATCATCACCTGGAAGAGCACCAGCAGCGTGAGCATCCCCAGCGTCGCGCGATCGGAGAGCAGATCCCACTGGCTCACGACCGGGCCGCCGGCCTTGCTCGCATCGGCGTGCTCGCGCGGCTCGTGCAGGACGAACGCGCACAGCAGCGCGGTCACCGTCGCGAGCGCACCGACGCCGAAGAAGAGCAGTCGCATGCCGAGCAGGTCGGCGAGCACGCCGCCGATCAACGGACCGCACAGGCTGCCCGCGGCGCGTGCGCTCTGCAGGATCGCGAGCGAGCGTCCGACGCGCTCCGTCGGCGTGCTCGACGACAGCAGCGCCACCGCAGCCGGAAAGACGCCGCTCACCGCGCCCTGAAGCGCGCGCCAGCCGAGCAGCTCGAGCGGCGTGCTGGCGAAGCCCATGCCGACGGTCGCGATGGCGATGCCGAACACCGAGCGCACGACCATCGGCTTGTGTCCGACCTTGTCGGCGAACGAGCCCCAGATCGGCGTCGCGAACACCGCGACGATGAACGGCGCCGAGCCGAGGATGCCGGTCCAGTAGCGCACGGCGTCGCGCTCCGTGACGCCGATGTGCTGCAGGTACAGCGGGATCAACGGCAGGATCGCGGTCATGCCGGCGAGCGTCAGGAACTGCGCCGCGCACACGACCCACAGGTTTGCGCGCTCGACACGCGTTTCCGCCGACATCCCGGTGTTCTGTCATAACAGCCGCCGGGGGCTCGTCGAGCGCGGACGGGTCATCCCGCACGTCCCTTGCGCCGTTGTCCCTGGCCGGATGGCGGGCTAGGTTGGCTCCCGTCGCCAGGGAGGATTCCCCCATGCCGGACGAAGGACTCGCACCGAGCCTGCTGCTCGCGATGCCGCAGCTCGACGACCCGAACTTCAATCGGGCCGTGGTGCTCCTGTGTCGGCACAACGACGAGGGCGCGCTCGGCTTCATCGTCAACCGGCCGGTGCACGTCAGCGCGAAGGAGCTGCTGGCGCTCGATCCGCCGCTCACGACCGAGACTCCTCTCACCGTGTGGGAGGGCGGACCGGTGAGCCAGGAGCGCGGCTGGCTGCTGTGCCGGGAGACGCCATCCGACTCGGGCACGCTCGAGGTCTGCCCCGGGCTCGTCATGTCGAGCTCGCCCTCGGTCCTGCGGCGCGTGATCGAGGGCGACGCGCGCAACTGCGAGCCCGACCGCAGCCGCCTCTTCCTCGGCTACTCCGGATGGGGCCCGAGCCAGCTCGACCAGGAGCTCGCGGCGGCCGCGTGGCTGAACGCGCCGCTCGACCTCGACATGGTCTTCACCACGCCGCCCGACGACCTCTGGGAGCGTGCGATCCGCAGCCTCGGCGTCGAGCCGACCGCGATCGCGGCCGCGCCCGGCATCCACTGACGTCCGCCTCGGCTTCGCCGACCACGAGCGATGAGCCGGCACGGGCGCTCCAACTGACACCGGAAAGCTTCCGCATGGCCGCAGACCAGAGCGCCGACGCGCCCTTCTACCTCCCGATCCGCGACGAGATCGAAATCTTCGAGCAGGCGTACGCCTGCCGCCTGCCGGTGCTGCTGAAGGGGCCCACCGGCTGCGGCAAGACGCGCTTCGTCGAGTACATGGCGACGCGTCTCCTGAGGCGCGAGAAGGGCGACGCGCGCCAGTCGCTGATCACCGTCGCGTGCCACGAGGACCTCACCGGCTCGGACCTCGTCGGCCGCTACCTGATCCAGGGCTCCGACACGGTGTGGATCGACGGTCCGCTCACGCAGGCCGTTCGCACCGGTGCCATCTGCTATCTCGACGAGGTCGTCGAGGCGCGCAAGGACACCATCGTCCTGATCCACCCGCTGACCGACCACCGCCGCATCCTGCCGATCGACAAGCGCGGCGAGACGCTGGAAGCGCACGACGACTTCCTGCTCGTGATCTCGTACAACCCCGGCTACCAGAGCGTGCTGAAGGACCTGAAGCACTCGACGCGGCAGCGCTTCGTCAGCCTCGAGTTCGACTACCCGCCGCGCGACCGCGAGGCCGAGATCATCCGCCACGAGAGCGGCGTCGACCTCGAGACGGCGCTGCTGCTCGCGACGCTCGGCGAGAAGATCCGCACGCTGCGCGGCGCGGGCCTCGGCGAGGGCGTGAGCACGCGGCTGCTGGTCTACGCGGGTCAGCTGATCGCGCGCGGGCTCGTGCCGCGGCGCGCGTGCACCGTCGCGGTCACCAACTCGCTCACCGACGACGCGGAGATGACCCGCTCCGTCGGCGAGCTGGTGAGCGCGCTCTTCCCTCCCGGCTGACGCCGCCGCGCGGCCGTTCGTCAAGGAGCGAAATCGACCATCCAGCCGTCCTCGCGCGGCGACCACGCGCGCGTGTCGAAGAACGGGTCGTTGCCGATCGCGATGAAGGTCGTGATGTCGTCCGACACCGGCCGCACGAAGTCGCCGTACGCGCGGATGTCGACGCGGAAGCCCTCGATCGCGTCGCGGCGCGGCGTGATCAGCACGCTGTAGAGTCCGCCGGTCCGCTTCGCGGCCGGGTTGCGGTACAGCGTCCGGTGGCCGCCGTTGGTGTCGCGCAGGTCGCCTGCGGCGAGCGTCCCGCGGAACACGGTGTCGCCGTTCGCGTCGGTGAGCTCGATCGCGAAGGTCTCGTTCGCGGGATCGATGCTCGACACCGGCACCACGCGGGCGTGGATCTCGAGCGAGTCGAGGCGCGGGCCGGCATCGAAGCGCAGCTTGTTCGGGCACGGGTGCTTGCACGGGCGGGAGATCGGCTGCGGGATCTCCTGGGCGTGGGCTGCGGCGGGCAGCGCCGCGAGCGCGAGCAGGGCGAGCGAAAGAACGGCGAGTCTCGTCGAGAGTGTCCTCATGGTGCGCCTCCATCCAGCCACAGGCAGAGGCGATCCCGTCGCGCGCGCCGCAGGCATCTGCAATCCCCATGCGCTAGTTCGACGGAGCCCCCGCACGACTTGAGGAGGACGCATGGCCACCGACGACAGGAGATCGATCCGCGGCCGCAGGGCGCTGGTGACCGGCGCCGCGAGCGGCATTGGACGGGCAACAGCTGCCCTGCTGGCGGCCGAGGGCGCGCACGTCGCCGCGTGCGACGTCACGCTGCCGGGTCTCGAGTCGCTCGCAGCGGAGGCGCGTGCCGCAGGCCACGACGTGCGTCCGTGGCAGCTCGACGTCACCGACGAGGAGTGCGTGCGCCGCGTCGTCGCCGAGGTCGCGTCCGCGCTCGGCGGCATCGACATCCTGGTCAACTGCGCCGGCGTCAGCATCCCGGCCGCGTTCGGCGACGAGCCCGCGTGGCAGAAGACCTTCGACGTGAACCTCAACGGCATGATGCGGACGATTCGAGAGGCGCTGCCGCATCTGGAAGCGTGCGGCGCGGGACGCGTGGTGAACATCGCATCCACCGAGGGCCTCGGCGCGACGCCGCTCATCAGCCCCTACACCGCGAGCAAGCACGCCGTGATCGGCCTCACGCGCGCCCTGGCGGTCGAGGTCGCGCTCAAGGGCATCACCGCGAACGCGATCTGCCCCGGACCCATCCGCACCGGCATGACCGCACCGATCCCCGAGGAGGCGAAGCAGAAGTGGGCGCGCCGCAACGTGCCGATGAAGCGCTACGGCGAGCCCGAGGAGATCGCGCACTCCGTGCTGAGCCTCGTCCTGCCGGCGGCGTCCTTCATCACCGGCACGTACCTCGTCGTCGACGGCGGCCTGATGGCTCTGAATACGCATTGACGCAGCGGCTCCGGCTCCTTGCCGCTGCCGCTGCCGCTGCGTCAAATATGGTATTCCACCTTTTCGTCGAGGTGACGCGGGGGCCGCCGCTTGTGGATCCACCGCACGATGCGCGTGCGCAGCGCGCGTCCGACGCCCCATCGGCGATCGATCCATGCCAGCACCGCGACCACGCCGGTCGCGGCCGCCGTCGGCAGCACCGTGCGCCAGGTCAGCTCCTTCGCCGAGAACAGCATCTGCAGCGCGATGAAGAGCATGAACGTCGCGAACACCCGCCGCAGCAGATTCTCGTCGACCAGATTCGCGAGGACGGCGCCGAGCAGCGCGCCGACGAGGAACCCGCACGCGAGCCACGCGACCACCGGCAGTCGCACGTGGCCGTGCCGGTAGTACTCGAGCGCGGCGAAGATCCCGATCGGCGGCACCAGCACCGCGATCGACGTCCCCTGCGCCTCGTGCTGCGAGAACTTGAACAGGTAGTGCAGCGCCGGCACGAGGAAGATCCCTCCGCCCACGCCCACCATTCCGCTGATCGTCCCGATCGCGAGCCCGAGCGCCAACAGTCCGAGAATCATGGAAAGCACCCTCCACTGCGTGAGTCTGCCCGCCCTCTAGCGCGTGAGGCCTGTGGCCGCATGGCACTTCTGCATTGACTGAATGAATGATTCAGTTATTTACTCGCGGCCATGGCCCGGAAGCGCCCCGAGGGACGTCTCGACCAGCTGCTCGACTGCGCGACGCGCGTCTTCATCGAGAAGGGCTACCGCCGCACGCAGATGGCCGACGTCGCGCGCGAGATGGGCGTGTCGGCGGGCACGCTGTACGGCTACGTCGAGGGCAAGGAGGCCCTCTTCCACCTGCTGATCGACCGCGCCTTCACCGGCACCGCGACGGCGGCCCCCGATCTGCCCGTGCGGACCCCGAAGCAGGGCGCGACCATCGCCCGCCTGCGCGAGCGCCTCGCGTCGGAGGCGGCCCTGCCGCTCCTCACCGCCGCTTGCGCACGCCCACGCGCGCGCGACGTGCGCCGCGAGTGCGAGGACGTGCTCGGCGAGCTGTACGATCTCGTCGCGCGCACGCAGGCCGGATCGGCACTGCTCGAGCGCTCGGCACTCGATCTGCCCGACATCGTGCCGGCGTTCTACCTCGAGATGCGGCGCGACCTGCTCGCACGCGTGACGCGCTGGCTCGAGCGGCGCATGCGCGCGAAGCAGCTGCGCCGCGTCCCCGACACCGCGATCACCGCGCGGCTGCTGCTCGAGACCATCACGTGGTTCGCGCGCCACCGCCTGCGCGACCGCGACACGCCGCCGGTCGACGACGCACTCGCGCGTACGGCGACCATCGACTTCCTCGTCGCGGGCCTGCTGCCGCGGACGGGCGGGCGGGCGGCGACGTGATCCGCTTCGCGGGCGGACGGGCCGTCACCGTGATCCGCTTCGCCACCGCGGCGATCGTCGCGCTGCACCTGGCGCTGCTCGCGGCGTCGCTCGGCGACTATCGCGTCAGCGTGGACTCGGCGTACCACGTGGCGCTCGCGCGCCAGTACGGCGAGCACGGCGCGTTCTGGTGGGACGACATCCACTACGCGCCCGCGCACCGTCCGAACCTGCAGGGGCCGGCCGTGCACGTCGCGGTCGGCGTGCTCGGACGCGTGCTCGGCGGCACCGGCGACGACTACGTGCGCGCGAACGCGATCGTCGCCCTGCTCGGCTGGATCGCCGCGGTCGCGACGCTCTGGCACTTCGCGCGCCGCGAGGGCGGCGACCGCGCGGCACTGCTCGCGATCGCGGCGTTCACCGGCAGCGCGTTCGCGTCGGCGTCGTTCTCGGTGAACCTGCCGTCGGGCTGGCTGTTCGTGATCACGCCGTGGGCGATCGACGCGTTTCTCCGCGGACGCCTCGTCGCGGCGACGCTGCTCACCTCGCTCGCCTGCTACACGCACCTCGGCGGCTTCCTCACCGCGCCCTTCGGCCTCGTCCTCGCGGCGCTGCCCGGACGCCGCTTCGCGGCCCTGCTGCGCGTCGGGCTCGGCGTGACGCTCCTCACCGCGCCGTACTGGATCCACTTCCTGCGCGGCCTGCCGTGGTACGTCGGGCGGAAGGGCGACTCCGCGTGGATGATCGACCCGCTGCTGCTCGCGTTCTGGATCGCGGGGCTCGTCGCCGCTGTGCGCGCGCGACGGACGTTCCTCGTCGTGTGGGGTCTCGCGTCGCTCGCGTGGCTGCTGCAGGACGCGAGCCGCTTCCTGCTCCAGGGAACGCTCGCGGGCGCCGCGCTCGGCGGGGTCGCCATCGCGGGCTGGCTCGAGCGCGCGCGGCGTCCCCGGGTGGCGGCGGCCGCGACGGTGGCGCTGGTGCTGCTCGCGACGCTCTTCCCGCTCGGACCGCCCGCGCTGGGCGCGGAGGCGCTGTGGCTGGTCGCACGCTTCCCGCGCATGCTCGACTGGGAGGAGCTGCACCGCGCGGCGAGCGCGCTGCCGCCCGACGTCGACCGCGGGCGCATCGTGCAGGGCTACGCCGTCTACGTGCCGAGCGGACTCGCGGTGTGGCGCCGGATCGAGGCCGAGCGCGGGCACTGGGTCGAGGTGCAGCCGCAGCCGGATCCCGCGATGGAGATTCCTGCGGGCGACAAGGTGTACGTGCTCGCGCTGCCGCCCGACGACGAGACCGTCAAGCAATTGGCCGCACGCGAGTGGCTGGAGGTGCACGGCGGCGGCGCGTGGATGACCGTGCTGACGCTGCAGTCCGCACCCGCGCTCGACGACGCGCGCGCCAACCTCGCCGCGACGCTCGCGCGCGACGCACAGTGGATCGGCGAGCACTGCGAGCACAACGCGATGGGCGACATCGTCGGTCTCGTGCTCGACCCGGCCGCGCTCGCGCGGCGGCGCGTCGTCCGCGCGGAGTGCCGCACGCGCGTCGCGCGCATCCAGCTGGCCCTCCTCGAGACCTGCCACGCGCTTCAGGAGTCCGATCCCGGGCACGCGAAGGAGTGCCGCGCCGGCGGTCGCGCGCTCGGCTGGATGGGCGCCATCGTCGCCGACGAGGCGACGCTCGACTTCCGCACGGCCGCGACGCACGAGCAGATGCGCGCGGACATGCGGAACGTCGCGCGGCTCGCCGCGACCGGCGACGTTCCCGAGACCGAGCTCGGCGCGACGCTCGACCGCTACCTCGGCGAGGTGCGCGGCGGGCTCCTGCCGGCGCAGCGCCCGGTGCGGCCGGGCACGCGTCCGACCGCGGACGGGAGCTCGACGCCGCGTTGAGCGAGGGCGACGCGGGTTCTAGTGTCCGTGGACCGATGTCCCGCGCCGCCGAACCCGACTCCCTCGAGACCCTCGCCTCCGAGATCCAGGCCGTGACCCCCGGCTTCGCGGCCCGCCTGCGCGACGCCTCCGCACGCCTGAAGCCGGCGCTGCCGCCCGCCCTGCTCGACGCCTACGCCGGTGCGCTGCGCCGCGCGATCGCAGTCGAGGGCGCCGGTCGCGAGGCGAGCCAGGCGCTGCTGCAGCTGTCCGCGGACGACGTCGCCGCGGCCGGCGAGGCCGGGCTCGACGCGTGGAGCGCCGCTCTCGAGGCCGTCGGTGCGCACTCGGTGCGCGCCGCCTCCGCGCTCGCCGCGGCGGCTCTCGGCGTGCTGCCCGGATCGGCCGCCGCGGTCACCGCAGCACTCCTGCCGTCCGCGGAAGCGGTCGCGCGGCTCGCGCGCCGGCACGGCGGCGATCCGATCGTGCAGCGCTTCGCGAGTGCGGCCGGAGCGACGCTCGCGAAGCGCGGCGGCGTCGTGATCGACGCGTGGGCGACGGCGGTCGAGAGCCTCGCCTTCGGCTCGCGGCGCATGATCGACGTCGCGAGCCGGCTCGTCGACGACGCGGATCTCTCCGACGACGAGCTCGCGGCGGCGCTCGCGCTCGTCGCGCGCGTCGAGCCGCGCGAACGTGCGGTGACGCTGCTCGGAACGGTCGCGGCGTCGGTCGCGCGCATCCCGCGCGAGCAGCGCCTGCCGCTGCTGCACGTGCTGAAGCCGCTCGCGAGCCACGGCGACGAGGTCGCGGACGCGCTCGACGTCGCGGGCCCGGTGCTGCGCCGCGTTCCGGAGGCGGCGCGCGCGCGCGTGCTCGATCTCGCCGGCGAGATCGCGGCGCGCGTGCCGAGCGCGGTGCCGCGCTTCGTGCGCACGGTCCTGCGCGTCGGCGAGGCGCTCGGCTTCGATGACCTGCTGCGCGCATTCGTCGTGAAGGGCATCGACCTCGAGGCCGAGCACCCGGCCGCGTCGCGCGCGTTCTTCGCGCTCGAGTCGCGCGGCGCGCTCGCGTTCCTCCGCCAGCACGACGTCGCAGTCGTGCTCGAGCACGTCGAGCACACGCTGCGCGGCTACCTGCAGCTGATCGCGCCGGGGCGTCCCGCGATCGAGGGTGTCGACGCGGGCGGGCTCTTCCCCGTCGTGTCGCGCGATCCGGTGAGCGTGCCGCTCGCGCGCCGCACCGACGTGTTCCCGACGTGGGAGGAGAACTTCACGCTGCTGAAGCTGCAGGCGACGCTCGCGACGCTGTGGACCAGCGAGGGCACGCGCGACTTCTCGCTCGCCGCGTGGCTCGACAGCGACGACCGCGGCGGCCTCTTCGAGCTGTTCGCGCGCTTCGTCGCACCGGAGGTCGCCGCGGGCATGTTCACGCACCTCGAGGCGGTGCGCCTCATGCCGGTGCTGAAGCGTCGCTACCCCGGACTCGCGGCCGACCTGCGCGATCTGCGCGAGCGCGTGTTCCCCGGCGACCGTCCGCGCGCGCCGCACGGCGCCGCGCAGGCGATCCTCTTCCTGGCGCTCGGAGGCGATCCGCAACACGTCGCGTGGGACAGCGCGTGGAGCGAGCCGCTCGCGGGCTTCGTCGCGGACTCCGTCACGGGCGGCGCGACCGTGTACGACACCGCGCACGTCACCGCCGCGCTCTGCGACCGCATCGCCGACGGCGACCTCATCCCGATCTACGGCCTCGAGAGCTACCTCGAGGAGGATCCGATGATGTCGTACCTGCTCGAGGAGGCGGAGGAGTATGCCGGCGCTCCGGGCAACGACGACAAGGCACCGACGCCGCCGCGCCTCGTTCCGGACCGCGACCCGACCGGCGAGCGCAGCGACGAGACCGCGCCCGCCGGTCCGCTCGACCCGGAGGTCCTGCGCGCGTTCCTCGAGCAGAACCCGCACCTGAAGATCCTGCGCGCCGAAGGTCCGATCGACCCGACCGGCCTCTTCGTCGCCGGCATCATGGGCGGCGGTGGCGAGCACGACACGCCGGAGCGCGGCGCCTCGGGACAGCCCGACAACGTCCTCGCCCTGTCGCGCCACGGTCACGAGACGCGCGGCGTGTTCCTGCACGACGAGTGGGACTATCTCATCGCCGACTACCGGGCGCGCTGGTGCCGCGTGCACGAGATCTCCCTCGACGGCGACAACGGCGAGTTCTTCACCGGCACGCTGCTGCGCTACGCCGAAGTTCTGCCGGAGGTGCGGCGCCAGTTCCTGCGCGTCAAGCCGGAGGGCTACCGCACGATCCACGGCCTGCTCGACGGCGAGGACTTCGACCTGAACGCCGCCGTCGACGCGCGCTCCGACCTGCACGCCGGCTCGACACCCGACGGCAAGTACTACGTCGCGCGGCAGCGCGAGGAGCGCGACGTCGCGACGCTCTTCCTGCTCGACATGTCGGCCTCGACCGACGAGGACACCGAGCCCGCGGAGGCGCTGCTCGAGGACGCGGTGCGCATCGATCCGACGCACCCGAAGCGTCGCCCGCGGCGCATCATCGACATCCAGAAGGAAGCTCTCGTCATCATGTCGCAGGCGCTCGAGGAGATCGGCGACATGTACGCGATCTACGGCTTCTCCGGGCACGGGCGCGACCGCGTCGAGTTCTTCGACGTCAAGGCGTTCGACGAGCCGCTGAACCTCGCCGTTCGCGGCCGCATCGGCGCCATCGAGCCGCAGCGCTCGACGCGCATGGGCGCGGCGCTGCGGCAGTCGGTGAACAAGCTGCGCCACGTCGCGTCGCGCGCGAAGCACCTGATCCTGCTGTCGGACGGCTTCCCGCAGGACTTCGACTACGGCGAGGACCGGCGCTCGAACGTCTACGGGCTGCGCGACACCATGATGGCGCTGCGCGAGGCGCAGCGCGCAGGCATCGCGCCGTTCTGCATCACCGTCGATCGCGCCGGCAACGACTACCTGCGCGAGATGATCGACGAGAAGCGCTACCTGGTCATCGAGGACATCTCGGAGCTGCCGCGGCAGCTGCCGAAGATCTACTCCGAGGCGACGCGCGGCGGCTGACGCCCGCGGTCAGGCACCGCGGGCGCGCGCCTTCGTGTGTGCGCGCGGCGCACCGTTCGCCTGCGCCGCCCACACCATCTCGTCGAACGCGTGCTCGAGGTCCTCGACGAAGAGGTCCACGTCCGGCATCGCCGTGCCGTCGGCGTCGATGCCGACGTAGAGCCGTCCGTCGTAGCCGTAGAGCGCGATGCTGACCGGACACTGCGGCGCCAGCGGCGCGAACGGATAGCCCGCGACGACGCGCGTGCCCGCGACCCAGCGCGGGAACATGATGCCCGGCACGTTGGTCACGATGAGATTGACGGCCTGGCTTCCGACCAGCGACAGCGCGCGGACGAGCGGACGCGGCAGCAGCGACAGTCCCTCGGCGAACATCGGCAGGTACTCGAGCGCCGGGCTCGCCTTGCGCTCGCAGACGCGCGTGTGGACCTCGCGGAAGCGCGCGACCGGATCCTCGACACCGAGCGGCAGCTTGACCATCACGCCGGTCGCGCGGTTCCCGGTGATGGCGTCGAGCCCCTGCTCCGACCACGGCCGCAGGTTGATCGGCACCAGCGTGAGCACCTCGGTCGCGTCGGTGAAGCCCTGCCGGTGGTGCCAGCGCCCCATCGCACCCGCGACCGCGGCCAGCATCAGGTCGATCATCTGGCCGTCGAGCGCAGACTTCGCGTGCCGCAGCGGCTCGAAGGGGACGTCGAAGCCGCGCAGGTGGCGCGAGCGCCCGAACTCGCGCAGCGGCGAGTCGCCCTGCTGCGTCGCGTCCGAGATCATCGCGCCCGCGACGCGCGCCGCCTGCACCCACGACGACGGCTGCGTCAGCGCGGTCCAGCCGAAGCGCAGCACGGCGCGTCCGCGCTCGACGCTCTCCTCGGCCGCGTGACGGATCGCGTCGCCCAGGCGCTCGGCGAAGCCGGGCTCCTGCCACGCGCCGGGCGGTCCCTCGCCGTGCAGCGGCTCGGGCGCCTCCGCGGCGGAGCCGTCGGTGAGCGCCGCGAGGATCGCGTTGCCGCCGACGCCGTCCGCGACGCCGTGGTGCAGCCGGAAGAAGATCGCGGCACGGTCGCCGGGGCCGTCGAACTCGATCAGCTCCCACAGCGGACGCGTCCGGTCGAAGGGCCGCTCGTAGATCGGCCCGATGGCGTGGAAGAGATCCTGGATCGTCGCCCGTCCTTGACGGCCGTCGGCGCGCGCCAGCGCGTAGCGGCGCACGTGGAAGTCGAGGTCGAAGGTCGGGTCGTCCTCCCAGCGCGGCTTCGCGAGGTCGAGCGGCGCGTCGACGACGCGCTGCCGGAGCCGTGGCACCGCCTCGACCGCGCGCGCGACCGCGGCGCGCAGCCGGTCGGTGTGCGGACGCCGGTCGAGCAGCAGCAGCATCGCCATGGTGGTGCGCTGCTTCGGCTGATCGCCCCACCAGAAGCCCAGGTCCTCGCCGCTCAGCGGCTCCGAATGCAGCAACGCCTGCGGGCTCATTGCGCTCGGCCTCCATGGTTCGTGTCGCGTGCGGAGACGGCCCGCGCCGCCACGACCGCGGGGACGGCGGTCGCGGCCGCGTGATCGGCGCCCGCTCGAAGCAGGCGCAGCGCGGGCTGCCAGTCTGCGCGTGTCTCCAGTCCTGCGATCGTCGTCTCGAGCGAACGCTGCGCGACCGCGCGGCGCTCGCTCGCACGCATGAGATTGACGGGAATCACTTCCAGGTCCGCGGCGGTCGGCTGCACCAGCAGCACCTGCGTGCCCGACTCCTCGACCAGCCGCCGCTCCCAGCCCAGACGGCGCCCGAAGCGGATCCGCGCGCGACGCTCGCCCTCGTGGATCGCGGCGGTGATGCGGTCGACCGGGCCTTCGTACGCGCGGCCCTCGAGGCTCGACATGGGATTGACGCACACCACGAGGTCGAGGCCGAGGCCGGCGACGAGGTCGAGGTTCGAGACGCTCCAGATGCCGCCGTCGACGTAGCGCCGGCCGCCGATGCGCACCGGCGCGAAGAAGGCGGGGATGGCGCACGAGGCGCGCACCGCGCGCGAGACGTCGGTGCGCGGCGCGTCGTCGCGTCCGAAGGCGACGCGGGCGCCGCTCTCGAGATCGACCGCGACCGCCCAGAACGCGCGCTCGGGCCA
Source organism: Binatia bacterium (assembly GCA_046327915.1). Lineage (GTDB taxonomy): Bacteria > Desulfobacterota > Binatia > UBA12015 > UBA12015 > VGTK01. Next base: position 275,348 of record JAXLXO010000005.1, on the reverse strand, counting down.
GCCCTCGGGCTGGACGGCCTCGATGAGCTCGCCGATGGTCCGCGTCGACATCATGCCCTCGCCGAGCAGCCCCGCGACGAAGACCTCGAGCGAGGTGTCCCACGGGTGCAGCACGGCCTTCAGCATGCAGTGCGGGCTCGACAGGAACGGCCGCGGCAGGACGCCGGTCGGGGCGTAGAGCCGCTCGGTCCACTCGGCGTCGCGGCGCTCGCGCAGACGCACCGCCGTGCCCGGATAGACGTCCTCCGGGAGACGCTCGCCGGTGACGTAGCGGTAGGTCAGCTCGGTCGGGACGCCGATCGCGGTGAACGCGCCGTTCACCGATCCGGCCGACGTTCCGACGGTGATGCGAGCGGCCGCCGGGTCCCAACCCGAGACGCGCCGGATCCCCTCCAGCACACCGGTGAGATAGGCGTTGCCGATCACACCGCCGCCGCCGAGGACGAGTCCGATCCGGGGAGCTCTGGTCATGACGGCCGATGCTGCAGCAACCGCCGCGCCACGCCGTCGCCCGCGCCCGCGCAGGCGTGCGACGCGCCGCGTTCCCACGCACGGGAACGCGGCGCGTCGAATTCGTTACTTGTACTTCTGCAGCTCGAGGCGCGCGACCATGCCGCGGTGCACCTCGTCCGGACCGTCGGCGAGACGCAGCGCGCGCGCCATGCCCATCAGACGGGTGAGCTCGGGGTCGGCCACGCCCTCGCCGCCGTGGATCTGGATCGCGGCGTCGGTGACCATCTGCAGGACGTTGGGCGCGATCACCTTGATCGCCGAGATGTCGGTCAGCGCCGCGAACACGCCGTGGCGGTCGAGCGCCCAGGCGGCCTTCAGCGTGAGCAGCCGCGCCTGGTCGATCGCCATGCGGCAGTTGGCGATCACGTCGCGATTGCCGCCGAGGCTCGCCAGCGGACGTCCGAAGGCGACGCGGTGGACGGCGCGTCGGCAGAGCCGCTCGAGCGCGCGCTCCGCGGCGCCGATCGCGCGCATGCAGTGGTGGATGCGGCCGGGGCCGAGGCGTCCCTGCGCGACCTCGAAGCCGCGCCCTGGGCCGGCGATGAAGTGGTCGCGCGGCAGACGGACCTCGTCGAACAGGATCTCGGCGTGCCCGTGCGGCTCGTCGAGGTGCCCGAACACGGGCAGCATGCGCAGGATCTTGACGCCCGGCGCGTCGAGCGGGACGAGCACCATCGAGTGGCGCTGGTGGCGGTCCGCGTTCGGGTCGGTCACGCCCATGAAGATCAGGAACTTGCAGCGCGGATCGCCCGCGCCACTGGTCCACCACTTCTGGCCGTTGAGCACGATCTCGTCGCCGACCACCTCGCAGCTGGCCTTCATGTTGGTCGCGTCGCTCGACGCGACCGCGGGCTCGGTCATCGCGAAGCCCGAGCGGATGGTGCCGTCGAGCAGCGGCTTCAGCCAGCGATCCTTCTGCTCGGGCGAGCCGTACTTCACCAGGACCTCGGCGTTGCCGGTGTCGGGTGCGCTGCAGTTGAAGACCTCGGGCGCGAGGAAGCTCTTGCCCGTGACCTCCGCGATCGGCGCGTAGTCGCGGTTGTCGAGGCCGGCGCCGTACTCGGCGTCGGGCAGGAACAGGTTCCACAGGCCGAGGCCCTTCGCCTCGGCCTTGAGCTCCTCGAGGATCGGCGGGATGCGCCACTGCCGCCAGTCGTCGGTGTGGACGAGCTGGTCGACGTAGGTCTTCTCGTTCGGGACGACGCGCTCGCGCACGAAGCGCTCCACCTGGTCGATGTAGGCGCGCGCGCGCTCCGAGTGCTCGAAATCCATGCGGTCATCCTCCGTTCGGGTGCGGGCCGTGGTGGTCCCGCCCGGTTGAAGCAGGCTTCGCGGCGACCGGGAAGGTCCGCCGAGGCGGCGGACGCCGCAGCAAGCGGGAGACCAGCCCCGGTCACGCGGTTGGGAGGCGAGAGGCGTCCGGATTCCCAGCCCTGCGAACGGGACCCCGTGGATCCGCCCGATTTCCGCGGATCTCCTCCCCGCCCGGCCGTCGCCCGCGGTACGGGCGTTGCTGTTCATACGCACCGTGTCACGAGCGGAGGGGTGGTCCCGTGGAAGCGCGGGTGGGCAGGCTCCCGTGACGGGAGGATGGGCCGTACGATGAGCACACCGGTTTTCGCAGTCGCCGGGATCGAGTCCTGGCCGATCGACTTCCACACGCCGCTGGCCCTGTTCGGCCTCGTCTTCGGTCTGCTCGTCGTGGGAACGCTGGTCTGGCTCGCCCTCGGCTCGCTGCGCCGCCGCTGGACCGGACACCACATCATGTGCCCGGCCGACGGCGGCCCGGCGCACGTCTTCGTCGAGCGCAACGACGACGGGGACGCGATCGACGTCGCCGTCTGCTCCCGGATGTCTCCGCCCGGGCACGTGACCTGCGGCAAGGAGTGCCTCGCGCACCTGGCGCGCGCCTGAAAGGCCCACGGCGCGCGCCGCCGCATGACGGGCGGGTGACAGCCGGCGCGCGCTGCGATAGAGGCGCGCGATGCGCAAGCCAACCGCCGTCTCCGTCGCTTCCGCCGCGCGCCGTGCCGCGCTGGTCCTGCTCGCCGTCGCGGTCGCCGCGTGCAGCCACACGAGCAGCGGCAGCGACGAGTCCTCGACGTCGTCGAAGATCGAGCACGTCGTGGTCGTGATCCAGGAAAACACGAGCTTCGACTCGTACCTCGCGACCTGGTGTCAAGCACCGACGGGCTCGAACCCGTCGTGCAACGACGGCCCGGCCTGCTGCGAGCGCGGACCGGCGACGGATCCCGGCACCGGCATCACGCCGCTGCTGCTCGACGACGCGCAGCACGGCGCCTACGACCCGATCCACTTCTCCGCCTGCTTCGTGTCCGAGATCAACGGCGGCAAGATGGACCAGTTCGTCGAGGGCGCGGTCTGCGGCTCGAGCCCGAACAACTTCGCCTACGCCGACGACGCGAGCGTCGGCTACTACCGCGACCTCGCGTCGCGGGCGGCGCTCGCGGACCGCTGGTTCCAGCCGATCGTCGGCGCGAGCTCGGCGAACGACATGTACTTCGCGCGTGCCGCGTTCGTCTTCGAGGACAACTCGTTCGTCCCGGCCGACGCGATCGGCTCGAGCTGCACGCTCAACAGCCGCACCGCGAGCTACGACGATCCGACCGTCGGCGATCTGCTCGCCGACGCGGGCGTGCCGTGGGCGTTCTACATCGAAGGCTACCGCGAGATGGCGGACGCGGTCGCCGACGGCGGCTGTGCGGCGGCCGACCCGCAGTGCCCGGCCGGCTTCCCGTTCTATCCCTGCGTCTACGACCCGAGCGACATCCCGTTCCAGTACTACCCGCGCTTCCGCGACCAGCCCGACTACATGCGCGACTGGTCGCGCTTCGCGAGCGACGTCGCGTCGCGCTCGCTGCCCTCGGTGAGCTACGTCAAGGCGCTCGGCTTCAAGACCGAGCACCCCGGCTATGGAAACACGATCAGCGCCGGCGTCGACTTCGTGCGCAACGTGATCGACACGATCGCGGCGTCGCCCTACGCGGACAACACGCTCGTGCTCGTGACCTACGACGAGAGCGGCGGCTACTTCGATCACGTGGCGCCGCCGCCGACCAGCACCGTCGACGGCAAGGACTACGGTCCGCGCGTGCCGACCTGGGCGGTCGGCCGCTTCGCGCGGCGCGGATACGTCTCGCACGTCGAGCTCGAGCACTCGTCGATCGTCAAGTTCATCGAGTGGAACTGGCTCGGCGGCGAGACCGGACAGCTCGGCACGCGTGACGCGGTGGTCAACAACATCGGCAGCCTCCTCGACCCCGACGAGACCGGAACTCCCGTGCCGGAGTGACGCTTCCCGGCGACCCGCTCGCCGGGGTCGTCGACGACCCCGCCTTCCGCGAGCGTTACGAGCTGAAGGAGCGCATCGGGTCCGGTGCGTACGCGAGCGTGTGGCGCGCGGTGCGGCGCAGCACCGGGGAAGCGGTCGCCGTCAAGATCCTCGCGCTCGACGACGCCGGACCGGTGGCGCTCGACGCGCAGCTCGAGCGGCGGCGCCACGAGGTCGCCGTGTGCCGGCGCCTGCTGCACCCGAACGTCGTGCGGCTCGTCGATTCGGGTGGCGCCGGGCGACGCTCGGTGTGGGCCGCGTTCGCGCACGTCGACGGCTGGAACCTCGCCGACCTGATCACGCTGCACGGGCCGCTGCCGCGCGCGACCGCTCTGCACCTCATGGCGCAGGTGCTCGACGCTCTCGCGAGCGCCCATGCGAGCGGCGTGATCCACCGCGACGTCAAGCCGGACAACGTCGTCGTGCGCCAGGGCGACGACGGCCCCGTGGCGATGGTTCTCGACTTCGGAATCGGCGTCCTCGCGGGCGCATCCGACCGCTGGGGAAGCCCGTCGAGCGCCGGTCGCGAGTTGCTCGGCACGCCCGCGTACGCAGCACCCGAGCAGCTGCGCGGCGAGAGCGCGACGGCCGCCGCGGACCTCTACGCGTGGGGCCTCACCACGATCGAGGTGCTGACCGGCGAGCGCGTCATGGCGGGCGGGACGCTGCAGGAGACGATGGCGCGACAGCTGTCTCCGGACCCCGTTCCGATTCCCGCCGCGATCGCCGGCGTCGAGCTGCGACTGCTCCTGCGCGACGTCTGCGCGAAGGACGTCGTCCACCGCGCCGCGAGCGCCACCGACGTGCTGCGGCGGCTCGAGCACGTGCGCGCGCAGGAGCCTGCGGTGGCCGCCCTCGCGCTTCCACGACGGACGGAGGACGCGTCGCCCGTCACGACCGTGAGCCCGGAGCCGCGGCGCCGCGGCCTCTCGACCGTTCCACTCGAGCGCGGCGCGCGCTTCACCGGACGAGAGTCCCTGCTCACCGAGATCGCACGTCGCCTGCGCAGCGACGGCGTGCTGGCCGTCTGCGCGCTCCGCGGACTCGGCGGCGTCGGCAAGACCCGGCTCGCGCTCGAGTACGCGCATCGCCACCGTGAAGCGTACGACCTCGTCGCCTGGATCCGCGCGGAGGACGCCGGCACCATCGACGCGGACCTCGCGGCGCTCGCAGCACCGCTCGGACTTCCCGAAGCGGCAGCACCGGAAGACCACCGCCGCATCCGCGCCGTGCGGGAGTGGCTCGAGTCCCACGATCACTGGCTGCTGGTGTTCGACAACGTCGTCGAGCCGCGCACGATCCGCTCGTACCTGCCACGCAACGGCGCCGGCCACGTGCTCATCACCTCGCGGCACCAGAGCTGGCACGAGCTCGCGCGCAGCGTCGACGTCGACGTGCCGAGCGAGAACGAGGCCGCGCAGCTGCTGCTCGACCGGTCGGGCAGCGACGACGCGGACGCAGCGCGCGACCTCGCGTCCCTGCTCGGACGCCTGCCGCTGGCGCTCGAGGAGGCAGCGGCGTACGCGCACGCGACCGGCCGCACGCTGCGCGAGTACGCATCGCTCTTCCGCGAGCAGCAGGGGCGGCTGCTCGCGGCGAATCCGCCCTCCGCGGACTACCCCGCGACGCTGCGCACGACGTGGCAGATGTCGCTGCAGCAGCTGTCCGCGGAGGAGCCGGCGTCCGTGGACCTGCTCGCGATCCTCGCGCACCTCGCTCCGGAGCGCGTGCCGCGCTTTCTCTTCCTGCCGCCGCGCGGCGCAGACGACGGTGCGGACGCGTCACCGGCTCGCGACGAGGCTGCGCTCGACCGTCAGCTCGCGGCGCTGCTGCGCTACTCGCTGGTGCGCGTCGAGGACGACGAGATCTTCGTGCACCGCCTGCTGCAGGCGGTGCTGCGCGACCGGCCGTCCGTGCACGAGCGCGCGGCGCTGGCGGACCGGACGCTGCGCCTCGTCGAGCGCGCGTTCCCGCAGAGCGGCTCCGCCGGCCGGGCGCGTCCCGAGTGCACGCGGCTCCTGCCGCACGCGGTGGCGGCGCTCGGCCACGCGCACGACGTCGCGGAGGCGCGGCTGCCGTCCGCGCGGCTGCTGCGCCGCACCGGCGTCTACCTGAGCGCGTGCGGCTGGCCCGACGATGCCGTCAAGCATCTCGCGCGCTCGGTCGCGATCCTCGACACGCCGGACGCGACGCACCAGCCCGAGCTCGCGCAGGCGGCGGAGGATCTCGGCATGGTGCTCTACCAGGCCGGCCGGCTCGACGAGGCGGGCCGCGCGCTCGACCGCGCGCTGGCGACGTTCGGCGACGGTCCGCACCGCGACGCGACGCGCGCGGGGCAGGCGCTCATCAACCGCGCGTGGGTGCGCTGGTCCGAAGGCGCGCTGGACGCGGCCGCCGACGACGCGCGCCGCGCCGTCGCGCTGCTGCGCGAGACGCCGGGCATCGGCGAGCTGAGCGCCGTCGGTGCGCTCGCGATCCTGTCGCGCGTGCTCCTCGATCGCGGCGATGCGACGGCGGCGCGCACGACGGTGGACGAGGCTCTGGGAATCCTCGAGGCGATTCCGGGGCCGCACCATCCACTCCTCTGCGGCACGCTGCTCCAGGTGTCGCAGGTGCTGACGTTTCAGAACCGCATCGGCGCCGCGCTGCCGCTCGCGCTGCAGGGCGCGCAGGCCGGCGAGCGCGCGTACGGCCGGCACCACCCGCTGGTGACGGGGCTCTACTCGGTGCTCGGCCAGATCCACGACCTCCGCTGCGACGACGAGACCGCGGCCGAGCACTTCGCCCGTGCGCTCGAGGGCGCGCGGGCGGCAACGCAGCACGTCGATCCGCAGGTCGCCGGCGTCGCGTGCCGCGCGATCCCGCCGCTGCTGCGCCTGGGCCGTCTCGACGAGGCGCAGCGTGTGCTGGCGTTCGCGGAAGGCCTGCGCCATCGGCTGTGCGGTCCGCGCGAGCCGTTCGAGGAGGATCTTCGCGGCGCGCGAGACGCCGTCGCGCGCGCCGCGGCCGCAGCCACGGGCGACCCGGGCCCCACAAACTGAAACGGGCCCTCGTCTCGCGACGAAGGCCCGTTTCCGGATCCGTACGGATGGGTGGAGCGCCCTACTTCGAGAGCCCCCACTTCACCTTGTTGGCCTCGATCTGCTCCGCGTTCGGATGCTCCTTCTTCTCGTGCTTCTTCACCTCGAAGTCCGAGCTCAGGTCCATCATCTTGTAGTTCAGCGCGGTGTCGTCCTTGAACACGTCGGGGACGGCGACTTCCTCGAAGATCGCCTGCCACGGGCATTCCGGCTCGCACGCACCGCAGTCGATGCACTCGTCGGGATGGATGTAGAGCTGGTTGGGGAAGTTCGCGCTGTCGGAGCCCCGGTAGCCGTAGATGCAGTCGACCGGACAGACTGCGACGCAGCCGGTGTCGACGCAGTCGCGGCAGAGCCGGGTGATGATGTAGGCCATCGTTCTTTCCTTGCCTCCTGGAGAATCGCCACGAGAGCCGGTGGCGCGGCAGACCGAGGAATATAGCGGCCGTCCGAGGCAATGCAACGCACCGGACGCGCTGATGCGGCGTAGAAGATCCGCTCCCAGAGCGGGTTTGCGCGGCCTCCGCCGCGCCGGTCACGCGGCCGGGTCGCGGACCCCGAGGAGGCGGATGCCGATGTCGCCGAGCGCCAGCACGAAGGCCGCCAGCGCCAGCATGTGGACCAGCGGGAACGTCGTCTGCCGCTCGGCCGGCGCGCGCTTCAGGATCTCCGTCAATGGCGCGTCCACGGCGCCGCCCGTGATCTCCGCGATCTGCGACAGCAGCGCCCGGTTCGGCTCCGCCTCGGCGTCCTCGCTGCCGACCTGCGCGTCGCCGGTCGCGGCCGGCAGCCACTCCTCGCGCGAGAACACCAGCTCGCGCCCGCGCCGCTTCTCGATCAGCACCCGCGGCTCGATGGTGTCCAGCGGCGGCAGCGCGACCTCGTGGTGCCGCGCGCCGAGCGCCGGCGGCGCGAGCTCGCGCACGGTGCCGTCGCGGCCGGTGATCTTCAGCGTCAAGCTGCCGTCCGGCGCGCTGTCGTAGGTGTCGATCGACAGGATCGGCGCGGCGCCGTCCTTGCGCACCGCGAGCCGCACCTCGTCCGCGCTCTGCGGACGCGCGAGCCAGCGCACCAGCTGCGACCAGAAGCGGCGCACCTGTCCCCAGCTCTGCCACTCGGTGCCGGGATTCGCCGTGAACACCGCGACGCGGCCGAGCCCGTTCTGCCAGCCCGCGAGGATCGGGCTGTCGCCGCCCGGTCCGCCGGTGAGCCACGCGGTGGCACCGCTCTTCAGCGGCACGCTCGCCATCTCGTGCAGCACCGGCAGGTCGCGCTCGCGCAGTCCGCCGAGCGCCTCGCCCTGCGCGGTGACGCGCGGATGGAAGGGCGCGTCGCTCGGCGGCTCGTCGTCCTTCTCGCGCCCCGAGCGCTTGCGCGCGTCCTCGATCATCAGGCTCGGCAGCGACACGCCGTCGGTGACGAGGTGGAAGCTGCCGCCGGTCGCCTCCGAGATCTGCTTGACGAGCGCATAGCTGTCGCGGTCGTCGCCGATGCGGATCGAGGTGACGGTGATGCCGGAGCGCGCCAGCGCCGCGATCAGCTGGTCGTGCTCCGCCGCCGGACGGATGCTCGCTCCGTCGCTGAGCAGGATGACGTGCTTGACGGACGTGCCGCTCGCGATCAGCTGCCGCGCCGCGATCTCGAGCGCCTCCTTGAAGTCCGTGCCGCCGCTCGGGACGAGGCGGCTGATCAGGTCGTTGACGCGTGCGCGGCTGTCCTTCAGCGGCGTGAGCGGCGACAGCAGCGAGGTCTCGGTATCGAACGCGACCGCGCCCAGCAGGTCGCGGTCCTCGAGCTGCGCGATCAGCGCGAGCGCCGCCTCGCGCGCGTACGCCATGCGGCTCGGGTTCGGCTGGTCGAGGCGGACGCCGTAAGTCATGCTCGACGAGCGGTCGATGACGAGGAAGAGCGCCATCGGCTCGCGCACCTTCTCCTTCGGCTTCTGCTCGCGCACGCGCACCGGCAGCAGGCGCTCGAGCGCGGTGCCGCGCAGCCGCGCGTCGGACACGAGGCCGCGTCCCGCCGCGACCAGCAGTCCGCCGCCGAGATCGCGCACGTACTCCTCGAGCGCGTCGAGCGCCGCCGGCGCGACGTCGTCGCGCGACACGGTGCCCAGCACGACCGCGTGGTAGCGCCCGAGCTCCGCCGCGCTGATCGCACCGAGCTGTCCGCGCCGCTCGACCTCGAAGCCGGCGTCACGCAGCAGTGGTGCCAGCGCCGCGTCGGCGGAGATCAGCAGCACGCGCGGCGCCGCCAGCACGCTGAGCGTCGTGCCGCGACGCGCGCGCGACGAGGCGACCTCGGGCGGCGCCTCGAGCGCGACCGTCACCGCGTAGTGTCCGGGCTGGCCCGCGCGCACCTCCGCGTCGACGACGGAGCGTCCGGGCGCCACGCGCAGCGGGACGCGGCCGAGCTCCTGGTCGCCCTGGCGCGCGACCAGCGTCGCCTCGAGCGGCTCGGTGCCGCGATTCGCGATCGACACCGACAGCTTGACGTCGCCGCCCTGGCGGACGACGTCGGGCGCCGCGACGTGCTCGATCGACAGCGGCGCCTGGTGGCGCGGCGGCACGACGGGATACACGCGCACGCCGCGGCGCCGCGCGCTCTCCGCCGCGACGGCGGCGTCGCCGGCGTTCTGGTTGCCGTCGGTGAGCAGCACGAGCGCGCCGCCGTGCGACGACGCGAGGCTCGCGCCGGAGTCGATCGCCGCCATGAGGTTCGACGCCGACCCGTCCACCTCGGGTGCGCCGTCGTCGGGCAGCGCCGGCGCGCCGGGTCCCGCGACGAGCGCCGCCTCGCGGCCGAAGGCGAGCAGCGCGAACTCGTCGTCGCGACGCATCCGGCCGACGAGGTCGTCGAGCCACTCGTTCATCCACTTCGTCTCGCCGCGGTTGATGCTCTGCGACGCGTCCTGCAGCGCGACCACCGTCAAGCGGTCCTCGCGCTCGGTCTCGACCAGAGTCGCGCCCGCGACCGCCGCGACCGCGCACAGATACGCGACCGTGCGCACCAGCGTCGCGGTCCAGAGCCGCCACGCGGGCGGGACGGGCCAGCCCTCGCGCGCGGCCGCACGCCGCCGCAGCTGCGTCACCACCGCGAGCGCGACGATGAGCAGCGCGCCCCACACCAGCGGAACGAGCTCCGGCGAGGCGAACGCGAGCCCGCGGTCGCCGAAGCGCAGCCATGGCTCGAGCATCAGCGTGCCCCCTCGACTTCCGCCGTGCGACGACGCCGCGGCCCCGACAGCGCGACCACCAGCCATTCGAGCAGCATCGCCGCGATCACGACCAGCAGGACTTCCCGCGTGTACGGCAGCTCCTGCCAGAGGCGCGGCGCGGCCGCGGCGGGCTCCGCGGTCGGGACGGGCGAGGGCGCGACCTCGGCGATCGCGGGGCGCGCGATGTCGGACTCGGTCGGATCGACGAAGCTCACCAGCAGCTGCCGCGTCCCGCCCGCGACGGCGACGGTGTAGACGCCGGACTTCTCGAGCACGACCTCGTCCGACGGTCCGAGGTCGCGCGCGACACCGGGGCCGTCCACGTGCGTGACCGGCGTCGTGTCGGGGAAACCGGCGCGCAGGCGCTCGCCGACCTGACGGACGAGGGGCGCGTCGGTCGCCGTCGGTGCGAGCCAGCGCAGCAGGTCGATGGCGAACACCAGGGCGGGCAACGCGTCGGCGCTGCGCAGGTCGCCCGCGCGCAGCGGAAACGCCGTTGCGACCACGCGGCGTCCGCCGACCTCGCCGGCGAGGACGAGCGGCACCTCGCGGCCGTCCGCGCGCCCGAGCAGGACCGGCTTCAGCGTGCCGCTCGACGCGAGCGCGACGGCGTCCTCTCCGATCAGCGTGTGCGCGTTGGCGAGGCCGTAGGTGAGCGGGTGCTCGCGCTGCTCCGCGAAGCGCGCGCGGATCGCTCCGCCCGCGACCGTCACGTCGGCGTTGCCGCGCGGTGGCGCGAGGTAGACCGCGTTGCCCGGCGGCGGCGCCGCGGGGGTGAAGCGGTCGAAGATCGTCACGCTCTCGGCCGCGTCGGGCTGGTACTGGATCGGCAGCAGCGTGCGGATGGTCACGTTGCCGAGGTGCCGCGCGAGGTTCTCCAGCGCGCGCTGCAGCGCCTCGTCGTCGGTCAGCAGCAGGATGCGCAGCGGAGCCGGCGCCGGCAGGACACCGTAGACCGTGTCGTCGAGCGGCAGGTCGTCGCCCGGCGCGAGCGTCGCCTGGAACGGACCGGTCCAGCCGAGCCCGTCGATCGACACGACCGCGCTGGCGCCGGGCGCGAGCGTCAAGGATCGCGTGACGCCTTCCTTCGCGTCGGGCGCCGCGCCGAGCGGGGCGACGCGCACCTGCACGGTGCGCGTGTCGGGCGCGTAGCTGCGCACCGTGACCACGGCGCGTGTCCGTCCCGGAGCGTCGAACGGGCTCGCGACGACGCGCACGCCCGCGAGCGCCACGTTCGCGCCGCCGGCACCGAAGCGGTGCACCGCCGCGCGAGCGCGCGCGTCGCGGCTGAGCACCAGGCCCTCGGACGCGGCGTCGGTGAACACGTCGATCGAGCCCAGCGATCCGGCCTGGGCGACGGCGAGCTCCGCGGCGGCGGTCAGGTTGCCGCCGGTGTCGCGCGGCTCGACGGCCGCGATCAGCGCGGCAGCGCGCACGCCGTCGAGGTCGGTGCCGAGCACCTGCGGCTGCTGCCCGGCCGCGATCACCGTCAAGCGCCTTCCCGCGCGTCCGAGCTCCTCGGCACGCTCGCGTGCTGCGTCGCGCGCGAGCGCGAAGCGCGTGGAGCCCTGCTCGTGCGCCTGCATGCTCGCCGACACGTCGAGCACCAGCACCGCGTCCTTCGCGGGCCCGGGCGGCAGCGGACGCCGCGCGAACGGCTGCGCGAGCGCGAGCGCGCCCGCGACGATCAGCAGCGCCTGCACGAAGAACAGCAGCGGCAGACGCGGGCGGCGCTTCTGCACCACCGGCTCCGCGACCGCACGCCAGAGCACGAGGCTCGACACGTACGCCGGCGGCCGGCGCCGCGTACGCAGGTACAGCCAGATCAGCGGCACGAGGATCGCGAGCGCCGAGAGCCAGAGCGGTGCGGTGAGGCCGAGGTTCAAGCCTTACCTCACGAGACCGAGGCCGAGACGCGGCAGCTCGTCGCGCAGGAAGCCGACGAGTCCGACGTCGCTGATGGTGAGCGCGCTCGCCATGCCGCGGCGCGCGGCGACGCGGCCGAGCGCCGCGACGTGCTCGAGCAGCGCCGCCTCGTAGCGGCGGAACGTGTCCGGCGACGGGTCGATGCGGTGCTCCGCCCCGGTCTCGCGATCGATCAGCACGTCGTGGCCGTAGAGCCACGCGGGATCGCGGTCGTCGCGCGACAGGACCTGCACGAGCTTCGCCTCGCACAGCCGCGACGCGACCACGTCGAGCGCGCGCTCGACCGCCGACAGGTCGCACAGGAAGTCCGAGATCAGCACCACCATGCCGCGCCGGGTGGTGCGCAGCAGGTGGTCGAGGCCTTCCGCGAGGTCGGCCGGTCCGGACGCCTGGTGCACGCCGGCGAGAAAGGCGCGCACGTCGGCGAGCGCGCGCCGCGAGCGCAGCGGACCGTGCGACATCGTGGCGCCCGGGCCTGCGTCCTTGCGTCCGGGAATCGCCGCCAGCGACACGCGGTCGCCGCCCGACAGCGAGACCACCGCCAGGATCGCCGCGATCGCGCGCGCCATGTCGAGCTTGCTGCCGGCCTCGTCGGGGCCCATCGATCCGCTGGAGTCGACGACGAACCACACCGGCACCTCGCGCTCCGCGACGAAGCGGCGCGTGACCAGCTCGTCGAGGCGCGCGTAGACGTTCCAGTCGATGCGGCGCAGGTCGTCGCCGCGCACGTACGCGACGTGGCGCTCGAGCTCGGTGCCGCTGACGTCGCCCCTGTTCTTGACGCGTGTGTGCCCCGGACGCTCGCCGCTCGCGTGCGCCGCGCGCAGGCGAACGCGGTCGAGCATGCGCAGCGTGGCGGGGGCGAACGCCTGGTCGAACAGGCTCGCCTCCTTCGCCGACGCCGGCGCGCGAACGGCTCTCAGCGCTGCCACTTCCGTGCGGTCTCGAGCAGGTGCTCGACGATCGAGCGCGACGTGACGCCTTCGGACTGCGCCGCGAAGTTCACCACCACGCGGTGCGCGAGCGCCGGGAGGGCCACTTCCTCCACGTCGGCGAACGACACGTTCACGCGTCCGGCGAGCAGCGCCACGACCTTCGCGCCGAGGATCAGCGACTGCGCGCCGCGCGGGCTCGCGCCGTAGCTCACGTAGGTCTTCACCTTGTCGTCGGTGGTGACGTCGGGGATCGTCGCGCGGACGAGCGACGCGACGTAGTCCTCGACCTGCGGCGCCACCAGCACCTCGCGCACCTGGTGGCGGAGCGCGTTGATGCGCTCCGCGGGATGATCCGGGAACACCGGGGAGATGCGTGCCGCCTGCGCGCCGGTCGTGCCGCGCACGATCGAGCGCAGCTCCTCGAGGCCGGGGTACTGCAGCGGCACCTTGAAGAGGAAGCGGTCGAGCTGCGCCTCGGGCAGCGGATACGTTCCCTCCATCTCGATCGGGTTCAGCGTCGCGAGCACGAAGAACGGCAGCTTCAGGGGATGCGTCGTGCCCGCAACCGTGACCTGCAGCTCGGCCATCGCCTCGAGCAGCGCGGACTGCGTCTTCGGCGTCGCACGGTTGATCTCGTCGGCGAGCATGATGTGCGTGAACAGCGGACCGGGCGAGAACGTCATCGTGCGGCGTCCCTGCTCGTTCTCCTCGAACACGCGCGTGCCGGTGATGTCGGCGGGCATGAGGTCGATGGTGAACTGCACGCGCGAGAACGCGAGATCGAGCGCCTCGCCGAGCGAGCGCACGATGAGCGTCTTGCCGATGCCGGGCACGCCCTCGATGAGCACGTGCCCGCCCGCGAAGAACGCGATCAGGATCTGGCGCAGGGCGTCGCGGTGGCCGACGACCACCTTGCCGATCTCGCGCTCGAGCCGCGCGAAAGTCTCGCCGAACTCGGCGGGGGTCGGGAGCTTCTCTCCCGCAAGGCTGGCTGCTTCTCCGCTCATGGCTCCCTCTTGAAGATGCGCTTGACGACCGCCTCGTACTCGGCCGGGATCTCTTCGTGGCGCACCGCGCGATCCGCGTCCTGCGGACCGCCCGCCGCCTCGGCGATGCGGCTGGTGGGCTGCGCCTCCATCGACTTCGGTCCGTCGCTGCCGGCCTTGCCGGGAATGCCGCCGAGCGTGAGCGCGAAGCGCGCCGTCTGGCGTCCGCCGTCGAGCGTCAGCGGCTTCTGCGCGAGCAGCGCCTCGGTCGCCTTGTTCGCACCCGCGCCGGCGCCGCCGGCCTGCGACTTGCGGCCGTCCTCTTTGCCGACCGCGAGCGCACCGTCGGCGGGCTTGTCGCCGCCGGGGATCGGACGGCCGCCGGTCTGCGGACCGCCCTTCGCCTGCTTCTGCGCCTTCGTCTCCGCCGGGTTGCCGCGCTCGCCGCCGCCGGGCCGCGGCTTTGCGGAGCCGCCGGCGCCGCCGTCCTCGTGCGCGACCGCCTGCCCGGTACCGTCGTCCTGCTCGCGGCGCGACAGCTGCTCGTCGGGCGTCTTGCCGCCCTCCTCCGCGTTCGACTTGCCGAGACCGGACTCGTCGACGTTGCCGCGCTTCTGCTGCGGCTCGGCGCCGTCGCCCATCTTTCCGGAGCTGCCGTCGAGCACCGCGTTGCCGCCGAGCGTGCGCTCGAAGTTCTTCGCGAGCTCGTTCTGCAGCGCGCCGACACCGCCGGGGCCCTTGCCGCCCATGGTCTGGCGCTGACCCGCGTCGCCCTTGTCGCCGCCCTGCGTCCCGGGCTGGAAGCCGGCCTGCTGGCCGGGCCCCGCGACGCCGGGGCCTTCGCCGCCGTCGGCGCCGGGCGCGCCCTGCTCCGCCGCCGACGGACTTCCGGGGATCTCGAACGGCGCGTCCTGCCGCCCGTACCACGGCACGAGGAAGAGGCCCGAGGCGATCAGTGCCGCCAGCAGCAGCACGACGTTCGCCGGCACCGCCGAGATGCCGAGGCGCTCGCCGGACCACCGTTCGAGCTGCACACGGTTGTCCGTGACCAGCTCGGGCCAGATGCGCGCCGACACGTTCTCGCGCGGTGCGGTCACCAGCGTCAGCAGGCGCTGCTCGAGCGGAATTCTGTTCTCGACCCATTGCGCTGCGACCACCGCGTCGGCCCAGCGCCGGCGCAGCGCGCGCAGCGACAGCGCCATCACGACGGCGACGACCAAGGCCAGGACGCCGAGCGCGATCCGGAACTCCGCAGTGGTCAGGAACGCCGCGGCGGCCGACAGCGCGGACGCGCCGAGCAGCGCGATCGCGACGCAGCGATAGATCGCGCGCTGCGCCGACAGGCGATTCATCCGGCGCGCCACACGCGCCAGGGACGACTCCGTCTCCGGCGCCTCGCGGCCGGCGAAAACATCGATCGCGGCTGGAGTTTCGACGGCGGAGGTCGGCAAGGTGCGGACGCTACGCGAGCGTTTCCGGGCGGTCAATGGCCAAAGCCGGCGAAAGCCGGACCGCACGGCGACGACCGCGCGACCGGCTCCGAACGGCTCGCGAACGGTGCGTCAAGCGGGACGGAGGCGCGCGCGCAGCCGCTCAGCGACCGCGTCGAGCGTCTCGAGGCGCTTGGCGAACGCCCAGCGGATCGTGTCGTGTCCGAGTCCTGGTGTGCCGTAGAAGCTCGATCCTGGCACGACCGCGACGCCGACCTCGCGGATCATGTGCCGCGCGACCCGGTGGTCGTCGCCGACGTGCGCGAGCGGGCCGAAGTCGGTGAGCACGTAGTAGGCGCCTTCCGGCGCCTGCGCGCGGAAGCCGTGCTCCGCGAGGATGCCGAGCATGCGCTCGCGCCGCGCGGTGTAGTCGCGCACCAGCTGCTCGTAGTAGCTCTCCGGCAGCGCCAGCGCGGCGGCCGCCGCGTGCTGCAGCGGGGTCGGCGCGCAGATCGTGAGGAAGTCGTGCACCGTGCGCAGCGCGGTCGCGAGCGGCTCCTGCGCGCACGCGAAGCCGAGCCTCCAGCCCGTGACGGCGAAGGTCTTTCCCATGCCGCCGATCGTGATGGTGCGCTCCGCCATGCCGGGCAGCGTCGCGAGCGGGATGTGGGCGCGGCCGTCGTAGAGGATGCGGTCGTAGATCTCGTCGGTGATCGCGACGAGATCGTGCTCGACGCAGAGACGCGCGACGCCCTCGAGCTCCTCGCGCGTGAACACCCGGCCGCTCGGATTGTGCGGCGAGTTGACGATGATCGCGCGCGTGCGCGGCGTGATCGAGCGCCGCAGCTCGTCGGCGTCGAGCGCGTACGGCGGCCGCAGCGCGTGGAAGACGGCGTCCGCGCCCGCGAACGTCGCGGCCGGCAGGTAGTTCTCGTGGAACGGCTCGAGGATCAGCACCTCGCCGCCCGGATCGACCGCGGCGAGCAGCGCCGCGCCGATCGCCTCGGTGACGCCGCAGGTGACCGCGACGTGCCGCTCGGGGTCGAAGTCGAGGCCGTAGCGTTCGCGCAGCTTCGCGGTCAGCGCGTCGCGCAGCGGCTTCACGCCCCACGTGATCGCGTACTGGTTGTGCCCCGCGTCGATCGCGGCGTGCGCCGCGGCGAGGACCTCCGCGGGCGGGGGGAAGTCGGGAAAGCCCTGCGCGAGGTTGATCGCGCCGTGCTCGAGCGCGAGCCGTGTCATCTCGCGGATCGTCGACTCGCGCAGCTTCGAGAGGCGTCTGGCCGGCTGGTGCATCGGCCGACGATCTACTCGATCGGCGCACCTCGCGACAGCGAGCGCACGATCGGCCGGGTGGCGCTGTTCCCGTCCTCACGGGTGCGTGGAATCGTGATAGGAATGAGGACGAAGGGCTCGCGAGCGCGATCGCTCCGCGGCCGCAGACGCCGCCGGCCGCAACCACGGACCGCGGCAGGAGAGCATCATGCCGAAGAAACCCGCAAGGAAGGCAGCGTCTCCGGCGCGCCGCGCCGGAACCACGGGAGCGAACGTGCGCGCCGCCATGTCGCGCGAGGCCAAGGCGGCCTACGGCGAGGTGCAGTCCGGCGTGAAGAGCCTGGAGCGCGCGATCGAGGACATCCGCCGCGGCCTCGTGAAGGCAGAGAAGCAGATCGAGGCCGACGCCCGGCAGCGCGTGCGCGAGCTGCGGAAGGAGGCGCAGACCCAGCTCGGCGTGCTGAAGTCCCGCCAGCGCGACGTCACGAAGACGCTCGCCAGCCTGCGCACGGCCGCGGACGAGTCGTGGCAGGACGTCAAGCACTCCGCCGACTCGATTCTCGCCGACGCGCGCGAGACGGCGACCGCGATCATCGAGCGCTTCCGCGGCGCGATCGGCCGCTGAGGGCCTGAAGACACGAACGGGGCCGGCGCGAATCGCGCCGGCCCCGCGTGCTCTCTCCGCCCACCGGAGAGGTTCGAGACTTCTTCAGCCGACGGTCTGGCCGTCGTCGCCCGAGTCGCCGTCGTCGGCGCTCTCGTCCTCGTTCGAGTCGTCGTTGCAGGTCGGGTCGGCCTGCACGTCGCACGGCGTCGAATCGTCGTCGTCGCCGTCCTCGATGCCGTCGTCGTCGCTGTCGGCGTCGAGCGGATCGGTGCCGTCGGCCTGCTCGTCACCGTCGGTGAGGCCGTCGTCGTCGGTATCGGCGTCGTTCGGGTCGGTGCTGTCCTCGACCTCGGTGCCGTCGACGACGCCGTCGTCGTCGCTGTCGTCGTCCTTCGGATCGGTGCCGTCGGCGACCTCGTCGCCGTCGTCGAGGCCGTCGTCGTCGGTGTCCGCGTCGAGCGCGTCGGTCTTGAGCTTCTTGACCTCGCGGCCGTCGTCGACCCCGTCATCGTCGGAATCCGCGTCGAGCGGGTCGGTGCCGAGCCTGGCCTCCTTGCGGTTGCTGAGCCCGTCCGCGTCCACGTCGTTCTTCGTGGCCCGGCGGGCCATTGCGGGATCCACGCCGATCATCCCGATCCACGCCGACAGGAACATGGCACCGAACGTCCATACGAACAGCTTTCTTCTCATCGTCTTCGACCTCCGTCGTTCGCTTGCCGTCGGCCCGTCCGTCGGCGACGCCGGTGGCGGGAGCAATCTCCTTGCCGAACGGCTGACGCGGCGCGGACGGTCGTGTTTCGTGCTCTCGCGACGCGACGGAGGGTCAAGTGCCCCTTTCGGTCGGCGCCGGGTGATCGGCGAAACGCCCCGAGGGGGCATCTGCCCCGGGGTTGGCCGTCTGCGACGCGTCGCGCGCTTCCGGAAGCGTCGCTCCCGTGACGGCGATTGACGGAGATTGACGGACGGCGGTCACGCCGGCGCCGCGGACGCGGCACGGGCGTTCCGCAACGCAGCCGCGCGGCCCTGCACGAAACGGCAGGGCCACGACAGCCGCCGCGCAACGATCTGCGCGGTTCCGGACGCGGCGCTCGACGACAGGTCGAGCGCGAGGCGCGTCAAGCCAGGTTGTGGAAGACCTTCTGGACGTCGTCGTCCTGCTCGAGGGCGTCGATCATCTTGAGGACTTCGGTCGCCTTGTCCTCGGGCAGCTCGACGGGTGTCTGCGCGACGTACTCGGACTCGGCGGAGATCGGCGTGATCTTGCGGTCCTCGAGCGCCTTCTGCAGCTGCCCGAAGTCCGTGAACGCGCAGCGCAGCACGAGCTGCGGCTCGCCCTTCTCGCCGGTGCTCTCGCCCATCTCCTCGAGGCCGTGGTCGATCAGGTCGAGCTCGAGCTCCTCCTGATCGATGCCGTCGGGGGTCAGGCGGAACACGCCCATGCGCTTGAACTGGAACGCGACGCTGCCGGACGCGCCCATGTTGCCGCTGGCCTTGTTGAAGTGTCCGCGGACGTTGGCGACGGTGCGCGTCGCGTTGTCGGTCGCGGCCTCGACGATCACCGCGACGCCGTGCGGGCCGTAGCCCTCGTACATGATCTCGTCGTAGGCCTTCGCGTCCTGGCCGGACGCGCGCTTGATCGCGCCGTCGACCTTGTCCTTCGGCATGTTCACCGCGCGCGCGTTCTGGATCACGCGCCGCAGCGCCGGGTTCGAGTCCGGGTTCGGCCCGCCCGCCTTCACCGCGATCGTGATCTCCTTGCCGATGCGGTGGAAAGCCTTCGCCATCTTGTCCCAGCGGGCGAACATGGTGGCCTTGCGTGTCTCGAAGATGCGTCCCATGGCTGATCTCTCGTGCGGCGCGGGCGGCGGCCCGCGCGGTCTGCTCGAAGGAAAGAAGTCCTTTTAGGCGCCGGACGGGCCGCCGTCGAGTCCGGTCGCGTGCCGGCCCCGCGGCCGGTGAAGTCCTGTCCGGGGGTGCATCGAGGTCTCCGACGCGAGCCTCGCCTTCGACCGCAAGCGCAAGCGCGTGGCCTACGCGCGCGCCGGCATCGCCGGGTACTCGATCGTCAACGTGCCGGACCGGATCGTCGAGGTGTCGCAGCGCCCCGACCGCGCCGCCGATCTCGTGCCGCGCCGCCGAAGCGGCGCGCCGCGCGCTACTGCCGCGCGCCGACCAGCGACTGCACGGCCTCGGTCAGGCCGTCGACGCTCAGGTGGAACATCGGGAAGAGACGCTTGACGGTGCGCACCGTCTGGTAGTCCTCCCAGATCTCCTTCTTGTCCGGATTGATCCAGACCGCGCGGTCGAAGTGGTCGGCGATGCGGTGCAGCCACTGGATGCCCGGCGTCGGCGAGGTGATGCGCGGGTCGATGCCGCCGTAAGGCTCGATCAGCTCGGCCGGGTGCATCGCGGCGTCGCCGACGATCGCGACCTTCCAGCGCGGGTCGAGGCGGCGCAGGATGTCGCCCATCGGCACGGCGTCGGCGCGCGTGAGGCGCGCCTTCGAGTAGACGTGGTCGTAGATGCAGTTGTGGAAGTAGTACGCCTGGAAGTCGCGCAGGCCGCGCTCCTCGTGCAGCGCGGTCAGCAGCTGGCTGACGGGCTCGTAGTACGGGTCCATCGTGCCGCCGACGTCCATCAAGAGCAGAAGTCGGACGTCGTTCTTGCGAGGCGCGCGGAAGACGAGCTCGATCTCGCCGGCGTTCTTGCACGTCTCGTCGATGGTGTCGTCGAGCGAGAGCTCGGTCTGCGGTCCGGTGCGCGTCAATTGCCGGAGGCGCCGCAGCGCGACGCGCATCTGCCGGATGTCGAGCGACAGGTCGGTGCGGTAGTCCGAGAAGCGGCGCTCCTCCGCGACCTTCATCGCCGAGCGCGACTTCGCGGGTCCGCCGACGCGGATGCCGGTCGGGTGCACGCCGCCGTGGCCGTACGGCGAGCGTCCGCCGGTGCCGACCCACTTGTTGCCGCCGTCGTGACGCTCGGTCTGCTCGGCGAGCGTCTCGAGGAAGCGGCGCATGAGCTCGTCCTGCGTCAGGTGCTCGAGCTCGGCGAGCTGCTCGGGCGTCAGCTCGGGGAAGTTCTTCGGGTCCTTCAGCCAGTCGAGGATCGACTCGGTGACCTCGTCGCCGAGCGCGCCCTCGACGCCCTTGAAGACCTTCGCGAACACCTTGTCGTAGGAGTCGAAGTAGGTCTCGCTCTTGATCAGGCAGGAGCGGCCGAGGTGGTAGAAGCGCAGCAGGCTCGAGCCGTGCAGCCCCTCCTCGAGAGCCTCGAGGAACGTCTGCCACTCCTGGATCGCGACCGGGACGCCCTCGTCGCGCAGCCCGTAGAAGAGGTCGAGGAACATCGGCTCTCGGACTAGCGGCCCGGCGCGGGACTGGCAACCGACTCCCGCGTCGGAGCATTCCGCGCAGACGCGCTGGCGCAGGCGAGGCGCAGCGCCGCAGGGTCCGCGCGGTCCGGGCGGGAATCCGCGCGCGGGGACGTGCGGCGCGTCGTTTCGGGGTTCCACCTTCCGGCCGACCGGACTACGACGGCGCGTCCGAGAGAGGTTCCTCCGACCGTCGTGGCGTGCGGCCGGATCACGGAGGTCTCCGCAATGAAGAATCCATTCCTGCTGCCGGCGCTCGCGCTCGGCGCAGCCCTGCTCGCCCTGCCGGCGCGCGCCGGCGCGCACGGCACCATGATCGTCCCCGAGAGCCGCATCCACCGCTGCGCCTTCGACGGCAGCATCGAGAACCACCAGGACCCGGCCTGCCGCGCCGCGGTCGAAGCCGGCGGCAAGCAGGCGCTCTACGACTGGAACGGCATGCGTCAAGCATCCGCCGACGGCCGGCACCGCGAGCTGATCCCCGACGGTCAGCTGTGCAGCGGCGGCAACCCCGACTTCGCGGGGCTCGCGCTCGCGCGCGACGACTGGCGCACCACGCCGCTCGTGCCGGCGGCCGACGGCCGCTTCGAGTTCGTCTTCCACGCGACGGCACCGCACGCGACGCGCGACTGGCAGCTGTACGTCACGCGCGACGGCCGGGACGCGAGGCAGCCGCTGGGGTGGGACGACGTCGACCTGTTCTGCACCAGCGGCGCGGTGCCGCTGGTCACCGACGCGCAGGGACGGCAGGTGTACCGCATCCCGTGCACGGTTCCGGCGCGCAGCGGACGGCACGTGATCTTCGCCGCCTGGCAGCGCTCCGACAGCCCCGAGGCGTTCTACTCCTGCAGCGACGTGCAGATGAGCGGCGGCGTCGACCTCGGCTGGAAGCAGATCGGCCGCGTCGAGGCGCCGTCGCGGCTCGCGGCACGCTCGAAGGTGACCTTCCGCCTGTTCGACGAGAACGGCGCCGACCTCGAGCAGATCACCGTCAAGATCAGACAGGGCGACCGCACCCGCGCGCGCTGGCCGATGGTGCTCGCCGACGCGGTGAACGCGCAGTCGCAGCTGGCGCGGATCGGCGTGCTGCAGGGCGACGGCCGCGTCGTGCCCACTCGCACCGTCGGCGGCAATCTCGTCTACGCGGCCAACGGGCGCAGCCTGCGCTTCGAGATCGACGTCACGGGAGCGGGCGGCGGTGGCGGCGACGAGCCCGTCTATCCGGCGGGGATCGGCACGTACGGCCCGGGCACCGTCGTGCGCGGCAGCGACGGGAAGCTCTACGAGTGCCGGCCGTTCCCCGCGTCGGGCTGGTGCAACCAGGCGCCGGACGCATACGCGCCGGGTAGCGGCTACGCGTGGTCCGACGCCTGGGTCAGGCAATGATCGTGACGTGAAGGCGGGCCGGTCTCAGAACACCAGGACGGACACGGCGTTCTCGAGCCCGACCCACGCGGGCGGGATGTACTGCACGGTCCCGATGCTGAGCGTGCTCCCGCTGATGCTGTAATCGAGCTTGAACGTGGTGCCCGCGGTCGGGCCGCCGACCGTCTCGACGGAGAAGTACTTGTCCGCGAGGGAGAACGGGAAGGTGATCTCGCAGCGCCCCGGCAGCACGCCGTCGCTGATCGTGATCGTGCTGGCGTTCACGTGGTTGAACGAGCGCGTGATCTCGGCCTGCGACCCGACCGCGGAGCAGAAAGCGATCACGCCCGCCTTGGCTCCGCCGACGGCAGGCGGCGCGGCCGGGACCTCGCGCACGCCCGGCGTGCAGCCCTTGATGAACGCCGAGCAGCCGGGGCCGCTCGTGTCCCGCAGAAAGATCCTGCACAGCTGTGGCGGCGTGATCTGCTCGGCACTGCCGGGTGCGCCGAGCTCGCACTTCTTCGCCTTGCCGGCAGCGAGGCAGGTCGCCGCGTTGGCGAACGCGTTGTTCGCCTGAAGGAGGCCCGGGCCGTCACCGAACAGCAGATTGCCGCCGACGCTCGACGCGGACACCTGGATCGCTCCCGTCTTCGAATCGACCTTGACTTTGCACTTGTCGGCGGCGCTCGCGCAGTCGACGGCGACCAGGACGGCGGCGGTGACGGCGATCACGGTCATCACTCTCGCGATTCTCATCGTTCCACTCCCCGGTTCTGCGCCGGAACACCGGCGGCTGCGCATCGTGCGGGGACTGGAGTACGAAGACGCGGGCGGCGAGTCCTAAACGACCGGTAATCGTTCGGTAAGATCGGCCGCGGCAGGCGGACGCGGGAGGATCAGGCGTCGAGCGCGATCTCGAGGACGCAGCGCTTCTCGAGGCCGCCGAAGAGCGAGCGCATCAGCGTGCCGAGGCGCATCTGCCAGCCGTACTTCGCGTTCAGCGCGTCGTAGGCGCGAGCCTCGTGCGCGGCGTCGGTGATCAGCGCGCAGGTGCCGTCGTGCCACGGGCCGAGCAGCTTGCCCGTGACGCCGCACTTCGCGACGCGGACCTTCGGGTTGCGGCGCACGCGCTTCACCTTGAAGGAGTCCTTCAGCGTGAAGACGACGAGCTTGCCGTCGAGCGGCGCCGCCCAGACCGCCGTCTCGACGCCGCCGCCGTCGCGCTTGTAGCTCAGCAGGCTGACGTACGGATCGCGGTCGAGCGGCGTGCCCATCGGTCGTCGTGACGGCGGGCTACTGGTTGTAGCGCGGGCCGAGGTCGCTCCACTTCGACGGGTACTTGCCGCCGCGCGAGTCGTAGCTCGACAGCGCGTCGACGTCCTGCTCCTTCTTGAGCAGCGCGCCGAGGAAGGGGATGTGCGACTCGAGCTGGTCGGGCGTGATGCCCGAGCGCAGCAGCGCGCTGATCCAGTCGACCAGCTCCGACGTCGACGGCTTCTTGCGCAGCTCGTTCTGCTCACGCAGCCAGTAGAACTTGATCAGCACCTGGTCGAGCAGCTTCGCGTCGAGATTCTTGTGGTGCACGGCGACGATCTGCTTCATCAGGTTCCGGTCGGGGAACTCGATGAAGTGGAAGATGCAGCGACGGAGGAACGCGTCGGGCAGCTCCTTCTCGTTGTTCGACGTGATGATCACCACCGGACGGTCCTTCGCGACGACTTCCTCGCCGGTCTCGGTGATGTGGAAGCGCATCTCGTCGAGCTCGTGCAGCAGGTCGTTCGGGAACTCGAGGTCGGCCTTGTCCACCTCGTCGATCAGAAGCACCTGGCGCGTCTCTGCCGCGAACGACTGTCCGATCGGGCCGAGCTTGATGTAGCGCGCGATGTCGCTGACGTCGCCGCCGCCGAAGCGGCTGTCGTTGAGGCGCTGCACGGTGTCGTAGACGTAGAGGCCGTCGATGGCCTTGGTCGTCGACTTGATGTGCCAGTTGATCAGCGGCATCCCGAGACCGGCGGCGACGTGGCGCGCGAGAACCGTCTTGCCCGTGCCCGGCTCGCCCTTGATGAGCAGCGGACGCTCGAGCGCGATCGCGCAGTTCACCGCGTCCACGAGCGGACCGGATGCGATGTAGCCGGGCGTACCCTTGAAGCGCTCGAAGGCGGCGTTCTGCTTGGCCATGGACCTCTCTCTCGGGTGTGGAGCGGCGAAAGGTGGGCGCGTAGCGTGCCCGGCCGCGTGCCGACGGACCTACCTGCCGGGCCGTGACGGGGCAAGCGTGACCGCCGGACCGGGCGATGCGATCGCCGCCGGTCGGACGGCGATGGCGCAGTGCCCGGACGGCGGGTAGCATCCGCCGCCGTGAGCACGTCCACGCGAGCGGTCCTGTTCGACTTCGGCGGCACCCTTTTCGACTACGCCGACCTGGCGCGCGCGCAGGTCGAGGCCCTCGAGGCGTTCGGGCGCGAGGTGGGGTTCTCCGCCGGCGCGTCGGATCTCGCGCGCGCCCACCGCGCCGCGACCGCGAGCACGTACCGCGACTACCTGCCGCAGCCGTACTACCTGCACCGCGACTTCTTCGCCGACGCGATCCGCGGCATGGGACGGCTTCTCGGCGCCGATCTCGACGACGCGCAGATCGACCGCTGGTTCGCGATCCAGCACGGGCTGCGCGCGCGCGACTTCCGGCTCCGCCCGGGGGTGGTCGAGACGCTCGAGGCGCTGCGCGCACGCGGCCTCCACCTCGGCATCGTCAGCAACATCGACGAGGACGACCTGCACCACCTGATCGACCGTGGCGAGCTGCGCGGCCACTTCGACTCGCTGCTGTCGAGCGAGGCCGCGGGCTCCTGCAAGCCCGACCAGAAGATCTTCGCGATCGCGCTCGGGCGCGCGGGCTGCGCGCCGCAGGAGGCGCTGTTCGTCGGCGACTCGCTGCCCGCCGACGTCGCCGGTGCGAACGAGGCCGGCATGCGCTCGGTGCTGCTGTGGCACCGCGACGACAAGCGACCGCCGTCCGACGTTCCGCAGCCGCGGCACGTGATCCGCGCGATCCCCGATCTGCTCGATCTGGTTTGACGCAACGCGAGCGGTCGGTCCCTCACGGACACCCGCGCGCGCAGCGCGCGGCCGAGCGAAGCGAGCGCGGGGAGTGGGACCCCGTTGGGCTGCGCCCAACGGGGCGAGGGGGCGCGTGCCCCCTCGTTGCGACAACCCGCGTGCCCCCTCGTTGAATCAGATCACGTAGACGAACTCCCGCGCCATGCCGCCCTCGAGGTGGTAGAGGTTGTGGCAGTGGAAGAACCACCGCCCGGGATTGTCGGCGGTGAACTCGAAGCGCAGCGTCTCGCCGGGCGCGACGTTGACGGTGTGCTTCAGCGGACAGAAGTCGCCCGCGCCGTTCAGCACGCGGAAGAAGTGCCCGTGCAGGTGCATCGGGTGCCACATCATCGTCTGGTTGATCAGCTCGACCTGCACGCGGTCGCCGGGCGCGATGCTCAGCGGATCGGCCTTCGGCCACGCCTGCCCGCCGATCGTCCAGACGTAGGCCTTCATGTCGCCGCCGAGCGGCAGGCGGAAGCTCTTGACGGGCCCCTCGGGCAGCAGCGTCGGCTGCGGCGCGCGCAGCTGCGCGTACGAGAGCACGCGCTTCCCTGCTGGCGGCATCTCCTTCGCCGCCGACGGCGCGACGCCGGGAGTGTGCAGGACGCCGACCGCCTGCCCCGAACCGTCCTGCGCCACCGCGTGCAGCGTGAAGCTGCCCGCCTTCGCGACCTTCACCACGACGTCGTAGGTCTCGCCCATCCCCATCAGGATCTCGTCCACGACCACGGGCTGCACCGCGAGCCCGTCCGCGTGCGTGACCTCGAGCGGGTGCCCGTCGAGCTGCACGCGGAAGTACGTCGACGTGCCGCCGTTCACGATGCGCAGGCGGACGCGCTCTCCGACGCGCGTCTCGAGCGTCCACGGCGACGCCTCCGCGCGCCCGTTGAGCAGGAACGATGGATACTTGACGTCGGACAGGTCGGCGCCGCCCTTCATCGCCATGCCGGCCATCGGCTTCATGCCGTCGCCGCCCGCCGGCGACGGCATGCCTTTCCGCAGCGCCGCGAACACCTCGGCGGGGGACTCGTGCAGCCAGTCCCCGAGCAGCACCACGGCGTCGCGGTCGGCGCGCACCGGGTCGTGCGCCTCCTCGACCACGAACGCGCCGTACATCCCCTGCTGCTCCTGGAAGCCGTAGTGCGAGTGGTACCAGTACGTTCCCGTCTGCCGGATCGGATACTCGTAGACGTACGTCTGCTGCGGCGGGATCGGCGCGTTCGAGATGTCGGGAACGCCGTCCATGCCGGCCGGGACGAGCACGCCGTGCCAGTGGATCGTCGTCGGCGAGTCGGCGAGCCCGTTGCGGACGAGCACGCGCAGCGTCTCGCCTTCGCGCACGCGGATCTCCGGCCCGGGGATCGTTCCGTTCACCGTCACCGCCGGCACCGGCTGCGCGCCGTCGGGTGCGAGCGGCTGTCCGGTCACGGTGAGGTCGTACTGCGTCGGACCCGGGCGCGGCACGTAGCCCTGCGGCGCTGCGTGCGTGCCCCGCGTCGTCGCGGCGGTCGCAACGCCCGCGCCGGACGGAACGCCCGCCGCCGCGACCACCGCCACCGCACCGCCGCGTGCGAGCAACGTGCGTCGCGACGGATCCTGCAGCCGTCCGCGTGCCCCGGTGGCTCGTCTGGCCATCGCCGTCCTCCTTGTCGCCGTGCGACGACGTCGATTGCGTCCGAGCGACGCGCTCCCCGCTCGTCTGTCGTCCAAACGCGGACGTCGATCAAGACGTGTCGCTCGCGCCGACCCTCTTTCCACTTCCCGCAAGCGCGTGCAGAATCCGCACGTGGGGCAGCACGTCGACCGCATCCGTGAGCAGTTCACCCGCCAGGCCGACGTCTACGCGCGCATGCGCCAGACGACGGACCAGCGCGGACTCGACGGCCTCGTGGCGCTCGCGGGAGCGACGGCCACCGACCGCGCGCTCGACGTCGCGTGCGGTCCGGGCTTCCTGACCATGACGCTCGCCGCGCGCACCGCCGACGCCACCGGCTTCGACGCGACCGACGCGCTGCTCGATCTCGCACGCACGGAAGCGACACGACGCGGGCTCGCGAACGTCGTCTTCGCCAGCGGCGATGCGGAGGACCTGCCGTACGCGGACGAGACCTTCGACCTCGTCGCGTGCCGCGCCGCGTTCCACCACTTCCCGCGCCCGGAGCGCGTGCTCGCGGAGATGCGTCGCGTCGCACGGCGCGGCGGACGCCTCGTGGTCGCGGACATGCTCGGCAACGACGACGCGGGCCGCGCGGCTCTGCACGACCGGATGGAGCGCATGTGCGATCCGACACACGTGCGCGCGCTGCCGGAGTCCGAGCTCGCGCGGCTGTTCGCGAACGTCGGACTCGAGACGCGGCACGTCGCCCGCGGTCAGCTCGACATCACGGTCGACGAGTGGATCGCGCACGGCGGTCCGGACGAGGCCACCGAGCGCGAGCTGCGCGCGCTCGCCGCGACGTCGATCGACGGCGACCGCGCCGGAGTCGGCATGCACCGCGACACCGCGGGCCGGCTCGCGTTCGCGCACCGGACGGCGGCGTTCCTGCTCGTGCGCTCCGGCTGACGGGTGCTCAGCGCATGATCGCGCCGGCGATCGCCAGCACGAGCGCCGCGAGCGTCGTCGTGTTCAGCATCGCCGAGATCTGGTGCAGCCAGCCGAAGCGCTCGTCGTCGCCGTCGAGCTCGCGCAGCTTGGGCGCGATCCACTCGCCGCCGAGGCTCGTGACCATCGCGGTCGCGACCGGAATCACGAGCCGGTACACCTCTTCGTCCGACAAACTCGCGCGACCGAGCAGCACGACGCCGAGCGCGGTCAGCCCGCACAGCGTGCCGAGGCGGTAGTAGCGCGGGAACAGCGGGCGCAGGAAGCGGCGCGCCTCGTGGGCGGGGAACTGGCCGTGCGCGATCGGCGCGACGACGAACGACAAGCACACGATCGCCCCGAGCCAGATGGCGACCGCGAGGCAGAACACGAGGCGCAGCATCGCGACACTCTGCCACAACGCTTCGCCGTCGGCGAAGCGCTGCGACGTCGGCGCGCACGCCGCGGCGCCCTAGCGGATGCGCTCGACGACCGCCTCCGGCGATCCCGGCGGACCGAGCGCGCCCTCGAACTTCAGCATCTCGTGCGGCGGCGCCGACGCGATCCAGTACGACGATTCGCCGCCGAACCAGACCTCGCTCCCGGCCTCGGCGTGCTGGCGCCAGACCTCCGGCACGTCGATCGACTTGGACGTCTGGCGGACGTCGAGGCCCATGCGGATCCGCGTCGCGCGCTCGGGACGGCCGCGCACGTCGAGCGTCTCCTCGCCGTCGACGTAGGCGTACACCGGCACCGGGATGCCGCGTCCGCCGTACACGTACAGGCGCACGACCTTCGCGCCGTCGAGCGGGAACCCGCTGATCGCGGTGGCGAGGCACGTTCCGGCGTAGGTGTTGGGCTCGAAGGAGCGCTTGCGCGCCGACCAGGTGTCGTTGAACTGCTCGTTCTCGAGATTGATCGAGGTTTCGTTGCTGCGCTGCCCGCTCGCCGGGTCGACCTCGACCTCGCCGAACTCGATCATGCGCAGCTTGCCGCCGTCGTTGCGGAAGATGCAGCTCGTGGTGCGCTCGCGGCCGTCGGCGGCGCGATCGGTGCGGATCGCGTTGTACATCGTGCGGCCCTGATCGTCCTTCGCCGCGGCGAGCGCGCTGGCGCGCGGCTCGGTGAACTCGCGCTTGACGCCCTTCCCCGGATCGGTGATGCGCATCCGGTAGAGCGGCTCCTCCGCCTCGTACGGCGCCAGCGGCGGATCGATCAGCATGGTCTCGCCGACCACCATCGCGACGACGTCGGTCGGCTTCTGCTCCGCCGGCAGGCCGGGCGTCTTGACGAGGATGTCCGGCATGACCGCGATCGCGGAGCGGCCGTCGGCGAGCTGCACCGGGCGGTCGAGGCGCGCGATGACCTCCCAGTCCGTTCCCGGCGTCAGCCGCTCGGCGCGCTCGAGCACGTCGGGCATGCGGAAGATCACGCGCGTGCCGCCGTCGGCGAGCACCAGCACCGCCTCGCCCGCCGGCGTCTTGCCGGTCTCCGCGACCTGCGCGACGAAGCGCACGCGCTTGCCGGACAGCGTCGTGTCGAGCGCGCTCGATTCGAGGCTCGGGCCCTTCGCGGCGGCCACCGTATCGAGGTCGGTGGGCACGATGCCCGCCTTCGGACGCGGCGCCTCGGCGCGCGCGGCCGGCGCGGAGAAGCTCGCGGAGAGCGCCGCCGCGAGCGCGAGCGCCGTGACGCGGACCCGCAGGGCCGTCACGTCGGGATCTCCGCCACCTCGCGGATGACGATGCGGTCGAGGCGCACCGTCGGCGGCGTCGACAGCGCGTACATCGCGGCCGCGACCACGTCGTCGACGTTCATCATCGCCGGCGCCCCGGTCCAGCGCATGATGCTGCGGATGCCGTCCTCGCCCGGCGGATGGTGCACCACGCCGCCCCCTTCCGTGCCGCCCGTGTTGCCGATCTGCAGGTCGGTGAAGCGCACGCCGCTGCGGCCGTACTCGCCGCGCATCGCGGTGAGGAAGTGCGCCAGTCCCGCCTTGGTCGCGGAGTAGACCGACAAGTACGGAATCGCGAGCGCGCCCGCGGTCGAGGTCACGTGCACGATGTGGCCGCTCTCGCGCGGCAGCATGTGCGCGAGAGCGTGCTGCGTGGCGCAGATCGCGCCCGCGAGGTTGATCGCGATCATCGTGCGCCAGGCGTCCTCGGTCTGGGTCGCGAACGGCTCGCACCAGAGCATGGCCGCGGTGTTGATCATCGCGTCGAGCGGCTCGCCGTCGCGCGCGACGCTCTCGAAGAGCGACGCGACGCTCGCGCCCGTCTCGAGGTCGCACGCGTGCGCGGTCGCCTTTCCGCCCGCGCTGCGAATGGCCTCGACGTGCTCGGCGAGCTTGTCGATCCGGCGCGCGGCGAGGTGCACGTCGGCGCCTTCCGCGGCGGCGCGGCGTGCGATGCCGGCGCCGATTCCCGCCGACGCGCCGATCACGAGGACCTTCTTCCCTGAAAGAAACCCGGCCATCCGTACTCCCTTCGGGAGCCAGACAAGTCCGGAATCGCGACGCGCGTCAATCCCGACGCTCGGCGGGCACCCGGAGGTCGACGGGCGCGGCCGGAGCGTTCAGCGGCGGCGCGCGATGCGCGACGCGGCGACCTTCGAGCGGATGGCCGTGCGGGCGCCGTCGCTGAGGTCCACGAACGAGCAGCCGAGCTCGATCTGGAAGCGGCCGCGCGGCTTGCTGCCGCGCACCCGGACCGCCGCGCCCGCGACCTCGATCTCGTCGAGGAAGAACTCGAGCCACGCCGTCGCGCCGATCGGCGGCGGCAACGCGGCGCCGAAGCGACGGTCGGTCACGAGGAGGACGCCCGTCGGGCTCAGATCGGCGAGCAGCACCGGGACGATCTCGCCGTCGACGGTGGTGAGGCGGGCCGGCAACGTCGTCGCCATGCGCGCCTCGGACTGCTGGTAGCGGACGGCGTCCGGCAGCTCGGCGTGGACGATCTCGACGATTTCCGGCGGTCGTGCCATGGCGTCTGACGGGACTTCGGCGGGATCGGGCGTCGGCTTGAATCGGTCAGGCGGCGCCGGGCCGGCCGAGCTCGCGGTCGCGGAGCCTGCGGAACAGGCGCAGGAAGAACGGGGCGTTCACCCGCTTCAGGAACCACAGCGCGCCGAGCCAGCGCGGCGCCAGGACGTAGAGCCGTCCCGCGGCGGCCCCGTTCAGCACGTCGGTCGCGGCCTTCTCGAGGGTGTACGGCGAGCGCGCGAACATCCGCTCCGCATCGCGCCGCGCCTGCTCCGACGCGCGCAGCGTCAGGTGCAGGCCGGTGCGGAAGAAGTACGGCATCGCGACCGACACCTGCACGCCCGTGCCGAGGGTCTCCGCGTAGAGCGTCTCGCTGAGCGCCACGACGGCGGCCTTGGTCGAGTTGTAGGCGCTCATGCCGGCCGACGAGGCGAACCCCGCAGCGCTCGCGACGTTGAGCAGCAGCCCCGCCCGGCTCGCGAGCAGCACCGGCAACGCCGCGCGCGCGCCGTGCACGACGCCGAGCAGGTTGATGCCGACGATCCAGCGCCAGTCGTCGGCCGGCGTCTCGACGAAGTCGCCGCCGACCGCGACGCCGGCGTTGTTCACCATCACGTCGAGGCCCTGCATGTCGGCGACGAACCCGTCCACCGCGGCCTGCAGCGCGGCCGCGTCGGTGACGTCGGCGACCGCGCGCAGCACGCGCCCGCCGAGCCGCTCGACCTCGGCCGCCGCCGCGTCGAGCGCCGGCGCGTTCACGTCGAGCATGCCGATCGTCCAGCCGCCGCGCGCGAAGCGGCGGCAGAGCTCGAGGCCGAGCCCGCTCGCCGCGCCGGTCACGACGATCCGCCTGCGGGGAAAACGCGCCGAGAGCGCCTGCACTGCATCCGTCATGGGCGACGGATGCAGCACGGCGTCCGGCGTTTCTCAACCCGCGTCGCGGGCGGTCACTTCTGCTGGATCGAGCCGATGTAATTGACGATCGAAAGGATCGTCGCGCGGATCTCGGCCTGCTGCGTCGGCGAGCTCGCGATCTGCTGCTTGAAGACCTCGCCCCACACCGGCATGTCCGGGTTGCCGTGCGCGCGGACGTCGGTGGTGCCGTCGATGAAACGCATCACCGTCTGCTCGGGGAACTTGCCGCCGTTCTTCTTCGCGATCAGCGTCAGGTCGGCGGGCTTCTGCTTCAGCGAGCCCGAGAGGTAGCCGTCGCCCTTGCCGTCGGGACCGTGGCACGAGCCGCAGTACTTGATGAACAGCTGCTTGCCCTGCGGAGCTTCCTCCTCCGCGCGGACCGCCGAGCCGGCGAGCAGCAGGGCACCGGCCGCGAGCGACGCGGCAACGAGCGTTGTGCGAATGCGGGACATCTCTTCGCTCCTTTTCTGGCTGCGACCGCGGCCAATCGGACTCGCGCGCTATCACGAGTCGTGAAGCGCTTCCAGACCTCCACGTCCGGCGAAAGCTCCGCGGTGCGAACGGTTCCGCGGCCGTTCGCACCGTGGTAGACGCGTCCGAACCGCGATGTCAGGAATCACCGACGAGATCGCGCGCCGCCTGCTCGAGCAGCCGTTCCAGCGCAGCGGCGACTTCGCCGAGCTCGGGGTCGTCGTCACCACCGCGCTCGCGATCGCCGTGATCGCGCTCGTGATCGGCGGCGCGCTCGGCGAGCGCCGCATGAGCCCGACCGCCGCGAGCGCGCTCGGCGTGCTCGGACTCTGCGTCCTGCCGGTGTTCATGATGCTGTTCGGCGCGTTCACCACCGTCGAGCGCTCGAAGTCGGTCGAGTTCTGCCACTCGTGCCACAGCGCGATGAACCTCTACGTGAGCGACATGGAGGACCCGGCGAGCACGTCGCTCGCCGCCGTCCACTACAAGCAGCGCTGGATCACGCAGAACGAGTGCTACCGCTGTCATGCCGACTACGGCGTGTGGGGATCGGCCGACGCGAAGCTGCGCGGCTTCGCGCACCTCTACCACTGGCTCATCTCGTCGAAGACCGCGCTCGGAGAGGAGCAGATCCGCACCTACCACCGCTACCGGAACCAGGTCTGCCTCGACTGCCATGCGGGCGGCGCGGACTTCCTCGCCTCCGGACGCGGCGTCCACCTGATGATCGCGCGCAACCTCGTCGAGCGCGATCCCGACACCGGAGCGGAGGTCACGTCCTGCATGACGTGCCACTCGCCCGCCCACCCCAGCCTCGAGTCGTGGAGCAGCCGCGGATGACGGCCGCGCCCACGTCGCCGACCACCGCCGAGCTGCACGACGCGCTCCGGCTGCCGGCGCCGCGCGTGCGGCGCCGCATCCTGCTGACGGCGCGCGTGCTGATCGTCGCGGCGGCGCTGATCACGCTGCTCGCGGTGCAGTACTTGACGGCGGTCACGCTGTCGCTCTTCCTGATCGTCGGGCAGGGCTGCATCGTGGTCGGCGCGCTGCTCGCGCTCGGCGTCGCCGTGACCGACGTCTTCCGGCGCCGCGGCGTGACGCAGCTGCGCTTCGAGCCCGGCGACACGATCTTCCGCCAGGGCGAGCCCGGCGACCTGGTGTACTCGATCGTGTCCGGGGAGGTGGAGATCATCCGCGAGATGCCCGACGGCGAGGAGCGCTTGCTCGCGACCATGGGTCCGGGCGAGTACTTCGGGGAGATGGCGCTGATCAGCGATGCGGCGCGCACGGCGACCGTGCGCGCGCGGGGCGAGGTCGACCTCGTTGCCATGGGCCGCGCGGACTTCACGACGCTCTACGCCTACGTTCCGGGGCTCAAGCAGCGCGTCGAGACGCTCATGCGGCAGCGCGCGGCCGACACCGCGAGGAAAACGTCATGACCGGACTCCGATTGCGCGTCCCCGCGGCGCTGCTCGCGCTCGCGGCGGCGGCGTTTTTCGCGACGAGCCGGGCAGCACGCGCCGACGACGCGCAGGTCGAGCAGGGCCACAAGATCTTCAAGGACGAGGGCTGCCCGCAGTGCCACGGCTTCGGTGGCAAGGGCGATGGCTACCTCCTCGGCATGCTGAAGGAGCCCGTCAAGATGCACGACTGGACGGATCCCGCGGCGAACGCCGGCTGGACCGACGACTACCTCTTCGAGATCACGAAGAAGGGCGGCGAGGCGATCGGCAAGAACAAGGTGATGCTGAAGTACGGCAACAAGCTCACCGACGAGCAGATCCGTGCCGTGATCGCGTTCCAGCGCAGCGTCGCGGCGAAGCCGGCGAACTGAGCGACCCGCGCCGGGAGCACACGATGCCCGCCATCACCGGCTTCATGCACGCGAACGTCAACTGCACGGACCTCGTGCGCGCACGCGCCTTCTACGAGGACGCGCTCGGTCTCGTCGTCAGCGCGCACACGAAGCCCGACGCGCCGCAGCCGGGCGCCGCGTTCGGTCTCGACGGCGACGCTCTCTGGGACGCGTACGTGCTCGACGATCCGCGCGGCATGGGCGTCGCGGCGTCGCTCGACCTGCTGCGCTGGGAGCGGCCCGCGCCTTGCGGTGCCCCGCCCGGCTTCGCGCCCGCGCCCGGCATCCACCGCACCGTGTACGCCGTTCCATCCCTCGACGCGGCGACCGCGCGTCTCGCCGCGGCGGGACGCGGCGCGCTCCCGGCCGCGACCGTGCGGCGCGGCGACGGCGACCTGCGCGTCGCGTGGGCACTCGATCCCGACGGCTCGGCGATCGAGCTGATCGAGGATCCCGCCTGCGCCGAGCGCGTGCAGGCGTGCGGCGTCGCGATCGTCTGCCGCGACCTGGCGCGCTCGGTCGCGTGGTACGAGCGCGTCCTCGGCTTGACGGTGACCGCGCGCGAGAGCGGCGCGACCGGACCCGGCGCGTCGTTCGGCGCCGTCGGCGAGGCGCGGTGGGACGCGGCCGTGCTCGAGCTGCCGCAGCGGCCCGCTCACTACGCGCTGCGGCTCGAGCAGTGGCACGCGCCGGCGCTCGTCGAGCGGCCGCGCGCGGTCGCGAACCAGCTCGGTCCGTTCCGCGTCGCGTTCCTCGTCGACGACGCGCAGGCGTGGCACGCCGAGCTCGCGCGCCGCGGCGTCGCGTGCACCGCGCCGCCGGCCTGGCTCGACATGGGGCCGGAGATCCCGCTCGACGGGCTCTGGGCGCTGTTCTTCTTCGACCCCGACGGCGCCTGCGTCGAGATGATCCAGGTCTGAGCGCGGGGTCCGCCGGCGCTCTCGCCGCGCGCTACGCGCGCTTGCCGCCGTCGACCCGCACGACCTCGCCGTTCACGTGGCTCGCGTCGCGCGACGCGAGGAACGCGAACACAGCCGCGACCTCCGCGGCCTGGCCGACGTCGCCGAACGGCAGGATGAGATTGCCGACCAGCTGCAGGTCGGCGCCGTCGGGCGGGACGTACTGCAGCGCGATCGGCGTGTCGATCGGACCCGGCGCGATGCAGTTCACGCGCAATCCCGCCTTCGCGTGATTGACGGCGAGCGACTTGGTGAGCGCGACGACGCCGCCCTTCGACGCGGCGTACGCGGAAGAGTACGGCGTCGCGTCGGTGCCCGCGGTGGACGCCGTGTTGACGATCGCGCCGCGGCTCTCGAGCAGCGCGGGAAGCGCGGCCTGCGTGACCAGCCACGTGCCGGTGAGATTGACGCCGATGATGCGGTCCCAGTCCTCGAGGGTCTGATCGAGGTCGAGGCGCAGGCCCCCGATCCCGGCGACGTTGCACAGCACCTCGAGGCCGCCGAGCGCGTCGATCGCGGCGCGCACCGCCGGCTGCACCGTGTCGCGCGCGAGCAGATCGCAGACCACCGCGCGCGCGGCGCCGTCGCCGTGCGCGGCGCGGATCTCCGCGACGGTCGCGGCGACACCGGCTTCGTCGCGATCGACGCAGGCGACCGTCGCCCCTTCGGAGGCGAGGCGGACGGCGACGGCACGTCCGATGCCCGACGCGGCACCGGTGACGAGAGCTCTCTGCTCGGAAAAGCGCATCGACGTTCCTTGCACCGTCCGGCGCAGGGACGCCAGCACGGACGATGCGCGGCGATGCGCACGACGCGCGACGTCTGCGGCGGATCGGGCGCTCGGGCTCGTCCGGCGGTCGCTCGCGCCGACGGCCGCGATGCAGGCTTGCCCCGCACGCTGCAGCGGGGCATCGTCGCCCCTCGTTCGCGGCATCGCCGCCCGGGAGGGACCCCATGAACGCAGGTCGTCGCATCATCCTGACGCGCTCGCGCGCGGCTCTCGCTCTCGCCGCGTGCGCGTGGCTGCTCGCCCTCGCCGATTCGGCGGGCGCGGCGGATTGCTGGGGCGGCACCGCCCGCCGCGTCCGCGTCGCCGCGCGCGACGTGACCTACCGCGGCACCGTGACCCTGCCCGGAGGCACGCACCAGTCGCTGGTGGGACCCGACGGTCTGACGATCCAGATCGTCGACGCGAACGACCCGGACACGGTGCTCTTCACGACGACGGTCCCGAAGGCGCGCTTCCGCTCGAACGCCACCACGACGCGCTACGACCGCGGCGGCACGCTGAACGGCCGCATCACGCTGCGCAATGCGAAGAGCCAGGCCGACACCGTCGAGATCAGCCTGCGCGCGTTCGGCATCTTCGATCCGGGCAGCGTCTCGCCGGACGCGGTGCGCGTGGTCGTGCGCAGCGGGAAGACCTGCGCGAGCTCCTGCGTCAGCAGCTGCGGCGCGCGTGCCGACGGTGCACCGCTCAAGTGCCGCAAGAGTGCGATCTACCAGCCCTTCGCCGACCAGGGCTTCGGCGCGTTGACCACCGAGGCGGCGCGCAAGCCTGGAGCGCGCTCGTCGCTGTGCGGGCTCACGATCCGCACCACGGGTCCGCGCTGCGACTTCCTGATCGACGAGCGCTGCATCCTGCCCTACCCGTCGTCGGTCTTCCTCGACGAGGACCCGACGACGCCGACCGGGCTGCGCATCCACTACGACGCCGACGCGCTGCCGGCGAACACCAGCGGCAAGCACGTCGACCCGACCGACTGGAACACGCTCGACGGCTTCAGCCCCGGGCCGATGGTCGTGGCGCTGTTCCGCGACACCGGCTTCCCGGTCGATCTCACGGCCTCGAACGTCGCCTTCCACACCAGCTATGCGCGCTCGCTCGACGCCGATCACCCGACGGTGATCATGAAGGCCGACGACGGCGAGCGCGTGATCCATTTCGCCGAGCTCGACGCCCAGACGAACGACGTCGAGAAGAAGACGTTCATCGTGCGTCCGGGGAAGCGGCTCGACGACTCCACGCGGTATCTGGTCGCGATCCGCGACCTCGTCGACACCAACGGCACGCCGATCACGGCGCGACTCGCGTTCCGCGTTCTGCGCGACGGCATCTCCGACGCCGACGTGGCGCTCGCGTGCGGACCGGCGTGCGCGGCCGCGGTCGCGGCACGGCGTCCGTCGATGGAGGACACGCTCGATCGCCTCGCGTCGCACGGCGTCGCGCGCGGCGACCTCATCCTCGCGTGGGACTTCACCACCGCGAGCACGCAGGCGCTCACCAGCTGGATGATCTCGATCCGCGACCAGGCGTTCGCCCTCGGCACGCCGTCGTTCACCGTGACCAGCGTCAATACGGGAAACCCCGCGGGCAGCGGCTTCAACGCGCAGATCTATGCGCGCATCGAGGGCACGTTCCAGGCGCCGCTCTTCATGACCGCCGACGCGCCGGGCTCGCGCCTGAACCTGGTCGACGGCGTGCCGGCGCAGAACGGCTACGCCACCGTGCCGTGGGTCGTGCACGTGCCGCGCATCGCGGCCGCGGCGCAGAACCCGAATGCCGTGCCGGCACGCGCGAGCCTCTGGGGACACGGGCTCCTCGGCAACCGCTTCCAGCTGGGCTCGCTGTCCGACCTCGCCAACGGCTTCAACTACGTGATCGCGGCGGTCGACATGCAGGGCATGTCCGACGCCGACGTGGCGCCCGGCGTCCTGCCCGGCATCTCCGACTTCTCGAACTTCCACCTGATCCCGGAGCGTCTGCACCAGGGCTTCCTGCACCACCTGCTGCTCGGACGCCTGCTCGCCGACCCGGTGAACGGGTTCAACTCCGATCCCGCGTTCCACCTCGGCGTCGGCGGCGCGCCGGTGATCGACACCGACGAAGTCTTCTACTCGGGCGGCAGCCAGGGCGGCATCTTCGGCGGCGCGATCATGGCGATCGCCGAGGACTTCGACCGCGGCTTCCTGGCGGTGCCGGCGGCGAACTACTCGACGCTGCTCCACCGCAGCATCGACTTCAATCCGTTCTTCACCATCGTCAACTCGACGTACCCCGACAAGCTCGACCAGCTGCTGATCTTCCCGCTGATCCAGCAGCTGTGGGATCGCGCCGAGCCGCAGGGCTACCTGCCGCACATCCTGCCCGGCGACCTCTCGAACCCGCCGCGCCCGCACAAGATCCTCGTCCACATGGCGACCTACGACAGCGAGGTGTCGAACGTCGGCACCGAGATCATGGTGCGCTCGCTCGGCATCCCGCAGGTGGTGCCGTCGGCGCGGAGCTTCGTCGACATTCCGGAGCTCGCGGCACCGTTCGACGGCTCGGCGTTCGTCGAGGTGAACCCGCAGCGAGGCGGCAGCCGCTGCCACACGCCGGGCACGACCGATGCCGGCGCCGCGTGCACGACCGACGCGCAGTGCCCTGGCGTCGGCGATCCCGCGGGACGCACGCAGTGCGCGCCCGGCATCCCGCCGCTCGGCAACCTGCCGCCGCTGTTCAACAACGGCGCGCACGGACGCACCGGCAACCCGACCACCGGGCAGCAGATCGCGGGCTTCCTGCGCGACGGCGGTACGATCGAGAACTTCTGCAACGGACCCTGCGATCCGGAGTGAGCGCGGACCACGCGGCCGCGGGCGCCCTCGTCAATTCAAATCGACGGCGCGCTCGCGGCCCGTGCGGACGTCGTCTTCCGTGACGCGGACGTCGCGCGCCCGGTCGCCGCTCGTCACGCGCCACGCGGACGTCTGGCCGAGGTCCGGCCGCTCGGACGAGTACGGCAGCTCGAGCACGGCCCTGCCGCTCACGTCGGCGACGGACGACGTTTCGTACGTGCGCTCGCGGCCCGCGTCGCTCGTGTACGCGTAGCGCGCACGGACGACGGCGCCCGGCGGCGCGTTCACGACGGCGCGGGCGCCGCGCACGACCTCGTACACCTTCGCGAAGCCCTGCCCGTCGTCGCGCGGCGCGTCGATCACGAGCCGCAGCCCGGGTACCGCCGGGATGTCGACCGTGTCGCCGCCGGGCAGCGACACGCGCGCCGCCGAGCCCGCGAGCTTCGTCAAGCGAAAGTACGTCGAGCGCGCGAGCGGCGCGCGCACCGGATACGAGACGCCGCCGTCCGGCAGGACCTCCTTGCCGTACCAGTCGCGCGGGTTCTCGCCGCGTCCGACGATCGCGGCACCGATCGTGCCGAGGTCGTCGTCGACCACGACCCAGCGGCTGCGGCGGCGCTCGAGGATCGTGCGCCCGGCCGCGTCGTCCGCGCCGAGCAGGAAATCCGTGCTGTCCGCGAAGCCGTTGCCGCCGACGTACGAGCCGAACGGCGTCGCCGCGACCGGCGTCCCGGCGGTATACATGAGCTTGTGGCCGAGCGGCCATGCCGCCATCGCCGCACCGGGTGCGCCTTCCGCCGCGGCGCGCGACGCCTCGAGCTGGGCGAGCCGGCGGAACGTCCGGTCGAGCCGCACTTCCAGCGAGCCCTCCTGCTCCTCGCGGTCGCGCTCACCGTACGCGTCACGCGCGTGCGGCCGGACGGGTGCACGGAGCACCGCCGTGAGGCGATCGGCATCCGCGAAGAACCCGGTGTAGTACGGCGCGAACGCGAGCCCGACCAGGAGCGCCGTCATGCTCGCGACCAGCAGGCGCACCGGCGCGCGCGCGACGCCCCGCTCGGCGAGCCACGCGCGCGCCGCGTCCGCGAGCGCGGTGAGGAAGTCGGCGACGAGGATCGCGAGCGCCGGCGCCGCGGTCTCGGCGAAGCGGCGCTGCGCGAGCGTCGCGAGGAAGAGGAGCGCCGTCCACACGAGCAGGAACAGGCGCCCCGGGTCGGCGTTCGCGCCGCGCACGATCCGCGCGCCGAGGAACGCCAGCAGGAGCGGCGTGGCGAGGAAGAAACGGCCCATCCACACGCGCGCCTCGACGAGGTCGAAGCGCCCGTCCGAGGTGCGGACGATCGACACCGACTCCTGCACCGCACCCATGAACGGATCGGCGGCAAAGAGCCATTCGTGCACGCGAACGAGCGCATCGTGCTGCACGACGAGAGCGCCCGCGCCGGCGATTGCCGTCACGCCAGCGACCGCGAGAAGCGTCGCTCCGCTCGCACCGCGCGCGCCCAGCAGCGCCGCGAGCCCGCCGAGGAGACCCGCGGCGGCAAGCAGCCCGGCGTGCAGATACGAGAGCGTCACCGCACTCCACGGCCAGCCGGTGTCGCGCACGATGCCGGGAACGACGGCGAGCAGGATCACCGCGGCCGCGAGGTGCGTCGCGCACACCAGCGTGCCGACGCTCCGCCGTCGCGCGGCGTCCCCCGCGACGAAGAGTACCGCGAGTGCAGCGTCCAGCACCGCCACCAGCAGCAGCGTGCCGTTCCACAGCAGCAGCCCGCAGGCGAGCGCGAGCGCCGCGGCGACGGTCGCGCCGCGGCGCGGCAGGACGGTTGCCGCGGCGCGCGGTGATGGCGCCTCCGTCGAGTCGATGCCGAGCGCGCGCAGGAACAGCGCCGCGATCACGATCATCGCCAGCGTCACCGCGACGTGGTGGTCCACGAAGCCGAGCCGCGAGTACCACGCGTGCGCGGGCGTCAGCGCGACCAGCAGCGCCGCCAGCAGCGCCGCGGCGCGCGACGTCATGCGGAGCGCGAGCGCGTAGGTCGCGACGCTGGTGAGCGCACCCAGCACCGGCGGCACGAACGCGGCGAGGGTCTCGATCGCGCTGCGCTGCTCCGGCTTCAGCCCGGCGAGCAGTGCCAGCGTCGCGATGCCGAGGTCGAACAGCGGCGCGAACACGACCGGCGCACCGTGCGGGAAGTCGATCCACGCATCGAACGACGGCACGTGCGGCCACTCCGCGAGAGCCGCCAGCACGCGGCGCATGTGGTAGTACGGATCGTTCTCGGCGAGCACGACGCGACCGCCGAGCAGGACCGTCGCCGCATTGGTCGTGCGCAGCAGAAAACCCGCGACGCACGTCGCGGCGAGGATCACCGCCGTACCGAGCGTGCCGCGACGCATGCGACCTTGAAGCAGATTTCGCGGCGCGGACGAAAGGCTCGCGCCTCGCGCCGCGCGTCCGCATTCAGTCCGTGCGTCGCGACGTGACCGGCAGCTGCACGACGAAGGTCGCGCCACGATTCTCGCCGTCGCTGTGCGCCGTGGCGACACCGCCGTGCGCGTCGACGATGTGGCGCACGATCGCGAGCCCGAGGCCGAGACCGCCGTGCACGCGCGTGTCCGACGTGTCGCCCTGTCGGAAGCGCTCGAAGACGTGCGGCAGCAGCTCGGGCGCGATGCCCTTGCCGCTGTCGCGCACGCGCACCACCGCGCGGCTTCCCTGCCGCAGCAGCTCGACGCGGACGTCACCGCCCGGCGGCGTGAACTTGATCGCGTTGGACAGCAGGTTCGCGACCACTTGCCCGATCCGACCCGCGTCGCCCGCGACGACGAGCTCCTCGCCGGCACCGTGCAGGGCGAGCCCGAGCCCCTTGGTCTCCGCCGCCGGACGCGCCGACTCGAAGACCGCGCTCACGACCTCGCCGAGCTCGACCGGAGCGTACTCGAGCGAGAGCTTGCCGCTGGTGATGCGCGAGACGTCGAGCAGATCGTCGATCAGGTACGACAGGCTGCGCGCGTTGCGCTCGATGGTCCGGAGCGCCATGCGCTGCTCGGCGGAGACGCCGGAATCCTCGAGCAGGATCTCGAGGAAGCCGAGGATCGGAGACAGCGGTGTGCGCAGCTCGTGCGACACGACCGCCAGGAACTCGTCCTTGGCGCGATTCGCGGCCTCCGCGTCGGCGCGCGCGCGCCGCTCGCGCGCGAGGAGTGCCGCCCGCTCCGCCTCGGCGCGCCGGCGCTCGCTGACGTCCTCCATCGCGCCGACGACGCGCAGCGCGCGGCCGCCGTCGTCGCGCACGATGAAGCCGCGGTCGATCACGTCGGTCCAGTTTCCGTCGAACGAGCGGAACGGGTACTCGTCCTGCCAGCGGCTCGCCGCTCCGGCGAGCGCGTCGCGCAGCCCCGCCGCGACGCGCTCGCGCTCGCGCGGCTCGATGCGGTCGAGCCACCACTGCACGGTCGGCTCCACGACCTCGGGCGGATACCCGAAGCGCAGCGTGATGCCGTCGCTCCAGTCGATGCGCTCGCTCGTGACGTCGAGGTCCCAGATGGCGTCGCGCACCGCGCGCGACGCGAGGTGGTAGCGCGTCTCGCTCGCCCGCAGCTGGCGCTCGGCGGTGCGCCACTCGGTGACGTCGTAGAACGTCACCACCGCGGCAATGATGGCGCCGTGCTCGTCGCGGACCGGCACCCCGCTCACGCGCAGGATGACGCGCCTGCCGTCGGCGCGCTCGTACTCGACCTCCTCGCCGTCGACGTTCTCGCCCGCCAGCGCGCGCACGAGAGGGTACTCCTGCTCGAGGAAGCCGCTGCCGTCGGGATGGAACGCCTTGCCGCCGGACGTCGCGAGCGCCGAGCCCGACGGGGCGAGCGGCTTGCCGACGAGGCGCACCAGCTGCTCGTTGTGCAGCAGGACACGGCCCGACGGCGGCTCCGCGATCATCACCCCGAGCGGCATCTGCGCGAGCACCGCCGCGAGCAGCCGGCGCTCGAGGCGAACCTCCTCGAGCAGGCGGTTGCGCTCGTTCGACGCACGCTGCCGCTCGTCGATCTCGTACTGCAGCAGCACGTTGGCGCGGTTCACGTCGGCGCTCCGGTCGCGCACGCGACGCTCGAGATCGTGCTGCGTGCGCTGCTGGCGGTCGCTCAGCTCGTGCTGCGCGGTGACGTCCACGCACAGGACGATCGCGCCGTCGAAGTCGTCGTCGCGCAGGCGCCGCACGATGGTCCGGTACCAGCGCGGGCTCGCGCCATGCGCGATCTCGTCCTCGCGCTCGAGCTCGTCCTGATGCCCGCCGAGCACGCGGCGCAGGCTCGCGGCGAGAGCGTCGTCCGGTCCACCCGCGGCGTCGCACGCGGCGAGGACGTTGCCTCCGGGCGCGAAGCCCTCGCCCGCGCCCTGCTCGAGGTGGAAGCGCAGCCACGGCTCGTTGCACGCGACGACCGTGCCGTTGCGCTCGAGCAGCGCCGCACACGACGGCAACGCTTCGAGCACGGCGGCGAGACCGACGGGCGAGCGGCGCGAGGCGGGATCGGTGAGCGACGCGTCCGTCGGGTGTTGCGGCATCGGCAGGCGAAGCTATCGCCCGCCACCGACCGACTCAACGCGACGATGCCGTGCGCGATGCCGCGCGATCCGTCACGTCGTCGCGACGCTACGGCGCCGCGACGCTCGCGGCGAGCAGCAGCTGGCCACCGTAGTAGAGCGGCAGGCCCCAGGTCTTGTTGACGAAGCCGTCGTCGACGAAGCGCTCGCGCGCTACGGCGAGGTCGGAGACCATGAACATGAGAGCACCGACGAGGAGGTCCGTGTTGCCGGCGCGGACGTACGTCCCGACCGCGCACGCGACCATCGCACAGATGACGACGACGTACGCACGCACCGGAACGCGCAGCTCGTCGGGCACGTGC
Source organism: Binatia bacterium (assembly GCA_046327915.1). GTDB lineage: Bacteria > Desulfobacterota > Binatia > UBA12015 > UBA12015 > VGTK01. The sequence continues at coordinate 231,900 of JAXLXO010000005.1, read as the reverse complement.
GGCGCGAGCCAGCGCAGGACGGTGCGCCCCGGCAGCACGAGCACGATCGCCGCCACGACCAGCACGAGCGGTACGACGCCACGCGACAGGAAGCCGCCCGCGAAGGCGAGGTGTCCGAGCAGAAAGCTGCCGATGCCGAGCAGGAACACGCGGCTCGCGCGCGGGATCAGCAGCACGTCGCCCCACCACGACAGCACGAGCGCCGCGAGCACCCAGCGGCCGTAGGTCGTCGAGGTGGCGCCCGCGGCGAGCGCGGTCGCGACGAAGCCGGTCGACGCGATGGGCTTCCAGGTCCAGATGCCCGCCCGCGAGCCGCGGTACTCCGCGTGCAGCAGCAGGGCGACGGCGGCGATCGTCAGGAGGATCCAGGGTGTCATGGGAGAGCTCCGTGGTGGGCGGCACGCGGCGGCCGTCGCCGACGGATAGCCCGCTCGAGCGTCCCGCGCACCCGGGGCGGCACGCCGCAAGATATTGCGTTCCAAGTGCAAATATGTGAGGTGTGCGCCCATGCGGAACCGATCCCGGGTGACGATCCTTCTCTGCGCTCTCGCGTGCGCCGCGGCGGGCTGCGACGCGATCACCGGACGCCTGATCGACCAGGGCGTCAAGCAGACGCTGCAGGGCAACCGGAACGACCTGCTCGACGACGGCAAGCTGAACGTCGTCATGTGCGGCACGGGCTCGCCGGTCGTCGCCGAGGGACGCGCCGCGGCCTGCACCGCGGTCATGGCCGGCGGACACTTCTTCGTCGTCGACGTCGGTCCGAGCTCGGTGCACAACCTGGGCCTGTGGCGGTTGCCGCTCGACCGCCTCGACGGCGTGCTGCTGACGCACTTCCACTCCGACCACATCGGCGACCTCGGCGAAGCGGTGACGCAGAGCTGGATCGCGGGCCGCAAGGGACCGCTGCCTGTGTACGGACCGACCGGCGTGGACCGCGTCGTCGCCGGATTCCAGGAGGCGTACGCGCTCGACCGCGGCTACCGCGTGCTGCACCACGACGCGGCTTTCATGCCGCCCGACGCGGGAATGCTGACGGCGCGGACGGTCGCGTTGCCCGGCCCGGACGAGCCGGCGGTGGTGTTCGACAAGGACGGGCTCCGCGTCACGGCGTTCCGCGTCGACCACACGCCGGTCGCGCCCGCGTACGGCTACCGCTTCGACTTCGGCGGACGCTCGGTGGTCGTCAGCGGCGACACCAAGCCCGTCGACAACCTCGTGCGGCAATCGAAGGGAGCGAGCGTGCTGGTCGCCGAGGCGCTCGCGACGACCATCATCGAGCGCGTTTCCAAGGGCATCGCCGAGGGCGGCAACGCGCGCCTCGGAAAGATGAGCCACGACATCCTCGAGTACCACACGAGCCCGAAGCAGGCGGTCGAGATGGCGCGCGACGCGGGCGTCGAGGCCCTGGTCTTGACGCACCTCGTGCCGGCGCCGCAGAACCGCATCGTGGAGTGGCTCTTCCTGCGCGGCACCGAGGGTATCTGGAGCGGCGACGTGATCCTCGCCAGGGACGGCATGCTGATCTCGCTGCCGCCGAACTCGACCGAGTTCACGCTCGGCGAGGTGTCCTGAGGCCGCGATGAGCTCGATCGGAGAGGCACTCACGTCGAGCAAGCGCGCGAGCAGCGTCGAGCCGGTGGCCGACGGCGTCGCGCAGTTCCACGGCTTCTGCAACGTCGGCTTCGTGTACGGCGGCGGGGCGGCCCTCGTGGTCGACACCAGCAACGCGTTCCTCGGACAGAAGGCCGCGGCACGGCTGCGCGAGACGACCTCCGATCCGCTCGCCGCGATCGTCTACACGCACGGCCACGTCGATCACGTCGGCGGTGCGCCGGCGTTCCTCGCCGAAGCCGAGCAGAGCGGTGCCGCGCGTCCCGCGATCTGGGGCCACGAGAACGTGCCGGAGCGGCTCGCGCGGTATCTGCTGACGTGGGGCTGGAACAACGAGGTGAACCGCCGGCAGTTCCAGCTGCCGCCTGGTGTCGACGCGTTTCCGAAGAGCTTCGTCGGACCGGACCATACCTATCGCGACACGGCGACGATCGATCTCGCGGGCGAGCCCGTCGAGCTCATCCATGCGCGCGCCGAGACCGACGACGCGACCTGGGTGTGGCTGCCGCAGCGCGAGGTGGCGCTGGTCGGCGACCTCTCGGTGCAGTCGCTGCCCAACACCGGCAACCCGAACAAGCCGCAGCGCTACACGCTCGGCTGGGCGGAGACGCTCGAGGCGATCGCGGCGAAGAAGCCGCGCGCGGTCGTGCCCGGACACGGCGACCCGCTGCAGGGCGACCACGCGCTGGAGATGCTGACCGAGACCGCGCGCGCGATGCGCTTCCTGCACGACGCGGTAGTCGAGCGCCTCAACGCGGGAATGTGGCCCGACGAGGTCGTCGACGCCGGCATCGCGCTGCCGGACGACCTGGCGCGCAAGCGCTACCTGCAGCCGATCTACGGCTGCGTGCCGTTCGTCGTGCGCGACGTGCTGCGCTTCTACGCCGGCTGGTGGGGCGGCAACCCCGCCGAGATCATCCCGGCGCGCCGCGCCGACGTCGCACGCGACGTCGTCTCGACCGCGGGCCGCGACGCGCTGTTCGCGAAGGCCGAGGACCTGCGCGCGTCGGGCGAGCTGCGCCGCGCGCTGCACCTCGCGATGCTGCTCGTGCAGGCCGACGACGGCGACGCCGGCGCGCGCGATCTCGTCGCACGCATCTGCGACGGCATCGTCGAGGTCGAGCCGTCGTTCATCGCGCGCAACTTCTACCTCGTCGCGGCCGCGCAGGCGCGCGCCGGAAAGAGCTGAGAGTCCCGGATCCATGGCAGCCGACGTCAAGAACATCGATCGCGACCGTTTCTTCCGCCTCTACGGCTCGGAGGTGAGCTACTTCACCGCGAAGGTCCGTCCGGCGTTCCGCATCAAGCGCGTGCCGCACTCCGAGATCCTCGCGACCCCGAACGTGTACCGGCAGGTGATCCGCGCGCGCACCGGACTCCAGTTCATCCCCGTCGTCGTCACGCCCGAGGACGACACGTGGCAGGACACCAGCGACATCCTCGACCGCCTCGAGGAGCGCTTCCCCGAGCCCGCGCTCGTGCCGCGCACGCCCGCGCAGCGCATCGCGGCGTTCCTGTGGGAGCTGTACGCGGACGAGTTCATGATCCTGCCGGCGATGCACTACCGCTGGGACTTCGCCGACAGCATCGCGAAGGCGCGCGCCGACTTCGCCGCCACCAACGGCGACCCGGTCGCGGCGGGCAAGTTCGCGGACCGCATGTCCGGCGTGCTGCCCGGGATCGGCGTCGTGCCCGCGACCGTGCCCGCGATCGAGGCGCACCTCGCGGAGCTGCTCGACGACCTGGAGCGGCACTTCGCGATGCACCCGTACCTCCTCGGCGGACGCCCCTCGATCGCCGACTGCGCGCTCATCGGTCCGTTCTACGCGCACCTCTATCTCGACGCGGCGCCCGGACGCCTGCTGCGCGAGCGCGCGCCGCTCACCTGCCACTGGATCGAGCGCATGAATCATCCCGATCCCGACGAGAACGGCGCGTGGCTCGACGACGACGCGCTCGCCGACACGATGCGCCCGATCCTCGCACGGATCGGCGCCGACGCGAGCCCGTACGTGCTCGACACCGTACGCGCGTACGAGGCGTGGGCCGACGCGCGTCCCGCCGACGTGACCGAGCCGCCGCGGGCGGTCGGCTTCCACCAGAGCACGCTGCGCGGCGTCGCGTTCGGCCGCTACACGAGCCCGTACACGCTGTGGATGCTGCAGCGCGTGATCGACCCGTACCGCGCGATGTCGTCCGACGATCGGGCGCGCGTCGACCGGGCGTTCGCGGGCACGGGCTGCGACGCGTTCTTCCGCTACGAGCCGCGGCACCGGGTCGAGAAGCAGGGCTTCAAGCTCGCGCTCGGCTGACGGCGCCTTGCCGCGCGCCGGACGTGCGGAGTATGGGGCGGCATGAACGACGCCGACAAGATCGCCCTCGCTCGCCGCTTCTTCGCCGCCGTCGAGAGCGGCGACCTCGACACCGTGCGCGGCCTCTATGCGCCGGACGCGAAGATCTGGACGGCGCAGGAGCCGACCGAGCGCGGCCCGGAAGAGAACCTCGCGGTGCTGACCTGGGTCAAGGAGAACATCCGCAACTTCCGCTACGAGGACGTGCGCTGCCAGCCGACGCCGACCGGCTTCGTCGAGCAGCACGTGACCTGCGGCACGGCGCCGGGCGGCGCCGAGTTCCGCTTCCCGTGCTGCCTCGTGGTGCGGATCGAGAACGGCCGCGTGACGCGCCTCGACGAGTACTTCGACACCGCCCCGCTGATGGCGGCGCTGTCGCAGGTGAACGCCGGCTGAGCGCGGCTTACGTCCGCTCGCGGTCGCGCCGACGATCCCTCCGTGGCGGGCGCACCGCCGGTCGCTCCACCGTCATGGGAACGCCGCGTTTGCGAACGCGGGCATGCTCCAGCATGAGGTTCCCAGCGAAGACGGCGGGCGGCCGGACCGCGCCATCGCCCGCGGAGGTACCTTGAAGACCGTTCAGAAGTCCAACAAGCTCGCCAACATCCTCTACGACATCCGGGGCCCGATCACGGACGCGGCCCGCCAGATGGAGGAGGAGGGGCACAAGATCATCCGGCTGAACATCGGCAACCTCGCCCCGTTCGGCTTCGATCCTCCGGAGGAGATCCAGGAGGACATGATCCGCAACCTCCCCGGCTCCGCGGGCTACTCCGACAGCAAGGGCATCTTCGCCGCGCGCAAGGCCGTGATGCACTACACGCAGCAGCAGGGGGTGAAGGGCGTCTCGCTCGACGACATCTGGCTCGGCAACGGCGCCAGCGAGCTGATCGCGATGGCGACCAACGCGCTGCTCAACGACGGCGACGAGCTGCTGCTGCCGATGCCGGACTACCCGCTGTGGACCGCCGCGACCTCGCTCTCCGGCGGCACGCCGGTGCACTACCGCTGCGACGAGGAGAACGGCTGGATGCCGGACCTCGAGGACCTGAAGCGCAAGATCACGCCCGCGACCAAGGGTCTCGTCATCATCAACCCGAACAACCCGACCGGCGCGCTCTACTCCGACGAGCTGCTGCGCGAGATCGTCGACATCGCACGGCGGCACGACCTCGTGCTCATGGCGGACGAGGTCTACGACAAGGTGCTCTACGACGACGTCAAGCACACGGCGCTCGCCAGCCTGTCGGACGACGTGCTGACGCTGACGTTCAACTCGCTGTCGAAGAGCTACCGCTGCTGCGGGTATCGGGCGGGCTGGATGGTCGTGTCGGGTGACAAGACCACCGCGGAGGACTACGTCGAGGGCCTCAACATGCTCTCGAACATGCGCCTGTGCGCGAACGTCCCGGGGCAGTACGCGATCCAGACGGCGCTCGGCGGGTACCAGAGCATCAACGAGCTGATCGGTCCCGGCGGACGGCTGCGCCGCCAGCGCGACCTCGCCTACGAGCTGATCACGGCGATCCCCGGCGTCACCTGCGTCAAGCCGCAGGCGGCGCTCTACATGTTCCCGCGCCTCGACCCGACGGTCTACCCGATCGAGGACGACCGCGTCTTCTTCCTCGAGCTGCTGCAGGCGACGCGCGTCATGCTGGTGCAGGGGACCGGCTTCAACTGGCCCGAGCCCGACCACTTCCGCATCGTCTTCCTGCCGCACGAGGACGACCTGCGCGAGGCGATCGGACGCATCGCGAAGTTCCTCGAGAAGTACCGGAACCGCTACGCCGCCTGAGCGCGTGAGCGAGAGTTGCGGATCGGGAGCCGCAGCTGACCGAGGTGGTGGCGCAGTCCGCCGGCAAGGCGCACACGCTGACAACCAACCGGAACCTGCCGATCATCGCCGACATCCTGGTCGTGAACCGCGGTTTCGGGGAACGGCACCCCGGCGGATAGCCGCTACAAACGCGCGGGCTCGACGACGGTCCAGGCACCGTCCTGCTGCCGCAGGACGACCGTCCTGTCGCCGCGCCGCACCGCCACGCGCTCGAGCGCGGCCGGTTCGATCTCGTAGGCGAGCTCCGGGGTCGCCGAGGGCACGGCGTCCGCGACCGTGGCGCGCGCGTCCACGCGCTCGCCGGCGGCGCTGCTCGCCGCCGACCGGTCCGCTGCATCCGGCGGCGGCGGCTCGGTCGCGCGCACGACGAGCAGCAGGACGCCCGCGACCAGCCAGCAGAGGAGCGCACGCGGCCACGTCACCCGCGCCACCTCCGGAAGGCCCACAGCGCGCACGCGATCAGCAGGCTCGTCCCCGGCACGACGCCGACGGCGATCAGCAACGCGGTATTCGCCTGCCCCGCGCTCAGGAAGAGCTGCTTGGTACCGGTCTCCTTGATCTCCGGGCGCAGCGCGATCAGGTCCTCTTCGCCGACCAGCCACGCGATCGACGCCTGCAGGAGCTGGCGGTTGGCCAGGAACTCGACGAAGCGATTGGTCGCGAGGTCCACGTCGCCGACGACGATCAGGCGCGCACCGGTCCGCGCCCCGACGCGCGGCGGCAGCTCTCGCGCCGCCGCGACGACCAGCGGACCGCGCTCGTCGCGCTGCTCGTCGAAGTCCGCGAGTCCCTCCTCGGCCCCGGCGACCGCCGGCGTCGCCCAGCTGTCGCGTCCGCTCACCAGGAGCGGCTGCGCGTCCGTGCCCAGCTCGAGCGCACGCGCCGCAGACAGCAGCACGCCGGCATCGAGCCCGCGCGTGACCAGGGTCGACGACGGCAGCAGCTCGCGCCCCTCCTCCCACGACGACGGCGCACGGGCCTCGATCGAAACTCCCTCGCCGCCGTAGAGGCGGTTCTCGGGATCGACCACCACGTTCGGCCCCGGCGTGATGCCGCGCTCGCCGAGCCACGCCGCGAGCTCCGGCGCCTGGCGCGGGTCGAGCAGGACGAGCAGCGCACCGCCGCGGCCGAGAAAGCCATCGAGCCGGTCGAGCTCGCTCGTCTGCCAGGCGGATAGCCGCTACAAACGCGCGGTTTCACATAACGCGAGATTATCGGACATCGCGCCTACCGGCCTGGGCCCCGCCCCGCGCCCGCAAAGTACGGGCGTGCGCGAGCAGGGCCGCGCTGCGCTCGCGCGCCACCATCAGGTCGCCCCGCGTGGTGCTGGGCGGGCGCACGCGCTCGCCCATGTCCAATCCCAGGCGCTGGCAGCGCGCCCAGGAGCGCAGCACCGGCACCGCTAGGCCCGCGTCGGGCACCTGGCCGGAGGCGGAAAACTGCCTGCGCAGCGACTCGACCACCGCCGCCTGCGCGGCACGCATCGTGTTATCGACCATCGTCTCCTCTCCACCTGCGGCCGCGGTGCGGCGGCGTTCGGCACGCCTCGCCCGGGCTCTTCCATCGTCGTCGAGGCCGCTCCGGGGATCGGACAGCGGCCGTCAAACGACTGAAGCAAGCATCATGCCGCAAGCACGGCACCCGAGGCGGCCGGCCATGGAGAAAAGTACGAGGATCGCGGAATCCTATCGCCCGAGGGCGCGATCCTCCGCCTCCACCGCCGCCATCTCGGCATCGTCGTACAGGCGCGAGCGGGTGTGGAAGGCCTTGCCGGTGCCCCCCTCGAGCGAGAAGGTGCCGCCGTTGCCATCGACGACGTCGATGATGAGCTGGGTGTGCTTCCAGTATTCGTATTGCGACGCGCTGATGTAGAAGGGCACGCCGCCGATCTCGCCCAGGTGCACGTCGTGGGGGCCGATGGTCAGGTCGGTGGGCAGGTAGCAGTTGGCGGCACTGTTGTCGCAACAGCCGCCGGACTGATGGAACATCAGGTCGGGACCGTGCTCGGCCTTGAGCTGCTCGATCAATGCGAGTGTCGCAGGGGTGGCGATGACGCGTTCGACCATGTCGCGTGCCTCCGGAACGAAAAAGCGGGGGCGGTCGCCCGCCCCCGCGAAGGTCGCCCGCGGTGCGGGCGAGGGAGGGAGAACGCCGTGATCAGAAGAAGCCGAGCTTGTTCTCGCTGTAGCTCACGAGCAGGTTCTTCGTCTGCTGGTAGTGGTCGAGCATGACCTTGTGCGTCTCGCGGCCGATGCCCGACTCCTTGTAGCCGCCGAAGGCCGCGTGCGCCGGGTAGGCGTGGTAGCAGTTGGTCCACACGCGCCCGGCCTGGATGGCGCGGCCCATGCGGTAGGCGACGTTGCCGTTGCGGCTCCACACGCCGGCGCCCAGGCCGTACAGGGTGTCGTTGGCGATCGCCAGGGCCTCGGCCTCGTCCTTGAAGGTGGTCACCGCGAGCACCGGCCCGAAGATCTCCTCCTGGAAGATGCGCATCTTGTTGTGGCCCTTGAACAGCGTCGGCTGGATGTAATAGCCGTCGGCCAGGTCGCCGTCGAGCTGGGCGCGCGCGCCGCCGATCAGCACCTGGGCGCCCTCTTCCTTGCCGAGTTGCAGATAGGACTGGATCTTGCTCATCTGCTCGGCGGAGGCCTGCGCGCCCATCATGGTGTCGGTGTCGAGCGGGCTGCCCTGCTTGATCGCGGCGACGCGCTTCACCGCGCGCTCGATGAAGCGGTCGTAGATGGATTCCTGGATCAGCGCGCGGCTCGGGCAGGTGCACACCTCGCCCTGGTTGAAGGCGAACAGCACCAGGCCCTCGATCGCCTTGTCGAGGAAGGCGTCGTCCTTGTCCATGACGTCGGCGAAGAAGATGTTGGGCGACTTGCCGCCCAGCTCGAGCGTGGCCGGGATCAGGTTGTTGGCGGCGGCCTGGGCGATCACGCGGCCGGTGGAGGTGGAGCCGGTGAAGGCGATCTTGGCGATGCGCTTGCTGGTGGCGAGCGGCATGCCGGCCTCGCGGCCGTAACCGTTGACGATGTTGAGCACGCCCGGCGGCAGCAGGTCGGCGATCAGCTCCATCAGCACCAGGATCGAGATCGGGGTCGACTCGGCGGGCTTGAGCACCACGCAGTTGCCCGCGCCCAGCGCCGGCGCCAGCTTCCACGCGGCCATCAGGATCGGGAAGTTCCACGGGATGATCTGGCCGACCACGCCCAGCGGCTCGTGGATGTGGTAGGCCATGGTGTTCTCGTCGATCTCCGAGATGCCGCCTTCCTGCGAGCGCAGGCAGCCGGCGAAGTAGCGGAAGTGGTCGACGGCGAGCGGGATGTCGGCGTTGAGCGTCTCGCGGATCGGCTTGCCGTTATCGACGGTCTCGGCGTAGGCGAGCAGCTCGAGGTTGGCTTCGAGGCGGTCGGCGATCTTGAGCAGGATGTTGGAGCGCGTGGTGGCGTCGGCCTTGCCCCACTTGGGGAAGGCGGCATGTGCGGCGTCGAGCGCGAGCTCGATGTCCTCGGCGGTGGAGCGTGCGGCCTGGGTGTACTTCTGGCCGGTGATCGGCGTGACCACGTCGAAATACTGGCCCTTGACCGGAGCCACCCACTGGCCACCGATGAAGTTGTCGTAGCGGGTCTTGAACTGGAGCTTGGCGTCGGCCTGGCCGGGCAGTGCGTACAGCATGGTGTCGTCTCCTCGTGTGGTTTCGGTTGCGGGCGGTTTCGCCACACGTTGATTGAGCATCCTTCGTGCCAGCGCAATCCATCCCTTATTTATCAGATACTTGCCCTATCCATGCAGCAATGGGAGCGCTCCGTGGCGGGTTCTGGAGCAGCGCTCGAAGTGCTCCACTTGCTCCAGCTGCTCCATCTGCTCCATACCCGTACTGTCATGGAGCACGCGCCGAAATGAAGCGAGGCAGCGCGACCTTCGTCGCCCTGCCCCGCAGGCTGGGAAAGTTGCGCGCGTCAGAACATGATGATGCCGCCCAGCGAGATGGTCCGGGTCTTCAGGTCACCCGCGAACAGGTCGTCGCCATCGCCCCTCTCCTGGTTGTATTCGCCCACCAGGGTGATGTACTTGTTGAGGCTGTGATACACGCCGACGGTGGCGGAACGGAACTTGTTGGTGTCGGCCAGCGCGCCGCCGCTGTCGCGGTTCTCGCCGAAGTTGATGCCGAACTTGGTCTTGCCCACGGTGTAGGTGCCCTGCACGAAGTAGCCCTTGCCGTCGGTCTTGCCGAAGGGCGACAGGTACAGCGCGCCGACGGTCGACAGGCCCAGCCCGCTGGCGTCGAAGCCGTAGGCGACCGCCTCGAAGGCGCCGATGCCGACCTTGGCGCCGAGCTCGAAACCGTTGGCGTCGAAGCTGCCCGCCCCGCTGGTGCGCTGGTGGACCGCCCCCGCCCACACCGAGCCCTTGGCCGTACCGGCCTTCCAGTCATAGTTCGCCATGGCCTGGAAGCCGGGGTCCTTGGTCTCGTCACCGGCGAACTTGCTGGGATCGAAGATCCCCGCCGAGGCCGAGAAGCCGCCGAAGGCCGGCGTGGTGTAGGTGATCTGGGGCTGGAAGCCGGTGTACATGTAGCCGTGGCCGATCATGCCGAAGGTGGTGTTGAAGGGCGTCGACGCGTAGCTGTTGCCGCCGAGGCCGAGCAGCGTCATGTCGGACAGGATGATCTTCTGCCCGAAGAGGCCGATGTCGCGGCCGAACTTGACCGTGCCCCACTCGGTGTTGCCGAACTGGAAATACAGGTTGCGGGTGTCGATCTGGGTGAAGGGGCTGTCGCAGCCGGTGGAACCGCCACAGCTGGGGTCGCTGGGCAGGCCCACCACGTCCGACTTGTCGTTGATGCCGGGCGCGAAGCCGACGGCGGATAGCCGCTACAAACGCGCGGTTTCACATAACGCGAGATTATCGGACATCGCGCCTACCGGCCTGGGCCCCGCCCCGCGCCCGCAAAGTACGCAGCGGACAAAGCACCTGTCAACGGAACTCTGGCCGCGACGTCGTCCCTCCGACTTGGTCGCGCCCCCGATCGGCCCGCACCCGGCCAACGAGACGCACAACGACCGCCCGACCTCAGGTCGGTAGTTGCGCCTCTCGATGACGACGCCCGCTTCACGCCCAGTCGAACGACTCCTGCGTGAGCCCGGGCGGTGACCGCGCCGGCAGCGGCGGCGCGATCGAGTTCGGCAGTCCGAGGTGGCCGAGGATCCGCCGGACCACCGCCGGGTCGTCGATCGCAGCGACGAAGCGCAGCCGCCCGCCGCAGCGCGCGCAGTGCAGGACGTCGATCTCGAATACCCGGCGCAGCAGGTCGGCCCACCTGACCCAGGCGTTCTTGCGCGGCGTTGCCGCCCCTGCCCCTTCATCGATCGGGGGCGATCGGCCGGCCTCGGGCCGGGACGGAACCCCTGCGGGGGGACCAGGAGCAGAGCAGTTCGCGGCGGGGCCTTCAGCGACCTCGCGTGCCCGCGCCACTGCGGCTCGCCGCTGTGCGGCATGGGGCGCGAAGACGCCGTGGTACAGGAGTAGATTGACGCGCGGTTTCGGCGTCAGAGCGGCGAGGCGGCCTATGAAGTCCAGCGGGTCGAACAGCAGCGCGCGCGTGCCGTCGCGCCACGGCCGGCGCAGAGCGAGCCGCACGCGGCCGTCCGGGGCGATCGAGAGCGCCTTCTGCGCGATCGGCGGTCGCAGAACGTAGCGGCACAGGTGCTCGAGGCGTGCCCGGTCGCCGGCCGGCACGGCAACCCCCGCGTGCAGATCGAAGCCGGCGATGTGCGCGTGGCACGGCGCACCGGAGCCGTCGTCCGGCGCAGCCTCCGGCGCGCGACCGAGGCGCACCGCTCGGCTGCCGGCGTCGGCACCCATCGCAGAGCGTCCCGCAATCGACGCCGCGGCGAGGCCGGCGAGCAGCGGCGACTCCTCGGCGAGCTCGTCCCGGCGAGCGCCCTCGACGATCCCATCCCCTTCTACGTCGATGCCGTGCCCCTGCGCCATGCGCACGATGCGCCGCCGCACCGTCGCGAGGACGCGCCACACGTCGTGATCCGACGGCCCCGGCAGCGGCACGAAGCGCGCGCCGTCACCGGCGAACACACCCTGCACGACGAGCGAGTGGAAGTGCACGTTCAGATTCGCGGCCGACCCGAACCGCTGGATCGCGGTGACTGCACCGCCGCGACCGCCGGCGACACCGCGCCGCCGCGCGCGACGTCCTTCGAAGGACAGCACGGCACGCATGAACACCGCGAGCACACGCCGGCAGAGCTGGTGGTCGTAGGCGAGCGCGTAGCGCAGCCGGTGCGGCGTGGTGAGCACCCACTGGCGGATCGGAAGACCACCGAGCACGTCGTCCACCAGGTGTGCGGCGAGGCTCGCCATGCGGCGCCCGGTGCAAGATGGACAGAAGCCACGTCCCTTGCAGGAGAACGCGACCAGCAGGTCGGCGCGACACTCGTCGCAGCGGAAGCGGGCGAAGCCACGCGCGAGTCGACCGCAGTTCAGGAAATCACGCAGCTCCCGCTCGACGAAGTGCGGCAGGCCATCGCCGTCGCTGCGGGCGCGCGCTTCGGCGAGGAACGTCTCGAGGTGCTCGTTGACGAACCGGTGCAGCGCACCGTGCTCGGTTGCGCGCGGACGGTAGTCGGGCGGAGTGACCCCGCCGGGATCCGCGGTGCCTGCGCCGGCCGGGAAGGTGCAGCCCGACTCCACGCCCCTGCCGGTTGCGGATCGTGTGCCGAGTGGCCGGATCCAGGCGCTCCATACGGCTGCTCGGCGCGTCGCTCGCTGGCACGGGCCTGATGCAACCTCGCGTCACGCCGCGTCCGCAACGCGACGCTTCACGGAGACGACGTCCGCGTCACGCCGGCCCGCTTCGGTCCGACCGAGACCGCCCTGTCGCGCGGGGCCGAGCGAATGCACGCATTCCGCCGGTGCGCGCGCGGACGATCGCGAGCCGCGCGCCGCGCCGTTCTCTAGCGTGCGCCGGCGGGCTCGGGGCGTCCCGCGACGGGCTCGTCGGTCACGTTTCCCCGGATCGTCACCACCGCGCTCGCCCCCATGCGGAACGGGTGCGCCGGATCCGACTCCTCGAGCAGGATGCGGACCGGGAAGCGCTGCGCGAGCCGCACCCAGTTGAGCGTCGGCTCGACCGCGGGCAGCACGCCGACCGTCGAGCCGTCCTTCTGGTAGAGCGCCCAGCCGATGCCCTGCACGCGGCCGCGGAACTTCCGCCGCGGGTAGCTCATCAGGTAGATCTCGGCCTCCATGCCGGGCGCGATGCTGGCGAGGAAGTCCTCGCGGAAGTTCGCCATCACGTACCACTCGCGGTCGTCGACCAGCGCGAACACCTGCCGGCCCTGGTTCGCGTACTCGCCGACCGCGATGTTCAGGTTCGTCACGTAGCCGTCGAACGGCGCGCGCACCCAGCAGTAGCTCAGGTCGAGCTCGGCGTCGTAGAGCTCCGCCTCCGCCGCCTGCCGGCGCGCGTTCACGTCGCCGAGCTGGCCGAGCTCGTTCCGGGCGCGGCTCAGCTCGAAGCGCGCCTCCGCGACCTTCGCCTCGGCGGCGGTGGCGCGCGTCTTCGCCTCGAAGACGTCGTTCGGCGTGACGAACTTCCGTCCCAGCAGCGGCTCGATGCGGCCGAGATACTGCTTCGCGTACGCGGCCTCCGCCTCGCGCTGCGCGAGCGTCGCCTGCGCCGCGTCGACCGCGTGCTGGTAGCCGCGGATCTCGAGGTTCGTCAGCTCGAGCGTCGCCTTCGCCTTGTCCACCATCGACTGGAAGGGCCGCGGGTCCACGACGAACAGCAGCTCGCCCTGCGCGACGCGCTGGTTGTCGACCACGTGCAGCTCGACGATCGGCCCGCCGACGTGCGGCGCGATGCCGATGGTGTTGGCGCGCACGTAGGCGTCGTCGGTGCGCGGGAAGCGGTACAGATCGCGCCACGTCCAGACGCCGAGCACGACTGCGCCGACGACGATCGCGATGCCGAGGATCCGTCCGGCGATGCGGCGCGCGGTGTCGTCGCGCGCGAGGGCTTCCGCGGGCGCCGCCATCAGGTGCGGAAGAACAGGAGCCAGACCGCCAGCGTCAAGAGCACGGCGAGGCTCGTGTAGACCAGCGGCAGCGGGCCCATGTACGGCTCGACGCCGAGGCGGACGAAGAGCGGCCGCAGCGCGACCGCGAGCACGACGCCGACGATCATGCACAGCAGCCACGCCGGGAAGAACGTGCCCTGAATCTCGACCACCGGATCGCAGGCCGCCGCCAGCAGCGGCAGCGTCACCGCCAGCAGCACCGCCGGCCGATTTCCCACGCGCGCTCGCATCGGATATCTAGGCGCCGCGGTGGAGGCGGGAACCGGTGAGGTCACGGCACGGATGATCGAAACGTCCTGCATCCGCCGCACGGCTGCCCCCTCACCACGACGGGAACGAATGGCACGGTTCGTCCGGCCAGTAAAGGAAATCCCGCTGGGCCTCGCACTCGCGGCGCTGCTGCTGACGAGTGCCTGCAGCGTGCCCCCGATCCTGAAGGCGTGGGATCCGATGCCGCTGGCACCCGAAGCGCCGGACCGCACCTGGACGCCGCCCGAGCCCGCGACCGAGCTGCGCGCGCCGTCCGATGCGTGGCAGCAGGAGTCCGGCGCGACACTGCCCGCCGACCGCACGACGTACGACCTGCCCGGCGTCGTCGACGTCGCGCTGCGCAACAACCCGGAGACGCGCCGTGCGTGGGAGGACTCGCGTGCCGCCGCCGCACGCTACGGCCGCTCGCTGTCGACGTACTACCCCGAGGTGAGCGTCGAGGCGTCGGCCGGTCCGTCGCGCTTCCTCTTCCAGAACGACCCCGCGCCGATCACCGTCAAGCAGAACGAGTTCCAGCCGCAGATCGAGCTCACCTGGACGCTGCTCGACTTCGGCCGCCGCTCCGCCGACGCCGAAGCGTCGCGCCAGCGCCTGCTCGCCGCGAACTTCTCGTTCAACCGCAAGATGCAGGACGTCGTGTTCGCGGCGCAGCGGTCCTACTTCGCGCTCGACGCGGCGAAGGGCATGCTGCGCGCCGCCGAGAAGAACCTCGAGCTCGCACGCAGCGTGCGCGAGGCGGCCGAGGAGCGCGCGTCGCTCGGGCTCGCGACGCAGCCCGACGTCCTGCTGACGCGCCAGACCGACGCCAAGGCCGTGTACGACGTCGAGAACGCGCGCGTGATGGTCAGCGACGCGCAGGCGGCGCTCGCGCTCGCCCTCGGCATCCCCGCGAACGCGCCGCTCGAGATCGCGGACCTCGACGCGCAGCCGGTGCCGCGGAACCTCGCGGTCGCGGTCGACGACGTGATCGACTCGGCGCTCCAGCAGCGTCCGGATCTGGCGGCGCGCATGGCGCAGATCCGCGCCGGCGAGGCCGCGGTCGAGAAGGCAAAGGCCGACTTCCTGCCGACCATCGGGTTCGCGGGCAGCTACGGCGAGGACATCTGGCGCTACCGCATCAACGGCGCGCCGCGCGACAACGTCGCGTCGCCGGACTACGCGTACCTGCTCAACGTCGACTGGGATCTCTTCAAGGGCTTCGATCGCGTGAACGCGGTGCGCGAGGCGGAGGCGCAGCGCGACGCGGCGCGCGCCGAGCTCGCGAACCTGCAGCTCGAGACCACGGCGGCGGTGTGGAAGGCGTACTTCAACTACCGCGCGGCGCGGAAGAAGCTCGAGTACGCCGACTCTCTGCTGCGCGCCTCGCAGGACGCCTACGACGCGAACCGCGAGGGCTACGGGCTCGGCCTGAACACCATCGTCGAGCTGCTGACCGGCGAGCGCGATCTCGCGAACGCGCGCTACCTCGTCGTGCAGACGCGCGCGGACCTGCTGACGCGCTCCGCCGAGCTGGCGTGGGCCGCGGGTGCGATGCAGGTCGGCACGCTGCGGTGAGGACCGGCATCGAGCTATGGAAAATGCGCCGGTACGCCGACGAGTCCCGGCAGGGAAGGGGGGCGACGTGGCAAGGAGAGCGGCGAGGAAGCCCGCAGCGCGGGCGAAGAAGGTGGTGCGCCGACCGGCCCGGAAGGCTCCGGCCGTCCGGAAGAAGCAGGCCGCCGCGAGCGGGCCGCGGACGCTGACCATCGACATCGGCGGCACCGGCCTCAAGATGCTGGTCCTCGACGAGCGCGGACGTCCGGTGAACGAGCGCGCGCGCATCGCGACTCCGCACCCGGCCACGCCCGCGTCGGTGCTGCGCGCACTGAAGAAGCTCATCGCGGCGCAGCCACCGTTCGACCGCGTGTCCGCCGGCTTTCCCGGCGTCGTGCACGACGGCGTGGTGAAGACCGCGCCGAACCTGGACCCGTCGTGGCACGGGCACGACCTCGCGAAGTCGCTGCGCGAGGCGACCCGCAAGCCCGCCCGCGTCGCCAACGACGCCGACGTGCAGGGTCTCGGTGACGTCAAGGGCGCCGGCGTCGAGCTCGTGCTCACGCTGGGCACCGGACTCGGATCCGCACTCTTCGTCGACGGACGCCTCGTGCCGAACCTCGAGCTCGGCCACCACCCGTTCAAGCACGACAAGACGTACGAGGAGCTGGTCGGCAAGGCGGCGCTCGAGAAGTCCGGCAAGAAGCGCTGGCGCAAGCACGTGCGCGAGGCGATCGCGCAGCTCGACCCGATCTTCAACTACCGCGCGATCTACCTCGGCGGCGGCAACGCGAAGCTGCTCAAGCCGTCGGACCTGCCGGCGAACGCGCGCATCACCTCGAACGAGGCGGGACTGCTCGGCGGCATCGCGCTCTGGCGCTGAGGCGCTCGGCGGCGGTGCCGGCGAACGCCGCACCGCCGCATCCGCGACGCTTCCGTCAGGCCGAGCGATCCGACGGCGGCGCCACCGGCTCGATCCAGCCGCTGCAGCACGCGCCCTCGACGAGCCGATCGGCCTCCTTCGGTCCCATCGTGCCGGGCTCGTACACGTGCACGGGGCCCGGATCGCGCAGCAGCGGATCGAGGATCGTCCACGTGTGCTCGACGAAGGACTCCGACGCGAACATCGTGTTGTCGCCCGCGAGCGCGTCGCCGAGCAGGCGCTCGTAGGGCAGCGGCAGCGGACCGAGCGCGCGCCCGAAGTCGACGTTCAGGTCCACCGGCTCCGAGACCATGCCCTCGCCCGGACGCTTCGCCTGCACGGTGAGCGTGACGCCCGGATCCTGGCCGAGGCGGAAGCGCAGCCGGTTGGTCGCCGGCTGCGGCGTCTTCGGATCGGCGAACAGCAGACGCGGCGGCTGGTTCAGCTCGACCACCGCCTCGGTCGCCTTGTGCGCCAGCGCCTTGCCCGCGCGGATCAGAAACGGCACGCCCGCCCAGCGCCACGAGTCGATCTCGAGGCGCAGCGCGCAGAACGTCTCGGTGGTGGAATCCTTCTTGACGCCGGGCACGTCGAGGTAGCCGCGGTACTGTCCGCGCACGAAGCTCTGCGGGGTGAGCGGCTTGATCGCGCGGAAGACGCGGATCTGCTCGTCGTGCAGCGCCTCCGCTCCCGCGGTGACCGGCGGGTCCATCGCGAGCAGTGCCAGGATCTGCATCAGGTGGTTCTGCACCACGTCCTTCAGCGTACCGACCGCGTCGTAGAACGAGCCGCGGTCCTCGACGCCGAACGACTCCGACATCGTGATCTGCACGTTGTTCACGTAGCGGCGGTTCCAGATCGGCTCGAACATGTCGTTGGCGAAGCGCCACACGAGCAGATCCTGCACCGGGTCCTTGCCCATGTAGTGGTCGATGCGGAAGATCTGCTCCTCGTCGAGGACCGTCAGGAGCGTCTTGTTGAGCGCGCGCGCCGACGGCAGGTCGTGGCCGAACGGCTTCTCGATGACCACGCGGCAGCCCTGCGTGAGCCCGGCCGCGTTCAGCTGCAGGACGACCTTCTCGAAGAGCGACGGCGGGATCTCGAGGTAGAACAGCGGGTGCCGCGCGTCACCGATCGCCTTCTTGACGGCTTCGAAAGTGGACGCTTCGCCGTAGTCGCCCTTGACGAAGCGCATGCGCGCCGCGAGCGCACGGAAGGTGGTCTCGTCGAGGCCGATGCCCGCACCGACGATCGCCTCGCGCGCGTGCTGCCGCATCTGCTCGTCGTCCCAGTCGGTGAACGCGACGCCGACCACGGGGACCTTCAGCACGCCGCGCTGCTCGAGCTTGTAGAGCGACGGGAACGTCATCTTCTTCGCGAGGTCGCCCGATGCTCCGAACAGGACCAGCGCGTCGGAGTGCCTGTCGTCTGCCATGTGCCTTCCTTCCCCTCTGCCGCGTGCTTGCGCGAACGTCCGAACGTCGAGGCTAGCCCAGATCGGGCGTGCACTGAATGGCGGACGCGCGTGTGCGCTCGCCATCGGTGCTGAAACGCCTCGACTTGAGCGGCCGGCGGGACGCCGCTAGAGCGCGGACGCGATGACGGGCTGGTCGTGGACCCAGCTGGCGATGCTGGGCGCGGCCGGCCTCGCCGGCGGCTTCGTGAACACGCTGGCGGGCGGCGGCTCGCTGGTGACGCTGCCGGCGCTGCTGCTGCTCGGGCTGCCGGCCGACGTCGCCAACGCGACCAATCGCGTCGGCGTGCTCGCGCAGTCGATCGTCGCGGCGCGCGGCCTCGGCCGCGACCCGCGCCTCGCGGACACCTCGAAGCCGCGCGTCCTGGTGCCGGCGCTCGCCGGCGCGCTCGTCGGCGCGTGGCTCGCCGCGCGGACGCCGGCGGAGGTCCTGAAGCCCATCCTCCTCGTGACGCTGGTCGCGATCGCGGGCACGCTGCTGTGGAAGCCGCACGTGCTGGTCGCGCGGGCGGGCGAGTCGCCGCTCGATCCGCGCGAGCGTCCGCTCGGCGTCGCGAGGCTGTTCCTGATCGGCGCGTACGGCGGCTTCCTGCAGGTCGGCGTCGGAATCCTGCTGCTCGTCTTCCTCGGCAGCGTGCTGCGCTACGACCTGGTGCTCGGCAACGCGCTCAAGTCGCTGGTGGTGGCGGCGCTGACGATGGTCGCGCTGACGGTGTTCGCGCTCGCGGGCCAGGTCTGGTGGGTGCCGGGGCTGCTGATGTCCGTCGCGATGGTCGCCGGCGCGCGGCTCGGCGTCCGCTTCGCGCTCACGCGCGGCCACGACGCGATCCGCCGGGTGCTGTTCGCGACCGTCGTCGCGGCGTGCATCGCCGCGGCGCTGCGCTGACGGCGCGCGTCGCTCGGCCGCCGCCCGCGCACGGCGGACGACGGCAGAGCGCGCGACGGCCGCGTCAGCCGCAGATGTTGAGCGCGGCCTCCTGGCTGATGCCGGACAGGTTCCGGCTCGGGTTCGAGGTGAAGCAGCCCGCGATGATGCGTCCGACCTCGCGCGAGAACTGGTTCGACTCGCCGCGGTCGCTGTTGGTGGTGTTGCGCAGACAGCTGCAGCGCCGGTCGCCGACGAAGCACGCGAGGTTCGCGAGCAGCCCGGCCGCGCCGACGGTCTCGCCGACCAGCGAGAACTGCAGGCTCTCCTGTCCGAACGACAGGATGTTGGCCGCGTCGCGGCAGGTGTAGTCGAGCTGCACGGCGAACGCGCGCGACGGCGACGCCGCGATGCCGAGCAGCACGGCGGCCGCGACGACGAGCGCCGCGAGACGGTTGTGGTGGACGTTGGTCATGATCCCTCCTTCAGGTTCAGGGTTGATCCGCCGCAGCGTCGCGCGAGCCCCCTGCCCGCGGTCCGCCTGCGAAGCCTTCGAGCATGCCGGTGAGGACCTGCTGCGCCGTCTGCAGCCGCGCCTCTTCGCTCGCGCCGCCGGCTGCGGCCTCGGACGCGACGTCCTCGTCCGCGGGCTCCGGCGCCTGCTCGCGCGCCCGGGCGACCATCGCGTCGAGCTGCGCCGACACGAGCCGCTGCGCGCGGGTGCGGCGCGGTGCGTGCGACGCGCCGGCCGACGGGACACGCGACGCCGCTCCGGGCGGGAGGCCGGCGACCGGAGCGTCGCCGGGGTCGCCGGCCCCGCCGGCTGGCGTGGCCACTCGCGCCGTCCGCGAGTCCGCCGCCGCCGGTGGCGGTACGTCGGTCGCCGGTGCGACGACGCGCGCTCGATCCGGCAGCGCACCGGATCCAGCGGCCGTACCGGGTCGTGCGCGGCCGTCTTCCGGTCCTCGGCGCGCGAGGCCGACGACGAGTCCGGCCGCCGACGCGACGGTCGCGAGCATCGCGAGCCCTGCGGCGCGCCTTCGCCGGCGCGCCGCAGGTGAAGAGTTCGACTTTACGTTCGGAGATCCGAGCGGCATGCGAGGAGGATCGCATGCCGCTCGGACAACGGTTGCGGCGGTTCCGGCAGCCGCGCGCGCGACGTCAGCTGGCGTGCAGGTCGGCCGGGGCCGGCTGCGCCGGTGCGGACGCGACCATCGTCGGCATCGACAGCGCGGCGACGCTTCCGGTGAGCATCAGCACGAGCTCCGCCTGACGGCGGCATCCGGTGCGCGCGAAGACCGACTTCAGCGTCGTGCGCGCCGTGTTGACCGTCACCCCGGCGTGGCGCGCGTAGTCCTCGAGCGAGTCGCCCGCCGCGAGCGCGGCCGCGAGCCGCGCCTGCGCCGGCGT
This sequence comes from Binatia bacterium, assembly GCA_046327915.1. Lineage (GTDB taxonomy): Bacteria > Desulfobacterota > Binatia > UBA12015 > UBA12015 > VGTK01. The sequence continues at coordinate 211,525 of JAXLXO010000005.1, read as the reverse complement.
CAGGTCGAACTGCTGCTGCAGCACGTCGACCGGCAGACGCTGCGTGGCGTCGGGGTCACGCACCGTGACCAGGATGTGCGCCACGCCGTGCAGGCCGTCCGCGGTCGTCCCGCCGGTGCGTGCCGTCAGCAGCGGTGCGATCAGCACGCCGAGCGGATGGATGCGGTCCGGGCGCGACACCGCGAGCGTCGTGCACGCCGGGATCTCGCCGCGCAGCAGCCCCTGCGCGACCTTGTCCACCGCGCCCTGCAGGCGTGCCGTCTCCTCGGCGCGCCCGCAGCAGAGCCGTCCTTCGACGTCGCACAGTCCGTCCGCGCGCTGCAGCAGCTCCGACGCCGGCTGGTTGGCGTGGACGATCGCGCCGTGCACGTCGAGCAGGAGCACCGCGACGGGGATCGAGTCGAGCGCGCGCTCCGCGCGCTCCGCACGTGCGCGAAGCGCACCCAGGTGCTCCTGCACGCGCAACGCGATGTGCAGGTCCGGAACGAGGTTGGAAAGAAGCTCGAGGTCGTCAGGCTCGAAGGTGCGGTGGCGGTTGAGTCCGAGAACGGGATGCACGAGGCTCTCCTTCACTCGCCGCACGCATCACCGGACGTCTCCGGCGAGGCACGGCACGAACTGCGGGTTGGAGATCACGGAGTGCATCGGCTCCGTTCGCGGCGTTGCCGCGGGCTCGTCCGCGAGGCGTCGGCCTCTCCCCCGCGTCGACGCTCCGCTCGACGGCCGCGACGCAGCACCCGCGAACGCGGGCGGCGTGGTCGTGCGGCATCTCTCGATCGAAGCGTCTCATCGGTGGTGGGGACCGATCGTTCTCGCTGAAGCGGTGTCAGGTAAATTTATTGCCTTACACCGCTCGTGCGAGTCAAGACCCGCATGCAACGAATTGCATGGTTCGACCCCCCTCAAACGGGGGTGGTCGAGAGCTCGAGGCGCGCCACGTCGACCGCGACCTCGAGGGTGTGCTCGCCGCCGCCGAAGAGCACGCCCTTCAGCGGCGTGACGTCGCTGTAGTCGCGGCCCCACGCCGTCGTGATGTGCTGGCGCGGCGGAATCTGGTCGTTGGTCGGGTCGAAGTCGAACCAGCCCGTGCCCGGAGCCCAGGTCGAGAACCACGCGTGCGAGGCGTCCGCGCCGACCAGGCGCGGCTGTCCGGGATCGCGGACGGTCTCGATGTAGCCGCTGACGTAGCGCGCAGGGAGTCCGAGCGAGCGGACGCAGCCGATGGCGACGTGCGCGAAGTCCTGGCAGACGCCACGTCGCCGCTCGAGCACCTCGGCGATCGGCGTCGCTACCGTGCTGAACTCCTGGTCGTAGGTGAATCCGCGGTGGATGCGGCGGCTCAGGTCCGCGACCGCCTCGAGGATCGGCCGTCCGGGCGGGAACGATTCGCGCGCGAAGTCGGCCAGCGGGGCCGCGACCGGAACCATCGGCGAGCCCAGCGCCATCTCGCGCGCTTCCAGCGGGACGTTGCGATCGCCCGGCGCGAGCAGGTCGCGCACCTCCTCCCACGGAGGCGACGACGGCACCTGCCCGTCCTCGAGCTCGAGCGTCGCGACCTCGACCTCGCTGGTCGAGACCACGGTCAGCTCGCGCTCGGGCAGCTGGGCCGCGAAGTAGCTCACCGGATTGCCGAAGTAGTCGACGCGGTCGTGCATCACCGCCGGCACCGGATCGATCGTGAGGCGGCTCGCGAGGCAGCGCTGCTGCGGCGTCGTGCGAGGCCTGAGATGCGCCTCGTTGTGGCACAGCTCGACCGGCAGCGCGTACGCGTAGCGCGTGCGGTGGATCACCCGGAAGCGGGTGGTCTTCGTCGCGTGGGTCACGAGAAGCGCACCATCCGCGAATCGCAGGTCACGAGAAGCGCACCATCTGCGGACCGTGGGTCACGAGAAGCGCACCATCTGCTGCGGGCGGTCGGCGGGCTGGAAGTAGCGCGTCGCGATCTCGTCGGCGAGGCTCGTCAGCGTCGCCGCGACGCGCTTCAGAAGGCGCTCGAGCTCGAGTGCCGCGTCCTCGTCGTCCGCCTCCGCGACGCTCGCGACGTCGAACAGACGCAGCGTCGTCAGCGCCTCGAGCGCGAGACGCTCGGCGCGGCTGCGCTGTCCGCCGTCCTCGTCGTGCACCAGCGCGACGACGTGCTCCTCGACCTCGACGAGCTGGAACGCCAGCGAGCGCGGGTTGGTCTCGTCGAGCAGGACGAGGTCGAGCACCGCGCCCATCTGGATGCGCGAGCGGTAGCGGCGCCGGTAGGTCTTGACGCTGTGCAGGATGCCGAGCAGCGCCTCGCACGCGGGAACGACCAGCGGTCCCGCCGGCAGCACGACGCCGCGCAGCAGCGCGATCGTCTGCAGGCCGCGCTCCAGCGAGCGTCCGAGCTGCAGGAAGCGCCAGCCCTGGCCGCGGCTCATGCTCTCGGTGGTGAGGCCCACGAACGCGGCGAGCAGCTGGATCAGCCGCTGCAGGCTCTCGCGTGCCGCCGCGAGATCGCACGGACGCGCGAGCTCGCCGTCGATCGCACCGATGACGCGCGAGCTGTCGCTCGACAGCCGGTCGCGCACCGCGCGTCCGGCACGTGCCAGCGCGTCGATGTTGAAGCGCAGGCCGCCGATGCGGCGCGGGTCGAGAATCAGCTGCAGCAGCTCCGCCTCGGGCGCGGCGAGGCGCGCGTCGGCGCCCTCGCCGGTGAAGCCGGGATACGCCGCGGTCTGCACGGTGAGCGCGCGCAGCAGGAGCGGCACGGTGCCGTCGACGCTGCTGCGCTCCGCCGCGAGCAGCCGCAGCAGGATCTCGCGCAGGAGGCGCGTGATCGCCTCCGCACGCTCGGTGTAGCGGCCGAGCCAGAACAGATCGTCGGCGACGCGGCCGGGCACCTCGTCGCCGCCGCGGCGCACGACCACCGGACGCTCGACCGGCGCCAGCAGCGTGACCTGACGCTCCGGCTCCGAGGCGAGCACCCAGACGTCCTTGCCGACGCCGCCGAGCTGGTTCGACGTGACGAAGCTCGAGCTCGACGACGACACGCGTCCGAGCCCGCCCGGCATGACGAGGTAGCCGCTCTCGCTCGCCACGGCGAAGCTGCGCAGCACGAACGGCCGCGGCTCGAGGTGTCCGGCGCGCAGCACCGGTGTGGTCGAGAGCGCGATGCGCTCCTGCGCGACGTAGCGCTCCGGGTGTGCGCGGATGCGCGCCTTCAGGTCGTCGCGCTCGGACTTCGCGAGCGCCGCCGCGAAGATCGTCGAGTCGACGCGGTGCGGGAACACCGGCTTCACGACCAGCTCGTCGAGCTCGTCGAGCACGTGGCGGTGCGAGTCCTCGTCGCCACACCACCACGTCCGTACCGACGGCTGCTTCAGGTCCTCGTCGAGCAGCGCGCGCGCGATGGCCGGAAGAAACGGCATCAGGCCGGGATTCTCGAGGATGCTCGTGCCGAGCGGATTCGCCACCGCGACGTTGCCGCGGCGCACCGCCTGCAGCAGCGCCGCGACGCCGAGCAATGAGTCGGGCCGCAGCTCGAGCGGATCGCACCACGGGTCGTCGACGCGGCGCAGGATCACGTCGACCGGGGTCAGGCCGTCGAGCGTCTTGAGCCACACGCGCTCGTCGCGCACCGTCAAGTCGCTGCCCTGCACCAGCGGATAGCCGAGATAGCTCGCGAGGTACGCGTGCTCGAAGAAGGTCTCGCTGCCGGGACCGGGCGTCAGCAGGACGATGCGCGGATCCTCGCGTCCGCCGGGCGCGAGCGCCGCGAGCGTGCCGCGCAGCGTGCGGAAGAAGAGCGCCAGCCGGTGCACGTGCGAGTCGCGGTAGAGGCTCGGCAGCGTGCGCGACAGCGCGGTGCGGGCCTCGAGCGCGTAGCCCGCGCCCGACGGTGCCTGGATGCGGTCGCCGATCACCCACAGCCGTCCGTCGGGACCGCGTGCGAGGTCCGCGGCGCACATCGTGAGCCAGCGTCCGTCGGCGCGCGCCGTGCCGACGCACGGGCGGAGAAAGCCCGGGTGGCCGAACACCAGCTCCGGCGGCAGCAGACCGCGCTTCAGCAGCTTGCGCGGGCCGTAGAGGTCGCGCAGCACGAGGTCGAGCAGCTCGGCGCGCTGCGCGAGGCCCTGCTCGATGTCGCTCCAGTCGGCGCTGGTGAGCAGGACCGGGATCGGGTCGAGCGACCACGGCCGCTCGACCGTGTCGTTCTCCTCGTAGAAATTGTAGGTGACGCCGTTCTCGCGCAGCAGCCGGCGCAGCTCGTGGTTGCGCCGCTCGATCTCGGTGTCGCCCAGCGCACCGATGGCGCCGGCGAGGTACTCCCAGTGCGGACGCAGCGCGCCGGGCTCGGACGCCATCTCGTCGCGGCATCCCGTGAGCGGCTCGTAGGCCGAGAACAGCCCGCGCGTCCGCCCCGCGGCGGCGCCCTCCTCGCCGACTCCGGGCACTCGTTCCTCGCTCACGCCTCGCGCAGCCGCCGCAGGTCCAGCGTGTGCGGAAACTCGGGATCCCGCTCCTCGTACGGCGGCGTCATCGCGCCGGGAGTATGGCCGTGCGCCCGGAAGCGGGCAACCCGGCGCGACTCGGCCTCGGCCGCGTTGACCGGCAGCGTGTCGAAGCTGCGGCCGCCCGGATGCACGACGTGGTAGGTGCAGCCGCCGACGGAGCGTCCCGCCCAGGTGTCGATCACGTCGAATACCAGCGGGGCGTGCACCGGGATCGTCGGATGCAGCGCCGATGGCGGCGCCCATGCGCGGTAGCGCACGCCGGCGACGAATTCCGAGCGCGTGCCGGTCGGACGGAGCGGCACGCGGCGTCCGTTGCACGCGATCACGTGGCGTCCGTCGGTCATGCCCATGGTCTTCACCTGCAGGCGCTCGAGCGACGAGTCCACGTAGCGCGTGGTGCCCTGCGATCCGACCTCCTCGCCGAGCACGTGCCACGGCTCGATGGCGGTGCGCAGCTCGAGCTCGAGGTCGCGCACGGTGACGCCGCCGAGGCGCGGGAAGCGCCACTCGAGGAACGGCAGGAACCACTCGCGCGAGAAGCCGTAGCCGTGCTCGCGCAGGTCGTCGATGACGTCGCCGAAGTCCTGCCAGAGGAAGTGCGGCAGGAGAAAGCGGTCGTGCAGCTCGGTGCCCCAGCGCACCAGCGGCTTGCCGTAGGGCTCCTTCCAGAAGCGTGCGATGAGCCCGCGCAGGAGCAGCAGCTGCGTCAAGCTCAGACGCTGGTGCGGCGGCATCTCGAAGGCGCGCATCTCGACGAGACCCAGGCGTCCCGCCGGGCCGTCGGGCGAGTACAGCTTGTCGATGCAGAACTCGGCGCGGTGCGGGTTGCCGGTGACGTCGATCAGCAGGTTGCGGAACAGGCGGTCGACCAGCCACGGCTGCGGTGCGGCGAGGCCGCCCGTCGCGTTCGCGAGCGCGATCTCGAGCTCGTAGAGGCAGTCGTCGCGCGCTTCGTCGATGCGCGGCGCCTGGCTGGTCGGCCCGACGAACAGCCCCGAGAACAGGTAGGACAGGCTCGGGTGGTGCTGCCAGTAGCTCGTGAGGCTGCGCAGCAGGTCGGGGCGGCGCAGGATCGGGCTGTCCGCCGCCGACGGACCGCCGACGGTGACGTGATTGCCGCCGCCGGTTCCGGTCGCGCGCCCGTCGATCATGAACTTCTCGGTCGCGAGCCGCGACGCGCGCGCCTCCTCGTAGACCGCGCCGTGGATGTCGACGAGATCGCGCCAGCCGTGCGCGGGGTGGATGTTCACCTCGATGACGCCGGGGTCGGGCGTCACGAGCAGCCGCACCAGACGCGGGTCGCGCGGCGGCTCGTAGCCCTCCACGACGACCGGCATGCGCAGCTCGGCGGCGGTCTCCTCCACGCACGCGATCAGGTTCAGATAGTGCTCGAGGTGCGTGAGCGGCGGCAGGAAGACGTGCAGCGTGCCGCCGCGCGGCTCGACGCACAGCGCGCTGCGCACGAGGTCCGACGGGAAGTCGCGCGTGCTCGACGCCGCACCCGACGGCGACGCGAAGTCCGCCGACTGGTGCATCACGATCTCGCGCTTGCCGAACGGGAAGCCGGCGCCGCCCGGTCCACCGGCGGCACCGCCGGCGCCGTACGCACCCGCGCCGCCCGGACCGTACGGCGACGCGGGGAACGTCATCTGCGCGCGATGGCGCGGGTCGCCCGGCAGCTCGCCGCGCGGCGCGAACGGGTCCTGCTCGAACATCACCTCGCGACGCTCGTCGGGAATCCAGTGCAGCGAGTCGAGCGGGAGGCGGTAGCCCATGGGCGAGCTGCCCGGCACGAGGACCATCTTCTCGCGGCGGAACGTCCAGCGCGTGGTCGTCCAGCCCTGCGTGCCGTCGACGTACCACGCCCAGCGCAGCGGCAACGCGTAGCCCGCGGTCTTGGCGAGGCCGCGCTCGAGCTTCTGCGCGAGCAGGCGGCGGTCCTCCGGATCCTCGGGCCACGCTTTCTGCGGATCGAGGTTCTCCGGGACGTTCTGCTCCTTCCAGAGGTAGTAGAGCGCGTCCTCCCAGCCCGGCAGCGCGAGCTCGGGCGGCAGACCGAGCCGCATCGCGAGCGCGTCCATGAAGCGCTTCGCGTCGGGCACGTCGTGGCCGAGCGGATTCGCGTGATCGGCGATGAGCGCGTCGTCGGTCCACACCGCGACGCCGTCGCGCCGCCAGAAGCAGCCCAGCGCCCAGCGCGGCAGGACCTCTCCCGGGTACCACTTGCCCTGCCCGAACTGCAGCACGGCGGCGTGCGGCGCGAAGCGCATCCGCAGGCGGCGGATCAGGTCCTCGGCGAGCTTGCGCTTGACGGGACCGAGCGCCTCGGTGTTCCACTCGGCGCCGTCGCGGTCGTCGATCGACACGAAGGTCGGCTCGCCGCCCATGGTGAGGCGCACGTCGTGCGCCGTCAGGTCCGCGTCGACCGCGTCGCCGAGCGTCAGGATCTCGCGCCAGGTCTCGTCGGCGTACGGCTTGACGGGGCTCACGAGCCCGCTGACGCGCGTGACGACGTTCTCGTAGCTGAACGTCACCTCGCACGGGTCGACCGCGCCGGTCACGGGTGCGGCGCTCACCGGATCGGGCGTCGCCGCCAGCGGGATGTGCCCCTCGCCGGCGAAGAGCCCCGACGTGGGATCGAGTCCGATCCAGCCCGCACCCGGCACGTACACCTCGGCCCAGGCGTGCAGGTCGGTGAAGTCCTGCTTCGGGCCTTCGGGCCCCTCGATCGGCTTCTCGTCCGGAGTGAGCTGCACGAGGTAGCCGGACACGAAGCGCGCCGCGAGGCCCACGTGGCGCAGGATCTCGACCAGCAGGTAGCCGGTGTCGCGGCACGAGCCGATGCCGCGCTCCAGCGTCTCTTCACAGCTCTGGACGCCGGGCTCCATGCGGATCGAATACGCGATGTCGTGCGCGAGCCGCTGGTTCAGGTCGACCAGGAAGTCCACCGTGCGGCGCCGCCGCAGGTCGACGCCCTCGAGCCACTTCGCGAGCCGGGGTCCGCGCTCGCGCACCTCGAAGTACGGTCCGAGCTCGCGCGCGAGCTGCTTCTCGTAGCTGAACGGGTACTCCTCCGCCGAGGCCTCGAGGAAGAAGTCGAAGGGGTTGATGACCGTCAGGTCGGCGATCAGGTCGACGGTGATGTCGAGCTCGCGCGCCGGCTCGGGGAACACGAGCCGCGCCAGGAAGTTGCCGAACGGATCCTGCTGCCAGTTGAGGAACTGCTTCTCCGGCTTGACGCGCAGCGAGTACGCCTCGATCGGCGTGCGCGAGTGCGGCGCCGGCCGCAGCCGCAGGACGTGCGGCGCGAGCGTGACGAGACGGTCGAACGCGTAGCGCGTCCGGTGGTGGATGGCGACGTGGATGCTCATGCGGGCTCGGCGGCTCCGGGGCGGAGGACCGGAAGCCAAGCAAGCGTGCCAAGACGCGGCGCGCCGCGCGCCGGTCCGTTGCGGCTGCCCGCGAAGCGAGCGCGCCTGCCGCTTTCCACGGCAGGTGCCCGGTTCGTACGCGGCCGGATCGGCCCGCGACCGCCGCGCGCCTCGTCGTTCGGGCTCGCCAGCCTGCCGCAGCTGCGTTAACGTGCGAGCCGATGCCCCGCCGGGTCATGCCCGCCCTGCTCGCCTTCTTCGCGGTGACCTTCACCGCCGGATGGCTCGTGCGCGACGGGCTCGGCATCGAGCTGTCGACGCACGCCCTGCAGGACTTCGTTCGCGGCATGGGCTGGAAGGCGCCGGCGATCTTCCTCGGCCTGCTGACGTTCCGGCAGTTCATCTTCCTGCCGGCCATCGTGATCCTGCCCGTGGGCGGGCTCTGCTTCGGCACGACCCTGGGCACGATCCTCGGCGCGACCGGCATCGTGCTGTCGGCGCTGATCACCTTCGCGATCGCGCGCAACATCGGCGGCGCCTGGCTGCGCACGCTGCTCGGCCACCGCTACTCGTGGCTCGAGCACCACGTCGAGCGCGCCGGACCGCCGGCGGTGGCGCTGGTCACCGCGCACCCGACGGGACCGATGTCGGCCTTCTTCTGGGCCGCCGGCTTCTCCTCGATGGCTCTGCTGCCGTTCGCGATCGCCGTCACCGCGGGTGGATCGGTGCGGGCGCTCGCCTACTCGTTCTTCGGCGCCACGCTGCTCGTGCCGGGAACGCCGCAGTTCTACGCGGGCGTCGCAGTGCTGGTGCTCGCGGTGGTCGGACCGCTCGCGCACCCCGCCGTGCGGCGGCGGCTGCGCGCCGTGCGCGACGACGCTCCGCACGCGAGCTGACGCGCCGCGCGCGGCCGCACGTCGAGCAGCCGGCGTCAGTCGTCGTCCATCGTGCGCGCGTACGAGTCGTGCAGCAGGCGCGACAGCGCCCGATCCGCGAGGCGTCGGCCCTCGTTCTGGCAGACGGCGCAGTAGTTGGTCTCGTTGTCCGCGTAGCGGATGCGCTGCACCGGCTTGCCGCACACGGGGCACGGCTCGCCGTAGCGTCCGTGCACGGCGAAGTCCGGCCGGAACGCGGTCACATCGCCGGGTCCGGGGAAGCGCGTCGCGAAGTCGGCGCGCAGCCGCTCGGACCAGCGCGTCAGAACCTCGCGCACGGCGTCGAACAGGCGCGCGATCTCTTCGGGCGCGAGCTTGCCCGTCTGCTTGACGGGCGAGAGACGCGCCGCGTGCAGGATCTCGTCGGAGTACGCGTTGCCGATGCCGCTGAACACGCGCGGGTCGGTGAGGACGCGCTTCACCGTGTGGCTCTCGCGCGTCAGCGCGGCGGTGAACGCGTCCAGATCGCACTCGAGCGGCTCGATGCCGCCCGCGTGGTGCGCCGCGAGCGCGTCGGCGCCGCGCACGACGTGGATCGACGCGCGCTTCTTCTGGCTCGCCTCGGTGAGCAGCAGCGTGCCGTCGGGAAAGTCGAATGCGGCAAGAACGATCTTGCCCGTGGCCTTCGCCCCGCGCTTCTCCCAGCGGAAGCGTCCCGCGATCATCAGGTGCACGACGAGGTAGAGGTCGTCGTCGAGCTCGAGGACGACGCGCTTGCCGAGCCGGCGCACGCCGCGCACGGTCTTCCCGACCACTTGCGCGATCGGCGGGTCGACGCTGCGCAGGACGAACGGGCTCTTCAGGCGCACCGCTTCGAGCGGCCGTCCCGCGATCCGCTCGCGCAGCAGTGCCACGTAGAGCTCGACGTCCGGAAGCTCGGGCATCGGGTGTCACGCTAGCACGACCGGCGTCCGGCGGGACCGTCGCCTTCGCGTCCGAGCCGCGCGCTTTCGCGCTCATGCCGCGCGAGGTATGGGATCGCGCGATGCGTGATCGCGTGAAGCCGACCGTCCTCGCGGCGCTGCTGCTCGCCCTCGCGGCCGGCTGCGCGAAGGAGCCGCCGCCGAATCCGTACCCGCAGGAGCTGGTCGACGGATTCATGACCGGGTGCCGGCAGCAGCGTCTCAGCGAGAGCGCGTGCAACTGCGCGCTCGACCGCATCCAGCGCCGCTGGACGGCCGACGAGTTCCGTCAGGCCGGGGGCAAGCTCGGCGACGGTGACTCCGTCGCGGCGCAGCTCGCCGAGATCATCCAGTCCTGCGCGGGACGCTGAACTCCGACAGCCGTCCGACCGATAGATCGGGACACGGCCCCGCGGCAGACGCCGGGGCGAGGAGGAATCCCGATGAGCGGTCTTCACGAAGCTCGGCGAGCCCACGGAGCGGGCACGAAGCGGCGCGTCCGCGTCCTGCTGCTGCTCGCCGTCACGGCCTGCGCGTTCGCGCTGCCGCGCACCGCGGCCGCGCTCGATCCGATCAATCCCGGCCGCGCGCAGCTGCCGAAGATCGCGCAGACGCCGAGCTTCGACGTCACCCGGCCTTTCGCGACGTGCTCCGACCAGACCTACGCGCTGTGCGCGACCGCGCCGTGCTTCGTGTTCAACGGCGTCGCCTACTGCAAGTGCGACGTCGAGCACGGTGACAGCATCAGCCTGCCGTTCTCGTACGGCGACAACCAGAACGTCTGCACCGCCAACGCCGAGGGCGTCGGCAACGGCTACATGATCAGCACCTACAGCCTGCCGGCGTCGCTGCGCGCACCGGGCGGCGACATGGCGCTCTACACCTGTCCCGCGGGCACCTCGAACGCCGCCTACGCGCAGTGCGACGGCGGCTACTGCTTCGAGAGCACGCGCGGCAACTCGTTCCCCGGCTTCACGCAGCCGCTCAGCGACCGCGAGATCATCTGCTCGTGCCCGATCACCGTCGCGAATCCGGAGACGGCGTACGTCGGCTTCCAGATCGCGGGTCCGTGGCCGTGCCAGGAAGACTTCTTCGACAACTGCAGCTCGCCGCCGGCCGGCAAGAACACCGGCGACACGATCTACGTCGGCGCTCCGACGGGCACCGGTGCGTTCCTCACCGAGCTGCTCGACGGCAGCGTGCCGCCGCTGCATCGCTGCGAGCCGCAGCGCTGAATTCCCGTTCCCCGTTCACGACGACCCTGCGTCGCGGAAAGGTTCCATCCATGCGCGCATCGCTCTCGAGCCTCGTCCTCACGTTCGCCCTGCTGCCGCTCGCCGGCTGCTCGGACTCCGGGTCCGGTTCGGGGCCGACCGCCTACGTCGTCGGCGGGCTGGTCGAGAACCTGCCGTACTCGTGCGGCTCGCTCTCGGGCCGCACCGGCCGCATCGGGCAGTTCACGTACGAGAAGGGCGAGGGCTGCACGTTCACCCTCGGCGGGCTCGTGTTGCCGGTGTCGGCGGCGGCGCTCGAGGACGGCGCGGTCACGCCGTACGACATGACCGCGACGCGCGAGGCGGCGTGGACGCTGACCGCGATCATGGACGCGGTCTCGTACCGCCGTCCGGGCTCGGACATCTTCACCATCGTCGACGGCATCCTCACGCAGCGCCTGCCGCGCGTCGACCTCGCGCGCGGCGACGAGGCGATCGCGACCGCGCTCGCGCCGTACTCCGGGACCGTCGAGCAGACGACCGTCGCCGGCGGACGCGCGCGCATCGCCGAGTTCGTCGACGAGGAGAACGTGCTGCGCACGCCGCTCGACGACCTCGTCGCCGACGGCGAGGCCGCGCTCGCGCGGCTCGGCGTGCCCGTCGAGCAGGGCGAGCCGCCGCTCGTGACCGCCGCGTCGTCCGCAAGCGCCGATCCGGCGTCGGCCGCCTCCTCGGTCACGAACAACGTCGTCAATCTCAGGGTCTACGACTACGCCGGCAACCCGCTCACCGTGCAGTCGGTGTCGTACGTGCCGGGCGAGAACGATTCCGACTGGCTCTCGGTCACCGCCAAGCAGAACAAGAAGAACGCCGTACCCGTCGCGGGGCTCGACAACGGCGACATCCAGGGTCCGAACGTCTTCGGCATCTCGTTCGAGGTCGCGCGCAAGAAGTCGGATCAGGTCGGGCAGTGGTTCCAGAACACCGCCATGAGCCCCGGCACGTGGCAGTCGCCCGTGACGATCATGGCCTACGGCGCGACCGACAATCAGACCACCGACACGTACTACCCGGACGCGCTCAACTTCGGCTACCACATCGACCTGACCGTCAATACCAGCGCGGGCACGTTCCAGTGCCCGAACGTGATCCTCGGCCAGGGCTCGAGCGGTCCGTCCCTCAAGGACTTCCTCAACCTCACCGAGGACATCGCGGACACCGTCTTCGACGGCTTCGAGTTCGTCGCGTCCGACGGCGCCGAGGGCGGCGACGACACCGTGCAGAGCTTCGGCGAGGCCGTCGCCGCCGCGTTCAAGATCAAGTACCAGAACTGGTGGATCCTGGGACTCAACGCGCAGGACGTGTCGTACCGGACCAACGCGTGGACGTATCCGGTGATCCTCATGCAGTGCATCGGGAACGGCCAGCTCGCCGCGGTGCTCGGCTATTCGGACTACGACGACCACACGTTCAACCTGCAGGTGTCGTTCCCCGGACAGCCGATCACGGTGTCGAGCAGCACGAGCTCGAGCGGCAGCTGACGCGGCGCGCTCGCGCGGCCGCACGCGCGCGACGTCCGGTCAGGGCACGATGCGGAACGAGTCGCGCACCGTGCCGACGCGGTCGATCGCGCTCACCGTCGCGCCGTCCGCCGCGAGGTCGACCAGCACGAAGTGGCTCGCGTCCGGCACGCTCGTCGCGTCGAGCACGGCCGCGGCCTCGGGGCACGGCGTCGCCCACGTGTAGAGCCCGGCGCCGCCGCCGCCCGCCGTGACGTAGACCACGCCGTCGATCGGAACCGACCGCTGGTAGCCGTGGTCGTGGCCCATGAACACGACCTGTACACCGTGCGCCGCGAACACCGGGGCCCATGCCGCGCGCAGGTCGGTGTCCGTTCCGTGCGGGCCGCACGACGAGATCGTGTGGTGGAAGAACACGAAGCGGTACGGCTGCGTCGTGCGCGACAGGTCGTCGACCAGCCAGTCGTACTGCGGGCAGCCGGCGGTGATGCAGCCCACGTTCGAGTCCAGCAGCACGAAGTGCGCGCTCGACGCGTCGAAGCTGTACCAGGCGCGCGGCCCGAGCGAGAACGCGTCGCGCGAGGGCGCGCCGTTGGCGGTGCCGACGTCGTGGTTGCCGAGCACCGGGTTGATCGCGACGTGGTCGATCAGGTCCGCATACTGCGGAAAGACCTTCGCATCGAGCTCCGCCTCGGAGCCCGAGCTGTACGCGTTGTCGCCGACCGTCATCAGCAGACGCGGACGCGCGAGCACGATGCGATCCTCGACCGCGACCTCCGCGGCGGAGCCCGTTCCGAAGTCGCCGACCACCGCGAAGCGGAACGAAGGGTCGTTCGCCGGATCGAGCGTGCGGAAGGCGCGCCGCCGTCCCAGCGTCACTCCGCCGGTCTCGACGCGGTAGGAGTAGCGCGCACCGGGGGTCAGACCGCTCAGGCGCACCTTGTGCGTCGTGCCGTCCGGTCCGGTGGCGGTCTGGTCGAGCGCGGTGCCCGCGCCCCAGCGCACCACCGACGTTCCGGCGACGTCGGTGCGCCAGACGATCGTCATCGACGTGCGGCGCGCTTTCGTCAGGTACGGACCGCGCACCAGCGCCGGATCGGCGCCGCTCGCGTGTGACGGCGCCACGAGCACCGCCAGGGCGACGCCGAGCAGCACGAGGCGGACGAGTCGGGCGCACGGCGACGGCGCATTCCCCGACGACTTCGGCCGACCGTCGGCCGCGTGTTTCGACACCATCTCGTTCATCGCTCGATGCCCGGCACTCGTTGCTCCCCCGATCGCCAGATCGGCCATCGGCGCCGCGGACAGGAGACGTCGCGCCGGCCGCACGCACAAGCGGGAAAGCGCAGCGCAGACGCTCGGGACGTCGCGTGGCAAGGCGGCATGCCACACGCCCTCCGCGCGGAGGCGCGCGCGCTCTTCGAGCACGGCCCCGTGCGGCGTCAGCGGTCGAGGATCGCCAGCAGCACCGCGTTGTAGCGCTCGCCGGCCGTCGCGCCGACGGGCAGGTGCTCGTCCAGCCAGGCGAGGTCGGCGTCCGTCAAGCACACGTCGAGTGCTGCGAGGTTCTCGCGCAGATAGGTGCGGCGCTTGGTGCCGGGGATCGGCACGACGTCTTCACCCTGATGCAGCAGCCACGCGATCGCGAGCTGTCCGGGCGTGCAGCCCTTGTCCGCCGCGAGCCGCTCGACGGCAGCGACGAGCCGCAGATTCGCGTCGTAGTTCTCGCCCTGGAAGCGCGGGTGGCTCTTGCGGCTGTCGCCGGCCTCGTACTCTTCCGCGCGCTTCGCCTGTCCGGTGAGGAAGCCGCGCCCGAGCGGGCTGTAGGCGACGAAGCCGACGCCGAGCTCGCGGCACGCGGGCAGGATCTCGGCCTCGACCTCGCGCTGCCACAGCGAGTACTCGCTCTGCAGCGCGCTGATCGGGTGCACCGCGTGCGCACGGCGCAGCGTCCGCGCGCTCGCCTCGGAGAGGCCGAGCCAGCGGACCTTCCCGGCGCGCACCAGATCCGCCATCGCGCCAACGGTGTCCTCGATGGGCACGTTCGGATCGACGCGGTGCTGGTAGTACAGGTCGATCACGTCCACGCCGAGGCGGCGCAACGACGCGTCGCACGCCTCGCGCACGTGCTCGGGACGGCTGTCCAGCCCGGTGACGTGGCCCTGATCCGACAGCGCGAAGCCGAACTTGGTCGCGATCACGACCTGATCGCGGCGTCCCGCGATGGCCTGCCCGACCAGCTCCTCGTTCTTCCACGGGCCGTACACCTCGGCCGTGTCGAGGAAGGTGCAGCCGCGCTCGATGGCCTCGTGCAGGGTGGCGACGGACTCGGCGTCGTCGGGCTTGCCGTACGCCCAGCTCATGCCCATGCAGCCGAGCCCGAGGGCGGAGACGACGAGACCCTGTGTGCCGAGACGACGCTTTTCCATGGCGCGCAACCTATCGCCGCGCGCCCGCCGCGACCAGCCCGGTCGCGCGCGTGGTCCGGGCGGGAAGCGTCGCCCCGCCCGGACCACCGCTCTCAGCGCAGCTCGTTGCGCGAGTAGCCGAGGATGGTGCGGGCGATGATCAGGTTCTGGATCTGGCCCGTACCCTCGTAGATGTCGGTGATGCGCACGTCGCGGAACCACTTCTCGAGCAGGTGCTCGCGCGACACGCCGAGCGGCCCGAGGATCTCGATGCAGCCCTGCGTCACGAGGCGCACCGTCGAGCCGCCCTTCGCCTTCGCGATCGACGACTCGAGGTTGTTCGACTCCTGACGGTCGGCGAGCCACGCGGCGCGCATCACCGTCAGCATCGCCGCCTCCTGCATGGCCTCCAGCTCGAGGAACCGCTGCGCGAGCGCGCTCTGCGACGCCGTCGACGCACCGTACTTGACGTCGATGCCGGCCTGCTGGAGCTGCTCGCGCGTGAAGTCGAGCGCCGCCTGCGAGATGCCGAGGCCGATCGCCGCGACCGCGGGACGCGTCATGTTGAAGGTCTTCATGACGCCGCGGAATCCGCCGGAGCCGGACTTGGCGACCGACTCGTCACCGCCGAGCAGGTTCTCGCGCGGCACGCGGCAGTTCTCGAACACGTACGCCGCGGTGTCGTCGGCGCGGATGCCGAGCTTCTTCTCCTTGCGGACCACGGTGAAGCCCGGCGTGCCCTTCAGCACCAGGAACGACTTGATGCCGGCGCGTCCCGCGTTCGCGTCGACCGTCGCCCACGCGACCACGCCGTCGGCGCGGCAGCCGGTGGTGACGAAGATCTTCTCGCCGTTGAGGACGTACTCGTCGCCGTCCTTCGTCGCCGACGTCTTGACGCGCGACGGATCGGAGCCGCAGCCCGGCTCGGTGATCGCCATCGCGAGCGTCAGGCTGCCCCACTTCTGCTGCTGCTCGGGCGTGCCCGCCGCGCGCAGCGCCGAGTTGCCGAGCCCGCCCGTGTTGCGGCGCAGCCGGACCGAGTAGTCGCCCCACGTCTGGGCCGCGGTGATGAGCATGCCGAGCACATTCATGCCCGTGTCCTCGACGTCGCGCCCGCCCATCAGCGAGTAGAACCCCGGACGGTCCTTCGCCTCGGGCAGCTGGTCGGGCGGGAACTCCTCCTCGTGCTCGTCGTAGTGACGCGCGTACTTGCGCGCGATCAGCGACTCCTCGCGGATGGCATCGAGAACCTTGCGATCGTTTTCCGTCAGGTCGAACGAAATCATGTCCAGCTCTCCTCAGACTGCCGCGGTGCCTTCGAGGACGCCGAGCGTGCGCGCGTGGCGGTACCACAGCTCGACGGGATGCTCGCGGATGAAGCCGTGTCCGCCGAGCACCTGGATGCCGTTGTCGGCGATCTTCATCGCCTGACCCGAGACGTAGCCGCGCATGAGGTGTGTCGCGCGCGTCGCGTCGCGTCCCGCCTCGAGCTCGGCCGCCGCCTTCCAAACCAGCCAGCGCATGGCGTCGGTCTCGATCGCCATGTCCGACAGCATGAACGCGATCGCCTGCTTCTGCGCGATCGCCTCGCCGAACGCGACGCGCTCCTTCGCGTACGGGATGGTGTACTCCATCACCGCGCGCGACAGGCCGACCAGCGCCGCGGCGATGCCGACGCGCGAGCAGTTGAGCAGGCGCGCGTAGTCGAAGCCCGACGCACCGCCGAGACGGTCGTCCTGCGGCACCTCGACGTTCTTCAGCTCGAGGCGCGCGAACGGCAACGCGCGCAGGCCGAGCGTCGGCTCGGGACCGGCGACCGACACGCCGTGCGCCTCGCGCGGCACGACGAACGCGGCGGGCTTGCCGTCGGGATCGCGCGCGACCACCACGAAGTGGCTCGCCTCGCCGCCGTAGGGCACGAACGACTTGACGCCGTTCAACACCCACGCGCTGCCGCGCGACTCGGCCGTCGTCTGCAGGTTCTGTGCGTCGAACGCCGGCCGCGGCTCGACGATCGCGACCGACGCCGCGTGGAACTCCGCGCCGCAGAGCTGCGGCAGGTAGCGCTCCTGCTGCTTCGCCGTGCCGTGATCGACCAGCGTCATGGCGAACAGCGAAGGCGCGAGCGCCGCGAGGGCGAGCGCGGCGTCACCGGCCGCGAGCTCCTCGAGCAGCAGCACGCCGGTCGTCGGCGAGCGCGTCGCGCCGCCGCCGCCGAACGCCTCGGGGATCTGGCTCGACACGAGGCCGAGCTGCCAGGTCGAGCGGAGGAAGTCCGCGGGGATCGCGCTCTCCTCGTCGGCGTCGCGGGCGAGCGGACGCAGCGCCTCCGCCGCGAGGTCGCGCACCGTCGAGCGGACGAGCTCCTGCTCCTCGGTTGGTTCGAATGAGATCATCCTGAAGCTCCTGCGGCGGAATGCCGGGGGTGACGACCGAACGGCCGGTCGGGGCACGAATACTGCACCGGCAATGCAGGAACAAGAGGGCAATCCGTGTCGGCACCGCCTCCGCTTACGGGGTGCGCAGGAGATGCCGATAGCCTCCCGGACCCGCGGGACCGCGGCGGGGATGGTGAGGCGAGGGTGAAAGCAGCGAGCAGGCCGGATCCGACCCGGCGCGCGTTGGGACTCCTGTTCCCGCTCGCGGGCGCACTGCGCGCGAACCGCGTGCTGCGCGCGCGGCGTCCGGAGATGGACTTCGTCCAGCCGACGTTCCGCGACAACGAGATCGCGCACTGGCAGGCCTCCCTCGAGGCGTCGCCGTCGCTCGGGACGGTGATCGACCAGATCTACGAGGAGACGGCGACACGCGGCGCCACGGTCGCGGCGAAGGCGCAGCGCGCGGTCGCGACGTCCGGGCTCGTGCTCGCACTCTTCACGCTGACCGCCGCCCTGCCCGCGATGGCGAGTCCCTCGGCCGTGTCACCGTGGCTCGTGGTCGCGGTGGCCTACGCATTCGCGGCACTGCTCGCAGCGGTGCATGCGGTGCTGCTCGATCGTCCGCTCGCCGTCGAGCTCGACGCGCTGGCCGACCCGATCGCCACGTCGGCGTCCGCACGCGGCGAGGCCGCGGTCGGCGTCCTGCTGCTCGGCGTGCGCGCGCGGCGCGCAGCCGCGGTGCTGCACAACCGCGTCGCCGTTCAGGCGGCGTCGAACCTCGCCGACGCGGCGGTCGCGAGCCTGCGCAACGCGTTCGTCGCGCTGGCGGTGTGGATGCTGCTCGACGTGGCACCGCGCGCGCTCGCGGAGACCGTCCGCTGGTGGGGCATCGGCCGGACGGCGCAGGCGGCGCTCGCCACCGGCGTCGCGCTGGTCCTTCCGCACGGCTGACGCAGCGTTCGGCGACGACGCGCCCGGCGCGCCGGCCACGTTCTTTCGTTTGACCGCGCCCGCTCGCGGGGCGTAACCAGCGGCGATGCTGTCGCTCCTGATCCACGCGGCGCTCGGCGCCCTGACGGTCTGGATCTTCTTCCGCGCCAACGACTACCTGTACCGCAACGACTGGCCCGGATCGGCGCCGACGTTTCTCGAAGGCCTGTACTACGTGCTCGCCGTCGGCTCGGTGCTCACCGGCTGGTACTTCAACGTCACGTACGTGTTCGCCTACCCCGAGCAGGCGAGCGGGACGCACTTCACGAAGATGCTGTTCACCAATCCGGCCGCCGGATCGGCCGGCCAGGACGTGATCGTCACCAACGCGATCCTGTTCCCGCTGTGGACGATCATCGACGGGCCGCGGCGCGGCTTGCGCTGGACCTGGATCTACTTCGTGATGAGCCTCTTCACGAGCTTCGGATTCGCAATGGGCATGTACCTCGCCGCGCAGGAGCGGCAGGTGCGCTGGAACGAGGTACGCGCATGAACGCTCCACGGCAGCTTCCGGACGAGGCCGACGTCGTCGTCGTCGGAGCGGGTCACAACGGGCTCGCGGCCGCCGCGGTGCTCGCGAAGCGCGGCCTGCGCGTCGTGTGCGTCGAGAAGAACGCGTACGTCGGCGGCATGGCCGGCACGCGCGAGATCCTCACCGGCTGCCGCAACGACGTCGGCGCGAGCCTGCTCTTCCCGCTCGCGAAGGGCCTCGAGGAGGAGCTCGAGTTCGCGAAGTACGGTGCCGAGTTCATCGACCTGCCGATCATGGCGTCGAACCTGAATTCGAAGGAGTCGCCGGCCGCGGTGTTCTACTCGAACCCCGTGCGCATGGGGCTCTACGTGCTGCGCCACTTCGGCCTCGGCGCGATGATCGGCTTCGCGCGCCTGATGGCGTTCTGCAGCTATCCGGCGAGCCTCATGGACCGCTTCACGCCGCGCAGCATGCCGCGCACGCTCGACGAGCTGCTCGCGTCCGCGCCGGACGACAAGCACAGGGACAAGATCCGGCTCGCGTTCGAGGGCAGCGCGATGGATCTCGTCGACCGCTTCCTGCCCGACCGGAAGAAGCACCGCACCCTGCGCGCGCTGGTGGCGTTCGCGGCGGTGCAGTCGACCTACAAGGGCCCGTACACGCCGGGCAGCGCGCTGTGCCTGGTCTACACCTTCGCGCAGAACTCGAACGGCGGGCTCATGCGGCGCGTGAAGGGCGGCATGGGCGTGATGTCCGAGGCGCTGTGCCGCTCGATCGCCGACCACGGCGGCACGGTCGAGCTGAAGGCGCCGGTGCGCCGCGTGCTGCTCGAGAACGGACGCGCGACCGGCGTCGAGCTGAAGGACGGCCGCGTGATCCGCGCGCGCGCCGTGCTTTCGAACCTCGACAAGCCGGCGACGCTCTTCGGCCTCGTCGGCCGCGAGCACCTCGACGCGGCGACCATCGCGCGCGTCGAGTCGATCGAGCAGCGCGGCGCGTTCATGCACCTGCTGTTCAAGCTGAAGCGCCTGCCCACGTACGGACCGCCGTTCGAGCACCTGAACGCCGATCCGCGCACGCGCTTCAACAACACCCTGGTGCCCGATCCCGAGCTGCAGCAGCAGAGCTTCGAGGCGTGCCGTCGCGGCGAGGTTCCGCCGCATCCGCCGATCGGCATGCAGATCCCGACGGTCATGGACCCGAGCCTCGCGCCGGCGGGATTTCACATCGCGACCACGTACGGCTTCTTCTTCCCGTGCGAGGCGCCGAAGGAGGAGCGCGGGCGGCTGCGCGACGAGATGGCCGAGCTGATCCTCGACCGCCTGAGCGAGTACCTGCCGGATCTGCGCGACTGCATCGTCGAGCGTGCGGTGTTCTCGTCGGATCACTTCGCGGCGATGCAGGGCGCGACCAACGGCGACTTCACGCACGGGCTGATCCATCCCGAGCAGATGATCGGCGGGCGCCTGCTGGTGCAGCACTCGGCGCACGCGACCCCGATCCCGGGGCTCTACCTGTGCGGAGCGTCGTGCCACCCGGGACCGGGCGTCACGTTCCTGCCCGGTTACGGTGCCGCGTACGAGGTCGCGGACGCGCTCGCGAAGGAACCGGCGGCGGCGCCGCTGCGCGGCGCTGCTTGACGATCAGCGGCTGCGCACGACGCCGATGCGCGGGCAGTACCGCGCGACCGGGCACATCGAGCACTTCGGCGAAGTCGGGTGGCAGAGCGTCTGCCCGAACGCGACCAGCAGGTCGTTGATGATCAGCCAGTGCTTCGCCGGCAGCGTCGCGCGCAGGGCGAGCTCGGTCTGCTCGGGCGTCTTCGTGCGCACGTAGCCCCAGCGGTTCGTGATGCGGTGCACGTGCGTGTCGACGCAGATCGCGGGCTTCGCGAACGCCTGTCCGACCACCAGATTCGCCGTCTTCCGTCCGACGCCGGGCAGGGTCAGCAGCGCGTCGATCTCGTCCGGGACGTTTCCCCCGAAGCGCTCGAGGATCTGCTGCGCGATGCCGATCAGCTGCTTCGCCTTCGTGCGGTAGAAGCCGACCGGGTAGATCGCGCGCGCGAGCGTTCCCTCGTCGATCGCCGCCATGCGCTCGGGCGTGCCGGCGATCGTGAACATCCGGCGCGACGCGATCGCGGTCACCTCGTCCTTGGTGCGCAGCGAGAGAATGCACGACGTCAGCGTGCGGAAGGGGTCGCGCTCGTGCGTGTTGATCAGCGTCACGACCGGCGCGTTCCACTTCGGTGCCTCGCGCTGCAGGATGCCGAGCACGCGGCCGATGTTGCGATTGTCGACGGCGCTCTCGCGCGCGTCGTCGGCCGGCTGCGCGGCCTGCGCCGGCTTCGTGATCTTCGCCGGCTTCGCGGCCTTTCGCGCCCGAGGCGCCTTTGCGACGACCTTCGCCATGCGCGCTCCGCTCAGTGCGCAGCCGGCTGCGCCGGCGCGACGCGCGTCGCCATCGCCGCGAACGCCGCGAGGTGCTCGTCGGTGAGCGCGAAGTCGATGGCGCCCGCCTCGAAGCGCGCGCTGCGCGCGTTCGCGACCAGCGGCAGCGCGCTCGCGGGCAGCGCGAAGCGGACACGCTCGTCGCGCGAGGACGACGTGATCTGTCCGAGCGTCTGGTTCTTCCGCTTCACGTCGTAGTCCTCGACGACCAGCTCGATGGGCTTGCCGTCGACGGTCAGCGTGCCGCTCGCGACCTTTCCGCCCGACGCGGATCCTTGCCGCTCGACGAGCAGCCACGGCCCGCGCAGCGTTCCGTCGGGCATCTGCTCGGCGCGCAGCTGGAGCCACTCCTTGCGCGGCAGGGGACCCACGTCGGCGGTGCGGTACCAGAGCGTCGCGAGCGTCGTCGCGCCGGTCGCGTCGTCGCGGCCCACCTCGAGCGAGACGCGCGTGCGCGGGATGTAGACGGGCTCCATCCGGGATCCCGTACCGCCGCCTGGCGCGGCCGCCGCGGCTCCGCCGGCACCCGGAGCAGCGCCACGCAGGGCGTCGAGCTGCGCCTGCAGCGACTGCACCTCGGACTTCAGGCGCGCGTTCTCGCGCCGCAGGTCGTCGAGCTCGTCCGCGCGGGCGGCGGACGCCCCGCAGAGCAGCAGGCAGATGGCGACGACGGCACCGGGCGCGACGGAGCGTGGCATGGCCGCGACGGTACCGCCTCGCGCGCGGCGTCGCCATGCCACCCCTTGACGGAGCTCCGCCGCCGACTTATTTCGAATTCGAACTAGATTCGAGGAAGAACGGAATGGCAACCAGGCACCAGGGGACGACGAAGGAGAAGCGGGCGCTCGACGCGTTCATCGCCTTGATGCGTGCCTCGGAGGCGGTGACCGCCCGCACGCACGGCCACCTCGCCGACGCGAAGCTGACCATCGGGCAGTTCGGCGCGCTCGAGGCGCTGCACCACCTGGGTCCGCTGCGCACCACCGAGCTCGCGCGAAAGCTGCTGCGCAGCCCCGGAAACATGACCACCGTGCTGGACAACCTCGAGAAGAGCGGTCTCGTGCGCCGCACCCAGGAGGAAGGCGACCGCCGCTGCACGACGGTGAGCATCACCGCGCGCGGCGCGGCCCTGATGCGCGAGATCTTCCCGCGGCACGTCGACCTGCTGACCCGGGACCTCGCCGTCCTCACCGCGGACGAGCAGGAGGAGCTGAAGCGCCTCTGCCAGAAGCTCGGCCGCGGCAGCTGATTTCCTGGCGCAGAAATTTCGAATTCGAACTGAAAGGAGCACCACCGATCATGTACGCCGTACGAAGAAGCGACGAGCGCGGACACGCCGACCACGGTTGGCTCGACTCGCGGCACACCTTCTCGTTCGCCGACTACTACGATCCCGCCCACATGGGCTTTCGCGCCCTGCGCGTCATCAACGAGGACCACGTCGCGGCCGGTCGCGGCTTCGGCGCGCACCCGCACCGCGACATGGAGATCCTGACCTACGTCGTGTCGGGCGCGGTGCAGCACGCCGACAGCATGGGCAACCGTGCCGTCGTCCGTCCGGGCGAGATCCAGCGCATGACGGCCGGGACCGGCGTCACGCACAGCGAGATCAACCCGTCTCCCGCGGAGGACCTGCACCTGCTCCAGATCTGGATCCAGCCCGACCGCCGCGGCTACGAGCCCGGCTACGAGCAGGTCCGCTACGCCGACCGCGACCGCAACGGACGCCTCGTGCAGCTCGCGGCGCGCGAGCCCGAGCAGGGCGCCGTACGCATTCACCAGGACGTGTCGCTCTACGCCGCCGCGCTCGAGCGCGGGGCGACGATCGAGCACGCGCTCGCACCGGGACGCCACGCCTGGCTGCAGATCGTGGACGGCGACGTCGAGGTTGCGGGCCACCTGCTGCACGCGGGCGACGGGCTCGCGGTGAGCGACGAGTCCGCCATCACCATGACCGGCGTCGAGCCGGCCGAGATCCTGCTGTTCGACCTCGCGTGACGCCGCGAGCGTCCCGACCGACGAAGGAGAGAGAATCCATGCCGACGAAAGTGCAGATCGTGTTCTACAGCACCTACGGTCACGTCCACCGCCTCGCCGAGGCCGTCGCGGAAGGAGCGCGCTCGGTGCCCGACACCGAGGTCGAGCTGCTGCAGGTGCCGGAGTCGATGTCCGAGGAGGCGCTGAAGCGCACCGGTGCGGACGAGACGCGCGCCGGCTTCGCGCACGTGCCGGTCGCCGACGTCAATCACCTCGCCGAGGCCGACGCGATCGTCTTCGGCACGCCGACGCGCTTCGGCAACATGGCCGGCCAGATGCGCAACTTTCTCGACCACACCGGCGGGCTGTGGGCGAAGAACGCGCTCGTCGGCAAGGTCGGCAGCGTGTTCGCGAGCAGCAACTCGCAGCATGGCGGACAGGAGACGACCATCACGTCCTTCCACACGACACTGCTGCACCACGGCATGGTGATCGTCGGCGTTCCCTACTCGTGCAAGGAGCTCAATGAGAGCGGCGAGATCAGCGGCGGAACGCCGTACGGCGCCACGACCGTCGCGGGCAGCAACGGCGCGCGCCAGCCGACCGAGAACGAGCTCGCGATCGCGCGCTACCAGGGCCGCCACGTCGCGACCATCGCGGCGAAGCTGAAGAGCTGACGTCCGCGCCGGCGTCGCCGGCCATCCGGTGCCGAAGCGGCACGGGTGACTCTCGACATCAGACGTACGGCAGCACGTGCTCGCCCGCGCCCCGCGCGAGCACGTGCGCGCCGATCGCCGCGAAGGCCTCGCGGGCGCGGGCCGTGAAGTTCGCGGCCGCGTCGTCGTCGCCCGCGAGACGCGCGATGCGCGCGCGCTCCATCGCGACCAGCGGCACCCAGCTGCCCGCTCCCGTCCGCGTGGCCAACTCGTCCGCGCGCAGCAGCAGGCGCGACGCCTCGCGAACGGCGTCGTCCGCACGCGTCGCCAGCAGCGCGCGCACCAGCGCGACCGTGCAGATCAGCTCGATGAAGTGCGCACCGCGCGACACCGCGAGATCGAGCCCGCGCCGCACGCGCGCGAGTCCGTCGTCGTGCGCCCCCAGCATCACCTCGGTCTCGCCGAGGTAGGCGAGCGTGACCGCTTCCCAGTGCCGGAAGCTGCCGCGCGCGCCGATGATGTCGAGCACGTGCGCGAAGTTCCGCCGCGCGTCCTGCCACTCGCCGACGAGACGGTGCGCGAGCGCGAGGGTGCCGTAGGCCGACGTCTGCGAGAACGCGCTCCCGGTGCGCTCCGAGATGCGCACGGCCTCCTCCGCGTGCGTCCGTGCGCCCGCCGCGTCGGCGTGCCAGCGCGCGAGGTACGAGCGCATCTCGTGCGTCCAGCCGAGCGTCTCGATCTCGTCGAGCTTGCGCGCGCGCTCGAGCGCGAGATCGAGATCGCGCTCCGCCCCCGCGAGGTCGCCGGTTTCGGTGAGCAGCTGCCCGCGCATGGCGAGGAACCAGGTGAGGGTGTCGAAGCCGGTCTGCTCGCTGCCGACGCCCGGATGCTCCGTGACGGTCGCGAGCGCCGCGTGCAGCTCGACGCGCGCGTCACGCAGCCGACCGGACATGATCTGCGTCTGCACCAGCGCCGCCTGCGTCGCGACCTGCGCGCCGAGATCCGTCGTCTCGCGCGCGAGACGTGCCGCCTCGGCCACGAGCTCGAGCGCCGTGCGCGAGTCGCCGGCGAGGCCGCGCAGCGCGCCGTAGGTGACGAGCACGCCCGAGGTCGCGCTCGCGTCCGCGGCGCGCTTCGCGATCTCGAGCGCGGACTCGAACATGCGGCGCGCCTCCGCGTCGTCGAGGCCGGCGCGCCAGCCGAGGTTCAGCAGCTGGATGTGCGCCCAGATGCCGATCGAGATCGTCTCGGCGTCGTCCGGCAGGCCGGCGACGAGGTCGCGCGCCCTGGTCCAGAGACGCACCGCCTCCGCGACGTCGCTGCGCATCGCACGCTCGGCCGCGACCCGCGACCAGCGCGCGGCAGCGAGCCGATCGCCGCCATGCTCGTGATGATGCGCGAGCAGCGCGGCGATCTCGTGCGTCCGGCCCTGCCAGATCTGCTCGAGCGCCCGCGCGACCGCGGCGTGCAGCTGCTCGCGCCGCGCTGCGAGCTGCGTGCGATACGCGACCTCGTGCGTGAGCGGATGCGCGAAGGCGTACGCGGCACCGGCGCGGCCCTCGTCTCCCGCCGGCTCGAGGAACTCCGCACGAACCAGCGCGTCGATCGCGCGGTCCACCGATGCGTCGTCCGCGCCGGCGACCCGCTGCAGGACCTCGCGCGCGAACGTGCGGCCGATCACGGCCGCCGTCTGCAGCAGGGCCTTGCCGCTCTCCGGCAGCGCGTCGATGCGC
The DNA here is from genome assembly GCA_046327915.1 of Binatia bacterium. GTDB lineage: Bacteria > Desulfobacterota > Binatia > UBA12015 > UBA12015 > VGTK01. Next base: position 186,035 of record JAXLXO010000005.1, on the reverse strand, counting down.
GCCGCGAGCACCGCCTGAACGGTCGCGGGCAGCACGATCGCCGAGTCCGGCACGGCGAGCCGATAGCCGCCGCGCACGCCGGCGAGACGGCCGGCGTCGGCGAGGGCCCGCACCACCTCCTCGATGAAGAACGGGTTGCCGGCCGTCTGCTCGGCGATCCGCGCGGGGAGGTCGCCGAGCGACGGGTCGTCACCGAGCAGCGCGTGCAGCAGCTCGGCGCTCGCGTCCGGACCGAGCGGCTCGAGCGCCACGAACTCCGCACCGGCCTCGGCGAGCCACGACGCCTCGTACTCGGGGCGGAAGTCGAGCAGCAGCAGCACGCGCGAGGCGTCGACGTCCTGCGCGAGGCCGCGCAGGAACGCCTCGCTCGCGGCGTCGATCCAGTGCAGATCCTCGACGACGAGGAGCAGCGGCGCGCGCGTCGCGGCGTCGCGCAGCAGCCGGCGCGCGATCTCGATCAGCCGGCGACGCCGCGCGTCCGGATCGGTGCGCGGACGCGCCGCCTCGCCGTCGGGGATGCCGAGGAACTCGAAGACCAGCGGCAGCGCGTCGTCGAGGCTGCGGTCGAGCAGCAGCAGCGTGCCCGCGACCTTGCGGCGCGCGGCCTCCGGCGCGTCGCGCTCGCCGACGCCGAGGAGCCCGCGCAGCAGCTCGAGCGCCGGCAGGAACGGCACCGATCGTCCGTACGGCACCGCGTGTGCCTCGTGCACGACGACGCCGCGTCCCCGCGCCGCCGCGGCGAGCTCGAAGCAGAGCCGGCTCTTGCCGACGCCGGCGTCGCCCGACACCGCCACCACGCCGCCGCGCCCCTCGATCGCGCGCGACAGCGCCGCTTCGAGGCGCGCCGCCTCGTCCGCGCGACCGACGAGGCGCGAGAAGCCGCGCGCGCGCGACTCCTCGAGGCGCGTGCGCACCGTGCCGCGTCCGGCGAGCTCGAACACGCGCACCGGCTCGCGGACGCCGCGCACGTTGTGCGGGCCGAGATCGCGCAGGGCGAAGCGTCCGCCGACGAGCGCCGCGGTCGCCTCCGTCAAGTAGACGTGGCCGGGATGCGCGAGCTGCTCCATGCGCGCGGCGAGGCCGACGGTGTGCCCCTGCGCGGTGTAGTCCATGCGCAGGTCGTCGCCGATGCTGCCGACCACGACCTCCCCCGAGTTGAGGCCGATGCGCACCGCGAAGCCGAAGCCGCGCTCGCGCTTCAGGTCGTCGGCGGTGCGCGCGAACTCGGCGGCGAGGTCGAGCGCCGCGTGGCAGGCGCGCTCGGCGTGGTCCTCGAGCGCGAGCGGTGCCCCGAAGAGCGCCATGATGCCGTCGCCCGCGTATTGGTTGACGGTGCCTTCCCAGCGGTGCACGGCCGCGCTCGCGATCACGAAGAAGCGGTCCATGAGCGCGTGCCACTCCTCGGGGTCGACCTCGGAGGCGATCTCCATCGACCCCTTCATGTCGAGGAAGAGCACCGTCACCTGCTTGCGCTCGCCCTCGATCGCGGCGCGCTGTCCGAGGATCCGTTCGGCGAGGTGGCGCGGCGTATAGGCGCGCGGCCCGATCCCCGTCGGCGACGGCGCGGTGGGTGCGGCGTCGGCCGCGAGCGACGCGCCGCAGGCCGAGCAGAAGCGCGCGCCCGGCTCGCCGCGATGTCCGCAGGAACCACAGGCGCGACGGAGCGGCGCGCCGCACGCGGCACAGCACGCGAGGCCTTCTTCGCTCTGCGCTCGACCGCAGCGTGGACAGACGTCGTGCGACACCGCTCTCTCCGCGAGGCCGCCGACACTAGCAGCGGTGCGCACGGCAGGACAGCGCGCCGCCCTGCGCGGACGGGACGGCGCGCTGCGGCGATCAGTCCGTCGCCCGGTCGATCTTCTTGCCGAGCTTCTCGGCCGGGCCGTCCGGCGTGACCGCGTCCTTCAGCTTGTCACCGGCGTCGTCGATGGCCTCGCCGGCCTTCTCGCCGGGGCCCTTGTCCGGACACGCGGTGAGCGTGGCCGTCATCGCGAAGGCGCCCAGGACGAGGGCCGCGATGCGGCGCTTCGCATCGGCGGGCCGCGCGATGGTGCCGGGTCGGGTGCCGAGGTTGATCATGGCTGCTCCTTTCGCCGACTGCCCGGTTCGGGTCGCAGGGACCGGTCGACGCGACGGCGTCGAATCGCGTGGGAGTGGCCTCCCTCAGCAGGCCGAGGGCCGGTGCCGCTGTCAATACGGGGTCCGCGATTGAACGGAACGCCGTCGGTGGCGAGGCTGCGCGCGGCGGGTGCGCGGCCCCGCGCGCTCGCGGCCGGTCACGGCATTGACCGGCGACGCGCAAGAGAGTCCAATCGCCGCGCGATGGCGACGACGGGCGTCAAGACGGCAACGGAGCGCGATCCCGCGGCGTTCGCGGAGCAGTTCCGCGCCGCGCACGCCGACGCACCGTTGGGACCCGTCGCGGGCGACGTCGTGTTCGAGGACGACCGCGTCCGCGTCTGGTCGATGACGCTCGCACCCGGCGAGGCCTCGGCGCTGCACCGCCACGAGCTCGACTACCTGATCGTGCTCGTCGCCGGTGACCGCATCATGGCGGTGCCCGGCCCCGGCTCGACGCGGGCGCCGCGCGAAGCGGAAGTCACACCGGGCCGCACCGTGTTTCTACGTGCCGGCGAGTCCGAGTGGGCCGTGAACACGGGCCGGACCGAGTATCGCGAGATCCTGATCGAGCTGAAGACCTCCGCGAGCTGAGCGTCGATCGCGCACGCGCTCCGCGCGGGCTGCACTTCGTTCAAGCTCTGCACGCCGGCCGCGCGTCATTCTACAGAAGGCACGCCCGCTTTTGCCCGCGTCCTCGCGCGCCTGCCGCCGTTGCTGCGTCTTCGTCCCGCCCGGCGCGCACGGCATGGCTGGCACGCGTCGTGAGTAGGCGGCGCTGCCACACGGCGCACGGCCGTACCTGAGCAACCCTGAAAGCGAGGTGCAGGTCCACGGTGTTGCCGGGGGCGTCACGGAACGGCGCGTCCCGACGCGGCGGGTGTCGACGACATCCCGAGGTCGAAGACTCACACGGCAGAGGAGAATCAACATGCGACAGTGGAAGACCAGGGTGGCGCTGAGCGTCGGCGTGCTCGCGGCGGGGCTGATGCTCGCGCCGCGCGGCGCCGAGGCGCAGGACGTGACGTACGATCACCTCACGTGCGTCAAGGTGAACAAGGACGACCGTCTCGCGAAGCCGCCTCCGCCGCTGCGCCTCGAGCCGGAGCAGGCGCAGTATCTCGAGAGCAACGGCTGCAAGATCGTGGGCGGCAACAAGATCGCCCGCGCGAAGGAGGTCTGCTACGCCTCCGCGAAGAGTCCGAACGGCCCGCCGGGCGGTGAGGATCTCTCCGGCCAGTCGTTCCTCTGTTACCGCATCAAGTGCGCGCCGAACGGCGGCGGCAAGACGCCGGTCGATCTCACCGATCAGTTCGGCAGCGGCAGCGTGACCGTCAATCAGCAGCCGGTCACGAAGACGCTGTGCGTGCCCGCGTTCCCGCCGGGCACGCCGACGCCCACACCGACGCCGGTGGCAACGCCCACGCCGACGCCGATCGTGTCGACGCCGACTCCGGTCGTGACGCCGACGCCGCCGTACGGCTCCGCGAGCCGCGCATTCGTGAAGCCGGTCGGCAGCCTGCTGAAGTAGGTTTCCAGCGCCCGCTCGACGTCCATTCCGAGCGGACGAAATGCGGGGCGGCCGTGCAGACGGCCGCCCCGCATTTTCCAATTCGCCGGCTGGACCGCCGGCCCGCCTCTCCGCGCGGCCTCAGTACCCGCGCTGCACGTCGACGACGCCGTGCAGCGGCAGCCCGGTGCGGAAGCGGCGCAGATTGTCGACGAAGGCCTCGACGAACACCTCGAGCGCGCCGGGCATGCTCCACGACACGTGCGGACTCAGCCGGACGCGCGGGTGCGTGTAGAGCCAGTGGCCCTCGAGCAGCGGCTCGGGGTCGGCGGTGTCGAGCGACGCGCAGGCGACTCGTCCGTCGTCGAGCGCGACGCGCAATGCCTCCTGGTCGATCAGCGTGCCGCGCGCGACGTTCACCAGGTGGACGCCGTGCTTGACGCGCGCGAGCGACGCGGCACCGATCACGTGTCGCGTCTCGGGTGTCGACGGCAGCGCCAGCACCAGATGGTCCGCACGCGCGATCACGTCGTCGATCGACCCGAGAAGCTCGACACCGGCGATCGGTGACGGCGCACTCGTCCGGCGCGACGCCACCACCTCCATGCCGAACGGCAGCGCGCGCTCCGCGACCGCGCTGCCGATGCCGCCGAGCCCGAGCAGACCGAGCGTGCGTCCGCGCAGCCCGCCGAGCTGCAGGCGCCGCCACTGCGCGGGCTCGTGGATCCAGGTCTCGGGCAGGCGCTTCTCGAACGCGAGCATCACGGCGAGAACCCACTCCGCGATCGGCACCGCGCTGGCACCCCGCGAGCACGTGAGGACGCGGTCGCCGACGACGTCGAACGGGAAGCGGTCGACGCCGGTGCCGATGGTGTGGATCCAGCGCACGCCGCGCTGCACCACCTGCGCGATGTTCGGTGCGCCCCAGGTGTACGTCACCAGCACGTCGCCGCGCAGGTCGGGCGGCAGATCGTCGCGGTCGGAGATCGTCACCACCTCGACGTCGGGCAGCTCGTGCGGCACGCGCGCGAGCCGGTCGATCGGCAATTGCGAGAGCACGCGCAGATGCTGGTTCATCGCCATCCGTCCTTTCGCAGGGCGCCTCGCGTCATCCGCCGACGGTATCGCGCCGCACGTCGAGGCGCGCAATCCCGGCCGCGCCCCGCGGCGCTGCTCAACGTTCCCTCTTGCAAGTCCGATGCACTCGTGGATCGACGGAAGAGGGGGACGGCCATGGCGGACGAGGGGACTGAGGGAGAGGTGCTGATCGTCGGAGCGGGACCGGTGGGCCTGACCGCCGCGCTCGCGCTGACGCGCAACGGCGTGCGTTGCCGGATCGTCGATCGCAACGAGAGCCGCACCGACAAGTCCAAGGCGCTCGTGCTGTGGAGCCGCACGCTCGAATTGCTCGACGGCCTCGGCGGAGCCGGACGCTTCCTCGACGTCGGCATCCGCGCGCACGGCGCGAGCCTCTACGGCCACGGCAAGCGCCTGGTGCACGCGACGCTCGACGACATCGACAGCCCCTACCCGTTCGCGCTGATGATCCCGCAGAGCGACACCGAGCGCCTGCTCGAGGAGTGGGTCACGTCGCTCGGCGTGAAGATCGAACGACGCGTAGAGGTCCGCACGATCACGCCGGACGCCGCCGACGTCGGCGCGACGCTCGTGCACGCCGACGGACGCGAGGAGTCGATCCGCACGCCGTGGCTGGTGGCGTGCGACGGCGCGCACAGCACGGTGCGCCACCAGCTCGGTCTCGAGTTCGCCGGCAACGCCGAGCCCGACGACTGGATCCTCGCCGACGTCCACGTCGCGGGTGCGATCGCGACCGACGAGATCTCGCTCTACTGGCACGAGCGCGGCGTGCTCGCGATGTTCCCGATGATCGGCGGACGCTTCCGCATGATCGCCGACATCGGTCCGCACCCCGAGCTCGCGCAGCCGGAGACGCCGACGCTCGCACAGGCGCAGGCGCTGCTCGACGAGCGCGGTCCCGGCGGCCTCGCCCTGAAGGATCCCGTGTGGCTGTCGGGATTCCGCATCAACGAGCGCAAGCTCGCGCACTACCGTCACGGGCGCGTGCTCTTCGCGGGCGACGCGGCGCACGTGCACAGCCCCGCCGGCGGGCAGGGCATGAACACCGGCATGCAGGACATCTGCAACCTCGGCTGGAAGCTCGCGCTGGTGAAGTCGGGCCGCGCGCGCGACGCGCTGCTCGACACGTTCGACGTCGAGCGCAGCGAGATCGGCGATCGCGTGCTGCGCAACGCGGGCGCGATGACGCGCGTCGCGACGCTGCGCAACCCGGTCGCACAGAGCCTGCGCAATCACCTGGTGCCGCTGATCGCGTCGCTCGAGTTCGTGCAGGCGCGCTTCAAGGCGACGCTCACCGAACTCGCCGTGGACTATCCCGCGAGCCCGCTGAACGGCGAGCACCGCGGTCCGGGCGCACACGCGTGGCTGCTCGGCGGCGGCGTCCTGCCGGGCGCGCGCGCGGTCGATGCACCGCTCGTCGAGCCCGCCACGGGCGCGCCGACGACGCTCTTCGCGGCCCTCGACGGAACGCGGCACACGCTCGTGCTGCTCACGGGTCCCGAGCCCGATGCCGCACGCGTCGGGCACCTCGTGGGGATCGCCAACGCAGTCGAGCACCGCTTCGGTACGCTGGTGGAGCCGCTTCTCGTCCTGCCCGATGCCGTGCCCGGCGCCGTCGTGCCCGCTGCCATGCGCGTGCTGCACGACCCGGAGCTCGCGCTGCACAGGCGCTACGCCGCGACGGCCGAATCGCTCTGCCTCGTGCGCCCCGACGGCTACGTCTCGTTCCGCGCTCTGCCCGCCGACGAGGAGCATCTGCTGGCGCACCTCGACCTGCACTTCGTGCCGGTCGCGTCCACGAGCTGAGAATCGCGGCCCTTGCGCCGCGCGCCGATTGCGGGCTCTGGTGCGGCGATGCAGCCGACACCCGAGCCCGCGTCCGACGTGCCGGCCGCCGTCGCCGCGTCGTACGAGCGCGCGCGGCGGCATGGCTTCACGCTGTCGTGCGAGCCCGAGGTGGGCCGCCTGCTTGCCGCGCTCGCGGCGTCCGTGCCCGCGAACGGAGCGATTCTCGAGATGGGTACCGGCGTCGGCGCGGGCACGTCGTGGATCGTGCACGGGCTCGGCGCGCGCGACGACGTCCGCGTGACGTCGGTCGACCTCGACGCCAACGCATCCGCGATCGCGCGCGAGGCGAACTGGCCGTCGTGGCTCACGCTGCGCGTCGCCGACGTGCTGGACGTGCTCGGCGAGCACGGACGCTTCGACCTGATCTTCGCCGACGCGCAGGGCGGCAAGTGGGTCGGCCTCGACCGCACGATCGCGGCGCTCCGCCCGGGCGGGCTGCTGCTGGTCGACGACATGACGCCGCCCGCATGGATGGACGACGCGCACGAGCGCCACACCGTGCGCGTCCGCGCGACGCTGCTGGGACATCCCGATCTCGTGGCGGTCGAGCTCGCGTGCGGGTCGGGCATGATCCTCTGCACGCGGCGGCGCGACCGCGGCTGAGATCCATCCGCGCCCCGCCTCCGTACTGCCCGAGGGAGCCATGCGAACCGTTCTCGCCCTGTTTCTGCTCGCGCTGCTCGCGCCTTCCGCGCTCGCGCACGACTTCTGGATCGAGCCGTCCTCGTATGCGCCGCAGCCCGGCGACGTCGTGACGCTGCGCCTGCTGGTCGGCGAGCGCCTCGCCGGCGAGTCGCTGCCGCGCAACGACGCGATGACCACCAGCTTCGCGATGACCGGTCCCGAGGGAACGCAGCCCGTCGCCGGACGCGACGGCCTCGACCCGGCGGGCCTCGTCACGCCGAAGAAGCCGGGTCTGCACGTCGTCGGCTACCGCGGCCGCGCGAGCAGCGTCGAGCTCGAGCCGGGGAAGTTCGCGTCGTACCTCGAGGCGGAAGGGCTGCAGCGCATCGCGAGCCTGCGCGCCGCACGCGGCGAGACCGACAAGCCCGCCAAGGAGCGCTTCTCGCGCTGCGCGAAGACGCTGCTCGCGGCCGGCAAGCCGCCGGTGTCCGGCGCGGACGCTCCCCTGGGGTTGACGCTCGAGCTGGTGGCGGAGAAGAGCCCGGCGTCACTCGCGCCGGGCGACGCGCTGCCGCTGCGCCTGACCTACGACGGTCAGCCGATCGCGGACGTGCTGGTGAGCGCGCTCAGCGCGAGCAGTTCGACGGCGAACGTCGCCGCGCGCACCGACGCGTCCGGACGCGTCGCGCTTCCGCTCGCGGTCGGCGGCCCCTGGCTCGTGAAGGCGGTGCACATGGTCGCGCTGCCGCCCGGCGACGACGCCCAGTGGGAGAGCTTCTGGGCGTCGCTGACCTTCGCGATCGGTGCGCCTGCCGCTCAGTAACTCTGAAGCTTCGCGTAGCGGTCGCGGTGGTACGGGGCGTCGCCGAGCAGGATCTCCGCCGCACGCGCGCGCTTCAGGTAGAAGCCGACGTCGTGCTCGTCGGTCATGCCGATGCCGCCGTGCATCTGCACCGCCTCGCTGGCGACCAGCACGTAGCCCTCCGACAGGCGCGCCTTCGCGACCGACACCAGCATGGCCGTGTCCCGCGCGCCCTCGTCGAGCGCGCGCGCGGCCGCCATCACGACCGAGCGTCCGAGCTCGATCTCGATGAACATGCGCGCCGCACGGTGCTTCAGCGCCTGGAACGTCCCGATGACGACGCCGAACTGCTTGCGCTCCTTGAGGTACGCGAACGTCATCTCGGCCGCGCGCACCATGCCGCCGAGCATCTCGGCGCAGAGGCCCACGGTGGCGCGGTCGAGGGTCGCGTCGACCACGTCCGCGCCCTTGCCGAGCGTGCCGATCTGCGCGTCCGCGGGGACCTTGACGCCGTCGAGCTTGACCAGCGCCGCGGAGCGGTGGTCGACCAGCTGCTGTCGCGTCACCGTGACGCCGGGCGCGTGCGGGTCGACGAGGAAGAGCGAGATGCCGTCGCGGTCGTCGTTGCCGCCCGACGTGCGCACGCTGACGACCAGACGCTCCGCGGCGGCGCCGTCGAGCACGACGTCCTTGACGCCGCTGATCGTGAAGCTGCCGTCGGACTGCGCCGCGGCGCGCGTCGTGACGTGGTGCATGCGGTGGCGCGCGCGCGGCTCGTGGTGCGCGAACGCCAGAACCGCCTCGCCGCTCGCGACGCGCGGCAGGATCTCCTGCTTCTGCGCCGCGCTGCCGCCGAGCAGAACCGCGTTGCCGGCGAGCAGGACGGTCGAGAGGAACGGCTCCGGCGCGAGAACCTTGCCCAGCTCCTCGAGGACGACCACCGCGTCGGCGTAGCCGAGCCCGAGCCCGCCGTACTCCTCGGGCAGCAGCATGCCGGGCCAGCCGAGGTTTCCCATCTCGCGCCACAGGTCGCGCGAGAAGCCGTCGCCGGTCTCGCGCAGCGCGCGCAGACGCGACACCGGCAGGCTCTGCCGGGCGAAGTCGGCGGCGGTGCTCTGCAGCAGCTGCTGCTCCTCCGTCAGGACCAGATCGCTCACGAGGAGGCTCCCTTTCCGTTCAGCGCGTCGACGATCTCCGCGCAGGTCGTCACGGTCGCCAGCATGCGCACCGTGTGCTCGAGCACCATCTCGGCGTACTCGGGCGGCGTTCCGGTCACGCCGTCGCGCGGCATCACCACCTGGTAGCCGCGGTTCACGGCCTCGATGGTCGTGCCGAGCAGCGCGATGTTGAGGCTCACGCCGAGCAGGACGATGGTGCGCACGCCGAGGCTGCGCAGCAGCGAGTCGAGCTCGGTGTCGTGGAACAGCGACACGCCGTGATGTCGCGGCACGAAGTAGTCGTTCTCGCCGGGTCCGAACTCGGGGATGATCTTCTGCTGCTCGCTGCCGGCGAGGAGCCCCGGCCCCTTCGACTTGCGGGTCACGGCGAAGAGACGGCAGTTCGCGGTCGTGCCGCCGCCGTCGGCGCGCCGCACGACCGTGCCGTGCATGACCGTCGTACCGGTCGCGCGCGCCGCGTCGAGCACGCTCGCCGCGCGCGGCACGAGGCCGCTGTCGCGCACCGCGTCGGCGAGCGCCGACAACGGACCGCCGCTGCCGATCACGCCGCGCTGGCACTCGACGGTGATCACCGCCGTGGTCTTGGGCTGCAGGATGTCCTTCAGTTCGATCGGCATCTGGTCTCGTCCCCCGCTGCGCGGCGGAACCTACCCCGCCGTCGGCCGGCGCGACAAGTCGCCCCTCCGCGCGCGCAGCGCGCGGCCGAGCGAAGCGAGCGCGGGGAGTGAGGCTCCGCGCGGCTTCGCCGCGTGGAGCGAGGGGGCGCGTGCCCCCTCGTTGCGATCAGTCCATCAGAACGCCGGGATTCAGGATGTGGTTGGGGTCGAGCTCGCGCTTCGCGGCGGCGAGAGCGCGCGCGAACGGATCCGGGCGCTGGCGGTCGTACCAGGGACGGTGGTCGCGGCCGACGGCGTGGTGGTGCGTGATCGTGCCGCCGTGCGAGATCAGCGCCTCGGACGCCGCCGCCTTGATCTCCGCCCACTGCTGCAGCTGCGAGCCGCGCTTGCCGGGCGCGATCACCGAGTAGTACGGCGCCGGCCCGTCCGGGTAGACGTGCGTGAAGCGGCAGTTCACCTGCCCCGCGCCGCAGACGCGCTTCACGGCGTCGAGCGTCGCCGACGTCACCGCCGCGTGGAACTCGGGGAAGCGGTCCCAGGTGATCGCGGTCTCGAAGGTCTCCGACACCATGCCGATCGCGGCCAGCGTGTCGCGCAGATACGGGCCGTCGAGGAACGCCTTGCGCCACGCGCCGACCGCGCCCTCGCGTCCGCCGGACTCGTCGTCGCGCGTCGCACCGGCGCCGTCCGCCACGACGCCGCCGTGATCGCGGCACAGCTCGAGCGTGCGCGCCATCCATGCGTCGGGACGGTGGTCCGCGGACTCGAAGCCGATCACGAGGATCGCCGCGTCGCCCGCGCCGGCGCCTGCCGTCATCGCCTCGCCGGGATCGAGCAGCCGGCAGTTGGTCGGCGCGAGTCCCGACTGCGAGATCGCGCGCACCGCCTCGGCACCGGCGAGCGTGTCCTTGAAGCTCACCGACGCCGACGCACGCCAGCGCGGCCGGTCCTGCAGCCGCATCCAGGCTTCCGTGATGATGCCGAGGATGCCCTCCGAGCCGATGAACATGCGGTCCGGGCTCGGACCGGCGCCCGAGCCGGGCAGGCGCCGCGACGCGACGATTCCGCGCGGCGTGACGACGCGCAGCGACTCCACGAAGTCGTCGATGTGCGTGTAGAGCGTCGCGAAGTGTCCGCCCGAGCGCGTCGCGATCCAGCCGCCGAGCGTGCTGAACTCGAACGACTGCGGGAAGTGGCGCAGCGTCAGGCCGTGCGGACGCAGCTGGTCCTCGAGCGCGGGCCCGTAGACGCCCGCCTCGATGCGCGCCGCACGCGACGTGCGGTCGATCTCCAGAACGCGGCCCATGCGCTCCATGTCGATCGTGACCACGGGGCGATCGCCCGCCGGCGGCTCGGTGCCGCCGACGACGCTCGACCCGCCGCCGTACGGGATCGCGATCGCGCGCGCGGAGTCGCACCAGTCGAGGACCGCCGCGACGTCCTTCTCGTCGCGCGGGCGCGCGATCACGTCGGGCGGGTTCGCGAAGTCGCGCGCCAGCGCGCGCACGACGTCGCGGAACGACTTGCCGTAGGTGTGGCCGGCGCGATCCTCGGCGTCGGTCGAGCACAGCGGAGCGAGGCTCGCCGGCGGCGTGATGCGCGGCGCGCGCAGGGAAAGGTCGGCGACGCGCGGCGCGGGCAACGGCTCGGGAACGGACGGGAGTCCGAAGCGGTCGGCGAGCAGCTCGGCGATCTTGCGCTGCTGCTCCTCGTTCGGGCCGTGGCCCTCGTATCCCCAGCCCCAGAACTTGCGACGTGGCCCTGCGACAGCGCTCATGCCGTGTCGTGCCATCGGGCGACGCGTCTTGTCAAACCGGCCGGAGCGGCGGCGACCCTTGCCCCGGTTCGGGAGTCGCGGCACCGTCGTGGGACCATGGATCTGGAGCTGCGTGACGCGCGCGAGGCCGCGCAGGACCGTGCCTGGCTGCGCAACGTCTACCCGCTCTACCTGCACGACCTGTCCGAGTTCGACGGCGGCTACTACCAGCTCGACGACCGCGGCGTCTGGCAGCCGGACCACCTGCCGTCGTGGCTCGGCGAGGACCGGGACCTGCCCCTGATCCTCGTCGCCGACGGACGCCGCGTCGGCTTCGCGCTGGTCGCGCGCGCGCCATCGCTCTGGATCGCGCCGGGCTGCGACCACCGGATGTCCGAGTTCTTCGTGCTGCGTCGCGAGCGGCGGCAGGGGATCGGCGCGCTCGCCGCGCACGCGGTCTTCGACGCGCACCCCGGCCGCTGGGAGGTCAGCGAGCTGGTGCGCAACGAGCGCGCCATCCGCTTCTGGCGCCGGGTCATCGGCGAGCAGACCGACGGGCGCTACGAGGAGACCGCCGACGCCGAGGAGCTGCGCCAGATCTTCCGCGTCAGGCCGCACGCCGCCGCCGTGCGGCGCGCGCGATAGACGCTCGCCCGGATGGCGCGCTTCGTGCAATCCTTCGCCACCACCTCCGAGCACTCTCGGAATCCGCGGCAAGCGACCCGGAAGACACGGTAGATCATGCAAACGCAGTGGAACGAAGCACCGCGCCACGAGCCCGAGCGCGACGACGTCGCGGACACGATGCAGCACTGGAGCCGCACCTTCGGTGCGAGCGGACCGCTCCGGGTGCTGCGCCGCATCGGCATCGGGCTCGTCGGGTCGGCGGTGCTCGGAGTCGGCGTCATCATGCTGGTCACGCCGGGTCCGGCGTTCGTCGTGATCCCGATGGGGCTCGGCATCCTGGCGCTCGAGTTCGACTGGGCGAGACGCTGGCTGCACCGCGTGAAGGAGTACGTCCGCAACGCGATGCCGAAGCACGAGGCGCGTGAGCACCCCGAGCGGTGATCGCGCGACACCGCGCGCCGTGCACCGCGCCGCGCGCAAGCAAAAAAGAAGGGCGGGCCGCTTCGGCGACCCGCCCTTCTTCGCGAGCGTGAGAGCCCCGCACTACTTCTGCGGCGTCCCGGCGCCGTGCTCGGCGATCACCGCCCGCGAGCCGACGTAGCTGTTGACCTGCAGACGGGTGTCGTTGGGCTCGGTCGTGCGCCGCGCGCTGCCGGTCAGTGCGTACGGCTTCTGCTGCGCGGCCGCGGCCGGCCTCGCGAGGCTGTTGGGGTCGCGCGGGTCGAAGGTCCCGGCCGTGACCGCCGCCGCGGGCAGAGCCGCGGCCAGCACGGTTGCGAGCGAGAAGGTCGTCACGAGCGTCTTCATTCCTCAGTTCCTTTCTTTCGTTTCGATGCGCCGCTCATGGCGGCGATCGGTCGTCACGATGCTGTGCATGGTTCGACGTCGTGGCAAGCCCGCCGTTTCGACCTTTGACGAGAATCCGCCGGACTTTCGCGCAGCTGCCCATCTCGTGTGCAGATCGACGGCGTGCGCGCGCGGTGCGGCCGTGATTTCGCCGCGGCACGCGCGTTGCGATCGGCGCCGTGGCGCGCACCGTCCATCTGCTGCTCGTTCTTGCGGCACTCGCAGGCTGCTCCGCGACGCGGGGCTCTGCGTCGCACGTCGCGGGAGGCACCGCGCCCGACGCGGACGCGCGGCGCGTCGAGCGACTGGAGCGGATCGGAAGTGACCTCGCCGGCTCCGCCCCGACGGACGAGCACGTCGACATCGCGCTCTCGACCCGGGACGCCCTCGGCGCCTGGTCCTGGCCCGACGGCCGCATCCGCGTGAGCCGCGCCCTCGTCGACGCGCTCGACGACGACGAGCTCCGTGCCGCCGTCGCACACGAGATGGGTCATCTGCTCGACGCCGGAGCCGTCGCGGACCGCGCCACGGCGCTGGCCGGTGCGATCGACGGCGGCCCGTACGCCGCGGCGGACATCGAGACGCGCGCGGACGCGTTCGCGTGCGGCCTTCTGCGTGCACGCGGCGCGAGCGTCGCGGCGCTGCCGCGCATGCTGCGCGCGGTCGCGAGCCGCGCTGCCGACGACGACACGATCGACCCGGCACAGCTGCTCGTGCGCGCACGCGTCGCCGAGCGCTCGTGCTCCGCCTCGCGCTGACGAGGATGCCGACGCGGCGTCAGAGCACGTCGCGGTGCAGGTCCGGGAACACGCGCGAGACCTTGCGCAGCACGTAGTCGCCGTACGTGCCGTCGAAGTCGTGCACGCTGGCACCGTCCCAGCGCTGCGCGCGATCGTCGTCGGGCGCGCGCTCCGCGGCAACCAGCGGTCCGATGCGCGCGTTCCAGCCGGGGTCGAAGAAGAACGGGAACGACAGACGGTCGCGCCGCGACGGATTGCGCACGCGATGCGGCGTCGAGCGGTAGAGGCCGCGCGTGACGCGGTCGAGCATGTCGCCGATGTTGCAGACGAACGCGTCGGGCAGCGGTGGGGCGGCGATCCAGCCGTCCTTCGTGCGCACCTCGAGGCCGCCCGCGTCGTCCTGCTTCAGGATCGTGAGGAAGCCGTAGTCGGTGTGCTCGCCGACGCCCCAGCCGTCGTCAACCGGCGGCGGCGCCGGATAGTTGAAGATGCGGAACAGCGTGAGCGGCGTCGTGCCGAAGCGCTCGGCGAGCTCGCCCTCGGGCAGGCCGAGCGCCAGCGCCATGCCGCGCAGCAGCGCGTGGCCGAGCGACGTCATGGCGTCCATCCAGCGCAGCACCGCGTCGCGGAATGCGGGCATGTCGTCGGGGAACAGGTTCGCTCCGTGCAGCGGCGTGCCGGCGCGCAACAGCGGATGGTCGGGCGCGAGCTCGGCACCGAAGTACACGCCCTCCTTCAGATCCGGACGCCCCGAGGTCAGCTCACCGCCGACCGGGAACCAGCCGCGCCAGGCACGCCCGCCGTGCGACATCGCGATGCGCGCCTTGTCCGCGTCGGGGCGCGCGAAGAAGCGCCGGCTCTCCGCCACCAGCGTGTCCTGCAGTCCGCGATCGACGCCGTGGCCGACGACGTAGAAGAAGCCCGCGTCACGGCAGGCGGCGTCGATGCGCCGCGCGACCTCGTGCCGTGCGTCACCGCCGCGCACCAGCTCCGCGACGTCCACGACCGGCAGCTCGCTCGCGGTCCGTGCCATCGTCGCTCCGGATAGCACGCCGCGCGGCGCTTCCCTCCGCCCGGTCCGGTGCGCTACTGCACGCGCGATGCAGACGGCACGACGCGAACGGAGCGGGCGATGAGACGGTTCGACGGCAAGGTCGCGCTCGTGACGGGTGCCGCGTCCGGGATCGGGCGCGCGACCGCACTCCGCCTCGCGGAGGAAGGCGCCACCCTCTTCGCCTGCGACGTGCAGGAGGACGGGCTCGCGAAGGTCGCCGAGGAAGTCCGCGCCCTCGGCGCCGAGATCGCGACGCGGGGCTGCGACCAGGGCGAGGAGGCGCAGGTCGAGGAGACCGTCGCGGCTTGCGTCGCGCGCTTCGGACGCATCGACGTGCTGTGCAACATCGCCGGGATCCTGCGCTTCGACCACACGCACGAGCTGTCGCTCGCCGACTGGAACCGCGTGATCACCGTCAATCTCACCGGCACGTTCCTCTTCTGCCGCGCGGCGCTGCCGCACCTGATCGCGACGCGCGGCAACATCGTGAACCTGTCGTCGACCGCAGCCCTCGCAGGACAGCCATGGGGAGCCGCGTACTCCGCGTCGAAGGGCGGCATCCTCGCGCTCACGAAGAACCTCGCGATCGACTACGTCGAGCAGGGCGTGCGCGCGAACGCGGTGTGTCCCGGCGAGATCAAGACGCCGATCATGAAGTCGTTCCGCCTCCCGGAGGGTGCGAACTTCAAGCTGCTCGAGCGCGTGCGCTCGCCGAGCGGTGCCGCGCACCCGTCGCGCGTCGCGAGCGTGATCGCGATGCTCGCCTCGGACGACGGCGCGCACATGACCGGCGCCGAGGTCCGCGTCGACGGCGGCATGCTGTCGTAGCGGACGCCGCGTGCCCACCGCCCTCGCACTGCCCGTCCCGACGCTCGCGCCGATCGAGCCGATGCCGCCGCGCGC
This sequence comes from Binatia bacterium, assembly GCA_046327915.1. Classification (GTDB taxonomy): domain Bacteria; phylum Desulfobacterota; class Binatia; order UBA12015; family UBA12015; genus VGTK01. The sequence goes on along the minus strand of JAXLXO010000005.1, from coordinate 170,314 downwards.
GCCGGGCGCGATCCCGTGGGTCGGCGCTGGGCTCGGGCTGCTGGGTGACCCGACGGCCTTCTTCGCCGACGCGCGGCGCGCGCTCGGCGACACCTACGTCGTCGACGCGTTCGGCTTCCGCCTGTTCTGCGTGTTCTCGGCCGCCGGCGTGCGCGGCCTCTACGCCCTGCCCGAGAGCCGCGCGAGCTTCGGCCTCGCGACCTACAACCTGCTCAAGCTCAAGATCCCCGGCGAGCTGTTCGCGGGACGCCGGAACGGTCCGCGCAACCTGTTCGGCGGCGAGGAGGTCGAGCGCTACGTCGGAAATCTCGAGGAAGCGGTGCGCCGCGAGCTCGAGCAGCTCGGCGCGAGCGGCAGCTTCGAGGTGTTCGGCGAGATGCGCCGCCTCGGGCACCGGCTCGGGCTCGCGTCGTGGATCGGCAACGAGGCCGCGGCACCCGAGAACCTCGAGCGCCTGATCCCGCTCTTCGACCGCATCGACAGCGCCGACGCCTTCGTCCGTCCCGGCAACGCGTTCGTGATCGCGGCGACGCGCTACGCGCGCGAGCGCCGCGCGATGCACGGCATCGAGGCGATCGTCGCGGAGATCCTGGCGGCGCGCGAGCGGCGCGGCGAGCGCGCGGGCGACTTCCTCGATCAGATCGCCGCGTCGTGGGCCGACGCGGCGCCCGCGGAGCGCAACGCCGGCATCGCGCGCGACGTCATCATGCTCCACCTGGGCTCGCAGTCGAACCTCTATGCCGCGCTCGCGTGGACGTTCGCCAATCTGTTGCTGCGTCCGGACCTGCTCGCACGCGTGCGCGACGGCGACGACGTGCTGCTCGAGCAGTGCGCGAACGAGTCGATCCGCATGGCGCAGCGCTCGATCACGCTGCGGCAGGTACTCGCCCCGCTCGACTTCGACGACGGCGTGCGGACGTATCGTCTCTCGCCCGGCGTCCTGATCACGACGATGCTGTCGGTGAACAACTGCTCCGCCGCACCCGGCCTCGAGCGCTTCGATCCGGCGCACTACGAGGGACGTCGGCTCGCGCCGTGCGTGCCGCTCGAGACGAAGGAGCTGGTGAGCACGTTCGGGCACGGCAGCCACTCGTGCCCGGCGCAGCGCTTCTCCATCACCGCGATCCGCCTCGCGGTGCGGCGCCTGGTCGACCGCTACGACTTCACGCCGCGCTTCGTCGAGGTGCGGCCGCGACGCCAGCAGCTCGGCGCCGTCGCGCGCGCGGCGCGCCCGTGCCCGGTCGACTACCGGCTGCGCGCGCACTGACGCCCGTCGTTCGCTAGGAGCGTTGGCGATGGAGTTCCTGATCGCGACCTCGGTCGTGGCGCTGGCCGAGGTCGGCGACAAGACGCAGCTGCTCTCGCTCGTGCTCGCCGCGCGCTACCGGAAGCCGTGGCCGATCGTGCTCGGCATCCTCGCCGCGACGATCCTCAACCACGCCGTGGCGGCGTGGCTGGGTCAGCTCGTGCAGTCATACTTGACGCCGGACGTGCTGCGCTGGGTGCTCGGCATCTCGTTCCTCGCGGTCGCCGCGTGGACGCTGATCCCCGACAAGATGGAGGAAGAGGAGCACTCCGCCTACCGCTACGGTCCGTTCGTCGCGACGCTGATCCTCTTCTTCTTCGCGGAGATCGGCGACAAGACGCAGGTCGCGACGATCATGCTCGCGGCGCGCTACCCGTCGCTCGTCATGGTGGTGTCGGCGACGACGCTCGGCATGCTGATCGCGAACGTTCCCGTCGTGTGGCTCGGCGGCAAGGCCGCGGAGCGTCTGCCGCTGCGCGTGATCCGCACGATCGCGGCGGGACTCTTCGCGCTGCTCGGCGTGCTGGCGCTGGTCGGCGGCTGACGCGCGCGCGGGGGACCGCGCTGCCCGCGAAGAGGTGCGGTGCGCGGGTCAGCGCGTCGTCGGACGCGCGCGGATCTGCTCGCGCACCGGCTTGTACTCCGGCATCTGCAGGCCGCGACGCAGCCAGTTCGCGCCGTCGATGACGAAGCTGTGGCCGGTCACGTACGCGGCGTACGGCGAGCAGAGGTAGGTCGCGGCCCAGCCGAGCTCGTGCAGCCGTCCGACGCGTCCGGCGGGCACCTGCTTGCCGGCTTCCGAGTAGCCCTCGGGACGGTTCGCCTTCATGTGCGCCGCCATGTCCTCGTGCGGGAACATCCCGGGCATCAGCTCGTTGACGCGGATGCCGTGCTGCGCCCACTCGACCGCGAGCGTCATCGTCAGGTTGTGCACGCCGGCCTTCGCAGCAGCGGAGTGCACGGCACCGGGTCCGCCGTTCAGCGAGTAGGTGGCGCCGATGTTCAGGATCACGCCGGGACGATTCGCGGCGATGCAGCGCTTCGCGAGCTCGTGCGAGCAGAACCACGTGCCGTCGAGCACGATCTGCGTGACCGCACGCCAGCCGTTCGGGCTCAGGTCCTCCGACACGACGGGGAAGTTGCCGGCCGCGTTGTTCACCAGCACGTCGATCGGACCCAGCGCGCGCTCGACCTCGTCGAAGGCGCGCGCGATCTGATCCGGCTGCCGGATGTCGACCTCGGCGCCGCACGCGCGTCCGCCCGCGGCCTCCACCGCCTCGATGCCGCGCTGCCGCTGCTCGGGCTTGCGCGACAGGATCGCGACGCCGGCGCCGAGACGCGCGAACTCGATCGCCATCGCCTTGCCGAGTCCGGTACCACCGCCGGTGACGGCGACGACCTGACCGACGTACGTGCCGGGCGGGAGCATCGGACTTCCTGCGGCGGGCGGCTCGGGGAGCGGCATGCGCGGACTTTCGCACCCGGTCGCGGATGGGGTCAACGATCCGGACGCGTAAGCTCGGTCCCCCTCGTGCGTCCGTTCCTCCGGTGAAGCTGCGTGTGGCCGTCGGTGTCTTGGTTGCGCTCGTGTCGCTGGCGCTCGGCTGCGGCTCGGGCGAGTCGGATCGCGACCCGTCGGCGACGCCCTCGCCCGTCGCAACGTCCACACCGATGCCGACCGGGCTCGAGCCTGCGCCGACTGCTCCACCCGTGCTGTGGGTCGCCGGCTGCGGCGCCGACGCCCGTCTGGGCTGCGGGTGCACGCGCTTCGGCGACTACTGCGAGCGTGGCGTCCTCGCGCGCTCGGACGACCTCGGGCGGACCTGGACGCGGCAGTATTTCGACTCCGGCCTCGGCAGCGTCGCCTTCGCCAGCGCGCTCGACGGCTGGGCGGTCGGACCGGGCGGGATCGTCCTGCACACCGTCGATGGCGGCGTCAGCTGGACGCGCAAGGAGGACGGCATCGAGGTCCCCGCCGCCGCGACCGCGCGAGGCGTGAATGCGTTCGACGTCGTGCGCTTTCTCGACGCACGGCGAGGCATCATGTCGGGCTGGGGCACCACCGACGAGGTGGCCGGCTCCTTTGGACCGATCACCCTCTACCGCACGCAGGCGTTCGTTCTCCTCACCGAGGACGGTGGCGCGTCGTGGCGACCAGCGCCGATCGACGGCGCGCCCGCGATCGAAGGCGGCAGGGGTGCAGCCGCGTGCTTCACCGAGTCCGGGATCGGCGTGATCGCGCGAGAGCGAACCCCGCTGCTCCTCTCCCGCGACGCGGGACGCACCTGGCAGAGCATGCCGGCGACGGCAGACTTCCCACACGCACTGGACGTCGCGTGCGAGCGGGACGAGTCGATCGGGCTCTCCGGCTTCAACCTCGTCGTGCGCTCCGACGACGGCGGCCTGACTTGGACCACGGTCGCGGACGCTGGCTACAACTGCTGCTACGCGCCGCTCGACTTCACCTCCGAGCTGCGCGGCTGGCGCGGCGGCAACCAGTTGCAACGCACGGACGACGGCGGTCTGACCTGGGTGACGGTGGACGCCGCGATCCCTCCGGGCTTCGAGATCCACGCGCTGCGCTTCGCGACCGCCGACGAGGGGCTGTGGGTCGCCACCGGCGCCGGCGGCGTCACGCACGACGGCGGCCTCACGTGGGAGCCGGCGATCGTCGTGCCCTTCCGCGACGGCATCTTCAACCTCTCGGACATCGCCGTGGTCGACGCCGGCGCACGCTGACGCGCAACGCACGACTCGCTGCGAATTGACCCTCCGGCGCGCCGCGGCATACGAACGTCGCGGAGGTGACGCCCATGTCCGAGGAGAGCGCCGACGCCGTCCTGCTCGAGATCGACGGTCACGTCGCGACCGTCACGTTCAACCGGCCCGACCGGCTGAACGCGTGGAACTGGGAGATGGGCCAGCAGCTGCACCGCCACATGGAGGCGGTCGCCGGCAATCCCGACGTCCGCGCGGTGATCCTGCGCGGCGCGGGGCGCGCGTTCTGCGCCGGCGTCGACCTCAAGCCCGACGTCGGCGGGCGCATCGTCGGACGCTCGCCCGCGGAGAAGGTCCTCAACTACTACCAGCGATACAGGGGCTCGCACCGCCGCACGCGCGCGATCGAGGAGACGCCGCAGCCGATCATCGTCGCGATGCACGGCTACTGCCTCGGCGCGGGGCTCGAGGTCGCGATGCTCGGCGACGTGCGCATCGCAGCCGAAGGCACGCAGTTCGGCTGCCCCGAGGCGCGCATCGGCGTGCCCATCGACTGCGGCCTCGACATGCGCCTCGCGGCCGAGGTCGGACCTGCGTGGGCGAAGTGGCTCACGTTCACCGGACGCCGCATCGACGCCGCGAAGGCCGCGCAGATCGGCCTCCTGCAGGACGTCTTCCCCGCCGATCAGCTGTTCGCGGAGGCGCGCAGGATCGCCGACGAGATCGCCGCCAACGCGCCGATCGCGGTGCAGGCGATCAAGCGCACCATCGACATGTTCGCGGATCGCGGCCTCGACGACGCGCTCCGCTTCGAGGCGATGAACGCGGCGGTCGGCTTCGTGTCGGAGGACCTGATCGAGGGCTTCGCCTCGGGACGCGACAAGCGTCCGCCGCGCTTCGAGGGCAAGTAGCCGACCGCTCCCGGTCAGTAGCCGTAGCCGCCTTCGTCGACGTTCACGAGGCGCCCGTCGCGGAACGTCAAGTAGCGGATGAACTCGCGCGAGCCGCGGTTGAGCGTCCAGGTCTCGACCTGCACCTGGCGGGTCACGAAGACGCCCGGCGACGTCTCCACCGATACCGACTCGATCGAGAACGTGCGGAACGTCGGCTCGCCGCACAGCCGGAACACCTCGTCGATGCGGTCGCCGACGTTCACCAGACGGTTGCCGCAGCGGAGCCCGCCGCCGATGCGGGCGTGCGCCGGCAGGGCGAGCGTCAGTACGGCAGCGAGCGCGAGCGCCGCGCTCACCGTGACGAGGTTGCGCATCGCGCGAGTGTGCCCGCGCCGGCAGGGGTTTGCCAGCGCGGGCTGCTCGCTCAGCTGTCGCCCGACGTCGTCGGCGCCGGCGTACCCTGGTTCGGACGTCCGCGACGTCCGCGACGTCCGCGCCGGCGGCGCCGACGACGACGCTGACCGTCGTTCGGCCCGCCGCCGCCCATCTGGCTCTGCTGCGGGTTGCCGCCCTGCTGCGGTCCGCCACCGCCGTGCTGCTGGGGCTGGCCGTGCTGCTGCGGACGCGGGTGCTGGTGCTGCTGGTTCTGGTTCGGCCCGCCCTGCCGCATGTTCATCTGCTGCGGGTTCTGCTGCCCGCCGCCGCGCCGTCTGCGACCGCGGCGACGGCGTCCGCCGCCCTGCTGCGGCCGCTGCTGGTGCTGCGGCTGCTGGCCGCTGCGGCCGCGACGCCGCTTCTTGTTCATGCGCTTCGGCGCCGCGACCGGCGACCAGAAGGTCGACGGCCGATCGGGACGTCCGCGGCACACGTCGCACAACCCGCACGCGCCGCCGCCGTCCTCGCCGAAGTAGCTGCGCAGGTAGACCGCGCGGCATCCGTTGTCCTGCGAGTAGTCGGCCACCGCGTCGAGGCGACGGGAGTCCTGCGTCCGCATGTTCGCGAACTGGCCCGCGAGACTGCGAACTTTCTCCTCGACTTCGGACGGCGGGCAGGTCGCACGCACCAGGAAGTCCTCGGAGATCTTGACGAGGCCCGCCTCCTCGAGGGTCGCGAGGAGCGCATTGGTCGGACGCTCGCCGAGGTCGGCCGACAGCGCGAGCGCGTCGATGGTCGGCGTGCGGCCCTCCGCCGCCCACGCGGCGAGCGCGCTGCCCAGCTTGTACAGCTGATCGGGACGGAGCCGGCTGCGCGACAGCAGCGCCTCGTGCACCGTGCGGTCGCTCGAGTCGTGCAGCAGGATGCAGTTGGCCTTGGCGCCGTCGCGTCCGGCGCGGCCCGCCTCCTGCACGTACTGCTCGAGCGAAGCCGGCGACTGCTGGTGCACGACGTAGCGGATGTCGGGCTTGTCGATGCCGAGGCCGAAGGCGCTCGTCGCCACCATGACGGTGCGGCGCCCCGGCTTCATGTACATCTCCTGTTGCTTGACGCGGTCTCCCGCCGCCATCTTGCCGTGGTAGCGGTGCGACGGGATGCCGAGCTTCATCAGGATGGTGTAGACGGTGTCGACGTCGCGCGTGGTCGAGCAGTAGATGATGCCCGGGCGGCGAAGGCGCTGCGCGAGGCGCGCGAGCGCGCGCAGACGCGCCGCCTCGCGGCACTCGAGCACCTCGAAGGCGAGGTTCGAGCGGTGCGGCGAGCTCGCGACGATGGTCGGCGTGCGCATGCCGAGGAAGCGCACGATGTCGGTGCGGACCTTCTCGGTCGCGGTCGCGGTCAGCGCGAGCAGCGGCGGACGGCCGAGCTTCCGCAGCGTCTCGCCGAGGCGGAGGTACGCGGGACGGAAGTCGAAGCCCCACTCCGAGATGCAGTGCGCCTCGTCGATCGCGGCGAGCGAGATCCCCGACTTCGTGAGGACGTGGTGCATCTCCTCGGAGCCGAGCGTCTCGGGCGTCGTCATGACGAGGAGCGAGCCGCCCTTCGCGATGCGCGCCATCGCTTCCGCGCGCGCCCGGCCGCGCACCGTGCCGTCGATGCGCACGCACGGGATGTTGTACTTGATGAGCTTCTCGTGCTGGTCCTTGAGCAGCGCGAGCAGTGGCGAGATCAGCACCACCGGGCTCGGCAGCAGCATCGACGGCACCTGGTAGCAGGCGCTCTTGCCGAAGCCGGTCGGCATGACGATCAGGACGTCGCGTCCGGAGATGACCTCGCGGATCGTGCGCGCCTGCTCGGGATAGAGGCGCTGGATGCCGAGGCGGCGCGCGGCCGCAGCGACCGCGGGATCGAGCCCGCCGCCGGCCTCCGTCGTGACGGTCTCGCCGAGCGGCGTGTCGTCGTGCTCCTCCTCGTCGTCGTCCTGGTCGTCGTCTTCTTCGTCGTCGTCCTCGTCGTGGTCTCTCGCGGCGGACGCAGACGCGGCGGCGTGACCGGCGTCGAGGTCCTCGCCGTCGTCTTCGTCGTCTTCGTCGTCCTCGTCGTCGTCCGATTCGTCCTCGTCCTCGTCGTCGGCTCCCTCGCCGTCGTCGTCTTCGTCCTCGTCGTCCTCGTCGTCGTCCTCGTGGTCGCCTTCGTCGGCGGCGAGCACGTCGTCGACGGAGATCTCGGCGGTCGTACCCTCCTCCCAGTCGTGCTCGTCGAGGTCGTGGCCGAAGCCGAGGTGATCGTCGGGCGCGGCACCGTTCACGAGTGGTGCCGTCGTGGCCGCGGCGGCGACCTCGACGGGAGGCTCGACCGGCGCGGACTCGGGCTTCTTTGCGCGGGCCGGCTCCGGCGCCGGCGGCTCGACCGCAGCGGCGGGCGTCACGGGCGCGGGCGGTGCCGGCTCGAAGGCGAGCGCGCCCTGCGTCGTCGGCGCGTCCGCCGCAACGTCGGTCGTCTCGGCTCGACGGCGGCGCGATGCCGGCTTCTTGTCGGCCTTGTCCGCCTTCGCGGTCTTCGCGACAGTCGCGGCCTTTGCGGGCGCCTCGGGCTTCGCCGCCTTGCGGACCTGCTTCGCGGGCTTCTCCGCCTTTGCGGCCCGCGGCGCCTTCGCCGGCTTCTCGACCGCCTCGGTCGCGGCCTTCGCGCGCGGCTTCGCAGGCGCCTTCGCGCGGGCCTTCGGCTCGGCCTTGGCGGCAGGCTCGGCCTTGGCGCTCTTCGCCGCGACGGGACGGGCGCGCCTGGCGGCGGGCGCGGCCGCTGCTGCGGGCTTCGCGGCCTTCGTCTTCCGGGTGCTGCTCGGGGTCTTGCTGGAAGGGGTCTTCACGGACGGGTCGTCTGACCGGACACTTCGGTCTCCTGGTCTGCCTGCGGCGTCACGATCGCGACGGCGGCCTGGGGCCGACGGGCGTTCGCTCGCGCTGACGGATGTTGCTGCATCCCTGGGTGTTCCAAGAATCTCGCGGAGCCTCGCGGCTCGATGGGGTCCGCGCGGGGACGATCCTCGCGGGACGGGTGGCCGTTCAGGCATGGGCGCGGACGGGCTCCGGGACTGGCGATCCCGTCCTCCACCGCTCCACCACCTGCACGGTCGTTCGTTGCCGGGCCCTGCTCTTCAGGTGCAGCGCGTGCCGGCCGACGGGGGAACGCAGGCACCCCACCCGGCAGACGCATCGCCGCGGAACGACCTCTCGAGGCGCCGACGAAGAGCCCGGTCGGCGACGGCTCGAGCGAGAAAGCTGGCCGCCCTGAACGACTCCACACAAGCCGAAACCGGCGCGGAGTTCAAGTCCGAATTCGTCACGGGCGAGCGGATTGTCAAGCTGCGCGCACCCGCATAGACCTGACCGGACCACGGAGGGAACCATGTCCGAGCAGCTCGATCTCGTGATCCGCGGTGGCGTCCTGGTGGACGGCACCGGTGCTTCGGCCCGCCACGGCGACGTCGGCATCCGCGACGGCCGCATCGCCGCACTCGGCAAGGTGGACGCGCCGGCGAAGCGGACCATCGAGGTGCGCGACCGCGTCGTCGCGCCGGGCTTCGTCGACATCCACACGCACTACGACGCGCAGATCTTCTGGGACCGGCTGCTGACGATCTCGCCGTGGCACGGCGTGACGTCGGTCGTGATGGGAAATTGCGGCTTCGGCATCGCACCGACGCGCGCCGCGCACCGCGAGCTGATCCTGCGCACGCTCGAGAACGTCGAGGGCATGTCGCTCGACGCGCTGGTCGCCGGCGTCGGCGACGACTGGCCGTTCGAGACCTTCCCGCAGTACCTCGACGCGGTCGAGCGCCGCGGCAGCGCGATCAACGTCGGCGCGCTGATCGGACACACGCCGCTGCGTCTCTTCGTCATGGGCGAGGAATCGACCGAACGCGAGGCGACCGACGACGAGATCGCGAAGATGCGCGCCATCGTGCGCGAAGCGCTCGACGCGGGCGCGCTCGGCTTCGCGACGTCGCAGGCGCCGACGCACGTCGGCTACGGCGGACGTCCCGTCCCGAGCCGGGCGGCGTCGGTCGCGGAGATCGAGACGCTCGCGTCGACTCTCGGCGACGCGGGTCACGGCGTGATGCAGGCGACGATCGGCCGCGGCTTCTTCCTCGACGAGATGGCGGCGATCCAGAAGCGCACCTCGCGTCCCGTGACGTGGACCGCGCTGCTCGCCGGCATGATGGGACCCGACGGCCACAAGTGGGTGCTGCAGAAGACCGCCGAGATGCAACGCGACGGCGTGAACGTCGTGCCGCAGGTGTCGTGCCGTCCGCTGATGGTGGAGTTCCAGTTCCGGGCGCCGTTCCCGTTCGAGAGCCTGCCGTTCTTCCAGCCGGTGTCGGCCGCGGACCGCGCGGGCAAGGCGCGCATCTACGCCGATCCCGACTTCCGCACGAAGTTCCGCGAGCACGGCCAGGGCGGCGTGCTCGCCGCGCGCTGGCAGGACACGACGATCTCCGAGGCGCCGTCCGAGCCCGCGCTGAACGAGCGCAACCTCGCGGAGGTCGCGGAGCAGCGCGGCGTGCATCCGGTCGACCTGATGCTCGACCTCGCACTCGCGTCGAACCTCGAGGCGCGCTTCCGCATGGCGGTGACCAATACCGACGAGAACATCGTCGCCGAGCTGCTGCGCGATCCGACCGTCGCGCTCGGACTCTCCGACGCCGGCGCGCACGCGAGCCAGCTGTGCGACGCGAGCTTCTCGACGCACCTTCTCGGCCACTGGGTGCGCGAGAAGAAGGCGCTGTCGCTCGAGAGCGCGGTACGGCTCTTGACGTCGCGCGGCGCGGATCTGTTCGGGCTCGCGGGACGCGGCCGTCTCGCCGTCGGTGCCGCGGCGGACGTGGTCGTGTTCGATCCCGACACCGTCGGCTGCTCGCCGCTGCGGCGCGTGAACGACCTGCCGGCGGGTGCCGATCGCCTCGTCTGCGACGCGATCGGCGTGCAGACGGTGATCGTCAACGGCACCGTGATCCGCGAGGACGGCCGCGACGCCCTCGCCGACACGGCCCCGCTTCCGGGCCGCCTGCTGCGCGGCGGACGCACGGCTTGAGCGCACGCCGCACCCCGCGTTCGCGCGGGACGGGTACGGGTAACGGCCGGACGAAGACGACCGCGAGCGAGCGCGCCGAGCGCGAAGACCCGGCGCTCGAGCCGCAGCCGGTCGCGGCCGACGGCTCGGTCGCGATCGGCATGGACGCGGAGCCCGCGCCGCTGCCGGCACGAGCCGGTCGCGCGCGGCGGACGCGCCGCGAAAGGCTGTCGCACGAGGAGTTCGTCGCCGAGCTCGCAGCCGAGATCGCGGGCACCGCCGACAAGCTCGTGCGCGACGACGTCGGCATCGCCGATCTCAAGCTGCTCAACGCCGCACTGAAGGAGATGCGCTACGCGTTCCGCGTGTTCGCGCGCTATCGCGGCATCCGCAAGGTCTCGACCTTCGGCTCCGCGCGCACGCCGTCGGATCACCCGGCCTATCGTCAAGCTCACGAGTTCGCGCGGCGCATCGCCGACGAGCACGGCTACATGGTGATCACCGGCGCGGGCGGCGGCATCATGCGCGCGGCCAACGAGGGCTCGGGCCGCGAGCGCAGCTTCGGCATCAACATCCGCCTGCCGTTCGAGCAGGCGCCGAACGAGTTCATCCACCGCGATCCGAAGCTGGTGAACTTCAAGTACTTCTTCACGCGCAAGCTGATGTTCGTGAAGGAGGCCGACGCGATCGCGCTCTTCCCCGGCGGCTTCGGCACGCACGACGAGGGCTTCGAGGCGCTGACGCTGCTGCAGACCGGCAAGAGCAAGATCGTGCCGGTGGTCTTCGTCGACGCGCCGGGCGGACGCTACTGGAAGCAGTGGCGCGACTACGTCGTCGACCACCTGCTGAACGAGAGCCTGATCTCGCCCGCGGACATGCGGCTCTTCAAGGTCACCGACGACGTCGAGGAGGCGATCGCGGAGATCACGACGTTCTACCGGCGCTACCACTCGTCGCGCTACGTGCGCGACGAGCTGGTGATCCGGCTCGTCGAGCCGCTTTCCGACGTGCGCCTCGCGTCGCTGAACGAGGAGTTCTCCGACGTGCTCGCGAGCGGCTCGATCGTGCAGACGGGCGCGCTTCCCGAGGAAGCCGGCGAGCCCGAGATCGCCCACCTGCCGCGGCTCGTGCTCACGTTCGCGCGGCGGCAGTTCGGCCGGCTGCGCATGCTCATCGACGCGATCAACGCCGAGTGAGCGGCGCGCGCCGCGCGCGCGATCTGCGACCTCTGCCGGACGCGACCGCGTTCGCGTTCGCGTCAGCCGAGGCGGCGCATGACGCTGGTGTGCAGCGCGAGCGTGCCGCTCCAGAAGACCTGCGCGCCGAGCGCCGCACCGATCAGCAAGGGCGTCAGCAGATCCGCGGCGGCGGCGACCAGGACCAGCACGCTCAGATCCCGCGTGGTGAGCGTCGCGAGGAGCAGCGCGAGCAGCCGGGGACGCCAGCCGCGGCCGTCCTTCCACTGATCCTCGGTCTTCTCCGCGCGCGTCACGACGACGAACGACGCGAGCCCGCCGACGGTGAAGAGCGCGCCCAGCGCCCACGCGGTGGTGTGCCCGAGATCCGGCCACGCGTGGACCGCGATGCCGAGGAACGTCGCGACGTGGATCAGCGTGTCGGACGTGATGTCGAGCCACTCGCCCCAGTCCGTCTCGAGGACCTTGGCGCGCGCGATCTCGCCGTCGACGCAGTCGAGCACCGCCGTCAGCTGCAGGAGCAGCGCGCCCAGCACCGGTCCGGCGATGCCCTGCAGCGCGATGCATCCCGCGGCGAGGAAGGAGAGCAGGAGCGCCGCGATCGTGATCTGGTTCGGCGTGACGGAGAACGGCAGCAGGGCCTGGCTCAGCGGACGCGACAGGTGCCGGTTCAGCACGCGGTCGAAGTAGCCGTCGCGCGGATTCTCGAGCGTCGCGAGCAGCTCGCGCTCGGCGCGGCGTCGGGCCGACGCGACGTCGCGCCCGGCCGCGGACGCGAGCTCCAGCGCGAGGACGCGCCGGCCGCCGACCCATCCGGGACGACCGACCACCGGCAGCCCGGCCGACGCGGACTCGAGGTCGGGCGGGATGCGTCCGTCGAGCGCGGCCGCGGTCGTGCGCACGAGCGCGATTCGCCCGGTGTCGTCGCGAACGAAGGCCGCGGTCCGCTCGTCGAGCAGGTCGCGCAGGGCACCCGATACGCAGCCGACGTCGCAACGCAGGAGGACGACGACGCCGTCGGCCGACGGCAGGGCGGCACCGACGGCGGCGCCGGGGACGCCGGGCGACGCTTCCGTCGCCGGAGCGTCGACGATCACCGGCTCGAGGCCCGATGCCCGGGCGAGCGCCCAGCTGCGCTCGAGCAGCGGTCGTCCGGCGAAGATCGCCGCCGGATCGGCTCCCGGTGGGATGTAGATCAGGGCGGTCCCGGCAGGCTCCGGCATCGGCGGCGGTGTTATCCGATGCCGCGGGCCCGTCACAAGGGCTCCGCGAGGCTGCCGGACCCCCTGGATCCGGGCTTGCACTCACCGATCGATCAGGGCCTCGCATTGTAAAAAGCTCCGCAAAATCAACGACAAACCAAGCCTGCCCGCCAATTGCCTTCGCCTGACCGATCACTATAATCCGTCGGCCGATATGTCGTTTGCGCTCCGACCGGGGACGGCGCGCAGGGACGGCCACGTGTGGTCCGGGAGCGACGACAGGGCTCGCCGGGGGGAGCGGATCCGATGATGAAGACGCTGTTTCTGAACCCGCCGTCGTACGAGGACTTCGACGGTGGCGCCGGATCCCGGTACCAGGCCAAGCGCGAGGTCTGGTCGTTCTGGTACCCCACCTGGCTCGCGTACCCCGCGGGCATGATCCCCGGCAGCCGCCTGCTCGACGCACCGCCCGAAGGACTCAACCAGGACGAGTCGGTGGCGATCGCGGGCGACTACGACTTCGTCGTGATCCACACCTCGACGCCGTCGCTGCGCAAGGACGCCGAGACCGCCGAGAAGATCAAGAGCAAGAATCGCAACGTGGTGATCGCGATGGTCGGCGGCCAGGTGACGGCGCAGCCCGAGGAATCGCTGCGCGTCTCCGAGGCGATCGACCTCGTCGGCAGGAAAGAGTTCGACTACTCGATGAAGGAGGTCGCCGAGGGCCGCGAGTGGAGCACCATCGGCGGCATCAGCTACCGGCGCGACGGCAAGCTCTACCACAACCCCGACCGTCCCCAGCTGACCGGACCCGAGCTCGACGAGCTTCCGTTCGCGACCGAGATCTACGCGCGCGACCTCGACTACAAGAAGTACAACTCGCCGTACTGCCAGTACCCGTACGTGTCGCTCTACACCGGACGCGGCTGCCCCGCGCGCTGCACCTTCTGCCTGTGGCCGCAGGTCACGACCGGGCACAGCTACCGCACGCGCAGCCCCGAGAACGTCTACGCCGAGGTCAAGAACATGCGCCATCTCTTCCCGGAGATGCGCGAGATCTTCTTCGACGACGACACCTTCACCGCGGACCGCGAGCGTTCGCGCCGCATCGCGCAGGACCTCGGCACGCTGGGCTACACCTGGTCCACCAACTCGCGCGCCAACGTCGACTACGAGACGCTGAAGATCATGAAGGACGGCGGGCTGCGCCTGTTCGTGATCGGCTACGAGTCGGGCAACGAGCAGATCCTGAAGAACATCAAGAAGGGCGTCGACATCCGCCGCGCGCGCCAGTTCACCGAGGACTGCCACAAGCTCGGCATCCTGATCCACGGCACGTTCATCTTCGGGCTGCCCGGCGAGACGAAGCAGACCATCCGCCAGACCATCGACTTCGCGAAGGAGATGGACTGCGAGACGATCCAGGTTTCGCTCGCGTCTCCCTACCCCGGCACGCACTTCCACGACTTCGTCAAGAAGAACGGCTACGAGGTCGTCGATCCGCTGGTCGACGCGGGCGGCTACCAGAAGTGCACCGTGAGCTACCCGGAGATCTCGGCCGACGAGATCTACGAGTCGGTCGAGAAGGCGTATCGGGAGTTCTACTTCCGCCCGCGCTACATGGCGAAGAAGTTCAAGCAGATCGTGTTCGACGCGCACGAGCGTCCGCGTCTGCTCGCCGAGGGCCGGCAGTTCCTCAAGACGATGTGGCACCGGCGCGCGGAGTCGAAGACCTCGCGCGGCGCCGCACCGATCGCGACGGGAGGCGGCGCGCCCGCCGGCGGACCGGCGTCCGCCTGACGAAGACGCGGCACCGCGGAGAACGCACGTGCTCGCCCAGCTCCTGCTCCCGATCGTCGCCGTCGCGACGGGCTATCAGCTCTTCAGCCTCGCGTGCGCCTGGCTCTTCGCGCGCTGGCAACGCCGCGAGCTGGCGCGTCCGCGCGCCGACGACGCGTCGCTGCCCGGCGTGACGGTGCTGAAGCCGCTCTGCGGCGCGGTACCCGAGACCTGGGACAACCTCGCCAACACCTGCCGGCTCGACTACCCGAAGCTGCAGATCGTGTTCGGCGTCGCGGCGGCGGACGATCCCGCGATCGCCATCGTCAAGCGCCTGCGGCGCGACTTCCCGGACGTCGACGTCGAGCTCGTCGTGTCGGCCGACCGCATCGGCAGCAACGCCAAGGTCAGCAACCTGAGCAACATGCTGCAGCGCGCGAAGCACGACGTGCTGGTGATCGCCGACGGCGACATCCGCGCGCCGCGCGACTACCTGCGCGTCATCGTGCCGTACCTCGACGAGCCGCGGAACGGCGTCGTCACCTGCCTCTACCGCGGCGTCGCGGCGCGCACGCTCGCGAACCGCGTCGAGGCGCTGTTCATCAACACCGACTTCGGGCCGATGGTCACCGTCGCGCGGCAGGTGGAGCGCATGACGTACGCGTTCGGCGCGACGATCTGCCTGAAGCGCTCGACCTTCGACGAGGTCGGCGGCTTCCGCGCCATCGCCGACCACCTGGCCGACGACTACCAGCTCGGCCACATGGTCGTGGAGGCGGGCCGTCAGGTCGTGCTCGCGCCCGTCGTGACCGAGACCGTGCTCGACCTCGACAGCCTGACCGAGGTCGCGGCACACCAGCTGCGCTGGGCGCGCACCTACCGGATCTGCCGCCCCGGCGGCTATCTGGCGAGCGTCGTCACGCACAGCACGCTCTGGGCGACGCTCTACCTGCTCGCGTCCGGCATCTCGGTGCACGGGCTGCAGGTGTTCGCGGCGGCGCTCGCGATCCGGCTGCTCGCGGCCGGCTGCATCGCCCGCTTCGTCCTCGGCGTCCGGACGATCTGGCGCGACCTCTGGCTGATCCCGTTCAAGGACCTGTTCATCTCGTCGATCTGGGTCGCGGCCTTCCTGGGCCAGACCGTGCGCTGGGGCGGGACCGACTTCGTGGTCTCCCCGGACGGCCGGATGATCCCCTCGATCGAGCCCGCGTCCGATCCCGAGCCGGTCCGGAACGGCTGATCGGAAGGGCTCGTTCCGGCACGCGAAACCGGTTGCGTGCCCGGTGCCCGGACGGTACGACCGCTGCCGCGCGGGCGGCCCGGCTGCCGGCGCCATGTGCAACCCCCCTCCCGCTTCCCGGGAGCCGTCATCCCTGGATCGCATGGCAGCAAACTCATCTCCTTATCGTTGTCACGTCGCCATCATCGGTGGAGCCACCGCCGGTGCCGAGGCCGCGGACAAGCTCGCCTCCGAGGGCGCGCTCTGCGTCGTGTTCGAGCAGAACGACCGCCCGTACGGAAAGGTCGAGGACGGCCTGCCGCGCTGGCACTCGGCGCTGCGCCGCAAGGAGTACGACCTCATCGACACGAAGCTCGCGCGCAATGGCGTCCACTTCGTGCCGCGCACCGCGATCGGCCGCGACGTCGGCTTCGACGATCTTCTGCAGTCGTGGGGCTTCGACCTCGTCGTGCTCGCCAACGGCGCGTGGCGTGACCGCCCGCTGCCGATCGACGGCGCCGACGCGTACGTCGGCCGCGGCCTCGTCTATCAGAACCCGCTGATCTACTGGTTCAACCACTACGACGAGCCTGGCTACGCGGGTCCGCAGTACGAGATCCCCGACGGCACGCTGGTCGTCGGCGGCGGTCTCGCGTCGATCGACGTCGTCAAGATCCTGCAGCTGGTCAAGGTCCGCGAAGCGCTCGCGGCCCGCGGCATCGAGCAGGATCTGCTGGCGATGGAGGCCAAGGGCATCCCCGATACGCTCGCGAAGCACGGCCTGACCTGGGACGACCTCGGACTCCAGGGCTGCACGCTGGTCTACCGGCGCCGCATCGAGGACATGCCGCTCAGCGAGCCGCCCCCGCCCGGCCGTCCGGACGAGGCCGTCAAGTCCGCGAACGTCCGGCGCAAGATCGTCGAGAAGGCGCAGAGCAAGTTTCTCTTCCGGGTGGAGCCGCTCGCGGCACCGGTCTCCCTGATCGTCGAGGGCGACCGGCTCGTCGGGCTGCGCTGCACACGCACGCACGTCGATGCGAGCGGACGGGTCGGTGTCGTTCCCGGCGTCGCGCTCGAGCTGCGCGCCCCGCTCGTCGTCTCGTCGATCGGGTCGATCCCGGAGCCGATCCAGGGGCTCGCGATGCACGGCGAGCTGCTGCGCGTCGAAGACATGGAGCGCGGCAAGATCGCCGATCTCGAGCAGGTCTTCGGCTGCGGCAACGTGATCACCGGCAAGGGCAACCTGGTGGCGTCGCGCCGTCACTCGGGACAGGTCGCGACGCAGCTCGTGCAGCGCTTCAACGGCGGCACGCGGGCGACCGAGCACAGCGACGCGCTGCTCGCGCGCGTGCGCGAGCGGCAGCGCAACGTCGGCTTCGACGGCGACTACCGCGCGTGGATCGAGCGCGTTCGTCCCGAAGGCTTCGCCTGAGCACGGACGCCGCGCACGCGGTGCCGTTCGGAACACCCGCCGGCCGCGCCGGCACCAGCGCCACGGAGGGCGTGATGTCGAGAGCACGGATCGCGGTTGGAATGGGTCGGTGGAGCGCGACGCGCGCCACCGTCGCAGCGCTGTCCTTCGTCGCCCTGCTGCAGGGCTGCGGCAGCACGAGCAGCAGCTCCGGCGGACCGGCGGCCGATCCGTCGGCGCGCGGACCGTACCCGGTCGGCGTGACGCGCATCGAGCTGCACGACGACGCGCGCAACCGCACGCTGCTCACCGAGGTCTGGTACCCGGCCGTGGAGTCCGCGCGCGACGCGGCGCCCTCGCCCGCGGCGGACTACCTGCCGGAAGGCCTCGGCTTCCTCGCCGACGACGCGACCATCGAGCTCACCGCGGTGCGCGACGCGGCGATCTCGCCCGACGGTCCGTTCCCGCTGATCGCGTTCTCGCACGGCTCGGGCGGCATCCGCTTCCAGAACACCTTCCAGGTCGAGCACCTCGCGAGCCACGGCTACGTGGTGGTCGCGCCCGACCATCAGGGCAACACCTTCTTCGACTCGTCGGGAACCTTCGACCAGCTGCGCGTCGACCGTCCGCTCGACATCGAGTACGTGCTGAACGCGTTCAGCGCCTTCACCGGCGATCCGGCGAGCAGGTTCGAGGGCTGGGTCGACACCAGCCTCCCGATCGGCGTGACCGGGCACTCGTTCGGTGCGTTCACGACGTTCGCCGTGGCGAGCATGGACGCGCGCGTCAAGGCCGCGCTGCCGATGGCCTTCTCCGGTCCGGTCTCGGCGAGCTACTCGGCTGCGTCGTTCCTGATGCTCGCGACCGAGGACAAGACGATCGGGCTCGAGACCAATCAGGGGATCCGCGACACGTACGAGATCCTGCCGGGTCCGCGCTGGCTCGCGGAGTACGTCGACGCCGGCCACTACAGCTTCTCGTTCGCGTGCGACACCGGGCTCGGCATCGGCGACGGCGACGGCTGCGGGAGCGGCACGCGCCTCGAGGACGGCTCGCCGGTCACGTTCATCGACTACAAGCGGGTGTACGAGTCGGTGAACACCTGGTCGGCGGCGCTCTTCGGCCGCTACGTGCGCGGCGTCACGGAGTACGACCGCACGCTGAACACGAACCAGGACCCCGGTGTGGTGCGCTTCACTGCGGATCAGAAGAACCGCGTCGCGTCGCTGCCGAGCGCGCAGCAGGGCATGCAGGTCGGTCTCGTCCTTCCCTGACCGACGCACTCGGTTATCGTCCGCACATGAGCGAAGCGCCGTCCCGCGTCGTCAAGGGCAACATGATCGGGCTCGCGATGCCCGACGTCGACGTGTGGAGCGAGCGCGTCGTGACGGTGCTCGGGCAGAACCCGGGTCCGTTCACCGGACCGGGCACCAACACGTATCTCGTCGGGACTTCGAAGAGGCCGGTCCTGCTCGACACCGGGCAGGGCCTGCCGGAGTACCTGCCGCTGCTCGAGCGCGCGCTCGACGAGCACCGCCGCGGGAAGGAGATCGACCGCATCGTGCTGACGCACGCGCACGGCGATCACCTCGGCGGCTGCAACCAGGTCTGCGAGCGCTTCGGCACGATGCCGATCCTGAAGCGGCCGTGGCCCGGCATGGACGCGGGCCTCGACGAGCTGGTCACGGCGATCGACCACGACGCGGTGATCGAGACCGAGGGCGCCACGCTGCGCGCGATCTTCACGCCCGGCCACGCCGAGGATCACCTCTGCTACTGGCTCGAGGAGGAGCGCGCGATCTTCAGCGGCGACGTCGTGCTCGGCGCGGGCACGACGGTGATCCCCGAGCACGGCGGCGATCTCGCCGACTACATGGACTCGCTGCGCCGCCTGCTCGCGCTCGACCCCGCGGTGATCTACCCCGCGCACGGACCCGCGATCCGCGACGCCGGCCGGAAGATCCGCGAGTACATCGCGCACCGCGAGCTGCGCGAGGCGCAGATCGTCGGGCTGCTGCGCGAGGGACTGTCCGACGTCAAGCAGATGGTCGCGCGCATGTACGCCGACGTGCCGGCCTTCCTGCACGCGGCCGCCGGCACGTCGGTGCGCTCGCACCTGCGCAAGCTCGAGCGCGAAGGCCGCGCGCGGCGCGACGGCGACGACTGGACGCTCGTCACCGACACGCCGCGCTCCTGACGCTTCTCAGTCCTGCGGTGTCCCCTTCGCAGGCGCGCCGTGGCCCTGCGAAAGGCCCTGCAGTGCGAGCGGGATGAACGGGAACTTCTCGCGGCGCTGCACCGCGCTGTAGTCGACGCCGTCGCCGATCTGCACCGTCGACGGATCGGGTGACAGGATCAGCGTGAGGATCACGTCGCTCACGTCGGCCTGCTCGTGGTGCCGATCGATGCCGCCGACGATCGGACGGCCGTTCGGGAAGGCCGAGTCGATCGCCATGTCGACGCGCAGCACGTCGCCGACGTGTCCGGGCTTCAGCGGCACGTGGTGCGCGCCGGGGAACGGGATGTCGTCGAGATTGATGACCTTCAGGATGTCGACGCGGCCGTACTTGAGCGAGTCCGGGACCTGGTCCACGCCGAGCGCCTTGTAGATGCCGAGCGCCTCGACGTCGCGGACGAGGATCGGGTTCAGGATGTAGCCGCCGAAGTTGTCGAAGTCGTCGATCGGGTGGCTGCGCAGATACTTCTCCTGGTCCTGCACGCCGACGAGTCCCGCGTTGAAGAGCGGCAGGGCGTTGCGGCCGACGCGCTGCCACGGGCCCCGCGTGATGTCCTTCTCGTAGCGGTCCTTGCTCAGGATGCGGATCGCGGGGCGCGACTCGGAGACGTGGATCGCGAGCAGCGTGTCGTCGCCCGGCGTGCCGTTGTGCGGCACGGGCTTCCCGTTGCCGGTGAGCTTCGCGGTCGGGATCTCGAGCGCGATCGAGAACAGGTTGAAGCCGGTGAAGACGTTCTCCGCCTGCGGCGTGTGCCGCGCGCCCGGCACCTCGAAGCGCTGGCCGTTGATCTTGACGAAGCTCGACGCCGGATCACCGGCGAGGTTCACGACGTCGAAGATCCCCTTCTCGTCGAGGTAGTAGAAGTCCGCGGCCTGCCCCGCCCAGACGCGGCCCTCCGAGCCGTTCTCGCCGAGCGGGTGGATGAAGCGCGCGGAGAAGTCCTCGTCGTAGCAGCCGACCTCGCGGCTCGTCGGATCGCCCGAGTCGTAGCCCTCGAACGGCGAGCACGTCGGGTCGATCGCGGGGATGCCGTAGGCGAGGCGGTCGGTCTGCGGGCCGACGTTCGCCGGCGACACCGCGACGTCGCGCGCGATGACCTTGCGGCTGCGTCCCTCGACCTTGGTGACGGTGTAGGTCTGCGTGCGGCCCGAGATCTGGTCGAGCAGCTCGCGACCGTCGGCGAGGCTGAGCGGCGCCTTGCTGCCGGGATCCACGCGCGGCGCCGGATTGGTGTCGAACTGGATCTGGTAGGTGAGCTTGTCCTCGAGCGGACCCGTGCCGCGCGCGACGTGCACCTCGTAGAGCACGTCCTCGCACGGCCCGATCTGCTGGTTGCCCTGGCCGGGCTCGTGCAGGGGCAGGAAGTTGAACACGACGTAGAGCTTGTCGTGCGTGCCCGGCTCGACCCACGCGTAGGTGTCGGTGTTGTCGATGCACGGATCGACGCGCGTGGCGTAGGTCTCGCGGTGGCTGGAGGCCCGGCTCGTCGACGGCGCCGCCAGCAGGGCGAGCGCGGCCGCGAGCACGTGCAGTGCGGTGTTGGTCCTTCTCATTTCGATGCTCCTCGGTTGTGGGCGCGCACGGGCGCGCGGCCGCGGGTCCACGACAAGCACGATTTTACCGGACCCTGCGGATGGTGCTGGAGTTACGGAGCGCGGCGGCGGTCGGATGCATCGACCCGCACCCGTCGCACGCGGCGCGCGCGATTCGCGGTCAGCCGCGCGGCTGCGGCGCGGACGCGGTCTTCGGCGACGGCGGGAGCCGCAACGCTTGCGGGAACGCGTCGCACTGCATGCCGCAGACGCGCGCCCCGTCCGCGCCCGGCGGCAGGCACGTCGCAGCGCAGTCCGACGGGCGCGAGCAGCTCTCGCCCGCCTTCCGCGGCGCAGCGCAACGCCCGGCGACGCACGCGAGCCCGTCTGCGCACGCGCTCGCGGTGCAGTCCTCGGCGAGACCCGGAGGCGCGCCCTCGACGCAACGCCCGGCGACGCAGCGGTCGCCCGCGGCGCACTGCGCGCCGGCCGCGCACGCGCCGCCGGTCGCGACGCGCGCCGCGCAGCGCCCGTAGCCGCAGAATCCCGCGCACTCCGGGTGCCGCACGTCGCCGCTCGCGCGCAGGAACGTCGCGAGCGCGTCCTCGCCGCGTCCGCAGGTCGCGCCGGTGGCGCCGGGCGGAGCGCAGATGCCGTCCGCCTTCGCGGTGGCGCCCCAGCAGGCGAGACCGTCCACGCACTCGAGCGACGAGCGGCACGAGGCGCCGGCGGCGACGCGTCCGTGCACGAGGCTCCGGCAGCTCGCAGGCAGACGCGGTGCCTGCGGCGTCACCCAGTCGCAGCCGTCGAGCTCGCGCGCGGCATCGGCCGCGCAGCGCCTGACCTCGGCCGCGTCGAGCGTGACCGCCTCGCGTGCGAGCGCGTCGCCGAGCGAGCGCACGCACGCGTCGGCGAGGCCGCCGCCGTTCGCCGCCCCCGCACAGCACGCGGCGCGGCGCGTGTCGGGCAGCGTGTGCAGCGCGTCGCACAGCAGGCGAACGCTCGCGTTCGGCGCAGAGCCGGATGGCGGCGTACCCTTCCGTGCGGGCTTCGCCGCGCTCGCGCCGGTCGCGAGCGCGCACAGGGCAAGGATCAGGACGGCGATCGCCACGGTGCTGCGCGCGTGCTGCTCGGTCACGTGTCCTCCGTCGCGGGCCGCACTGCGCGCGGGCCCGTCTGGCGTCTCTACGGCGCAGACCTTCGAACGGATGCATGCCGGCGGACCGCGGTGCGCTATGGTCGCCGGATGCCCGGCTTCTCGCGGCTCGCCGCGATCCTCGCCCTCGCCGCGCACGTCGCGGCGTCACCGGCCGACGGCGCGACACCCACGAGCGCGTCGCCACCGAAGATCGAAACCGTGCTGGTCACGAACACCGACGACCGCGGCCCGGGCAGCCTGCGCGAGGCGCTCGGCGGCGGCAACCGCGAGATCCGCCTCGCACCCGGCGTCGGCGGCGAGGTGAAGCTGTCGCGCGATCTCGCGGTGCGCGGCGCGTTCGTCACCCTCGACGGCAGCGCGAACGGGTCCGGAACGGGCCTCGTGCTGCGCGGCTTCGGCATCCGCATCCGCGGCGGCTCGGGCGCGCACCACGTGACGATCCGCAACCTGCGCATCCGCGACGCCGACGACGACGGCATCCAGATCGCGGGCGGGGCGCACGACATCGTCGTCGAGCACGTGTCGATCACCGGCTCGCACGACGGCAACCTCGACATCACGCAGGCAGGCACGCGCGACGTCGTCGTGCGGTCGAGCCTCATCGCGAGCCCGGCCCCTCCCGGCAAGAACATGCTGTTCGGCAACCTCGCGACCGGCATCCGCTTCCTGGGCAACGTCGTGATCGACGCGCCGCAGAGGAACCCCGAGGTGTCGTACGACCAGACGCCCGCGGAGCGTCACGACGCCGGCACGACGATCGACATGCGCCACAACGTGGTCTGGGGATGGGGCCGCGGGCGCGGCACGCGCATCGAGGAAGGCTCGACGGCGAACGTGATCGACAACTACTTCGGCGGCACCGACCTCGAGGACGCGCTCATCGTCTGCACCGGTCCGGCGACGGTGCGCACCTGCAGCCGCGATCCGCGCAACGTCGCGCGCGCCTACACGCGCGGCAACGTCGTGCAGGGCGGCGCCGTGGACGTGAACGCGCGCGGCACGGAAGCCGAGCCGTTTCCGGCGCCTGCGGTCACGGGGGAAGGCACGTGCCGCGAGGCCGAGCGGACGCTGCGCGAGGCCGGCGTCCTGCCGCGCGACGAGGCCGAGCGCGCGCTGGTCGCGCAGATCGCGCCGTGCAGCGAGGCCGCGTCGGGCGGCTCCGCCTCGGCGCCGGCGCGCGGGAAGCGCGCGCGCTGAGCGGCGCGCGCGCTTCCGTTCGCGACGACCTTCGGCGCTCTCAGCTGCGCATCAGGAAGTTGCGCGCGATGACGACGCGCTGGATCTGCGAGGTTCCCTCGTAGATCTGCAGCAGCTTCGCGTCGCGCATCAGCTTCTCGACCGGGTACTCCTTCGTGTAGCCGTAGCCGCCGAAGACCTGGACCGCGTCGATCGCGGACTTCATCGCCCAGTCCGCGCCGAGCGCCTTCGCGATCGCCGACGTGCTGGTGCGCTTGACGTCGTGGTCCACTTCCCACGCCGCCTTCAGGTAGAGAAGGCGCGTCGCTTCGTAGGCCATCACCATCTCGGCGATCATGAACTGCACCGCCTGGTGCTGCGCGATGGGCACGCCGAAGGCCTTGCGCTCGAGCGCGTACGCGCGCGACTCCTCCTGGCAGCGGCGGATGAGTCCGGCGCACAGCGCCGCGATCATCGGACGCGACTTGTCGAAGGTCTCCATCGCGATCGCGAAGCCGTTGCCGGGCTCGCCGAGGATGTGCTCGGGCTTGAGCTTGACGTTGTCGAACAGCACGTCGCAGGTGTCCGACGCGCGCTGGCCGAGCTTGTTCTCCTTCTTGCCGACCGACACGCCGGGCAGGTCGCGCGGGATCACGAAGGCGGTGATGCCCTTGTGGCGCAGCGCCGGGTCCATGGTCGCGAAGCCGGTGTAGAAGCACGCGTGGCCGGCGTTGGTGATCCAGCGCTTCTGGCCGTTCAGCACCCAGCCGTCGCCGTCGCGCACGATGCGGGTCTGCATGCCGGCGACGTCCGAGCCCGCCTCGGGCTCCGAGCACGCGTAGCTGCAGAACGTGAAGTCCGTCGTGAGCCGGAACAGGTACTCCTGCTTCTGCGCGTCGGTGCCGGCGATCAGCAGCGGCAGCGAGCCGAGGTGGTTCGCCATGATGCTGGTCGCGATCGCCGAGCAGCCGTACGACAGCTCTTCCGCGATCAGGCAGCCGTCGGTGGTGGTGAGCTCGAGCCCGCCGTAGGCCTCGGGGACCTCCACGTTCATCAGGCCCAGCTCCCACGCCTCGTGGAAGATGTCCTTGGGGAACTCCCCGCTCTCGTCGTACTTGCCCGCCACCGGGACGATCTTCTCCGCGGCGAAGCGCCGCGCGGTCTCGATGAGGGCTTCCTGGGATTCGGTCAGCGTCGGGTCGAACATGCCCCGCCCGCTAGCAGACGAGGCCACGCTCGACGACCCTGCCGCCCTCCGGACCACCGCACGCCCACGGCCGTTGCGCGACACGCTTTGCCCCGGCCCGCCCGCGTCAGCTACCACCGCGGGCGGCCGCGAGCCGACCGATGCCCGCCATCCCTGCGCACACGACCTGGACGGAGAGAGCGACCGAGCGGCTGCCCGTCGTGGTCGGCATCGCGCTCACCGTCGGCATCGTCGCCCTGTTCGCCGAGTACCAGCGCCACGCGGGCCCGCTCTGGCGCGACGAGGTGAACAGCGTCAACCTCGCGCACCTGCCGTCGCTGTACGAGGTCTACGCGAACAGCCATCTCGACTCGTTCCCGACCGCGTGGGTGCTGCTGCTCTACTCGTGGGTCGCATCGGGGCTCGGCGAGAGCGACGCGTCGCTGCGCGTGCTCGGGCTGCTCGTCGGCCTCGCGACGGTGGCGACGTGGTGGTGGACCGCGCGACGCCTCGGCCTGCGCGCACCGGTCGTGACGCTGCTGCTGCTCGGCATGAACCCGACGTGGGTGACCTACGGCACGCAGGTGCGCGGCTACGGGCTCGGCGTGCTCGGGCTGTCGTGGGCGCTGGGCGCGATGTTCTCCTTCGTGCAGCGCCCGTCGCTCGCGAGCGCGCTGGTCGCGCAGGCCGCGGCGATCCTCGCGGTGCAGTCGTACTTCGGCAACTGCTTCCTGATCGGCGCGCTCTGCGCCGGCGGCGCCGCGGTCGCGCTGCAACGGCGGTCGATCCGGCTCGCGGGCGCCGTCATCGGCATCGGCGCGGTCGCGGCCGTGTCGATGTCGGTGAACCTGTTCTCGGTCGTGTACGCATCGAGGCTCGCGTCGATCGAGCAGGGGACGTACCCGCTCTCCTGGTACGCGGAGGTGTTCTGGAACGCGCTCGGTCCCGACGTCGTGCTGCTGCGCGCGGCGTGGACGATCGCCGCGACGGGCGCGGTCGGCGGCGTCGCGCTGACGCTCGCGGCGGCGCGTCGGGATGGCGCGCCGGCCGACGAGGACGACGATCGTGCGCGCGCGCTCTACGTCGCCGTCGCCGCCGTGACCGGGCTCGCCGGCTACGCCGCGTACGTCGGCTTCATCAGCGTGCGCACGCAGGTCTGGTACTACCTGTCGCTGATGTCGGTGGTGGCGTTCGCGTGCGACGTCGGCACCGACCTTCTCGCGAAGCGCTTCGCGCGCGGCACGGCACTGCGAGCCGCGGTGGCGGCTCTCTGCGCCTGCGTCGTGGCGGCCGGCGTGCTGCCGCAGGTACGCGTCCGCATGACCGACGTCGACGCGATCGCCGCGACGCTCGCCCGCGAGGCGAAGCCCGACGACCTCGTCGTCGTCTTCCCGTGGTACTGCGGCATCAGCTTCGCGCGCTACTACCGCGGCGCCGCGCCGTGGATCACGATGCCCGACTTCGAGAGCCACAAGTACCACGAGCACGCACAGGTCGCGGAGAAGATGAAGCGGCGCGAGAACGCGGTCGCGACGGAGCTCGCACGCGTCGAGCAGACGCTGCGCGCGGGGCATCGCGTGTGGATCGCCGGCCCGCTGGTCGCACCCGAGCCCGGCCAGCCGCCGCGCCCGCTGCCGGGTCCGGACGAGCCGCAGCGCGCCGCCTGGTATCTCGAGAACTGGGAGCAGCAGCTCGGCGCGCTCCTGCGCACGCACGCGCGCGACGTGTGGAACGTCCCGCTGCCCGACCTCGGTCCGACGAATCGCTGGGAAACTTTGCCGTTGATCGTCGCGGAAGGGTGGCGCTAACGTCGTCGCGACGTCGCACCGCCGGACGCCACACACCACCAGGACCGCCCCCGTGGAACCACCGTATCTCCGCATCTTCGGCGACTACACGCCGAGCGCGCCGATCTTCGCGACGCGCGACGAATGTCCGTGGCTGGAGCGCGCCGAGGCGGCATGGCGCGACGTCCGCTCCGAGGTCGAGAACTACCGGCGCGGCCTCGCGGAGGGTGTGCGCGCGAGCTTCGTGCCCGACGACGTCGACATCCGCGGCTGGGACGCGATCAACTTCGTCAGCTACCTGCACTGGTATCCGCGCAACTGCGAGGCGTTCCCGAAGACGCTCGCGCTGCTGCGCTCGATCCCGGACCTCACCACCGCCTACGTCAGCATCCTCGCACCGGGTGCGGGGCTGCCGGTCCACAACGGCGACACCAACACCACGTACCGCTGCCACCTCGGTCTCGTGGTGCCCCCGGGTGACGACGACGCTCTGGGGCTGGAGGTCGGCGGCGAGCGCGTCGGCTGGCGCGAGGGCGAGGCGTTCGCGTTCAACGAGGCGCCGCGCCACTTCGTCTGGAACCGCACCGATCGCGAGCGCATCGTGCTGGTCTTCGACGTGCTGCGACCGCAGTATCGCGCGCGCAAGCTGCGCATCTGCGGCGACGTGCTCGGCGCGATGACCCTGACCATGCTCGAGACGAAGATGCCGCCGCTGCGGCGCCTGCCGGACGGAGGACGCCGCGCGCTGCACCGCGCGCTTTCGGTCGGCGCGTCGGCCGTGCTCCTGACGCGCGACCGCGCCGCGCGCGCCTGACCGCGAGGCGAAGGCTGCGTACGACACGCGGCCGGCATTCCGATCGGCGAGAAAGCCCCCGCGGGAATTTCCCACCGCGCTCGTCGCCGGAGGCGCCTGCGGACGAGGCGCGGCAGCCGATCCGGACGCGCCGCAGCCGGATCGTCACGTCCCCCGAAGCCGCGGGCGAGAGGCACGGGTGTTGCTCGACCCCCAAGCTCGTCCCACGCACGGCCCGAGGAGCAGCGGCATGGAAGAGCGAGAGCCACCTGCCTTGACCCTGAACCGTCGCCGCTTCCTTCGCATCGGCGGCGCCACGATGGCCGCGCTCCCGCTGCTGCACTTCGAGCGCGTACCGGCGCACGCAGCGACCGACGCCTCGGCCTCCGCGCCGCCGACCAGGCTGGCGCACTGGGACGACCTCTACCGCCAGCGCTGGACGTGGGACCGCGTCGCGAAGGGATCGCACGGCTGGCTGAACTGCCGGAGCGCCTGCAACTGGAACCTCTACGTCAAGGACGGCGTCGTCGTTCGCGAGGAGCAGGTGGCGAGCTACGAGGCGTCCGAGCCCGGCGTGCCCGACTTCAATCCGCGCGGCTGCCAGAAGGGTGCCTGCTACACGGAGGTGATGTACGGGCCGAGCCGGCTCACGGTACCGCTGAAGCGGGCCGGGGAGCGCGGCGAGGGCAAGTGGCAGCGCATCTCGTGGGAGCAGGCGCTGCGCGAGATCGCCGAGAAGCTGGTCGCGATCTCGCAGCGCGACGGCGGCGAGGCGATCGTTCAGGACCTCGGCCCGCACTTCGACCTCGGCGCCACCAACGCCGCACGCAACCGCTTCTTCTCGATGCTCGGCGCATCGCTTCCCGACGACTGGGCGGAGATCGGCGATCTCAACGTCGGCGCGACGCTCGCCCTCGGGATCCCCCACATCGGCGGCTCGTCCGACGAGTGGTTCCTGTCCGACTTCATCGTCGTGTGGATGATGAACCCGTCGGTGACGCAGATCTCCGACGCACACTTCCTGTACGAGGCGAAGTACAACGGCTCGAACCTGGCGGTGATCGATCCGATCTACAGCGCCACCGCGATGCGTGCCGACCAGTGGCTGCCGATCCAGCCCGGCACCGACGCCGCCCTCGGCCTCGCCACCGCGCGCCACATCTGGGAGAGCGGCCGCATCGACCTGCCGTACGTCCGCGAGCAGACCGACCTGCCGCTGCTCGTCCGCCTCGACACCGGCCGCTTCCTGCGCGAGTCGGACCTTCGGGCCGGGGGACGCGACGACCTGTTCTACGTCTGGGATCCGAAACGCGGCTCAGCCGTGGCCGCACCCGGCTCCCCTGGCAACGACGACCAGCCGAAGCTCGTGATGGACGGACTGGAGCCGCCGATCGAGGGCAGCTTCCGGGTGACGCTGGCCGACGGCCGCGACGCCGCCGTGGCGCCGGTCGGATCGCTGCTGCGCGAGCAGCTCGCGCCGTGGACGTTCGAGCGCGCCGCCGCGGTCACGCAGCTCGATCCCGCGGTGGTCGCCGACTTCGCCGAGCGCTTCGCCGCCGCGGAGCGTCCGATGGTGCTCTCGAGCTGGGGCTCGAACCGCTATCTGAACTCCGACCTGATCAACCGCACGAAGCTGCTGTGCCTCGCGCTGCGCGGTGCGATCGGCAGGAAGGGTGCCGGCTACCACTCGACCGGCTGGGTCGGGATCGACGGCTTCGGGCGCGTCGCCAACGAGTCGGGCGAAGGGTTCTGGGGCACGGCGCGCGACGCGGCACGGGTGTTCGGCGATGCGTACGTGTTCCGCCTGCTGGTCGACCGGATCGCCGGCCGCAAGTCACAGGCGCAGTTCGAGCATCAGCTCGCACGCCATCTGACGACCGGCCCGGACACCTGCCTCACCAACTCGGCCAGCCAGAACTACGACTTCCAGGGCATTCGTGCCGACCTCGCGCGCGAGATCGACCCTCTCTACCCGCGACCCATCGCGAGCTACGTCGCGGAGTCGAAGGAGAAGGGCTGGATGCCGACGCATCCAACGAAGGTCGAGCCGCGCGCCTGGGTGACCGGCGGCAGCAACGTGCTGCGTCGCACCAATCTGCCGCAGCGCATGCTCGAGACGCTGTGGCCGAAGCTCGAGCTGGTCGTCGACGTCAATCAGAAACACACCTTCACCGGTCTGCACGCCGACTATCTGCTGCCGGCCGCCGGCTACTACGAGAAGCCGGGCATCAAGTACTCGGTCGCCTACGTGCCGTACCTGCACTACTGCGACGCCGCGGTGCGGCCGGTCGGCGAGGCGAAGGACGAGTGGGAGATCTACTCGCTGCTCGCCGCGGAGATCCAGCGCATCGCCGTGGAGCGCGACCTCTCGCCGTCGCTCGGCTGCGGCAGCCGGCGCGTCGATCTGAAGACCTTCGCGAACCGCTTCTCGTTCGCGGGGGAATTCGGTCCGGGCGACGTCGAGGCGGTGAACGCGCGCATCCTCGCGGCCAGCCCGTCCGCCGAAGGCATGACGATCGCGGACCTCAAGCAGACCGGCGTCGCGAAGTACCGCAACGTCGGCGGCATGGGCATCCAGGAGAACCTGTTCAACTCCGACTGGAAGGGCGAGGGCGTGCTGCGCGCCCTCACCGACATGAGCGAGCGGAAGTGGCGCTGGCCGACGGGGACCGGACGCCAGCAGTGCTACATCGACCACCCCTGGTTCATCGAGGCGGGCGAGAGCCTGCCGACGCACAAGGACAGCCCGAAGGCCGGCGGCGACCATCCGTTCCGCTTCGTGTCGTGCCACGCGCGCTGGAGCATCCACAGCGTGTGGCGCGACACGCCGATGCTGCTGCGTCTCCAGCGCGGCGAGCCGGTGGTCTACCTCAATCCCGAGGACGCGGCTCGGCTCGGCATCGCCGACGGCAGCTGGGCGCGGATCTCGAACGACTACGGCGCGATCCACATGCGCGCCAAGCACTCGACCATGGTGCGACCGCACGTCGCCTACTACTTCCACGCCTGGGAGCCGCACCAGTTTCCCGGCCACAAGAGCTTCAAGTGGCTCATCCCGGGGCTGATGAAGCCGCTGCACTTCGCCGGCGGCGACGGACACCTCGGCTGGTTCTTCGGCCACTTCGAGCCCGGAACCCACGTGCAGGACACGCGCGTGGCGATCGCGCCGTCGCCCGGGCCCTTCGACACGGCGACGCCGGCCTGACGGACGGAGGATGACCACCATGCAGCCCGAGCCCCGGAACCGGCAGGTCGCGATGGTGCTCGACCTCAACAAGTGCCTCGGCTGCCAGACGTGCACGATCGCCTGCAAGAAGCTGTGGAACCGCGACAGCGGCGCCGGCTACGCGTACTGGAACAACGTCGAGACCTGGCCCGGGCAGGGCTACCCGCGGCGCTGGCAGGAGACCGGCGGCCGCGACGCAGCGGGCGAGGTCAAGCGCGGCGAGGTGCCCGACCTCGAATCCGGCTACGGCCGCGCCTGGAAGTTCGATCACCAGGGCGTGATCGACTCCGACTCGCGCAAGGGCGATCACTGGCTCCGTCCCGACGGCGACCCGAGCTGGGGACCGAACTGGGAGGAGGACCACGGCGCCGGCACGTATCCGCGCGACAATCACTATTTCTACCTGCCGCGCCTCTGCAACCACTGCACGCATCCGGCGTGCCTCGACGCGTGTCCGCGTGCGGCGATCGGCAAGCGCGCCGAGGACGGCATCGTGCTCGTCGACCAGGACCGCTGCCACGGCTACCGGTTCTGCGTCGAGGCCTGCCCCTACAAGAAGGTCTTCTTCGACACCGAGCGCCGGGTCGCGAACAAGTGCCTGTTCTGCCTGCCCCGCGTCGAGCAGGGCGTGGCGCCGGCCTGTGCGCGCCAGTGCCCGGGACGCCTGCGCTTCGTCGGCTACCTCGACGACGAAGCGGGCCCGATCCACAAGCTGGTCGCGCAGTGGAAGGTGGCGCTGCCGCTGCACCCCGAGTACGGGCTCGAGCCGAACGTCTTCTACGTGCCGCCGCTGTCGCCGCCGGCGCTCGACGAGCAGGGTCGTCCGACCGGCGCGCCGCGCATCCCCATCGAGACGCTCGAGGGACTGTTCGGGCCCGCGGTGCGCGACGCCCTCGCGACCATCGAGGCCGAGCGCGCGAAGCGCAAGCGCGGCCAGCCGAGCGCGCTGATGGACCTGCTGATCGCCTACGACTGGAACGACTCGTTCCGGCTCGATCCGGCGTCCCACGCGACTCCCGGGAGCGAATCGTGAAGCACGCGGTCGAGCTCATGCCGGCGCCGACGGCCAACCAGCCCGGCGGCTACGTCCGCAGGGCCTACGCCGGCCGGGACCCGATGACGCCGAGCCTCGACGTGGAGATCGCGCGACCGCCGGGGATCTGGCGCATCCGTCTGCGCTGGCCGTGCCCGGAGCCCGTGACCGACATGCGCGGCGACCCATCGGTCTTCCCGGACGCCGCGGCACTCTTCGCACCGCTCCACGAAGAGTCGAACTGGATCACGATGGGCGCACCGGGGCTCGGGGTCGAAGGCGTGCTCTGGCGGGCGGACACCGAGCGTCTGTTCGCGGTCCACGCGGAGGGCGTCGGCACCATGCGGCGCAGCGACGCGCCTGCCGGCTGGCGGTACGACGCGAGGCACGCGGGCGGCTTCTGGGAGCTCGACTTGACGCTGCCCGGCTGGGCCGCGCTCGACGGCGCCGGCCGTTTCGCCACCGCGGTGTGGCGCGGCTCCGCCGGGGATCGTGGCGGGCTCAAGTCGGTGTCGCCCGACTGGCTCCAGGCGACCTGAGATGTCCGCTGCGCGCGACGCGGCGCTGGTGTTCGTCTCGTGGGCGCGGATCTGGAGCCCGCTCGCTCCCGCCCGCGCGCGCGACGAAGCATGGCAGGCGCTCTCGCTGCCGGGGTGCTTCGCCGACTGCGAGGCCGAGTTCCTCGCCACCTTCGTGGTCGGCCTGCCCGCGCCATCGGTACCGCTGCTGCTGCACGCCGCCCTCGGGCGCGACGGCGGTGCGGTGCGCGAGGACTGGATGCGCGTGATGGCGCACCTCGGCCTGCGCTTCGGCGACCGATCGCTGCCGCCGGACCACCTCGGCGGCGCCTGCGAGCTGCTCGCCTGCGCGATCGAGCACGACGACACCGTGCTGATCCGCGAGCTCCTCGAGCGCTACTTCGTGCCGTGGACCGAGGTCGCGGCCGAGCACGTCGCCGGCGCTCCGCACGGAGCGATCGCGCGCCTGCCGGCCCTGTTCGCGGCCGACCTGCGCGATCTCCGCCTGTCCCCGGCGGACGGCGCGAGCTGCACGCGCTCCGGGTAGCGGACGGCGTCGCGACGCCGGCGGCGTGCCCCGTGGTGACGGCCGCACGGACCCGCGGACGCGGCGCCGCTCAGATCACGCCGTCACGGCGGAGGCGCTCGATCCTGGCGGGCTCGCAGCCCAGCCAGTCGACGTAGACCTCGTCGTTGTCGGCGCCGAGCGCGCCGCCGAGGTGGTCGATCCGGCCGGGATCCGCCTCGCGGCGCGGGGACGGTGCGGGCACGGTCATCGTCCCTCCGTCCCCATCGGGCGCGGCGACGAGGCTGCCGCGCGCGCGGAAGTGCGGGTTCGCCAGCACGTCCTTCAAGCCGTCCACCGACGCCATCGAGACGCCGGCCGCGTTGAACGCGGTGACGACGTCCGCCGTGTCGCGGGCGGCGATCCAGTCGCCGAGCAGGCCGTCGAGCGCGTCCGCGTTCTCGACCCGCGCGCGATTGTCGCGGAAGCGCGGATCGTCGCGCAGCTCGGGACACCCGATCACCGCGAGCGCGCGGTGCGCGAGGTCGTCGGTTCCCGCGGTGATCGCGACCCAGCCGCCGTCGCGCGTGCGGTACGTGTTGCGCGGCGCCACGGTCGGGAAGCGGTTGCCGTGACGTCCGGGCTCGGTGCCGTCGCGCGAGGTCTGCGCGAGACGCAGCGACATCAGGCCGAGCAGAGGCTCGTACATCGCGACGTCGAGCAGCTCGCCGCGTCCGCTGCGTCCCGCCGTGTCGCGCGCGTAGAGGCCGAGCAGCGCCGCAACGATTCCCTGCAGCACGCCCATCCAGTCGCCGAGCCCCACCGGCGACAGTGTCGGCGGACCATCGGGCTCGCCGGTCAATGCCGCGAGCCCGCTCATCGCCTCGGCGAGCGTGCCCGAGCCGGGACGCTCGGCCCACGGACCGTCGGTGCCGTAGGCCGTGAGATTGACGACCACCAGCCGCGGGTGCGCCGCCGCGAGGTGCGCGCGCTCGAGGCCGAAGCGCGCGAGCCGCTCGCGCCCGAGGTTGCACACCAGCAGGTCGGCGCGCGCCAGCATCTCGTCGAGCAGCGCGCGGCCCTCGGGCTTCGTCACGTCGAGCGTCACGTGCTGCTTGTTGCGATTGACGATCTTCCAGGTGAGCGGCACGCCGCGTGCGTCGACGAGCCTGCGCAGCGAGTCGCCGCGCGGGTGCTCCACCTTGATCACGCGCGCGCCGAAGTCGCCGAAGAAGGCCGCGATCTGCGGCGCCGCCGCGAGCGTCGCGAGGTCGACGACGGTGAGCTTCGAGAGCGGCACCGGCGCGTCCTTCAGAGGACGTATTCGCTCATCGGGTGCGACTCGACGCGGTCGAGCGCGAGGAAGCCCTGGCAGGTCTCGAACATCCGCGTCGCGTTGCGCTTGAGCTTCTCTGGATCGCCGACCGCGTCGTAGAACGCGGCCGGGTCGGTGAGCGCCGCGAGCGGGAAGTTCTCCTCGACGATCGCGGCCCACGGCGGTGCGTCCGGCGTCAGCGCACGCACGATCTCGTTGCGCACGTAGCCGAAGGTGCTCTGGGTCTCGATCGCGCAGGCGCGCTGCTCCTCGTGCCAGCGGCGCACGAACTCGGCGTGCGACACGCCGTCGGCCGGCTCGATGCACGTCACACCGGCGAAGCCCGGCGTGCGCGTCCCCGGACGCGCGGCGCGGTTCACCAGCGGCCGCGACTCCACGACGAGGTAGCCCGCGAACGATCCGCAGGTTCCCGCGAGCACGCGCTCGACGTGACCGCGGTCCTGCGACTGCTCGATCCAGAACGACAGGAAGCCGTCCTTCGGCGGCGACATCCGGCCGAGACGCAGGCGCTCCCCCGCCGCGACGTCGTCGTCCACGACCGAGATGCGGACGCGCTCGATCGCGAGCGCGAGGAGTCGCGGCGCCGTCTCGTCGAGCAGCCGGCGCTTGAACCCCTCGTTCGGCTCGGCGCCGCGCTTCCACAGGACGTAGACGAGCTTCTCCATCGCGTCTCCTTGCGCCACCGGTGCGGCGTCGGGCCACGGCTACGCCGCGCGTGCGCGGCTTTCAAGCGTGCAGATCGGACCAGCGGATCAGCTCGATGCCGCGCTCCGCGACCAGCGCGCGGATCCGCGGAGAGGTCAGCGCCACGAGCTCGTCCGCCGGGCGATAGCCCGGCATCAGCCGCCGCATCTCCGGCGTCTGCGCCTCGGCGGGGTGGCAGTAGAGCTCGGACACGCCCTCGGGCAGCTCGGACAGCGCGTGCGTCAAGTAGTGCTCGTCGCAGCCGCCGCTCTGGTGCAGGCCGAGCGTCCGGTCGGCGAACGCGACGCCGAGCGGTGCCAGGCGCTTCTCGGTGATGCGCGACAGCAGCTCCAGCACGACGCCCTCGAAGGTCTTGCGTGCGCGGTGGCGCGGGTCGTAGCGCAGGTTCGGCGCGATCGGCTCGCGCGTGAGGCGCACCGCACGGATGTCGAACTCCGGCGCGAGCGTGGCGAGCGTCGCCTGCAGCATCGGGTGCAGGTGGACGTTCAGGTGGCCGTCGACGTGGTCGAGCGGCAGGCCGGTATCGCGAAAGCGCTCCAGCTGCGCGCGCACCTCGCGCAGGACCGCGCGGTGCAGCTTCGGGTCGAAGAAGTAGCGCAGCGCCGCCGGGATGGCGCTCTCGCGAAACGCGCCGTTCGCCGTCGCGAGGCCCGTCGCGCGGGCGTCGGCGCTGGCGGGAGTTCCCTGCACGAGCACGAGGTGCAGGCCGACGCCGAGGCCCGGGTTGTCGCGTGCGAGCTGCACCGCCTCGGCCGCGAACGGCGACATGACCATCAGGCTCGTCGTCGTGAGGATGCCGTCGCGGTGCGCGCGCACGATCGCGCGGTTGACCTCGCGCGCGAGGCCGAAGTCGTCGCCGTTGACGATGAGGCGGCGCGACGCGGACACCGGCGCGCTCAGTCGCGCCGCCCGCTCGCCATCGCGCGGGCGCGCTCGAGGTCCTCGGGGAAGTCGATCTCGGTCCAGTCGAGGTCGTCGACGCGCTCGAAGCCCGTGACCACGCGCGACAGGAACTCCGGGTAGACCTCCTCGTGCTCGATGTCCTTGACGCCCGCCGCGACGCGCGCGTCGAGCAGCTCGCGAAGGACGCGCGCGCCCTCGGCACCGAGCTTCAGGAAGCCGACCGACTCGCCGAGCAGGTCGTACTCGCCGCGCGGGCTGCGCGCGATGTCGGTCACGCGGCCGTCGCGCACGTGCAGCATCTGCTCCTCGCCGGTGGCGTCGGCGCTGCCGTCGAGCAGGAAGCAGTCGTCGTGCGCCGAGCGCAGCAGGCGAAGCATCATCTCGGTCGGCAGGAAGACGTCCGCGTCCATCACCAGCGCGGGTCCGCCGAGGTGCTCGCGCGCGGTCCACAGCGACAGGATCGCGCCGCGGCGATATTCCGGGTTGTGCAGGAACGCGACGCCCGGAACGCCGCCGAGCTCCTGCTCGATCAGCTCGCCGCGATGTCCGACGACGATGACGATGCGCTCGACGCCGCCCTCGCGCAGCTGGCGAACGAGACGTGCGATCAGCGTCTCGCCGCCGACTTCCAGCAACGCCTTGGGCCGGTCGTTCATCTCGGCGCCGAAACGCTTGCCGACACCGGCCGCGAGGATGATCGCCGTCGTGGCGGCACTCATGCCGACGCTCCGCCCATCGCGCGCTCGAGCGAGACCAGGAAGCGCGCGAAGTCGTCCCGGGACAGCGCGCCCATGTTGGCGACGCGGAAGACCTGGGTGCTGAGCTGTCCCTGTCCCTCGTAGATCACGAAGCCGTCCTTGCGCACGCGGTCGTGCAGCTGCTGGTACGTGAGCCCCTGCGGCAGCGAGAGCGTCGTGATCGAGTTCGAGCGCAGCTCCGGCGGCAGCATCAGCTTGAGGCCGAGACGCTCGAAGCCCGCGCGCAGCTGCGCCGCGGCGCGGCCGTAGCGCGCGACGCGCGCATCGACGCCTTCCTCGAGCAGCTCGTCGAGCGCCTCGTCGAGCGCGTAGAGCACCTGCACCGCGGCCGTGAACGGCACGGTGTGCTTCTCGTGCGCCGCGAAGTGCCGCGGCAGGTGCATGTAGACCGAGCGCGGCGGGATCTCCGCCATGCGCTGCATCTCGCTGCGCTTCGTGAGCACGAAGCCGATGCCGGGGATGCCCTGCACGCACTTGTTCGCGACGCCGACGCACACCCCGACGCCCCACTCCTCGAGCCGCAGCGTGTCGCCGGCGAGCCCGCTGATCGCGTCGACGAAGAGCACGCGTCCGTGCGCGCGCGTGATGCGGCCGACCGCCTCGACCGGGTTCAGCAGTCCGGTCGTGGTCTCGTGGTGCACCAGCGCCACGACCTCGATGCCGGGATCGGCGCGCAGCGCGTTCTCGATCGCGGCGAGATCGGGCGGACGCCCCCAGTCGCTGCGCACGACCACGGTCGCGATGCCGTGCGTCTGCGCCATCTCGAGGATGCGCTCGCCGTAGACGCCGTTCACGACGACCAGCATGCGGCGTCCGCTCGACACGACGCTGGTCACGCCCGCCTCCAGGGCCAGCGTGCCTGAGCCGGTGAGCGGCACCGCGACCCAGTCGCCGTCCGGCGCGAGCGCGCGCACCAGCTTGCCCCGCACCGAGTCGAGCAGCTGCTGGAACTCGGGCTCGCGGTGGCAGAGGTCGCCGCGCGACATCGCCGCGGTGACGCGCGGCGAGACGTTGACCGGTCCGGGGTTGAGCAGGATCACCGCGCGCCCTTCCCCGCTTCCACCGCGAGACGTGCGACTGCGCGCGACACGCGCGCCGTCATCTCCGGCGGCGTGTAGGGGATGCGCGGCGCCGGAGGTCCGGACTCGGGCTGCGTCTCGACGAGCAGCAAGGTCGGGCCGTCCACCGCGAGCTGCGCGCGCAGCGCCGGCGCGATCTCCGCGAGCCGCCCGACGCGTGCGACCTGCCGGTAACCCGCGGCACGCGCGATCTCCTCCAGCTTGACGCTCGCCGAGATCGCCGGCTGGTTGCCGGTGCTCGCGTAGACGCCGTTGTCGAGCACGACGTGGCGGAACTTCGTCGGCGCCATCACCGCGGTCATCGCGAGCGAGCCCAGGTTCATCAGCACGTTGCCATCGCCGTCGATCACCGCGACCGGAACGTCGGGCTGCGCCGCGGCGATGCCGAGGCCGATCGACGACGCGAGGCCCATCGAGCCGATCATGTAGAAGTTCGCCTCGTCGTCGCCGAGCGCACACACCCAGCGCGAGATGAAGCCGTTGGCGCACACGCGCGCGTGGCCGCCGAGCTCGGGCAGCACCGCGGACACCGCGTCTCGCGTCGTCGGACGCTCCGCCACCGGCGTCATGCGAGCACCCCGGGCTTGACGATCAGCGCGACGGGTCCGGCCTTCTCGTCGAGGCGCGCACGCGCCCACTGCGCGTCGGCGTCCGCCGCCGCGGCGTCCGTACCGAGCGCACGCCACGGGATGTGCATCGCGTCGAGGATCGCGGGCATCGCCTCTCCCATCACCAGGTGCTCCGGCGCGTCCTTGCCCTCGTAGCCGCGCCACGTGATGACCAGCAGGCACGGCATCGCGTAGATGTCCTGCAGCGAGCCGATCGCGTTGAGCGACACGCCGAAGCCCGAGTTCTGCATCACGACGACCGGACGGCGTCCGGCCAGCGCCGCCCCCGCGGCGAGGCCGAGGGCTGCGTCCTCGCGCGTCTCGGCGACGTAGCCGTGCGGCTCGAGCGCGACGATCAGCGACGCGACCAGCGAGCACGGCACGCCGGTGAAGAAGTCGAAGCCGCGTGCGCACAGCGCGTCCGCGAGCTCGACTCCGCTCAGCGATCCCTTCTCCATGGCTCCTGCTCACTCCTCCCGTGCTGGACGAACGACGACGCTCACCACTCGACCGGCAGCGCGTCGAGCCCGTCGATCAGCGCGCTCGGCGTCGGCACCGCGACGCCACCGTCCGCCAGCCGGATCCCCGGCAGGCGGCGCAGAACGCTCCGCAACACCGCGCGGATCTCCATGCGCGCGAGGTTCGCGCCGAGACAGTAGTGCGGGCCGAAGCCGAACGCGAGGTGCTCGTTGGGATCGCGGTCGACGCGGAAGCGGTGCGGCTCGTCGAAGACGCTCTCGTCGCGGTTCGCGGACGCGTAGACCATCACCACCGAGTCGCCGGCGCGGATGGCGCGACCACCGAGCGTCGTGTCGTGCAGCGCCACGCGACGCATGGCGCGCACGGGCGAGGTCCAGCGCACGATCTCGTCGGTCGCCGTGGTCCACAGCGACTCGTCGGCGGCGAGGCGCGCACGCTCTTCCGGATGCTCGAACAGCGCCAGCATGCCCTGCGCGATCGCGTTGCGCGTGGTCTCGTTGCCCGCGACCAGCAGAAACAGCGCGAAGTCGCGGATCTCGTCGCCGTCGAGGTGCAGGCGCGCGTCGCCGTCGAGCACGCCCTCGGTTCCGGCACGGACGATGAGGCTCAGCACGTCGTCGCCCGGCTCGCGCCGGCGGCGCTCCACGGCCTCGCCGAGGAAGCCGAGGAAGTCGGTCATGAGGCGCATCGTCTCGGCGAGTGCGGCCTCGTCGCCGTGGCCGCCGCCCGCGAGCACCAGCGCGTCGCTCCACGCGCGGAAGCGGCCGAGGTCCGCGTCGGCGACGCCGATCATGTCGGCGATGATGCGCAGCGGAACGGGGACCGCGAGCTCTTCCACGAACTCCGCGCTGCGGCGTCCGGCGAGCGCGTCGATCGCCTGTTCGGCGTAGCGCTCGGCGCGCTCCTCGAGCATCGCGACCAGCCGGGGCGTGAACGCGCGGCTCACGACGCCGCGGTGCCGGCGGTGGCGCTCGCCGTCCATCGCCTGCATCGAGAAGGTGTACTCGGTCACGTGCCACGGTCCGCGCGGCTCGGACGAGAACGTCTCCGGGCTGCGCGACACCTCGCGAACGTCGGCGTGCCGCGTCAGCAGCCACCAGCCGTTCGCCTCGTCCCAGTGCACGGGATCCTCGCGCCGCAGCGTCGCCAGCGCCTCGTCGCGCGCGGCGCGCTCGTGGCACGGCGCCATCACGTCGTACGCGGTGGACGTCACGTCCGCGGTCCTCGCGTCAGGCGCGGATCTCGGACCACGCGCGGCGGTAGTCCTCGAAGGTGTCGACCTCCATCCAGCCCTTGTAGACGTCGACGCAGGTCACCGTGTGGCCGCGGTCGATGAGCTCCTGCAGGAGATCGGTGAACGCCGCGCGCGACAGCGACTCAGCCTCGTGAAAGCGCCCCTGGTGCGTGCGCGCGAGCTCCGCGTGGACCTCGCGCACCAGCTTCGCACCGCGCTCCGACAGCAGCGCGAGCCCGATGAACTCGCCGTGCGCGTCGGCCGGCGGCAGCGTGCGTCCGATGCGGCGGACGGCCGCGCCCGACGACGACGGCACGAAGCGGTAGCCCGACACCGGCGGCTCCTCGGTCACGACCAGGTCGTGCGGGCGCTCCGGCAGCGCGCCGTTGCCGGCGCGGACGTTGTCGTAGAACGCGCGGTCGACGGCGATCACGACGTCGCCCTGCGCGCGCAGCAGGCGCCCGAGGATCGCGTCGTCGAAGATCACGTCGCCGTAGAGGCACAGCACCGGCCCGCGCAGCTCGTCCTCGGCGGTCATCAGCGACGCGACCTCGCCGGTCGTCGCCCAGTGCTCGTTGTCGTAGTAGCGCAGGTTCGGGTAGTGGATCGCGGCCTTCTGGTGTCCGCGCACCACCGCGATGTCCTTGACGCCCGCCGTGTTGAGCGCCTCGACCTGGCGCTCGAGGATCGTCTTGCCCTTGATGTCGAGCATCGACTTCGGACGGTCGCGCGTCAGCTCGCCGAGCGCGCCGTCGTCACCCGCCGCGAGGATCACCGCCGAGCAGTCGAAGCCGCCGGGCAGCAGGTAGAGCGCCTCGTTCTTCTTCAGGTCCGACACGCCGACCTGCGCGTACACGTCCTCGAGCGGTGCGATGCGCTTCTCGAGCGCGGCGGCCTCGCCGGTGCGCAGCGCGCGCAGCGCGTCCTTCATCGCGTCGAGTGCCGCGCGCAGCGCCTGGTTCGCGTAGATCACGAGCTTGAAGCCGGCGCGCTCGAGCTCCTCGAACGACGCGCCGATGTAGGTCGTCGGCACCGACACCAGCGGGACGTCGCGATCCCAGGCCGCGGCGACCTCGGCGAGCTCGCTCAGGTCCGGGTGCTTCGAGTGGATCAGGATCGCGTCGGCGCCGGCGTCGGCGTAGGCACGCGCGCGCGACAGCGCCTCTTCCTTGCCCCAGCCCGCGATCAGCGCCTCGGTCCGCGCGATCACGACGAAGTCGTCGCTGCGCTGCGCCGCCTTCGCGGCCGCGACCTTGCGCGCGTGCTCCTCGGCGGGGACGAGCTCGCGCGCGACGCCGGCGTAGAAGCTGCAGCGCTTCGGGAAGACGTTGTCCTCGATCGAGATCGCGGCCACGCCGGCCGCCTCGAAGTCGGCGACGGTGCGCATGACGTTGATCGCGTTGCCGAAGCCGGTGTCGCAGTCGGCGATGATCGGGATCGAGGTCGCCTCGACCATGGCGCGGGTCGCTTCCAGCGTCTCGCTCATGGTGAGGATGCTGGCGTCGGGTACCGCGCGGACGGCCGAGAGGCCGAAGCCGCTGGCCCAGATGGCGTCGAAGCCAGCCTGCTCGACCAGCCTCGCGGACAGCGCGTCGTGCGCGCCGGCCGCCACGACCTGGGGTCGCTCGGCGAGGAGACGTTTGAGCGATCGCGAGGACGGACGCATCGGCTCGGGTTTCCTAGAGTACGCCTCCCACCCCCGCAACCGGGTTCGGCGGACAGGCCGCGAAGAATTGAAAGCCGCGCGTCGCCCCTGATAGGGTCCGCCGCCATGGCCACGATGATCACCGACGAGTGCATCAACTGCGGCGCCTGCGAGCCGGAGTGTCCGAACACCGCGATCTACCAGGGCGGAGTCGAGTGGCTCGGACTCGACGGTGCGAACCACGCGGCTCTCACCAACGAGTTCTTCTACATCGTGCCCGAGAAGTGCACCGAGTGCGTGGGCTTCTTCGACCACGAGGCGTGCGCCGCGGTGTGCCCCGTCGACTGCTGCGTGCCGGACCCGAACATCCCCGAGAGCGAGAGCGTGCTGCTCGCGCGCGCCGCGCAGATCCACCCGGACAAGACCTTCGGCGCGGACTCGCCGTCACGCTTCAAGGGCGAAGGCGGCGGCGCCGCCGCCCCGGCAGCTGCCCCTCCGGCCGCTGCCCCGGCCCCGGCACCTGCGGCCGCTCCAGCGGCCGCCCCGGTCGCTGCAGCCGCGGCACCGGCGGCGATGAGCCCCGAGGACGCGCTCGCCGCGGCCGTGCCCGACCTCGACGACTGGGACGTCCCGCTGCGCTGCTTCCGCTGCGAGGGCGAGTTCTCGGTCGCGTACCAGTACGTGCGGCCGGGCGTCGTCCTGCACTGCCCGCACTGCGGCGGCTCGTTCGTGCCGAACACCGCCCTCTACCAGGGGCTCTCGAAGCGCCTGTCGAGCTTCCACGGCTCGTGGAGCAAGAGCTTCGCGGAGTTCCGCGACCGGCGCGCGAAGGAGCTCGCGAGCTTCGAGGCGAGCCAGAAGGCCGAGCTCGCGAAGCTCGAAGCCGACCTGCGCAAGATCGCCGGCGGCGCGGAGCTCGCCGGCGGTCCGCAGAAGCACCGCGGCTGGCTGTAGGGACCGGCGTTTCGGCGCGCGCAACTCCGACGTCTCGCGAACGGGAACGGCGGAACCGTGCGCCGTCAGTCGCCGATCGCGACCGACGGTGCGGGCTGCGCGAGCCCGAGGCTGCGCAGGATCGCGATCGTGTACCAGCCGGGGTCGATCTCCCACCAGCGCTGCGCGAAGCGCGAGCTGCCGGGGAACTCGTGGTGGTTGTTGTGCAGCCCCTCGCCCGAGGTCAGGAGCGCCAGGAGCCACATGTTGCGCGCGCTGTTCGGGAAGCGCTGGTAGCCGATCCAGTGCGCGGCACCGTTCACCGACGAGTTCAGGAAGACGTACGAGAGCACGTGCGCGACGAACGCGAGCAGGCCGAGCAGCGGTCCGAACGCGACCACGAGGATCGCCGCGAACAGCAGCAGCCCGAGTGACGTGCGCAGGAACAGGCGGTCCCAGCCGTCGTCGACCATGTCGCGGGTGAAGCGCGCGATGGTCTCCGGGTTCGCGGCCTCGCGCCGGTAGTAGAAGTAGTTCAGCAGCTGGATCTGCCAGAAGCCGTGCACGTACGGCGAGTGCGGATCGCCCTCGGCGTCGGCGAACTTGTGGTGCTTGCGGTGCACCGCCGCCCACTGCCGCGGCTCGATGCCGGTCAGGAGCCAGATCAGCGCGCGCATGGTGATCTCGACCGGCCGCGCGAGGGCCACCGCGCGGTGCGACAGCGCACGGTGCAGGTACACGGTCGTGCACAGCGTCGCGATCTGCACGGTGACGAACACGCAGACCATCGCGAGAAGCAGCTCGGGCATCGAGAACAGCAGCGAATCGGGCATCGACGGACCTTCCTTCCCGACGCTCCCTCGACGCGCCGGAAGCGGCCACCTAACTACGGTCGCTCGGGGCTGGCAAGCTCGTTCGTGGCGCGGGAAATCCGCGTTGGCGGGGTGGAACCACCGTGTTAGCGTCGCGGAAATGCTCGACGATTGCGCTCTCCGCGACAAGATCCTCGAGCTCCTCCGTCCGTACGCTTCGAACTGGAGCGGCTCGCTGCGACGCGGCGATCTGGTGATTCCGCAGATCGAGGTGTCGCGCCTCGTCGAGGAGATCACGACCGCGGTGCAGGAGGTGCTCGACGCGCGATCGGAAGCGAGCGAGCGGGAGCTCTTCCAGGTCCTCGCCGACACGCGCCGCCTCGCCTCGGTCCAGGACCAGGCGAAGCAGCTGCGCGAACGCTTCGTCGTCCTCGAACGCAAGCGCTGACGCGCGCGATCGCGCAGCGGCGCGGAGCGTCGCGGCTTGCGCAGGCGGAGCGCACGAACGTGCGCCACGTCGCGGGGCGGAATTGGCACACGCGCACGCTCCAATGTGTCATTCCGGTCCGCGTGGCGCGTTCCTCCCCCGCACACGCGGACGCTGCCGCCCGACGGAATCGAGACTTTGCGCGCATCGACCCGATCGCCGCGCGTGGCACGCGGGATGCAAAGACCCGGAGCATCCCCCAAGCACCACTCGGCCCTGTCGGAGTCCCTCCCTCCGACAGGGCCAACCCCCCTCCCCAAAGCCCTCCCCGGGCGCAGCGGCACGCCTCCCCGGCCCGCGCGCCGACACGCAGCAACCGGACGGTGTCCCTCCCCCCCGCACCGTCCGAGTCTGCTGCGCCCCGCTCGAAGCCCGAAAATTTGCGGCTCGCGGAGCGCGCTGTTACCTAATGCTCTGCTTCAGAACCCTTAAGCCTGCCTCACGCCAGCTCCATGCACATCGAGACTCTCAAGGTCTTCTGCGACCTCGTCGACACCGGCAGCTTCTCGGTCGCCGCTGCCCAGAACTTCGTCACGCAGTCGGCCGTCAGCCAGCAGATCCGGACGCTGGAGACGCGCTACGGACGGAAGCTGGTCGAGCGCGCCAAGCGCCGTGTCCGCCCCACCCCGGCGGGCGAGATCTTCTACGAGATCTCGAAGGACATCGTCAGCAAGTACCAGGACCTCGAAGGGCGCCTGCAGGCGTTCTCGAACATCGTCGCCGGCACGGTCCGCGTCGCGACGGTGCACTCGGTCGGGCTCTACGAGTTCTCCGACGAGCTGAAGCGCTACGTGAAGGCCTACCCGAACGTGAACGTCCGGCTCGAGTACAAGAAGTCGAACCAGATCTACGAGGACGTGCTGAGCGGCACG
The DNA here is from genome assembly GCA_046327915.1 of Binatia bacterium. Lineage (GTDB taxonomy): Bacteria > Desulfobacterota > Binatia > UBA12015 > UBA12015 > VGTK01. The sequence continues at coordinate 126,138 of JAXLXO010000005.1, read as the reverse complement.
CTCGACGTGGGCGTGATCGCGTACCCGACCCGTCGTCCGCAGATCAAGCTGATCCCCTTCCGCGAGGACCGTCTCGTCCTCATCTGCAGCCCCGCGCACCCGTTCGCGAAGCAGAAGAGCGTCTCGATCAAGAAGCTCGACGGGCAGAACTTCGTCGGCTTCGAGAAGGACATCCCGACGCACAAGGCGATCGAGCGCGCGCTGCAGAAGCACGCGATCCGCGTGCAGTACGTCGCCGAGGTCGACAACATCGAGGTCATCAAGAAGATCGTCGAGGTCGGCACCGGCATCTCGATCGCGCCGGAGCCCGCGGTCCGTCCCGAGGTGCGCAACAAGTCGCTGATCGCCATCCCGATCACCGACGAGACCTTCATCCGCCCGCTCGGCATCATCCACAAGGAAGGGCGCCACTTCTCGCCCGCGGCGGAGAAGTTCATCGAGACGCTGATCCCGGCCGAGCACGCGTAGCCGGCGACGGCGGCGCGGCGAGCCGGTCGAGCAGCCACAGCTCGACGTCCGCATGACGTCGCGCGCGCTCGCGCAGCAGGCGCACGAGCGGATCGGACGCGTCGTCGCCGTCCCCGACGGAGCGCCGTGCGCGGCTCTCCGCGGCGAGCCCGCGCCCTGACGGCCGCTCGCCGAGCAGCGCGCGCACGACGCACTTGAGCAGCAGCGCGCGATGGAGAAAGGCCAGCCCGTCGGACGGCTCGCGATCGAGCCACGCGCGGAGCCACGCGCGCCCCTCGTCGGTCGCCTCGAACGCGCGCTGCGCGCGGCGGTCGCCCGTCCGCGGCGGCGACGGGACGACGAGACCGCGCCGCTGCAGCGCGGCCAGCCTCGCGTAGACGTGCGAGCGCTGCACGCGGAGGTTCGTGCCCGTCGGGCGGTCGAGACGCCGCCAGATCGCATAGCCGTGCCGCACGCCGGCGGCGACGAGACCCAGCACCACGTGGTCGAGCGCCATGCGGGCGAGCGTCGCGCGACCGTGCGCGATCTTCCACGCGAACGCGGCGGATCTTGCCGCGCGCGTCAAATTCTTCTTCGTGCCGCGCCCGCCGCGTCAGCCGAGGCGCGGCAGGACGCCCGCCGCGAACGCCTCGAGCTGTCCCGGGCTGCCGAAGTCGCCGAACATCACCATGAAGCGCGCCACGCCGAGCGCTGCGCGCGCGCGCAGCGCGTCCGCGACCATCTCCGCCGTGCCGATGTGCACGTCGCCGTCGAGCTTCACGAAACCCGCGAGCTCGCGCCCGAGCCGGTCGCGCGCCGCCGGGATGTCGCTCTCGCGATCGACCAGCTCGACCATCACCTGCTCCGACACCTCGATCTCGGACGGATCGCGGCCGGCCTCGGCGCACAGCTCGACGAGGCGCGCGCGCTTCGCGGCGAGCTCCTTCCAGGCCGGGTTCGGCGAGTTCCACGCGTCGGCGTGACGCGCGACCAGACGCAGCAGGCGCTCGCTCGCGCCGCCGAGCATGATCGGCAGGCGCTTCGGCTTCGGCAGCTGCGGCGCGTCCGCAACGTGGTAGTGCGCGCCGTCGAAGGTCGCCCGGCGCTCGGTGAGCATGCGGCGCACGATCTGCAGCGCCTCCTCCAGCTGGTCGAGGCGCGTGCGCGGTCCGGGGAAGGCGTAGCCGTAGGCGCGGTACTCCTCCTCCATCCAGCCGGCGCCGAGGCCGAGCACCAGGCGATCGCCCGAGACGTCCGCCAGCGACGCCGCCATCTTCGCGAGCAGCGCGGGCGAGCGGTACGACTGGCACAGCACCAGCGGACCGAGCACGAGGCGCTCGGTGGCCACCGCGAGTCCGGTGAGCGCGGTGAGCGCGTCGAGATGCGCCTCGTCGGGACGCGTCGGGAACCAGAAGTGGTCGTCGAGCCAGACCGACTCGTAGCCCAGGCGCTCGATGAGGCTTGCCCGCGCGCGGAGCGCGCTCCAGTCGAGGCCGGCGAGCGGCAGGAAAACGCCGACGCGCGGCGCACCACGGCGGGAGGTCATGACGATCACTGCATCCCATTCCCGGGTATCAGCGCAAGTGCGGCGCGACGACACCGCCCGTTCGACGATCGTGCCGACGGCGTCGGGACGCCAGGTTGACAACCGGAAGGTCGGTCACGACCATGCCCGGCACACCACGCACGAGGGCGGAAGGGACGAAGGAAAGATGTCGAGCAAGCACGAGCGGAAGGTCGCGATCGTCGGAGCAACGGGAGTCGCCGGACAGCAGTTCGTCGCCGCCCTGCAGAACCATCCGTGGTTCCGCATCACGACTCTCGCGGCGTCCGAGCGCTCGGCGAACAAGTCGTACGGCGACGCGCTGCGCGCACCGAACGGCGCCGTCCGCTGGTACTGCGACGAGGAGCCGAGCCCGAAGGTCCTCGCGCTGCCGGTGATCGAGGCCTCGACGCTCGATCCGTCGAACATCGACATCGTGTTCACCGCGGTCGAGAGCGACGCCGCCCGGGAGATCGAGCCGCGGCTCGCGAAGCACGTGCCGGTGTTCTCCACCGCGTCGGCGTTCCGCTACGAGGCCGACGTTCCCATCGCCGTGCCGGGCGTCAATCTCGAGCACCTCGACCTCGTCGACACGCAGCGCCGCGACCGCGGCTGGAAGGGCTTCGTCGTTCCGCTGCCGAACTGCACGACCATGGGCATGGTCGTGACGCTCAAGCCTCTGCTCGACGCGTTCGGCGTCAAGCACGTCATCATGACCTCGATGCAGGGTCTGTCCGGCGCCGGACGCTCGCCCGGCGTGGCGGCTCTCGACGTGCTCGACAACATCATCCCGTACATCGTCGGCGAGGAGGAGAAGGTCGCGAAGGAGACCGGCAAGATCCTCGGCCGCGTGCAGGCGGGAACGATCGCTCCGCACGGCGCGCTGGTCGCGGCGACGTGCACGCGCGCCAACGTCCGCGAGGGTCACACCGAGGCGGTGCAGGTGCAGCTCGAGCGCGACACGACGCTCGACCGCGTGCGCGCCGCGCTGGAGGAGTTCGGTCGCGACTTCTGCTCGCGCGGGCTGCCGTCGGCGCCGCGCCGCATGATCAGCCTGCACGACGATCCGTTCCGTCCGCAGCCGCGCCTCGACCGCGAGGCCGACGGCGGCATGACGACGTCGGTCGGACGCCTCCGTCTCGACGCGGCCGGCCTGCGCTACGTGCTCGTGTCGCACAACACCAAGATGGGCGCGGCGAAGGGCGCGGTGCTCACCGCCGAGCACATGGTCGACGCCGGGAAGATTTAGTTCCACGAGGGGGCACGCGTACCCTCCCCCAACGGGCGAAGCCCGTCGGGGGCCCACTCCCCGCGCTCGCTAACGCTCGGCCGCGCGCTCGCGCGCGCGGAGTTCACGGGACCGCGCCCGTCCCGAGCGGCAGGCGGACCTCGAAGATCGTGGTGCCGGCGTCGTCGGAGGTGAGCTCGACGGTGCCGCCGAGCATCGCCGACAGGCGCTGCACCAGGTAGAGGCCGAGCCCGAGGCCGGATCCGCCGGCGCGCAGACCCGCGGCGCCCTGGCGGAACATCTCGAAGACCTTGGGACGCTCCTCGGGCGCGATGCCGGGTCCGGTGTCGCGTACCAGCAGGCGAAGCTTCGCGTCGTGCACCTCGAGGCGTACCTCGACGAAGCCCTCGAGCGTGAACTTGAGCGCGTTGGTGACGAGGTTGCGCAGGATCGTCGCCAGCTTCGCCGCGTCGGTCGACACCACCGCGGGCTCGGCGTGCAGTCGCAGCTCGACCTCCGGACGCCGCAGGTACTCGACCTCGCGACGGATGTCGTCGGCGAGCTGCGGCAGGGAGACGCGCGTCAGGACGACTCGATCGAAGCCCGCCTCGACGCGGCCGAGGCCGAGCACGCCGTTGATCAGGTCGAGGAAGTGCACCGAGCACTCGTGCATGCGCTCGACGAGCGCGCGCTGCTCGTCGTTCAGCGCGCCGCACGCGTCCTCGAGCAGCATGGAGTTGTAGCCGATCAGGACGTGCAGCGGCGTGCGCAGGTCGTGCGACACGGCGGCGACGAAATCACTCTTGACGCGGTTCGCCTCCTCGAGCGAGCGCACCAGCTGCGCGTTCACCAGCGCGACCTGCGCGTGCTGCGCGAGGCCCTTCAGCAGCGAGATCTGGCGGCGCGCGAAGCGGCCGCGGCGTTCGCGGTAGCCGACGGTCAGGATGCCGAGCAGCCGGGTCTCGTCGCGCAGCGGCACCGAGACGCACGACGACATGCGCATGCCGCGCGCCGCGGGAATTCGCTTCGCGAGCGCCTCGACGTCGGAGATCTCGAGCACGCCTTCCGGCGAGCCGGCGAACTGCCGCTCCATCCACTCCACCACCCCGGCGCGACCGGGCACGCCGACCGCGGGCTCGTTCGAGCCGTGGATCGCGACGCGCTGCATCTCGCGCGAGGCCTCGTCGTAGAGGTGCACCGCCGCCCAGTCGCAGCCGATCGCCTGCGCCACCTTGGCCGCCATCGCCTGCAGCAGCTCGTCCGGGTCGTGGATCCGCGCCAGCAGCGTCGCGGTGTCGGAGAGGTTCTGCGACAGCGCGTTCGCATCCGTGGTGCGCGCCAGAAAGTCGACGCCGAGCGAGGCGTGCATGCGGATCAGCTCGACCACCTCCGCGCTCGGGACGTGCGCCTCTTCCGGTGCGCACCACGACAGATGAAGCGCGCCGAGGACGCGCGTCCCGCGCTCGAGCAGCAGGAAGATCGCGGAGCCGATGCCGAACGGCAGCATGAGGCGGCTCTCGCCGGGCTCGAGGTCGGCCGCGCGCGGAACCACGGAGATCTTCGTGTCGAGGAAGCCCTCCTGTACGAGGCGCAGGTCCGCCATCGGTACGATCAGCGCCGGCAGCGCGGCCGCATGCTCCGGCGGAAATCCGGAGTCGATCACCGAGTGCATCGCCATCTGGCGCAGGTCGCCACGCCAAATCTGCACGCGGTCGCAGGGCAGCAGGCGGCGGATCTCGTCGCACAGCGCGGACAGCGCCTCGCGTGCGTCGATGCTGCTCGCGAGCGCCGCGCCGAGCCGCAGGCTCCAGTCGGCGGCCGATGTGGCACCGGGATCGGGCAACCGATCGGCCTCCACATCACGCACCGCTGCGGTGTTTCGAGTCCCCGACACCCCGTCTTCTCCCCGTGCTTTCATCGGCGATCCCGGGTCCGGAGGTGAGACGGCCGTCGCCGCGCCGCCCCGCACGACGGAAGCGCGCTCCCGGTTGAGCGTGCCGGCGGCCGCGGTGTACGACGCCAGCGTGCCGGCCGTGCGGAACGCTCCGTCTTCCGCCGCATTCTGGCGCGACCCGGACGCTCGGGGAACCCTGCTGCTGCTCGCGCTGGGCAGCCTCCTGCTGCTGCCCGGGATCGGCGGCTACCCGCTTTGGGACCCGGGCGAGGGCCGCAACGCCCTCGCGGCGCGCGAGATGGCGGCGGCCGGCCGCTGGGCGGTGCCGCTGCTGTACGGCGAGCCCTACTACGACAAGCCGGCGCCGTTCTTCGGCCTGCTGCGCGTCGTGCAGGCGTTGCTCGGCGAAAGCGAGCTCGCGCTGCGGCTCCCGTCCGCGCTCGCGACGCTCGCCACCGCCTGGCTGCTGCACCGCTTCGCGCGGCCGCGCGTCGGACGCCGTACCGCGCTGCTGGCCGGCGTCGTCTACTCGACGTCGCCGGAGGTCGTGGCGCTCGGCCGCTGGTGCAACTTCGACGCGACGCTGTCGCTCTGCGTGACCTGGGCGACCGTCGCGTGGCTCTCCTGGCTCGACGATCGCCGCGGCGCGCCGTGGAGCGCGTGGCTCGCGATGGGGCTCGGCGTTCTGGTGAAGGGGCCGGTCGCGCTCGTGCTGCCGCTCGCGGTGGCCGTGCTGTCGGCGCTGCGACGCGGCACGCTGTCCGATGCCGCGCGCGACGCGCGTCCGGGACGCGGGCTCCTGCTGGTGCTCGTGCTCGTCCTGCCGTGGCTCGGACCGGCGTGGCTCGCCGACCCGCAGTACGTGCGCACCTTCCTCGTGCGGCACAACGTCGAGCGCTACCTGTCGAGCGAGTTCGTGCACGCGCGCGGACCGTTCTACTTCCTGCCCGCGATCGCGGCGGGATTCTTCCCGTGGTCGCTGCTGCTGCCGTCGGCGGCATTGTCCGCGCCGTGGCGCGGCCGCGCCGCCGACGCCGCGATCTGGGCCGGCGTGGTGATCGTGTTCTTCTCGCTGGGGCAGGCGAAGCTCGCGACGTACGTGCTGCCGGCGTTCCCGGCGCTGTCGCTGTGGCTCGCGATCGCGCTGGCGCACGCGTCGCGCGCGCTCCTGCCGCGCGGCACGCAGCTCCTGCGGGGCGCCGCACTGCTCTGGGTCGGACTCGTCGCGCTGCTGCCGCTCGGCGCGCTGGTCCACGCCTGGCTCGCCTGGCCGGAGCTCACCGGAGCCGCGCTCGCGGCGTGGCCGCTGCCGATCGTCGCATGGCTCGCGCTGCGCCGGCTGCGCGAGGACCGCTACGCGGCCCGCACGATCTGCGCGCTCTTCGCCGCGACCAACGTCGTCGCGGTGACGATCTTCTACCTGCACGCCGCGCCGATCGTCAGCCGCGCCGCGAGCGACCAGGCGCTCGCGGCGGCCGCCCGGGACGCGGGACTGCCCCTGTACGCCTACAAGGTGCAGCCCGCGACGCTCGCCTGGTACGCGCGCGTCCCCGTGCGTCGCACGGTCGACGCGCGGGAGATCGCGGCCGCCGCACGCCGCGGGCCGGTGCTCGTCGTCACGCGCGCCCGCTACGTGCACGGCCTCGAGCAGGCCGGCCTCGTGCTGGAGCAACGGCTGGACACCCGGCGGCACCTCCTGTACGCGACCGTTCCGGTCCCGTGACCGCGCAACCGATGCTCGGCAAGCCCCTCTCGACGCTCCTCGCCGGCGCCCTCGCCGTGCTGATCGTATCCTCGGCGCTCTACTTGACGGGGCTCGGGGACGTGCCGTTCTACACCAAGGGCGAGCCGCGCGAGGGCCTCGTCGTGTGGGAGATGACGCACGGCGGGGGCCACGTGCTGCCGCTGCGCAACGGCAACGAGATTCCGTCGAAGCCGCCGTTCTTCCACTGGCTCGCCCTGCTGGTCTCGCACGCGCGCGGCAGCGTCGACGAGCTCGGCATGCGGCTGCCGTCGGCGATCCTCGCGGTAGCGGCGGTGGTCGCGACGTACCTCTTCGGCGCCACCACCGGGCGCATACGATCCGGCTGGCTCGCCGCGGTCGCGCTGATGTTCAGCTTCGAGTGGCTGCGCGCCGCGCGTGTCGCGCGCGTCGACATGACGCTGACGTTCTTCCTCTGCGCGGCCCTGCTCTGCTTCGCGATCATGCAGCGGAGCCGCGTCACGCGGACGCGGCTGTGGATCTTCTACGCCTCGCTCGCCGCCGCGACGCTCGGCAAGGGACCGGTCGGCGTCGCGCTGCCCGCGTTCGTCATCCTCGCGTTCGCGTTCACGAGCCCGCTCGATCCGGCGAACGCCGGCCCGGGCGCCTCGTTCATCGAGCGCATCATGGCCCGGACGCGGCACACGCTCGACACCGTGCGCGCGCTGCACCCGCTGCCCGGGCTGGGCGCGGTGCTGCTCGTCGTCGGCGGCTGGTACGTCGCCGCGTGGGTGATCGGCGGCAACGACTTCTTCGTCAAGCACGTGCTGAAGGAGAACCTGTTCCGCGTCATCGACCCGGAGGCGCTGGAGACCGGCCACGAGCACGGGCCGTTCTACATGCTGCCGAACTTCCTCGTCGGCGCGCTGCCGTGGAGCCTGCTGATCCCGGCGATCGCGTGGTGGCTGTGGCGCATGCGGCCGCTCGACGCGACCACGCGCTACCTCGTGGTCTGGTTCATCGGCACGATCTTCTTCTACTCGATCCCTGCCTCGAAGCGCTCGGTGTACATCCTGCCGGCGTATCCCGCGGGCGCGCTGCTGCTCGGGCTCGTCATGGGTCCGGGACCCGAGGGCGACGGTCCGCGCAAGCTCGCCGGCTGGGCGTTGTCGCTGAGCGCGGCGCTGCTGGCGGTCGCGGGCGTGCTGATCCTCGTGATCACGCTCGGCCTTCCCGTCGAGTCGATCGCCGGACGGTTCCTCGAGCCCAAGGACCTGCAGGGCCTGCACGCGGCGCTGGTCGCGCTGCGCGAGCAGCGGCTGCCGGTGTTCGGCGCGTCGGTCGCGGTGCTCGCGGGAGCGGCGGTCACGTGGCGCGAGGCGCCCGGCGCGCACTGGCTGCGCGCCAGCGTCGGGTTCACGGTGGCGCTGCTCGCGCTGTACGCGGGCGTCGTCGGACCGGTCGAGCGCGGCATCGCGAACAGCAGGACGCTGCGCCCGTTCATGGCGGAGGTCCGCGAGCGCACCAACGGCGCCGAGCTCGGCTTCCTGTGCACGTTCGACTACGGCGCGGTGTTCTACTCGCAGCGCCACATCCGCGCGCTGCTCGACGACGACGCCTGCCGCGACCTCGCGCGTCGCGACGCCGCCATCGCGGATCCCGCGGCGCCGCCGTACGTGCTGATGGGCGAGGACGAGGCGCGGCGGCTCGGCGACCGCGTCGAGGTCGTGCTGCTGAGCGAAGGCTCCGGCCCGCAGGGCAAGCAGCGCACGGCCCTCACGACGCCGCGCCGCGGTGCGGCTCCCGCAGGCGACACGGCCGCCGACCCCGGGTCCTGACCGCTTCGCGCCCGTCGGTCCGCGCCGTCGGCATGGACGGATCTCGGGACAGCGTATAGACAGGCCGCACACTCGCGGCCGACCGGACGGCCCGCGTTTCGCAGGTGTCGTCGGTCGAGGAGATGCAGTCGGCAGGGAAACGGGCGCACGGCGCGACCATCGCCGCGGCGCCGATCGACTCTTCGGAGGAGCCCGCCGCGGGTCCGAAGAAGCGCGGCTGGGCGCGCTGGCTCCTGCTGCTGCTCGGCTTCGCGACGCTCGGCGTGCTCGTCTGGGAAGTCAACACCCAGGACCTGTTCGCGCGCTTCGTCGCGCTCGGCTGGCACGCACCGCTGCTGCTGTGGCCCTACGCGCTGATCGCGACCGTCGACGGCTGGGCGTACTCGTTCACGCTGCCGCGCGGCGACGCGCACCGTCCGCCGCTCCTGAGCCTCATCATGATCCGGCTCGCGGGCGAGTCGGTGAACACGCTGACGCCGACGGCGTACCTCGGCGGCGAGCCGGTGAAGGCGATGCTGCTCGTCAAGCGCGGAATCACCACCGCGAGCAGCACGGTGTCGGTCGTGGTCGCGAAGACCGCGCTCACCGTCGGACAGATCGTGTTCGTGCTGCTCGGCATCATGCTGACGCTCGAGCGCTTCGACATCGTGCGCGACGGCGACGTGCTGTTCGTCGCGCTCTGCGCGGGCGGCGCGGTCTTCGTCGCGCTGCTGGTGCGCTGGCAGCAGCGCGGGCTCTTCGTCAAGCTGTCGCGCGTCGCCGAGCGCGTCGGCCTGCGCGGCGCGCGCTTCCAGCGCTTCGCGTCGGTCGCGCCGGAGATCGACCGCGAGCTCGGCGCGTACTACCGCGCGCGCGGCGGCGACTTCGCGATCACCACCGGGCTGCACTTCCTCGGCTGGCTGCTCGGCACCCTCGAGGTCAAGGTCTTCGCCGACCTGCTGCAGTACCCGATCTCGTGGCGCGACGCGTTCATCATCGAGGCGATCTCGCAGCCGCTCGCGCTCGGCAGCGCGTTCATCCCCGGGGCGCTCGGCGTGCGCGAGGCGGGCGGCGTGGCCATCTTCGGCATGCTCGGGCTCGACGAGTCGGTCGGGCTCGCGCTGTGGCTGCTGCGCCGCGTGCGCGAGGCGGTCTACAACGGGATCGGGCTGCTCTACCTGATGTACGCGACGAGGCGCACGGCAACGGCATGAGCGACGCATCCGCCCGGACGGGCAGTCCGCTGGCGCGCTGGGCGAAGCTCGCGCTGCCGTGGATCCTGACGATCCTGATCCTCGAGTTCTTCCGTCGCCGCTGGAACCTCGCCGCGATCGCCCAGACTCTCGAGGGCGCGCGCTGGGGTCTCTATCTGGCGCTGATGGTTCCCTACTCCGTCGTGTACTTTCTGCTCGACTCGCTCGCGGTGACCACCGTCGTGCGGCGCTTCCACGTCCCGGTACGCTTCCGCGACGTCATGCCGGTGCGTGCGGTGACGTACGTGCTGGCGTTGGTGAACTCGAACGTCGGGCAGGGCGGGCTCGCGCTGTGGCTGCACCGGCGCGAGAGCATCCCGCTCCTGGCGATCGCGGGGACGTTCGTCTTCCTCGCCTTCGTCGAGATCTACCAGCTGGTGCTCTACTCGTCGCTCGGCGTGGCGCTCGCCGGCAGCGGCCTGCCGGGCAGCACGACGGTGTACGTCGTCGCGTACGTGCTGCTCGCGGCCTGGCTGCTCTACTTCAACGGCCTGCGCGCGGCCGGGATCATGCGGCCCGCACCCGGACTGCTGGCGACCTTCGGCCGCGCGCGCCTCGCCGACTACGCCGTCATCCTCGCGATCAAGAGCGTCGCGCTGGCGCTGGCGATCGTTACGCACTGGGCAGCGCTGCAGCTGTTCGGCATCCACGTTCCGCTGGTCGCGCTGCTCGCGAACCTGCCGCTGATCTTCCTCGGCTCCGCGCTGCCTCTCACCGTCGGCAAGCTGCACGCGGCCGCGCTGTGGGGCTACATGCTCGGCACCGTCGGCGGCTACGCGTCGCCGGAGAGCCTGGGAACGTACAGCCTCGTCGCGCACCTGACGTTCCTGCTGATGAACGCCGCGATCGGGATCGCGTTCCTGCCGCGCGCGGGACGCGAGATCTGGGAGCTCAAGCCGGCGGCGGACGATCGCGACGTCGGGCCCGAGCCGCTAGGGTGAACGGCCATGACCGCCGCCCACGCCCATTCGCCCGAAGGCTCGACGAGCCGCCTGCAGGCGCTGCTGCGCCACGACACGACGGCGGGCCTCGTCCTCGTCGTCGCCGCCGCCCTCGCAATCGCGGCGTACAACCAGGACGGGCTCCGACCGCTCTACGAGGGCTTCCTCGAGACGAAGTTCACGGTCGCGTTCGGGGACACGGGGCTCAGCAAGCCGGCGTTGCTCTGGATCAACGACGGCCTGATGGCGATCTTCTTCTTCCTGGTCGGGCTCGAGCTGAAGCGCGAGGTGCTCGAAGGGAACCTGTCGTCGCGCGACCAGATCGTCCTGCCCGCGATCGCCGCGGTCGGCGGCATGGCGGCACCGGCGCTGATCTACACGCTGGTGAACCTCGGCCACCCCGACCTGCTGCGCGGCTGGGCCATCCCTGCCGCGACCGACATCGCCTTCGCGCTCGGCGCGCTGTCGCTCGCCGGACGCCGCGTGCCGCCCGCGCTCAAGGTCTTCCTGCTGACGCTCGCGACGCTGGACGACCTCGGCGCCATCGTCATCATCGCGCTGTTCTACACGGCGGAGCTCTCGATGCTGTCCCTCGCGCTGACCGGCGTGAGCCTCGTGATCCTCTTCGTCATGAACCGCCTGCACGTCGGGCGCACCGCGCCGTACGTGTTCGTCGGCCTCGTGATGTGGGTGTGCGTGCTCAAGTCGGGCGTGCACGCGACGCTCGACGGCGTCGCGCTCGCGTTCATGATCCCGCTCCGCCGACGCGACGGCTCCGACTTCGTGCACGAGCTCGAGGAGGCGCTGCAGCCGTACGTCAAGTTCTTCATCCTGCCGCTGTTCGCGTTCGCCAATGCGGGCATCCCGCTCGACGGCTTCAACCCGCACCGCCTCGCCGAGTCGCTGCCGCTCGGCATCGCGGCGGGACTCGCGCTCGGCAAGCCGCTCGGCATCATCGGCGCCATCGCACTCGCGACGCGTCAGGGGCTCGCGCGCCTTCCCGAAGGCTGCACGTGGCGGCACGTGATCGGCGTCGGCTGCCTCGCCGGCATCGGCTTCACCATGAGCCTCTTCATCGGCTCGCTGGCCTTCGAGTCGCACGACCTCGCGACCTCGGTGCGCGTCGGCGTCATCGCGGGATCCCTCGTGTCGACGATCCTCGGCGTCACGATCCTCGTGACCGCGCCGGCCGCGACGGCCGCGCCGGAAACGCTGCATCCGTCGGCGCCCGGCGTTCCGGGCGATCCCGGCGACGCTTGAGCGTCAAGCGCGCGGGGCTCTCGTCCCGCTCGCGAAGCGCAGCACCAGCGGCGACAGGTTCAGCACCGCGACCGTGACGCTCGCCGGCAGGATCCACGCACCGGGGATCCACCCCGCCAGTGCCGCGCTGCCGGCGAGGACCGCACCGTAGTTGACGATGCCGGCCGCGTGTCCGGCGCGGTCGGCGGGGCCCCGCGTGCGCGGCGGTGGCGGCGGTCCGTCGGCTGACCCGGCGGCGCGCAGCGAAGCGACCGCGAGCCCGGCGAGCGCGAGCACGACCGCGACCGGAAGGAGCCAGGTCACGATGCGCACGGACGCGAGCCCGGCGAGTGCTGCGACGACGAACACGCCGTCGCCGAGCACGTCGAGGACGGCGCCGGCACGCGACGCGCTGCCGAGCCGGCGCGCGAGCCGGCCGTCCACGAAGTCGCTCGCCGCGGCCAATACCGCGATCGCGATCGGCAGCGTGGCGCTCATCTCCATCGCGAGGACGTACAGCGGTGCCAGCGCGAGGCGCAGCAGCGACAGCGACCACGGCAGCCAGCGACGCCCCGGGCCACCGTCAAGCATCCGTCCGCGGGTGCCGTCCGGGGGTGCCCCGGCTGCCTCGGCGGTGTGCATTCCGAGAGACCCTGTTCTAAGAAACTCGGATGGCATTCAAGTTCTGCCCCGAGTGCGGCACGGCCATCGACCAGGGAGCGCGCTTCTGTACCGGCTGCGGCCAGTCGGTCGGCGGCAAGGCCTCGGCGTCGGGAACGCCGGTCGCCGGCATTGCCGCCCTGGTGACGCTGCTCGTCCTGGGCGGAGGGTTCTGGTTCTACTACCGCCTCGCGCCGACACCCGCGCGCGGCCTCAAGCCCGGTGAGGGCCCGCCGCCCGCCGCGATGGGTGGGGCACCGGCCGGCGCGCCGGGCGCCGCTGCCGCGACCACCGCGTCGGGCGCGCCGCACCCGCAGATCGAGCTGCCGGACGACATCAAGAAGTACATCGAGAAGGTCGAGACCGAAGCGAAGGCGAAGCCGAAGGACGTCGCCGCGTGGGAGACTGCCGCACGCGTGCAGTACCGCGCGTCACGCCTCGACCCGTCGTACGTCGATGCGGCCACCGCGTCCTACGAGCACCTGCTCTCGCTCGACCCGAAGAACCTCGAGGGCCTGCGCGGTCTCGGCAACATCGCCTACGACCAGCAGGAGCGCGACAAGGCGATCGAGTTCTACAAGAAGTACCTCGACGTGAAGCCGGAGGATCCCGAGGTCCGCACCGACCTCGGCACGATGCTCTTCGAGTCCGGTGACGTCGACGGCTCGCTGAAGGAGTTCAAGTCGGTCATCGCCAAGAGCCCCGACTTCTTCCAGGCGTACTTCAACCTCGGCATCGTCTACGAGGCGCAGGGCGACCGCGACGCGGCGAAGGCCGAGCTGGTCAAGGCGCGCGACCTCGCGAAGGACGACAACGTCAAGACGCGCATCAGCGCGCTGATCGCCGCCGCCGAGAAGGGCATCCCGTTCTCGCAGGCGGCGGAGGACTTCGTCGCGCAGCAGCAGGCGCAGGGCGGTGGCATGCCGCCGATGGGTGGTGGAGCACCGCCGATGGCCGGGGGAGCGCCGCCGATGGCGGGCGCGGCTCCGGCGGCGGCGCCGGCGGGTGACGCGAAGTCGTTCCCCGAGAGCGTCGAGCAGACCTTCCGCGCGAATCCGGTCGCCGGTCCGAAGGTCGCGAAGGTCGAGTGGCCCGCGCCCGACAAGGGCCGCGTGACGATGAACGGCTTCCCGATGCAGGCCATGCCCGAGGGCATGCGCATGATGTACGTCGAGAAGATGACCAAGGGCGTGCGCGACGGGAAGACGAAGTTCGGAGTCGCGGGCACGGTCACGATCGACATCGTCGACGGCGCGAGCGGCGACGTGATGGCGACCGTCACCGCCGAGTAGCCGCCGACCGAGTCTCTGCACCCGACTCCCTTCCGCGGCATTCCGTCGATGGCAGGGTGACGGACGGTCGTACGGCAGGGGCACTTCGGAATGGAATCCGGCATCGAGTGGACGAGCCTCCCGGTGGGCTTCGAGCGCTTCCACCGAAGCGCGTTCCTGAACTACCAGCTCAATCGCGCGTATGCGCTGGGCTTTGCCGATCCGCGAGAGCTGAGAGCCGCGGCTGTCGGGATCCGCTCGGTCGGCGATGCCGTCGTGACGTTCACCGCACTCGCGGAGCACGCCGAGGCGGAAGGTCGGCTGCGCAACGCGACGAGCTACCTTCGCATCGCCGAGTTCTTCACTTCGAAGGGAGCAGGCGGCGCCGGGGCTCCGGTCTACCGGCGCTACCGCGACCTCTTCGACCGCGCGTTCGCCGACGGCGGGGCGGTCCGCCACGACGTTCCGTACGCGGGAGCGACCATCCCGGCCTACCTGCTCCGTGCGCGCGGATCGGCCGCACGCGGCACCGTCCTGCTGCACGGCGGCTTCGACTCGTTGATCGAGGAGTTCTACGCGATCTGGGAACGCATCGCCGCGAGCGGCTTCGACGTGATCGCGTTCGAGGGGCCCGGCCAGGGCGGCGCGCGCGCGCTCGGCGGCCTCACCTTCGATCACGACTGGGAGAAGCCCGTCGCCGCGGTCCTCGACCACTTCGCGGTCGAGCGCGCGGCGATCGTCGGGATCTCGATGGGCGGGTACTGGGCGATCCGCGCCGCGGGCAGGGAGCCGCGCATCGACCGGGTGGTGAGCTGGCCGCCGGTCTACGACTGGCTGTACCAGCTGCCGCGCCCCGTGCGCGCCGCAGCCCGGCGCATGTTCCGCTTCCGAGGCTTCATGAACTGGAGCATCCGCGTGCGCACGCGGATCTTTCCCGTCCTGCGTCACGCGGTGGACCAGGCCCTCTACCTGGTGGACCGCCGCGAGCCGATGGCGGCGGCCGACTGGTTTCTCGGCATGAACGCCGCGCACCTCGGCAGCGAGCGCGTCACCCAGGACGTGCTGCTCTGCTGCGGCGAGAACGACGCGTTCCAGCCGCCGGTACTGACGCGATGCCAGGCGGAGGCTCTGTCCGCCGCGCGCTCGGTGCAGGTGCGCACCTTCACCGCCGCGGAGCACGCGGACAGTCACTGCCAGATGGGAAATCTCGATCTCGCGTGCCGGGTGGTGACGACGTGGCTGCGCGGCGAGCCGATTCCCTGAGAGTGTCGCGGCGTCGCTACCAGCCGAGCCGTGCGCGCAGCTCGCGCGCCTGCACGCGCGACAGCTCGACCTGGCTCGACTGCGAGTCCTTCATGACGAGCCGGTAGCGTCCGCCGAACCAGCGCGCGATCTCCTTCACCTGCTCGAGGTTCACCAGTCGCGACTTGTGCGCGCGGAAGAAGACCTGCGGATCGAGCCGCTCCTCGAGCTCGCGCAGCGTGAAGTTGGTCATCAGCGAGCGGCCGTCGACGTGCGCGTAGACCAGCCGTGACTCGACCGCGAACCAGAGGATGTCCTTGACGGGCACGACGAGGATCTTGCGCGCGGTGTGCACCGGGATCTGCGACGCGTAGACGCGGCTCGCCTCCGCTGCGCGACCGACCGACTCGACGTCGCTGCGCGCGCGCCCGTCGGCGATCTTCTGCCGCACGCGGCCGATCGCATCGGCGAGACGCGTCTGGGAGAACGGCTTCAGGAGGTAGTCGAGCGCCTCGACCTCGAACGCCTTGATCGCGTGCTGGTCGTACGCGGTCGCGAAGATCACGTGCGGCGGGTCCTTGACGGCGCGCAGCACGCCGAAGCCGTCCATGCCCGGCATCTGCACGTCGAGCACGACGAGATCCGGATTCTGCACCTCGATGAGCTCGATCGCCGACGGACCATCACCCGCCTCGCCGACGAGCTGCACGTCCTGGATCTTCTTGAGGAAGCCCTTCACGCGCTCGCGCGCGAGCGGCTCGTCGTCGACCACCACGGTGCGGATCGCCGTCATGTCAGTGCACCGTGCCGGAGACCGTGGTGTTGCCGCCCTGCGGGACGCGCACGACGATGCTCGTGCCGTGTCCCGGCTGGCTGTCGATCTGCGGCGCGTAGTGCGCGCCGTAGAGCTGCACGAGGCGGTCGTGGACGTTGCGCAGCCCGACGCCCGCCGACAGCGCCGCCTCGACGCCGTCGGTCATGCCGACGCCGGTGTCGCGCACGACCACGCGCAGGTCGCTGCCGTCGAGCGCCGCCTCGATCGAGACCGTGCCGCCGCCGACCTTCTGCGACACCCCGTGGCGCACCGCGTTCTCGATCAGCGGCTGCAGGATCAGCGTCGGAACGGTGCCGTGCAGCGCGCCGTCCTCGACCACGAAGTCCACCGCGAGCCGGTCGCCGAAGCGCGCGCGCTCGATGTCGAGGTACGCGTCGGCGATGTCGAGCTCGTCCTGCAGCGTGACGAAGGACCGGTTGTCGCTCTGCAGCAGGTAGCGGAAGATCTCGGCGAGGCGCTCGACGCACGCCTCCGCGCGCTCCGGGTCGCTCGAGATCAGCTGCGCGATCGAGTTCAGGCTGTTGAACAGGAAGTGCGGGTTGATGCGCGCGCGCAGCGCCTCGAGCTGGGCGAGCGACGCCATCTCGCGCGCCTGCAGCTCGCGCTTCTCGAGCAGGAACATCTGCCACCAGCTCTGGTTGAACCCGACCACCGCGAGCAGCACGACCGGCACGATCGGCACGACGAAGTAGAGGAACGGCAGCTTGTCGATCCAGTCGGCCGGCACCACGACGTTCAGGTCGCCGCCCGCGTAGCGCGAGAACATCGTGTCGCCCTTGGTGAGCAGCAGCGTCGCGTTCACGAGCACGAACGAGGTCGCCGTCATCACCACGCTGCCGACGAGCACCTGCAGAGCGAGCGCCTTGCCGCGCGGCGCGCGCGCGAGACGCGGGAAGACCCACTGCCAGAGCCACAGCGTCGACAGCGCGTAGACACCCGAGCCGATCACCGAGCTGACCAGCGGCGCCCAGCGCTGCACCATGATGCACTGGACGAGTCCGACCTGCAGGCCGGTCGCGAGCGCGCCACCGAAGATCAGCTTCGCCTGGCTGCGCAGTCTGCTCGTGGGCTGATCGCGAGAGGGCGCCATCGGACCGTACCGGGGCTCGTGCATATCACCACCATCCGGGCGATCGCACCCCGGACGTCAGCCCCGACGCCGCGAAGGGTCGCTCCGGGGCGGCGAACCGTCGAAACGCGGGCCTGACGCGCTCCGCGCAGACCCCATGGCGTCGCCGCGGACCCTACTCGACGCGCTCGCCGACGGTGGTCGCGAGCCACAACGTCTGGCCGCCGCCCGTGCTCCAGCCGGCCGTGGTGAAGCCGGTCTGCTGGCGTCCATCGGCCGAGAACACGCCCTCGCCCTGGTACTCGATCGGCAAGGCGAGCCCCGGGATGTCGACGGTTCCGGTCAGCAGCCACTCGCCGGTCACGCGATCGACGCTGCCGGTCCCAACCTGCGCGAAGGGTGTCAGCTGCAAAGGCGAGTCGGACGGGGTCGAGCAGGTCGAGTCGAAGGTCAGCGCCGTGCCGCTCTGCTCGATCCGCGTGTCGCACTCGACCAGCAGGAAGAAGTCGGGCGTCGGACACGGACGCGACTGGTAGAACTCGCAGCCGACCACCGTCCCGGCCTCGTTGGTCGCGACCCGCGTGCGCGTCTTCCAGCGTCCGGTGAGGCTGGGGATCGTCGGCGCCGACGGCTGCACGTCCGCCACCACCGCGCTCGCCTGCGCGTCCGCGGCCGCGCCCAGCGACACCACGTCGTCGGGCGCGGCACAGTCCGGACCGCCGTCCTGCAGCTGCAGCAGGAAGCGCTTCTCCGCCTTGTCGAGGCAGGCGGGATCGACCTCGGTGCCGCTGAGCTCGGCCCAGGCGCGGCAGTGCAGCTTCGCGGAGATCCGCTGCCCGGTGGCCGCCAGCTGGTACGCCTGACAGCGCTGCTCCGGAGTCACCGCCCGTGCGGTGGCCGTCCACAGGAAGATCGCGGCCGACGCGGCGACGAGACGCGTGACGATCGTGCGCATTCCAGTCCCTCCTCCCGAGCACCGTGCTCGCCCGTGAACGGACGCCGCGCGTGGCGCGCACTGTCCAGCAGCAACACGCAGTGCGATCGGCCGAAGTGGAAAAGGCCGCGCCCGGTCGGCTACACCGCAGGGGTGAGCGCATCCGGTTCTTCCCGTCCCGTACCGTGCGTACCGCTCCGCGTCGGCATCCTCGGCGGCGGACAGCTCGCGCGCATGACCGCCGACGCGGCCCGCGTGCTCGGCGTCGAGACCGTGGTCCTCGATCCCGACACCGACGCGCCCGCCGGACAGGTCACGCGGCAGGTCGTGGGTCCGCTCGAGCCGCACGACGCGCTCGCGCGCTTCGCGCGCCAGATCGACGTCGCGACGCTCGAAAACGAGTTCGTGCACCGCGGCGCGCTCGAGTACCTCGCCGAGCACGGCGTGATGGTGCGGCCGTCGATCCACACCTTCGGCATCATCATGGACAAGCTGCACCAGCGCGCGCACATGGACGCGGCCGGTCTTAGCCCGACGCCGTATGCGGCGATCGAGTCGCCCGCCGACGTACCGGCCTTCGCCGCGCGGCACGGTTGGCCGGTCGTGCTGAAGACGCGGTCGCAGGGCTACGACGGACGCGGCGTCGCGATCGCGCGCGACGCCGGCGAGGTCGAGGCCGCCTGGCAGCGGCTCGGCGCCGGAGCGCGTGCGCTCATGGCCGAGGGCTTCGTCTCCTTCACGCACGAGCTCGCGGTGATGGTGGTGCGCAACGCGCACGGCGACAGCGCGGCGTATCCCGTCGTCGAGACGGTGCAGGAGGAGTACATCTGCCGCGTCGTGCGCGCGCCCGCGGCCGTCTCGCCGGCGATCGCCGAGCAGGCGCGCGACGTCGCGACGCGCGCGATCGCCGCGATCGAGGGGGTCGGGGTGTTCGGCGTCGAACTCTTCCTCGGCACGGACGGGCGCGTGACCGTCAACGAGCTCGCGCCGCGCCCGCACAACTCCGGCCACTACACGATCGACGCCTGCGTGGCGTCGCAGTTCGAGAACCACCTGCGCGCCGTCGTCGGGCTGCCGCTGGGCTCGACCTCGATGACCGCACCCGCCGCCGTGATGGTCAATCTCATCGGCACGCGCAGCGGCACCATGGACCACCTGCACACCGGCGCGCAGCAGGTCGGCGACGCCTGGGTACATCTGTACGGGAAGCGCGATCTTCGTCCCGGGCGCAAGATGGGGCACGTCACCGCGACCGGCGCGACGCTCGAGGAGGCCGAGCGGCGCGCGCAGCGGGCCGCGGACGAGCTCGGACTGTGACGCCGGTCGCGCCCGATTCTCTCGACGCACCGCGCTCGATGGGCTAGGTCAGGACGATGTCCGAGACGTCGAGTGTCGCGGGCCGCAAGCGCGAGCCCGTGGTCGGCATCATCATGGGCAGCGACTCGGATCTGCCCACCCTGCAGCAGGCCGCCGACGTGTGCGTCGAGTTCGGCGTGCCGCACGAGGTTCGCATCGTGTCGGCGCACCGCACGCCGCTCGACATGGCCGAGTACGGACGCACCGCGCGCGAGCGCGGCATCCGCCTCATCATCGCCGGTGCGGGCGGTGCGGCGCACCTGCCCGGCATGGTCGCGGCGCACACCACGCTGCCGGTGATCGGCGTGCCCGTTCCGACCGAGCACCTGCGCGGTCTCGACTCGCTGCTGTCGATCGTGCAGATGCCGGCCGGCGTTCCGGTCGCGACGGTCGCGATCGGCGGCGCCAAGAACGCGGGCCTGCTCGCGCTGCAGATCCTCGCCGTCGCGGACGCGGAGCTCGCGGCCCGGCTCGATGCGGCGCGCAGCGCGATGGCGGAGACCTCGCGCCAGAAGAATCGCAACATCGTCCGCGACAAGCCGCGCGCGCGGCAGTGATCGCGCGGGCCGTTCATCTCGCAGCAGTGATCACGCGCCCGATTCATCTCACCGCCGCGCAGATCGCGGCGGGCGCGGGCGGACGCGTCGCCCAGGGCGATTCGCGGACGCTCTTTCGCGCGGCGGCGCTGGACTCGCGCGACGTCCCGCCGGGGTCGCTGTTCCTCGCGCTGCCGGGCGCGCGCGTCGATGGGCACGACTACGCCGCGGCCGCTGTCGCGGCGGGCGCGGGCGGCGCGCTCACGTCGCACGACCTGCCGCAGCCGTTGCCGGCGAACGTCGTCGAAATCCGCGTCGCCGACACGCTCGCCGCCGTGCAGACGCTCGCGCGTACGCACCGCGACGCGCTGCGCGGGAAGGTGATCGGCGTCGCCGGCAGCAACGGCAAGACGACGACCAAGGAGACCGTCGCCGCGGTGCTCGGCACGCGCGGCACGACCTTCGCGACGCCGCGCAACGAGAACAGCCAGATCGGCGCGCCGCTCACCATCCTCGCAACGCCCGACGACACGGCCTTTCTGGTCCTCGAGCTCGGCACCAGCGAGCCCGGCGAGCTCGACCGCCTGGGCGCGATCGCACGGCCCGACGTCGCGGTGATCACCGCGGCCTTCGCGGAGCACCTCGAGTGGCTCGGCAGCGTCGCGGGCGTGGTCGCGGCGGAGACCGAGCTGCTCGACCATCTGCGACCCGGCGCGACGGCGTTCGTCGGATCGGCGGAGCCACTGCTGCTCGAGGCCGCGCGCAAGCGGACGAACGTCGACGTGCGCGCGGTCGGCGAGCGCAGCGACGACGACTGGCGCATCGCCGACGTCCGCCTCGCCCGCGACGGCACGCACTTCACGCTGACGGGTCCCGGGCGTGCGCCGCGCGCGTGGCACGTGCCGCTGCTCGGCGGTCCGGCCGCGTGGTCGGCGTCGTTCGCGATCGCGGTCGGCAGCGAGCTCGGGCTCGACGACGACGCGATCCAGCGCGGCCTCGCGACGGTCACCGCGGTCGCGCACCGTCTGATCCCGATCGCGCACCCGCGCCGTCCGCTCTTCGTCGTCGACGACACCTACAACTCGAACCCGGCGTCGTGCCTCGCGGCGATCGACACCGCGGTGGCGCTCGCGTCGCCCGGCGACCGCATCGTCCTCGTGCTCGGCGACATGCTCGAGCTCGGTACGGCGAGCGACGACGCGCACCGCGAGATTGGCGGCGCGATCCGCGAGCGCGCTCCGGGCGCGACGCTGGTCGCGGTCGGACGCGCGTCGCGGCTGATCGCCGAGTGCGCACGCCGCGACGGCATCGAAGTGCACGAGGCGGACGACGCGGCAGGGGCGTGCGCGACCGTCGAGCGCCTGCTCGGAGATGCGAGCCCGACGACGCTGCTCGCCAAGGGCTCGCGCGGCATCTCGCTCGACCGCGTGGTCGCGCACCTGATGGCGCTCTGAGCGACGGGCGTCTTCGCATGGCGCTCGGCGACGATCACGACGACGCGCGCCGCGCGAGCGACGCGCGGGAAGCCTCGACGGCCCCGATCGCGCCGGATGATCGCGTCGGGGCGACGCCGCCGCCGATGGCGTGGTCGCAGGACGAGCCCGTCGCGACGCCGGCGGCGGAACCGCCGGACGACGGCAGCGCGATGACGACCGTGACGCCCGTACCGCGCACGAGTTCGGGGCTCCTGCCGCTGCTCGCGGCCGCGGTCGCCTACGCGGTCGCTGTCGTCGCACTGTCGTGGCCGCTGGCGCGCACCGCGGGCTCGACGCTGGTCGATCCGCTGAAGCTGCCCGCTCCCGGCGGGGTCTGGGGGCGCGCCGATCTCGACCTGCTGGTGTGGATCCTCGCGTGGACCGCGCACGCGCTCGCCGTGCATCCGGCGGAGCTGTTCCAGGCGAACATCTTCCACCCCGCGAAGGACACGCTCGCGTCGTCCGAGAATCTGCTCGGGCTGGCGCCGCTGTCGACGCCGCTCTTCCTCCTGACGCACAATCCCGTCCTGACCTACAACGTGACGGTGCTGGCCGTCGTGTGGTTGACGGCAGTGTGCACCTTCGCGCTGGTCCGCTCGTGGAGCGGCAGCGCGGGCGCCGCGTTCCTCGCCGGCGCCGCCTTTGCGCTCGGTCCGCAGCTCACGGGCTCGTTCATCCGCCTGCACGTGAGCGCGGTGCACTTCTTCCCGCTGGTGCTGCTGCTCGCGTGGCGCGCGGCGAGCCGGCCGCGTCCGGGCACGTTGCTGGCGCTCGTGATCGTGACGGCGCTGCAGATGCTCGCCGGGATCTACGTCGCGTTCGAGCTCGTGGTCCTGCTCGCCGCGTTCGCGCCGGCCCTTTGGTGGGAGGCGCGCCGCAACGGGCGCAGCGTGCTGGTGCCGCTCGCGGCGCTCGCAGTCGGCAGCGCGGCGCTCGCGACGGTGGCACCGGCGTATCTGCGGGTGCGTGCCGCGGGGACGCTGCCGGATCTCCCCGAAGCGGTCGCGCACGTCGCGACCACCTCGCCGACGCCGCAGCTGGTCGCCTCATGGCTCACCACGGAGCTGACGGTGTACGGACTCGGACTCGCGGCGTTCGGGCTGGTTCTCGGCATGGGCGGCCTGCACCTGCGGCTCGGGCTGCTGCTCGCAACCGCGGCGGGCGCGCTGCTGAGCAGCGGCACCTCGCTGCCGCTCGTTCCGGGGACGGCGCTGCCGAGCGTGTACGAGATCCTGATGCGCGTCGTCCCGGGGTTCGCAGGGATGCGCTCGCCGTCGCGCTTCGTGGTGATCCCGCTGCTCACGATCACGGTGCTGGCCGGGCTCGGCGCGGGGCGGATCGTCGCCGTGCTGGGCGCGCTGCTGGGCGTGCGCGGACGACAGCTCGGAACGATCGCCGCCTGCGCGGCCGCGGTCGCCATCGTCGTCGTTCGCGCGCCGGCGCTGCCGGTGCCCGCACCGCTCGTGCCGGTGCAGCTCAACGGCGTCGCGTACGCGGCGCACGCCTGGCTCGCGAAGCAGCCGGAGCGCGGACCCGTGCTCGACGTGCCGGTGCTGAACGCCGGCATGGACGGCGGCGCCATGCTCGCGACCGGACGCGCGATGCTCGGCTCGACGCTGCACTTCCTGCCGCTCGTGAACGGCTACACCGGGCATCCGCCGGCGACGAGCGCGCTGCTGCTCACGCTCGCGCAGCGCCTGCCCGATCCGGACGCGTTCGCAGCGCTGTGCACGCTCGCTGCGCCGACCTGGGTCGTGCTGCACGAGGGGCTGCTGCCCGCCACCGAGGTCGAGGCGTGGCGCAACGCGGAGACGACGCTCGGCATCGAGCGCATGCAGCAGTTCGGCCGCGACTCCGTGTACCGCGTCGATCGCGCGTGCGCGCAGGCGTCGCCGTCGCGGCCGGTCGATCCGTCACCCGCGGCGGGCACGACCTTCGCGGGGACACCGCTGGTCCCGCTCGAGCCCGGCACCGTCGACGGCCGCATCGATGCGGCGTTGCCACCGCAGCTTCCGGCCGGATCGTTCTCGTGGCTCTGGGTCGACGTGCACAACGACGGCAACGTCGTCCTGCCGGGCATGGTCGGCGCCGTGCCGAACGGCGTACAGCTGCAGGCGCGCTGGTGGGACGCGCGCACCGGACGCATCGTCGCGTTCGGCGAGACCACGCCGCTCGGCCGCGATCTCGCGGCGGGTCAGTCGGTGCATGCCCAGGTCGGGCTGTCCGCTCCGAAGACGCCGGGCGACTACGTGGTCGAGATCGGACTCGTCCAGCAGGGCCGTGGCTGGCTCGGCGACGTCGCCGGCGGGACGCCGTTCCTCGCGCGCGGGCGCGTGCGCGTCATCGACGCACGCCCCGCTGCTTGACGCTCGCGACGCGCCCGTCAGGCCGCGTCGGCCATCGCGTCGCGCGTGTCGCGCGAGAAGCGGTCACGGTGCAGGAGCTTCTCGCGGATGTGCTCGGGCGAGAGCTTCAGGAACTCGCAGACGTTCTCGAACGCGAACGGATGCGAGCGATCGTCGGACGCGACCCAGAGGTATGCGTCCATGTAGAGGCGCTGGTTCGCGCGCTGCCGCGCGTAGCGGAAGTTCTTCAGGTCCGCGGCGGTGCGCTCGAGCATGGCGAGCAGCAGCGCGCGCTCTGGCGTCTGCGCGCCGAACCCGTGCCAGAGAACCTCAAACTGCGCGGGGTCGATCGCAAGCGGAACCGTCCCGTCGTCGAGCGTGATGAAGGTGCTTCCGTCCGTCGCGTACATGGCTTTGCCTCTCCCTCTCTGGTTGACGCCGTGCCCTCGTGGGGCGCGTGCGAGGGGGGGAAGGTGCGAATTCCCGAAGAGCGCCCCGCGCGCGGTGGGGACGGATGGCAATTCGCAGGCCAGCGCGGACAGCACCGGAATTTGGTGCTTTTCGTCCGCGGGCGCGTCGAGCGCGTGTACGAACTACACGCGCGCGACGAGATCTACAGGGCGGGCCGGCTCAGCGGAGGAAGAACCAGGCGAGGACGGCGAGGCCCGCGACGATGCGGTACCAGCCGAACGGGCGCAGCGAGTTCGTCTGCACGTAGCGCAGGAACGCGTTGATCACGATCAGCGCGCTCACGTACGCCGCGAGCAGGCCCACTCCCATGCCGAGGCCCATCTCGCCGGCGAGCTGCGCGCGCGCCTTCCACATCGAGTAGAGGGTCGCCGCGTACATCGTCGGCAACGCCAGCAGGAACGAGAAGTCGGTCGCGGCGCGGCGGTCGAGGCCGACGAGCAGTCCGGTGACGATGGTCGCGCCCGAGCGCGACACGCCGGGGACCATCGAGACCGTCTGTCCGAGACCGATCACGAGGGCCTGCTGCACGGTCATGAGCTCGAGATCGGCGAGACCACGGAAGCGCCGCGGTCCGTCGATCATCAGGATCACGAGCCCGCCGAGGATCAGCGTCGTCGCGACGATGCCCGGGCGGAACAGCGTCTCGAGAAAGTGGTGCAGTGTGAGCCCGACCACCGCCGCGGGCAGGAACGCGACCAGGATCTTCAGCACGAACAGTCGCGCCGCGGGCCGCGTCGCGGTGTCGATCAGCAGCTGCAGGAGACGCTCGCGATACGCCCACGTCAGCGCGAGCATCGCGCCGAGCTGGATCGCGACGTCGAACTCCGGCGAGCCGTAATCGAGCAGGTGCGAGGCCACGATCAGGTGGCCGGTGGAGGAAACGGGCAGGAACTCGGTGAGCCCCTCGACGACGCCGAGGACGGCGGCCTTGAGGGCGATGATCAACTCTGGGGACATTCCGGTCTCATCGGGTCAGGTGCGTACGGTGGGAGCGTTCGGCGGATGCGTGGTTTGCGTCCCCATATCGCATCGGGTAGCGTCCGGGGAAAGCAAATCCGGGCCCTGTGCATCGCGTCCAGATGGACGCAGCAGCCCTGCAGATCCTTGCGCGCCGGGTGTCGGGTCGCGCGACGCAGCCCACGCCGGCCGAAGCCAACGAAGGCAGTCACGCTTGAGTCGGAAGCTGAAGTTCCTGTTCGGGGCGAGCGTCATCGTTCTCGCCGTCGCGACCCTCATCTACTCCGCGGTCCGCGAGACGTCGGCCTACTTCATCACGGTCGACGAGTACGCGAAGACCGCCGACGCGCACGCCGGCAAGCAGCTCCGGCTCGCCGGGCGCGTGTCGAACGGCAGCGTCAAATGGGACCCGAAGACGCTCGATCTCGAGTTCCTGATCCGGCCGATCCCGGCCAAGGAAGCCGCCGAGAACGCCATCCAGCACAGCGGCGGAAAGAAGACGCTGACCACCACGACCACGGACGCCGAGGCGGCCGTGATCACCGTGCCGGTCCGCTACAACGGCATCCTGCCCGACATGTTCGCGGCCGACCGTGACGTGATCGTCGAGGGCAAGGTCGAGAACGGCGTGTTCCACGCGAAGACGCTGCTCACGACGTGCCCGTCGAAGTACGAGTCCGACCAGTACAAGGAGAACGGCGAGGAGCCCGCGGCGGCCGACCAGCACGCGGCGCTCGAGCCGGCGGCGGAAGGCGGTCGTCCATGAGCGAGATCGGACGTCTTGCGATCGTTCTCGGCTTCGTCGTCGCGCTGTGGGGCGTCCTTGCGAGCGTGCTCGGCGCGCTGCGCCGCGACGAGCGCCTGATCGCGAGTGGCAAGCACGCCGCATTCGCCTTCTCGGCGCTGACCGGCATCGCGGTCGCCGCACTGCTCACGCTGCTGCTGCGGCACGACTTCAACGTCGAGTACGTCGCCTCGTACTCCTCGAGCACGCTGCCGACCTGGTACACGATCGCGGCACTCTGGGGCGGAATGAAGGGCTCGCTGCTCTGGTGGGCCTTCATCCTCGCGGTCTGCAACGCGGTCGTGCAGGTGCAGAACCGCGACAAGAACCGCGACCAGATGCCGTGGGTCACCGCGACCATGCTGATGGTCGGCGCGTTCTTCCTCGCCCTGCTGGTGTTCATCACCGATCCGTTCGAGCGGCTGCCGTTCACGCCGCGCGAGGGCTCGGACCTGAACCCGCTGCTGCAGAACTACTGGATGACGATCCATCCGCCCTCGCTCTACATCGGCTTCGTCTCGACGACGGTGCCGTTCGCGTTCGCGATGGCGGCGCTCGCCACCGGAAAGCTCGGCGACGCCTGGATCCGTACGACGCGCCGCTGGGCGCTGTTCTCCTGGTTCTTCCTCTCGCTGGGCAACCTGTTCGGCGCCGCCTGGGCGTACGTCGTGCTCGGCTGGGGCGGCTACTGGGCGTGGGATCCGGTCGAGAACGCGGCCTTCATGCCCTGGCTCACCGCGACGGCGTATCTGCACTCGGTCATGATCCAGGAAAAGAAGGACATGCTGAAGGTTTGGAACATGGCGCTCGTGATCCTCACGTTCGGCCTGACCATCTTCGGCACGTTCCTCACCCGCTCGGGCGTCATCTCGTCGGTGCACTCGTTCACGCAGTCCGGCATGGGCCCCTTCTTCATGGGCTTTCTGCTGGTGATCCTCACGATCGCGATCGGGCTGCTGATCTGGCGCCTGCCGCTGCTGAAGAGCCGCAACGAGCTGGAGTCGGTCTTCTCGCGCGAGGCGACTTTCCTGCTGAACAACCTGATCCTGGTCGGCATCGCCTTCACCGTGTTCTGGGGCACCGTCTTCCCGGTGCTCTCGGAGTGGGTGCGCGGCGTCAAGATCACGGTCGGACCGCCGTTCTTCAACAAGGTCAACGCGCCGCTGGGCGTGGCGCTGGTCTTCCTGATGGGCGTCGGCCCCGTGATCGCGTGGCGCAAGGCGACGGCGAAGAGCCTGTGGCGCAGCTTCGCGGCGCCGGCCGGCACCGGGCTCGTGATCGGCGCCCTCGCCTTCGTGCTCGGCGCGCGCAACTTCTACGCGGTGATCGCGTTCTCGGTCGCCGCGTTCGCGCTCGCGACGGTGTGGATCGAGTTCTGGCGCGGCATGCGCGTCCGCCAGGCGATGCTCGGCGAGAAGCCGTGGACCGCGCTGTCGCACCTCATCGGCAAGAATCGCCGGCGCTACGGCGGCTACATCGTCCACGTCGGCATCGTCATGATCTTCGTCGGCATCGTCGCGTCGTCGGTGTTCAAGCTCGAGGTGCAGCGCTCGATGAAGATCGGCGACAGCGTCGCGCTCGGCGGCTACACCGTGCGCTACGACGGCATCCACCAGGAGAGCGACGCACACGTCGACAGCACCTACGCGATCGTCTCCGTATGGGACGGCGAGGGTGCCGGTGCGGTGCAGGTCGGCGAGGTGCGCCCGGAGAAGCGCTTCTACAAGAAGCCCAAGCAGCCCACGACCGAGGTCTCGATCTGGTCGACGCTCGGCGAGGATCTCTACGTCGTGCTCGGCAGCTACGACCCGCCGTCGCAGCTCGCGGTCTTCCAGGTGTTCGTCAATCCGATGATCGCGTGGATGTGGATCGGCGGTGTCGTGCTCGCCCTCGGAACGGGCGTCTGCATGTGGCCGTCCTACAACGAGCGCACGGTGACCGCGTCGGCGCGCGTTCCCGCCGGAACGCGGCCGGCTTGACGGAGTCCGCCACGGCTTCCCCCATTCGACAGCGGAGCGCGCGCGGCGCGCACGGTGCCCTCTTCGCGGCGCTCACCGTGATGCTGCTCGCCGTGTCGCCGGTGTGGCTCGCACCGAGCACGGCTCGCGCCGAGATCGCGACGCAGTACCAGATGGAGACCGACCTCACGTGCCAGTGCGGCTGCGGTCTCACCGTCCACTCGTGCAACCACCTGAACTGCGGCTCCGGCATCCCGCTCAAGAAGGAGATCGCGGAGCAGATCGCGAGCGGGAAGTCGCGCGAGGACATCCTCTCGTACTTCTCGAAGAAGTACGGCGAGAAGATCTTCTCGTCACCGACCACGACCGGCTTCAACATCGCCGCGTGGACCGTTCCGTTCGTCGTCATCGCGATCGGCGGCCTGATCATCGGCGTCGTGCTCGTGCGCTGGCGCCGCACCACCGGCGAAGGCGCCGTCCCCGTCGCGTCGGCGCCGCCGTCCGCGACCGATCCCGGTCTGAAGGCGAAGCTCGAGCGCGAGCTCGCCGATCTCGAACGGCGCTCCTGAGGCGA
This sequence comes from Binatia bacterium, assembly GCA_046327915.1. GTDB lineage: Bacteria > Desulfobacterota > Binatia > UBA12015 > UBA12015 > VGTK01. The sequence continues at coordinate 97,607 of JAXLXO010000005.1, read as the reverse complement.
ACCCGTGCTCGTCACCGTCCTCGGTCTGATCATCGTTCTGCTCGCGGCGGGCTTCGTCGCCTGGCCGCTGCTGCAGGCGGAAGCCCCCGCACCGATCTCGCAGATCGAGGTCGAGGAAGGTTCGCCCGAGCGCGAGAAGGATCAGGCGCTGCTCGCGATCCGCGAGGCCGACTTCGATCACCGCACCGGCAAGCTGTCCGACGAGGATTACGCGGCGCTGCGGGCCGAGCTCGAGGGTCGCGCGCTGAACGCGATGGCGGCCATCGAGAGCGCGAGCGCGCTGCGCCCGGTGTCGTCGGCGGCGTCCGCTCCGGCGCTCGGCGCGAGCGCTGCACCGGCCGCGCGCGCCGGCGAGCCCGGCGGCTTCTGTCCCGCCTGCGGCGTCCGTTTCGTGAGTGACGCCCGATTCTGTTCCGGCTGCGGCAAGAAGCTTCCCGCGGCCCCGCAGCGCGGCCGTCGCCGCGCCTGAGCGAGGAGCTCTCCCGTGAGCGACGAGACGCAGATCCCCACTCCAGCCGCGCCCGCCGCGCCGGCGCCGGCCGCGCCCGCGTCGAGCGAGATCACGATCGACGACTTCATGCGCGTCGACCTGCGCGTCGGCACGATCCGCAAGGCCGAGCCGCATCCGAACGCGGACCGTCTCGTCGTGCTGTCGGTCGATCTCGGCGACGAGCAGGAGCGTCAGCTCGTGGCCGGCATCCGCGCGCACTACGAGCCGGAGTCGCTGGTCGGCAAGCAGATCGTGGTGGTCGCGAACCTCAAGCCGGCGAAGCTCCGCGGCGTCGAGAGCCGCGGCATGATCCTCGCCGCGAGCGACGACTCGGGCGTCCACGTGCTCGCGCCGGACGCGCCGACCGCGCCTGGCTCGAAGGTCAAGTAGTTCAACGAGAGGGGCGCCGCCCCTCTCCTCCACGCGGCGAAGCCGCGCGGAGCCTCCTCACCGCTCGCTGCGCTCCGCGCTCGCCTTCGGCTCGCGAGCGCGAGCCGTACGCGGCCCGTCAGGCGGCGTTCTGCAGAAGGCCGCTGTGGCGCAGCAGGGCTTCCGTCGTCGGCGCGCGGCCGCGGAACGCTTCGAAGACCTCCATGGGGTGACGGCTGCCACCGAGCGCCAGCACCGTGTCGCGGAAGCGGCGCCCGGTGCGCGCGATCGCGTCCGGATCGTCGAGACCCGCCTCCTCGAAGGCGCCGAACGCGTCCGCGGACAGCACCTCGGCCCACTTGTAGCTGTAGTAGCCGGCCGCGTAGCCGCCGCCGAAGATGTGCGTGAAGCCGCACAGGAAGCGGTCCTCCGGCAGCGGCGGGATCGTGGTGGTCTTCGCGGCGATGCGGTGCTGCACGTCGAACGGCGACGCGCCGCCGTCGGGATCGTAGTCGTGGTGCAGCGCGAGATCCGTCAGCGCGAAGTACAGCTGGCGCAGCATGTCCGAGCCCGCGCGGAACGTGCGCGACGCCTCGATCTTGCGGAACGTCTCCTCGGGGAGCCGCGCACCCGTCTCGAAGTGTCCGGTGAGGCCGAGCAGCGTCTCGCGGTGGTAGCACCAGTTCTCCATGAACTGGCTCGGCAGCTCGACCGCGTCCCACTCGATGTTGCGGATGCCGGCCGCGAGCGGACGCTCGACGTCGGTCAGCATGTGCTGCAGCCCGTGCCCGAACTCGTGGAAGAGCGTGTTCACCTCGGCGAACGTCATCAGAGACGGCTTGCCCTCGACCGGCGGCACCTGGTTGCAGATCAGGTACGCGACCGGGCGGCGTCCCGGCGCGCGGCCGACGCACTCGTCCATCCACGCACCGCCGCGCTTCTCGTGTGGGCGGCTGTACGGGTCGAGGAAGAACGCCGCGACCTCCGCGCCGGACTCGTCGAAGATGCGGAAGAAGCGCACCTCCGGATTCCACACCGTGGTCTCGCCGTCGGCCGGACGCACCGTCAAGCCGAAGAGCCGGCTGGTGAGCGCGAACAGCCCGTCGAGCACGCGCGGCAGCGGGAAGTACGGCCGCAGCTCCTCGTCGGTGTACGAGAACCGGCTCTCGCGCAGGCGCTCGGCCCAGAACGCCACGTCCCACGGACGGAGCTCGTCCGCCTCCGCGGCGCCGGCCGCGCGCGCGAGCGTGCGCAGCTCGTCGAGATCGCGCTCCGCCGCCGGATACGACGCGACGCGAAGCTCCTCGAGCATGGTCTCGACCGCCTCGACGCTCGGCGCCATCTTGCTCGCGAGGCTGAGTCGCGCGTAGCTGCCGTAGCCGAGCAGCTGCGCCTCCTCGCGGCGGAGACGCAGGATCTCGCGGATCTCCGGCGTGTTGTCGAGCTCGCCGTCGCTCGCCCGCGTCACGTACGCGCGATAGAGGCGCTCGCGCAGGTCACGGCGCCGGCTGTGCTGCTGGAACGGCACGTAGCTCGGCGCGTCGAGCGTGATGCGCCACGGACCGTCGGCGGCGGTCGCGCTCTCCGCGCCGGCCTGGCGCGCCGCCTGCGCCGCGAGCTCGAGCGAGCTCTGCGGCAGGCCCGCGACCTCGTCGCGCGCGGTGAGCGTCATCGCGAATCCCTTGGTCGCGTCGAGCACATGATTCGCGAACTTCGTGGCGCGCTCGGCGAGCTCGGCCTGGATCGCGTTGAAGCGCTCCTGCTGCTCCCCCGCGAGACCGACACCCGAGAGCTCCGCGTCGCGCACCAGCGAAGTCACGATGCGCTGCTGGGTCGCGTCGAGCCGCGCCCATTCGGCGCCGTCCCGCAGCTCCTTCAGCGCGCGGTAGACCGGCTGGCTCTGCCCGACGCGCAGCGAGAACGTGACCACCGCGGGCTGCACCTCCTCGTGCGCCTTCCGCAGCTCGTCGCTGTTGCGGACGCCCATCAGGTGTCCGACGGTGCCCCAGGCGAGACCGAGCCGGTCGTTCAGGTGCTCGAGCGGCTCGACGACCGCGTGCCACGTCGGCGCGGCGCCCTGCTCGATGCGTTCGAAGTCACGCTCGAGGTCCGCGAGCAGCGTCGTGATGCCCGGCACGACGTGCTCCGGACGGACGAGGTCGAAGCGCGGCAGCCCCTCGGACTGAAGGAGCGGGTTCGCGGCCGCGGTGTCGGTGCTGTTTCCCATTCCCGACGACTAGCATTGCGTGCGAGCCGAGCCGACCCGTCGGGAACGGGACACGCGCCGCGGCGCGCCACCCGCGCTTCGCTCAGCGCAGCAGGTCGGGCGCGCGCGCCTCGATCATGCGGCGGATGCCGTCACGCCAGGGCACCTGCGCGGGTCCGACCAGCTCGTGCATGCGCGTCAAGTCGAGCTCCAGGCTGCCGAACGCGTCCGTGGTCTCGTGGAACTTCGGCTCGAGCCCGGTCAGCTCGGCGATGTAGGCGCACCAGTCCTCGATGCTCGCGACCTCGCCGCCCCAGTTCACGGTCACCGCGGGCACCCGCGCCGCCGCGAGCAGCTTCGGGATCTGCGCGATGTAGTCGTCCTCGTGCAGCAGGTTGTAGACGTTCGGACGCTCCGGATGGATCGGGATGTCCGCGCCGCCGCGCATCATCATCAGGTGGTAGAAGGGCCAGCCGCCGTTGTTGCCGTAGGGGACGCTGAGGCGCGCGATGATCGTCGGCACGCCGAACTCCTGCGCCGCGAAACGCATCACCGTCTCGGCGGCGATCTTGGAGATGCTGTAGGTCGGGAAGAGCGCCTGATGGTTGTCTCCGAGCTGGTCGTCCTCCTTCAGCGGACGATGGCCGGCGTACTTGTAGACGCCGCCCGACGACACGTGCAGGAACGCCTTCGCGCGCCGGCAGTGCGCCAGGAGCCGTCCCGCTCCCTCGGCGTTGGCGGCGAGGTCGTACGAGAAGCTGCCCGTCTTCACCACCGCCATGTTGACCACGTAGGTGAAGTCGTCGGGCACCGCGTCGAACGAGCCCTTCGCGAGATCCACCTTCAGCGGCGTTACGCCGATGTCGCGCAGGCTCGCAACGTCCGCCTCGCGCGAGAGCCGTGCGAGTCCGTAGACCTCGTTGTCGCGGGCGAGCTCGCGTGCCAGCGGCAGCGCCACCTGGCTGGTCGGACCGGTGATGAGGATCTTCTCGTTGCGCAGCATCCCGCGCTCATAGCGCGGAAGCGGATCCGTCGGCCAGGCTCGAATGCGTCTCGCCATCCGCGTCGGCGGCGCCCGGCGACGCGATCGGATCCGTCTCGGCCTCGTCCGCGTCGCGCGCCCCGTCGGTCGGCTCGGGCCCGCGGACCGGCTTCTCGGGCGCACGCCAGGCCGGCAGGCGGACGGTGAAGGTCGAGCCGGCGCCGAGCGCGCTCTGCACCGTGACTTCGCCGCCGAGCACCTCGACGAGCTGACGAACGATGGCGAGGCCGAGTCCGATGCCCGAATCGCCCGGCACCTGTGTGCCGACCTGCTCGAACGCGTCGAAGATCGAGGCCTGCTTGTCGGGTGCGATGCCGCAGCCGGTGTCGCTGACGGCGAGGATCAGCCAGTCGCCCTCGCGGCGCGCGGCGATCGTGATCCGTCCCGACTGCGTCGCGCGTGCGGCGTTGGTGACGAGGTTGTTCAGGATCTGGCGCAGGCGCAGCGGATCCGACTCGACGTCCCGCACCGTGCACGAGGCCGTCACCGCGACCGGCTTGCCGCGCGTGAGCAGCCGGGCGTCGTGCGCCACCTCGTCGATGACGCGCACGAGGTCGATCGGCTCGATCGCCACCTCCACCTTGCCGCACGACAGGCGCGACAGGTCGAGGAGCTGCGCGATCAGCGCGTCGAGCGAGACCGCGTAGCGACGGATGCGGCGCACGAGGTTGCGCACCGTCCTGGGGTCGTCGCCCGCGTCGAGCACCATGTCGGCGTAGCCGACGATCACGTTGACGGGCGTGCGCAGCTCGTGGCTCACGTTCGCGACCAGCCGGGATCGCAGGTCCACGGCGGCCTCCGCGCGGCCGAGCGCGAGGCGGAGCTGATCGTGCGCTTGACGAAGCACGGCCTCGCGCTGCATCGCGTCGACGCGGTAGCCGACCAGCGACGCGGCGCCGATCATCGACAGCGTCCCGACCGCGACCAGCGACACGATCAGGTAGGGCAGCGGCAGCGCCGACGGCACGCCCATCGCCACGACCGCGATGAGGCCCAGCGTGACCACGGTACACACCACGAGCTGATGGCGCAGGCCGAACGGCAGGATGGCCGGCATCGCTGTGACCACGCAGAGCACGGCGGCGAGGGCCAGCGTCGCGTCGCCATTGACCAGCGGATAGTAGCCGAGCACGCAGAGGCCCATCGCCGCCGCCCACACCGTCGCGATGACGCGGGCATCGCGCGGACGCCAGCGCACTGCGAGCAGAGCGATCAGCGAGAGCCCGGTCTCGATCCCGAGCACCAGGCAGTAGCCGCGCAGATGCCACGGGTAGTAGTACGCCTCGATCGGCAGCGCGCCGCCCAGGAACGCGAGCAGCAAGGCGACCGCCAGCGGCAGACGGGCACGCGTGAGCCTCTCCAGCTCGAGGACGTGCTGCTCGCGCGAATCCACGGGTGGACGCGCAAGCAACGGCGGTACCAGCGCGACGTCGTCGTCTCGGGAGCGAATTTTGTCATTTCGCCGGCCGAACGGCGCGAAAGTGCCGCCGGACGCCGGACGAGCGTCGAGATCGCGGCGCGACCGGGTCAACCGCAGACGGGCCGAGGCTGTTTCTCAACGCACTGCGCCACGGCATGCCGCGACGCCTTGCGTGAAGCGTGCCGGTCGCAGCGCGAGGCGCGCGCCCGGGGGATTCGGCGACGGCGGCGTCCGCGTCGGGACGCCGCCGGCCGGAGCCGGCCTTCAGCCGGCGGTACGCATCAGACCTTCTGGACGTTCGCCGCCTGGGATCCCTTGCGACCGGGTACGACCTCGAACTCGACGGTCTGCCCCTCCTCGAGGCTCTTGTAGCCCTGTCCACTGATCGCCGAGTAGTGAACGAAGATGTCTTCTCCCCCGTCCTGCTCGATGAAACCGAAACCCTTCTGCGGGTTGAACCACTTGACCTTCCCCTGAGGCATCCGAACTTCCTCCAAACACGTTCTCCGGGCCGCGGGCTCCCTCCCGCCCGCGTGCGATCGCGAACGCTCTCGAGCGCCGCCGATCGTGCCGATTCGTCCCGGACAGTTCCGAAATCGGCGAGCCTCTTATCACCGGCTCGGCGGAAAGGGCAACAACGCCGCGGGGAGTTTGTTCCGCGGAGCCACTGTGCTAGCTGGAGTTCTTCGCGCCGCAGAAGATAAAGGAGTGGTATGCAGCGACCGCGCGGTCCGCGCTTTTTGCCAGTTCGCCCCGACGAGGAGCATCGCACCAATCGCCAGATCCGGGTTCCCGAAGTCCGTCTGATCGGGCTCAAGGGTGAGCAGCTCGGGGTGGTCAAGACCGATGAGGCCCTGCGCATGGCGCAGGAAGCCGAGGTCGACCTGGTCGAGGTCGCCGCTGCCGCCTCGCCGCCGGTGTGCCGCCTGCTGGATTACGGCAAGTTCCGTTACTCCAAGCAGAAGAAGGACGCGGAGGCGAAGAAGAAGCAGCACGTGACGCAGCTCAAGGAGCTGCGCATCCGCCCCGGCACCGACATCCACGACGTCGCGCGTCAATTGAAGAAGGCGCAGGAGTTCCTGGAGGACGGTCAGCGGGTCAAGTTCACGCTGCGCTTCCGCGGCCGCGAGATGGCGCACCAGGACCTGGGCCGCGGCAAGCTGACCAGCATCGCGAACCAGCTCAACGAGTACGGCTGGGTCGAGATCGAGCCGCGCACCGAGGGCCGCGTCATGCACCTCGTGATGGCGCCCGGGCAGCGCAAGGCCAAGGTGCTCACCCCGGGCCCCGGGGCTCCGAGACCGGCCGCACCGAGCGCCCCCGCGGCGGCCGGCGCCGCACCGGCCGGTGGAGCCGCAGCCGCTCCGGGCGGAGCGCCCGCAAGTCAAGCCAGGCCGCCGCAACCGCGGCCGGCCTGACGTCGACAGGGCCCGCACGCCGAGCGTGCGGGCCTTCTTCGTTTCAGCGCAGACGTCGGCCGCGCGCGAGCGTCAGAACCAACCCGACCACCAGTGCGTGCGCTCGATGTCGCGCGGCGCGAGCACCTCGATGCGGCCGAGCTCCTTGTCGCCCTGCATCGTCACGACCTCGCCGACGACCTGACCCTTCTTGACGGGCGCGGTGACCTGCGCGGGAACCTTGACCTCGACCTTGACCTTCGCCGCCTGGTCGCGCGGCAGCACCATGCGCATGCCCTTCGCGGCCTCGCCGACGAAGAACTTCTCCTTGCCCCCGGACACCGAGATCTGCGCGCCGACCGGCTGCCCGGCCTTCACCGGCTCGACCGCCTTCCAGCCGGCGAAGCCCTTCGAAAGCAGCTTCGCGGCCTCGTCGAAGCTGCCCTGCTTGGTGGGACAGCCGAGCACGACCGCGATCAGGTTCAGCCCGTCCCGGCTCGCCGTCGCCGTGACCTCGAACCCGGCCGCGGCGTAGTACCCGGTCTTGAGACCGGTCGCGCCCTTGTAGGTGCGCACCAGGTGGTTGGTGTTGCGCATCGTGAAGGAGCCGCCGCGGAACGGCGCCTCGGACGAGCCCGCCCACTGCATCACCTCGGGAATCTCGGTGAGCTTGCGGCCCAGGATCGCGAGATCGGTGGCGCTCATGAGGTCCGGCTTCTGGTCGGTCGCGGGCGGCAGCCCGTGCGGGCTGTGGAACTCGCTGTTCTTCATGCCGAGCTCCTGCGCGCGCTTGTTCATCAGCTCGACGAAGCCGCCCGACGTGCCGCCGATGCGCTCGGCCACCGCCATCGACGCGTCGTTCGCCGACGAGATCATGATCGCAGCCAGCATGTCCCGCAGCGGGAACGACTCGCCCTCGGACAGGAAGACCTGCGAGCCACCCATCTTGCTCGCCCACACCGACGTCGGGATCGGATCGTCGAGCGACATCTGGCCGGCGCGGACCTGGTCCATCGCGATGAGCACCGTCATCATCTTGACCATCGAGGCAGGCGGCCACGGCGTGTTCTCGTTCTGCGCGAACAGCACCTCGCCGGTGTCGCTGTCCATGAGGACGGCCGCGGTGAACGGCGCCTCCGGCTTGTACGGCACCTCGGCGCGACCGCTCGGCGCCTTCGCCGGCGCGGCCGCGGCGGGCGCGGCCGGCTTCGCCGCCGCGGGCTTCGCCTTCGCCGCCTGCGCTCCGTGCGCCGTCGCCATCACCAGCGCGAGCGTGATCGCCGCCACCCTGCCCATCCTGCCCACGACCTGCACTGCTCGTCCCCCCTCGCGATCGGCGCGCACTGCTCTTGACGGGTGAGCGGGCACCCGTCTTTCGTCCGACGGCTCGCCGGACGGCTGACCGTCCGGCTTCGTCGCGTCTTAGCACGTTGGGACGCGCCGCGACCGCCGCGAATTCGCGCGCTGGAAGTTTTCGCCGTCGTACGCGAGACTCGCGCGATGCAGTCCGGGGCCGCACGATCCCTGGTCGAGGCGCGCGGTCTGGCGAAGGCGTTCGGCCTCAGCCCCGTGCTGCGCGACGTCGACCTCGACGTCCTGCCCGGCGAGGTGGTCGCGATCCTCGGCCCGAACGGCGCCGGCAAGAGCACCCTGCTGCGCATCCTCGGCTGCATCTCGCGCGCCCGCGCCGGGCGCCTCGCGCTCTTCGGCACCGACTGCCACCCCGGACGCCCGACCCGCGACGTCCTGGGCCGCATCGGCTTCCTCGGGCACGAGGCGATGGTCTACGAGGACCTCACGCCGCAGCAGAACCTCGAGCTGTTCGCGCGCCTCTACCGCGGCGTCCACGCCGGCGGCGGATCACCCGAGACGACCGCGCGCACGAGCCTCGAGCGCGTCGGGCTCGCGCACGCCCGCGAGCGCGCCACGCGCGCCCTGTCGCGCGGCATGCTGCAGCGCCTCGCGATCGCGCGCGCGACGCAGCACGAGCCGCCGCTGCTTCTCCTCGACGAGCCGTTCACCGCGCTCGACGAGTCCGGCATCGAGCTGCTGTCGGACATCCTGCGCACGCGCGCCGCGGCGGGCGCGGGGATCGTCATGGTCACGCACGATCTCGCGCGCGTGTCGGAGCTCGCGACGCGCGTCGTAGTGCTGGTCGGCGGACGCGTCGCCTACGACGCGAGCCCCGTTCCCGGACCCGGCGACCTCGCGCACGACTACCGCCGCCTGACCGGGCTCGACGTCTGATCATGTGGACCATCGTCCGGAAGGACCTCGCGATCGAGCTGCGCACCGGCGAGATGGCCTCGTCGATGTTCCTGCTGGCGCTGCTGATCATCATCGTCTTCGCGTTCACGCTCGAGCCCGAGCGTCTGGCCGCACCGGAGTTTCTCGCCGGGCTGTCGTGGACCACGCTGCTGGTCGCCGGCACGCTCGCCCTGAACCGATCCTTCGTGCTCGAGCGCGAGGCCGGCGGCTTGACGGGACTGTCGCTGGCGCCGATCGATCGCGGCTCGATCTACCTCGCCAAGGCGCTGGGCAACTTCCTGCTGCTGCTGATCGCCGGGATCGTCCTCTTGCCGCTGATCGCGATCCTGCTCGGCACGCGCGGGCTGTCGCCGACGCCGCTCCTGCCGCTTGTGATCGTGCTCGGCGTCGCCGGGATCGCGATCATCGGCACGCTCTGCGCGGCGATCGCGAGCCGGACGCGCGCACGAGAGGTCCTGCTGCCGATCCTGATGTTTCCCCTGCTCGCGCCGCTGCTGATCGCGGCGACGCGGACGACCGCGGGGGCGCTGATCGGCGAGGGCGCCGGCGACCTGCAGTCGTGGCTGCTGATGCTGGGCGGATTCGATATCGTCTTCGCCACCGCGGGCTGGCTGAGCTTCGACTTCCTGCTCGAGGAATGAGGACCGGATGAGCGAATCACGACGAACGTGGCAGGACCTGATCCTGCCCTGGGCGACCTTCTTCAGCATGCTGGCCGCCATCTTCATGGTGTTCCTGCTCGTGCCCAGCGAGCGCGACCAGGGCATCGTGCAGCGCATCTTCTACTTCCACGTGAACCTCGCCTGGATGGCGTTCGGCGGCTTCGCTCTGGTCGCCGGGATGAGCGCCTGGTTCCTGCGCACGGGCAGCCGCCGCGCCGACCGGCTCGCGCACGCCAACGCCGAGGTCGGGATGCTCTACACGACGCTGGTGCTGGTCACGGGACCGATCTGGGCGCGTCCGATCTGGGGAGTGTGGTGGACGTGGGATCCGCGCCTGACGATGACCGTCGTGCTGTGGGCGATCTACGCGGCCTACCTGATGCTGCGCCGGCTCGGCGGCGAGGACGACACGATCCTGCGCTACGCGGCGGTGCTCGGCATCGTCGGCTCGCTCGACATCCCGCTGCTGATCCTCGCGGTCCGGCTGTGGCGCGGCGTACACCCCGCCGTCATGCTCAACGACGATCCCGACGCCGGTCTCAAGGATCCGATGATGGGCTGGACGCTCATGGTCTCGGCCCTGGCGCTCGGTCTTCTCTTCACCTGGCTCGTCTCGCTCCGTGCACGGCTGCTCGCCGTCGACGAGACCGTCGCCGCCATGCACCTCGAGGGAGCGCGCTCATGAAGGGCCTCTACTACCTCTGCGCCGCCTACACCGCGGTCTGGATCGCGATCTTCGGCTACGTCCTCACGGTCGGCCGCCGCGCGCGGCGGCTCGAGCGCGAGCTCGAGGAGCTGAAGAAGTAGCCGCGGACGGCGGCGCGCTCAGGCGGGCGTGCCGCCGCCCAGCTCGAGCAGGCGCCGCTCGATCTCGGGCAGCCAGTCGTCGAGCGGGACGTCCGCGTCGACCACGATCTCGAACTTGCCGTTCGGCAGGCGCTTGACGCTGCCGGGCGACGCGGGACGCAGCGGAATCACCACGGCCTCGCGGTGCACGCCGATGCGGTCGATGACCGAGAAGACCTTCTCGATCTCCTTCATGCCGACGGCCTTGAGCGGCATCCCGCTCACACCAGCCGCGAGCCGCGGCCCGACCAGTAGCGGTCGCGCAGCATGCGCTTGTAGATCTTGCCGTTCTCGAGGCGCGGCAGCTCGCTGACGAAGTCGATCGAGCGCGGCGCCTTGTAGTGGGCGATGTGCTCGCGGACGTAGGCGATCAGCTCGCGCTCCAGCTCCGCCGACGCCTCGACACCAGGCGCCAGCTGCACCACCGCCTTCACCTCCTCGCCCATGTCGTCGTTCGGCACGCCGATCACGGCGACGTCGTCGATGCGCGGGTGCGCGGCGAGGCAGTTCTCGACCTCCTGCGGGTAGATGTTGACGCCGCCGGAGATGATCATGTGCGACTTCCGGTCCGTCAAGTAGAGGTAGCCGTCGGGGTCGAGGTGGCCGACGTCGCCGAGCGTGAACAGGCGGCCGACGTAGGTCGACGCCGTCTTCGCCTCGTCCTTGTGGTAGCGGAAGCGCGCCTTCGGATCTTCCGGCGCCTCGAAGTAGACTCCGCCGTCGGTGCCCTGCGGCGCCTCCTCGCCGTTCTCGTCGAGGATCCAGACCTTGCCGCCGGCCCAGTGCTTGCCCACCGATCCCTGGTGCGTCAGCCACTCGTCGGACTTGATCAGGGTGCCGCCGCCCTCGGTGCCGGCGTAGTACTCGACGATCTTCGGCCCCCACCAGTCGATCATCGCCTTCTTGATCGGAACCGGGCACGGCGCGGCCGCGTGGATCGCGATCTTGAGGCTCGACACGTCGTACCTCTGCTTGACCTCGTCCGGCAGCTTCAGGAGCCGCACGAAATGCGTCGGTACCCACTGGCTGGTGGTGACGCGATGGCGCTCGATGTACCTCAGCGCCTTCTCGGGATCGAACTTCTCCATGACGACGGCGGTCGCGCCGATGCGGTGCTGCAGCGCGGTGAACTGCAACGGTGCCGCGTGATAGAGCGGTCCCGGCGACAGGTAGCGGTCGTTCTCCTCGAGCCCGAAGAACATCTGGAAGGCGTAGACGCCGAGCAGCGCCGGACCGGTACCGGCGGCGTCGAGCGTCAAGGGCGGACGGACGCCCTTCGGACGCCCCGTCGTGCCCGAGGAATAGAGCATCGACGCGCCCTCGCGCTCGTCGTCGATGCGCGTGATCGGGAAGCCGTGCACCGCGTGCTCGTACTGCGTGAAGCCTTCCATGTGGCCGCCGACCGAGATGCGCTGCTCGATCTTCGTCAGGCGCGTGATCGCGGGTACGAGCTGGTCCTTGAAGCGTACGTTGGCGATCAGGACGCGCGCGTCGCAGTCCTCGATCACGTACTCCATCTCCTCGGTCGAGAGGTGCCAGTTGACCGGCGTGAAGTAGAGCCCGGAGCGCATCGCCGCCCAGTAGAAGTCGAAGAAGTGCTCCTCGTTGGTGAGCACCGCCGCGATGCCGTCGCCGGGCTTCAGCCCCCACGCGCGGAACGCGTGCGCGAGACGGTTCGAGCGCTCCTCGAGCTCGCGGTAGGTCACCGCGAGGTCGCGATCCGCGAAGATCAGCGCCGGCTTGTCGGGATGCTTGTCCGCACTCGTGCCGAGATACATGACCCGGCTTCTATCGTTCCGGCGAAGCCGCGCGCAAAGCGGTTCGGTTGACTCCCCGCGTCGTACGGGGACAAGCTCGAGGCACTTCCGGAGGCGTCGATGAAGTACGGCGTGATGATGTTCTCGACCGACTACGCGATCCACCCGGCCGAGCTCGGACGAGCCGCCGAGGAGCGCGGCTTCGAGTCCCTCCTCTTCCCCGAGCACACGCACATCCCGTCGAGCCGGCTGAGCCCCTGGCCCGGCGGTCCGAACCTGCCGAAGGAGTACTGGCACACCAACGACGTCTTCGTGGCGCTGTCCTTCGCCGCGGCCGCAACCAGCACGATCCGCATCGGAACGGGCATCTGCCTCGTCATCGAGCACGATCCGATCACGCTCGCGAAGCAGGTCGCGACGCTCGACGCGCTGTCCGGGGGACGCCTCCTGTTCGGCATCGGCGGCGGCTGGAACCGCGAGGAGATGGAGAATCACGGCACCGAGTTCACGCAGCGCTGGGACGTGCTGCGCGAGCGCATCGCGGCGCTGAAGGAGATCTGGACGAAGGACGAGGCGTCCTATCACGGCGAGCACGTGAGCTTCGACGCGATCTGGAGCTGGCCGAAGCCGGTGCAGAAGCCGCACCCGCCGATCCTGCTCGGCAGCGGCAGCGCACGCGGACGGCAGCGCGTGGTCGACTGGTGCGACGGATGGATGCCGATCGCCGGACGCGACGACGTGCTCGCCGGAATCGTCGACCTGCGCGTCCGCGCCGACAAGGCCGGCCGCGATCCGCAGTCGATCTCGATCACCATCTTCGGCGCATCGACCACGGCGCAGCGCATCGACGAGTACCGTGCCGCAGGCGTGGAGCGCGTCGTGTTCGCGCTGCCGCCGAGCGATCGCGACGCGGTGCTGCGCGTCCTCGACAAGCACGTCGAGCTGATCCGCACGCTCGAGGGCCGAGCCGCCGGCGCGTGACGGCCGTCGACGCTTCGAGCCCGGTGTCGTACCTGCGGACGCGCGCGCTCTTCCTGCGTGCACTCGGCGTCGTCTATCTCGCGGCGTTCCTCTCGCTGCACGGGCAGGCGCTCAGGCTGTACGGCCACGACGGCCTGCTGCCCGTGGCGTCGTACCTCGAGCGCGCGCACGCAGCACTCGGCGCCGACGCGCCGTGGCGCGTGCCGACGCTCTTCTGGCTCGACGCGAGCGATACCAGCATGCGCGCCGTCTGCGCGGCGGGCGCCGCGTCGGCGCTGCTGCTGATCCTCGGCCTGGTACCGCTCGCGGCCACGCTGTCGTGCTGGACCCTGTACTTGTCGATGTGCGGCGTCGGGCAGCTCTTCCTCGGCTACCAGTGGGACGCGCTGCTGCTCGAGGCCGGCTTTCTCGCGATCCTGTGGTCGCCGCTCGTCTGGCGCCTCGGCGCGCCCGGCGAGCGCGAGCCGTCGCGTATCGTGCTGTGGCTGGTGCGCTGGCTGCTGTTCCGCCTGATGTTCGCGTCGGGGTTCGTGAAGCTCGCGAGCGGCGATCCCGCGTGGTGGTCCTTGACGGCGCTCGCCGTGCACTACCAGACGCAGCCGCTGCCCTCGTGGGTGAGCTGGTACGCCAACGAGCTGCCCCTCGCCGTGCAGCGGGCGTGCTGCGCCGTGATGTTCGCGATCGAGCTGGTGCTCCCGTTCCTGATCGTGCTCGGACGCCGCGCGCGTCTCGTGGCGTTCGCCGGCTTCGTGGCGCTGCAGCTCGGCATCGGCGCGACCGGCAACTACGGATTCTTCAACCTGCTGACCATCGCGCTGTGCATCCCGCTGCTCGACGACGCGCTTCTCGGTCGCGTGCCGCTTCCGGGGCGGCGGTTGCGAGACCACGCCGACGCGCGCGCCTCAGTAGAGGCGCGGCAAGCACCACGCATCCGCATCGCCGTGCACGCCGTGGCAGCCCTCGTGCTGCTCTGCCTCTCCGGTCCGCTGCTGCTCGAGCAGCTGACGGACCGGCCCGCGACGTCGGTGCCGCCCGCGTCCCTGCTGCTGCGGAAGCTCGCGCCACTGCGACTCGTGAGCACCTACGGCCTCTTCGCCGTGATGACCCCGACGCGGCCCGAGCTGACGATCGAGGGCACCGTCGACGGCAGCGAGTGGCGGCCGTACGTGTTCCGCTGGAAGCCCGGACCGCTCGACCGCCGTCCGCCGATCGTCGGGCTCGGCATGCCGCGGCTCGACTGGCAGATGTGGTTCGACGCCCTGCACGTCGAGCGCATGCTCGCGAGCGGCGGTCGTGGCGGAAACCTGATCCTGCCGGTCCTGCTCGCCCGTCTGCGCGAGCGCTCAGGGTCGGTGCTCGCGCTGCTCGACGGCGATCCCTTCGACGGTACGCCCCCGACCGCTCTGCGCTGGCGCCTCGACGACTACCGTTTCACCGACGGCGCCGAGCGCACCGCGACCGGCGACTGGTGGAAGCGGACGCTGCTCCACGAGGAGCCTGCGCGCTGATCCCCTGCGCGGCGAGGCTCAGCGGCCACCGTCGATCAGCCGCGCGAGCGCGTCCGGCGACAGCTCGTCGAGCGACGCCACCGTCAAGCATGCCCCGGCCTCGAGCAGCGCCTCGCGCGGCGCCGTGCCGAGCAGGGCAACGTTCGCCATTCCCGCGGCCGCAGCGGCGCGGACGCCGGCCGGCGCGTCCTCGATCACGGCGCAGTCTCGCGGCGCCATGCCGAGCCGCTCGGCCGCGAGCAGGAACACCTGCGGGTCCGGCTTGCCACGGGTGACGTCGCGGCCGGTGACGATCGCCCGGAACGCGTCGCGCCGCCCGAGGCCGTCGAGCGACAGGACCACGTTCTCGGGCGGCGCCGACGAGCCGACCGCCAGCGCGAAGCCCGCCGCATGCAGCGCGTCGATGAGGGCCACCGCGCCCTCCATCGCCGGAAACGCCTCGCGCACGAGGTCGCGGTAGAGCGCCTCCTTGCGATCGTCGATCGCGCGCGCGGTCGCGTCGTCGACGTCGTTGCCCCAGAAGCGGCGGATGATCTCGCGACTCGTGCGGCCGAAGGTCTGCGCGAAGTCGTCCTCGCTCATGTCGAGGCCGTTCTCGCGCAGCACGTCGCGCCAGCTCCGGAAGTGGGCGTCGTAGGAATCGACCAGGACCCCGTCGACGTCGAAGATCACGGCTCGTCGCATCGTTCCACGCTAGCAGACGTCGCTTGCGGGCACTGCCTGGTGTAGCGTCCGGGCCGCGCGATGATCGAGCTCGACCGCCTGACGAAGCACTACGGCGCGCACGTCGCCGTGGCGGAGCTGAGCCTGACGGTCGCCGAGGGCGAGCTGCTCGTCCTGCTCGGCGGCTCGGGCTCCGGCAAGACGACGACGCTCAAGATGGTGAATCGCCTCGTCGAGCCGACGTCGGGGCGCGTCCGCATCGACGGCGACGACGTCACCGCGCTGCCACCGCACGAGCTGCGGCGGCGGATCGGCTACGCGTTCCAGCGCGTCGGGCTGTTCCCGCACATGACGGTCGCCGAGAACGTCGCCATCACGCCGTCGCTGCTCGGATGGGACGCGGCACGCATCGCGCGACGCGTCGACGAGCTGCTCGAGCTCGTCGAGCTCGACCCGGCGCTGGTCCGCGGACGCCGACCCGACGAGCTCTCCGGCGGACAGCAGCAGCGCGTCGGCGTCGCTCGGGCACTCGCCGCGGAGCCGCGCCTCATGCTGCTCGACGAGCCGTTCGGCGCACTCGATCCGCTGACGCGCGACCGCATCCAGCAGTCGTTCCGCCGCATCCGCGCGCGGCTGGGACTCACCGCGATCTTCGTCACGCACGACATGAGCGAGGCGCTGCTGCTCGGCGACCGCATCGCCGTGATGGACGCGGGGCGCCTGCTGCAGGTCGGCACGCCGCGCGAGCTGCTCTCCTCTCCGGCGGACGAGGTCGTGCGCCGGATGCTCGAGACACCGCGTCGCCAGGCGGCGGCGGTCGAGGCGCTGCTCGCACGCGACGGCGGAGAGCCTGCTTGACGACCGAGCTGCTCGCGCTGCTGCCGTCCTACCTGACGGCACACCTGCAGCTCGCGCTCGCCGCGCTCGGGCTCGCGATCGCGATCAGCGTACCGCTCGGCATCGTGGCGGCGCGCTCACCGCGGCTCGAGCGTCCGCTGCTCGGCATCGCGGCGCTGATCCAGACCGTGCCCGGCCTGGCGCTGCTCGCCGTGATGGTTCCGGTGCTCGCCGCGCTGGGCCTGCGCAGCATCGGCTTCCTGCCGGCGCTCGTCGGGCTGACGCTCTACGGGCTGCTGCCGATCCTGCGCAACACCGTCACCGGCATCACCGGCGTCGACGCGGCGCTGGTCGAAGCGGCGCGCGGCGTCGGCATGACGGACCGGCAGCAGCTCTTCCGCGTCGAGCTGCCGCTCGCGCTGCCGGTGATCGTCGCCGGCGTGCGGACCGCGACCGTCTGGACCGTCGGCATGGCGACGCTGTCGACGCCGGTCGGCGCTCCGAGCCTCGGCAACCTCATCTTCAGCGGCCTGCAGACACGAAACTATGCGTCGGTGCTGCTCGGCTCGGCTGCGGCCGCAACCCTGGCACTGCTGCTCGACGGGCTGGTGCACGCGCTCGAGGTCGGCGTGACGCGCCGCCGCCGCGGAACGATCGCCGCGGCCTTCGCCGGGATCGCGCTGCTGGTCGTGGCCGCGGTGGTACCCGCGATCGGCAGCTCGCTCCAGGCGCGCGCGCGTCCCGTCGTGATCGGCGCCAAGACCTTCACCGAGCAGTACGTCCTGAGCGAGGTGCTCGCGCAGTGGATCGAGCGCACGACGAGCCTGCCGACGGAGGTGCGCGCGTCGCTGGGCTCGACGGTCGCGTACGACGCGCTCGCGAGCGGCGACATCGACGTCTACGTCGACTACTCCGGAACGCTCTGGGCGACGATCCTGAAGCGCACCACGCCTCCGCGCGACCGTGCGAGCGCGCTCGACGAGATCGCGCGTTTCGTGCGCGAGCGCGACGGCATCGAGCTGGTGTGCGACCTCGGCTTCGAGAATGCGTATGCGCTCGCGATGCGCGCGCGCGACGCCGACCGGCTCGGGATCCGCCGCATCGGCGACCTGGCGCCGCACGCGGGCAAAATGACCGTCGGCGGCGACTACGAGTTCTTTTCGCGTCCGGAGTGGCGCGCGATCCGCGAGGTCTACGGGCTGCGCTTCGCGAGCGAGCGCAGCATGGACTCGTCGCTCATGTACCAGGCCGCGGCCGCGGGCGACGTGGACGTGATCAGCGCGTTCTCCACCGACGGACGCATCGCCGCCCTCGACCTGCGCGTGCTCGAGGACGACCGCGGCGCGATCCCGCCGTACGACGCGGTCGTGCTCGCCAGCGGGCGTCTCGCGCGCGAGCACCCTGAGGCGATCGAGGCGCTGCGCCGGCTCGCACGAACGATCGACGCGCCGGCGATGCGTGCGGCGAATCTCGCGGTCGACGAGCAGGGCCGCGCGCCAGCCGAGGTCGCGCGCGCGATGCTCGAGGATCTCGAGCGCGCGGCGGCGGGGGGCTCCGCCCGCTGAGCGCGCCGCGATCGTGGGTGATACAGCCCTCGGTCATGAGAACGGCGACGGCCCTCCTCCTCGCAGCGATCCTCCTCTGCTCCGCAACCGCGAATCCCGCGCACGCGGCCGACAGCCCGCACGACCGCAGCACGCTGCGCGGCATCACCGCGGTCTTCGTCGACGTGCAGCAGCTCGACAACGCCGGACTTCTCGCCGGACTGAACCAGGCCGACATCCGCAGCGAGATGGAGGCCAAGATCCGGCTCGCGGGGCTGCGCGTGCTCGCCGGTCCGCAGGAGGACGTGCCGCCGCAGGAGCGCGGCGTCCTGCAGGTGAACGTGAGCATCGTGCCGGTGCCGAAGCAGGACGGCGTGTACGCCTGGTCGGTCTTCCTCGGGATGCTGCAGGGCGCGGTCCTGATCCGCGACATGAAGACGGTCGTCGCGGCGCCCACGTGGTGGGTGATCCGGACCGGTGTCGGGGACGTCCCGCACGTCAAGTCGGCGATCGGCGAGACGGGGGACCGCTTCGTGACCGCCTGGCGGGCCGTCGAGGACGCCGCGCCGAAGAAGTAGCCGGCGCTACTGCTGCGACTGGTTCTGCATCTGCGCGCGCAGGACCTCGGGCTCCGGCTCGCCTTCGCGCTGGATGCTGAGCTCGACGCGCATCTCTCCCTTCGATCCGGCGCTGCGGTAGACGCCGCGCAGCGGCGGCACGTCGGAGTAGTCGCGCCCGATGGCGATGCGGATGTGATGGTCCGTCGTGCGGCTGCGCAGCGTCGGATCGAACCCGGTCCAGCCCGCACCGGGCAGCAGCACCTCGATCCAGGCGTGGCTCGCCTGGTCCGCGTAATCCGAGGCGATGCCCGGGCGCGGCGCGAGGTAGCCCGAGACGTAGCGTGCGGGGACGCCCGCGAGACGCAACAGGCCGATCGTCAGGTGCGCGAAGTCCTGGCAGACGCCGCCGCCCGCGGACAGGATGTCGTCGACTCCCGAGTGAACGTTGGTCTTGTCCTTCTCGTACTCGAACTGGTCGCGCACGTAGCGCACGATCCGCATCACGTACTCGACGACGGTCTCCGTCGGGGCGGGACGCGCCGACCAGAAGAACTTCCGCAGCCGCTCGCTGAACGGGACGAACTTGCTCGGGTTCAGGAATTCGTAGTGCTCCGCCGAGCGCGCAGCGTCCTCGGCGAGGAACTCGCCGAACGGCACGCGCAGCGGCGTGCTCGGACGCGGCGCCAGGCGCTCGACGACGGACGTCGCGACGATCGTCAGCTCGTCGTGCGGCGGATGCACGGAGATCGAGTGCACGCGGTTCCGGAACGAGTCGTCGTAGGCGAGGACCGCGGCCTTCGGCGTCACCTCGAGGTCGAACGACAGGCAACGCTGGTTCGGGCTCGTGCGCGGCGCGACGCGAACCTCGTTGTGCGACTCGTACGCGGGCTCGTCGTAGATGAACTGGGTGGTGTGCCGGATGCGGTAGATCATGGCCGCCTCACTCGAAGCGCAGGTACTGGTCGAAGACCGCGCTGCTGATCCGTTCGCACTCCTCCTGGACGTCGATCAGGAAGTCGTGCAGTCCGCCGGCGATGACCTCGTTGGCGTTGCGCGAGGCGAGCAGGCCCGCCAGCCCGTCGGACGCGAGACCCACCGGCTGCACCGCCGGATCGGGCGCCGCCCGCGCGACGCGGCGCAGGGCCGTCTCGACGCGGTCGACGCAGTAGCGCGCCGAGCGCGGGAAGTCCGGGTCGAAGAGCAGCATCTCGACCACGCTCTCGGTCCGGATCAGGTTGCCGTACTTCAGCCGGTACGCCTCGAGCGCCGACGCGCTGCGCAGCACCGCCGCCCACTGCAGCAGGTCGATCGGCCCGCCGACGTCCTCCACGCGCGGCAGCAGGTAGTGGTACTTGATGTCGAGCAGCCGCGTGACGTTCTCGGCCCGCTCGAGCAGGATGCCGAGCCCCAGGAAGTCGAAGCCCACGCCGCGCGGCAGCGTGCCGTTGATCACGCCGGCGATGCGGTAGAAGCGCTCCTGCAGCTGCTGGAAGAAGTCGAAGACCTCGCCGGTGCCGAGCCGCGTCGCGGTCCACTGCTTCGCGTCGAGGTGCAGCGTGTTGAGCTCGAGCCACAGCTCCGACGAGATCCGGTGGCGGAGCGAGCGGGCGTTCTCGCGCGCGGCGTCGATGCAGCTGCGGATCGACGACGGGTTGCGCTCGTCGAGCACGAAGAACGTCAGGACGGACATCTCGTCGACGTTCTCGTAGTGCTTCTCGAAGACCTCCTGGTCGCCGGAGATGGCGAGCATCGAGGACCACGGATTGCCCGCGGGCGCGGGACCCTCGATCAGCAGATTGTGGTTGACGCTCACCAGGCGCGCGCGCCATTCGGCGCGCTCGAGGTAGCGTGCGGCCCAGAAGAGGCTGTCGGCGATGCGGCGCAGCATGTCAGCGCTCCAGGACCCAGGTGTCCTTGCTGCCGCCACCCTGGGACGAGTTGACGATCAGCGACCCTTCGCGGAGCGCGACGCGGGTCAGGCCGCCCGGCAGGACGCGCGTCTTCTTGCCCAGCAGGACGAACGGCCGCAGATCGACGTGCCGCGGTGCGCACGGAACCGCACCGTTGCTGTCGCCCACCAGCGTCGGATGCACCGACAGCTGCACGACGGGCTGCGCGATGAAGTGGTTCGGCTCGCGCTCGATCGCCTCGCGCGCCTCGATGAGCTCGCGATACGTGGCCTTCGGTCCGATGATGACGCCGTAGCCGCCCGACGCGTTGGTCGGCTTGACGACGAAGCGGTCGAGGTCACGCAGCACCATGCGCCGGACGTCGGGATCGCTCAGGATGTGCGTCTCGACGATCGGCAGCAGCGGCTCCTCGTTCAGGTAGTAGCGCACGATCGCCGGCGTGTAGGCGAAGATCGCCTTGTCGTCGGCGATGCCGGTGCCGATGCCGTTCGCGACCGAGACGTTTCCCGCGCGGATCGCGGCGGTGATGCCCGCGACGCCGAGCAGCGAGTCCGGGCGGAACACGACCGGATCGAGGAAGTCGTCGTCGATGCGGCGGTAGAGGACGTCGATCTGCTCGAGACCGTGCACCGTCTTCATGAAGACCTTGTGATCGACGCACACGAGGTCGTGTCCCTCGACGAGGTCGATGCCCATCTGGTGCGACAGGAAGACGTGCTCGAAGAACGCCGAGTTGTAGATGCCGGGCGTGAGCAGCGCGACCTTGGGACGCGACTTGCCGCCCGGCGCGAGCTCGCACAGGCTCTCGAGCAGGTCCGCGGGATAGTTCTCGACGCTGCGCACGCCGCTCGCGCGAACGAGATCCGGCAGCAGGCGCGTCATGACGACGCGATTCTGGATGACGTACGACACGCCCGACGGCGTGCGCACGTTGTCCTCGAGCACGTAGAAGCGACCGTCCGCGCCGCGCACGAGGTCGATGCCCGCGACGGTGACGAACGTCCCGTGCGGCGGCGTCACGCCGACGGCGGCGCGCAGATACTGCGGGCAGCCGAGAACCAGATCGCGCGGCACGACGCCGTCCTTGAGGATCTCGCCCGCGCCGTAGACGTCCTGGATGAACGCGTTCAGCGCCCGCACCCGCTGCGTCAAGCCGGCTTCGAGATTCGCCCACGTGACCGCATCGATGACGCGCGGGATCGGGTCGAACGGGAAGATCTTCTCGGAGCCTTCCTCGAGGCCGTAGACGTTGAACGTGACGCCCATGCGCAGGAACATCCCGTCGGCGCGGGCGCGCAGCTCGGCGAGCTTGCCCGGCTCGCGGACGAGAAGATCCGCGACCACACGCGCGCACCCCGGCCGCGGTCGCAGGTCGACGTCGAACATCTCGTCGAAGAGCCCGTTCATGACGCGATATGCGTCCGAAATGGGCACTGGGTTGCTCACGGCCTGGGCATGCATGTCGGTCCTGCTTCCTCGAAGGGCGGGTGCGCTCGGGCTTTCGAGTGCGCGGAGCGAGCGCCGTTCGTCAGTTCAGCAAGCGACATGCCCCGGCCGGATCCGGCGGAGCTGCAGCGACGAGAGAGACTGGCGCGCGGACGCCGCCAGTCGGAAGGGGACCGCGCGTCAACTCTGCGGGAGCGGACCACCGGCCAGCCCCGGCAGCACCTGCCGGAGGCCGTCCACGCACCAGCTCACGAAGCTCTCGACGCGGCCGGTGCGCACCGGCGTCCGTGCCGACGGCAGCGACAGCGAGCCGGGCACCGCGAAGTCGTAGAGCAGCAGCCCGTCCTCGTGACGAGCGTGCGCCATCGGGTCCATCTTGAGGACCAGCGCCTTCATCGGCTCGTTGTCGGGCTGTACCCAGGCGACGAAACGGGTGACGCCCTGCTCGCGCGCCGCCGCGGCGAGCTCGTGCATGAGGATCGTCCCGAGACCCTGACCCTGCGCCTCGTCCACGATCGAGACGGCGATCTCGGCGGCCTCGTGGGATTCGGGAAGGCGCATGAAGCGCGCGACGCCGAGACCCGGTCCCGGCAGCCAGCCCAGCCGCAGCCGCTCGGCGCCCACCGCGAAGCGGTCGTGTCCATCGAGGTCGAAGAGCCGCTGCAGCATCGTCGGCGTGAGGCGCGGCGTCGGCGAGAAGAAGCGGCGGTAGCGGGAATCCTTCGAGAAGTGCTCGAAGCCGTCGAGCAGCTTGGTGCGGTCGGATGCCCGCAGTGGACGGCAGCGCACCGGGCTGCCGTCACGGAGGTAGTGAATCGTCGTGGTGTTGGTCTTCATGGGAATGACCTCACCTTCGAGGGTAACGCGGTGCGTTACGGAGGCAACCGCAGCGGGCGGTAAATTTGCCGGATTCGGGCCTCCTGCCGTGCGTGCCGACGCATCCGCCCAAGCGCTTGCTGGGCCATCTGCGACTCAGGTGCGCGTCGTGGTGACCGCATGGTTGTCCCAGCGGATCTCGGCGTTCCGTTCCGCATCCCCGACTCGGGTCCCGGTCCGGGCATCGAAGACGTGCATCTCGCCGGCGCCGGTGGTGACCAGAAACCGCGTCCCGTCCGTCGTGGTCGTCACCCCGCCCGCGTCCCGGACCGCATGGCTCTCGACCAGCTCACCGCTCGCGGTCGAGAAGAGCGCAACCGTGTCCCCGCGTGGGCAGGTCACCGCGGCGACCCCCGTCGGCGCGACGCACACGCTCGCCGCGTAGCGCTGCATCCGCACACGCAGCTCGCGCGGTGCCGCGACGCTCGCGATGGCCGCTCCACCGCGATGAAGGCCGAGAACGGGATACGGGTTCGTCTCGGGACCTTCGTACTGCATCGCCACCGCGACCGTCCCGTCCGGGGCGAGCGCCAGGTGGCGCACGCTGGCGAAGTGGTCGTCCGGCCGCGCCTGCTCGAGCAGGCGGCCGTCGCGCACGTCGACGAAGACCAGCGACGGGTCCATCTCCGGAATGTTGAGGTCGCGCCGCCGCTGTTTGCCGTCGGCGAGATCCGTCACCAGCCCGCCGTTCGCGATGGCGAGCGTGTGGCCGTCGGGCAGCGCGAGGATCTCGTGCGGTCCGACGCCGTACGTCGGGATCTCGGCCAGCACGCGCAGGTCGTCCGCGTCACGCACCGCGACCACGCCCCGGCCGTGCGGGATGTCGTTCTCGGAGGTGAACAGAACGCGTCCGTCGCGCGAGAATGCTGCGTGGCCGTAGAAGTGTCGATCGGGCGCGCTCTCGAGACGGCGGCGGACGGCGCCCGCGTGGACGTCCACGTCGTACGCGAGCGTACCCGGCCGGCGTGCGACCACGATCGCTCGCCCGGGCTGCGACGCGTGCAGCGCCACACCGTGACAGCGCGTCTCGACCTCGACCGAGAACAGCGCGCGACCGTGCAGGTCGCACGCGGTGACGTAGTGGCGTCCCGCAGCGTCGTCGCTCGCACTGAGGAAGATCTCGTCCCGTCGGTGCACCGCTCGAAGCCCGGCGCGTGCCAGCGGAACGGTCGCGAGCAGGCCCGCGCCGCCCGCGAGGAGGAAGGACCGCCGCGTCAAGGAGTTGCGCTGCGCGTTCATGGTCAGTCTCCGTCGTTGGCGTTGAAGCCGATGGTCACGTCCATCGCCTTCGAGAGGTCAACCTCGATCAGACCGGTGAGTGCGGTCGCGCGATCGAGCAGATCGACGACGCGCGGACGCAGGACCTCGTCCTGCACGGCATCCGCGAGCGTCGCGGGGACGGCGACGACCTGCTCGTGCAGCGTCGCGAATTCCCCGGCGATCTGCGACGCCAGCGCGTCGCGGCTGCTCGCACGCAGGTAGTCGTCGAAGCCGAAGCCCGCGCCGCCGGCGTAGATCGCCTCCGCGCCGCGCACGGACGCCGCGAGGTTCGCGAACGAGTTGCCGGACGCGAACGACTCCGCCCGGAACGGCTTCGCGTCGGCCGCGGTGTCGCCGCCGAGCGGGCTCGACAGGCGGTCGTCGCGCGACGCCGACAGCGCGGTGACGAGCGCGTTCACGACCTCGTCGATCGCGGCCTCGCGCGTCGCGAACACGTCGCTTCCGCGGCCCGCCTTCGCGAGCTGGCTCGCGTAGCCGTTCTCCGAGGTCCAGCCGGCCTCGATCTCGCGTGCGATGCCGACCAGGTTGCCGGTGATCGCGCGCGCGTACGTGCAGCGCCGTGCCGCGCGCTCGCCGCCGGTGAACTGCGCGAGGGCCTCCTCGTCCGGGTCGAAGAGCAGACGCTCCAGCGCCGGCAATCCCTGCGCCGCGACGCTCTGCCTCGCGAGCGTGTCCGCCGTGAGCGCGTCGTCGCGTGCGAGCATCTGCTCGACCGCACGCGGCACGTTGTTGTTCGCGTCGGGCCAGAACTCGATGCGCAGGCCGCGGTTCTCGTCGCCGATCGGTCCGAGCTGGAACATCGACGACGCGACCCAGGTCTCCATCGCGCGGCGCCACGCTGCACGCGTCGTCTCCAGCCCGTCCGCGTCCGGAGCGTCGCAGAATGCGGCCGTCGCACCGTCCAGATCCGCGAAAGCATCCGTCATCGCCCGGTACTGCGGCACGAGCACGACCCACGCGAGGTCCTCGAGGACGCGCGTCAAGCGCCCCGGCTGCGTGGTGGGCAGGCTGCCCTGCTCGCCGCCGCCGACACTTCCGCCGCAGGACAGCGCGACCAGTGCCACGCCGACGATCGCGGCCATCCCGGCCCCCGCGCGCAGGCCGATTCGAGATCCGCGATCGCGCGCTGCGTGCTGGTCGTTTCGATGGTGGTTCACGTGGGTTCTCCCGATGGTGGTCAGAGACTTTCGAGGAAGCGCAGCAGCGCGCGACGTTCGGATTGCGACATGCGCGCGAACGCGTCGCGCGACGAGCGCGCCTCGCCGCCGTGCCAGAGAACGGCTTCGCCGACGTCGCGCGCGCGTCCGTCGTGCAGCAGGCTCGTCCGCCGCGCGTCGCGCGCGACGCGACCGAGTCCCCAGAGCGGCGGCGTCCGCCACTCGGCACCCGCGGCGTCCGCTTCTCCCACGGCGTCCGCGAGCCCGGGGCCCATGTCGTGCAGCAGGAGATCGGTGTACGGCCGGATCTCCTGCCGGGTCGCGGCGGGCTCGCCGTTGTCGCCCGTCGTCGAGACGGGAACGTGGCAGGCGTCGCAGCCGGCTCGTGCGAAGAGCCGCTGTCCGCTCCGCACCTCGTCCGTGTCCGCGTTGGGCCGCGCGGCCACCGCGAGCGTTGCGGTGAAGCGCGTCAGCAGTGCCAGCAGCGGGTCCGCAATCTCGGCGCCGTTTGGCGGATCCGCGCCACTCGGCGACGCGAGGCAAGCGGACTGCGCCGCGGTGCACGGCTGCACGGGTCGCGGCACGCTGGTGATGCCGAGGTCGTTGCGCAGCGCGGACGCGACCTGGAGGCGCAGCGAGGGCTGCGCCGCCTTCCAGCCGAAGCGTCCGATGGCGGGCTCGCCGTTCTCGTCCGGCACACGGCTCGCGCGGCCCGAGATGCCGTCGCCGTCGCGATCGTCCGGGTCCTCGCGGGCGAGGAGCGTTGCCTCGGGGATCGCGTCGAGCAGCCCCCCTCCACGGACGGCGGGTGCCAGGCGCGCCGAGGGTCGGGTCCCGGGATCGAGCGCTCCGTAGGCCGCCGCGACGATGCGCCACTCGGGCCGGCGCAGCTCGTACGGCGTCCCGTCGGCGAAGGCACCGCGCTCGGTGGCCCAGGTGACGTCGATCGCACCTTCGGCGACCGCACCGGGCGTCGCGAGGGCGAGGCCGCGCGTCTGGAGCTGGTCGCCGTAGACGGGATCCGGCTCGACGGCACCCGAGTCCGGCGCGTTGCGGGCCAGGCGCAGGAGGAGCGCGACGGTCGGCGCACCGTCCTCGTCGAGCACACCGCGCCCGCCCGCCGGATGACAGCTGACGCAGGCATGCGCGTTGTACAGCGGGCCGAGACCGTCCCGGGCCGTCGTGGTCGCCGGCGCCGCGATCCACGGATCGCGGAAGAACGCGCGTCCCGGTGCGATCGCGAAGCGCTCGTCGAGCGACAGGTTCGCGAACGGCTCGTCGAGCCCCGGACGTCGTCCCGGCGGCAGCGTCGTCGACCCGCCGGGGCGTTCCGGCCCCGCGTCCGACGCGCTCGCGCCGCGCGCCGTCGTCAAGCACAACGCGAGCACGGCGGCCACGCGCACGACGTCTCGCCGTCGCACCATGCGCCTCACATCGACCCGAGGAACGCGAGCAGCGCCGCGCGATCGGCACGGCTCGCGGCGACGAAGCGGTCGCGCGCCGCGCGTGCCTCGCCGTCGTGCCACAGGATCGCTTCCTCGATCGTGCGCGCGCGCCCGTCGTGCAGGAATCCCGCGCGCGGGTTCACGACCTGCACGAGCCCGAGGCCCCACAGCGGCGGCGTCCGCCACTCCGTGCCGCTCGCTTCGCCCTGCGTCAGACCGTCGGCGAGGCCGTCGCAACGCCGCACCCACGCGCAGTCCGCGCCGTCGGTGCAGGGCGCTCCGGTCGGCGTCTCGCGCGCGGTCGGCGCACACCAGCCGCCCATGTCGTGCAGCAGCATGTCGGTCCAGGGCCAGATCGTCTGGTCGGACAGCGTCGCGAGCGGCGTCGCGGGCTGCGTCAGCTCGAAGAGGTCGACGTCGCCGAGCACGCTGCCCGCCGCGACACCGGTGCGGAAGGACGGCACGTGACAGCCCGCACACCCGCTCTCGTGGAACATCTCGCGCCCACGCAGGACCTCGGCCACGAACGTCCCGGTGGAGTCGTCCCAGCCGCGGCGCACCGGAACCGCCAGGTGTCGCGAATAGAATTCGACCAGCGCGAGCTGGACGTCCGCGATCTCCGGTGCGCCGTCGTCGCGCTGCGCTTCGCGCTCGAGGCACGCCGGCTGCATCGCGGTGCACGGACCCGCCGGGAAGATCGAGCTCGTCACGCCGACGTCGCCGCGGTACGCGCCGGCCGCCTGCTGCAGGACGGAGGGCTGCGTCGCCTTGACGCCGAAGCGTCCGAGTCGCCGCACGCCGAGCAGCACGTCGTCGGCGAAGTTCGGGCGTCCGGAGATGCCGTCGCGGTCGGCGTCGTCCGGGTCGGCGTGCGCCAGCACGTCGGCCTCGGACACCGCTTCGAGGAGCCCCAGTCCGATCATGCCCGGCGCCACGCGTGGCGACCACGCGATCTTCGGGTCGAGCTCGCCGTAGGCGGGATCGCGAACCACGTACGTCGGGCGATGCAGCACCCAGGGGTCGCCATCGGGATAGGAGCCCCGGATCTCGTCCACGACGACGGACGGGAACGCCTCGCCCGGAACGCCGTCACCGAGCGGCTGCAGCTGGTCTCCGTAGACCGGATCGGGACGCACACCGCCCGGTGCCGCGGAATCCTCGATGCCGAGGTGCAGCAGCATCGAGATCATCGGCTCGTCCGCGTTCGCGGGCGGACTGCCGCGGCCGTCCTGGTTGTGGCAGCCCTGACACGACTGGGTGTTGAACAACGGACCGAGGCCCGCCGGCGTGCCGCGGAACAGCAGGTTGCCCGACTTGAAGTTCGCCTCGCCCGCGAAGCCGAGCGCCGGCGCGCTCTGCGAGAACGCCTTTGCGTCGTCGCGATCCACCGTCGCGCCACCGCCCGGGAAGCGCTCGGACGGATCGACCGGCGGCACGACCATCGTGCTCCGGCTGCTCGGCGCGTCGCCGCACGCGGCGATCATCGTCAAGCACACCAGGGCGAGCACCCGGGCCGCGCGGTGCCGGACACCGTTGGTCCGGCACCGCGCATGGCCGATCACTCGCACTCGAACTCCGCGGTGTCCTGGCACAGATCACCGGTCTCGACGTCGAGTGCCTCGATCACCGCCTCGAGCGGAGGGATCTGATCGCGCAGCGCGCGGATCGCCCCCTGGATGTCGGGCTGGTCGATGCCCTCCTGAATCTGCACGTCGAACGGCACGCCGTTCTTCGCGCGCGCGTCGATCACCGCCACCTTCGACATCGTCAGCTCGAGAGCCGACGTCATCGCGCCGGCGACGGCGACGTCGCCCTGCACGCGCAGCAGCGCGTCCGGCGACGGTCCGCTGACCAGCGTGCCGTCGATCCGCGTGTAGCGGCCGAGGTACGCGTTCTGGATGCCGAGTGCGTCGAGCAGGATGTCGCGGTGCGTGTTGTCGCTGAAGCAGGAGTGCTCGTCCTCCTGCGAGTTCGCGACCAGCGCGATGTTCATGCGCTCGCCGGCGAGCTCGCCGAAGCCGAGCCGGCCCATGCCCTCGAGGATCTTGCCGAGCGCGATCTTCCCGCCGCCGACGAAGGCCGGGTAGTAGACGCCGCCGTTCGGGTCCCACGCCGCGGCGACACGCGCCAGGTCCTCGGCCAACAGGTCCGCCGCGGCGAGCAGGTACTGGCCGCGGCGCGTGCAGCTGCCGTTGGTGCAGCCCGCGCCCTCGGGAAGGTAGTCCGTGTAGGGTCGCTCGCCCGCGGTCGCGTCGCGGTTGCCGAAGCCGGGCGTGCCATCCGCGTTCAGATCCTGTCCCCAGAGCAGGAACTCGATCGCGTGATAGCCGGTCGCGACGTTGCGCTCGTCGCCGCCGAGCTCGTTCAGACCGGCGAGCACCGCCGGCGAGAGCACGGGGAAGTGCTGGGCGTCGGCGATGACGTTGCCGTCGATGCCCACGACGCTGCCGCCGCTTTCCGGACCCGGGTCACCATCGACGGCGGGTGCGACGTAGTCGATCAGCGCCTCGCCGAGCGGCCAGGAATTGATCCGGCCCTCGGGTCCATCGCCGTCCTGGCCCATGGTTCCGTCCTCGCGGAGCGCGTCGATCGGACCGGCCTGGAAGCGGAACGCCTCGCTCTGCCCGTACGGCTCGCGCGCCGCGAGCCAGGCGGCCCTGGCGGCGGCATGCGTCTCGGGCGAAGGACGATCGACGAGCTCGCGCAGGGTGGCGCGCAGCGTCGCCGCGGTGCTCGCGGCGTCGGAGTAGACCGCGAACGCGATCGCCGCGTTGGTGCGCAGCACGCCATCGACCGTCACGTCGTCCGACGGTGCCTCGAAGATGTTGCCGAACACCGGGCCGATGCCGAGCGGGAACGTGCCGCTCGATGGCTGCGCGAGCGTCGTGATCGTCCAGCGCTGCGCGCCGAGGTCCTTGCTGATCAGGATTTCGTCGCCGGTCGGGGTGAGCTGCAGACCCGACGCGCGCCCCGACGCCGGCGTGAAGAACGACGCGGCGACCTCGGGATTGCCCGCGATCGGCTGCCAGTCGTCGGCGCCGCATCCTGCGGAGTCGCACGGTGCCGCGAGGGAGCAGCTGCCGAACACCGCGCCGTCCGCTCCCTCGGTCGCGTCGGCGCACAAGAGGAACTGCACGCCGCTGCCGCCCGCGGTCGGGAAGACGTTGCCGGTGACGATGCCGTTGCTCTCGTTGCGAACGATCGCCCAGCGCTGTCCACCCACGTCCTTGTTGACCAGCGTGTAGATCGTGCCGGCGATCGCGATCGGCGTGCGCTGGATCGCCGAGGCACGCGTGCCGCCCGGCTCGAAGAAGCTCGCCGGCAGCGTCGGCGTACCGGCGATCGCCTGCCATTGCGATGCGGGACATGGCGTCGCCGTGCACGGCGACGCGATCGCGCACTGGTACGCCAGCGCGCCCGCGGTCGTCGGTACGCAGTGCAGGAACTGCACGTCGCTCTGCGCGCGCGCGCCAGTTGCGACCAGCAGGCTCGTCGTCGCCAGGATCGTCCGGAAGATGGTTCGTCGATGCACCGTTCGTCTCCTCGATTGGAGGACCGCGCGATCGCGCGGCCCGTCGCTGCCTGTGAATCCTGCGGCGCAGCACGGAGCCGCGGGCGTTGACCACGCTCGACCGGGAGGCCATCCTCTACATGAAAATGAATTTCAAAATCAATATGCAATCGACACGAGCCCGAGCCGCAACCCCGCGAGTTGACAGCGCCGGGCCGCGACGCTTAGGTGGTCCACCGGGTGAAAATGAAAGTCGGATTCACCGTCGGGGCGCTTCCGTGAGCGCCCCGCTGATCAGCCTTCCGCCCGGTCGCGAAGCGCGTCTTTGCGCCCCGGCGGACGGTCGCGAGATCCCCCGCCGGCTGCAGGATCTCGGCTTCGTACCGGGCACTCCGGTGGTGATCCGGCGACGCGCCCCGCTCGGCGACCCGGTCGAGATCGAGATCCGCGGCTATCGCCTGTGCCTGCGCCTCGCGCAGCTCGATGCCCTGCGCGTCGAGGACGACGCGACCGAGCGGAGCATCCCGTGAGCGCGGCGCCCGCGGCGGCGCTCACGACGGGTCCGGTGCGCATCGCGCTCGTCGGCTCGCCGAACACCGGGAAGACGACGCTGTTCAACGCGCTCACCGGCTCGGCGGCGCGGGTGGGCAACTATCCGGGCGTCACGGTGGAGCGACGCGAAGGTGCGCTGGTCCGCGCCGCGCGCGACGTCCGCATCCTGGACCTCCCCGGCACCTACTGCCTGGACGGCGAGACCCCGGACGAGAAGGTGGTCGCGGAAGTTCTCGCGGGACACATCACCGGTGAGCCGATCCCCGACGCGCTCCTCGTCGTCGCCGACGCGACGACGCTGCAGCGCGGACTCGGCCTGGTGCGCGAGACGCTGAAGCGCGGTCTCCCGACGCTGCTCGTGCTCACGATGATCGACGAGGTGAAGGCGCGCGGCGGCAAGCTCGACGTGATGCGGCTGTCGCGCACGCTCGGCATCCACGTCGTCGGCGTCGTCGGACATCGCGGCGTCGGGCTGGACCAGCTGCGCGCGTTCCTCGAGCACCCGGAGACGTGGCCGCGACGTGCGGCGCTGCCGCCCGCGGACGATGCACAGCAGCGCTTCGCATGGGTCGACCAGGTCTGCCGCGACATCGGTGCCGGCGCGCTCGAGCCCGACTCGCGCACCGACCGCATCGATCAGGTGCTGCTGCATCCCGTCTTCGGCATCGCGGTGTTCGGCCTCGTGATGCTGCTGCTCTTCCAGAGCATCTTCTCGTGGGCGGTGCCCGCGATGGACGCGATCGACGGCGGTTTCGCAGCCCTCGGACGCCTGTCGCACGCCTGGCTGCCCGAGGGCTGGGTCACCGACCTGTGGGCGGACGGCATCCTCGCCGGCGTCGGCGCGGTGCTCGTGTTCCTGCCGCAGATCGTGATCCTGTTCACGTTCCTGCACTTCCTCACCGACGTCGGCTACATGGCGCGCGCGGCGTTCGTCGTCGATCGCGTCATGGGCTGGGTCGGGCTGCAGGGACGGAGCTTCGTGCCGCTGCTGTCGTGCTACGCGTGCGCGGTACCGGGCATCATGGCGGCGCGCACGATCGCGTCGCCGCGCGAGCGCCTCGCGACCATCCTCGTGTCGCCGTTCATGACCTGCTCGGCGCGCCTGCCGGTGTACACGCTCCTGATCGCCGCGTTCGTGCCCGCGACGCACGTGTTCGGCCCCATCGGCCTGCAGGGCGTCGCGATGTTCGCGCTCTACCTGCTCGGTGCCGCGACCGCGCTGGGATCGGCCGCGCTGATCAACTCCACTCTGCTGCGCGGCACCATCTCCGTCTTCTACATGGAGCTGCCGCCGTACCGGATGCCGACGTTCAAGCTGCTCGCCCGCCAGGTGTGGCGCAGCGCCGCCGCGTTCGTGAAGCGTGCCGGGACGATCATCCTCACGACGTCCGTCGTGCTGTGGGTGCTGCTCAACTTCCCGAAGGCGCCGCACGACCCGTCGCTGTCGCCCGAGGCGCAGGCGCAGGCCAATCTGCGCGCGAGCATCGCGGCACGCGCCGGACACGCGATCGAGCCCGCGATCGCGCCGCTCGGCTTCGACTGGAAGATCGGCGTCGGGCTGGTCGCGAGCCTCGCCGCGCGCGAGGTCATCGTGTCGACGCTCGCGCAGATCTACGCGGTCGGCGACGCCGACGACTACGGCGGCCTGCGCGACGCGATCGTCGGCGACGTCGATCCGGCTACCGGAAAGCGTCTGTTCACGCTGCCGACGGCACTCGCGCTGCTGGTCTTCTTCGTCTTCGCGCTGCAATGCACGTCGACGATCGTCGTCATGGCGCGCGAGACCGGAAGCTGGAAGTGGCCCGCGCTCGCGTTCTCGTACATGCTGACGCTCGCATGGGTCGGAAGCTTCGTGACCTACCACGCGAGCCGCGCGCTGCTCGGCGGCTCCTGACACCCGCGGCCGCGGTCCTGCTGCTCGCCGCCGCGGTTCTGCTACCGCGCGCGGCGTACGCGGACGCGTGGTCGCCCGTGACCTTCGTCGGTCCCGGCGGCACGGCGGCACGCGGCTTGGCGAGCACGGCCGTCGGCGACTCCGGGGCGCGCCTGGTGGTCGGCTGCGAGACCGGCACCGCGGCGTGGCGCGGCGTCGCGCTGCTGGAGCCTGCGCCCACGCCCGCTCCGACGGTTGCGGATCCGGGCTCCGAGACCGAGATCGCGACGATCTTCTTCGGTCGTGCTCCGGTCTCCGGACGGTGGCGCAGTCTGCGCACGGTGGACGGCGTACTCTCGTGGCCCGGCGAGGGCGACGAGCTTCGTCGCGGCCTGCTGCGCGAGGACCGGACGCGCGGTCAAGCAACTCTGCAGCTCGAGATCCGGCGCGGCGCGACGAAGCAGCGGCTGGTCTTCGGCGTCGGCGGCTTCGCGGCGCACGGCGCGGAGCTGGCGGCGCTGTGCGACGGCTGGGGCGCGGACGGCGGCTACAAGCGCCGCGAGCGCGGCTGGTAGGCGGATTCCGGGCGGAAAGTTCTACAACGCGACGCGCGAGCGAAGTGCGCGCGTGACACCTGAAGGCGCGCGCGCGGCAACCTTTCCCTCTGCCAGCACATCTCCGCACCCTGGCATGCGGCTTGCCGGTGTCGCTGCCGCATGGCGCGCGTCGAGCACCACCATCTGCCGCACCTCGTGCCGCGGGACGGATCCCGTCCCGCGAGCGAAGCTGCATCTGCGGGCCGCGCGCCGGACCGTCCACGCCGCCACCGCGGACGGCGCATCGTGCGCGGGCTGCGTCGCCACCCGTGGCTGCTCGGCATCGCCTCGACACTCGTCGGTCTCGTCGTGCTCGCCTACCTCGTCGGCTTCGCGGTCGCCGAGCCGCTGCGGAAGGAGGCGGAGCGGCGCATGAACGCAGCGCTCGTCGGCTACCGCGTGTCGATCGGCGGGCTGCGCCTCAACGTTCTCGGACTCGGCGTGGACCTGCTCGATCTGCGCGTCGAGCAGGCGGCGCATCCGAAGCCGCCGGTGGCGGACGTCGAGCGCTTCGGCGCGAGCATCCAGTGGTGGGCGCTGCTGCACGGACGCGTGGTCGGCGATCTCGTCATCGTCGAGCCGAAGGTCTTCCTCGACCTCGCGCAGGCGAAGGCCGAGGTGAACGACGATCGCGGGGTGACCGAGCACGGCTGGCAGGAGGCCGTGCGCAGCATCTATCCGCTCGAGATCAATGCGCTCGAGATCCGGCGCGGCAGCATCACCTACGACGACGGCGGCAGGATCGGGCCCATCCACGCGACCGACGTGCGGCTTCTCGCGCAGGACATCCGCAACGTCGCGTCGCGCGAAGGCACGTTTCCGTCGCCGCTGCGCTTCGACGCGATGGTGTTCGAGTCCGGCCGGGCCGTGTTCGACGGCGCCGCCGACTTCCTCGCCGAGCCGCGCGCCGCGCTGCGCGGCGCGATCCGGCTCGAGTCGCTTCCGCTGCGTCCGCTGACGCCGGTCGCCGACCCGTGGGGCGTCAAGCTCAAGGGCGGCACGCTGTCCGCGGCGGGTACCATCGCGACGGTACGCGACGACACCAGCGTGCAGCTGTCCCGCGTGCGCATCGACGGCATGCGCGCGGACTACGCGAACGCAGGGGCCAGGGGTGAGCGTGGTGCGCGCGTCGCGGAGAAGACGGTGCGCACGGTCACCGACCCCGAGCCCGCGCCGGCGACCGCCGTGAGCATAGCGGAGCTCCGGCTGGTGAACGGCGAGCTCGGCTGGATCGACCAGAGTACCGACCCCGACTACCGCGTGTTCGTGTCGAAGCTGAACGTCACCGTGCGGGGCTTCCACAACACGAAGCAGCGAACGGCGGAGCCAGGCCGCGCCGACCTCGACGGCGCCTTCATGGGCAGCGGCCGCATGCGGCTGCGCGCGACGTTCCAGCCCACGGACGCGCGCACCGAGTTCACCTCGAATCTCGAGATCACCGACGTCGACATGACCACGATGAACGACCTGCTGCGCGCGCGCGGCGGCTTCGACGTCGAGTCGGGCCGGTTCTCGCTGTTCTCCGAGCTGGCGGTGAAGAACGGGCGCGTCGACGGCTACGTGAAGCCGCTGTTCAGCGACCTCGACGTCTACGACCGGCAGCAGGACGGCGACAAGAACATCTTCCGGCAGGCGTACGAGGGGATCGTCGGCGGCATCGGGACGCTGCTCGAGAACCGTCCGCGCGACGAGGTGGCGACGCGAACGGACCTCTCGGGACGCATCGAGGATCCGAAGACGAGCACGTGGGAGATCGTTCTGGGGCTCGTCCAGAACGCCTTCGTGCGCGCGATCCTGCCCGGACTCGACCGCGAGGCTGGACGCCGCTGATCGCGCGCCATGGCCTCTGCGGCACCACCTCGCGACGAGTGCCGGAGCGCGCGCAGTCGGGCTTGTGTTCGCCGAACGCGCGTGACAGCCCTTTTCGGATGCAGATCGAGCCCTTCCGGATCGCGGTGCCGGATTCCGTCCTGACGGATCTGCGCGAGCGCCTCGCGCGCACGCGCTTCCCCGACGAGATTCCGAACTCCGGCTGGGGCTACGGCGCGAACCTCGCCGCGGTGCGCGAGCTGGTCACGTACTGGCGCGACGCGTACGACTGGCGGAAGGCCGAGTCCGCGCTGAACGGCTTCGCGCAGTTCAAGGCGAAGGTCGGCGGGCTCGACATCCACCTGATCCACGAGAAGGGCGTCGGGCCGAAGCCGATGCCGCTGGTGATCACGCACGGATGGCCGGGCTCCGTCACCGAGTTCACGAAGATCATCGGCCCGCTGACGGACCCGGCACGTCACGGCGGTGATCCCGCCGATGCGTTCGACGTCGTCTGCCCGTCGATGCCCGGCTACGGCTTCTCGGGCCACCCGACCGAGCCCGGCATGGATCCGGAGCGCATCGCGTCGCTGTGGGTCGAGCTCATGCAGGGCCTCGGCTACGAGCGCTTCGGCGCGCAGGGCGGCGACTGGGGCGCGATGGTGACGACGTACCTCGGCTACCGTCACGCGGCGAACCTGCTCGGGATTCACCTGAACATGGTGATCGCGTTCCCGCCCAACGCGGAGAACCCGATCGAGGGCGCGACCGAGGAGGAGATCCCGGCGCTGATCGAGATGGGCGAGTTCCTCAAGCAGGGAACCGGCTACCAGCAGATCCAGGGAACGAAGCCGCAGACGCTGTCGTACGCGCTCAACGACTCGCCTGCCGGGCTCGCCGCCTGGATCCTCGAGAAGTTCCACGCGTGGAGCGACTGCGACGGCGACGTCTTCGAGCGCTTCACGAAGGACGAGCTGCTCACGAACATCATGTTCTACTGGGCGACCGAGACCGCGAACTCGTCGGTGCGCCTCTACTGCGAGACCATGCGCGCGGGAAAGTTCCCGCCGAGCGGATTCCGCGTCGACGTTCCGACGGGCTGCGCCCTCTTCGCGAAGGAGATCGTCCGTCCGCCGCGCGCGTGGGTCGAGAAGATGTACAACGTCAAGCAGTGGTCGCGCTTCGCGTCCGGCGGGCACTTCGCCGCGATGGAGGAGCCGAAGGCGCTGGTCGACGACATCCGCTCGTTCTTCCGCCCTCTGCGCTGAACAGCCATCCGTCGCGCGGCGCCGCTGCGATGTCATGAACGCACCCCTGGTGAAGGTCGAGTCGGCCGGCGGCTACTGGAAGACGCTGCTGCGCTGGGGTGTCAGCATCGGGCTCCTCGGGCTGCTGTTCACGCGCTTCGACTTCACGACCATCCTGCACGTCTGCCTGCGCGCGACGCCGGCGTACTTCGCGGGTGCGCTGCTGCTCTACCTGCTGAGCCAGGTGGTCAGCGCGCTGCGCTGGACCAACCTCGCGCGCGGCATCGGCTTCCGCGCGACCTTCGCCGAGTGTCTCGAGTACTACACGATCGGCATGTTCTTCGGTCTCGTCGTGCCGAGCACGCTGGGATCCGACGCGGCGCGCGCGCTCTACCTCGGCGAGTCGCCGCCGGGCCGGGCGGCGGCGTTCTCGACCGTGCTCTTCGACCGCCTGATCGGGCTCGTCATGCTCGCCGCGGTCGCGGCCGTGGCGCTCATGGGTCCGCACGCCGACCTGCCGGTCGCGCTCGAGCTCGGCGTGGTCGGCATCTGTCTTTCCTTGACCGCCGGATGGTTCTCGGTGCCCTGGATCGCGCGCATGCTGCCGCCCGGACAGCGCTGGCGCCGGCTGGTCGAGGAGGAGCTGCTGCCGTTCTTCCACGACCGGACGCTGCTCGGCACCGCGGCGATGCTGTCGCTGTGCGTCCACCTCGTGCAGATCGTGAGCCAGTGGCTGCTCACCTGGGCGCTGGGGCTGGACGTCCCGTTCGGCTTCGTCGCGATGTACCACCCGCTGGTCGCGCTCGCGGCGGCGCTTCCGCTCACGATCGGCGGCTTCGGCCTGCGCGAGGCGGCATACGCGGCGCTGCTGCCGTATGGCGGCATCAATGCCGACGACGCGATCGCGCTCGGCCTGTTGTGGTGGGCGGTTGCCGCGATCGGCGGCCTCGGCGGCGGCCTCGTCTACGCGCTGTCGTCGCGCTCGCTGCCGACGCTGCGCGGCGGCGCCGGAAGCTGAGGACGACGTGCCCGACGCCGAACGCGCACGCACGCTGTCTCCGGCGCTGCGCGCGACGCTCGCGCGCGCGGTCGGCGACGCGCACGTGCTTCTCGATGCCGACCTGACGTCGTCGTACGAGACCGACTGGACCGGCCGCTTCCACGGCCGCGCGAGCGGCGTCGTCCGCCCCGCCACGACGGCCGAGGTCGCCGAGGTGCTGCGCGCCTGCTCGCACGAGCAGCTGCCCGTCGTTCCCCAGGGCGGCAACACCGGACTCGTCGGAGGATCGGTTCCCCGCGACGGCGAGCTGGTGCTGAGCACGACCCGGCTGCACGGTCCGTGCGTCGTGGACCGCGCGGCCGCGGAGGTCGTCGCTCCCGCGGGCGCCACGCTGCGCGAGGTACAGCAGGCCGCGCGCGACGCGGGCTTCGACTTCGGCGTCGACATCGCGCCGCGCGACAGCTGCACGATCGGCGGAATGATCGCGGCGAACGCGGGCGGCGTGCACGTGCTGCGGCACGGGATGATGATCGATCAGATCATCGGCGTCGAAGCGGTGCTCGCCGACGGCGGCGTGATCGGGCGCGTGCCCGGGCTGCGCAAGGACAACGCGGGCTATCA
Source organism: Binatia bacterium (assembly GCA_046327915.1). Taxonomy (GTDB): domain Bacteria; phylum Desulfobacterota; class Binatia; order UBA12015; family UBA12015; genus VGTK01. The sequence goes on along the minus strand of JAXLXO010000005.1, from coordinate 59,733 downwards.
CCTCGCGTCGCTGCTCGCGGGGAGCGAGGGAACGCTCGGCGTGATCACCCGCGCGCACCTGCGTCTCGTTCCGGCGGCGCCGGCGCGCGCGGTCTCGCTGCTCGGACTGACGGATCTCTCCGCCGTGGTGGAAGCGGTCGAGCTGCTGCGGCCGCGGCTCCCGTCGCTGAGCGCGCTCGAGCTCGTCTCGTCCGCCTGCGTCGATCTCGTCGTGCGGCACGGCGGCCTGCCCGAGCCGCTCGACGGTGCACCGCCCGTCGTCCTGCTGGTCGAGTGCGCGGGCCGCGACTCCGTGCTCGGTGAGCTCGCCGACGCGGTCGACGCGTGCGGCCCGCTCGTTCGCGCGACCGCGGTCGCGGAGGACGAAGCCGGCGTCCGACGCCTGTGGCGCTACCGCGAGGAGGTCGCGCCGGCGATCAACGCCGAAGGCGTGCCGCACAAGCTCGACGTCGCGGTGCCGCTGCGCGCGATCCCGCGCTTCGTCGACGCGGTCGCTGCGCGCGTCGCGGAGATCGCGCCCGCCGCGCGCCTGGCGGTCTTCGGCCACGTCGGCGACGGCAACCTGCACGTCAATCTGCTCGGCCTGCAGGCCGACGACGAGACCGTCGACGAAGAGGTGCTGCGCCTCGCCGCCGCGGAAGGCGGCTCGATCGCGGCCGAGCACGGCGTCGGCCGCGCGAAGGCGCGCTGGCTGGATCTCGTCCGCGGCGAAGCCGAGCGCGGCGCGATGCGCACCGTCAAGCACGCGCTCGACCCGCGCGCGATCCTCAACCCGGGCGTGGTCCTCGCCTGAGAGCCGCGGGCGGCTCGCGAACGCTCACGCCCTGCGGCGCTGGTCGTAACGCCGGCCGCGACGCAGGATCTCCGCTCCGGTCGACACGTCCTCGGCGTCGGACCAGTCCGGCTGCGTCGTGCGCGGATCGGGAAGAGGCTCCACCTTCGGACGGATGAGGCTCCGCGGCCGCTTCGCGTCGGATCCGTCGCGCAGGCGCTTCTGGCCGAAGAAGATGAAGTCGACCAGCAGGTAGACCATCGGCGAGGCCATCACCCAGAGCATGATGCCCCACCACACGCCGTCGGTGAGACGCAGGATCACGGTGCCGGCGACGACGAGAACGGCCGGCAGGACGATCAACTCGTACCACCACGCTCTCGCTTCGGCGCTCTTCTTCTTGACGGCGGGCTTCATCGAATTTTGCTGGTGCCCAGTCGGATGCTGAAGACTAGGCCGTGCCGGCTGCGGATCTCAAGCGGAATCTGCACCCGGTTTCACCAACGGGGCCGGAACGGCGAGCAGCGCCCGGGCGAGCCTGGCGGCCTGCTCGGCGTCGAACCCCGGGACGGACGCATCGGCCCGGAGCGCCGCAGCGAGGTCGGCGGACGCCCCGCCGAGGGGCGCACTCGCGGCCAGCGCCGCGCGAATCCCTGCGTCCAGGCGGTCGATCGCGGGCCGGAGCTGGCCGTCGAGGCGCGTTTTCGCGGCTGCGATGGCCGCCGCATCGGGGGGCGCCGGCCTCTCGCGAGCCTCGAGAACGGCCTTTTGAACCACCTTGGCGACCTCCATCTGGGTACGGACCAGCGACACGTACGGCTCGATCGCGAGACCCGACGCGGCCGCCGCGACGCGCGCGCGCTCGAGGACCTCGGCCTCCCGCGCCGGGACCTCGATCGGCAGCCCCGCAACCGCCTTGGCGGATGCGACCTCCGGCATGAGCAGCAACCGCCGGGCGACGAGGTCCGCGACGCGCGCCGTGGGTGGCGACAGGCTTCGCGCCGGCTCCGCGGCGGCTCCGAGATGGCGCACGCGCAGGGCGTCGATCGTTCCGTCGGCCGTCCGCGCGGCCAGCCACGCGTCGAGGTCGTCGGCGAGCGCGTCGTTGCCCGGCGCGACCCAGTACGCCTTGCGATCCTCGGACAGCACCAGCGCCACGCGCGTCGCGACGCCGAACGTCGCGGCCTCCATCGTGTCCGTGACGACGCCGTCCACCGTCCCCGAGGCGAGCAGCTGCGGCAGGCTCCGGTTGTCGTCGACCACGTGCAGGGTCGCGCGCGGCAGCCGTGCCCGCGCCACGCGCTCGAGGTGTCCGCCACGGTTCACGGCGACCTTCATCCCCGCCCCGTCGGACGGGACGGCCTTGCCCCGTGCGGCCGGCACGACCAGGACCGCCGAGGTGCGCACGACCGTCGCCGTCATGGGCGCGACCGCGAGCCGATCACCGCGCACGGTGACGCCGCTCATCGCGACGTCGAAGTCGTGCGCGACGAGCCGTCGCTCGAGATCCGGCCACACGAACGGCACCAGCTCGATGGTGCGTCCGCGGTCGCGGCCATATGCACGCGCGACAGCGACGTCGAAGCCGTCGAGGCTGCCGTCGGCGGCGCGCACCGAGAACGGCGGATAGTCACCGCTGGTGCCGACGCGCAGCGGTGGAGCGGCGGCGGCCGACGGCAGCGGAGCGCGCTGCGGCGCGCACGCGGTGACGCACGCGACGAGCAGCGCGAGCAGCAGCGACGACAGGCGCCGCGTCTTGTCGCCCGTGCGGGCCTTCGCTAGCGTCGCCGCATGATCGCCTGCCTCGACCTCGAAGGCGTCCTGGTTCCCGAGATCTGGATCAACGTCGCGGAGAAGACCGGCATCGCCGCGCTCCGCCGCACGACGCGCGACGAGCCCGACTACGACAAGCTCATGCGCGGCCGCCTCGAGATCCTCGACCAGCACGAGCTCACCCTGCGCGACATCCAGGAGGTGATCGACGGCATGGGGCCGCTGCCCGGCGCCGCCGATTTCCTCGCGTGGCTCAAGGCCCGCGCGCAGGTGATCATCCTGTCGGACACGTTCTATCAATTCGCCGCTCCGCTGATGCGCCAGCTCGACTGGCCGTGCCTGTTCTGCCACACGCTCGAGGTCGACGACGCGCAGCGGATCACCGGCTACCGTCTGCGGATCGACGATGGCAAGCGGCGCGCGGTGAACGCGCTGCGCGAGCTGAACTTCCACGTCGTCGCGACCGGCGACTCGTACAACGACACCTCGATGCTCGGCGCCGCGAACGGCGGCATTCTCTACCGTCCGCCGCAGAACGTGATCGACGAGTTCCCGCAGTTCCCGGTCGCCACGAACTACGAAGAGCTGAAGGCCGCGTTCGTCGAGCTGAGCGACGGCTCGATGCAGCCCTGAGGAGTCGCGCCGGGATCGCGCGATGACGTCCGGGCGCGTGCGCATCGTCGTCGCGGGAGCGGGGGCGGTCGGATCGGTCGTCGGCGGCCTGCTGTCGGCGCACGGTCACGACGTGCTGCTCGTCGGCCGCGATCCGAACATGGCCGCGATCGCGCGCGACGGCCTGCGCGTGACCGGCCTCTTCGGCGAGCACCGCGGCCGTCCGCGCGTCGCGACCGACCTCGCGCACGCCGACGAGCCGGCCGACGTCGTCTTCGTCAGCGTCAAGTCGCACGCGACGGAGCACGTCGCCGCGACGCTCGCGCGCTGGCGGAACGTGCCGCCGCTCGTCGTGTCGCTGCAGAACGGCCTCGGCAACGTCGAGACGCTCGCCGCGGCACTCGGTGGCGAGCGCGTCCTCGGCGCGCGCGTCATCTTCGGCGCGCTGATCCCCGGGCCCGGCGTCGCGCACGTGACCGTGAATGCGCGTCCGGTCGCGATCGGACCGCTGCACCGCGACGACGCGCTGTTCGCCGAGGCGCGCAGCGTGGCGAGCCTCTTCCTCGCGTGCGGCATTCCGGCCGAGGCGCTCGCGTCGGTCGAGCCGCTGCTGTGGGAGAAGGCGCTGTACAACTGCGGGCTGAATCCGCTGGGCGCGCTGCACGGCCTGACCTATGGCGAGGTGGTCGCGTCTCCCGAGCTGCGTCCGCTGCTCGACGCGGCGATCGACGAGGGCTTCGCGGTCGCGCGCGCGTGCGGCATCGCGCTGCCGTGGCACGATCCCGCCGACTTCCGCGCGTACTTCCACGCGACGCTGGTGCCGCCGACAGCCGCGCACCGGTCGTCGATGCGGCAGGACCTCGAGGCCGGACGCCGCACCGAGATCGACGCGATCGGCGGAGCGATCGTCCGCGCGGGCGCTCGCCACGCCGTGCCGACGCCGGTGAATGCGCGGCTCGTCGACGCCATCCACGAGGCGGAGCGTACGTCCCGCCCCGGTTGACTTCCGACCGCGAGCGAGGTTCTTGTACCCCACCTCTATGTACCGTCTCGCGAAGAGCTTGTTTGACGAGATCAAGAGCCACGCACTCGAAGCCTTCCCGGAGGAGTGCTGCGGCTTCATCCTCTTCGACACCGACGAAGAGGTCGAGGTTGTGCGGCGCATCCGGAACGTCGCGACCGAGCGCCATCAGGCGGACCCGCAGAGCTTCCCGCGCGACGGCCGCGACGGCTACGTGATGGACGAGAAGGAGCTGCTGCAGGTCCATCGCGACATGGACGACCAGCGCTTCGAGCTGCGCGCGATCTACCACTCGCACCCCAACGGGAAGGCCTACTTCTCGAAGGAGGACGAGGCGCGCGCGAAGATGTGGGACGAGCCGATCTACCCAGAGGCCATCTACCTCGTGGTCGGTGTCGATGAGACGGGCGTCACCGGCACGTCGGCCCACCAATGGAACGAGGAGCGGCTCGAGTACGAGGACGTCAAGATCGTCCGGAATTAGTTTCAACGAGGGGGCACGCGCCCCCTCGCTCCACGCGGCAAAGCCGCGCGGAGCCTCACTCCCCGCGCTCGCTGGCGCTCGGCCGCGCGCATGGCGCGCGGAGGTCCGGCGCCAACTCGCTTCCGTCAGTCCGGTGCGGACCAGCGGCGCGGCAGGACGACGGGAAGCAGCAGGAGCGTCGCGGCAAGGCACAGCACGATGCTCGCCGCCGCGAGCCAGCCGAGGCCGTGCAGTGCGGGGTAGCGCGACAACGCGAGCACGCCGAAGCCGACGGCGGTGGTCGCCGCGGTGATGGTCAGCGGGCGTCCGGTGCTCGCGACCGCCTCGCGCAACGAGCGCAGCTCGCGGCAGCGCTCCGCCAGGTAGACGCAGTTGTCGACGCCGAGCCCGATGGTCAGCGGGAACACGATCAGGTTCACTGCGTCGATCGCGGAGCCGGTCGCACCGACGATCGCGAGCAGCAGCAGCACCACGAACGACGGTACGCCGACGATCGCGAGCGTGACCCCGGCGTCGCGCACGCGGAGCCAGATCAGCAGCGCGTTGCCGACCGCCACGGCGACGATGAACCACGCCATCTCGCCGCGCATCGTGCGGTGCAGCTCGGCCTCCATGAGCGGCCGTCCGGTTACCGTCACGCGCACGCCGTCGCGTGCGTCCTCCGCGGGAAGGCGTGCCTCGAGCTCCTCGAGTGCCGCCACGTCGCGCGGACGGAACGGGATCAGCACCGCGAGGCCCTGTTCGTCGCTCCGCAGCTGACGCTCGAAGAGCAGCTCGAGACCCGGCAGCGGCGCCAGCGTCGGATCGACGGGCGCTGGAACGCTGCGCAGCGCCTGCAGGGCGTCCGCGAACGCCTCCGGACGGAACCCGTTCTCCTCGAGACGCTCCGCCAGGCGCGCGGCAGCCGCCTCGCGCGGCAGCTTCTCCCACGACGCGAGGCGCTCGCGCTGCGTCGCGAGCGACGGCAGCAGCGCCGCCGGGCTGAGCAGCGTCTCCACCGTGCCGGCGTCGCGCGCACGCTCGAGTGACGACGTGACGCGCTCGACGGTCTCGAGCAGCCGCTCGTCGAGCGCCGCGTCGTGCGCGGCGTCGCCGCCGGATGCCTCGATCAGCACCGCGCCCGGCGGGTCGACGAAGCCGAACTCACGCTCGAGCTCGGCCTGCACGTCGGCCGCGGTCGAGTGGCGCGGACGCAGGTTGAAGAGATCGGTGTCGAGCGCCGCGTCGCGCGCCGGGACGCACGCGGCGAGCAGCAGTACCGCCGTCGCGAGCTGCGCCACGCCCCGATGCCGCGCCGCCGCGTCCGCGACGGCCGCCAGGCGCTCCGTTCCGGCGAGCGTGCGCCCCGAGCGCAGCAGCCGCGTGTGACGGTGCGTCCACTCGATCTGCGCGGGCAGCAGCAGGAACGTCGCCGGGATGTTGAGCACCATGCCGAGTCCCGTCAGCGCGCCGAGCTGGGCCACGCCGGTGAACGACGAGAACGCGATCACGACGAAGCCGACGGCGCTCGTCGTCGCGGCGACGATCGTCGCCGGCAGGAGCCCGCGCACCGTGCGCGCGAGCGGCGCGTCGATCGGACCGCTGCCGCCCCACTCCTCGAGGAAGCGCGTGTAGAAGTGGATCGCGGCGTCGATGCCGAGCCCGTAGAAGATCACCGCGAACGCGAGCGAGACGGCGTTGAGCTGTCCCTCGACGAGCAGACCGAGCGCGAAGGTCACAAGCGTCCCGAGCACGACCTGCCAGGTGACCAGCGGCAGGATCTCGAGGCTTCGGTAGCCCGCGAGGAACACCGCGAGCACGCCGGCGAGCGCCAGCACCGAGTAGATCGCGATGTCGGTGCGCAGCAGCGTCGCGTCCTCGAGCGCGAACGCGAACGCACCGGTGTAGCCGACGCTCACCGCGGAGCCGGTGGCGCTGGCCGCGTGCGCGCGCTGCTGCGCACCCGCGAGCGCGTCGGCGAAGCGCTGCGACGCCTCGAGGTCGTAGCCGGTCTCCGCGGGGCGGATCAGGAGCAGCAGGCGGCGTCCGTCGGGCGACAGCAGGTACTCGCTGCCCGGCGCCAGCGCGCGGTCCGGACGCGATCGTGCGAGATGCTCCCCGAGCAGGCGGTCGAGCCCGAGCGGATCGGCCGCGAGGTACGCCGCCGTGCCGACGCTGCCCGGCGCCGCGAGCGCGATCCGCAGCGTCTTCACGGCGTCGTCGATCGCCGCCGGCGTCAAGCGCCGCGCGACCTCGTCGTGCGCCTCGAGCGGCAGGAGCCGCGGCAGCGCTCCGCCGTGCAACGCGGCCGCGAAGGCCGCGAGATCGACGCGGCTCCGCACGCCGCGTACCTCGGGCAGCTTCGCGAGCTCCTCCTCGAAGGCCGCCGCGAAGCGGATCGCCTGCGTCGAGTCGGGCGCGCGCACCACGGCGACGGCGACGTCCTGCGCGCCGAAGCGCGCGACGTAGCGCTGGTAGTCGGCGAAGCGCGGACGCCCCTGCGGCAGCATCGACAGCAGGTCCACGTCGAGCCGCAGCCGCAGCAGCGACAGCGCCGAGATCGCGCACAGCACGACCGACGCGATCAGGATCGCGCCGGCGTGGCGGACGATCCACGCGACGTAGCGCTCGGCGAGCGCGCCGCCGCGGTCGTCCGCGAGCGCGCTCGGCTCAGCCGCCGGCATGCGTCTCCGCCGCGGGCGGCAGCGCGAACAGCCCGTCGTCGAGCGCGACGTCGCGCGTCTGCTCGACGATCGTCACGCGCGCACGCCAGCCGCTCGCCGGCGCCTCGATGTCCACGCGCTGCGGCAGGGGCGTCGCGGCGCAGTCGTAGCCGGCGTAGCGCGCGACGACGGTGTCGAGCGTGCCGTCGGCGCGCGTGCGCACCAGCGTCTCCTCGCGGATCGCGCCGTTCGAGACCCGCACGCTGCGCGCCGTCGCGCGCGCCGGCACCGCATCGAGCACGTACGTCGCGTTGGCCGCCATCTCCGGAGAGCGCGTGCAGCGCGGCTGCCAAAGCGACCAGAGCACCAGCGAGAGGTCCGCGTCGGGCGCGTCCGGCACGTCCCGCGGACCCAGCGTGAAGGTCTCGTCGCGGTCCGAGAGCGGCTGGCGCACCACACCGCGGAGCTGCAGGCCGTCGCCCGTCCAGACCGCGTCGTAGACGGTCAGCCCCGCGAGCGTGAACAGCTTGACGCGCAGCGATCCCGGCGCGCGCCACACCAGGACCCCTTCGGCCGTGCGCTTCGTGCCGTTCGCGTCGACCTCGGCGCGGAAGCGCGCCTGCAGCGAGCGCACCCCCTCGTCGCGGCCGCACAGCGCCGCGTGCACGGCCTGCTGCGCGACCGCCGCGCACTCCGCGACCGGCGCCGCCGGACGCGTGGCGGCACAGCTCGCGGCGATCGGCAGGACGAGCACCGCGAGCGCGCGGCGGCCCGCTCCCGTCACGACGGAGCGCCGTCCCCGTCGGCGCGCTCCACGACGACGTCGACCAGCTCGATCTCCGTGCGGTCGCCGCTGCTCTCGGTGATGGCCACGCGCCGCGGACCGCCGGTCGCGGGATCGAGCTCGATGTCGATCGCCCGAATCACGCGCGCGACCGACGGGTCGCGCGGCGTCAAGAGGAAACTCCATGGCCCCGACGTTCCCGACGCGAGGGTGAAGCGCTGCTCGCCCGCGTAGTCCGACGCGCCGGCGAAGATGCCGCCGAGATCGCGAAAGAGCCCGACCGCGGGACCCGCGTCGACGTCGGCGACCGCACCGGGCGGCCCGGCGCGCAGCGACGCGCCCGCGATCTCGACGATCAGCGGCTCCGGCGTGACCATCTCCCAGCGCACGCGGTCGGGACGCTCGAACGTGAAGCGTCCGGTCGAGACCAGCGGATCCTTCAGCAGCGCGACGTGCTTGGTCTGGCGGAAGCCGGCACGGATCCGCGCGACGCCGCGCTGTGCGTCCGTCATGCGCGCGAAGCACTGCGGTGGCGTGCCGCAGCCGCTCGGTGCCGGTACGGCCGCCGGCGTCCCGGTGGCAGCGGAAGCTGCGGACGGCCCGGCCGGTACGGCGATCGCGAGCGCGGCCACGCACGACAGAGCCGCACGGGCCAGGAGACGGCGCGCGGGCCGCACGATCGACGGGCAGGACATCCAGATCATCCTTCGTCGCGGGCGACCGCGCCGCAAGACGACGGACCTCCGCTCAGGAGAGATTCTGCCGGCGCCGCTCGCTCTCGACGAATCCGGCCAGCGCGTCGATCGACGCCAGAGCCTCCTTCGCGACGGTCTCGTCGGGGATCGAGACGCCGAAGTTCTCCTCGATCAGCACGACGAACTCGAGTGCGTCGATCGAGTCGAGGCCGAGGCCCGAGCCGAAGATCGGCTCGGCGTCGACGATCTCCTCGGGGGCGATCTCGAGCCGAAGGCCGCTGATCAGCAGCTCCTTGGCGCGGTGGGCGATCTCCGTTCTGGTCATGAAGGCTCGGGGCCGGCACGGCGACCGGGGACGTTCCGTTTAGTCGTTGGCGTACCGGGCGTCCAATGCGCGACGGTCGATCTTGCCGCGCCCGGTGCGCGGCAACTCGCCGACGATCTCGATCGAGCGCGGAACCTTGTAGCGTGCCAGGCGCTGCTCGCAGGCGGCCGCGATGTCGGCGCGCGTGACCTGCGGCTCGGCCGCGACCACGGCGCGCAGCGCGTCCGCGACCGACGAGCGGGCGACTCCGGTCACGACGACGTCGAGCACCCCCGGCACCGCGCGGATCACGCGCTCGACTTCGGCGGGATAGACCTTGCGGCCGCCGACGTTGACGACGTCGTGCACGCGTCCGACGAGGTGGAGCCGGCCACGCCCGTCGAGGCGACCGAGGTCCGCGGTGCGGAAGCGTCCGCGACCGAGGACGTCGTCGCCGGACCCGGCGAGGGGCTCGGGGAGGTAGCCGGCCGCGACCGAGGCGCTGGTGACGCGCACGCGCCCGACGCCGTCCTCGTCCGCCTCTTCGAGCGCGAGGTGAACGCCGTCGAGCGCCGCGCCGACGCAGCCGTCCGGCAGCTCGCCGTCCGCTTCGCGGTCGAACGCGATGCCGCCGCACTCGGTGGCGCCGTAGAACGTTCGCGGACGGACACCGAACGCAGCAACGAAGCGCTCGCGCGCGGTCGCCGGCAGCGGCGCTCCCGCCGAGATCACCCGCCGCAGCGCGGGCAGCGCGCCGGACGGCTTCGGGCGCGCCAGCACGTCGATCAGGAACGGCACCGTCGGCAGAACGGTCGCCGCCGCCTCGCGCGCCACGGACAGCAGCCGGCGCGGCGTCAAGTCGCGCGCGAGCACCGCCGGCATGCCGTCGCGCAGCAGCGTCAGCACGACGTTGTCGAAGGCGTACGAGTGCGCGAGCGGAATGGTCACGAGGTTCCGGTCCGCGGGCTCGAGATGCATCGTGGTGACGATCTGCTCGACGCCCGCGAGCAGCGCGTCGGCCGCGAGGACCACCGCCCGCGGCTCGCCGGTGCTGCCGGACGTGACCTTGAGCAACGCCACGCCGGCCGGCATCGCGACCGTTCCGCTGTCCTCGCGGTCGGCGCCGCGGACCAGCAGCCGGTCCTCCGCGTCCGCGTGCAGCACGGCGACCGCCCCGGTGTTCCGGCACAGCTCGTCGAGCGCCGGGGCCGCGACGTCGTGGTCGACCGGCATGGGCACCAGGTCCCGTTCCCAGCACGCGAGGATCGCCGCGAAGAATCCCGTCCCGTTCGCGACCTGCACGGCGAGGATCGTTCCGGGGGCGAAGCCGTCCAGCAGCCGTCCGGCCGCCTCGGCCTCGCGGGCGAGATCGTCGCGCGAGACCCACCGCCGGCGGTCGCTGTCAAGTATGGCGAGGGCGCCTGCCTCGAGCCGGCGCACCCGGGCGTACGCGGCGGCCAGGGCGCGGGCGGGGGACGGACGGTGCGGGGTCGGTGGTTGCGGCACGGGACTCCATGTTCCACTATTCAACGCGGGAGCGGAATGGAAAGAGAGCTCTCCGGAAAACGGGCACTCGTCACCGGCGCCAGCCGGGGCATCGGGCTGGCGATCGCGCGTCGCCTCGCGGCCGATGGCGCGCGCGTTGCCATGAACTCCGGACACTCGCGCGAGGCCCTCGAGGCCGCCGTCGCGGGTGTCGAGGGGTCGGTTGCGTGCTTCGCCGACGTGGGTGACGCGGCCGCGGTCGATGGCATGATGGCGACCGTGAAGCGCGAGCTCGGCGGAATCGACATCCTGGTGAACAACGCGGCAATCACGCGCGATTCGCTGGTCATGCTCATGCGCCCGGAGGCGTGGAGCGAGGTGCTGCGGGTCGACGTCGACGGCGCCTTCCACTGCGCGCGCGCGGCACTCCGGGCGATGATCGCGCAGCGCGGCGGACGGATCGTCAACGTGGTGTCGCCGGCCGCCTTCTTCGGAAAGCCGGGCGCCGCGAACTACGCGGCGGCGAAGGGCGCGCTGGTCGCGTTCACCAAGTCGCTCGCCGCCGAGGCGGGACGCTACGGCATCACCGTGAACGCGCTCTGCCCCGGCTACGTCGAGACCGACATCATCGCGCACATGAAGCCCGAGGAGCGCGCGGGACTCGTCGCGCGCATCCCGCTGGGCCGCTTCGGAAGCCCCGAGGACGTCGCGGACGCGGCCGCGTTCCTCGCCTCCGACCGCGCCCGCTACGTCACCGGCACCACGCTCGTCGTCGACGGCGGGCTGACGATGCACTGAGACCCATGGCGCAGGCACAGAGGCCTCACCAATTCCGGACGCGCGTCGTCGTCACCGGCATGGGTGCGATCACGGCGGCCGGCCCCGACGTCGCGGCGCTGCGCGAGGCGCTGCACGGCGAGCGCACGTGCATCGGCGACGTCACGCTGTTCGAGACCGACGGCCTCCGCACGCACATCGCCGGCGAGGTGCGCACGATGCGCGCGTCTCGGCTGCTGCCTCGCGTCGCGCGCGCGCGCGCCTCGCGCTCGGATCGGTTCGCGCTGCTCGCGACGGAGGAGGCGCTCGCGCACGGCGGGCTCGAGCTGCCATTCGCCGACCCGGCCCGCATCGGCGTCGCGATCGGCAGCTCGACCGGAGGCATGCTCGAGACCGAGTCGTACTACCGTGCCCGTCTCGCGCAGGAGCCACCCCGCGCGCTGCGCAAGCGTCTCGCAGCCGCGACCGTCGCCGCACCGACCGATCTCGTGGCTGCGGTGCTGGGCACGCGCGGCCCGCGCCTCTCGCCGTCGACGGCGTGCTCGAGTGGTGCAATCGCGCTCGCGATGGCGGCATCGTGGATCCGCGCGGGGCGCATCGACGTCGCGATCGCGGGCGGATCGGACGCGCTGGCGCGCATGACCTACACCGGCTTTCACGCGCTGCAGGCGCTCAGCAGCGAGCCTTGCCGTCCGTTCGACCGCGAGCGTCGCGGGCTCTCGCTCGGTGAGGGCGCGGGCATCGTGATCCTCGAGTCGGAAGCGCACGCGCGGGCACGCGGTGCGCGCATCCTCGCCGAGCTCGCCGGTTCCGGCCTGTCGTGCGACGCATCGCACCCGACGGCACCGCACGGCGAGGCGCGCGGGGCGGTGCTCGCCCTCGAGGCGGCGCTGCGCGAGGCGGGCGCGTCACCCGCGGACATCGACTACGTGAACGCGCACGGCACCGGCACCGTGCAGAACGACGCCAGCGAGACCTTCGCGCTGCGGCGCGTGCTGGGCGCGGCCGCCGAACGCGTCGCAGTGTCCTCCACGAAGGCGCTGATCGGACACCTGCTCGGGGCTGCGGGAGCGGTGGAGGCGATCATCACGATCCTCGCGATCGAGGACGGCTGGGCGCCGCCCACGCTGCATCTGCGCGATGCCGATCCCGCGTGCGACCTCGACTACGTCCCGAACGTCGGCCGGCGACTGGCGATCACCGCCGCGCTGTCGAACTCGTACGGCTTCGGCGGCAACAACTGCTCGCTGGTGCTGCGGCGCGCATGAGCGACGATCCGATCGTCGTCACCGGTCTCGGCGCGGTGTGTCCGCTCGGCACCGGCGCCGCGTCCGTGTGGCGGGCGTTCGGCGCGGGCGAAAGCGGAATCCGCGAGCTCGCGCCGGACGACGACCGCCTCGCACCGGGTGTCGACGTGACACCGCCCGCGCCGGTACGCCGCGCGGGCTGGGTGCGCGGCTTCCGACCGCGCGATCACGTGCGCTCACCGCAGCTGCGGCGCATGGACTGGTGCTCGCGCATGGCCGTCGCCAGCATCCGGCAGGCGTTCGAGGATGCGGCCCTGCTGCCGCTCGACGACGCGACCAGCACGCGGACCGCGCTCGTCGTCGGATCCTGCTACGGCAACCAGCGCGAGACAGCGGTCTACCTGCAGCGCGTCTTCGCCTCGGGCCCCGCGGCAGGGCAGCCGCTGCTGTTCCCTAATCTCGTTCTCAATGCCGCCGCCGGCTACGCCGCGATCGAGCTCGACGTGCGCGGCCCGAACGTGTGCGTCGCGGAGCACGAGGCATCCGGCGAGGCCGCGCTCGCGACCGCGCTCGACCTGCTCGAGAGCGGCGCCTGCGACGTCGCCTGCGTCGCGGGTGTCGACGAGATCGGCGCGGTGCAGCTCGACGCGCTGTCCGAGCTCCGCCTGCTCCACCCGGACGCCGCGCCCGAGGCCGCGGGCAGGCGCCGCCCCGGGCGCAGGGGCGCGATCCTTCCCGGAGAAGGCGCTGCCGCGCTCGTGCTGGAGCGCGCGTCGCACGCCGCAGCCCGTGGCGTCGTCCCGTGGGCACGCCTCGCGTGCGCCCGCATCGGAGCGCTCGCCGACGATCGCTCTCCCTATGGCTTCCCGCGCGACGCAGCAGCTGCCGCAGCGCGTCTGCTGGAGCTTGCCGACGTCGGCGGTCCGGAGATCGACGGCGTGGTCGGCGGTGCGAACGGCCTCGCATTGCGCGACGCGCTGGACGCCGCGGTGCTCGAACGTCTGCGCGAAGGCGGCCGGGCCGTCGCCTACGCGCCGTTCCGGCGCCTCGTGGGCGACTGGGGCACCGCGGGGGCGCTCGGTGTGGTGCTCGGGTGCCTGGCACTCGACGCCGGGGCCCTGCCGCGAGTCCCGGGAGGCGCCGACGCGGCCGTGGAGCCACCCGAGCGATCGCCAAAACGGCTCTTGATCATCGGAGCCGCTCGTGGCGGAGTGCTGATCCCGGTCGTGCTCGACCGGAACACCGGTCCGTCCCGATGCTCTTCAACAGCCTCTACTTCCTCTTCTTCCTCGCCCTCGTCCTGACGGTCTACCACGGGCTGTTGCGGTCCTTCGCGGCCCGCAAGCTGTTCCTGCTCGCGGCGAGCTGGGCGTTCTACGCCTCGTGGAGCCCGCGCTTCCTGCTCCTGCTGATCGCGACGACCTGGATCGACTTCCAGCTGGCGCGCGTGATCTACCGCGCCCGCACGGTGTCGCCCGCGCGCGCCCGGGCGCTGCTGGTGGCCAGCCTGTGCCTGAACCTCGGGCTGCTGGCCTTCTTCAAGTACGGACTCTTCCTCTACGACTCGGCGGGCGCCCTCTTCCGCCTGCCGCCGGCGCCGGGTTTCCTCGCGGTCGTCGTTCCGCTCGGCATCTCGTTCTACACGTTCCACTCGATCAGCTACGTGATCGACACCTACCGCGGCATCCGCCCGCCGACCGACTCGTTCCCCGACTTTGCGCTCTACGTCGCGTTCTTTCCGCAGCTGGTCGCGGGGCCGATCACGCGCTGGGGCTTCTTCGGTCCGCAGCTCGCCGAGCAGCCGCGCGTCGGGATGGCGCGCATCGACGAGTCGCTGTTCCTGCTCGCGGTCGGCTACGTGAAGAAGGTCGCGTGCGCCGATTCGCTCGGCGGCTTCGTCGACGGCGTCTACGCGGACGTCGGCAGCCAGGGCTGGATCGAGCTCGTCGTGGCGCTCTACGCGTACGCGTTCCAGATCTACTTCGACTTCTCGGGCTACACCGACATCGCGATGGGCGTCGCGGGGCTGCTCGGCTTCCGCCTGCCGGAGAACTTCCGCCACCCGTATCTCGCCGAGAACCCGAGCGAGTTCTGGCGCCGCTGGCACATCTCGCTGTCGTCGTGGCTGCGCGACTATCTCTACGTGCCGCTCGGCGGCAACCGTCTCGGCAACGTCCGCACGTACGTCAATCTCATGATCACGATGCTGCTCGGCGGCCTCTGGCACGGCGCCGCGTGGACCTTCGTGGTGTGGGGCGGCTTCCACGGCGCCTGGCTCGCCGTGCACCGCGCGCTCTCTGGCCGCGACTGGTGGCGCTCACCCGCACGCGCGGGCGCGGCCGCCGCGACGCCGGCGACACCGCTGTGGCTGCGCCGCGTCGCGACGTTCCACCTGGTCGCATTCGCATGGGTTCCGTTCCGCGCCGCGTCGCTCGCCGACGCCGGAGCCTTCTTCGTCGGCCTCGTGTCCGGCCGGCCGCTCGTGGCGCCACTGCCGGTCGGCCCCATCCTGCTCGTCGCGATCGGCTTCGCGACACACGGCCTCGCGACGCGCGTCGAGCTCGGATCGTGGTGGCACACGGTGCCGCGGCCCGTCCAGGGTGCGGCCTACGGCCTCGTCGTCGTTCTCATCGGGTTGTTCAGTGCACAGTCCGGACGCTTCATCTACTTCCAGTTCTGACGTCCGGCGCGGGCTGCTGCAGCTCGGCGTTCCGTTCGTCGCCGTGCTGGTCGCCTGTCTGGGACTTCTCTGGGCGTACCGCGAGCCGCTCGCGAAGATCGGCGCGGGAGAGGGTGCCGTCGAGCGCGGTGCGCTCTTCCGCCTCGGAAAGTGGCGTGCCAGGCCGGCCGTCAAGCAGCGCATCGTGATCTTCGGCGACTCCTTGAACGTCTGCACGAGCCCGCCCGACAAGAAGATCACCACCGTCGGACTCACGCTCCGCTCGGCGGCGACGCTCGCGGGCCGCCCGTTCGACATCGTGGACCTCACGCAGCCCGGCATGCTGCCGATCCACTTCTACGCGCTGCTCGACGATGCGCTCGAGACGCCGGTGGCGCTGGTCGTGCTGGAGGTCAACCTGCGGACGTTCCTCGATCCGCAAGTCCATCCGGGTGACGAAAGGCTGCCCGGCCTCGCCCGCAAGCTCGACTTCCGGCAAGCGCTCCGCGCGCGCGCAGCACTGGAGCGCGAGGGCCTGACCCCGCTCGATCCGCCGCTGCTGCGCCTCAAGGAGCAGCTCGGCCTGCTGTACGTCTTCGAGGGCGCGCGGCAGGGCGGCGTCGACCTGCTGGCCGCGGCGGGAACGTCCGTCAAGAATGCGCTCGGCCTGAAGCAGCGCTGGCTCGGGTCGACGTCCGAGATCGCGCGGCGATTCTCGTTGTCGTACATGGTCGACTACGCGAGCCACCCGAACGCCACGGTGCTGCGCGAGGCCGTGCGCGAGCTGCATGCAGCGGGGATTCCGGTGATCGTCTACGTGGCCCCGGTGAACGTCGAGGATCTGCGCACGCGGGGTGACGACTTCGACGCCGAGGAGCTCGAGCGGCGCCTGGAGGCCCTGCGCACGAGCATCGGCGCAGCACCGTCCGAGTGGCTCGACCTGCACGCGACGCTCCCGGCACGGAAGTTCCGCGACTTCCAGAACCACCTGCTGTACGAGGGGTGCGCCGACGTCGGCAGGCCGCTCGCGGCGCGTGCCATGCGGCGAATCCCGCCACGCGCCATCGCGCCGACCACGCGCGGTGCGAGCACCGCCCCCTGACGACCTGCTCTTGCGACGGGGCGCGGCACGGGTCCACGGTGGCGCATGGTGATCGTCGTGATGGGCGTCGCGGGTGCCGGCAAGACGACGGTCGGCTCGCTCCTCGCTCGTCAGCTCGGGTGGGCGTTCTTCGACGCGGACGATTTCCACGGGCCGGCAAACGTCGCGAAGATGGCGCGCGGCGAGCCGCTCGACGACACCGACCGCGTCGTCTGGCTCGACGCGCTCGCCGCGCTGATCGATCGCCTGCTGCACGAGCAGCGCCCTGCCGTGCTCGCGTGCTCCGCCCTGCGCGCGAGCTACCGCGCGCGCCTGTATGGTCGGCACGGTGACGCGGAAGTGCGCATCGTCTACCTGCGCGGCGATCCGGGCCTGATCCGCAGCCGCCTCGAGACGCGGCAGGGACACTTCGCGAGCGCCGGCCTGCTGCCGAGTCAGCTCGCGACGCTCGAGGAGCCGCAGAACGCTCTCGTCGTCGACGTCGACGCGGCACCCGCGACGATCGTGGAGCGCATCCGGGACGGCCTCGGCCTCGCGGGATGACGCTTCGCGGCCGTGACGCCGGACGGCACTCTCCGGACGTGGAGCGGCATCTCGCGGTGGCATCCGAATTGCGGGGCTCGGTCGTACGTCGGAAGGCTGGCTTCGTGACGCACGCACGGTCGGGTGCAATCGCACCGACGAGTCCGATCGTTGCAGCAAGGTCGCAGGCCCGGAGACCCAAATTGCAACAGCAAACGAATCCGCAACGCTTCTTCGTGGCCGGTCAGGCGGTGGAGCTCTGGGAGAATCCGCTGCTGCCCTTCGGCTGCGCCCTGAACGACCTGGAATCCTACTGCCTGAACGCGCGGTGGGATCTGCTGTTCAACGCGATCGTGATCGTGTGCAACGCGAGCCAGGACGCCGAGGACGACGAGCCGATCCGACCCACCGACCGATGCCTGTGGGCGGGAGGCCCGGGTGCACCGCCGGGCGTCGGACACTGAGCGGAGGCGCGACCGAGGGCTACGAGAGAACCTGAGCCACGAGACGCAGCGCCTCCGCGACGGACCACGCCTGGAACGGGCAACCCGCAGGCTCGTGTGGCGCCTCCGCGTCGGCGATCTCAGAGACGTGTCCGATCCCGGCGTCGGCAAGATGCGCCTCGAGCGGTGACAGGAAGCGCGCCCGCGCCTCCTGCCTCGCCTCTGGCGTTCCACCCCGCACGCGGACCCACGCCTCGACGAACGGACCAAGGAGCCACGGCCACACCGTTCCCTGGTGATACGAGGCGTCTCGCTCGCGCGGGCCCCCGCGATACGTCGCGACGTATCCCGGCTCGCCCGGCGCGAGCGAGCGCAGTCCGAGTGGCGTCCAGAGTCTGGATTCCACACCGTCCACCACCGCGCGCGCACGCTCCCCGCCGAGCAGCTGGAGCGGTAGACCGCCGACCGCGAGGATCTGATTGGGACGGAAGCTCGCGTCGGCCGCACCCGCGTGACCGTCGGGATCGACGACGTCGTAGAGGCAGCTCGCGCTCGCGTTCCAGAAGCGGCGCGCGAAGCTGTCGCGGCCGCGCGCGAACAGCGGCGCCCAGCGGTCGCTGCGCGCACCCGCCGCATGCAGCGCCGCGAGCCACAGCGCCTGGATCTCGACCGGCTTGCCGACGCGCGGCGTGACCACCCAGTCGCCGACCTTCGCGTCCATCCACGTGAGCTGGACGCCGGGTTCGCCGGCGAACAGCAGCGCGTCGCTCGCGTCGAGGCCGATGCGGTGCCGCGTCCCGCGCTCGTAGCCTTCGAGGATCGCCTCGATCGCGCGCCACACCGCCTCGACCTCGGCGACCGGCAGCGGACGTCCCGAGGCTGCGGCCGCGTCGAGCAGCTCGCGTGCGGCGACCACGAACCACAGCGCTGCGTCCACCGAGTTGTACTCGGGCTGCTCGCCGTGGTCGGCGAAGCGGTTGGGCAGCATGCCCTCGGAGACCACGTCGGTCCACGCGAGGAGGATCTCGCGCGCGACGTCGAGACGTCCGGTCGCGAGGCAGAGGCCGCGCACGGAGATGAAGGTGTCGCGTCCCCAGTCGCCGAACCACGGATATCCCGCGATGACCGACTTCCCCGCACCGCGGCGCACGACGTACTGATCCGCGGCCGCGACCAGCGTGCGCTGGAGCAGATCGCCCTGGGGGACGTCCGCGAGCAGCGCCGCGCGCCGCTCGCGTTCGGCACGCACCAGCGCGTCGGCATCGGCCGCACGGCGAGGCTCCGTGCCCGCGACGATGGTGGCGCGACCCGCGGCGCCGACGTCGAAGTGCAACGTGAACGGCTGGTACAGGTCTTCGCGGAAGTCGAGGCCGCGCGCGCGCTCCACCGCGTACTCGAAGCTGCGGTACCAGTCGCCCGACGGATCGACGCGCCGCGCGTCGTGCGCGACGTGCAGCGTCGGCAGCCCGCGGTACGGCGTCATGCTGGCGACGCCGTCGCCGACCGTGACGTTGCGGTCGATGCCGTCGTTCTCGTGCGTCGTCGCGTGGAAGTCGCGGAACGCGATCAGCGGCCGCACCTCGAGGCCGACCACCTTGTCCGGGGCGAGCGGCGCGCCGTCCTCGCGGCGCAGCGCGTAGGTCACCACGACGGTGTTCTTGCCGTGCACCAGCAGCACGGCCTTCTCGAGCAGGAAGCCGTCGACGGCCCACGTGAACGTCGGGAACGGGTCGAGACGGAACTCGCGCTGCAGAGTGAAGCCGGTCGGGTGGATCGTCCCGGGATACTGGTTCGCCGACAGCTCGTGGCGGCTCGTCCCGACCACGAGCGTCTCCTCGAGCTTGGCGAGCAGAAGGTAGCGGTCGCCGGGTGGGTGCAGCGCGGCCGTGAGAAGCCCGTGGTAGCGGCGCGTGTCGAGGCCGACGATCGTCGACGACGCGAAGCCGCCGATGCCGTTGGTCTCGAGCCACTCGCGCCGGAGCGCCTGGTCGAGGTCGCCGCAGACGACGTGGTCGAAGCGGGTCATGACGCGGTCGCGAGCAAACGCCACCCGGGTTCCTGTGGCAAGCGGCGGCACACGGGATCCGATGCCCGGCCGGGGGTTCGGTTTCGCCGCCGACTGCCGATATGGTCCTTGCGGTGCCGTCCGGAGTCCCGGGCGCGTCCGCGGAGGGGCAGATGACGATCGAGCAGGATCGGCTGCGCAGCGGCGGCAGCCGCTGGCGGCTTTGGGGTCCGTACGTCTCCGACCGCGCCTGGGGTACCGTGCGCGAGGACTACAGCGCCTGGGGCAGCGCCTGGGAGTACCTGTCGCACGACGCGTCCCGCTCGCGCGCCTACCGCTGGAACGAGGACGGCATCGCCGGCATCTGCGACGAGCTGCAGCGCATGTGCTTCGCGCTCGCGCTGTGGAACGGCCACGACCCGATCCTGAAGGAGCGTCTCTTTGGTTTGACTGGCAACGAGGGCAACCACGGCGAGGACGTCAAGGAGCTCTACTGGTACCTCGACTCGACGCCGACCCACTCGTACATGCGGATGCTCTACAAGTACCCGCAGGCGGCCTATCCGTACGCGGACCTCGTCGAGACCAATCGCCGCCGCACCAAGAACGACCGCGAGTACGAGCTGCTCGACACCGGCGTGTTCGACGAGCGCCGCTACTTCGACGTGTTCGTCGAGTACGCGAAGTCCGACACCGAGGACATCCTGGTCCGGATCACCGCCTTCAACCGCGGTCCCGACGCAGCCCCGCTGCACGTCCTGCCGACGCTGTGGTTCCGCAACACGTGGTCCTGGGGCGGGCGCGGCAGCGACGAGCGTCCGGCGATGCACTGCTCGGGCACCGACCCGCACACCGTCGACGCGAGCCACCCGACGCTCGGGCATTACCGCCTGACGTGCCTCGAGGGCCGTCTGCACGGCGGCGACGGCGCGCACGTCGTGCCCGACGTGTGGTTCACCGAGAACGAGAGCAACGCGCAGCGCCTGTTCGGCGTCGCGAATCCGCAGCCCTACGTCAAGGACGCATTCCACGCGCGGCTCGTCGACGGCCGGCTCGACGCCGTCAATCCCGCGCGCACCGGGACGAAGGCGGCCGCGCACTACGCGTTCACCATCCCTTCCGGAGGCTCCGCGTCCGTGCGGCTTCGGCTCGTGAAGCCGGAGCTGCGCACCGGCCGCACGCCCGCGGCGGCGGCGCTCGACTTCGAGCGCGTGTTCGAGGACCGCAAGGCCGACGCCGACGAGTTCTTCGACGCCCTGCACGTCGGCGAAGTCGACGCCGACCAGCGCGCGATCCAGCGCCAGGCGCTGTCCGGGCTGCTCTGGAGCAAGCAGTTCTTCCACTACAACGTCGCGCGCTGGCTCGACGGCGATCCGGACCAGCCGAAGCCGCCGCCCGAACGGCTGCACGGCCGCAACCACACGTGGCGGCACCTCGACGCGATGGACGTCCTGTCCGTGCCCGACAAGTGGGAGTATCCGTGGTTCGCCGCGTGGGACCTCGCCTTCCACTGCATCGCGCTCGCGATCGCCGACCCGGAGTTCGCGAAGAACCAGCTCGTCCTGATGGGACGCGAGTGGTACCAGCACCCGAACGGCCAGACGCCCGCCTACGAGTGGGCGTTCGGCGACGTGAATCCGCCGGTGCTCGCGTGGGCCGCGTGGCGCGTCTACCAGATCGACCGCAAGCAGACCGGCCGCGGCGACCTCGACTTCCTCGAGCGCGTCTTCCACAAGATGCTGCTCAACTTCACCTGGTGGGTCAATCGCAAGGATGAAGAAGGGAGCAACGTCTTCGAGGGCGGCTTCCTCGGCATGGACAACATCGGCGCTTTCGACCGCTCCGCGCCGCTGCCGAACGGCGGCCACCTCGAGCAGAGCGACGCGACCAGCTGGATGGGCATGTTCTGCCTGAACCTGCTGCGCATCGCGCTCGAGCTCGCGACGCACCGCCGCGCGTACGAGGACATCGCGACCAAGTTCTTCGAGCACTTCCTGCAGATCGCGGCCGCGATGAGCGACATGGGCGGCACCGGCATCTCGCTCTGGGATCAGACCGACGACTTCTTCTACGACGTCCTGCGCACGCCGGACGGCAAGGCCGAGCCGCTGAAGATCCGCTCGATGGTCGGCCTGGTGCCGCTGTTCGCGGTGACGACGATCGAGCCCGACGAGCTCGAGAAGCTGCCCGAGTTCAAGCAGCGCCTCGAGTGGTTCCTCGAGAACCGGCCCGACATGGCGGATCTCGTGTCGCGCTGGACCGATCCCGGTGCCGGCGAGCGCCGGCTGCTCGCGATCCTGCGCGGCCACCGCATGAAGTGCGTGCTGAAGCGCATGCTCGACGAGACCGAGTACCTGTCCCCGTACGGCATCCGCTCGATGTCGCGGTGGCACCGCGACCATCCGTACGTCCACGAGTTCGACGGCGCACGCTCGGAGGTCTCGTACCAGCCCGCCGAGTCGACCAGCGGGCTCTTCGGCGGCAACTCCAACTGGCGCGGCCCGATCTGGTTCCCCGTCAACTATCTCCTGATCGAGTCGCTGCAGCAGTTCCACTGGTACTACAGCGACGACTTCAAGGTGGAGTGTCCGACCGGGTCCGGAACGTACCTGACCCTCGCCGAGGTGGCCGACGAGATCTCGCGCCGCCTGATCCGCATCTTCACGCGCGGCACCGACGGACGCCGGCCCGTGCTCGGCAACAGCGAGCTGCTGCAGAACGACCCGCACTTCCGCGACTACGTGCCGATGTTCGAGTACTTCCACGGTGACGACGGCAGCGGCCTCGGCGCGAGCCACCAGACCGGCTGGACCGCGCTGGTGGCGAAGCTGATCCGTCAGCAGGGGATGTTCGCGGCGCAGCGCAAACGGTCGTGAACCCGCCGGCCCGTGCTAGTGTCGGGCCGTGCGCGACGCTCCCTGGACCAGGCTCGTCCGCGAGCTGAAGGACACGGGCTACGAGAGCCCGTACCTCGACCGGCTGCGCGCGCGCCTCGATCCGGCGGAAGCGGTCTCGCGTCTCGAGACCGAGATCGTGCAGGAGATGGCGCAGGCGCTCGGCCGCACCGAGGACAAGCTGAACTACGCCCTGCTCCGCCTCGAGCTCGCGGCGCGCGCGATCGACGAGGCTCCCGACCCGCTCGTGCGCTACGACCGCGTGAAGGAGTTCAACACGCTGCGGGACGAAGCGATCCAGGCGCGTCGCAACCTGCAGATCCACCGCGAGGCGATCGGCATCCGGCGCAGCCGCATGCTCGACGATCTCTACCCGATCCCGCCGCGGCGCTGAGCGACGGCCTCACGGCTCCGCGGCGCGGCCGTCAAGCAGCGGACGGCGCGTGCACGTCGAAGGTCAGCTCGATCGCGACCGCGGGCGGCGCGTCGGGCCGTTCACCGTGCTTGCGGAACGTGCCCGCGACGACCAGCGGCGAGTCGCCGCGGAGCCACGCGGCGCGCTCGTAACGCTCGCCGCGAAAGCACGGCTTGCGGTACACGATGCGCGCCCGCGCCGGGTAGAGCACGCGCAGGTCGTGGCCGCGGGCGGCGAGCGCGCAGGCCACGAAGTCCTCCATGCTGCGCAGGTACTCCATGCTGTTCACGTGGCGGTTCGCGTCGGTCTGCGTGTAGTGCCAGACGCCCGCCTCGTGCTCGACGAAGTCGGCTTCGCGCCCGAGGGGCGGCACGACGTCCGCGGTCTCCGGGATGTCGATCACGCGCGACGGCACCGTGCCGAGATTCATCTCGGGCGGCAGCTCGGTGACGCGGCGCCGCGCCGGATCCGTGTCGTAGCGCGTGAACACGTTCACGAAGCGCGCACGTCCGACAGCCTCGCCCGCGTCCGTGGTCACCTCGTAGCGGCCCTCGCGAGCGAGGCGCCGGACCGCGCCGTCGGCGTCGAGCGTCTTCGCGAGGTGCGTCCCCCCGCGCACGCGGACGCCACCGCGCATCGCCGGTGACGCGAGGGACAGGTCCGCCACCTCGACGTCGACGAAGACCAGCGGCGTGAACACCGCGCGGAAGTCCGAGAAGTCGGGTGCACCGACGCGCTGGTGCCACGCCTGGAAGTGGGCGCGCGACAGGTAGCCCGGCAGCGCGGACAGCTTGATCGCGAGGCGCTCGCTCAGGTCCGTGAAGCGGACCGGCTCGCGGAGACGTGTGGCGAGGACGAAGTCCGCGGGGTTGCGCGGCGCGCGTCCGGCGCGCGGGCTTCGCGGCATCGTTGCCCGCTCAGCCGGCGAGCGCGCGTGCGGCCGCGGCCACGGCGTCGGGTGCGCCGGCGTGCGGTGCATCGCCCTGCTGCGGTACGCTCTCGAGGCGCGCACCCGGAATCGCACCGGCGACCACGCGTGCGGCGGCGGTGCCCGCCACGTCGCGCTCGCCCGCGAGAACGACCACCGGGCAACGGATTCCGCCGAGCTGCGGCGTCACCGGAGCGGCACCGAGCCCCTGCAGCATGCGCGCGATCTCGGTGAGGCCGATGCCGTCGCCGTCCACCTGCCGCGTAGAGGTCGGGCCGAACACCGAGCGCGCGAGGCCCTGCAGCTTGTTCACCTCGCCGGCGCGGACGATGTGCCGCCACTCGCCCGCCGCGCGCGCATCGAGCTCGCTGAAGGGCGAGACCAGCACCAGCCCGGCGACACGCGCCGGCGCGGCGAGCGCGGCCTTCGCCGCGACGAGCCCGCCCAGCGCGTGCCCGACGAGAACCGCGCGCTCGACGCCGAGCGCGTCCAGCAGCTTCACGACGTCCTGCGCGAGATCGTCGATCGAGCACGGTCCTTCGGGAGCGGTCGAGTCCCCGTGCGCGCGCTGCTGGACGCAGATCACGCGCCCCGCGGGCGCGAGCGCGGCAGCGACCCCGCTCCACACCGACGGATCGTCGAGGAAGCCGTGCAGGCAGACGAACGTCGTCGGGCCGTTGCCGGCTTCGCGCACGCGCAGCGCGTGCGTTCCCAGGTCGATCTTCGTGCTGCTCTCGTTCACGGTCACCCCGCTCGCCGCTTCCAGCGCGGCGGAACGGGATCATTCGCGAAGGAGCAGGGGCTGCGCAAGCCGCGTCCGCGAGGGCGCATGCGCCATGCGGAACCCTCGGCGCCTCAGCCGGTCGCGGCGTGCGGCTGCCGGCAGCGGTCGGCGACGAGCTGCAGGATGTGGTCGACGTCCACCGGCTTGCGGCAGACGGGAACGTCAAGCGAAGGGTACAACCAGGTGATCTCGTGGACGGCCGAGTAGAGGATCACCGGGATCTCGCGGAAGCGCTCGTCGGCGGCCTGCACGCGGCGGAACTCGATGCCGTTCATGCGCGGCATCGAGACGTCGAGCAGGATCAGGCACGGCTTCAGCCCGGTCTCCAGCTTGTCGAGCGCGTCCCGTCCGTCGGTCGCGTACGCGACCCGGTAGCCCTCCATCTCGAGCAGAGTTCCCATGACCTCCCGGCTGTCGTCCGTGTCCTCGACCACGAGGACAGGATCGGTGGGCTTCGCTTGCTGCGTCATCATCGGCTGACCTCCGCGTCCGGCGTCGCTGGAGCAAACACCGGGCCGCGGAGATGGCGCGCGGGGACCGAACGCGACCGCCCCGGCGCGGCCGCCGAATGTACATGTTGCCTGAAACTCAGGGGCGCAGCGGGCAGAACTGCTCGACGAAGCGCAGCATCTCCGAGAAGTCGCCCTTCTCGAAACCCCCGGCCACGTTGAGCTTTTCGACGGTCTCGCGAACGTTTCCGACCGCCGTGTAGACAACCGTCGGGATCTTGAGGAGATCCGGGTCGCGCATCTGCGCCGCGCGGAATTCCCAGCCGTCCATCACCGGCATCATCAGGTCGAGAATGATCATGCACGGCCGCAGCCCGTCGCGCAGCACGTCGAGGGCATCGGAGCCGTTGACGGTGCTGACCACGCGATAGCCTTCGGCTTCGAGCACGGCCTCGATCACCTCCCGGATCGCGGCTTCGTCCTCCACCAGAAGGATCACCGCGGGCGGCAACGCCGGCGTGCTCGGATTGGAATCCGGTGGTGCCATCGAATCCACGTCGCTACGGCGTCGACCTTATCCGAGCATCGGGTCGACGAGAAGCCCGGGCGGTGCGTCCGTGCGTCGCCGCGCTTCCCTTCCTGCGCTTCGCGCGGACGACGCAGCGCGATCTTCACCGGGCGCTTCTCGTCAAGCAGATTTTACCAGCGGCCGGCTCGCACCGGACGGGCGCGATGCAGCACGGGCGGCGTGCCCTGCCGCGGCACGACGCTTGCTCCACGTCCGTTCGATGGCCGCTTCTCCGGGCAGCCGCGTGCTGGTGGTCCTCGACGACGCCCCGTTCGGCGCGACGGTCCACCGCGTGATCGAGTCGGCGGGGTTCCGTCCGTTCCTGGTCGCGAGCGCACGCGAGGCGCACGCGCTCATCGAGCGTGGTCTCGATCCGTGCGTGGTGCTCTTTGCCTTGACGTCGTCCGAGGAGGGCCGTCGTTTCGTCGCGCGGCACGGTGCGAATCCGCGCTGGTCCGCGATCCCGGTGATCTTCTACGCGGCGAGTCCGTGCGACGAGGAAGCGCGCGCCCCGATCGCGTCCGCACTCGTGGCCTTCGTGCAGTCGTATTGCACGCCCTCGTCCGTCGCGAGCGGCAGCTCGGCCCTGCACTGATTCGCGGCCCTCCCCCGAGGAG
This sequence comes from Binatia bacterium, assembly GCA_046327915.1. Classification (GTDB taxonomy): domain Bacteria; phylum Desulfobacterota; class Binatia; order UBA12015; family UBA12015; genus VGTK01. The sequence goes on along the minus strand of JAXLXO010000005.1, from coordinate 33,751 downwards.
ACGTCCCGATGATCGAGATCTGCCGGTTCTGCAGGAATTTCACGTCGGGAATCCCCGGTCGGTAGGGCCTACAGCCCGTCGCGGCTCGCGGTGCCCGTCAATGCAGCGATTCCGCACGGCACGAGGCTTGCCTTCGTGCAGGCGGCGGCCGGACGCGTGTCCGGCGCGACAAGATCAACGTTGGTGGTCCCCGGCGGCGCATGCGGCGCATCGTCGCGTCCGCCGCGAACACGCGGTGCAGCCGATCACCGGCGCACCGACCATGGCGAGCGGACGTCGACGGGACCGGCGTCCGAGGAGGTTTCCAGCAGATGAGGTCGTTCCACAGGAGTCTGGTCGTCGCCGGCGCGGTCGCGCTCGGGATCGCCGTCGCAGGCGCGGCGCACGCACAGACGACGAGCTACACGCGCAGCGAGAGCACCACCTACGTCGACCAGTCCGACTGGGACGTCTACAACCGTCCTGGCCCGTACGTCGGCGTAGGCGGCAGCTACACGGTTCCGGGCTTCCAGGGTGGTGCACGGAGCGCGGACTTCGGCGACACGCTCGGGTTCAACGTCCGTGGCGGCTACCGCGTCAACGAGTACTGGGCGTTCGAGGGCCTCTACGAGTACGGCGACTTCAACGCGCACGACGTCCTCGCCGGCAATCACGTCCAGACGAACACGTTCATCGGCAGTGCGAAGCTGATCCTGCCGCTGGGTCGCTTCCAGCCGTATCTGTCGGGCGGCGCCGGCTTCGTGAACGCCAACGCCGACAAGGCTCTGCGGCGCACCAACTGGGACGTCGACGGCACCAACTTCGCGGGCCGCTTCGGTGGCGGTGTCGACGTGTTCGCGACCGAGAACGTCGCGATCTTCCTCGACGCCTCGTACACCATGCCGATCAACGAGGTCTCCGACCTCTACGCCTTCTCGTTCGGCTGGGGCGCGAAGTACGTGTTCTGAACCACGGTCCGCGGCGGCCGCGCTCCCGCGCGCGAGCGCGGCCGCCGCGGTCGCTCCGGCCGCGCGCCTCCGATAAGCTGCCGCGCGGCATGGAATCCGCGCGCGAGCCGCTCATCCGGATCCGCTCCGTCTCGCGCCGTTACGTGCGCGGCGTGGACGAGGTGCACGCGCTCGAGAACGTCTCGCTGGCGATCCCGGCGGGACGTTTCGTCGCGTTCATGGGGCCGTCGGGCTCCGGCAAGTCGACGCTGATGAACCTCGTCTCGGGCATCGACCAGCCCAGCGACGGTGAGGTGCTCGTCGCGGGACAGTCGCTCGGCGAGCTCGACGAGGACGAGCTCGCCGAGTGGCGTGCGCGCCACGTCGGGCTGATCTTCCAGTTCTTCAACCTGATCCCGGTGCTCGACGCGCGTGACAACGTCGCGCTGCCGCTCCTCCTGACGGACCTGACGAAGGCCGAGCGCATGCGCCGCGCGGAGACCGCGCTGCGCGTCGTCGGGCTCGAGGAGCGCGTCGACCACTACCCGCGCACGCTGTCCGGTGGCGAGCAGCAGCGCGTCGCGATCGCGCGCGCGATCGTGACCGATCCCGACCTCATCGTCGCCGACGAGCCCACCGGCGACCTCGATGCGCGCAACGCCGAGGCGATCCTGGAGCTGCTGCGCCGGCTCAAGAACGACTTCGGCAAGACCATCATCATGGTCACCCACGACCCGCGCGCGCTGCGCTTCGTGGACCACGCCTTCCACCTCGACAAGGGGCTGCTGCTCGAGGGCGACGACGCCGAGCGCGCGAATCGCGCCGTGCAGCTCGCCGCCGGCGGCGGCCTGCTGTCCGCATCCGGCGACGGCACACACGCGGGGACGGCGTCGTGAAGTACGCGCACCTCGTGTGGAAGAACCTCTGGCGCAACAAGCTGCGCACCGCGATGACCGGCGGCGCGATCATGCTCGCCGTGGTGCTCGTCTGCCTGCTGCTAACGATGCCCGCCGGCATGGACGCGATGCTGAACGACTTCGCGAACAACACGCGGCTCACCGTCCACAACAAGGCCGGCATCGTCTACTCGATGCCGTACTCGTTCGTGCGCAAGGTCCGGCAGGTCGACGGCGTGGCCGCGGCTGTCGCGTGGGTGTGGTTCGGCGGCGCCTTCGAGCAGGACGGCCGCGTGACGTTCCCGAACTTCGCGGTCGAGGTCGAGCACATCGGCGCGGTCTTCCCGGACTATCCGATCAAGCCCGAGCAGCTCGCCGACTTCCAGCGCTACCGCGACGGCGCGATCGTCGGGCGCCAGGTCATGAACAAGTACGGCTGGAAGATCGGCGAGCGTGTCACGCTGAAGAGCACGGTGTGGCCGGTCGATCTCGACTTCCGCATCGTCGGCGTGATCGACAACGACCGCGCGCCGCACTTCTGGTTCAACCGCGAGTACCTCGATCAGGCCCTGCGCGAGAAGGGGCGCAACGGCCTCGGCATCGCCGGGACGATCTGGGTGCGCGCGAGCGACCCGCGCCAGGTGAGCTCGATCATGCGCAAGGTCGACGAGATGTCGCGCAACAGCGAGGCCGAGACGTCGTCCGAGACCGAGAAGAGCTTCTTCGCGAACTTCTTCGGCTCGCTGCAGGGACTGGTCACCATCATCCTCATCGTGACCGGGCTGGTCTCGCTGTGCATCGTGTTCATCGCCGCCAACACCGCGTCGATGGGCATCCGCGAGCGTGCCGGCGAGATCGCGGTCATGAAGGCGATCGGCTTCCCGCGCCGGGTGATCTTCGGGACGCTGCTCGCGGAGGCGGCGCTGCTGTCGATCGTCGCGGGCGTGCTCGGCGTGCTGCTCGCGCTCGGCTTGACGGGTGCGCTCAAGGCCGCGGCCGGATTCAGCGAGATGCTCGGCCCGCTCGGCAACTTCATCGTGACGCCGTTCGTGATCGTGCAGGGACTCTTCCTGTCGCTCTTCGTCGGGATGCTGTCGGGGGTCGTCCCGTCGTTCGGCGCCGCGCGCAAGCCGGTCGTCGAGTCGCTGCACGAAGTCTTCTGATGGCCCTCCCGCTCTCCTACAGCCTGCGCAACGTGCGCGCGCGGCCGACGCGCAGCCTGATGACCGCCGGCGTGATCGCGCTGGTCGTGATCGCGGCGACGCTCTTTCTCGGACTGATCACGAGCCTCAAGCGCACGGTCGCGATCAGCGGCGACCCGATGAACGTCGTCGTGATGCGCAAGGGCTCGGACAACGACGGCTCGAGCCAGCTCACGCTCGAGGCCTATCAGGCGATCCGCTTCTTCGACGGCATCGCGCGCGACGAGGCCGACCAGCCGCTCGCTTCACCCGAGCTCGTCGTGCAGCCGTTCCTGCGGACGAAGGACGGCGGACGCGAGAACGTGCTCGCGCGCGGCGTGGAGCCGGTCGCGCTGCAGGTGCACGACAAGGTGAAGATCGTCGAAGGCCGCATGTTCAACCCGAGCTCCGGCGAGGCGATCATCGGCCGCGGGGTCGCGAGTCGCTACGCCGATGCCGAGCTGGGCAACGAGCTGCGCTTCGGACGCGGACGGTGGAAGGTGGTCGGCATCTTCGACGCGGACGGCTCGGCGTTCGAGAGCGAGGTGTGGGTCGACGTCCGCGAGCTCGCGAACGACGCGAAGCGCCCGTTCCCCTACTCCGGCGTGCGGCTGCGTGCCGCCACGCCCGCCGACCTCGCGCGTCTCGAGAAGCGCATCGACGACGACCCGCGCTACGCGCTCGATGCGCAGCCGGAGGTCGACTACTACGCGAAGCAGTCGGAGTCGGCGAACTCGCTCTACGTGCTGGTGATCGGCATCGCGGTGCTCGCCGGCGTGGGCGCCGGGTTCGGCGCCGCGAACACGATGTATGCCTCGGTGCAGGCGCGGACCGCCGAGATCGGCACGTTGCGCGCGCTGGGCTTCTCGAAGCGCTCGATCCTGATCGCGTTCCAGATCGAGGCGATCGCGCTCGCGTTGCTGGGATTCGCGATCGGCGCCGTGCTGTCGATGGTCCTCGCCGTCGTCCTGAACGCGGTGCTGGGCGGGATCGCGTTCGGGGCGCAGACCTTCACCACCAACGTGATCACCTTGCGCGTTTCGCCCTCCGATCTGATAGGAGCGCTCGGGCTGGCGCTGCTGGTCGGCGTCCTGGGCGGGCTCGGACCCGCCTGGCGCGCGGCGCGGCTGCGGCCCATCGAGGCCCTGCGCAAGGCCTGAGGAACTCCGCGAGCCATGAACTCCCCGAGCGAACGCGACGACCGCCTGCGCGCCGACCTGCAGTCGCTGCGCATCGAGCGCACCGCCGCGACGCCGCAGGCGAAGCGCGCGGGCCGCCGCGGCAGGTCGCGCGGCGTGCGCATCGCGGCCGCGATCGTGGTGGTGGTGCTGCTCGGACTCGGCGTCCGGCTCGTGCGCGGCAAGGCGATCCCGGTCGAGACCGCGAGCGCGACCGCCGTGGCAGCCGCGACGCTCGAGCCGGCCCCCGTCCTGTCCGGATCGGGCTACGTCGTCACCGGCGACCGCTACGTGTCCATCGGCGTGCGCGTCGCGGGACGCATCGACCGCTACTTCATCGAGGAGGGCCAGAGCGTCCGGAAGGGCGACCCGCTGGTCCAGCTCGACGACCGCGACTACCGTGCCGCGGTCGGGCGCATCGAGGCCGGGCTCGCGCTCGCGCGCGCGAACACCGAGCTCGCCGACTCCGAGCTGCGCCGCGGCCAGGCTCTGCGCAGGAGCGGCGTCATCTCGGACCAGGAGCTCGACGTCCTCGAGAACAAGAGCCAGGTCGCGCACGCGACCATCAAGCAGCTCGAGGCGGAGCTCGACGCGGCACGCGTCAATCTGGAATACACCACGCTGCGCGCGCCGACCGACGGCGTCGTGCTCGCGAAGCTGAAGGAGGTCGGCGAGATCGCGGTGCCGGGCGGCTTCGCCGGATCGGGCGACCTCGTGCGCATCGCGAACCTGTCCGACATGCGCGCCGAGGTGGACGTCAACGAGGCCGATCTCGAGCGCGTCCGCATGGGAGGCGCCGCGCGCGTCACGCCCGACGCCTTCCCCGACCGTCACTACGCGGCGCGCGTGGTGAAGCTCTACCCGCAGGTCGACCGGCAGAAGGGGACGCTCAAGGTCGAGGTCCGGATCCTCGAGCCCGACGACAAGCTGCTGCCGGACATGAGCACGCGCGTGACGTTCCTCGCCGATCCGCCGGCCGCGGGGTCGGGCGAGGCGCCGAAGGCCGTGCTGGTTCCGGCGCGCGCGCTGCAGCGCGACAACGACGGCAGCTTCGTGTGGATCGTCGAGGACGGCCGTGTGCGGCGCGCGAAGGTCGAGACGTCGGGCGAAGCGGGCGACCGCGTGCGCGTCGTGTCCGGTCTGAGCGGCGGCGAGACGCTGGTCGTCGGCGAGGTCACGCTGAAGGACGGCCAGCGCGTGACGGCGTCGGCGAAGAGCTGAGCTCTCGCGCGACGCGCGCTTCGCGTTCAGAGCGATCAGCCGCGGCGCAGCCGCTGCATGTCGCGCCGGTCGCGCTTGGTCGGACGGCCGGCGCCGGGATCGCGGAACTCCGGCATCGCGTAGCGGCGCCGCTCGAGCTCCTCGGGAGTCGGCGGCGGTGTGACGTCCTCGTAGAGCTCGCGCGCGTCCGGTGCCGACAAACGCCGCAGCCCGAGCGCACGCACGACCAGCTGTCGCGGTCCGGCGACGGTGGTGGCCGCGACGCGGTCCCCGACACGCACCAGCTTGTGCGCGGTCGCGGGGTGTCCGTTCAGCTCGACCTTGCCGCCGGCGCAGGCCTCGGCGCACAGCGGCCTCGTCTTGTAGACGCGCGCGGCGAGCAGCCAGCGGTCGATGCGGACGCTGTCGTTCGCCGCGTCGCTCATCGCGAGCCGCTCCGCGTGGTCAGCAGCAGGCCCGCGAGCACCGCGGCGCCGCCGGCGAGCTGCGCGCCAGAGAGCTGCTCGCCGAGGACGGCGACCGACATGATCGCGGTGAGCACGGGCACCAGATAGATGAACACCACCGCGCGGCCAACTCCGGCGTCGCGCACACCGGTCAGGAAGAGCTGCCCCGCGACGACCGACGACAGCACCGCCATCGCCACGACCGCGCCGACGGCCGAAGCCGTCGCGTGCTCGAGCTGCACCACCGGTCCGTCGGCGAGGCCGAGAAGTCCCAGCGCGACGGCACCGCCGGCGTAGACGGCGAGATTGACGCTCGACGCGGGCAGCCGATCGACGACCAGGCGCGAGGTCAGGTTGAACGTCGCCCAGCAGGCGGCCGCGGCGAGTGCCAGCAGGTCGCCGGTGTCGATGCGGAGCGCGAGGAGCTCCACGAGGTCGCCGCGGCTGATCACCAGCACGGCGCCGGCGAACGCGAGCGACGCGCCGAGCACCTGCGTCCGGACGAGGCGCTCACCGACCAGCGGCGACAGCAGCAGCGTGACGATGGGGTTGAGCGCGATCAGCAGCGAGGTGTTGGCCGCACTGGTGCGCGCCAGCGCCGCGAGGAAGAGCCACGGGTAGAGCACGCCGCCCGAGACCACCATCACCGCCAGCGGGAGCACGGCGCCGGTCGCCGGGACCGTTCCGGGGCGAACGGCCGCGCGGGAGCGCAGAACGAACGGCAGCAGGACCAGCGACGCGACGACGTAGCGCCACGTCGCGAGCACGAGCGGCGTCATCTCGCGCAGGACGACCTTGCCGAGGATGAACGCGGACGCCCAGCACGCGGTCGCGACCGTCAATCCCAGATACGCACGCGCGACGGGAGCACGGTCCGCGACGGCGGCGGTGGCTGCGGTGACGGCCATGCGCCACCGTAGCAACGGTGCCGGGGCGCGACGAGCCTCCTCGACGGAGATGGAAACGCGGGCGCCGTGCGCGCCCGCAGTGTCACGAGCGCAGCGCGACGATCAGCGCGACGACGGCGGCGGTGGGCGCGAGCACGAACGCGGTCGCGAGCACGCAGGCGACCGCGAAGGTGGCGGCGTCGAAGAGGGTCGCGCGCGACGGCGGGTCGTCGAGGCCCATCTCGGAGCGCACCGTGCGCACCGGTCGGGCGAGCAGCGTCGCGTCCACCTCCGTGCGCCCGTGGTAGAAGTTCCGCGAGCGACGCCCGCGCACCCACGCGCGGAACAGCTTGCCGGGCGCGAGCACGAGGCCGATCGGCATGGCGCTCGCGTTGAGCGCCCACGCCCACGCGAACGAGCCGCAGCCGCTCGCGATCTCCCAGGCACCGATCTCGGCCTCGCCCGTCCAGTCGGTCGCGTAGCCCGTCACGAGGTGGTGCAGGTCGTGCAGCTTGACGGCGCGCACGCGGCCGGGCGCGTTCGGGAACCAGAGCGGGATCGGTCCGGCCTTGAGCTTGACCCAGCGCTCCTCGTACGACGACTCGAAGCCGTTGTCGCGAAGGTAGCGGTCGCGGGCGGAGAGCAGGGTGTCGGCGTCGGTCGTCATGGTGTCGTCCCGTTGCCGTGCGCGATGCCGCGCAGCAGCTGTTCGAGGCTCGCGCGAAGCTCGTGCTCGGCGGCGGCGGGGGAGGGCAGAGCGCCGGCGATCCACTCGATCAGCACGGCGTAGTAAAGCCGGAACATGGTGCGCGCGACGGCGAGCGGATCGGCGTCGCGAGAGAGGTCGCCGCGATCGCGCGCGGCTTCGACGAGGCGCGCGATGGCGTGCAGGAAGTCCAGCGTGAAGCGGGCGAGGTCGGCGCCGCGCGCCGGATCGAGGAACGCGAGTTCCGACAGGAACACGCGCGACAGCCGGGGATCGCGCGCGTAGTAGTCGTAGAGGCTGCGGAACACGCGCACGACCGCGTCGACGAGCGGCAGGTCGGCGTCGAGGGCCGCCACCGCGGCGCGGTGCACCGGCTCGATGTCGTCCTTGAAGAGCCGCAGCAGCAGGTCGCGCTTCTCGGGGAAGTAGAGGAACAGCGTGCCCGTGCCGATCCCGGCCTGCTGCGCGATCGCGCGGGTGGTCGTCGCGTCGAAGCCGTCGCGTGAGAACAGCTCGCGTCCGGCGGCGAGAATGCGCCCCAGCTTGTCGGCCCGGTTGCGCTCGCGGAGGCCGAAATGAGCAGGCTCGGAAATGAGCATGCTCATTTACTAGCCCGGGGGCTGCGGGGAAACAAGACGGAATCGCGACTTCTTGCGCTGGTCCGAGGTCCGGGGATACGTGCCGGGGATGCTCCTCGATCGCTTTCGTCTCGACGACAAGGTCGCCATCGTCACCGGCGCGGGCCGCGGCATCGGACAGGGCTGCGCCCTCGCCTTCGCCGAGTGCGGCGCCAACGTGGTCTGCAGCGCACGGTCGCAGAACGAGATCGACGCGACCGCCGAGAAGATCCGCGCGATGGGCCGGCGAGCCATCGCCGTGCCCTGCGACGTGAACCAGCGCACGCAGCTCGACGAGCTCGTGGCGGCCACGCTGCGCGAGTTCGGCCGCATCGACGTCGTGGTGAACAACGCCGGCGGATGGCCGCCGAAGCCCGCGCTGCAGACCAGCGAGAAGTACTTCGAGGAGGCGCTGCGCTTCAACGTGACCTCGGCGTTCCTGCTGAGCCGGCTGGCGATCCCGCACATGCTCGAGCGCGACGGCGGCACCATCGTGAACATCTCGTCGGCGGCGGGACGCCTGCCGATGTCGGGCTTCGTCGCCTACGGCACCGCCAAGGCCGCGCTGTCGTTCATGACCAAGGAGCTCGCGATCGAGCTCGCGCCTCGCGTGCGCGTCAATGCGATCGCCGTGGGCTCGGTCGAGACGTCGGCCCTGGCGCCGTTCCTCGACGCGGACCTGCGCGCGAAGATGGAAGGCATGACGCCGATGCGCCGTCTCGGCAGCGTCGACGACATCGCGATCGCGGCGCTCTACCTCGCGTCGCCGGCGAGCAGCTACGTGACCGGCAAGGTCATGGAAGTCGACGGCGGCCTCATCACGACGAACTGGCCGTATTGATCGAAACGAGGGGGCACGCGCCCCCTCGCCCCATTGGGCGGAGCCCAACGGGGCCCCACACCCCGCAGTCGCTTCGCTCCGCGCTCGGCTGCGCCTCGCGTGCGCGACGCGTGCCGGTGGTAGCTTTGGTGCCGCGTCAAGTACGGACGCGGACGAGGAACGAGACTACCGTCACGATGATGCGGCAGGTGTCGAGCCACGGGTCGTAGTGGCTGATGCGCTCGCCGGGGGGCGGGTAGAAGACGGCGACCTCGCAGGTCTCGATGCCGATGCGGCGGCGGGCGGCGAGGATCAGGACCTCGCTCTCGAACTGGTAGCGCTCGGCCTGGACGCCGAGGTCGAGGGTGGCGGCGATCGGATAGATGCGGAAGCCGGTCTGCGTGTCGCGGAACTCGCGGCCGGCGGCGAGCGAGACCCACCAGTTCGCGAAGTCGTTGCCGAAGCGCTTGATCGGCGCGACCTCCTGCTCGGGAGCGATGCGGCGCGCGCCGAGCACGATCGCGTCCGGCGTCGCGTGCGAGACGTCGAGCATGCGCTGCATCTCGCTCGCGAGGTGCTGGCCGTCACCGTCGACGGAGAACGCGTGCGTGAAACCCTGCGCCAGCAGCCGAATCATCCCGCTGCGCAGCGCGGCGCCCTTGCCGCGGTTCAGCTCGTGCCGGATCACGTCGGCGCCCGCCGCGCGCGCGAGCTGCGCGGTCTCGTCGCTCGAGCCGTCGTCGACCACCAGCACGTGCTCGCAGTGGCGCGACGCACCCCGCACGACGTCCGCGATCGTGCGCGCGCAGTCGAACGCGGGGATCAACGCCGCGATCCGGTAGCGGGGCTGCGATGCCACCACGGCCTCGGTCCCCTCCACGGCGGGGTGCGCCGTGCCGTTGCGGCTCGGCGCCGGCAGGTTCGTCGAGGTCTCGTCGGTCGACACGGTGGCTCAGGCCTCCGCGTCGCGCGCCGCCGCGAGCCGCGCGGCGATCCGCTCCGCCGCGAGATCGCGCAGCGCGGTGCGCTCCTCGACGTCGCGCCCCTTCGTCTCGATCGGCTCGAGCACCTCGAGCACGACGGTGCCGGGCAAGATCGAGAGGTACTTGCCTGCGGGCATGATGCTCGACGTCCCGTGGATCGCGATCGGCACGATCGGACGGCCGAGCTGCAGCGCCAGCGTGAACGCGCCGTTCTTGAACGTTCCCATGCGTCCGTCGCGCGAGCGCGTGCCCTCCGGGAACATGATGAGCGAGAACGCGCCCTCCGGTCGCGCCGCGATGCGGTTCAGCAGCGCGATCGACTGCGCTGGGTCCTCGCGGTCGATCGGGATCATGCCGAGCGTCTTCATCACCATGCCGAGCACCGGCTCGCGGAAGAGCTCCTTCTTCGCCGCGAAGCGGTTGTGGCCGGGCAGGTATCCGAGCAGCGCCGCGATGTCGAAGTGACTCGCGTGGTTCGGCGTGATGACGCTGGGCTCGTCGGGCAGGTTCTCCGCGCCCACGAGCTTGACCTCCACGCCGGTCGCGAGCGCGAGGTTCCGCGCGGACAGCTTCGCGAAGCTCCACGCCGTGGACGGGCTCACCTGGTGCAGCCCGACGGCGATCGTACCCATCGAGAACAGCATGCCGCGGTAGACGACGCGGTTCAGCATGACGCGGAGATCGGACGCGTCGGCGGCGCCGATCGGCGTCACCCACTCCTCGCTCAGCTCCGTCGCCGGGATTCGCAGCTCCTGCACTCCAGCCTCCCTCTCTTCGCGGCGATCAGCGCTGCGACGGCTCGTCCCAGAACGGCGCGAACTGGAACCACTGGTTTGGATGGGCGCGCACGTGCTTCTCGAAGCTCCGCACCACGTCGCGCATGACGGCGAGCACGTCCTGCTCCGTCGCGTCGCGCGGGATCGTCCGCCACGACTCGGGCATGAGGCGGTAGCGGCGCGTGCCGAGACGTGCCGCGAACACCGGCCACAGAGGAACACCCGCGACGCGCGCCAGCGCAAACGGCCCGTACTGGAAGTGCGCCGGCGCGCCGAAGAACTCGATCGGCCGCGTGACCTGTCCCGGCGCGGAGCGGTCGATCTGGATCGCCACGACCTCGCCCCGTCGCAGCGCCTGCAGCATGTTGAGCGACGCGTACGGCGACGAGTCGGAGTGCAGGACGCGCAGCCCGTAGCGCTCGCGCAGCGAGCTCTGGAACGCCTCCACCGACGGATTCGCCTCGCGTGCCATGACGACGTTCACGCGGCGACCGAAGCGCTGCATGAGATGCGCCGCGATCTCCCAGCTGCCGAAGTGCGACGTGAGCACGACGACGCCCTGATCGCGCGGCAGAGCGTCGAGCTCCTCGATCTCGGGCGGCGAGTCGACGTCGAGCGGGCGCGCGTACGGACTTGCGTGCTCCAGAGTCTCCGTGAGGCAGTACGCGAACTGGACGAACGTCTGCAGCGCGCACCACCGGTCGGCGATCTCGCCCTGCGATCCGCGGATCCGGCGCAGGTTCGCGATCACGCCGCGGCGGTTGCGACCGATCGCGCCGAAGAGGATCGCCGCGATCACCGCGGGCGACGTCCGCTTCCACCACTCCGGTCCCTCGCTCGAGCCGCGATACGCGAGCCGCCGCCAGAAGAGCCCGTCGTGGCGGAACGTTCCCGCCGGGGCCGCCTTCGGGGCGACCGGAACGGCGTCGGCAGGCGGAGCGAGGTGCTCGGCCTGCAGCAGGGAGTCGGTGGTGGACGGAGACATGGCGGAGGATCGTTCGGCCGACGGTGCGCGACGCGCGGCGCGTGCGTTCGTCGCGCGAGCCGCGGACGGCCGCTCGGCGCGCTCGTTCAGGCGGCTCGTCCCGTGACGGGGCCGACGCCGGTGACCCCCGGCGTCCGCGAGAGCCGCCACATGCGCCGCATCGCCTCGCCGACGTAAGGCTTCGCGTATCCGCCGAGCCGCGCCAGGAAGCGCGGCTCCTCGAGGATCACCTTCGCCAGCCCGATCAGCACGTCCGGCCGCGTGTAGAACGTGCGGTACATGCGGTGGAAGTACCGCTCGAGGCTGGCCTCGTCGAGGCCGTTCGGGATGAACACGAAGTTCATCGCGTTCATGTTCTCCCAGCTCTCGACGAACGATCCGTACTCGTGGATCGTCGCGTACGACGGCGTTCCCGGATAGGGCGTGAACTTGGTGAGCTGCATGAGGTCGAGCGGCGCGGTCTTCAGGAACCGCTTCGTCTCCTCGAGGCTCTCGACCGTCTCGGTCGGGTGCGCGCACATCATGAGGCCCTTGATCTTCAGGCCGGCCTCGCGCGTCATGTGCAGCGTGCCGAGCAGCCGGTCGAGCTTGACCTCGTGCTTGACGTGGTTCAGCACGCGCTGCGAACCCGACTCGATGCCGTACGCGATCTGCCAGCACCCGGCCCGCCGCATCAGCGCCATGGTGTCGGCGTCGAGCAGGTTCGGATGGCTGTTGCAGCTCCACGTGAAGTCGAGCCGGTGGTCGAGCATCGCCTCGCAGAGCTGGCGGACGCGCGCCTTGTTCACCGTGAACAGGTCGTCGTAGAACAGGATGTGCTTGACGCCGTAGTCGGCCATGTCGCGCATCATGCGGACCACGTACTCGACCGAGTGCCAGCGTCCGCGCCGCCCCGACGTCGAGCGGTCGCAGAAGGTGCACGAGAACGGGCAGCCGCGCTGCGTGATCAGCGTCCCGACCGGGCTGCGGCGGTAGTTGAACATCGACGGCGCGAACGCGTGCGGGAAGTTCGGCACCAGATCCCACGCGGGCATCGGCAGCGCGTCGAGATCCTCGACGTAGGCGGCGCGCGGATTCGCGCGAACCTTCCCGTTCGCCTCGGGGTCGCGGTACGCGAGGCCCGGAACGTCGCGGACGTCGCGTCCCTCCTCGAGGCGGCGCAGCAGCTCGAAGAGCGAGTGCTCGCCCTCGCCCGCGATGCCGTAGTCGAAGGAGTCGAACTCCTGCAGCGTGCGCTCGGGAATGGCGCTCACGTGCGCGCCGCCGACGATCGTCATGCAGCCCGGCAGTGCGGCCTTGACGGCCTTCGCGACGCGGCTGCCGTTGGTGACGGAGATCGTCGTGCACGAGAGTCCGACCACGTCGGGCTTCAGTGCGACGATTCTGCGGGCCGCTTCCTCGTTGGTCGTCCCGGCGCGCTTCGCGTCGATGACGTGGACCGCGTAACCCTTCTCCCGCGCGAGCGCGGCGAGCACGAGGATACCGATGCCGGGGATCGTCTCCTCGCCCTCGCGCAGCCGGTCCATGCTCTGGTCCCAGAAGCAGAACGGCGGCTCCATCAGGACCAGCGTGCGTGCGCGCGACGGATCGCGGTTCACGTCGGGCATGCGGCCAATCTATCCGAGGACGTGCGCGCAAGTCTACGCTGTCGGCCGGATTCGGGATACGACCGGGGCTGCATGAAGCTCGCGCTCGCCGTTCTCGCCTGCGTCGCGGTTCTCTCCATCGTCGGTCCGGGACGCGCGCAGGACGGCACGTCGGCGCCGAACGCCGCGTCCACGCGCGTGCCGCACTACGCCCTCACCGCCACGCTCGACGCGACCGCGGGCACGATCCGCGGCAGCGTCGCGATCACCTTCGCGAACGACGGACGCGAGCCGCTCCGTCAGGCGTACCTGCGTCTCTACCCGAACCGGTTCCTGCACGACGGCGACGAGGTCAACGACATCACGCGCATGCACGTCTACCCCGAGAACGAGTTCTCGCCGGGCAGCATCACCATCGACTCGGCAGCGGCCTCCGACGGAATCCCGCTGCTTTCGCGCACCGTCGCGCGCGACGAGACGCCGGCCGAGACCGTCCTCGAGCTCGACCTCGCGACGCCCGTGCCGCCGGGCGCGACGACGACCGTCGTTCTCGGCTTCACGACGCAGCTGCCCGAGCGCTTCGGCCCCTTGGGCCGGACGGAGCTCGCCGACACCGCCGTCGCGGGCTGGTATCCGTACCTGGTCACGCGCGCGGCGGACGGCGCCTGGCTCTGGACCGCCGGCCCCGCCCCCGCGGACGTGAGCGCAGCGGTGACGGCACCGCCGGAGCTGACGCTGGTGGCCGGCAGCGACGTGTTCGCGGCCCCGCACGCGGCGACGGTGCAGGCGGAGTCACGGCGCGTGCGGACGTTCACTCTGGTCGCGCTCCCCGACGCGAGCGTCTCGACCGCCGACGCCCGCGGCATGACGGTCACGTTCGTCGCCCCCAGGGCGGTACGCGAGCAGCGTGTCGCGTTCGGGCCGGTCGCGCCGGAGCTGTTCCGCGAGGTGGTCGAGCGAGCGCTCGACCTGCGCCCGCCGACGCTCGCGGCACCGCCGAAGCTGACCGTCGTGCAGGTTCCGCTGCGCTGGAACCTGACGACGCCGAGCGACGGTCTCGTCGTCGTGTCGGACCGCGCGATGCGCGTGCACGAGCTGCTGCGACCGTTCCACGAGGCGCAGGTCGCGCAGGCGGTGTACGCGGAGCTGGTGCGAAGTGAAATGCGTGCTTGTCCGGAGCCGCAGCCGCGCTGGACGAGCGACGGGGTCGCGTGGGCGCTCGCCGACCGCTACCTCGACGCGGTCCATCCGGACCACCGCAGCGTGCACGACTGGATCGACTGGTTCGACGTGTTCGCGATCGTCGACCGCTTCGAGACCGCGCCGAAGGTGCCCTTCGTGCAAGCGTTCTTCACCAACGCGCAGAGCGACGACGATCTGCGCGAGAACGTCTTCACCTACTCCGGCGATCGTCCACCGCCCCGGCTGGTCTTCGCGCGGCTCGATCGCAGCGTCGGTACCGGCGAGCTCGCCAGAGCGGTGGACGCGCAGCTCGCGACGCCGTGCGCGCCGTTCTCCGCTGCACTCGACGACGCAGCCGGTGCGACGGGCACGACCGACGCGGCCCTCGCGGCCGCGCTCGCGCCGCCGCTCGCAGAGGACGTTCCGGTGCTCGTCGATCCGTCGCTGCGGCCGGCGCGGGAGCGCTCGACCTACCAGCTGGTGCTCGACACCGCCGACGTCGAGGTCAGCTCGACGGAGTTCGGCCTCGCGGCGCTGTTCGTGGCCCGCAAGCGCGGCGACTACACGAAGGACTTCGCCATCAGCCCGTATCTCACCGAGCGCGGCTACGGCGTGAACGCCGGACCGCGCATCCACTTCGGCCCGCGCAACGACGCCAACACGTACCGCCACAACGTGTACGCGTTCTACGACCACGCGTGGCTCGACCGCGGGTTCAAGGACGACTCGCAGCCCGACCTGCGCGACAGCGGCCAGATCGGCGGCTTCGGCGTCCGCTACGACTACTCGAACGTCTATTTCTACGACAATCCGACCAACCAGCGAGAAGGCCGCGTATTCGTCGACTGGTACGACCCGGACCTCGGCGGCGACTACGGCTTCGTCCGCTTCGGTGGGCGCGTCGCCGCGACCACGCCGCTCCTGACGCCGCGGACGATCGGCGCGATCGAGCTGCTCGTCGGCTTCGAGGAGGCGACGAACGACCGCGGGGTGCCGGTCCAGGCGCAGTACAGCCTCGGCGGCCGTCGGGCGCTGCGGGGCGTGTCGGTGAACGAGAAGCTCGCGAGGAACATCGGTCTGGCCCGTTTCGAGCTCCGGCAGGACGTCTTCCCGGAGGTCGACTGGAACCTTCTCGACCTGCTCGTCTACCGGCGGCCGCAGCTGCAGCTCTTCGTCGACACCGGACAGGTGGACGACTCGGCCGGCCGGGCGCTGAACCCGGAGCACTTCGCGATCGCCGCCGGGACGGGCATCAACGTCCTGTACGATTTCCTCGGCTTCTTCCCGGGCCGCGCCTACATCGAGCTGGCGACCCGGCTCGACCGGGATCAGACCAGCTTCCAGGTGCTGTTCGGAACGCGCCAGGCGTTCTGACCCCGGCCGATCGCGCGCGCTGGCCGGAACGAGGACGCCGTCCACGATCCTTTACGCGGGCCAACCCGGGTTGACGTGAACGGGGGCCCCGTTCTGCAGAATCCGCCCTTCGGACCCTGCCGGAGACGCGTGAATCCTCGACACGCCGTCCTCCGTAACGGCGGTATGCGCCTTGCAGCGGATAATCGCTTGACTCTTGCAGGGGGCCTACGTAACCGTTTGTGCGGTAAGGTCGCAGATTTTCTGCCGTTATCGTCGGCCACCCTGCGTCGTCTATGAGCATGGCGGACGGCGTACTCCCGATCGAGTCGCACACGGAGCCCGATCCACCTCCCTTTGGTCCGGATCAATCGCCCCAAGCGGGGCACGCGTTCCGGGGACGGAACGCGCAGAAGGAGAATCGGAAGATGAGAAGAGCGGTTCGCACCACCCTCGCGCTGCTGACGATGCTGGCCGGAATCGGCCTCGTCGCAGCACCGGCCGCCCACGCGATCCAGGCCAGCGGCTCGATCATCCTCTCCCCGTCGAAGCAGCTTCAGCTCGCGCCGGGTGAGGAGTTCGAGGTCACGGTCTCGGTCGTCAACAACAGCTCGCAGACGCCGACGCCTCCGGGCCCCGCGGCGCCCGCAACGCTCACCGGTCCGATCACGGTCGACCTCGGCTGCACCGACTGCGGCTGCTCGACGAAGCAGTCGGGTGCGCTCCAGTTCGTTGCCGGTCCGGCCGCCGGCTGCGTGTCCAAGAGCGGCCAGGTCACCGACTGCACCGCGCAGGGCGCCACCGCCGTGGTGATCAACCTGGCCGCGGGCGGCATCCCGCTGCCGAACAACGACACGCCGGTCCAGGTCGCGGTGATCAAGCTCAAGATGCTCGCCGATTCGGGCCCGCCGCTGGGCATCCGCGCGAGCACGGGCGTCTGCGCGCTGACCGCGTGCATCACCCCGCCGGCCACCGGCTGCGTCAGCTGCTCGGCCGAGGGCTGCACCTTCGTGACGCCGCAGCAGGGCAACCAGCCGTGCGACTGCCCGCACCTCTGCCCGAACAAGATCCGGTTCATCGGCGACTTCAACAAGCCGGACTTCTTCGAGGTGCACTCGATCATCGTCCCGGGTCCGAACTTCAACCCGGCGACGCAGCCGTTCACCGTCTCGATGAGCAACTCGGGCGGCCAGATCTTCTCGTTCACGATTCCGGCAGGCTCGCTCGTCAACGGTGGCGACGCGTACACCTACACGAACCTGAACGCGGACGTGACGGGCGGCATCTTCAAGATCAAGCTCGCCGAGCGTGACGACGCCCCGGGCGCGTTCCGCCTCGACATCCAGGGCTACAGCAAGGACCTGCAGCCCGACACGACGCTGCCGTCCGACAACCCCGACATCACCACCGCGTTCATGGTCGGTGGTCAGTCGTGGACCACGGGCGTCAAGACGTGGGAGCGCAAGTCGTTCGGTTGGCAGCTGAACCTGTTCGGCGTCTGCCAGCCGGCCGACCACGGCTGATCGGCCTCGAATCGTGCGGCCGGCCTCGAGAGAGCGCCGGCCGCACCGCCTGACCAGAAGGGGCCGCCGGAGAGATCCGGCGGCCCTTTCTGCGTCTGGAGCCCCGCACGGCCATCGCGCAAGCGATCGCCCGCCCGAACCACATTGTGAGCGCCGCGTCCGAAACGGGTTGTGCAACGTGCTGCCAGCAGGCTAACTCACCGGGACCCGCGGCCGTCCTTCCGATTCCGTCGATCCGCTCCCACGGCCCGGGTGCTTGACGCATGGCGTGGGGTGCCGCGCGTCGCATGGGAATCCGCAAGTGAGGGGGAGACTGGTGGTGAAGCGCGCATGTTCGATGCGCGCGGGGTGGTTGACGCTTCGCGGCCGCAGGTCGGTGCCGCGCGGCGCTCGCGGAGCTCCGACGAGGGTGTGCCGCTGTGGTGTGAAATTGGCGTCGCCCGGACGCTGCACGGAACCGATCGAAGGCTCGATCGGCGTGCTTCGACGGGATGACGGACCGGCTCGAGGAACGAGTCTCCTCGCGGACTTGGAGAGCCGGTTGCGCACATGTCCAGACAGCTGCGGTGTCCGCTGCCGCTTCGCCGGACACGTCGCCTCATGTCGCACGTCCCTCATCGACTCGATGGCACCCGGCTTGCCATTGAAGTCGCACGGAAGTTGTCCACGACGAGGTACGGAGGGTGGGGCCTCCGGGGGAGTTGACGATGAGGTGGTTCGGGAGGCGTGGCGGAAAGCCGCGATCCGAGGGTGTGCGGATCGCGCTGCTTCTGTTGCTCGCGGGGTGGACGGCTCTTGCCGTGCGTCCTGCGCAAGCGGGCGGTGAGGAGATGAAGCTGCTGGTGCTCGCCAATCAGGCGCGCGCCGCGGCCAACGTTCCGCCGCTCATCTGGAACGACGATCTGGCGACCGCAGCGCAGGTGCACAGCGAGGATCTCGCCGCGCACGGCGGCAACTGCGATCTGCACAACTCGTGCAACGGCGAGCTCTGGTACAAGCGCGTGCAGCGCTACTACCCTGCCTGGGTCGCGCTGGGCGAGAACGTCGCGACGTCGGTCGACGACGCCCAGATCCTGCACGACGGCTGGATGTCGAGCGCGGGACATCGCGCCAACATCCTGAATGCGGACTTCAGCGACTTCGGCGCCGGCATCGCGCTGGGCCAGACCAACTTCGGCATGCTCGCGTTCGCGACCGAGGACTTCGGCAGCCGCGGCATGATGTCGTCGACCGCGTATCCGGCGTTGCCGGGTGGCTCGGTCGAGCCGCAGACCGGCGACACGGCGTCGCGAGACCTGTCGGTCACGTACTACAGCACGAGCGGCGCGCCGCAGGCGGTTCGGGCGCTGGTCGGCACGAGCTGCGTCAATCTGCCGCTGCAGAGCGGCAAGGCCGCGTACGGCACGTACGGCGCGAGCCGCTCGTTCACCGGCAGCGGCTGCGTGCCGGTGCAGTTCGAGGCAATCAAGCCGGACGGAACGCGCGCACGCTTCCCCAGGGACGCGGCCATCCTGGTCGGCGTCGGTGCAGGCGGAGCGCTGTGCGCGGAGCGCACGACGGCCGTCCCGACGCAGGACTGCGGCGGCCCGAACGTCGTTCCGACGCCGGTTCCGACCCCCGTCCCGACGCCGACGCCCGACCCGACGAAGCTCGATCGGCTGAAGATCGCGCTGAAGCCGGGCAAGTCGAACGCGAGCCAGGGCGTCGTTCAGGTCTCGGCGAAGCTGCCGCCGCTCGCGGGCTTCGACCCGACCTCGGGGCCGGTGGTGATCGCGCTGTCCTTCGGCCGCAGCGGCGACTGGTCGCAGACGCTGCCGCAGCTCTGCGGCGACGCGCCGTGCCTCACGGCGAACAAACGCGGCACCGCGTGGCGCGGCAAGTACGACGCGAGCACGTCGCTGGGCTTCACCCAGAACCGGGACGGCATCTGGACCATGCGCTTCGTGGCGCGCCAGGAGAGCCTCGCGGGTCTCGCCGAAGGTGACGTGTCGATCTCGGTCACGGTGGCCGGGCAGACGTTCACCGCGTCGGGCGCCGGATCGCTCAAGACCAACGGGCTGTTCGTGGACTGACGTCTCCATCGGGACGCCGCGGCAGGGGGAGCGGGCTTTCGGGCCCGCTCCCCTTTTTCGTGCGCGCGTCGCCCCTGCGCGGGTTGCGGTCGCGGCCCCGGATAGTACGCAAACCGCCGTGTCACCGACGACCTCGACGCTCTCGGAGTACGAATCCAAGCGCCGGCTCGCGGCGGCCGGCATCCCGGTCGCGGACGAGCGACTGTGCGCCGACGCCGATGCCGCCGTTGCCGCAGCGGCGGATCTGGGCATGCCCGTCGCCGTCAAGCTGTGCGGGCGCGCGATCGCGCACAAGACCGAGCGCGGCCTCGTGCGGCTCGGCCTGCGCGACGCCGGCGCAGTTCGGGCCGCGGCGCTCGAGCTGCTCGCGGCGGCGCGCCCGGAGGACGGGAAGGTCGAGCTGCTCGTCGCGAGCATGGTCTCGGGCAAGCGCGAGCTCATCGCCGGCTGCGCGACCGACCCGACGTTCGGCCGCTGCGTCATGCTCGGCGTCGGCGGTATCTTCGCCGAGATCCTCGCCGACGTGGTGTTCCGTCTGGTGCCGCTCACGCGCACCGACGCCGAGGAGATGCTCGACGAGCTCGTGAATCGCGCGTTTCTCGGACCGTTCCGCGGCGAGCCGGCGGTCGATCGCGAGCGCCTCGTCGACGTGCTGGTCGGGCTCGGCAAGGTCGCTCAGGAGGATCCGACGGTGCGCTCGATCGACGTCAATCCGCTGATCGTCGCGAACGGCGTGCCGATTGCCGTCGACGCGCTGATCGAGGTCGAGGCATGAGCGCGACGCAGAACCTCGCGCGCTATCGCGCGCTGTTCGAGCCCAAGGGCATCATCGTCGCGGGAGCGTCGAGCCATCCCGGCAAGTTCGGCTTCGTCGCGGCGCACAACATCCTCGCGCACGGCTACACCGGCAAGGTCTTCCTCACGAACCGCGAGGGCGGCACGATCCTCGACGAGCAGACGTTCCGCTCCGTCGACGAGCTGCCCGATGGCGCCGCGGACCTGGTCTTCGTCTGCACGCCGTCGGCGGCGATTCCCGATCTGCTGCGCGCGTGCGCGAGGAAGGGCGTCACTGCGGCGTTCGTGAGCTCGGCGGGCTTCGGCGAGGCCGGCGAGGAAGGACTGCGCGCCGAGCGCGAGCTGGCGGCGCTGTGCGACGAGCTGGGCATCCTGCTCGCGGGCCCGAACGGGCAGGGCATCATCTCGACGCCGGTCGGCCTCTGCGCGCAGATCATCGCGCCCTACCCGCCGGCGGGACGCATCGCCGTCGCGAGCCAGTCGGGCGGCTTCGTGCAGGCGTTCCTGAACTACGCGCGTTCGACCGGCGTCGGCGTGAGCCGCGCGGTCTCGGCGGGCAACTCGGCCGCGACCAGCGTCGCCGACTACCTCGAGTACTTCGCGTCGGACCCCGCCACGGACGTGAGCCTGATCTACGTCGAAGGCCTCGCCGACGGCCGCGCGTTCTTCGAGAAGGCGCGCGCTGCGGCAGCGAAGAAGCCGATCGTGGCCCTGAAGGGCGGGATCACCGCCGGCGGTGCACGCGCCGCCGCGTCGCACACCGGCGCGCTCGCCACCAACGACCGCGTGTTCGACGGCATGTGCCGTCAAGCAGGAATCAGCCGTGCCACCACGGTCGAGGAGGCGTTCGAGATCGCGGCGAGCTTCGCGGTGCAGCCGCTGCCGCGCGGCCCGCGCGTCTTCGTGCTCACGACTGCGGGCGGCTGGGGCGTGATCACCGCCGACCGCATTTCGCAGTCGCGCGACCTCGAGCTGCTGCCGCTGCCCGCGGACCTGCGTGCGGCCTTCGACGCGAAGCTGCCGCCGCGCTGGAGCCGCAACAATCCGGCCGACCTCGCCGGCAGCGAGACGCGCGACACCGTGCTGGAGTGCCTCGAGCTCGCCGTCGCGCACGCGGACGTCGACGCGGTGGTGCTGCTCGGCGTCGGCATCCAGTCGAACCTCGGCGACCTCGAGCGGCGCGGCCGCTTCTACCCGGGCCACGGCCTCGAGCGCATCGTCGAGTACCACGAGCGCCAGGACACGCGGTACGCGACCGCGGCGGTCGAGCTCTCGCGCAAGTACGCCAAGCCCGTTCTGGTCGCGACCGAGCTCGCCGATGCGCAGCCGACGAACCCGGGCATCGTCAAGCTCAAGGAGCTCGGCGGACTGCCCTACCCGTCGTCCCACCAGGCGGCGACGGCGCTCGAGCACCTGTTCCGGTACCGGCGCTGGCGCGACCGCCGCGGGCTCTGATCAGGCGGCGACCGCGACGCCGGTCAGGGTGTGCGCGGTCGCGCTGTCGACGCGAACGCGCACGAGCTCGCCGGGCCGCGCGTCGGTCGACGGAAAGATCGCCGTCTTGAACTCCGGGCTCTTGCCCGCCGCGTGCGCCGGAGGGCGCTTCGCCGGTCCCTCGACCAGGATCTCGACCTCGCGGCCGACGTACGCGCGGTTCAGCTCGAGGCCGATGCGCTCCTGGATCTCGATCAGGCCGGCGAGGCGCGCGCGCTTCTCCTCGTCGGACACCGTCTCGGGCATCTTGTGCGCACGCGTGCCCTCGCGCGCCGAGTACATGAAGAGGTAGGCGAAGTCGTAGCGCGCCGCGCGCAGGAACGACTCCGTCGCGGCGTAGTCGCTCTGCTGCTCGCCGGGGAATCCGACGATGACGTCGGTGGACACCGCGATCCCCGGCACCGCCGCGCGCACGCGCTCGAGAAGCCGCGCGTACGCCTCCACCGTGTAGTCGCGGCGCATCGCCTCGAGCACGGGGTTCGACGCCGACTGGAGCGGCAGGTGCAGGTACGGCATCACCTTCGGCTCGGTCGCGAAGACCTCGATCAGCGCGTCGCTCACGTCCGACGGGTGCGGTGACGTGAAGCGGATGCGCTCGAGGCCGTCGACGCGCGCCGCGCGGCGCAGCAGCTCCGCGAAGTCGACGCCGTCGGCGCGGTACGCGTTCACGGTCTGGCCGAGGAAGACGACCTCGCGCTTGCCGGCGTCCACCGCGGCGCGCACCTGCTCGAGGACCGCGCCGGGCGGGACGCTGCGCTCGCGCCCGCGCGTGAACGGGACGACGCAGAAGGTGCAGAACTTGTCGCAGCCACGCATCACCGTCAGGAACGCGCGCGGACCCGCCGCGAGGTCCGGCGCGAGGCCGGCGTAGGTCTCGCCGCGGTCGAGGCGCAGCTCGAGCTGCGGCTCGTCGTCCTGGCGCAGCAGCTCAGGCAGGTCGCGATACCCGTCGGGTCCGACGATGACGTCGAGGTACGGCGCCCGGTCCAGCAGACGGTCGCGCTGGTGCGTCGCGACGCATCCGAGGAGTCCGAGCCGAACCCCCGGACGCTCCATCTTGTGGCGCAGCAGGTCGCTCAGACGGCCGAGCACGCGCTCCTCCGCGTTCTCGCGGATCGCGCAGGTGTTCACCAGAAGGACGTCGGCCGCCGCGGGGTCCGCGGTGCGCTCGTAGCCGGCGCGGCGCAGGATACCGCTCACGAGCTCCGAGTCCGCCACGTTCATCTGGCAGCCGTAGGTCTCGAGGAAGACGCGGCGCGGCGCCGCCGGGGCGTCGCTCCGCGGCCGTGCGCCGTCTGCGGTGTTCCGCTCGTCGGGCTCGGTCGTCAGCACCGGCTCCCCATACCGAAGCGGGCTCACCGCCCGCAACGCGCTCCGTGCCGGTCTTGTCTGGGCGGCGTCCCGGCGGCTAGATGGCGATGGCATGATGCCGGGCAAGCAATTCGAGGGGATCGAGGCCTCGCTGCTCCTGTGTCCTCGCTGCCGCGTCGCACAGCCGGTCCGCAAGCGCCTGCTGCTCTGTCTGCCGGAGGGCGACAAGTACGAATTCGTCTGCGTGCGCTGCGGCAGCACCTGCGGCGACAAGATGGAGGAGCCTCCTCCGCTCGCGCGGACGCCGTTCGCATGAGTCTGCGCATCGTCTCCCTGCTGCCGAGCGCGACCGAGATCGTCTGCGCGCTCGGGCTGCGCGATTCGCTCGTCGGCGTGTCGCACGAGTGCGACTTTCCGGCCGACGTCGTCGGTCTCCCCGTGCTGACGCGTGCGAAGCTCGACGCCTCGCGGCCGAGCGCCGACATCGACCGCGACGTCCGCGAGCTGCTCGCCGGCGGGCTCGGCATCTATGCCATCGACGTCGAAGCGCTCGGCCGTCTGAAGCCCGATCTCATCGTCACGCAGGACCAGTGTGACGTCTGCGCGGTATCGTACGGCGAGGTGCAGGCGGCGGTGCGTGCGCTCGCGCACCCCGGAACGACGATCGTCTCGCTGCGGCCGAGTCGGCTCGAGGACGTCTGGCGCGACGTCGAGACCGTCGCCGACGCCGCCGGCATCCTGGACCACGGCCGCACGATTGCGAACGGCCTGCGCGAGCGCGTGGCGCGTCTCGCGGAGCGCACCTCGCAGCTGCCCCGGCCACGTCTCGCGTGCGTCGAGTGGCTGGCGCCGCTGATGGCCGCGGGCAACTGGGTGCCCGATCTCGCCGCGGCGGCGGGCGCGGTCTGCGAGCTCGCGCAGCCCGGCGCGCACAGTGGCTGGCTGGAATGGCAGACGCTGGTCGACGATCGTCCTGACGTCCTCTGCGCGATGCCGTGCGGCTTCACGCTCGAACGCACGGTGCACGAGGTCGGGGAGCTGCTGCGCGAGCCGCGCTGGCAGGCGCTGCCGGCGGTCCGCGGCGGACGCGTCTTCGCCGTCGACGGCAGCTCGTACTTCAACCGGCCCGGCCCGCGGCTCGCCGAGTCGGCGGAGATCCTCGCGGGAATCCTGCATCCCGCCGAACTCGGGCACTTCGTCCCTCGCGGCGCGGTGCAGCAGATCGCGCGCGACGGTGTCGAGACCACGGGCACGGGAGCGAGCGCGTAGATGAGCCACGATCACCACCACCACGGGCACGGGCACGACAAGCACAAGGACGAGGCCAGCCCGGTCGCGCAGCACCGCGCGCACGGCAAGCGGTCGGCGCGCTGCATGGTCGTCACGGTGAGCGACACGCGCGATCTCGCGAGCGACCGCAGCGGACAGCGCGCCACCGATCTGCTGACCGAAGGCGGTCACGAGGTCCGCCGCCGCGAGATCGTGGCCGACGACCGCGACGCGATCGCGGCGCTGGTCCGGGCGGGGATCGCGGATCCCGAGATCGACGCCGTGGTGCTCACCGGCGGCACCGGCATCGCGCCGCGCGACGTGACGTACGAAGCCGTCGACGGGCTGCTCGAGAAGCCGCTGCACGGCTTCGGCGAGCTCTTCCGGAGCCTGTCGTACGCGGAGATCGGCTCGGCGGCGATGCTGTCGCGCGCGATCGGCGGCGTCGTCGGACGTACCGTCGTGTTCGCGCTGCCCGGCTCGACCAAGGCCGTCGAGCTCGGCGTGACGAAGCTCATCGCCCCGGAGCTCGGCCACATGATCGGGCTGCTCGCGCCGTGACCGTCCGCGTGCGCTTCTTCGCCTCGCTGCGCGAGCGGCTGCGCACGTCCGAGGCGTCGCGCGAGCTGCCGGCGGGAGCGACGGTCGACGACCTGCTGCGTGCCCTGCACGCCGAGTTTCCCGACCTCGCCGGGTCCGGCCGCGTGTCGATCGCCGTCAACGCCGAGTACGTGGACCGCCGACACGCGCTCGCGGATGGGGACGAGGTCGCGCTGATCCCGCCCGTCAGCGGTGGTTGCCGCGATGGTGCCCGTTCAGCATGATCGCGGGATGATTCGCCTCACCGCCGAGCCGATCGTGCTCGACGAGCTGCTGGCCGCGGTCGCCGATCCGAAGGCGGGTGCGGTGGTCGTGTTCATCGGCATGACGCGCGACAACAATGAGGGTCGCGACGTGCAGCGCCTCGAGTACGAGGCGTACTCCGGCATGGCGGAGCGCGAGCTCGAGAAGATCGTGGCCGAGGCGCGGTCGCGCTGGGGGATCGCGCGGATCGCCGTGGCACACCGGACCGGCGTCGTCCCGATCGGCATGGCGAGCGTCGTCATCGCGGTGTCGTCCGCGCACCGTGGGGATGCCTTCGAGGCCGCACGCTTCGCGATCGACCGCCTGAAGGAGGTCGTGCCGATCTGGAAGAAGGAGTTCTTCTCGGGCGGTGCGGTCTGGATCGGCGACCAGGCGTGCCGCGAAGGAGTCTGGCAGACGGCGGACGAGGCGGAGACGCGCGAGGGCGGCAGCGACGCCGGGTGAGGAGTGCGTCCGGCCGATCTCGCGAACCTCGAGTTTCCGCGGCTCCTCGAGGCGCTGTCGCAGCATGCCGCATCGGGCTCCGGGCGCGAGGCGTGCCTCGCGCTCGCACCGGAGACCTCCGCGACCGTCGTTCGCGAGGAGCTGGCGCGCGTCGACGAGCTTCGGGCGATCACCGAGGACGAGCCCGCCCCGCTCGGTGACTTCGCGGACATCCGTCCCGCGCTCGCGGTATCCGGCACGCCCGGGGCGCGCCTGTCGGGAGCCGAGCTGCTGGAGATCGCGGCAACGCTCGGCACGGTGCGGCAGATGCGGTCGTTCCTGCGCTCGCGCGCGCCCGACGGCTCGCTGCTGCTGCTCTTCCTCGACGTCCTGCACCCGCTGCCGGAGCTCGATCGGCTGCTGTCGAGCACGCTCGACGACGAGGGCGAGGTCCGCGACGACGCGAGCCCCACGCTGCGGTCGCTGCGTCGTGAGCTGCGCGAGCTTCGCGCCGACATCGAGCGGCGTCTCGGACGTCTCGCCCAGCAGTCGGCCTCGCAGGCGCTCGCGGACACCTACGTCACGGTGCGCAACGGGCGCTACGTCGTGCCGGTGCGCGCGCAGTCCGCGAGCCGGCTCGCAGGCATCGTTCAGGATCGCTCGGCTTCGGGCGAGACGCTGTTCGTCGAGCCGCTCTTTGCCGTCGAGCACAACAACCGTCTGCTGATCGCGGCACGCGAGGAGGCGCAGGAGGTCGCGCGCATCCTTGCCGAAATCACGGCCGTGGTCGGCGCGAGCCGCGACGCCCTCGCGGAGAGCTTCGCGGCGCTCACCGCGCTCGACTCGCTGGCCGCCCGGGTCTCGTTCGCACGCCGCCATCGCGCAGTCTGTCCGCGGCTCGACGAAGGCTTCGTCCGCCTTGGCGGCGCGCGACACCCGCTCCTCGAGCTGACCGGTCGTCCGGTGACGCCGATCGACGTCCTGCTCGACGCGGAGACCTGCCTGCTGGTGATCAGCGGTCCGAACACCGGCGGCAAGAGCGTCGCGCTGAAGACGCTCGGCCTCGCGGTTCTGATGGCGCAGTCGGGCATTCCGGTCCTCGCCGACCGCGACACGACGCTGCCGGTGTTCGACGGCGTCTGGACCGACATCGGCGACCCGCAGAACGTCGCGGGCGATCTGTCGACGTTCTCCGGGCACGTGCGCAACCTCGGCGAGATCCTCACCGGCGCGAGCGGACGCTCGCTCGTGCTGCTCGACGAGCCCGGCACGGGCACCGATCCGGAGGACGGCGCGGCACTCGCGCGCACGCTGCTCGAGGAGCTCGTGCGTCGTCGCGCACACGTCCTCGCGACGACGCACTTCCAGAGCGTCAAGGCGTTCGCGCTCTCGTTCCCCGGCGCGCGCGTCGCGGCGGTCGACTTCGATCCGGAGACCTTCGCGCCCCGCTACCGCCTGATCGAGCGCAGCATCGCGCCGAGCCTCGGGCTCGAGATGGCGCGCAGGCTGGGGTTCCCCGCCGCCCTCGTCGACGCGGCCGAGCGCGAGCGCGGACGGCTCGGCGTCGACCTCGCAACCGCGGCGCGCGCGCTCGAGGACGAGCGGCGGCGCTACGAGCAGCTCGCGCAGGAGGCGACGAACGAGCGCACCGCGCTCGAGACCGCCCGGTCGCGCTACGAGGAGCTCGCGCAGGAGCTCGCGGTGCAGAAGAAGCGTCGTTGGGCGGATGAGCTCGGCGCCGCGCGCCGCTTCGCGGACGAGCTGCGCCGCGAGGGCCAGCGCATGCTCGACGAGGCCCGTCAGCGACCGCAGGAGCTGGGCCGCCAGCTCCGCGAAGCCGGCGCCGCGCAGCGCACCCGCATCGGCGAGCAGGAGCGCACGCTCGCGGCGGCCGCCGGTGCCGACGCGCGAGCGCCGCGCGGGCCGCAGCCACGCGTCGGCGACGAGGTCCAGGTCGCGGGCAGCGAGCTGCGCGGGCGCCTCGAGTCGGTGTCCGGCGGGCGTGCGCAGGTCAGCCGTGGCGGCTTGCGCATCGACGTCGCCTTCAACCAGCTGCGTCGCATCGGTGGGCCGAAGAACGACCGCGGTCAGCGCGTGAAGATCGCGGTCGCCGCGACACCGCCCAGCGAGCCCGGGCCGGAAACCGCATTACCCGGCATCGCGCTGCTCGAGCTGAACCTCGTCGGCTCACGCGTCCAGCCCGCGCTCACGCAGCTGGAAGCATTTCTCGACCGGGCGACGCTCGAGAACGTCGGAATCGTGCGGATCATCCACGGCATGGGCACCGGGGCCCTGCGCGACGCAGTCCGCGAGTATCTGGGATCGTCGCCCTACGTCACGCGCTTCGCGCAGGCCGATCGCCGTGAGGGCGGCGGCGGCGCGACCATCGTCTGGCTGCGCTGACGCTCGACGCGACGCGGGTCAGCGTGCGGCGATCTGCGTGCCGGTGCCTTCCTCCCCGAGGACGAGCGTCGCACGCGTCGCGAGGCCGCGGTTGTCGATCAGCGCGAGCTGGAGCTGCTTCGCCTCGGCCGGAAGGTCGCGCAACACGAACGACAGCGAGCCACGCCGGTTGCCGAGCGTCCCCTGTGCGACGTCGATCGTGATCGGCGGCGCACCGCCCGCGGCGTCCGTCGTCACCAGCAGCGCCGTCAGGTCCCCGTCGAAGTCGGCGTAGTCGAGCACCACCTCGCCGCGGCCGGACGCGTCCCGACGTACGCTGCCGGCGAGCAGGCGCGGGCGACCCGCGAGAAGGAGCTGGTCCGCCGCGGCCGGCGCCGCCTCGCGCGTCGTCGGCAGCCACGTCGCCATACGCGCCCGGTGTCCGGTCGCCGCGCGGAAGAACGGCCCGAAGGCGCGCCGGATCCGCTCGACCTTCTCGATCTGCGCGGTCTCGGCACGTCCGCCCGCGGGAACGACCAGGACCGTCGCCATGCGGAAGGCGATTCGTGCGCTCGGCGTGTCGGGCTGCCGGTCCCCGATGCGCGCGCGCACGTCGTCGATCGTCAGGTCGCGGCGCGTGCCCTGGAAGCGGACGCCGGTCTCGGGATGCGACTCGGGGCCGAGCACTTCACCCGCGTGTCCGGGCGGCGGCTCGAAGGAGTGGGCATCGTCCACGACGAAGAACGGCGGAACCTCGGCCGCCGTCGCGAGGCCCATCAGATAGCGGTCGAGCGGACCGTACGTCTGCATCGCGGCGGTGGTCGAGAAGCTGCCGTCGTCATTGGCGCGGATCTGGTTGCCGCCCAGGAACGACGCGCCGGTGTCGAGAACATACGCCCAGTGGCCGTCGGGTCCGGCGAGGCCCTGCTCGGCGGCGCCCGCGTAGGCGAGCCAGCGATGCCCGACCTCGTGCGCGAGGATCGCGAGCGTCGACGGTGCATACGCATAGCCGGCGGCGCGCGGGCTCTGCTCCGGATCGTCCGCGTAGAAGCCGACGTCGTTCATGACCACGACGTGCTCCAGGGTGTCGCTGCCGAAGACGCCACTGTGGTCGAAGACCGGCATGCCGATGCCGCGATCGGAATTCTTGACGGTCGTGCTCCAGACCGGCGTCGGGCCGTCCACCGGCTGCGTCGTGAACGCGGTCAGGAACTGGAAGCGGTCGGGCAGTCGCGCGTACGCCGCGCGAGCGAGCGCGATCTCGTTGAGCTGCGGCAGATCGTGGTACCAGGCGAGCGTCGCAGTGCGCGGCGCGATCTGCGGCGCGGCAGCGAAGTCGGCGATCCGGACGCCGGCGCGCTCGCTCCCGGGGCTCAGTCCGACGATTCCCCAGCGCGTCGCCAGAGCGCCGTAGTCGAGGTCGAGCGTGCCGTCCGCGGCGAGCGTCAAGCGAAAGGTGTTGGGCTCGCCTGCGGGACGCGTCGACGGCGTCTGGTACCAGGTGACCATGACGGCACCGCCGGCCTGGTCGACGAACACGCCGCGGCCGAGGTCGTTCGAGGCCGGCTGAAGCTCGTTCCAGAGCGCGGCCACGGCGGGCGGGCCGCCGAGCACGCCGGCGAGCAGTTGTCCGCTCGCGTCGGCACGGGCGGACGCCGACAGCGGAGCGCCGAAGCTCACGACGCCCTGCGGATGAACCCAGATCTCGTCGTATGTCTGACCGTAGAACCTGACCGGCGTCTGGAGTGCGATCCGGGCCACGCCTTCGGGCTGCGCCGCGAAGTCCACATGGCTGCCGCGGCGCAGCAGCCCGCGGCTGGGCCCGATGCGCGTCGTGTAGCCGCCGTCGTCCGCCGGCGAGAGCGTGAGCCGCTTGCCAGCGAGAGGCACGGGGTCGGCGGGCGTGAGGATCGTGCCGTCGTCCTCCAGGACGAGCACGTTGCTCGTGTCCAGCGCTCGCGCCGGAGCGGCGGCGGCAAGCGACAGGGCGGCCGCCACGATCGGCAGCAACGCGAATGCTTTGTCGAGAACGGAGCGCAAGGTGTTACCCGGAACGGACGACGGTCCCCGCTCGTTCGAACGCCGGAAGAACGATTTTCCGGCGCCGATCCGGCGCGAGGCCCGCGATGGGCAGGTGGTCTGGGGGGTCGTCCCGGCTCGCGACAGCTTACGCGGGTGGAGCGACTTCTTTCAAGCCACGTCCGCAAACGTAGAGCTCGGACGAGCCCTTTCGCGTGGTGTCGAGCTTGCGCGACTTCACGGCCGAAAAGGTCGCCCGGATCTCGCGGATCAGGTCCTGGTACTCGGCGTCCATGAACAGCTTCGCGAGGAAGATGCCTTCGGGACCGAGCCAGGCCCGGGCAAGCTCCAGCGCCCGCTGCACCAGTGCCGCGTGCCGGGCGGAGTCGCTGGCGGCGATGCCGCTCAGCTTCGGCGCGAGGTCGGAGAGGACGAGGTCGGCCGGACCGCCGAGCGCCTCGCGGACCCGCTCCGCGAGCGACGCGTCGTAGACGTCGGCCGTGAGCACGACGACGTTCGGTCGCTCGACCTCCTCCGTGTGGGCGACGTCGACTCCCACCACGCGGCCGCGGGGTCCGACCCGTTCCGCGCAGACCTGCAGCCAGCCGCCGGGCCAGCAGCCGAGGTCCACGATGCGCTGTCCCGGCCGCAGCAGCGAGAACAGCCGGTCGAGCTCCTCGAGCTTGATCGCGGCGCGCGAGCGGAAGCCTTCACGCTTCGCGCGGCGATAGACGGCGTCCTTGCGATCGTACGCGGCCACGGCGAAGGTTAGCAGCGCGCGCCTTCGCGACGCCACTTTCCTTTTGGTCGGCGTCCGTTACGTTGCCGCCTCCGCCATGCGCATGGATCTCGACTCGCTCAATCCGCCGCAGCGCGAAGCGGTGCTGCACGGCGACGGTCCGCTGCTGGTTCTCGCGGGCGCAGGCAGCGGCAAGACACGCGTGCTCACGTACCGCGTGGCACACCTCGTCTCCGAGCGTGACGTGCGGCCCGAGCAGATCCTCGCGGTCACGTTCACGAACAAGGCGGCTCGCGAGATGCGCGAGCGGCTCGAGCGCCTGCTCGATGGTGACGTTCAGGGCTTGACGGTCGGGACGTTCCACTCTGTCTGCGCGCGCTGGCTGCGCCGCGAGGCACCGAAGCTGGGACTGCCGTCGAGCTTCGCGATCTACGACGACACCGATCAGCTCGCGCTGTGCCGCCGTGCGCTCGCCGAGGTCGACGTGAGCGAGCATCTGCTCACCGCGTCCGCGCTGCGCTCGTACATCGAGCGGCGCCGCAACGCCGCCGAGCCGCTCGACCGGCACGAGGCGTACGAGGGACCGCAGCGCATGGAGGCGCTGCTGCGCGGCGCCGCGCGCTATGAGCAGCTCCTGCACCGGGCGGGCGCACTCGACTTCGGCTCCTTGATCACCGCGATGCACCGGCTGCTCACCGAGCAGCCGGTGGTCCGCGACGCGTATCGCGCACGCTACCGCTACGTCCTGGTCGACGAGTATCAGGACATCAACCGCGCGCAGTACCAGCTGGTGCGTGCAATCTCGGGCGGGCAGGGGAATCTGAACGTCGTCGGCGACGACGACCAGTCGATCTACGCGTTCCGCGGCGCGACGGTCCGTGCGATCCTCGACTTCGAGCGCGACCATTCCGACGCGCACGTCATCCGGCTCGAGCAGAACTACCGCTCGACGGGCAACATCCTCGCCGCCGCGGGTGCAGTGATCCGGCGCAACGCCGACCGTCACGGCAAGACGCTCTGGACGGAGAACGGTCCCGGCGAGCCGGTCACCGTCGCGACGCTCCCCGACGATCGGATCGAGGCGCGCTACGTCGCGAGCGACATCGAGCGCGTTCTCGGCTCCGGCCGGGCCCCCTCGGAGATCGCGGTGTTCTACCGCACCAACGCGCAGTCGCGCCTGCTCGAGGAGGAGCTGCTCT
This sequence comes from Binatia bacterium, assembly GCA_046327915.1. Lineage (GTDB taxonomy): Bacteria > Desulfobacterota > Binatia > UBA12015 > UBA12015 > VGTK01. The sequence continues at coordinate 1,918 of JAXLXO010000005.1, read as the reverse complement.
TCCGCCGCATCCGGTACATCCTGATCGGCGGCACGCGCTTCTATGACCGCAAGGAGGTCAAGGACGTCCTCGCGTACCTGCGCCTGCTGGTGAACCCGGCCGACGACGTGAGCCTGACGCGCGTGATCAACGTGCCGACGCGCGGCATCGGCGCGACGACGGTCGGGACGCTCACGGATGCTGCCCGCAGCCGCGGCGTGCCGATCTCGACGATCCTCGCGGACCTCGACGACGATCGCCTGCAGCTCGCGAACGCGAGCCGCGGCCGTGTCGCGGAGTTCTGGTCGATGATCGTCCGGCTGCGCGCCGCGCTCGACGAGCGGACGATGGCGGACGTCATCGAGCTGGTGCTTGCGGAGACCGGGCTGATGTCACGGCTTCGCGCCGAGGGAACGCAGGAGGCGGAGGCGCGCGCCGACAACCTCGACGAGCTCGTCGGTGCCGCGCGCGAGCTCGACGCGATGGACGGAGCGCCGCATGGCTCGAGCGCGGTGGAGGCGTTCCTCGAGCGCGCCGCGCTGGTGTCGGATCTCGACGACGACGACAGCTCGCGCGGCGCGATCAGCCTGATGACGCTGCACAACTCCAAGGGGCTCGAGTTCCCCGCCGTCTATCTCGTGGGCCTGGAGGAGGGCGTCTTTCCGCACGCGCGCGCTCTCGACGAAGGCGGCCTCGAGGAGGAGCGGCGCCTCTGCTATGTCGGCATGACGCGAGCGCGCGAGCGGCTGGTCCTGACGCGAGCGCGACACCGGATCCTGTTCGGCAGCAGCCAGAACAATCCGCCGTCCCGCTTCCTGCGCGAGATCCCGGCCGACCTGGTGAGGACGTTCGGTGTCGAGCCGGATCAACCGCAGCGCAGGCCCACCAACGAAACCTGGGTCGAGCCTGTCGACGACTGGGGGGGCGGCACGCAGCGTCGGGCGCTCGCCGCAGCCGCGGGGGCTTCGGCTCACCGTGAACCGGAAATCGACTACACCGCGAGCCAGGAGACACAGACGGGTGGCGCGCTGCCGATCGGCACGCGCGTCCGTCATCCGCAGTTCGGAGTCGGGGTGGTACGGAGGAACGAAGGAACGGGGGCGGGAACGAAGCTGACGGTGCAGTTCGAGCGCGCGGGTCTCAAGAAGCTGATCGCGCGCTTCGCACCGCTGGAGGTGGTGTCCTGAGGATCAGGGCGTCCCGTTCTGCTGCATGACGCGGTAGGGGCTCTCGTACGTGACGCCGGTCGACAAACCCTCCTCGTACGTCTCGTAGTCGAATCCGCCCTGCGGCGTGTACGAGAAGATCGGGGCGTTGTCCTCCTGCGACACGATGCGGAAGAACGGGCGCGTCACGAGCCACTCCGCGAGGTAGCCGGCCGGTGCGACCAGGTAGGCGACGAGGCGAAGCGGATGGGCCTGCCCGTCGTCGTACTGTCCCTGAGCGCGAGCAGGGGATGCCAGACAACCGATCAGCGCCACCGCGGCCAGCGCGGCGACGACCCTCTCACGACCTCGAGCAAGTTTCATAAATCCCCCTTGATACGATACATCGCATATCAGGGGCAGAAGGTTAAGAACAACAGGAGCGAGCCGTGACGTCGATGCACAAACCCAGCGTGGTCGGTTCTCCCGAGGAGGAGTCTGCAGTCGCACCCGACCAGGCACGGCGCAAGCCGCCGTACGAGCGGGTCACGAACCCCAGCAGCTGGCGACGTCTCGCGCTGGGCACCTGGGCGGCACCGGACAACCCGACGGTCTACGGCACGATCGAGGTCGACATGACCGAGTCGCTCGCCTTGATCGAGCGGCTGCGCGCATCGGAAGGCCTTCACGTCACGGTGACACACCTTGTCGCGAAGGCTCTGGCGCTGGGGCTTCACGACCATCCGGACGGCAACGGCCTGATCATCGGCAAGCGCCTCTACAAGCGCGACGAA